>JAMPAP010000001.1:853851-980753 GCA_023667185.1 Lachnoclostridium sp.
CAGCCCTGCTCGTGATCGAAAGCAACTCCATGGACAACGACACGGCCGAAGTAGGCCCCTACCTGCTCAAGACCCTCAACGGCGCCTACCACAACTTCTACACTCGCTCGACAACTGACAACCTCGGCGGCCGCGACTCTCGTCCCGGCTTCCACACCAACCGTCGCACCAAGACGGCCATCATCTCCTCGCTGCTGGCCCGCCTGCGCGACGGCACCTACATCGAGCGTGACGCCCGCGTAATCGACGAATACCTCTCCTACGAGCGCACCGCCACCGGCGCCCTCGCCGCCCGTCCCGGCCACCATGACGACCTGCTGATGACCCGCGCCATCGGCCTCTGGGTTGACCTTGAGAAGCCCGGTCCCAGCCGCGACTTCGAAAAAGACGCCGCCGCCTTCCGCCGCATCGCCAACTCACGCTGGATTTAGTTGTTAGTTTTTAGTTTTTAGTTTTTAGTCGTTAGTTGTTAGTTGTTAGTTGTTAGTTTTTAGATTTTAGTTTTTAGTTCCGCGCCTCCCCCAACTAACAACTAACAACTAACGACTAACAACTAACGACTAACAACTAACAACTAAAAACTAACAACTAACAACTAAAAAATGTTAAATAAAGTTAGGTGAAATGGCTTGATTGGTAATAAATAGTTACTTTTGCACTTTAATATTTAAAAAATTCGACACTATTCGTATTTTCTTAACCTTCAATGCGGATAGCGATGTAAGTATTGTAAATGAAAAAAGTATTCTCTCTGTCTCTTTTGTTAGCAGCAATGGCGATAGCCGACGCTTCTGCCCAGAAGCTTGACCTGAACAGTCTCTCTGCTATACGACGTCATCAGTTGGAACAGTCGCAGCCCGCCCTTCGCAAGGCTCCCGGTACAAAAATGGCCAAGGCTCAGGCCTCATCACAGCTCGCTTTTGTTACTTTGAATGATGGATTTACCTCATCTGACCTTGAAAAAGCCGGGTTTGAAGTGCTCTCCATCCGCGGCAACATCGCCATCGTAAAGGTGGATGTCAACGACGCCACGCGCCTATCCGAATCATCCTGCGTGAAGGCCATGAACCTCCAGCGCAAAGTCTCAACCACCATGGATCTTGCCCGCAAGGCATCCGGCATCGACGAGATACATTTCCCCTCGGCCGAGACCGGTATCCCGCAGTCTTACACCGGAAAAGGTGTCGTAGCCGGTATAGTGGATCAGGGTGTCGACCCTCATCACATCAACTTCCGCTACGCTAACGGCGAAAACCGAATCTCATATCTGACCTGGCTCCGCACAAATGCTACCGGTACGGATGTCGCTGAATCCCACTATAACTATACCACTATCGGTGACTTCGTCACTGACGATGCCGGTGCATACCATGGCACCCACACCCTCGGCATCATGGGCGGCAGCTACAATGGCCCCGTCACCGTGGCCAAGGCCTGGGAAGATCCAACGAAGCCTGAATCAACAGTTTACGTCACCGAAACCAACAAATACTACGGTGTGGCTCCCGAAGCCGACCTGGCAGTATCCTGCGGCGAGCTCCAGGACGTATTCATAGCCTACGGCATTGAATATCTGCTCAATTACGCTGAGTTCATGCAGTATCCTATCGTCTACAACCTCTCGCTCGGCGCCACTCAGGGCCCCCGCGACAAGCGCTCCACCATGGCTCAGTATCTCGACCTCATAGGCGAACATGCCATCATATGCATCTCAGCCGGTAATGAGGGCGACCTCAAACTCGCTCTCAACAAGACCTTTACCGCTGATGATACCTCGGTGAAGTCGCTCATCTATCCCTACTATTACCAGTATGACCCCGCGGATGCCAGCTCCTTCACAGCACGCACCGGTTCGGTGGAGATATGGTCAGAAGACGATACCCCCTTCGAGATCAAGGCTGTTATATATAATAAGAAGCGCAACTACCGCTCGGCCTACAATATGCCCATCGCAGGCGAAAATATCGGTACATACTACTGCAGCTCATCTGATTATCAGGTGTCGGATGACGACGTCATCGGCGACCAGACCTTCTGCAAGGCCTTCACAGGCTACGTGGGCGTAGGCGCCAAGATCGATGAAGTCACCGGTCGCTATTACGGAATGGTTGACTACTATGTGATTAACAACGCGGAAACTAACCTTGAGGATGACTATGTGCTCGGCTTCGAGATCACCGGCGCGGCAGGCAAGCGCATCGACTGCTACTGCGACGGCCTCAACACATGGATCGACAGCTACGGCGTGGACGGCTTCACTGACGGCTCCACCAACGGCACTATCTCTGATATGGCCGTGGCCGACAACCTTATCGTGGTGGGCTCCTACAACACCCGCAACTCCTGGCTCTGCCTCGATGGCGGCACTTCCCGCTACGAAGGCGATGGCTTCAAGGTGGGCGGCATCAGCGGCTTCTCATCCTACGGCACTCTGGCCGACGGCCGCAACCTCCCTACAGTGTGCGCCCCCGGAGCTGCCATAATCTCCTCAGTAAGCTGGCCTTACGCCAAGCAGCTCTCTGACGACTTCCTCAAATACTCCTGCTCAGCCAAGCTCGAGGAGGATAACCGTGTCAACTACTGGAAGCAGGAGGTAGGCACCTCAATGTCAACACCCCTGGTGGCCGGTTCGATAGCCCTCTGGCTGGAAGCCAACCCTGATCTCACAGTCGATGACGTCAAGCAGATCATCGCCGAGACCTCCACGGTAGACGATGAGGTGCTCAACGTCGACGACCCCGTACGTTGGGGCGCGGGCAAATTTAACGCCCTCGAGGGCCTGAAAGCCGCCATCCGCCTCTCAGGTGCCGGCATCGACAATATCACCACCGACGGCCGCAATGACCGCCTCGTGGTCACCCCCGTCGGCGACAATGCCTACACCATCTTCCTCGGCGAAGCATCGAGCCTCGATGTAGATGTCTACACCATAGATGGCCGCCGTGTGAAGTCACTCGCCGCCCCCTCTGACGAAGTCACCCTTGACCTTTCAGGTCTCACTCCCGGCGTATATGTGGTTAACGCCAATGGTCGCCATTCAGCCAAATTACTTGTAAAATAAAACATCAAATAAAATATATGAAGCGGATTATACTGTCGCTGATAATAGCTGTCACCACTCTGGCCGGATACACCCTCCACGCCGAGGAAGCCCCCATTATCACCTTTCACTCAAGCGCTTACACCGAGGTAGGCGAGACCAACCAGTTCAGCATCCTTGTCGGTTCGACCCGGAAGGAGTATTTTGACATCGACCTTGGCGCAGGCCTCAACGAGGTAGAGATTGACGTGGCCAACATTGACACTGAAACCGGTGAATGGTCCGGAACCTGGATTCCCTGCCGCGTGAATGCCGAAGGTTATGTCAAGATTTACGGAGACGCCTCGCTGATCGACGTAATCGTGATTGACGGCGGCTATGTCACTGACATTGACATGACCCAATGTACCAACCTCGAGATCCTCAGCCTCGAGCACAACGCTCTGCGCCAGCTTGACCTTACTCCCTTCAACAAGCTCGCCGCCGTTTACTTGACAGATAACCCCTTCACTCCCGAGACTCCCCTCGTAGTAGGCCCCAACAAGCCAGCCCTGCAGATCCTCGAGGTGGATATCATTGACAACATCTCGCCTGACTTCAACCTCAGCGACTATCCCGCCCTGGTATCGTTTGACGCCTACCACACACCCGGCATCACCTCAATCGACCCCACCGGTTGCCCCAATCTGCGCGTCCTCTCGCTCGAGATGACCGCCGTGTCATCCCTCGACGTGTCGCAGAACCCTAACCTCATGCGCCTGAATATCAGCGAGACCCGTATCACTGATATCGACCTTACCCACAATGCCTCGCTCCAGCACCTTCTTGCAGGTCACGCCTCCGGATACATTAATACCGGCTATCACCTCAACAGCATCGACCTCTCCGGCAACCCGGTGCTCACCCTCCTCGACCTGACCAACAACGCTCTCGAGAGCATCGACCTCAGCCACAACCCGCTGCTGACCAACCTCAACCTCTCGCGCAACAAGCTGACAACCATCGACCTGAGCGCCAACACCGAGTTATATAGTATCGACCTCCAGTATAACGACTTCGACTTCGCCACCCTGCCTCTACCGCAGCCCACCTGGGGTGAATACTACTACCTCCAGAATCCCCTTCAGGTCAATCGCTCGATAGGGGTAGGCACGCCCCTCGACCTGTCGTCGAAAGTGCTCCGCAACGGCACCACTACCACCGTCAAGGTAATGAGCAACCCTTACAACAACGAGCCCGCCGAAGTGGAATCCACCGAATATACTTACGCTGATGGCATTATCACGTTCAAGTCGGCTCCCACTGACTCAGTGACAGTATATTACTACAACGATATCCTCAGCGAATACGCCCTGGCCACCACCGCCATGAAGGTGAAAGCCGCCTCCGAGATAGGGCAGCCCTCCACCATCGCCTCGCTCGTAATCGCTGACGGCAATGCAGAGCCGGTACGCTTCGCCGTAGGCCTCGATGGTGCTACCCCGGCCTCGCCCCGCACTTTCACTCTCCGCTATCCCAATGGTCAGCTCAAGGAATTCACCGCCACCTTCGCTGAAGACCCTGCCGAGCCTAACGTGATATTAACCCCCTTCACATCAGGCAAATATGACATCCTCATCAACGAAGGCGACGTCATGACCTCCCTCTACGTCGAAGGGGTCACCCTCTACGAAGCTGATGTCACCAAGGCCACCGAGCTCCGCAAGCTCCACCTCAACGGCTGCGGCCTCTATACCGTAGATCTCCGCTACAACCGCTGCCTCACCGAGCTTGACCTCTCGCACAACAACCTCTATACCGTAGACCTCACCGGCATCTACGGCGACTACGAGAAAAACGTCCTCACTGACATCAAAGCCGCCTATAACAACCTGACTGACTTCACCGTAATGGCCACTCGCAACGTGCGCAAGCTCGACCTCAGCCATAATGCCCTGACTGCCTACGATCTGACCAACTTTGACAACGTCGATGTGCTCGACCTCAGCTACAACAACATAGCCGAAGACTTCAGCCTCACCTACATCACTAACGCTTCGGCCATCAACCTTAGTCACAACAATATAACCTCGCTCCTTGTCGACTCCTTCAGCCGCCTGGAGAGCATCGACGTATCATCAAACAACCTCACTCCGGCGACGCTCCCTCTCCCCGCGACCCTGCCTGCAGGCTACATCTACGCCCCACAGAACGACTACCACATCTTCGACAAAGCACCCGCCATCAACCTCTCGGCCATCGCTGTAGACATTGACGGCAATCTTAACAGCTACGTGTGGAAGAAGCTCGACGGCACTCCCTTGGCTGAAACTGATTATATCCGCTCCGGCGACGGCTTCCGCTTCGAGGACACCAGCCTCGGCACCATCTATTGCGAGGTGACCAACGCCGGTCTGCCCCAGTTTGCCGGCGAAAACGTCTACCGCACTACTCCGGTGACCGTCGTAGGCGCTCCCACCACCATCGCCGCCACCTTCACCACCACCGAGAACTCAACTGACGGCTCGGTAGTATTCACCGGTTCGAAATCCACCTCCCTCTACATTGACTGGCATGGCGACGGCACAGAATTTGTGCCCTACGCCGTAGAAACCTCCTACATAGCATATCCTGACCAGCAGACCTATGCCGGGGCCAATGTCAAGGTCTACACCTATGACACTCCCGAGGATATCACCGTATTCTCAGTCAACGGCATAAAGATGGCCGACTTTGACGGTTCGGCCCTCACCAAGGTTTCGACCCTCAACGTCAACGGCGCAGGTTTGACTCAGGACAAACTCATCTACCCCGAGACAGAGACGATAACCGAAATCGCCATTACCGGCAACGAGCTGACCGAATATCCCTTCTACGGCCGCTACCCTAACCTCAGCTATCTCGTGCTGACTGACAACAAGCTCACCGCCTTTGACGCCTCCAAGATACCATCGCTCGGCAACCTCTTCTTAGCCAATAACGAAGTGACGGATTTGAAATTTGATAATCCCCGCCTCTGGAACCTCGAGCTCACCGGCAACGGTCTTGAGACCCTCTCGCTTGAAGGCCTCCCCGCCCTCGAGCAGCTCTTCCTTAACGACAACAACCTCTCCAGCCTCGACCTTACCCCGGTGAAAAACCGCATCTTCGTACTATCAATCACCGGCAACCGCTTCACCTTCGCCACCCTTCCCCGCGTGGCTGACACTGCCCGCCTGACTATCTACAACTTCCAGGGACAGCAACCTGTGGAGGTGGAATGTATCGACGGAAAAGTTGACCTCTCCGCCCAGGCCAAGGTTGACGATGTAGAGACCGTCTACACCTGGTACATCGGTGATGTATATGAGGACACCGAGAATGAAGGCACCCTTACCGGCGAAGCCCTCATCCAAGGCGAAGAATACACCATAGAAAATGGCATCACCACCTTCCTTGAGTCGATGTATGACAAAGTGACCTGCGTGATGACAAACTCCAAGTATGCCGGTTTGAACCTCGTGACCGTGCCGCTGAATGTAACCCTGTCATCGCTCGACGAGATCCTCGCAGGCGGTGCAGATACTCTTGTTGACGTATATGACCTCAATGGCGTCATGCTTCGCAAGGGCGTTGAAGCCGCAGGCTGTCTTGACGGTCTACGACCAGGCATTTACATTGTCAATGGCAAGAAAATATTACATATTAAATAATTGTTTCCAATAATTAAATTATTAACCAAAAAATGAAAAAGATTTACTCTCTTTTGATGCTGCTGGTTCTCGCATTGACATCAGCGGGGACTGCCTCGGCAGACGAGTATACAGTCAAGGTGGATGATTCCAGCCACGTTAAGCTGTATTACAGTGTGATGAATTATGACACATGGGAATCAACGTTGTATTATGTTGAATTTGTTGATAACGTAGCCACTGTAGAAACCGGTCGTTCATATACCATAGAAGGAGTATCACCTTGGCAGTTGAAGACTGTTACTGCCTCTGACGGCAGCTATACTTATATCTATGATAACAAGTGCAGCATTTATTGTTACAACGGTGGAACAGTATTTGATGTCACCACTTACAATCCCGAAGAAGCACGTACGGGGCGATTCTACATAGACATTGATGATGCTTCAATGGTTACAGCTCGCTATAATGGTTCAAATCAGGTGGTTAATCTTCAGAATGGCGAACATGAATATGGCTTTATCCCTGATTATGAAACTCAGGTACAGATCTCCTCAAACACTTATAACGTGCCCCTTTATAAGGTAGAACTTGATGGAACTGCACTCGCTGAGGAAGGTGGATATTACTTCATCAGCATTACAGAAGGATGTCATATCAAAATCACAGCCAAAATCCCCGAAGAGCCTGCGACTCTAACCTTCAAGTATAACGAGACCGGTAAAGGCGCTATCAGCTATATCGAGCTCAATGGCACAAAGGTAGAGGACTGGGACGGCGAGACACTCAGCTGCGTGACAGGTAACACCGTGTCGGTATACCCTAATGATGCATATAAAATGGAGTCATATTACGTGAACGGTGTAGAAAAAAACCTTTCAAGATATGGTTCAGACTACGTAGTCATGGGCGATATGGAATTTGAGGTAAACGCACATCCTTATGGTGATATCAACTTCACGGTAAGCGCTACTCATGCAGGCGTCGTAAAACTCTACAATGCTTCTTATGCAGGCAGTGAAACAGCACGCGTTGAATTTGAAGGCACTGAAGCCAACATGAAGTTCTCTGAAAACAACACCTACCTGAGCTGGAAGGCTTCAAGCCTCGGCGACATCCTTGAGGTGCTCGTAGACGGCCAGACTTACAACTACAACTATATCGAAGTTACCGAAGGCATGAACATCCAGTTTGTGACCAAGGTCTTTGAATTTGACCGCGAACTCGTGGTATGGCTTGATGACAAGGATGCGCTCTACTATGTAAGTCTTGTATGCCAGCGCACACGTGAGGAATACCCCATCAACACCGGTTATACCATCATATCTTACTATGAGGAGCTCCTTCCCTTCAATGTATCATATTATAATATGAATGCAGCTGACGGCTTTACGGCTACCGTATTGCTCAACGGCGAGACTTTAGCTCCTGCTTATTCAGGCGGTACATCTTACAACCTCAACCCCGAGCCCATGAAGAATGTGGTTAAGCTCTACCTCTCTACCGAGCCTGTAGACTGCTCAGTAAACTTCAACATAGCTGAGGGTCTGAGCGTGGAAGGTACAAGCGACATCATCAACGCACTTGACTTCGCAGCTCCCCTGTCGTGCACCAATGGCACTCAGGTTAGCCTCAAGTCAACCGACGACAAGAAGCTCTCAGTGACTGTAAACGAAGAACCCGTAACTCCTGAGGATGGCGAATATACATTTGTAGTCAACGATCCCTTCACCAACGTTCTCGTTGCTGAGGATAAGGAGACCGGTATCGACGCTATCTTCACCGAGACTGAAGCAGCAGATGCAGCTGTCTACAACCTCCAGGGTATCCGCGTAGGTCGTGCAGCAAATCTCAACAACCTCCCCGCCGGCGTATACATCGTCAACGGTGCCAAGGTGCTTGTTAAGTAATCTCTACAGAGTAATCCTATAGCGGCGGTCGCTTTCCCGGCAGGGGAGGGCGGCCGCTTTTGCAAAGATAACGGCAGGCGAGCCTGGCTGATGACCATAATGACATTATGACATCATGTCATTATGACAAATTGACAAAATGACAAAATGATGAATAAAAATGGGATATTCAACTTTTTTCATTAATTTTGTAAATTAAATGCATCAGAAGATGAAAAATCGCTATATAATTTCGAGTATTCTGCTGATATTGACCGTGGTAACGGCCAAGGCAGATGCTTTTTTCCAGTATCCTATAATACCGGATTCGATACAGACGTTGACCGGCCGGTGTAACTTTCAGGCACGTCACTTCTGGGACTTCTGTGACCTGAAGCGCGCCTTCTCGTCTAAAGCCCGTATGGCTGAGGAATTTAAGGGGTGGCTTGAGATACTTCAGATGGCAGATGCTGACACTGCTGTGACTTCACTGAAAGCCTTCATGGGGAAGCTCGAGAAGCAGCCCAAGGATATGCTATTTCTTGCCGATGTGGCTGAGGGTGAGCTTTATAGCGATACGGCCAAAGCCTGGGTGGACGAGCTGTACATTCCGATAGCTGAGGCTGTAGCCGGCAACAAGCGCATCGACAAGGCTTCAAAAGCCCGCTATGAGCATCAGGCCCGGATACTTAAGAACTCGCTGCCCGGCCGCCGGATACCGTCGATACCGTATACCCGCCTTGACGGCACGAAGGGTGATGTGGCAGCTGACTCGGCGCAGGTGGTGGTGCTCTTTATAAACGACCCTGAGTGTACTGACTGCTTCATGGCCCGAGTGAGGCTCAATGCTGACGTCAACACCTCCCAGCTCATCGATGAGGGCGTGGTGAAGATCGTATCCCTCTCGGCCGTGGAGCCTGACGATGAGTGGAAGAAAGAAGCCGCCTCCTATCCCTCGACATGGGTGGTGGCAGCCAACCCTGACGTTGACCTTACGATGGATATGCGCGGCGGCACGCCGTCGTTTTACATCCTCGACAGGAATCATAAGATACGGTTTAAGCATCTCACTGTGGATCAAGTGCTTGACATAATGCGACAACTAAAAAAGAGATAACGCTATGAAATGGATTGACTCGCCTGTGATCAACTTCTACATATCATCTACAGGCCGCAGCTACAGTAATATGGGAAGGCTCTTCATCCGCCTCTTCGTGGGGGTGATGATGCTTCAGTTCGGAATACGTCACTTGGTGAACTTCAACGACTTATGTACTAACTTCCCTACGGTGCTCGACATGACACCCGAGTGCTCGCTGATAATCATGATAGTGATAGAGCTGGTGTGCTCGCTCTGCACGATGGTGGGGTTTGTGACCCGCCTGAGTGTGATACCGCCAATTATTGCCATGATTGCTGCCGAGTATTACATTCTGCACGACATGGTGCCTTACCTTCCCGCCTACGGTCTTGACAGCACTGACCCCGGGTATCTGCCCATCATGTTTATAGGAATATATATGTTTATCTTGATAGCCGGTCCCGGCAAGATATCGCTTGACTATTTCATATCGCTTTTCCTGATAGAGCAAAAGGGAAAGACTGAGGAGGAGATGCTTGAGGAAGTATGAAGGTAGCAGTTCTGATATCAGGAGGAGTTGACAGCGCGGTGGCCGTGCACAGATTGCTTGAGCTTGGCCACGAGCTTCACCTGTTTTATATCCGCATAGGGCTCGACAACGGCGAGGGCGATTGCTCGGCCGAGGAAGATATCGAGATGTGCCGGTGTATTGCTGACCGCTACAAGCTCCCCTTTGATGTAGTATCGCTCCATGAGGAGTATTGGGACAACGTGATGGAATATGCGCTGCGCACCGTCAAGGCAGGGTTGACCCCCAATCCTGACATCATGTGTAACAGGATGATAAAATTCGGCTTCTTCGAGCAGCGCTGGGGACATGAGTTTGACCGCACCGCCACGGGGCACTATGCCACCATCGTCGAGCGCGACGGCAAGACATGGCTCGGCACCGCCGTAGATCCAGTCAAAGACCAGACCGACTTCCTGGCCCGCATCACTTACACCCAGCTCAGCCACCTGATGTTTCCCATCGGCGACCTCCCCAAGTCAGAGGTCAGAGAGATAGCCATCTCCACCAAGATGCCTAATGCCTTCCGTCGCGACAGCCAGGGAATATGCTTTCTCGGGAAAATCAATTATAACGACTTCATACGCCGCCACTTAGGCGAGCGCCCCGGCCCTATAGTGGAGATTGAGACCGGACGGAAGCTCGGAATGCACCGCGGCTACTGGTTTCACACCATAGGGCAGCGCAAAGGGCTCGGCCTCTCGGGTGGCCCATGGTATGTGGTAAGGAAAAATGTGGCTGACAACGTGGTGTACGTCTCCCGCGGCTATGACACTGAAAAGCAGTATGGCCGCACCCTCCACCTTGCCGAGATGCACTGGATAACTGAAAACCCGTGGCCCGACAGCTGCGAAGGCGTGGCGATAACCTTCAAAAACCGCCATACGCCTGAGTTTATGGACGCTACGCTGACCCGCCTGCCTGATTCCGAGGGTGAATACGTGATCCAATCGGCAGGGCGCGTGCAGGGGATAGCCCCCGGGCAATTCGGAGTGATTTATGACAAAGACCGCCGTATATGTCTCGGCAGCGGAGTGATCTCCGGGCGTGACATAATGCTTTAGAATACTGACCTATATGGAAAATCGCATACGACTCAAAATACTCGGCATCTCTTACAGCCAGATACAGCAGGGCGCCTACGCGCTGATACTGGCGCAGGTCAATGGCCCCTACCGCATCCCGGTGGTGATAGGCCCTGCCGAAGCCCAATCGATAGCCCTTATCATAGAGGGACTTAAGGCTCCGCGTCCTATGACCCATGACCTCTTTGTGGCCCTTGCACATGCTTACGGAGTGAAGCTGCGCGAGGCCTTTATCTATAAATTTGAGGATGGGATCTTCTCGTGTGAGCTCACCTTTGACGACGGCGAGCGGGTGGTCAAGCTCGACTCCCGTACCAGCGACGCCATAGCTATAGCCATCCGCACCGGCGCCCCCGTCTACACCACCCGCGAGATCCTCGACGAGACCGGATTTATCATGGAAATACGTGAAGAAAATCCTGATAATGAGGATGGTGATGACGATGATGAAGATGCTGAAGATGACGGCTTCATTGGCGATTGTCCGGATGATTACGAAGATCCTGACGACTATGTCGCCGGCGAGCCCAAGCTCGAAAACTATGCCATCGAGGAGCTCGAGCGCACCCTCGAGAGGCTGATACGCAATGAAGAATACGAAGAAGCTGCCCGCGTAAAGGAGATCCTGGAGCGGAAGCGTCGTGAATCAAATACTGACTAATACCTAAAAAAATGAACGTAGTTAAATTCAAGCTGTCGGTCATGAACTTCCTGGAATTTGCCGTCTGGGGAGCTTACCTGACATGTATGGGCAACTATCTCGGAAGTGCCGGGATGGGAAGCGAAATATCCTGGTTTTATGCCATTCAGGGCATTGTGTCGATATTCATGCCCACGATTATGGGAATTATCGCCGACAAGTTTGTGCAGCCTCAACGACTGCTTGGATATTGCCACCTCGTGGCCGGACTTGCCATGATCATGCTCTGCTGGCTCGGCTTCCAGTCAGCCACACCCGACAAGGCCACATTCATAGCCGTATATACCATAAGTGTAGCGTTTTATATGCCAACACTCGCGCTTGCCAACACTACCGCCTTCACCATATTGAAAGACCATCACCTCGACACGGTGAAAGACTTCCCGCCGATACGCGTATTCGGCACCGTAGGTTTCATCATCACCATGTGGGTGGTCAACTGCGCGACGTTTGAGGATGGTAAATTAGGCTTCACCTTAGGGCAGAGCGACTTCAAATTCCAGTATACGCAGATGCAATTCCTTGTGTCAGGCGTGCTGAGCATCGTGCTCTTCCTCTATTGCCTTACCCTGCCGCAGTGTAAGCTCACCCCCAAGCCCCGCCAGAGCGTTGCCGAGCAGTTTGGCCTCAACGCCTTCAAGCTCTTCAAGCGCAAGGATATGGCACTCTTCTTCATCTTCTCGATGCTTCTGGGAATGTCGCTTCAGGTGACCAATGGCTTTGCCGGCCCCTTCCTGACCAGCTTCAAGAGCGTTGCCGAGTATGCTGACACGTTTGCCGCCAACAATGCCACGATGCTCGTGTCCATCTCGCAGGTCAGCGAAGCCCTCTGCATACTCCTTATCCCCTTCTTCCTCAAGCGCTTCGGAATCAAGACTGTGATGCTGATGGCCATGTTTGCCTGGGTGTTCCGCTTCGGCTTCTTCGGCCTGGGCACCCCTTCGTATCCCGGCGTGATACTTTTCTTCCTGTCATGTATAGTCTACGGTGTGGCCTTCGACTTCTTCAATGTGTCCGGAGGCCTGTATGTCGACCAGCAATGTGACCCCTCGACCAAGGCCTCGGCCCAGGGGCTCTTCATGCTGATGACCAACGGCCTCGGAGCTACTATCGGTACTCTTGCCGCCGGAGCAGTGGTCAACCACTACTGCCACTGGGAAAACGGTGTTCTCATAGGCGACTGGGATACTACCTGGCTTATCTTTGCAGGCTATGCTCTGATCGTAGGCGTGCTCTTCGCTATCGTGTTCAAGAACCCCAAACATGGCGATGACGTCAGCCGCGAAGAGATAGAAGCTGCTGACGATCAGCCTGATGGATATGTAGATGATACCCTGATGAAATGATACAGTTTTATGCCCCTGACATAGAGACCACGCTGCAGCTGCCCGAGAGCGACTCGGCGCATGCCGTAAGGGTGCTCCGCATGATGGATGGCGATGAGCTTCAGGTCATTGACGGCAAGGGCATTACATACCAGTGCCGCCTGACGGAGGCACACCCCAAGCGCGCCCGTGTGGAGATACTCTCCGCCGCCTCCACGCCCCTGCCATGGAAGCAGCAAATCACTGTGGCAGTGGCTCCTACCAAGCATCTTGACCGCATGGAGTGGCTCACGGAAAAGCTCACCGAAGTGGGCGTCAACCGCATCATCCCCATGCTCTGCGCCCGCAGTGAGCGCAAAGAGCTCAAGGTGCAACGCCTCGAGAAGATAGCTGTATCGGCCATGAAACAGTCGCTCAAAGCCACCCTCCCGACGATCGACGAGATGACCCCGTATAATGAGATAGTCAAGTCGATGGCCGGCACAACTGTCAAAGCCATAGCGTATTGCGATGACGAGATAAAGCGCACTGATTTCACTGACCTCTACATCCCAGGGGCTGACACCATAATTCTCATAGGCCCTGAAGGAGACTTCACCCCTGCGGAGGTAGCTTCAGCTCTCGATGCAGGATTCACCGCCGTGACCCTCGGCAACAACCGCCTGCGCACCGAGACTGCTACCCTCTATGCCGTAAGCGCCTGCCACGTTTTAGATCAATCTAACCACATTAATATATAATGGAAATATATAATGGAATTTAATTTCGAAACTATCCGCCGCCAGCCAATGTTTTTCCTCCTTGCGGGTCCTTGCGTGATCGAAGGGGAGAAGATGGCACTTGATATAGCCGAAAGTATCGTCAAAGTAACTGAGCGATTAGGCATACCATACGTATTCAAAGGCTCATACCGCAAGGCCAACCGCTCGCGCCTCGACTCCTTCACCGGGATAGGTGACCATGAAGCCCTGAGGATACTCTCAAAGGTAGGACGTGAATTTAACGTGCCCGTAGTCACGGATATACATTCACCCGAGGAAGCCGACATGGCAGCCGAATATGTGGATGTGCTTCAGATACCCGCCTTTCTGTGCCGCCAGACTGACCTGCTCGTGGCTGCCGCCCGCACCGGTAAAGCCGTGAATATCAAGAAGGGGCAATTTCTCTCGCCTGAGGCTATGAAATTTGCCATCGACAAGGTGCGCGATGCCTGTAATAACAATGTAGCTGTCACCGAGCGTGGTGTCACCTTCGGCTATCAGGACCTCGTGGTGGACTACCGCGGCATCCCTGAGATGCAGAAATTTGGCGCCCCCGTAATCCTCGATGCCACCCACTCCCTCCAGCAGCCCAACCAGCCCAAAGGGGTCACCGGTGGCCGTCCCGACCTCATCGAGACGATAGCTCGCGCCGGAGTGGCTACCGGAGTAGACGGCCTCTTTATCGAGACCCATCCTGACCCCTCAGTGGCCAAGAGCGACGGCGCCAATATGCTGCGGCTCGACCTTCTGCCCCAGTTGCTTGAGCACCTCGTGGCAATACGCCGGACAATCAATCAATTTTAAGAGTATGTTTACTTTTAACTTAATGAAACCTTTGAACAGACTTTCCGGCCTGCTTTCAGCTTTCATTCAGTCATTATGGAACCCCATAACTCCTTCATTCAATCTAAAAACATACTCGAAAATCCATTTCAAATCTTAACATAAGTCAAAAGTAAACATACTCTAAAAAAGTCATTATCACATTTCAACTATAAGCTATGAATTTCAAATCAATCATAACCGGAGCACTTCTGCTCGCCGCATCGCAAACCGTTGTGGCACAGACTGAAATGACACTCTCAGAAGATATCATGGCCGAGGCGCTGATGAAAGCCTATAACAGTCTGCTTGCCGAGGATCCCCATGATTATGAGGCACTTTTCCGACGCGCCAGCGAGTATTACCGTCGTGACGACTATATTAAGGCTTTAGCAGATATTGACCTGGCTCTTAAGTATATACCCGAGTCGGAGGTGGATATGCGCTCCGAGGCCTACTCCCTTCGCGCCAACATTCAGATGATGAACCACCGGTATGAGAACGCCCTTGCTGACCTCAACTCCGTGCTCGCGCTCAATCCCGGCAGCTTTGTCACTATCTATCAGCGCGCTACCGCCCTCTACAACCTTGGACGCTATGCCGAGGCCAAGAACGACTTCAAGATCATGCAGCAGATGAACCCCCGCAGCCAGGAAGCCCTCTTCGGTCTGGCTCGCGTGGCTGTCAAGGAAAACAACCTCGGTCTTGCCAACGAGCTTATTGACAACGCCGTAGGCCTCACTCCGGCCAGCAGCACGGTGTATATGCGCCGCGCTGACGTCCGCACCATGATGGGCAATACCCAGGGCGCTGTCGAGGACTACATCATGGCAATCTCCTCTGACGAAGCCAATACCCCCGGAGCACTCGCTCGCCTGGTTGACCTCAGCCGCAAGGACTATCCCGTGGTGGTGGCCGGCCTGACCAACTCCATCCGTCAGGCACCCCGCAACGGCCTCTTCTACTACCTTCGCGCCATGATAGCCCAGGGTCACTGCAACTACACCGCTGCCATTGCTGACTATGACAAGATACTCAATGATGGTCTGGAGTCATATCCCGGTATAAACGCTTCGCTTGCTGAATGTTACTACGCGCTTGGCAACTACGATGCTGCCGAGATGAACATCGATTATGCCGTAGGAGCAACCTCCAACAACGTTGACTACTATGTGCTTAAGTCGTCCATCGAACTTGCCCTCGGAAATGCTGAAAACGCCCTCTCGTGTGCCGAAAAAGCCCTTGAGAAAGACCCTAACAATAACCCTGCACTCATAGCCAAAGCCAAGGCACAGATAGCGCTGAAAGAGTATGCTGATGCCTCAGTAGCCCTGAGCGAAGCCGCGATGAACGACCCCGAGAATCCCGAGCTATTCATCCTGCGCGGATGGATGCTCGAAAAATACCGCAACAACACCAAGAGCGCACAGAGCTGCTTTGAGCGCGTGCTTGATATGGACTTCGACTTCGATAACGTCCGTTCCCTCCGCGGATTTGCCCTCCTGTATCTTGAGCGCCAGGACGAAGCCGTGCGCTGGATGAACCGCATCCTCGACACTGCCACTGACTACGATGGCATGATAAACTATTATGGCGCATGCCTTTACGCCTGGGTCGGGAATACTGACAAGGCGTTCAAGTGCATGAACACATCCCTCGAAAAAGGGTATGCCAACTTCCACAACTGGACCAAGGCTGACGAGGCCAATCTCAACGTAGCCCCCTTGCGCGGCGACAAACGGTTTACCGAACTGATCAACAAATATTCCATAATCTTCAAGTGATAAGCCCCTTGGCATGGATACGCATAACGGAGAAGCCCTCAGTCAGGTAATACTGAAGGACACGGCATTTCAGGATCTGATGCAGCGGCGCATCTTCAATGTGCTGCTCATCGCCTCGCCTTACGATGCCTTCATGATGGAGGAGGACGGGCGTGTGGAAGAGCAGCTGTATTTTGAGTATGTGGCTCTTAACCTGTCGTCGCCGCCGCGAGTGTCACGTGTCACTGACAATGACGAGGCTCTCGATGCCCTTGCCAAGACAAAATTTGACCTCGTGATCACGATGCCGGGTATCGATATCAGCGAGACCTTAGCAGGCGCCCGGCGTATCAAAGCCCTGCATCCTGACCTCCCTATCGTGGTGCTGACCCCCTTCTCCAAAGAGGTGTCACGCCGCCTCGCCTCGGAGGACATGACGGGAATTGACTACGTGTTCAGCTGGCTCGGCAACGTGGACCTGCTCCTTGCCATCATCAAGCTGCTCGAGGACAAGATGAACGCTGACAATGACGTCAACGGCGTAGGCGTGCAGATGATACTCCTTGTGGAAGACTCCGTGAGGTTTTATTCCTCAGTGCTCCCGCAGGTCTACAAATATCTGCTTGCCCAGTCGCGTGAATTTTCCACTGAAGCCCTCAACGAGCACGAGCAGATGCTGCGAATGCGCGGCCGCCCCAAGGTGATGCTCGCCCGCGACTATGATGAGGCTATGGAGCTCTATGACCGTTACTCGGATCATATCCTCGGAGTGATCTCCGATGTATCGTTCAACCGCCACGGTGTCAAAGACCAGAAAGCCGGTATCAACCTCGCCCGCGAGCTCCGCAGCCGCGACAAGTTCCTGCCTATCATCCTCGAATCGTCAGAGGCAGGCAATGAGACGGACGTGGAAGAGATGGGGTGCACCTTCATCGACAAGAACTCCAAGAAATTTCCCGTAGACCTGGGCCGCGCCATCACTGACAACTTCGGCTTCGGTGACTTCATAATCCGCAATCCCGAGACCGGCGAGGAGATCATCCGTCTCCACTCGCTGCGTGACCTCCAGGATCATATTTTCGATATCCCGGCCGAGTCACTTTATTGGCACGCCTCGTTCAACGACATATCCCGCTGGCTCTACTCCCGCGCCATGTTCCCGATAGCCGAGCAGATCAAGCGCCACCGGTTTAAGTCGCTCGAGGATGCACCGGAGGCCCGCAAATTCTTCTTTGACCTGATAGTCAAGTATCGCAAGATGAAAAACCGCGGCGTGGTGGCAGTGTTTCGCAAAGATCGCTTTGACCATTACTCCAACTTCGCTCGCATAGGCGAGGGGTCGCTTGGCGGCAAGGGGCGCGGCATAGCCTTCATTGACTCGATAATCAAGAAAAATCCGGTGTGTGACGACTTCGGCGGGCTTGTTATCAACATTCCGCGCACGGTGGTGCTCTGTACTGACATCTTTGACAAATTCATGCAGAGCAACAACCTCTATCCCGTAGCGCTCTCTGACCTGCCTGATGAGGAGATACTTCATCACTTCCTTGCGGCACGTCTCCCCGAGACGATACGCGAGGATCTGCTCGCGCTATTCGAGGTGGTGGACCGTCCGCTGGCTATACGCAGTTCGTCACTGCTTGAAGATTCACATTATCAGCCGTTTGCGGGCATCTACTCAACGTATATGGTGCCTAAGCTTCAGGATCCGCAGGCCATGCTCAATCTTGTGACCGATGCTATCAAGAGCGTATATGCATCAGTGTACTATGCTGATTCAAAGGCATATATGACTGCTACATCAAATGTGATCGATCAAGAAAAGATGGCAGTGATTATCCAGGAGGTCGTGGGAAAAGATGTCGACGGATACTATTTCCCATCGTTTTCGGGCGTAGGGCGGTCGCTCAACTATTATCCCGTGAACGACGAACGGCCCGAGGATGGGGTGGTGGAGATAGCCGTAGGCCTCGGAAAATATATCGTGGATGGAGGTGTGGGGCTACGCTTCTCACCCCGGCATCCCGACAATGTGATACAGACTTCCGAGATAGAGCTTGCACTGCGTGATACCCAGACCCGCATGCTTGCCCTTGACCTCAATAACGTAAGCGATGACTTCCAGATTGACGACAGCTTCAACCTTGCCCGCATCAAGGTGCAGGATATGGCCATGAAGGGTGCGCTGAGGTATATGGTCTCGACCTACGACTTCCGTGACAATGTGCTTCGCGACTATGAAGCAGGCGAGGGACGCCGCGTGGTGACGTTTAACAACATCCTGCGCCACAAAGTGTTACCTTTAGCCGAAGCGCTTGACTTCATGCTTTCTACAGGGCAGAAAGCCATGTCACGCCCGGTGGAGATAGAATTTGCCGGGATGATTGACGACAACGGCCGGACCAAAGGACGCCTCTACTGGTTGCAGATACGCCCCATAGTGGAACGCAAAGAGACTGTCGACGAGAAACTTATGTCGCTGCCCGAGGACAAGCTCCTGCTCAAGTCAGAAAAAGCACTCGGCCACGGGACATATGAAAATGTCAAATCAGTGGTCTACGTAAGGCCGCAGTCATTTTCTTCGTCAAATAATTCGCTGATAGCACGTGAAATTGAAAAAATAAATCGTAACTTTACGGCACGGGGAGAAAACTATATCCTGATAGGCCCGGGACGCTGGGGCTCGTCAGACACCGCGTTAGGAATACCGGTGAAATGGCCCGCCATTTCGTCAGCAAAACTGATCGTGGAGTCGTCGGTTCCCAACTATCGCATTGAGCCGAGTCAGGGTACACATTTCTTCCAGAACCTCACCTCGTTTGGCGTAGGATATTTCACTATCGACGCCGCTGCGGGGAAAGGGTATTATGATGTAGGGTACCTTGATGCCATGGAAGCGGAGTATGAGAGTGAAAATGTGAGAGTTGTCACATTTGACACCCCACTGCAGATAGGGATTAACGGACTCAAAGGAAAAGGTGTGGTGGCCAAACCCACAGAAATTAAATAAACGATATCATTATGTCACTTTGGAATGGACTAAAAAGCGCGCTCGGATTTACACCGGGAGATGACGATGATGAAGATCAATATGATGCCTCAGTGCCTACATACGCAGTAGACCATAGCAATGATCCCGTGGAGCCTGACGATGAAGAGTCATCAATCCGTCCGGTCAAGAAAGCCAAGCCTGAGATGCAGCCTGCGTCCGAGAAGGCAGAGCCGCAGCCCAAGAGCTCTGACGATAGCCTGCCGGGCGATATATTTGATGCAGTGATTCAGCTGTTTAACTCCACGATGCCGGAGTTTGTGACTACGTCACTGTCGCTCGAAAGCCAGCGCAAATATATCTACGACCATATCAACAAGTCAGTGCGCCGCCGTCTTGAAAACCTCGGATGTGCCACCCCGGCCGAAACGTCGCAGTCAGAGGTGGTGGAGCGCCTGCTTGCCGAGAAAAAGAAGCTTGAGGATACTCTCCGGGAGATGGAAAGCTCCGGCGAGGATGCACAGCGGCTGCGCGAGGAGCTTAAGAAAGTGCAGTCAAACGCTGATCGCCAGAAGCGTGCCCTCACTGACCGTATCACTGACCTTGATAATCAGCTCAAAGCCCAGCGTGCCGAGAAGGAGCGCATAGTGACATCGCGGCGTGGCGAATCGGCTAAAGAGGAGGTGGAAAAGCTCAAAGCTGAGCTCCAAGCTGCCAAAGCCGAAACTGAGCGGCAGAAGACCCTCAAGGAGCAGCTCGAGACCAAGACGTCCATGAGCGACACGATGATAAATGATCTCCGTAACGAGGTGGCAAGGCTGAGAGAGGATCTCACTCAGGCTAACGAAAACCTTGAGATCGCGGCTCAAATCCAGGATAAGATAGCTGAGTTTGAACAGCTTAAGGAGCGCAAAGATGCCAAGATAAACGAACTGAAAGCTAAAGTAAAGTCACTTACGGCTGATCTTGAAAAAATAAGCAGCGAGGCTAACGGCGGAGGTGAGGAACTCGACAAACTCCGTTCAGAGAATGCTTCGCTCCGACAGACTATCGAGACTAATCTTTATAATCAGGCCAACTCTGAGCTAAAGCTCCGCAACGAGCTTAAAGAGCTGACAGCCAAGTTGACAGAAGCTAACGAGAAACTCGCGGCAGCGACAGCCCAACCGGCTCTGATGGATGCTCCGACCGTGGATGAGCCCAAGCGCAAGCGTGGCCGTCCCCGCAAGCAGCAGCGTCCGCTTGAGGATGGACTGGATAACACTGACTGGCTCGACCTGCCCGATTCTGACTTCGGTTACCATGAGCCCCCGCGCAAACATGTGCCTGATAATGATGCCCAATTATCTCTTTTTTAATCGTCTCTAAGATGAAGAAGATTATCCTTACTATAATGGTCGCTTGCGCCATGCAGCTGTCAGCCGCCGACGGAGTGGATGCCGCTATGGCGAAATATGTGTATCCTGACAATGCTCCCGAGGCCGAGCCTGTGCCTGCTTACTCGGCCGACGGCTTGACCTACTTAGTGTATAACTCCGATGCCCGGCAGATAGAAAGGCTTGATACAAAGACCGGTAAACCGGTGGAGACGGTCATGGCGCTGAATCATACCCGTGAGAATACACTTGATGAGATCGACGGCTTTACCCTCAGTCCTGACGGCAGCAAGATACTCGTATGGACTGATAAAGAGATGATTTACCGCCGCTCGTTTACAGCGAAATATTACGTCTACGAGATACGCAGCCGCATCCTGCGCCCACTCTCTACGGAGCATGAGCGCCAGCGCGCCCCGATATTCTCTCCTGAC
The DNA here is from genome assembly GCA_023667185.1 of Lachnoclostridium sp. Lineage (GTDB taxonomy): Bacteria > Bacteroidota > Bacteroidia > Bacteroidales > Muribaculaceae > Duncaniella. The sequence goes on from JAMPAP010000001.1 coordinate 875,335, forward strand.
GGCCGTATGGTGGCATTCACTGTGGAGGATAACAACATCCATATCAAGAAGATAGATTATGATACTGAGGTGGCTGTGACCCGTGACGGCGAGGTCAACAAGGTGCTCAACGGTGTGCCTGACTGGACTTACGAGGAAGAATTTGTCACTGACTGCTCGATGGCGTGGGCTCCTGATAATCTGACACTTTGCTTCCTGAAATATAATGAGGCCGATGTGCCCGCCTATAGCTTCGAGCTATATCAGGGCTCGTGCAAGCCGATGAACCAGTATGCCCTCTATCCGGGCAGCTATACATATAAATACCCTGTTGCCGGTCAGCCCAACTCAGTGGTGACGCTTCACAGCTACGATGTGGAGACTCGTAAAGTAAAGGATATTACCCTGCCTGACAGGAATATAGAGTATATTCCTCGCATCAGCTATGCTTACGACCCGTCACGACTTATAGTTACAACTCTTGACCGCGATCAGCGCCGTATGGACCTCTACGCCGTCAATCCCCGCTCCGGCGTGGCAAAGTCGATATTTACCGAGCAGTCAGAGGCTTGGCTTCCTACGGCCACTTACGAGAATCTGACCCTTAACGAGGACGGATTCATAATCCTATCGTCGCGCAGCGGATATGCCCACCTCTACAAATACTCTTACGCCGGAACGATGCTTGAGCAGATTACCTCGGGTGATTTCAACGTAACAGCCTATTACGGAGCCGATAAGGAGCGACATTACTTCCAGTCGACCCGCAACGGCGCGATAAACCGCGTGATTTCGGCTATCAACTCCAAGGGCAAAATTGAGGATCTTTCCGCAGCAACCGGATGGGGTATCGCGACATTCACCCCGGCGATGAACTACTTCATCCTCAACTGGAGCGATGCCGCTACGCCTCCTACTTATAAGCTCTGTGACAACAAAGGTAAGGAGGTAAGGCAACTTATTGACAACAAGGAATATGCAGCGCGTTACGGCGATGCTCCAGCCAAGGAATTCACCACCATCACCACCTCTGATGGCATAAAACTCAACGCATATATCATCAAGCCTAAACAGTTTGACCCCTCAAAGCGTTATCCCGTTATCATGAATCAGTATAGCGGACCGGGATCTCAGGAGGTGGTCAATCGCTGGCGCATGGAATGGTGTCAGTATTTCGCCACCCGGGGCTATGTGGTGGTATGTGTTGACCCTCGTGGCACGGGAGGCCGTGACCGCCAGTTTGAGACGATAGTCTACAAGCGCCTCGGCCATTACGAGTCGATAGACCTTCGCTCGGCAGCGCGCTACTTCGCATCGCTCCCATACGTGGATGCCAATAGAATAGCCATAACCGGCTGGAGCTATGGAGGATATGAGACGCTGATGGCCATCTCGGCCACTGATTCGCCCTTCAAAGCCGCTGTGGCGATAGCACCGGTGACCTCCTGGCGGTATTATGACACAGTGTATACTGAGCGGTATATGCTCACTCCCGGCCAGAATGATGATGGATATAACGAGTCGGCTCCCATCGAGGCAGTTGACAAGATGAATATTCCGCTGCTTATCATGCACGGCACGGCCGATGACAATGTTCATCTGATGAACACCATGCAGTATATCGCGGCGCTTCAGGGTGCAGGAAAATGGTGCGACCTGTGGCTCTATCCTAATATGAATCACTCGATTAACGGCTGCGATATGCGTCTGAACGTCTACTCGAGGATGCTTGACTACTTTAATAAAAATCTTTGATTATGGCTGGAGCTCCGAAAGGACGTGACCTTGAAAGCATAGTCTACTCGCTATGGATGAATTGGGTAGTTTCGACGGGAGTGATTGTCCTGCCAGTTTTGCTGTCGTTGTGGTTACCGGCGGCGTGGCTGCCAATTATAGCGTTAACGCTGATGCTTGTGATGCTCTTTTATTCGAGCTCAGCTTTCGCGCGAGGGGCCTGTATCTGCTACCAGCTATCGGAGATAGCCTCGCGCACGCTACTGTTTTCGGCTATCATCATGGAGGTTATCCTGCTGGCCAACAGTCACGGATGGCTCTATAACTACTTTGAGGAGGGAGAGCTGAACGATAATCTGCCATTTATCGCGGTTCTTATTGTGGCTCCGGTGACGCTTGTCGTAGGTATGTACTACAAAATCAGAGGTTTCCGAAGCAATATATGCCGGAAATGTGTCAGAGTGTTTGGCACGGCCGTAGAGCGCGGATTCGTAGGGCACCTGCTTGTGGAAGAGAGTGAATATCAGCTGAAATTTCACGCTATCATCAGCGGAGCCATCACCGTTCTGACCATCATCTATTACTATTTTATCTATATCAACGTCAACATCAACAGCGCCGACGGATTTTACTTCTGCTGGATGCCGGCGATACTTTGGCTTGCCGCAGTGGTCTATATGACAGCCCGTTACGCATCACTCGTGACCTATTATGAGCGCGATGTCGAAGGAGGATACAAGCGCGAAGGACGCAAGACGTGGGTAAGATTCCTTGTGATGAACGATGACTTTATCTATCTGACTCATAAAACTGAAGACTATGATATCCCCGGCAAGAACAAGATTGACACACCGGCATCGCTTAAAACCACTTATGCCGAGCATCTGCCCATGCCGAAGGTGAGCGATATTTTTGAGAATCTCTCAGGGCTGAAAGTCAACGACTTCGCACTGCGGTTTATGTATCTGAGCCGTGAAGCAGAGGGGATGTCAAATATTTTTCATTTCATAGTCACGGTGAAGGATAAGGAGGTGATTGACTCGTCGTCGCTCGAGGGTACATGGTACTCCATCTCGCAGCTTCAGCGACTCCTTTTCAACCGCGACCTCTCACCGATACTTGCCTCGGAGATCAACCGCTTGTATCATGTGGCGATGGCCTGGAAAACCTATGATCGTGACGGCAACAGGCTCTATAAGATCAAGAACTATCGCCCGATGTTCCGCTTGCGCGGTATTGCTGACTGGGACGTCGATTTCAATGATATTCACTGGCTTGACGTGGCGCGCTTCAATCAGGACAAGCCTTTTTTCCGTATCCGCCGATGGCTGAAAAGGCTTTCAGGAGAGTATAAAGCTTAATCAATGCCAAATGAGTACACTCTACCGCACGATAGTAATCACCGGACCGACTGCTTCGGGAAAGACTCGCAAGGCAGTGGCCGTGGCGCGTGCAGTGGGGGGTGAAATCATCAGCGCTGACTCGCGACAGATATATCGCGGGATGGATCTCGGAACCGGGAAGGATCTTGATGAGTATCAGGAGATTCCGTATCATTTGATAGATATTCGGCCGGCCGGGTATAAGTATAACCTTTACGAATTTCTGCGCGACTGCCGGGCTGCTGTGGAGGATATCCGAAGCCGTGGACGAGTGCCGATAATCTGTGGTGGAACAGGGCTTTATGTGGAGTCATATCTCAAAGGATTGTCGCTCTACGAAGTCCCCGCCAATGAGGAGCTGCGCCGGCGGCTCGCTGACCGGTCGCTTGAGGAGCTTACCGAGATGCTTGCCGAGATGAAGGTGCTTCATAACACTACGGATGTTGACACGGTGAAGCGGGCGATACGCGCCATTGAAATCCAGCAGTATTATATTGACCATCCTGATGCGGCCGAGGCAGCAAAACCTCACCCTGTGACAGATGCACTTGTGGTAGGGGTTAGTGTGGATCGCGAGACCCGTCGCGCCAGAATAGAGCGCCGACTTAAAGAGCGTGTCGAATCAGGGATGATTGATGAGGTAAGGCGACTGATTGACAGCGGAATATCACCCGATGACCTGATATATTACGGGCTCGAATACAAATATCTGACCCTCTATGTCACCGGGCAACTCGCTCGCGAGGAGATGATGGAGCAATTGCTGATAGCTATCCATCAGTTTGCCAAGCGGCAGATGACCTGGTTTCGGGGGATGGAGAAGCGCGGCTATCCTATCCAATGGCTTGAGTCCACTCTCCCTGATGAGGAATTTGCTCTACGGGTAAAAGATTTATTTTTAGGGAAATAACTATGATGCTACGTTTTCTCTCCGGCGTAATTTTAGCTATTCTGACACTTATCCCGCTGAGGGGTGAGACGCTACAGCTCGGACTTCAAGGCGTGGTAAGGGATACGGCGGTGACGGTCAAGACTGACAGTCGTGATGCCGAAAAGCTGCTGTTGAAGCTTCGTGGTGCGACTCGCAGCGAAAAGACAGTAGTAACTGTGACGCTCTCCGGGGATGATCATTCGGTAGATGTAACACTCTCAACATCAGTAGATAATAAATTCTCTACTTATGGGGCTGAAAAGGCTGAGGTGGAGATATGCCGTGATGAGGAGAAGGTAAGTCAAACGGATGTGAGAAGTAACTTTAATGTCACGAAAGGGGAGTATAATACGATAGTTGTTTCGGTGAAAGAGGGAGGGCGGTTGGCAGTGTCAGGCGGTAGCCGCGTCAGCAAGCAGATAGCCGGTATAGATAGTCTTGACTTTGATATAGAGAATGTTGCAGTCAGCATTAAGGGTGAGATGGATATGGCCGAGGCAACAGTTGAGACGTGGCCTTCGGCTTCCTCCAGTCTGATGACCGGCTGGACTATGGAGACGATAGCCGAACGGCTGAGCAAGTCAAATGACCCGATTGAGGGATATTGGCGCTATCTTGACCGCGAGAACGATCGCCGGTATGCTCGCCCCGGGGGTGAGTACCACTTGGCAGTGCTGAGAGGTGATGCCGGGACGTATGATATAATATATGTGGCCGGGGCGGAGACTAACCGCAGCTTGTGGATGCCCGGGATGTTGAAAGGACGGCTGCGAGCCACAGCTTTTGCTGATCATTATGATCTGGAGTGGTATGATGCAGAAATGGAGCCGCAAGGCCGTGAGGCGTATGCTACCTTGACTCCACCTGCTATACTGACATTCTATTTCCCGCTGTTGAAATCGCAGCTCCGCTTCACAAAATAAGAGCCTGTCCCATAATATATGTTAACGCTGAGGTCGCATCTATCGGGTGATTTTGAAGCTGTCGCTCGGTCACAATGCTACAACATTGCTCCCTCACGCCAACTTCAAAATCCCTCCGAGATATGCGACCTCAGCGTTAACATATATTATGGGACAGGCTCTAAGCGGAGCCAGAGGCTCCGCTTGATGTCATGATGTCGTTATGACATTATGTCGATGTGGTCAACCTTGACGGGTTCGTTGAGGAAGATGCGAGCCAGGTCGTTGAACTTGTCGGGATTCTCAGTGGTGAGATAGCGGCAAGTGCCTCCGCGGGTGCACTTGGCAGCCATGTCGGGGTGACGTTCCATGTAATCGACCAGACTACGAGCCACAATCTCGCCCTGTGTAATCACACGGGCTCTCTCGGCTACTGCTTTCTGAATCTTAGGCAGCAGGAGGGGGTAGTGGGTGCAGGCGAGGACTATGGTGTCAATGTCAGTGTCCTGCTCGAAGAGCCGGTCGACATATTTCTGAACGAAGTAGTCGGCTCCGGGGCCGTCAGCCTCTTTGTTTTCCACTAATGGGACAAGCATGGGGCAAGCCTCGGAGACTGTGCGGAACTTGGGGAAGAACTTAGCTACCTCTATATCGTAGCTGCCGGAGCTTACGGTGCCGGGGGTGGCCATGATGCCTACGGTACCATCGGAGATGTTGCCGATGGCCTCGACGGTGGGGCGGATTACGCCGAGCACTCTGCGGTCAGGGTCGAGCAGCGGCAGGTCGTGCTGCTGGATGGTGCGGAGCGCTTTGGCTGAGGCGGTGTTGCAGGCCAGGATGACCAGATGGCATCCGCGGCTGAATAGAGCCTTCACGGCATCGAGAGTGAAGCGGTAGACTACGTCAAACGAGCGGGTGCCGTAAGGGGCACGGGCGTTGTCGCCGAGGTAGAGGTAATCATATTCAGGCATGGCGCGGCGTATCTCCTTGAGGATTGTGAGGCCGCCGTAACCGGAGTCAAATACTCCTATCGGACCAGCTGCTGATGGATATTTTTCCATATCGTTATGCAACTACGTTAAGCAGATAGTCGTAGAAGTAAGAGATGATGCCGAGACCGAGAATGCCGGCCATGCAGATCCACATACCGAGGCGTTCGGAGCAAGCCGAGCGGAAAGTGGCGATGGGGTTCTCGCTTTCGTTGATAAACATGGCTTTCACCACGAGGAGGTAGTAGTAGAGAGATATAATAGTGTTGATCAACGCGATAAGCACGAGGACATAAAGGGCGGCCGAGCCGGTGCCGTTAAGGGCAGAGGTGAAGACGAAGAACTTGCTGAAGAATCCGGCGAAGGGGGGGATACCTGCCAGAGAGAACATGGCGAGCATCATCGTGAAAGCCAGACGGGGATTGGTCTTGTAGAGGCCATTATAGTCGTCCATGTCAAGCTTGCCGGTGGCATTTTCGATAGCCCCTATCACACCGAATGCGGCGAGGTTAGAGAATACATATACCAGCACATAGAACATCAGCGCTGATACGCCCATGGCATTGCATCCGATGGCGGCGAGCATGATGTAACCGGCTTGCGAGATGGATGAGAATGCAAGGAAGCGCTTCATGTTGCGCTGGCGCATGGCGAAGAGGTTACCGATGGTGATGGTGCAGATGATGATGGCGTAGAGCATCCACTCCCAAACCTCGTCGTAGAGGATGCCGAAAGCCTGGGTGAAGACCATCAGGAAGGCAAATGCAGCCGAACCCTTGGAGATAACCGAGAGGTAAGAGGTGACGGGGGTGGGAGCACCCTGGTAAACGTCGGCAGTCCAGAGGTGGAAAGGAACGAGCGAGAGCTTGAAACCGAAACCGGCCATGACGAATGCGAGAGCGATGACGATCATCACGGTGAGGTCAGTGCCGATCAGGGCGTAGTAGATACCCTGATAGTAGAGAGTGCCGGTGAGGGCGTACACGAGCGATAGACCCATCATCATGATTGCTGAAGAGAATACAGCGGTCAGGATATACTTGATGGCGGCTTCGTGGCTCTCGTAGCGGTTTTTGTCGAAGGCAGCGAGGGCGGCCAGAGGCAGCGAAGCGGTCTCGAGGCCGATGACAAACATCAGGAAGTGGCGCGACGACATCATCAGGTACATACCGAAGAGGGTAAGCATGATCAGCTCGTAGAACTCACCGCGGCGGATGGAGGTAAACTCGCTGTCGGTCCACTTGATGGCCTGAATCATTACGATGAGCGCTCCTACGTTGAGGATATTTTTGATGGCGATGATGGCCGGTGAGGTGACATACATGCCTGCGAAAGCGACGGTGTCGGCCTTGAGCAGGGGGCAGAACCCGAATATGGTGAAGATGGCGAAGAGAACGCAGCTCACTACCGGGAGCGCACTGCGAGCCTTGTCGCTGAAAAATGTATCATAGATGAAAACTAACAGAAATACGATTAACAATCCTATTTCTTGCTTCATTGCTAAAAACTGTGAGTAATCCATTGGTGTCTGTCTTGTTTAGTTCATGCCTAAAACTGAGAAAATCTGAGGACTGAAAGTGGTCTTTATAAGATCGGCGAAGAAGTTGGGGAAGCAGCCGATAGCAGCGACGCATACCACGAGGGTAGCTGTCGAGAGGCGTTCCCACCACTTGGCGTCGGTCAGCTCGCGGTGGTGCTCGTTGTAGACGGGGCCGTAGAGGAGCTTGCCGACCACGCGGAGGATGTAGACAGCGGTGATCACGATCGAGCAGCAGGCAGCGATGGTGAAGCAGCGGTGGAACATATCAGCGTGCTCGAATGATCCTACGAAGATGGTCATTTCAGCGACGAAGCCGCTAAGGCCGGGGAGACCCAGCGAAGCCATACCGGCAATTACGTAGCAGACCGAGAGGTAGGGTAGGATCTGCATCAAGCCGCCCATCTCGCGGATGTCGCGGGTGTGGGTTCGACCGTAGATCATACCGATGAGGGCGAAGAAGAGAGCCGTCATAAGGCCGTGGCTGAGCATCTGCATGATGGCACCGGTCATTGCTGTGGTGTTGAGCATGAGGATGGCGAAAAGCACGAGTCCGCAGTGAGAAACCGAGGAGTAAGCGTTGATATACTTGAGGTCGTTCTGCACGCAGGCGCTGAATGCACCGTAGACCACCGAGATACCGGTCAGTATAAGGAATATCCAGGCCAGTTCCTGAGCTGCCTGGGGCATCAGGAAGATAGCGACGCGGAAGCAGCCGTAGCCACCGAGCTTCATGAGCACACCGGCGTGGAGCATTGACACGGCGGTGGGGGCAGATGCGTGACCGTCAGGTGACCATGTGTGGAAGGGGAACATGGCCCCGAGGACGCCGAAGCCTACGAAGGTCATCGGGAAGAGGAAGCGCTGCCAGCCTTCAGAGATGGCCTCGTTGCGGGCGATCTCGAGGAGGTTCCAAGTCAGCGGTTGACCGGCGGGAGCAGAGTGGTGGTAGATACCTATGAGGCCGAGCATCAGGAAAGCCGAGCCACCCATGAGCATGAGTGTAAGCTTCATAGCCGAGTAGTTCTTGTTACCGCTGCCCCATACACCGATGAGCAGGTACATCGGGATAAGAGCCACTTCGTAGAACATGAACATGGTGAAGAGGTCAATCGAGATGAAGAAGCCGAACACACCTGTAGAGAGCAAGATCAGCCAGAGGAAGAACTCCTTGGGCTGTGGAATCTCCCAGGAAGCGAAGCTACCGGTAAGGAGGATTATAGAGGAGAGGATGAGCATGGCGATGGATATACCGTCGACACCAACGGCGAGGTTGATGTTGAGCGGTGTGAACCATGACCAGCTACCGGTGTAGAGCATTTCTTCATCGGCGCCGGCAGCGCGGAGGCCCAGATAGTCGATGAGCAGCCACACTGACAGGGCAGTGAGCACCACTGAGCCTGTAACGGCAACGGCGCGAATCTGCCGGATATTTTGGCAAAGGGCAAGACACAGCAGCATGACCACCGGTATTACCACGAAATAGATTAATATGTTAGAAAACATTGAGTTATTATATTTGCAGTTACATTAATCATATTCATAACACACAGAAGGCAGTGACAGCACCCAGTAAGACGGCACCGATGAGATACCACCAGATATACATCTGTACTTTTCCGTTCTGGAGACCTTTGACGGCAACGGAAGCTTTGTTGGTGACGAAGGCGAGGCCGTTCATAGCGCCGTCGATGACGTGGCGGTCAAACCAAGCGATAGGCTTGCAGATACCGTCGAAGATGATGCGGCGGGTGATGAAGAGGTAGAGCTCATCCCAGTAGAAGCGGTGGTGGGCAGCCTCCCAGAGCCAGCGGGCAGAGTCGGCCATGGCGCGGGGGTTGTCGTTCTTGACGCGGTAGAGCTTCATGGCGAAGAGGATGCCGATGAGAGCTACGATGACGCTTGTGATGGCGATGGGGCCGTTGAGGTGGATGTTGTATTCCTGACCATCGAAGGTGACATATTTACCGAAGTCGATCAATCCGCATACGGTAGATATGGCAGCGAGGATAATCAGCGGCAGTGACATGGTCCAGGGTGAATCATGGGGGGTGTGGAGGCCTTCAGCCTTGTAGTCGCGATCTTCCCACCAGAATACCAGGAAGTAGAGACGGAACATATAGAACGCAGTCATACCGGCTACGAGCAGCAGCCAAGCGCCCCAGAACCAGTGGAGCTCGAAAGCTGCGCTGACGATTTCGTCTTTTGACCAGAAGCCGGCGAAGGGAGGGATGCCGGCGATGGCAAGACATCCGATGAGGAATGTGATGTGGGTGATAGGCATGTATTTGCGGAGACCACCCATCTCAGTGTAATTGTTGGAGTGAACGGCATGGATGAGTGCGCCTGCTCCGAGGAAGAGGAGCCCCTTGAACATGGCGTGAGTGAAGAGGTGGAACATTGAAGCCATGTAGCCGAGGCCGTGGTGAATCTCAGGGCGTGCAACACCGAGAGCTACCATCATGAAGGCGATCTGCGAGATGGTGGAGAAGGCGAGGACGCGCTTGATGTCGATCTGAGTGCAGGCTACCACTGCGGCGTAGAATGCTGTGACGCAGCCTACGATTGTGACAACCATCAGAGCTGCCTCCTCAAGCAGATAGAGCGGGAAGAGACGTGCTACGAGGTAAACACCGGCAACCACCATTGTCGCGGCGTGGATAAGAGCCGAGACGGGGGTGGGGCCTTCCATAGCGTCAGGGAGCCAGATGTGGAGGGGCATCATCGCTGATTTGCCCATACCACCTATATATATAAGTACGAGTGCCCAGGTCATGACCGAAGCTCCCATGAAAGTGGCGCCACCCATTGAGGCGAGTACCCCTTCAGGGTTATTGGTCATCGAGAGGAAGTCAAACGTCTGGGTATAGAACGAGAGGACGAGGATACCGATGAGGAAGAACAGGTCAGCAAATCGGGTGACGATAAATGCCTTCTTACAAGCAGCTACAGCGGCGGGCGAGGTGTAGAAGAAGCCGATTAGCAGGAATGAAGAAGCACCCACGAGTTCCCAGAATATATACATCTGGAAAATGTTGGTGGCAACCACCAGACCGAGCATCGAGAAGCTGAAGAGCGACAGGAAAGCGTAGTAGCGCTGGAAGCCCTTCTCGCCGTGCATATAACCCATAGAATAGAGGTGAACCATGAATGAAATCGTAGGGATAACGATAAGCATCATAGCTGAGATGGGGTCAAGAAGGAAGCCGAGCTTTATTACGAGATTGTCAGTGAACTGAAGCCAGGTGGTGTCAAATATCATGCACTGGAGGCGGTCAGTACCATCGACAAAGAGCGGGTTACCGGAGAAATAGTAAGTGAAAGCCGTGTAGTAGGACAAAACGAGCACGGTGCCCATGCCGAGTGTGCCGAGCACACCGGCTACCACGGGACGCATTTTAACTCCTCCGAGGCCGAGCAGGAGGAACATAAAAAGCGGTATGGCAAGGATTAATACGGGAATTGTTGCGTCCATATTGCCTTAGAATTTCATTTCAGTGACCGCGCGCACGTCAATATTCTTGCTGACGCGGTAGAGGTTAATAATAATCGAGATAGCGAGCGCCGTCTCAGCGGCAGCAATAGCAATGCTGAATAGGGTGAACATCATTCCTTCGGTCGAGCCGGGGAAGAGGTAACGGTTGAACACCACGAAGTTGATGTCAACGGCGTTGAGCATCAGCTCCAGGGAGATGAGCATTGCGATCATATTGCGGCGGGTAAGGAAACCGTAGACTCCGCAGCAGAACATCACCAGAGCCGGGATGAGGTAGTATATCAATGTAATATCCATAGGTCACATTAGCGTTTGCGGGCAACGACAACGCCGCCGATTATACATGCGAGCAAGAGGACGCTGATAGCCTCGAAGGGGAGGAGATATTGGCCGTGACCGGTGCCCATCATGATGTTACCGATGGTGTGCATGTCAGGGTTATCCATTTCGGGGAGTGAGGTCAGCAGGTCAGCGCAGCGGGTGATTAGCGCCCAGCCGGTGACGAGACCTACAGCAATTGCTCCGATTAAACCTAAAACTTCTTTACGCGAAGTGAGCTGCTGGGAGTTGTTTCCGGGGTGAGTGGTCAGGAAAATCGAGAACACAAAGAGGACAACAATACCGCCTGCGTAGACAGCAATCTGCACGGTGCCGAGAAACTCGTAGTCGAGCTTGATGTAAAGGGCAGCCGTAGCGAAGAGTACAAACAGGAGGTAGGTCGCGGCCCGCAGGATCTTGCGGGTGGTGACCGTCAGCAGAGAGAAGACGACAATCGCGATGGCGATTATCCAGTAAACGATGCTACTTCCTAATGAATCCATTATGTTGATTTCTAAGTAAATTCAAATCATGCTTTGAGGGTGTCGTCAGAGTTTTGGTCGGCCGCTTTTGCGCGCTCGGCTTTGAGGCGGGCGGCTTTTTCGAGGGCTGCTTTGATGCGGGCCTCTTTTTCGGGGTCGCCGGCGGCGGCAGCGAGAGCTTTTGATGCGGGGTCATCGGCTTTGAGAGTCGGGGCATCATCAGCGGCGGCGGGAGCGGGAGCTTGGTCAGCTGCAGCGGCGGCTTTTTTCTTGGCTTCGGCGGCGGCTTTTGCGGCGGCGATCTTAGCCTCTTTTTCGGCCTTGAGTTTCTCTATCTCTTCAGGAGTGGGCTGTGGTTCAGGCTTGTCAGGGAGATAGTTGAGCTGCTTGACGAGCTTATCGCGGGTGAACACGGCCTGCTCGAAGTCATTAGAGAAAGCGAGGGCGTCGGTAGGACAATTGGTCACGCAAAGGTTGCAGAATGTGCAGCATCCGAGGTCGTAGATGTATTTGTCGAGGTGCTTTTTCTTTTTGCCGTCCCATGTCTCGCGGGTAGAGATGTCGAGGGAGATAGTGCCGTTAGGGCAGACGCGCTCGCAGGTTCCGCAGGCGATGCAGCGGTGGTTGCCGTCCTTGTCGTAGATTAGCTCGAGGATGGCGCGGAAGCGTGGTGCAACGGGCAGGTTGTCGCGGTTGTCGGGATAGGTTTCTGTAATTTTAGGCGTGACAAACTCTTTTCCGGTGACCTGGAGGCCTTTGATTAGGCTCATGATGCCGGTACCGAGGTTTGAGAAGTAATCTTTTACACTACCCATATTGGAAAACTACTTATAATAAATGTAAAAAGTGAAATGAAATTCAGTGGGATTATCTGACTTGACCGCCGACGATGTCGAGGAGCTCAGTGGTGATGCTCTGCTGGCGGAGTTTGTTGTATTCGAGCTGGAGCTCTTCGAGGAGTTTTTGGGCGTTGTCGTTGGCGCTTTGCATGGCCATGATGCGTGCGGCCTGCTCTGAGGCTCGGTTTTCAGTGAATACTTCCTGCATGGCGGCGAGGAGGAACATGGGGAGCACTGAGACGAAGATTGACTGTGCGTCGGGCTCGAAGATGTAGGGGCGGCATACGACCTTTGATCCTTCGGGAAGGAATGATGCCGGGACTACGGGGAGTATATTGTCAGTGCGGAGCCGCTGGCGGCTTACACTCTGGAAGTTCATGTATAGGAGGTCGACTCGGTCAAAAGTGCCGTCGATGAATGAAGATTCGAGCTGACGGGTGAATGTTTTGACGTCGTCGCCGGTAGACTTGGAGTTGATGCCGTCAGGCTCGCTGACGGTGACACCGGGGATGTCGAGTTTACGGGAAGCTTTGGTAATTTTTTTACCGATGGGGATAATGGTGACTTTGACCGAGTCGCCATACCGGGCGCGGTAGTCATTGATGTTGACGATTACCTGCTTGAGGATGTTCATGTTGTAGGCACCGCAAAGGCCATCGTCGGAGCCGAAGACAACGAGTCCGACAGAGGTTACATCGCGTGCTACTGTCAGAGGGGAGCTGAACTCGGCATCGGCAGTAAGGAGGTTTCCGAGGATGTGCTCAATCTGGCGGCGGAAGGGTAGGAGACGACGTAGAGCGGCTTCAGCGTGGTGCATTTTAGCTGAAGAGATCATTTTCATGGCTCCGGTGATTTTTTCGGAGGAGGCTACCGAGCCGATACGTCCTTTAAGTTCTCTGAGTGTTGCCATTTATGATGTTTTGCGGTCAAAAGTGTTAAGAAGGGCGGGGAATCGGGGTTAATAGGGGGAGATTCCCCGCGCTTCGTAACCGTGGTTTTACAATTATGAAAAAAGATGAGGAGTGAGGTGGAGTGGATTATTTATATCTTGCAGAGATTTCAGCAGCGGCGTTGGTGAGAGTCTCGCGAACTTCGTCGGAGAGCTTACCGGCGCGGATTTCATCAAGAGCCTTGGGGTATTTAGCGTGAACGAGCTGAAGGAACAGTTTCTCGAACTCGGCTACCTTGTCAAGGGGAACATTTTCAAGCAGGCCCTGGGTTCCGCAGAAGATTACGGCAACCTCGTCGGCCACTTCCATAGGGGTGTATTGCGGCTGGATGAGGAGACGTTCGTTTTTGCGGCCTTTGTCGATAACGCGGGCGGTCACGGGGTCGATGTCGCCACCGAACTTGGTGAAGGATTCGAGCTCGCGGAACTGAGCCTGGTCAATCTTCAGGGTACCGGCCACTTTCTTCATCGACTTGATCTGCGCGTTACCACCTACACGCGATACGGAGATACCTACGTTGATAGCGGGACGGATGCCTCGGTTGAAGAGTGCGGTCTCAAGGAAGATCTGGCCGTCAGTGATGGAGATAACGTTAGTAGGGATGTAGGCTGAAACGTCGCCGGCCTGAGTCTCGATGACGGGGAGTGCGGTCAGAGAGCCACCACCTTTTACTTTGCCTTTGAGCGAAGCGGGGAGGTCGTTCATCTTTTCGGCCACGGCCTGGTTGTCGATGATCTTGGCGGCGCGCTCGAGCAGACGAGAGTGGAGATAGAAGATATCACCGGGATAAGCTTCACGTCCGGAGGGTCGCTTGAGGATAAGGGAGATTTCGCGGTAGGCAACGGCCTGCTTCGAGAGGTCATCGTAGATGATGAGGGCGTCGCGGCCGGTGTCACGGATGTATTCGCCGATGGCTACGCCGGCAAATGGCGCGTAGTAGCGCATAGGTGCAGAGTCAGAGGCGGTGGCTGCGATGACTACGGTGTAGTCGAGGGCGCCGTGCTGACGGAGGGTTTCAACCGTAGCGGCAACAGAGGAGGCTTTCTGTCCGATGGCTACATAGATGCAGTAGACGGGTTTGCCTTCTTCGAAGTTTTTGCGCTGGTTGATGATAGTGTCGATAGCAATGGCAGTTTTACCGATCTGACGGTCGCCGATGATAAGCTCGCGCTGACCGCGGCCTATGGGGACCATAGAGTCGATAGCTTTGATACCGGTCTGGAGCGGCTGAGTCACGGGCTGGCGGAAGATAACGCCGGGAGCCTTGCGCTCGAGGGGCATGGGAAGGAGCTCTCCGTCGATGGGGCCACGGCCGTCGATGGGCTGACCGAGGACGTTGATTACGCGGCCGAAGAGGCCGTCGCCAACGTGGATGGAAGCGATCTCGCCGGTGCGTTTCACTGACATATTTTCAGTGACGGAATTGACGTTGTTGAGCAGGATTACGCCGACGTTGCTTTCCTCGAGGTTGAGAGCCACTCCCTTGACGCCGTTTTCAAATTCGACGAGTTCGTTGGCGCAGACGTTGTCGAGACCGTACACGTGAGCCACACCATCGCCAACTTCGAGAACGAAGCCTGTTTCTTCAAAAGAGACCTTTGAGGAAACGTTGTCGAGCTGTTGCTTTAAAACTTGAGATATCTCAGATGGATTGATCATTGGTCAGGAGAAGTGTGTTAATTGCTTAAAAGTTTCTGTCGCAGTTGACGAAGTTCGTCGGCCACTGAAGCGTCGAGCTTCTCGTTGTTGATAGTAACGACGAAACCGCCGATGAGCTCCGGGTCAACATCAGAAGAGTATTCCATTTTGGCGCCTTTGAGATGAGATTCGATCAATGTTTTGAGGCGATTCTCGTCGGCGGGGCTGAGAGGGGCTGCTGAGGTGACGTGGACAAGGTAGATATTGTTGACCTTGCGGTAGAGCTGCATGTAAGCGATGGCGATTTCGCGCATCAAGTCAATGCGGTTGTTTTTGACAAGGAGATTTACAAATCGGTTGAACACCGGATCGTCAGCCTTTGCGCCGGCAGCGGTGGCAAGAAGGTGAATCTTGTCGTCGTTTTGGACAAAGGGGTTGGCGAGGACTTTACGGAGGGCGGGCTGAGCGGCCATAGAGTTGTCGAGGGTGTGCATCATCGAGTAGATGCGTGCATTATCGTCGGACTCGGCAGCGAATTCGAGCAGCGCCTTGGCGTAACGACCGGGTATAAGACCATCGTTCATCGGGTGTAACGTTTTAGTTTTGTTTCTCCATTTCGTCGAGGAGCGAGCCTACGAGTTTCTGCTGGGCTTGCTCGTTAGCCAGGTCCTGGCGTACGACTTTACGTGCAATCTGCAGGGCAAAATCGCTGACTTCGTCGCGGAATTGCGACTGAGCGGCTTTTCGTTCCTGCTCGATAGAAAGTTTTGCGGCGTCCATCACTTTTTTAGCTTCGGCTTGAGCTGCAGAGCGGGCTTCCTCGATGATCTGTGATTTCATCTTGTCGGCTTCGCGGAGCATTTCGGCTTGCTGCTGACGGGCTTGCGCAATTTGTTTTTCCGCCTCTTCGCGGGCATGGTCAAGCTGTTCCTTGGCATTTTGAGCATACTCCACACCTTTGTCGATGAGGTCGGCTCGGTCAGACACTCCTTTCAGAATCACGGGCCAGCCCCACTTCCATAGGATGAAGAAGAGGATGGCAAACGAGACGAACATCCAGAATACCAGACCGAAATCAGGCGTGAAAAGTTCCATTGTTTAATCGGGTGAAGATTTACAACAGATGATATATTAGAGGAACATAGCCAGGAGGCAGACAACCACAGCGAAGAGAGCTACACCTTCGATAAGTGCAGCGATAACGATCATGTTGCTTCGGATGTCGCCAGTAGATTCGGGCTGACGAGCGATTGCTTCCATAGCTGAACCACCGATACGACCGATACCGATACCTGCGCCGATAGCTGCGATAGCTGCGCCAATACATGCTCCAATACCGAGAGTTCCTTCGATAACTGCTAAAATCATTGCTAACATAGTTCTAAATGTTTAAAAGTTTGTTATGGTAAATTATTTAAAGTTTTAATTTGTTTTGAGGGGTAGAGGGGTGGAGGGTTGCGCCGGGGCTGCCGGGGCTGCCGGGGCTGCCGGGGCGGGGATTGTTTCAGTGGAGTGCTCGTCATGCTCTTGGTGGTGCTCATCGTGGCCTTTTTCCTGGGCCAGGGAGATGAAGAGGGTTGAGAGCATTGTGAACACATAGGCCTGGATGAAGCTTACCAGGACGTCGATGCAGAGCATGAATACTGAGAAGAGTACTGATACTACTGTGGTGGCGCCGGTGACTACGGGGCCCATGGATGCGAAGATGAAGATAAGCAGCGTAAGCACGATGACGATCATGTGTCCGCCCATCATGTTGGCGAAGAGACGGATGGTGAGGGCGGCGGGCTTGGTGAACATACCGAATATCTCTATCAGGGGCATGATGGGGAGGGGGAATTTCAGCCACCAGGGGACGTCGGGGTTGAAGATTTCTTTCCAGTAGTGCTTTGTGCCGAAGAGGTTAGTGATGAAGAATGTGAAGAGCGCGAGCACGAGAGTCACGGCGATGTTGCCGGTAAGGTTGGCACCGCCGGGGAATATTACCACCAGGCCGAGGAGGTTCATCACCAGGATGAAGAAGAATACGGTCAGGAGGTAGGGGGCAAAGCGTTGTGCATTCTCCTTGAGGGTGGGCTTGATAACGCCGTCGTAGACAAACATTATGAGCGATTCAACGGCACCGGTCATTTTGCGGGGTGCCTTTGTGCCCATGTTGCGATGCCAGCGGGCTACGTTGAGGATGAGCCAGATGACTACGAGCACTGAGATGAATATGGCGCATACGTTTTTAGTGATGGAGATGTCGAAAGGCTTGGATTCCTTGCCGTCGACGATCTCGACGATTTTGCCTTTGTAGGGGGAGTCAGGGCCGGCGACTTTGAATGTTGCGTTGCCGTCGACGTAGGTCTGTCCGTGGTCGATACGAGATGATGAGAAAACGTGAAGACCGTCAGTACCCCAGACGATTACGGGGAGGGGAATGCGCTTATGGTGGTTGAAGGGCACTTCCCAACCGTAACCGTCGCCGAGATGCTCGAAAATCGTCTCCTTGACTTTGATTTCGCCGCTGTCGCCGTCGTGATCCTCGGCCCGGAGGTTAGCGGGGAGGATCAATGCCAGGAGTGCGAAGGCTATTGTGAGGATAAGTTTTGATTTCATCGGCATTAGTAGATACAGACTGACACTACGTTGTCGTCAACGTCGACGATGCCGCCGGAAACGTCCACAGCTTTCTCTTCGCCGGAGTCGGCCAGGGTGTAGCGCACCTTGCCGGGAGTGAGCGATGAGATAAGCGAGGCGTGATCCTTGAGGACGGTGAAAGCGCCGAGGGTGCCGGGGAGGTGTACGGCGGTGACTTCACCTTCGAAGAGGACATCGTCAGTTGAGATGACTTTCAGTATCATTGTGTGGATAGATTGATATAGTTAATAGAGGGTGATCCGGTGTAACCTTATTTGACTTCCTCGAGCATCTTTTTGCCCTTGGCGATTGCTTCGTCGATGGTGCCGACGTTGAGGAATGCTTGTTCGGGATACTGGTCCATTTCACCGGAGAGGATCATCTTGAATCCACGGATGGTCTCGCTCAGGGGCACCATTACGCCGGGGAGTCCTGTGAACTGCTCGGCCACGAAGAATGGCTGGGAGAGGAATCGCTGGGCGCGGCGTGCGCGGGCTACGACGAGTTTATCCTCGTCAGAGAGCTCGTCGACACCGAGGATGGCGATGATGTCCTGGAGCTCGTTGTACTTCTGGAGGAGCTGCTTGACGGCCTGGGCGGTGTTGTAGTGGTCTTCGCCGATGATGTTGGGGTCGAGGATACGTGAAGTGGATTCGAGGGGATCGACGGCGGGATAGATACCGAGCTCGGAGATTTTACGAGAGAGCACGGTGGTGGCGTCGAGGAATGAGAATGTGGTGGCGGGAGCGGGGTCAGTCAAGTCGTCAGCGGGGACGTAGATGGCCTGCACTGAGGTGATTGAACCGTTTTTAGTAGATGTGATTCGCTCCTGAAGCATACCCATTTCAGATGCGAGGGTGGGCTGGTAACCTACGGCTGATGGCATACGTCCGAGAAGGGCTGATACCTCAGAACCTGCCTGGGTGAAACGGAAGATGTTGTCGATGAAGAGGAGGATATCTTTACCACCGCCTTCGTTGTCGCGGAACTGCTCAGCCACTGTAAGTCCTGAGAGGGCCACGCGGAGACGTGCGCCCGGGGGCTCGTTCATCTGGCCGAACACCAGTGTGGTCTGTGACTTTGCTACTTCGTTCATGTCCACGTCAGCAAGATTCCACTCGCCGCGTTCCATACCTTCGAGGAATTTGTCGCCGTATTTGATAATACCGCTTTCGATCATTTCACGGAGGAGGTCGTTACCTTCACGGGTACGTTCGCCTACGCCTGTGAACACTGAGAAACCGTTGTGGCCTTTGGCGATGTTGTTGATGAGTTCCTGAATGAGCACGGTTTTACCTACACCTGCACCGCCGAAGAGGCCGATCTTACCACCCTTTGAGTAAGGCTCGAGGAGGTCGATGACTTTGATACCGGTGAAGAGGATTTCGGTGCCGATAGCGAGGTCTTCGAATTCGGGAGCCGGCTGGTGTATGGAGCGGGTGTTGGTCTCGTCGAGCTTAGGCAGCTGGTCGATGGCATCGCCGATGACGTTAAGGAGGCGTCCTTTAACCTGGTCGCCGGTAGGAACAGAGATAGGTTGGCCGAGGCTGTCGACGCGAACGCCGCGCTGGAGGCCGTCAGTACTTTCCATAGCGACACAGCGCACTGTGTCTTCGCCTATGTGTTGCTCTACCTCGAGGATGAGTTGTGTTCCGTCGGGGCGGTCAACTTTCAAAGCCGTGTAAATGGGCGGGATAAGGTTATCATCGCCTTCAAATATCACGTCGACCACAGGTCCGATAACCTGAGCCACTTTTCCGAATTTCTCACTCATAGGAATTATTAGATTTATGGATTGTGAGGATAAATATTGATCAGTTTATTAATTATTAATCAGAAGTAAAGACCGTAGACGATGACGAGTACCATCACTACGAGGTTGACGAGGTTGATGGGGAGGAGGTATTTCCATTCGAGTGTAAGCAGCTGGTCGATGCGGAGACGTGGGTAAGTCCATTTGAACCAGATGATTATGAATGAAAGTGCGATAGCTTTGCCGATAAACCAAATGACTGAAGGGATGTAGTCCATGATGTGGTTGAATCCGTCCCAGCCGGGGATATGCAGGGGCATCCATCCGCCGAAGAACAGGAGGGCTGCGACGCCGGAGATGATAAACAGGTTGAGGTATTCGGCCAGGTAGAAGAAGCCGAAGTGGATACCGGAGTATTCGGTGTGGTAACCGGCGGTGAGCTCGCTTTCGGCTTCGGGGAGGTCAAACGGGCCACGGTTAGTCTCGGCTGTGCCGGCGATCATGAAGATCACGAAGGCGATGATGGCGGGGATATGGCCTGAGAATATGAACCAGAGGTGTTCCTGAGCCTCGACGATGCCGCCAACGGTCATGGTGCCTGCGAGGGCTACCATGGTTATTACCGAGAGGCCGATAGAGAGCTCATAGGAGATCATCTGGGCACCGGAGCGGAGGGCGCCGATGAGAGTAAACTTATTGTTAGAGGCCCAGCCGGCAAGCAGGATACCGAGGACGCCTATTGAGGAAACTGCAACGAGGAAGAAGATGCCTACGTTGAAGTCGATGATCTGCAGGCCGTTACCCCAGGGTAGGACGGCGAATGCGAGCATTGAGGCGATGATCACCAGGTAGGGCGCGAGGGCGAAGAGAAACTTGTCAGTGTGGTTGAGCGAGATAAGCTCTTTGATAAGGATCTTGAACATATCCGCGAAGCTCTGGAGCAGACCCCAGGGGCCGACGCGGTTAGGACCGAGGCGGCACTGGAAAGCGGCGCAGACTTTGCGTTCAAACCATATATAGAACAGTGCGAGAAGGGCGTAAAGGAGCAGGAGTCCTACGCCTATGAGGAGGCATTCGAGTGTGATGGCACACCACTGGGGCATGTAACCTGTCAATAGGGAGTGAAACCAGGATGTCGCTATCGAGAAGTCTTGCATGACTGATAAGATGGGTTGATGTTATATATATAATATGTATATCAAATGTTAGCGGTCCATGTCAGGGACTATATAGTCGAGAGAGCCACCGATTGTGATAAGGTCGGCAATCTTCTGACCGTCAGTGATGTGGTCGACGACGGCAGCGGCGGGCAGACAAGGGGGCACGATCTTGAGGCGGTAGGGGTTGACGCCACCATCGCTCTCGATGTAGACGGCGAAGAGACCGCGGCAGCCTTCGACGGCTTTAAACCAGTGGCCTACAGGGAGCTTGAGCACTTTAGGCACTTTGACGCAGATTTCGCCTTCGGGGATGTTGTCGATAAGTTGGGCGATGATGCGAGCACTCTGTGTCATCTCGTCCATGCGGACTTTGAAGCGAGCCATGGCGTCGCCTTCGTGGCGCACCACCTCGTCGAAGTCGAGCTCGGAGTAGATGCTGTAGGGGTGGGTCTTTCTGACGTCGCAAGCCCAGCCTGAGCCACGGCCGTTGGGGCCGGTGACGGCCCAGGATATAGCGTCGTGGCGTGAAAGAACGCCGACGTTTTCCATGCGGTTGCGGGCTATAACGTTGCCAGTGAATATCTTATTGTATTCGGCGATGTTGCGGGGGAGCACTTCGAGGAGCGCCTTGACGTCGCTGACGAAGTTGGGGTCAAGATCCTGCATTACGCCGCCGATGACGTCGTAGTTGAATGTCATGCGTGCGCCGCAGGTGCGCTCGAAGATGTCGAGGATCTGCTCGCGGACGCGCAGGGTGTAGAAGAGCATCGTTGTAGCGCCGAGGTCCATGCAGTAGGTGCCGATGAAGAGGCAGTGGGAGGCGATGCGTGAGAGCTCGTCCATGAGCACTCGGATTACCTGGGCGCGGCGCGAGATGGTGATTCCGGCAGCTTCCTCGATGGCCATACAGAGGCAGTGGTGGTAAGGATGAGCCGAGAAGTAGTCAAGGCGATCCATGAAGTGAAGTGACTGGGGATAGGTGTCGACTTCACAGATTTTTTCGATGCCGCGATGGATATAGCCGAGGTATATGTCGATTTTCTTGATAGTCTCGCCGTCGACAGCGGTGCGGAATCGGAGCACGCCGTGAGTGGCGGGATGCTGCGGGCCGATGTTGATTACGAAATCCTCATCAGTGAAGATGCGGCGTTCGGTTTTTACGGGTTTGCCGTCCTCGCCGAGGTGCCATACGTCAGTGAAGTCAGTCTGGCGCTCGTTTTCGATAGATACGGGGTTGATATCCGGCGAGTTATCGTAATCCTTGCGGAGGGGGAATCCTTTCCAGTCGAGGTTAAGGAAGAGGCGTCGCATATCGGGGTTATCGATGAAGATAATGCCGAAGAAGTCGTAGACTTCGCGCTCGTAGATAGTGGCGATGTGCCAGAGGTCGTGAACGCTCTGGATGTAAGGGAGGTCACGGTCGCCTTTTGCTATTATTTTGACGGAGATAGAGTGGTTAAACTCGGTGGAGTTGAGGTAGTATATACACCCGAGTCCCTCCTCTTTCCAGTCCATACCGATGATGGTGATGAGGTAGTCGAAGCGGAGCTGCTCGTTGTCGCGCAGAGCAGCAGCTACTTCATGCCACTTGCTGCTGTCGACGGTGATTAGTCCGACGGATCCGTCAGTATAGTTGATGTCCGGGAACAGAGAAGTGATTATTCCTTTAATATCAGCCATTTATGATGCTTGAATTGATTGTTATTGGAATTAGCGTGAACTATAATAGACAGGAGAGGATCAGTCATTTACACCGGGGACAGGGTGAGCCGCGAGAAACTCCTTCTGGCTTTCCTGACGGTTGACTCCGCCGAAGAAGCGCTCCACCTTGATTTTGCGAGAGAGCTGCATGATTCCGTAGATCATGGCTTCAGGGCGGGGAGGGCAACCGGGCACAAATACGTCGACCGGGACTATATCTTCGATACCCATGGCTACATGGTAGCTTTTCTTGAATGGGCCGCCCGAGATGGCGCAGCTGCCGCAGGCGATCACATATTTGGGCTCGGCCAGCTGGTCGTAGAGGCGGCGGAACACGGGCACCATGCGGTGAACGATAGTGCCGGCCACCATCATGAAGTCGGCCTGGCGAGGCGAGGCGCGAGCAACTTCCCAGCCAAAGCGCGCCATGTCATATCGAGCAGCGCCAAGCGACACAAACTCGATGCCACAGCAACTGGTAGCGAACGTAAGCGGCCAGAGTGAATTGCTTCGCCCCCAGTTTATAAGATTGTCAAGAGAGCCAACGATGATGTTGGCGCCATTCTCGTTAAGCTTCTTTACGAGCGATTCGATATACTCGTTGTCCTTCCAAGCCTCGTAGGGCATACCCTGAGCAGAAACCTTTTTCATTTCCATTCGAGGGCTCCTTTCCGCCAGGCGTAAACCAGGCCTAAAACTAAGACACCGAGGAAAACTGCGATGGCTGTCAAGCCGGCGCTTCCGAGCTCATGGACTCTTACGGCCCAAGGATATAGGAAGATGGTCTCGACATCGAACATCAGAAAGAGGATGGCGAAGAGATAGTAGCCTACATGGAATTGAGCCATAGATTCGCCACGGGTGGGGATACCACATTCGTAGGCCTCACCTTTCTGAGGGTTGAAAGAGCGGGGTGATATAAGACCCGCAAGCCATAGTGCAATAGCCACGAGGGCGGCACCTGTAAGGAGTGCCACGATGGCAAGAGTTGCATTTTGAATTGCCAGAATTGTCATATAAACTGTCTGATATATAATATCTTGGTGTTATATAAATATATGTTATATGGTCGCCCGAGCCAGCCGGAGGCTGCCTCAGCGACGCAATTTCAGTGCAAATATAATAAATATTTTTTGAAAGTTTAACCAAATAAAGCATAAAAGTCGCATAACTTTATGTTATACGACTTTGTAAATCAGTAAAAAACCTCACGAGGGAGATGTGAAAGCCTGTGTGGAGTTAAATAATGTTAAAAGTTAAGATTCGACAGCCATCTGTTCGAAGCCGAGAGAGGCGCTGAGCTGATTGCTGAACTGGTGGAAGCAGCGGCTTGTCATGATGCGGTATCCTTCGCTGAGGTTTTCGATGCCGGAGATATTGTCGGCAGGGGAGCCTTCCATTGCTATATTCCATGGTTCGGTCAGGCCGGGGTAGGAGAGAGCTGACTTGAAGTCGACGGAGATGCCCATTATATATTCCTCATCCTTAGCAGTATATGGGCTTGAAGATTCGCTTGTATAGACCCAGAGGTGGGGAATTTCGTTGTCACCGAAGTGGTCAATCTGCGAGCGGATGGAGTAGTGGAGGTCAATCACGGGATTGACGGAGTCAATTATCTCGTTGTTTTTTGCAATGTTGACTGAGAAGAAGTCTCTGGTGAACAGCGAGTTGAGTGATGATTCAAAACCATTGGTAAGTATTTCTTCCAGGCTGTTGCGGTCAGCGGACGTGAAGTTGTTTTTCAGTGAAAGGACACCTTTGGTTTTGAGGTCATTGTCGAAGACTTCGAGAAAATCTCTGATGTTTTTGTCGAAATCCTCGTAGTCGCGAAGGTCGAGGTCAGAGGTGACGTTGAGAGTGATGTCGTGGATGCGATTTTGGTGCATATATGATAGCATGCCGTACATGGCTTTGAGCGAGGGGGAAGATTCGAAATCGGGGTTGTTGTTCTTAAAGCGCTCAATTTCAGCATCCCAGATAGAGTCAGAGACTACTTTGGCGCGCCAAGAGAGCTCGTGGCCGGGGTAGCGGTTGAGGAGCTCGTCAAAGGTGTTGAGGCAGTTGCGTTGCTTTGATTCGCCGACTCCGGCGTAAGAGTTGAGCTTGAGCATAGCCAGGCGGAAGAGCACGTCAGGGGTATGGTCAGGGTTGTCGTAATTGTCAAGGTATTGGTGGAAGGTGTAAACTGAGGGGTCGTCGAAGGTACGTTGATAAGCGCGTTTTTCGGCGAAGTAAGGGAGGTGATATATTATGATGGCAACGGCAATGAGAGCTACGGCGCCGAATACGTATTTCCATTTGCGGAGTCGTGCGGCTCTTTTGGCTTGCTCTTCTTTCAATTTTTCGCGGTCGAAGAGCATGGCGTAGTCTTCGTCGAGAGCGAGGCGATGGATTATTTCCGAGGGGTGATGGGTGCAGATGTAGGAGAAGTCGCGGATACCTTTGCTGCGCTCCACGGGGTCGTCGACGTCGAAGTCGGACTCCTCGATGAAGCGGTCGTAGATTGATTTGATTTCGGCTTTGTCGTTGGCCGAGAGGCGGGGAGAGTTGTCCATGACGAAGAGGGCTTCGGAGTAGGAGAGATCCTTGGGGAAGGTCATTCCGGTGGATTTAAGGTAGGCGATAAGGACGTCAAAGCGTGTTTTCCATCGCTGGGGAGTAGTAGACATAGCAGTAGGAGAATTAGTTAATAATGGCAAAGATAAGGAAAAATTTTAAATTATCATGAGGCATTATGATGAAACATGGAGTATCATGAGGCATCATGATAAAAAAGTCGTGCAGGGGGCTGCACGACTTGGGGTGATGTTAAGGAAAATCGTTACTTGAGGACGATTTTGGAGACGTGGGAGCGGCCGTCGGTGGTGATGGCCTGGAGGATGTAAACTCCGGCGGGTGCACCGTTGACGGGGAGGATGGCAGAGGCGGTGTTGCGGCTGATCATACGTCCGGCGAGGTCGTAGAGGGCAGCTCCGGCGATGTCGTCAGTGTTGAATACTATGGTTGAGCCGGTGAAGTAGAATGAGGGAGCTTTCTGAGCCTTGATCTCGTCAATGCCTGAGGGGGTGGGAGCTTCGCCGTCGTAAACTTTCACGTAGAAGTCGTAGACGCGGATGCCGCCATTGTTGGAGCTTCCGTTGTTGACAAACTTGATGGTGATGGGCGAAGGTGAGGGTTCGATGCCGGCAGCCTGGAGGAGATCCCATCCGGCGAGGGTCTGCTTTTTGAGTTTGTCGGAGGTCCAGGTGACTTCGTTTTCGCCTTCGCGCTGGTACTTGATGGTGAGGTAGCGGCCACCGGTGAAGTGAACGTTAGCTTTGAGTTCGAGCACTGAGGGGAGGGTCCAAACGATAGAGCCGTCGCGCTCAACGTTGACAGCGCCAACGGTGCAACCGCCGGGCACTGTGCCGTCGCTTTCAGTGTAAGCGGGCTCCCATGAAGTGGTGTAGGATGAGCCTGACTCGATGCTGACTATGCCGCGGAGGTCTTCGGGGATGGCTTCGTAAGCGTCCTGGATGTGATACCAGTCGCCTGTGAGGATACGATAGGCTGCTTCGATGGTGATGCGTCCTGAGAGCGAGATGTCAGTCATGCCGCCGGTGGCGGTTACGGTGTAAGAGCATTCGTTGGCGGGAGTACCGGAGATAGTGAGCGTATTGCCTTGGATATCAGCTGAAAGACCGTCAGCGAGGCCTTCGACTGAGATGGCTGTTGCGCCACCGCCGTAGGTGAAGATGATGGGCTGGATTTCGCGGCCGTAGAAGGCTACCTGAGTGGCGTTGCCTGAGGTACATTCGAGTGTGGCGGGAGCTATGTTAGAGGCAGTAAGCGAGATGGTGATTGTAGCAGCCTGCTCGCCGCCTACAGTGGTTACGGTGATCTCGGTTGACTTATTGAGGACCCCTGAGATTACAACTGACTTGGATTCAACATCTTTAGTGACGGTAAGAGCGTCGGCTCCGGTGACGAGAACGTCAGTGGCAGCGCCGCCCCACTTGATAGTAATGGGGTCAATTTCAGTGCCGGCATATACGGTCTGGACGGCTTCGCCGCCTACGAGGTAGAGCTTGCCAACGGTGGAAGTACCGCTTTCGTAGGCGCCCATGTCGGCGCTTGCGCCATTATAATCGATAGAGAATGCGTCAACGGTGACGAGCTCAAGGCCTGCGGCTGAGGCTTCGGCCTGAGTCATGAAACGCACGGGGGCGAAGTCGTCAACGATCTCACCGGCGTCGATAAACTTGCTTCCTGTAACGAGGCGGGCGAAATTGTTTTCGGGGAGAGAGCCGTCAGGCTGACGGTCAGCCTTGGCGTCAGCTTCGAGGAGCGAGAGGAACTGAGCGGAGTGGTCAGCGGCATAGACTTTGGTCTTATCTACTTTGTTGCCATCCTTGTAAGGGTCGCAACCGTCGATGGTGGTCCAGCTGTTGAACTCGGTGTCAGGAACTACAGAGCCATCCTTGTTGGCTGAGAGAAACTCGTGATTGAGGGTGCGGGGGCTGAAGCCAATGCAGTTGCGGATGTGCATTGAACCAAACTGGAAGATGGTGGGGAAACGATAATTGTAATCGTTGTCCCAAGCCACATTATTAAATAAGTACATACCCTCGTAGGCATTGTTTTGGTCGAAGCCCTTCTTGGTGTTAGAGAAAGCTACGCAGTTTTTCACCACATGGGCACCGGTAGACTGGGAGAAAGCAGCGCCGCCCGACGAACCGCCGCCACCGAGTTTGAAACCGTTACCGTTACCGGGGGTTGCATTTCCGTCAGCGTCGATAGCGGCATTCCAGGCGTAGCAGTTGTCGATAACTACTGGATGGTAGACCATGTAGAGATCCCAGTTATCGTCAGAGTTGTTCCAGGCGCGGCAGCCGTGGAACTCGGTGCCCGGACCGGGGAACAGCTTGCAGGCGAAACCGTCAGCGTCGCCGCCATCGTCGTTGCCTGAGAATGTCTTGGCGTCATAGTTGTTGTAGGAGTCGCAGTTGATCACCTTGTTACCACGGCAGTAAGTGTAGCCGGGGTTGAAGGCCGGAGTGCCCGAGATGGGGAATGACTTAGTTTCCTCGATGCTCCAGTCCTTGAACATACCTATCTGTAGACCTGTATCGTTATTGTTGCGGAAGATACACTGCTCAAAGATATTGTAGCTACCCTCGACCTTCACGCCGTTGTCCTTGGCATTCTGGAAGGTGATACCTTTGACATACCAGTAGTTGGCGTAGTAAGGGAAATACATGCATCGCGCCATCTTGAATTCCATCTCGCTCTTGGGCGTAACCTGAGAGCCGTCAATGATAGCCTCGCCGTCGCCGGCGGCCATAAGGCGGATACGCGACTGCTCGGTGGTAGCCTTTTCGGGGATAACGATACGTGACTGGATGAAATAGGTTCCGGCATGGACGAGGATGGTGCCGCCGGGCTGAACGGCCTCAATAGCCTTTTCGATAGTGGCAAATGGGGCATCGGCAGTGCCTGATGCGGCATCGGAGCCGGTAGTTGAAACGTGGATTGTGGATTGTGCCATCAAGGCTACGCCACAAGCCGACATGCAAAGTGCAGTCAGAAATCTGTTCATGGTTTTTTATTACAATTAAATAAGGTGTTTTAACAAGTGTTTCTATACTTAGCGACAAAGGTACGACCTTAAATTGGATAATCTTGCATTTTCTGATAAAAAATCGTAATTTTGCGCAAAATTTCTTATAAGATATGAACGAGTTAGCAACCAAATACGACCCGAAGACGGTCGAGGACAAATGGTATGGCTACTGGATGGAGCACAAGCTCTTTCATTCAGAGCCTGACAGTCGCGAACCCTATACAATAGTTATACCGCCGCCCAACGTGACCGGCATCCTTCACATGGGCCATATGCTCAACAATACTATTCAGGATATCCTGGTGCGCCGCGCCCGCATGACCGGCAAGAATGCGCTGTGGGTACCCGGCACTGACCATGCTGCCATTGCCACCGAGGCCAAGGTCGTAGGTAAGCTCGCCGCCGAAGGTATCAAGAAAAGCGACCTTACCCGCGAGGAATTTCTCAAGCACGCCTGGGACTGGACTCACACCCATGGCGGCAAGATCCTCGAGCAGCTCAAGAAATTGGGAGCATCGTGTGACTGGGAGCGCACTGCCTTCACCATGGATGACCTGCGCAGCCGCAGCGTGATCAAGGTGTTTGTGGATCTCTACCGTAAGGGCTTGATTTACCGTGGCAAACGAATGGTCAACTGGGATCCCAAGGCCAAGACTGCACTCTCTGACATAGAGGTAATCTATAAAGAGGAGCACAGCAAGCTCTATTATCTGAGATACAAGATAGTAGGCGAAGATGGGTATGCTATCGTGGCAACTACCCGCCCGGAGACTATCATGGGCGATACTGCAATGTGTATCAACCCCAATGACCCGAAAAACAGCCATCTTAAAGGGAAGAAAGTGATCGTGCCCCTTGTAGGCCGCGAGATACCCGTGATTGAGGATGAATACGTAGAGATAGACTTCGGTACAGGTTGCCTCAAGGTTACTCCCGCTCATGACATGAATGACAATATGCTTGGCCTCAAGCATGGACTTGAGACAATAGATATCTTCAACGATGATGCAACGATCAGCGAAGCCGCAGGAATGTACGTAGGCATGGATCGCTTCGACGTGCGCAAGAAGATAGCTGAAGACCTTCAGGCAGCCGGACTGATTGAGAAAATCGAGGAATATGACAACAAGGTAGGTTACTCAGAGCGCAACTCTGACACAGCCGTAGAGCCCCGACTCTCTGACCAGTGGTTCCTCAAGATGGAAAACCTTGCCAAGCCCGCGCTTGATGCCGTGGATAATGGGGTGATCTCCTTCGTGCCCGCTAAGTTCAAGACCACATACGACCGCTGGATGACCGATATCCGCGACTGGTGTATCTCCCGCCAGCTCTGGTGGGGTCATCGTGTGCCCGCTTACTATCTGCCCGACGGCCGCTTCGTGGTAGCCGAGACTGCTGAGGAAGCCCTCACCCTTGCCCGCGAACTTGATGCCAACATCAAGGCCGAAGATCTCCAGCAAGATGAAGACTGCCTCGACACATGGTTCAGCTCATGGTTGTGGCCCATCTCGCTCTTCAACGGTATTCTTGATCCCGATAACGAGGAGATGCGCTACTATTATCCTACGGCTGATCTCGTTACAGGTCCGGATATCATATTCTTCTGGGTGGCCCGCATGATCATGGCAGGATATGAATTTGCAGGCAAGCAGCCGTTTAACAACGTATATTTCACCGGAATCGTGCGCGATGAGATAGGTCGCAAGATGTCAAAGCAGCTCGGCAACTCGCCTGACCCGCTGGACCTTATCGATACTTACGGAGCTGACGGCGTGCGCATGGGATTGATGATGGCCGCACCTGCCGGCAATGACATCTTCTTCGATAAGAAACTCTGCGAAAACGGACGCAACTTCTGTAACAAGATATGGAATGCATTCCGCCTGGTAAAAGGCTGGGAGGTAGATGATAAGGCCGAGCAGCCTGAAAGCGCCCGTCAGGCTGTGAAATGGTTTGCCAACAAGCTTAACGAAGACCTCGCTGAGATCAACGACCTCTTCAGCAAGTTTCGTCTCTCAGAAGCGCTGACCACAATCTACCGCCTCTTCCGCGACGAATTCTCGTCATGGTATCTTGAGATGGTCAAGCCCGAGTATGGCAAGCCTATCGACCGCGCTACCCTCGAGGCCACAACCACTTACTTTGACTCACTGCTCCGCATCCTGCATCCCTTCATGCCCTTTATCACTGAAGAGCTCTGGCAGCATCTGGCAGAGCGTCGCCCCGGCGAGTCGATCATGACCGCCGCCCAGCCCGAGGCCGGAATCTGTGATGCTGAAGTGCTTGCTGATATGGAACGTGCCAAGGAGATAGTAAACGGTGTGCGTGGCGTACGCGCCCAGCGCAACCTGCCCAACAAGAACCAGCTCAAACTCGAAGTGGTGAAGGCATCCGTAAGTTGCGAGAGTGTGATCATCAAGCTCGGCAACCTCTCGGCTATCACTACCGTTGAGGAAAAAGACCCGACGGCCGCAACCTTCATGGTGGGAACCATGGAATTTTCAGTGCCCTTGCGCGAGAATATCGATGTCGAGGCTGAGAAGGCTAAGCTCAAGAAGGACCTTGAGTATTACGAGGGCTTCCGCAAGTCAGTAGAGAAGAAGCTCTCTAACGAGCGGTTTGTCAACAACGCTCCGGCAGCAGTGGTAGATACCGAGCGCAAGAAGCTTGCTGACGCTATCGCACGTATCGAGACCCTGACCGCCGCCCTTAATAGTCTATAATAAATGTATAGCTCTGCGCCACTCTTCACGAGCCGACGCAGAGCTTATAATCAAAAAGCTAATTCTATTACATTGTAACTATATGACGGGAAAACCGTCGTAAGGTTTAACCGGATGTGATAGGATTAACTCTTTTTAACAATACGTGCCTCGTTTGCCCCGAAAAATAGAGATACTCGCTCCTGCACGCGATGTGGAGGTGGCTCGCAAAGCTATACTTTGCGGAGCGGATGCCGTATACATAGGTTCCGAATCGCATGGTGCACGACAGGCTGCGGCAAACAGTATCCGTGAGATAGCCGGGTTGTGTGAGTTTGCCCATCGGTTTGGCGTGAAGGTGTATGTAACGGTAAATACCCTTGTCTATGATGACGAGATAGCGGCTGTGGAGCAACTCATCCGCCGACTGTATCGTGCCGGAGTGGATGCGCTGATAGTGCAGGATATGGGCATACTACGCATGAATATTCCGAAGATTGACCTCCATGCCTCCACGCAATGTGACATCCGTGATGTGGCTAAAGCCGAGTTTTTGAGTAAGGTGGGCTTCACGCGGCTTGTGCTTGCCAGAGAGCTAACCATCAGCGAGATAAAAGAGATTTATGACGCTACTGGATGTGAGCTTGAGGCATTTGTGCACGGGGCATTGTGTGTAAGCTACAGCGGCGACTGCCGGGCAAGCTATATGATGACCGGACGCAGCGCCAATCGTGGCGAATGTGCGCAGATATGTCGCCTCCGCTACGAGCTAATTGACGAGGACGGAAATGCCCTTGCCCCGTCGGCACATTACCTTTCGCTTAGGGATCTCAACCGCATTGACGACCTCGATGCAATGCTCCGGGCGGGGGTGACCTCGCTGAAAATCGAGGGACGCCTCAAGGATGAAAAATATGTGATGAATGCCGTGGCGGCCTATCGCCGGAGGGTGGATGAGATAATTGCTGCCGGTGATGGTGAGTATGTAAGAGCCTCGCTCGGAAATGTAGAGCCCGGATTCAGCCCTTCGCTTGAGAAAGGATTTAACCGCGGATTCACATCTTATTTCCTCAGTCGGCCGTCGGCAGGGCTGAAGATGGCCTCTACCGGTACGCCTAAGATGACCGGCACCCAGGTGGCTACGGTAGTGGCTGTGACACCTCGCGGCATCCGTGTAAATGCCTCAGAGAGAATAGCAAACGGCGACGGACTCGGCTATTTTGACCGTGCCGGAGTGTTTACAGGATTCAGGGTAAATCGCGCCGAAGGTAATATGATATTTCCGGCTACTAAGGTCAGCGTCAGCCGCGGCACGCTGTTGTATCGCAACCGCGACAAGGCTTTTGACGACATGATTGACTCAGCCCGTCCGAGCCGACAGATAGATGTGGATATGAAGCTCAGCCTCACCGAGGATGGGGCTTTGAGCTTGACTATTAGTGAAAAAGGAGGCTGCAGTGCCACGGCTGTAATGCGCATTGAACAGACCGCGCCGTCACGCTCACCACAGGAAGAGCAGCGCCGAAGGGTGCTCGAGAAGTTGGGCGACACGGTGTATAAGCTTGTCGGCCTGGAAGATAATGTCGGAGAAACGTTTGTCCCGGCATCAGTGTTGAGCAACCTGCGGCGAGAAGCCGTGGAAGCTCTTGAGCAAACCAAGCGCGCCACCTATCCTTACCGCTATCGCAACAAAGAAGATGTCGCAGTGAAATATCCGCGGCAATCGATTGATTTTCATGAGAATGTGGCTAATCACCTTGCAGCAGAGTTTTATGCTGACCATGGTGTGACGGTCATTGAGCCCGCCATGGAGGTAAAAATGCCCAAGAGGGATGAGCACGAAGTGATGTGCACACGCTACTGCCTGCGTCGAGAGCTCGGCTGCTGCCTCAAGACCCCGACGCATGACCGCCTACCCCGCAAGCTCTATCTGCGCTCGGGCGATATAAAGCTGCGGCTCGACTTCGACTGCGCAGCCTGCCGCATGCGGGTCATGATGTCAAAAGAAGTCGTTAAATAAAGCTATCGCTCCAATAATAGCGCAGGGCCAGACCAAGAATAGCATGAACATACATACTAACTCACGGAAGTCAGTCTTTTCAGAGCCAAGTACGTAGTATCCACCGTCATCTGCCGGGATAACACGATAGCAACGTATTGCCAGTATCGGAACAAATAGGATATGGAGCGTATAGTAACAGGCGTAGGAGTATCTATCGTCAAGATGATGCTCACGATAGCAACCGCACATAGTAAATCCGCATCCGTTGATAAGGACGAGTTTTAGATTTTTGCCATTACCATTAGGGTAGGGGACAATCGGGTTGCTGCGAAATTCGTTGTCGAGATAATTGTGAAGCTTCTTGTGAAGAAAATAAAGCGCTACAGCAACTATCACAAGTACGATTCCAATAATTAAAGGAGATTCTGAATCCATGGTAATAAAGGTTTTAGTTTTGACAAAAGTAAGAATTAAAATCGAAATTTAAGTACAGTTCTCAAAAAATGAATCAGAGGAAGCTTATTGCTTGTGAGATTTGTTATATTTTTATACCTTTGTATTCTAAAAACTCGAAAGTTATGGCTATGACAATAAATTCCTCTCCTGTCCTTACAGGAGAGTCGGCAAGAGCATTTTTGGAAGAAGCTGAGCGTAACAGCCAACTCCCAACACCTCGCCTATCTCCAGAGAGAGAAGCAGAACTTCGCGAGATAGACAGGAAATCTCGTGAATTTGTATTCCCTCCCAAGAACGTCAAGTAATGGATTCCTGTAAGAAATTTTCTTTAGGGCTTGATGCGATAAGGCGACCCTACACAAAAGAGGTCGCTGATTATTGTGTGCCTTTCTATTGTGGTGATTCTGACCTTGATGAATTTTTTGCCAAAGATGCTATTTCCTTCGATGTCGAATTATTAGGCAAGACTTATGCTTGGATTGATGCCTTAGACCCAACACAAATATTGGGTTTGGTTACATTGGCCAACGACAGTGTCAAGGCGCAAAATATAACATCATCAGCAAGAAACAGATTGCAGCGGTCTGTGACGAATGCCAAACGTGGAATTAACTTTCCGGCTGTGCTTATTGGTAGATTGGGCGTTTCGTCTGCTTATCAAGGGAAGGGAATGAATATTGGCAGTCAGATTATAGAATATGTAAAGGACTGGTTTCGCTCCAGCGATAACAAAACCGGATGTCGTTTCATAGTAGTGGATGCCTATAACAACGAGAAAACACTACGCTTCTATGAGCATAACGGATTCAAAACTCTATACAAAACAGAGCAAGAAGAGCGGAAATTCCTGCATCTTAATGATGATGAGCCACTAAGAACAAGGTTTATGTTTTACGACCTAAAAGTGAAATAAATACTGAAATACACATTACAATATAAGCTGCCTCATAAGGGCAGTGCTGTTATCGTAAGGGCTTTTGTGTGCCACGATGATCGTAGCCCCGCAAAATACTATTTTAATTTTGCGGGGCAAATTGACAAATTGACATGATGACACTATGGGGTCAGAGGGAGAAGAACTCGGTGAAGGTTCGGATGATGAGGGTGTGGTCGAGGGTGGAGGCTGTCTCGCGGACGGAGTGCATGGCCCAGATGGCGGCTCCCATGTCGACGCCCCGGAGGTCGATCTGCGAGGTGAGGATGTTGCCGAGGGTGGAACCGCCTGCTACATCGCTATGGTTGACGAAGTATTGGCATGGCACACCGGCGCGCTCGCAGATGGAGCGGAACACGGCAGCTGAGTCGGCATCGGTCATGTATTTGCAGTTGGCGTTGATCTTGATTACCGGACCACCGCCGAGCCGGGGATGGTTGGTGGGATCCTGCTTCTCTACATAATTCGGGTGCACACCGTGGGCATTGTCGGCCGAGACCATAAACGAATTGTCGATAGCTCGGAAGAAGTCCTCCTCCGAGCCGCCGGTAGCTGCGACGATGCGGCGGAGCAGATGCTCGAGTACGGGGGATGCGGCTCCTTGTTTCGTGCCTGAGCCGGTCTCCTCGTTGTCAAAGATGGCCATTACGCGGGTGCGGGAGGTGGACGTGCCGTTGAGCAGGGCGGTCATTGCGGCGTGGACCATCGAGAGATCGTCGAGTCGGCCTGACGATATGAACTCGTTGTTGAGGCCGAGCGTGCAAGCCGGGGTGGTGTCGAAAAGCGATATGTCAAAGTCAAGAATGTCGTCGACGCTGACGTGAGCGAGCTCGGCCACCAGGCGAAGTAGCATATTGTCCTTCTCTGCGGCATCCTTGACGATGGCGATAACGGGGAGCATATCCTTCTGGCGGGAAAGCTTATTGCCCTCGTTGACCTGGCGGTTGAAGTGGATGGCCAGGTGAGGGATGGTGAGCAGCGGGCGGTCAGAGCGGATGATGTGAGAGATGGGGTGGAGCGGGTCATCGCTGCGCAGTATCACACGTCCGGCGATGGAGAGAGGGCGGTCAAACCAGGTATAGAGGATCGGGCCGCCATAAACCTCGACGTTGAGCTTGACCACATTGCCGGGACAGAGTATTTCGGCCTTGGGCTTGATATGGAAGCCCGGCGAGTCGCTGTGAGCCGAGATAATGCTGAACCCGGCAGCGGGATCTCCGCCCCCGATGGTGAAGGCGAAGATAGCGCTGTCGTTTTTAGTGATGTAGTATTTGCCGCCCTTCTCGAGCTGCCATTTATCCGAAGGGTCAAGGGCTGTGAAACCGGCCTGGTCGAGATGCTTTTTTACGGTAGCTACGGCGAGAAAGTTGACCGGGGAGCTGTCAAGAAACTGCATCAGCTCCCGGGTGTTGATGTTAATATCCTGAATCATCAGCGGGTAGGTTTTTGTCTTTTTTATCCATTGAATACCATACATAGGCGATATAAGCCACTACGAAGGGAATTATCAGTGAAACCCAGCTCATGACGGTAAGCGTGAAGTGGGAGGATGAGCTGTTGTGGATGGTCAGCGATGATGCCGGGTCAGTGAGCGAGGGGTAGTAAGGAGTGTTATTGTAACCTGCTATCCAGAAGAGTGCAAGAACTACCAGCACTGTCCCGATGCCGCTCCACCATATACCACCGGTGTAGTGACGGGTCAGAGCCGAGCGACCTACTCCGTAGAGCACCATCAATACTCCGACAAGGAATGTGATGAGCACCCACCACATATCGATGAAATTGTGGAAGTATTTATAGTCGACTACCCGGAATGAGCTACGGCCACCGTCGAGTCCGCCATCGACTACGGTTTCGTAGCCCGGGGAGGTGAGTAGCACGGCGGTAAACACCAGGAAGAGCATCACGAAGATGCCGCCGTTGATGGTCACGCGCAACTTGCATGAGTTGAAAAATCCAAGATTGTCAGGGTCATGGTTCATGAAATATAGCGCGGCCTGAGTGCGGGCAAGGAAAAGGACGGTAAGGCCCAGGAGGAAATTCTTCCAGTTGAAGATGGCCTCGATGCCGTGAGTGTCAGCCCAACGGGAGATGACGGGTGAAGCCGTGTCAAGGATATTGCCCTTGGTGACGGTGAAGTCAGCCCCGAAGAAAAACATTGCCACAGCCTCGCCGAGTAGGATGCAGCCGACGCAGCCGTTGATAAACAGGAAGATTTCATAAGTGCGCTTGCCGAAAAGGTTGCCCTTCTTGGCGCGGAACTCGTAGCTGACGGCCTGGAGCACGAAGCTTATCAGAATGGACATCCATAGCCAGTAGGCGCCGCCGAAACTCGTGGAGTAAAAGAGCGGGAACGAAGCAAAGAATGCGCCGCCAAACACCACCAGGGTGGTAAATGTCAGCTCCCACTTGTGGCCGAGGGCACCTATCATCAGGCGGGTCGAGGGAGAATTATCGTGAGCAGAAAGGAGGAAAGTCTGTCCGCCCTGGACGAAAAGCAGAAACACGAGCAGTGCTCCGAGAACTGATATCAGGAGCCACCAGTAGTTTTGAAGATATTCGAGTGCCATAGTTAGTCCATGTTTTTAGATTGCTTGGAAATTTGCTTCAGCATGATGCTGACTTCAGCGGCGAGCAGGCAGGTGAACACCACTGCAAACATCCAGAAGGTCAGCTGCACTGAGGCGGTTGTAATCTCGGAGATGGCGGCGCGGGTGGGCATGATGTCCTGGATGATCCAGGGCTGGCGGCCAACCTCGGCGGTGATCCATCCGGCTTGCGAGCATATCCATGCTACGGCGATGGTGAGCATCGAGATCCATTGCATCCAGCGGCGGTCAAGGAGCGAGACCTTACGGTAAGATGCCCAGAGGATAACGACGAAGAAGAGCAGCAGCCATCCGCCGGCAAGCACCATGATGTGAAACGAATAGAACGACATCGCTACCGGCGGAACGGCCTCGTCGGCCGAGTCGAGATAGCCGTAGCCGAAGTAGCGGTAATTGTCAGTGATGCCGTTGCGGGCTGCGGCCATTGCCTCGGTGTCACCTTCGGCCAGAGCGCGGTCAAAGTCGCGCAGCGCCTCGTGGGCGCGGCGTCCCATGGCCATGCGCTCGACGTATGACTCCGTGTCGACCGGCACACCGTCAATGCCGGCTGCACGACCATCGATGATGTCGTTGATGCCGGGAACGTATGAGTGGAAGTTGCCGTGAGCAAGGAACGACAAGCCTTTGGGAATAGCTATCTTGAAGTAGAACGGATTTTCCGTCTCGCCCGGCTTGAGGTCAGGGCGGAGGATACCTACGGCAACGAGCTCCTCGCCCGAGTGGCCGTTGTAGAGCCCCTCCATGGCTGCGAGCTTCATGGGCTGGACGCGAGCTACGTCGACAGCCGAGCTGTGGCCGGTGGCGAGGGTGGCGAGAATACCTGCGAGACCTACCCAGGCACCTACGCGGATCGACTTCAGAGCGTCGTCGCGGCGGCGGTTGCGGAGCATCATCCATGCGCTGACGCCCACCACAAACACAGCGCCGAGTACCCAGCCGTCAAACACGGCATGGAAAAACTTGTTGATGGCCACCGGCGATAGCGCCACGGCAAAGAAATTGTCCATGACGTTGCGCATCTGAGCCGGGTCAAACTCCATGCCTACAGGGTATTGCATCCATGCGTTGGCCACGAGAATCCATAGAGCCGAGATTGAGGCACCGAGAGCCGTGAGCCATGTAGAGGCCAGATGGAAGCCGCGGCTCACCTTATTCCAACCGAAGAACATTACGGCGATGAATGTCGACTCCATGAAGAAGGCGAGCAGACCCTCGACAGCTAATGGTGCACCGAAGATGTCGCCGACAAACCAGCTGTAGTTTGACCAGTTGGTGCCGAACTCAAATTCGAGGATAATACCTGTGGCGACACCTATGGCAAAGTTGATGCCGAAAAGCGTCATCCAGAATTTCGTAATGGCCAGCCACTGCTCGCTGCGGGTGCGGTAGTAGATGGTTTCCATGATTCCGACGATGACCGAGAGTCCGAGCGTCAGCGGGACAAACAGCCAGTGGAACATCGCAGTCAAGGCAAATTGGGCTCTCGACCAGTCGACTACACTCATTAAATCGTCCATAAATAAATCAGTTGTTAGGGAGTTAGTATTGCAAATAGTTGATAATTCATCGGTTGATCAGGGTAGATCTTACTGCAGCAGCGCGGCTGGTATCGTCGTCGTAGTCGCGGCTGAGGATGTCGGGGAAAAAGAACAGCTTCAGGACGGCGAAAATGATAAACAGCTTGATGATGATCAGCAGCCAGAGCTTGCGGCCTACGGTCATTGACCGGAAGCCGTCACGGTAAAACCGGTAGACATTGACCGGCCAGTGGAGGAAGTTGTTTTTAGAATCCATTTTCAAAAGCAAATGTCATAAAAAAATAACATATAAACAAATAAAAATGTTTGTAAGGAAAATATTTGTATATTTGTAAAAAACAAAACAAAGATGGAAAATAATGTTCGCCCTATGGTTTCGGTAATAATACCGGTATATAATGCAAAAAAGTATCTTGCGCGATGTCTTGACTCGATACTTGCCCAGACGGTGGAGGATATCGAGATAGTGGCTGTAAACGACTGCTCAACTGACGACTCACTCGCGCTTCTGCAGGAATATGCCATGCGCGATCCGAGGGTGACCATTGTAGACAAGAAGCAGAATGAGGGTTCGCTGATGGCTCGCCACACAGGGTATAACTGCGCGCGCGGCCGCTACTTTTTTTTCTGCGATGCCGATGATTTCATGCCGACAGATGCGCTTGAGACTCTGATTGACGAGCAGCGCCGGAGCGGAACAGATATGGTGGTGGCTGATGTGACGCTCTACCGCGAGGATGGCAAGATGCTGAAACTGAACCGTACTGCGAGCAAGATAACCTCCTCTGAGGAGTATCTCCGCGGCATAGTGAACGGGCGTAATAATGCACTTTATGGCATATTGTTTCGTCGGGAGATATTTGACGGATCAGATTATCCGGCAATTATAGGATTTGGCCCGTCGGATGACCGGCTGTTGCTTACGGATATACTTTTCAAGTACCGTCCATCGGTGACAAGCATAGAGAAAAGTGTGTACTATTATTTCGTAAACAATCAGTCGATGACGCGGCATGAATATTCGGATGCAAAGCTGCGAGCCGTGATCAACGGGCTGTTTACCAGTTATTATGCGCTGAATAATCTGACTGATGAGTATCGGGAGGATTATGACCGGTTCATGGCAAAAAATCTGAGCTTCTATATCGAGCGGGGTTATTCTGCCGATATAATCATTAATTTCAATGACGATTCCCGGAGGCTGTTGCAATACTCATCAATGAAGTCTCTGACCGGGACAAGAAGAGCCATGCACTCGATGATGTGCAGGAAATCAAGGCTGTATCAGAGGGCTACAGATTATATACGTCAGATGCTGTGGCGGTTCAAGGGAAAGGCCTGAGAATCAGATTCCGTATCTTCCTCTTCATCTTCTTCTGAGACGACGGTTTTATCCCCGGGCAGCGTCTTGTAAGTGCGCATAAGGATGTAGGCAAGGATCAACACAAACTCAAAGCGGTTGAAGAACTCGCTATAGACAAACATGGCCAAGAACATCACCGTGATATACAACTTGATATTTACACCGTAAGCGAGTTTATTTTTACGGAATGCTATCATCCTGAGCATCACGATTATATTAAGGATTATGCCTAAATATCCGGTGTCGACCCATATATAGAAGAGCCAGGGGCGTGTGCCGGAAAGCATCCACTTGTTAACGCGGGCAAATTTACTTTTGCCAATAACCTGTGTCCCCTTGAACTGACCCGGGCCGGCTCCTATCCATTGGCTGATGTGGCTTTCATCAAGGATGCGGTGAACCACGAAAATCTTGGTGAAACGAGGCAGGTCGTAGCCCGCGCCCCAGTCGCCCTCGTAGTCGAAACCTTCGTCCTGCACGGCGATACCTATGTCAATGGCCGTGTCGAAATCCTCGCCGATGAAGTAAATCTGGAAAAATTCCTCGGAGAGCACCTCGTCAGCTTTCTGGTCAGTGACAGAGAGGTATATGTAGCCCAGGCCGAGAAAGAGGATGACGATTATGGGTGACATCAACAGGATGCGCTTGACCATTCCGAAGTTGATTCTCATCAACAGGATGAAGTAGAGTATCAGGAAGATGAAGCTGATCTTTGTCTCGTTGAAAAAGGTGGGGAGGAGCAGAAAGATGTACTTCTTGTTTTCCCATAGAGAGCTGAAGTAATTCTGGGGGTCAAATTTCTTGGTTATCAGGTAGAAAGAGATGGCGTAGATGAGCGTGGAGATCGTACCCGAGCTCCAGTCGCCGAGCGAGCCGCCTACATGGTCGCCTGCACCATATTTGAGGAATTGCCATGCGATGCATGGCACTTGAATCCAGAGAAATACGTAGAGAGCCTTGTCGAAGCTGCGCATAAAGCGAGCGCCGTTTTCACCCGAGGTGAAGTAGCGGAGGATGGGGAGGGCGAAGACAAGACCGAAGTAGGCACGCAGGCCGTTTGACAGGGTGAAAAGCGTCTGGTCATGGTAGGCAAACAAGGCGGCAATAGCCAGCGCAATGAAGGCGAACATGATGAGGATGTCACCGCGGTTGCGCATGGTCAGCAGTCCCATAATGAGCCAAACTGAGTCAGTAAACAGCAGGACAATTGATGCGTAAGGCATCATGAAGGGAGTGATCATCTGGAAGACGAACAGATAAGTAGCGACAATCCAGAAGGTCACAAAGAAGATGCCTGAGTAGACCCTGTATTTTTCTACCATGGGGTGTTAACCTTTGGTGTGACCGTAGCCGTAGCCGTAAGCTTTCTTGGAGGTGGTGCCGTTGACGATAACTGACAGTTTGCGCAAGCGCTTCTCGTCGTAGATGTCCTGTATGAAATTGAGGTCAGTGTACGGAGTGTGGTTGATGCGGCAAACGTAGATTGTTGCGTCGCTGATGCGGGCGAGGGTGAATGTGTCGCTGACCATACCGACGGGAGCTGTATCGACGATGATGTAGTCGTACATTGAGCGGAGGCGGCGGAAGAGGTCGTCGACTTTGCCTGAAGCAAGCAGCTCGGCGGGATTAGGGGGCACGGGACCTGCTACGATGACATCAAATGAGTGGCTATCATCGGCCGGAAGGATGATTTTGTCAAGAGTGATGGTGTCAGTTGAGAGGTATTGTGTCAGGCCAAACTGCGGGTTGATATCGAGATAATCAGCGAGGCGGGGCTTGCGGATATCCATACCGATGAGGAGCACCTTCTTTCCAAGGAGGGCGAGCGACTGGGCGAGGTTGATGGATATGAACGACTTACCTTCGCCGGAGGTGGATGAGGTCATGAGTACCACCTTGTCGTCAGCATTGTTGAGCATAAAGAGCAGGTTGCTGCGGATAAGGCGGAAGAGCTCGGCAGCTGAAGAATGAGCGTGCTGGGTGACGACGAGCTTCTGGCCTGAACGGTCGGCGCACATTTCGCCGAGGATGGGGACGCTTATCTTGCTTTCCACTTCCTCGCGTGAGTCGAAGCGGTTGCGGATGAGCTTGCGGAGATAGAAGAATACCACAGGCACGATCAGACCGATAATGACGAATATGCCTAATACCACGATCTTGCTGATGCCGAGAGGCTTGCTCAATACGTATGCCTCATCGACAATCATGCCTTTAGGTTTGGCGTTGGCCAGTACGATCGAGGTCTCCTCCTTGCGCTGGAGCATGAAGAGGTAGAGCTGCTGCTTGATCTCCTGCTGACGGCGCAGGTCGATGTAGGCGCGTTCCTGAGCGGGGACTGAGCCGAGCGATGATACATTGCTGTTGTGCTCGGCCATGATCTTGTTGAGCGATATGATGGCGCGGTCGTAGGCGGCGTCGACAGTATTGGAAACGTTATCGCGCATGGCGTCGAGCTGTTTTTGGAACTGCTGTACGGCCACGCTGTTGGGCTTGGCTTTGTCAGTGAGCTCGATGTATTTCAATATCATATCGTTGTAGCCTTTGAGTACGGCCTGGACGCCTTCATTGTCAATGGCGACAGGGATAAGGCTGTATCTGTTTTCAGGGTCGCGGATGAAATCGATGGTGAGCTTGAGCATATCGGCGTAAGCCTGAGCTGATGTAAGCTGGGCTTCGAGGCGGCCGCGTTTTTCAGTCTGATATTCGGCTTCGACGTCTACACCGATGATTTTGTTGGCTTCCTTATATTTCTGAATTCCTATTTCAGTGTCGTTAAGGTCTTCGGCGATGAGCTTCAGTCGATCTTCGATGAATCGGAGGGTGGCGGCAGCCTGGACGTTGCTTTCGGTGATGCCCTGGGTGTTGTAGCAGGCGATTACATCGTTGAGGATGGCGCAACCGAGGTCAGCGTTCTCGATGTCGATGGCAAGGTTGATGACGTTACCTTTGCGCGAAGCGATATCGTTGACGATTTCATCAGCGAGATCCTCGGCAGCGGCATTGTAGCCGGTATATGAGATAGTGGTCTTTACGCTTTCGCCTTTGGGGTAAGTGTCAGTGGCTGATACGGTAAACTGACCATAGGGGGTGTCGATGGTAGCGGGGAGCTTAGTGTCATCAAGCTCAGCTACGGTTTTGCGTTTGGCTTTTACGCTGATGTCAGCAATACCTTCCTTGTTGACCTTGACTTTAAAATGGAGGGTGGTGGCCAGGGTGTCGGTGATAGCTTCGGAAGCGGTTACGTCAACAGGAAATTCAGGATAAGCGAGCTCCTTGCGGAGAAATCCGGTGCTGACGACGTGAAGCTTGTTGATACCGAGGTTTTTGGCCACTTCGCGGTAGATGGAGTGGGAAGAAAGGACGAAGATTTCATCGTCGACCTTGGCCGATGAGCCGAAGAGCTGGCCAATGTCGCCCATACCACTGAGGAGGTTGTTCTGCTCCTCCTGGATGAGGATGTTGGCGCGGACTCCGTATTCCGGGTTAATGGTTCGGGTGAAGAGGTATCCGATAATACCGAATACTATGACTGAGGCAAGGAAAACGTACCATTTAGAGAGGTAGCCCTTGAATATTTCGCGGAAGTTGATCTGCTCAGAGCGTTTTTTAGCCATTTTATTGACGTAAAGATTGATGTGATTACTTGACAGTTAGAGCTATGACGAGAGAGGCGATAACCGAAGCCGCGCTTACGATGGTAGAGGTGACGGAGAGCTTGTAAGCGTTGTCCTGATTGTATTTAGAGTTGGCCTGACGGATTTTGTTAGGCTCCACATATATATAATCGTTCTGCTTGAGGTAGTAGTAGGGGGAGTTAAGGACGTCGCTGGAGTTGAGGTTAAGGTGAGCGTAAGTGCGCTTGCCGTCGATTTCGCGGATAACGAGGACTCTTTCACGTTCACCCCAGGCGGTCATATCTCCTGCTTCGGAGATGGCTTCGAGGATGGTCATGCGATTTCCGTTGACCTTTATTGACTGGGGGTGGTTTACCTCACCGGCAACTACCACCTTGAAGTTGAGAAGCTCGACTCGTACCAGAGGATCTTCGACATCCTTGGAGATGGCTTTGGTCAGATAGTCAGCGAGCTGCTCTACGTTCATACCTTTGACATGAATCTTTCCGATAACCGGGAAATTGATATTACCCTCAGTATCAACTACATAGGTAAGGAATTGAGGCGAGGAAGGCCGGAGCTCGTTCTCGCGTGATGAGGTGTTTCCGAGCACCATGGTATAGGGTGACACGGCAGCCATGTTGGAGGATGAAACCGAGATTACGAGCTCATCGTCGGGCTGGATGGTAGGGAGGTAATTGAGATTTTCAAGAGTCCCTTGTTCAATGGAGGAGATATCAGTGAAGTAAGGTAATACGGTCTTTGAAGAGCTGCATGAAGCTAACATTGTGACAGCAGCCGCCGCCGCTATTAAGGATTTGAAATTCATGAGGTTAATATCAGGACGTCAAAATTTAACACGTAAAATTATATAAATAAAACGCAACGAAGATTAATTTATTATATATGTGGTGTTAAAAAGTTGTCATGATGTCATTATGACATCATGACATTATGACAACTTTGGTGATTTTAATGGGTATTATTTCACGACGCGGTAGCCGGCATCGGCAAGGGCATGATGAAGCTGGCGGATGTGGTCAGAGTTGCGGGTCTCGACTTCGATGCGGAGCAGGCAGTCGTTGATGGCAGAGCGGTCAGTGTTGCGCTCGTGGATTACCGAGAGGATATTGGCACCGTTTTCGCCAAGGATGGCGCATACTCCGGAGAGCTCGCCGGGTTTATCAGAGAGGTCGATGGTCAGGGTGCAGTCACGACCGCTTTTGACCAGACCGCGTGTGATGACACGGTTGAGGATGTTGACATCGAT
This sequence comes from Lachnoclostridium sp., assembly GCA_023667185.1. GTDB lineage: Bacteria > Bacteroidota > Bacteroidia > Bacteroidales > Muribaculaceae > Duncaniella. The sequence continues at coordinate 919,838 of JAMPAP010000001.1, forward strand.
GTTGCCGCCAGAAACCACGCATACGGTCTTTTTGCCCTTGATGGGGACTTTGTTAAACATGGCGGCAGCGACTGAGACGGCACCTGCGCCTTCCGATACGAGCTTTTGCTGTTCGATAAGGGCGAGGATGGCAGCGGCGATTTCGTCCTCGGTGACGGTGACGATTTCGTCGACATATTTTTCGCAGTAGTCAAAGGTGTTGATACCGGGCTCCTTTACGGCGATGCCGTCAGCGATGGTGGAGACGCTCGGTAAAGTGAGGCGATGCCCCTCTTTCAGGGAGTCGACCATCGAGGGTGCACCCTCCGCCTGAACGCCGTATACCTTGACGTCAGGCTTGAGAGACTTCAGAGTGAAAGCCATTCCGGAGATAAGACCTCCGCCACCAACGGGGACGATAACAGCTTCGACATCAGGCATCTCCTCGAGGATCTCAAGAGCTACGGTGCCTTGTCCGGCAATGACGAGAGGGTCATCAAAGGGGTGGACGAGCGTGTAGCCGTGCTTGTCGCGGAGCTCGAGAGCCTTGGCATAAGCATCGTCGTAAACTCCGGGTACGAGAACTACCTCTGCACCAAGGCGGCGGGTGGCTTCAACTTTGGAAAGCGGAGCGCCTGCGGGGAGGCAGATTATTGACTTGATGCCGTTGTGTGACGCACCCATGGCTACGCCCTGGGCGTGGTTGCCGGCCGAGCAGGCAATTACGCCGCGTGACTTCTCATCGTCAGAGAGTTGGGAGATTTTATAGTAGGCACCGCGGAGCTTGAAAGAGCCGGTGTGCTGGAGACATTCAGGCTTGATGTAGACTTCGGCTTCGGGGTTGATGCGTTTTACGCCTATCAGCGCAGGGTGGCGTGCGACGTTGCGGAGCACCTGCGCTGCTTTATAGACTTCAGATATTTCAAGGGGTTTATCCATTATCGCTTACTTATTTTTTCTTGGAGGTTTCGGGCTCGGGACGGCGGAGTTTCAGAACCATGGCCGAGCGCGGGGGCATATAGAGTTTGAGCCATTCGCGACCAGAGGGTGCAAACAGCGGATCGTTGATGGTGAGGTGTGATACGTTTTCGCTGATATTGCCATAGCCGCCAAATGCGGGGTTGTCAGTAGAAAGCACGACATCGTATTCACCTGCCGGGGCGAGGATGCCATAGTCAGTGAACGCCTTCTCAGGATTAAAGTTGAATACGAAGGCGTAATCGCCACGCATGAATGCGAGCACCTGATCGTCGTCCTTTTCCCATAGCTTGACCACGGGAAGCTGCTGGAAATTGTAGATAGATGCCAGAAGGTGAATCATGGCATTATCGAAATCGTTGAGGTAAACGTATTTGAGCTCTTTGCGGTCAACGAGGTCCCACTGGCGGCGGGCATACTTGTAGCTCCATCCGTTGCCTTCGCGGGGGAAGTCGATCCACTCCGGATGGCCGAACTCGTTGCCCATGAAGTTGAGGTAGCCGCCGTTGATGGTAGCTGCAGTGACGAGGCGTATCATCTTGTGGAGGGCGATACCGCGGGCTACCACCATGTTGTCGTCATCCTTCATCATGTGCCAGTACATTTCTTTGTCGATCAGACGGAAGATGATTGTCTTGTCGCCAACAAGAGCCTGGTCATGGCTTTCGACGTAAGAGATGGTTTTTTCGTCGGCGCGGCGGTTAGTGAGCTCCCAGAAGATGGATGTGGGGTGCCAGTCCTCGTCTTTTTTCTCCTTGAGAGTCTTGATCCAGTAGTCAGGGATACCCATGGCCATGCGGTAGTCAAAGCCGATGCCGCCGTCGCGCACCGGGACAGCCAGTCCGGGCATGCCGCTCATTTCTTCGGCAATTGTTATTGCGTTGCGGTTTATTTCGTGGATGAGCTTGTTGGCAAGGGTGAGATATGTGATGGCGTTGGTGTCCTGACCGCCATTGTAGTAGTCGTCGTAAGAGCCGAATGCCTGGCCGAGGCCGTGGTTGTAGTAAAGCATGGATGTGACGCCGTCGAAGCGGAAACCGTCAAAATGATATTCCTCAAGCCAGTATTTACAGTTGCTGAGCAGGAAGTGGAGCACTTCGTCTTTGCCGTAGTCAAAGCAGAGGGAGTCCCAGGCGGGATGTTCGCGGCGGTCACCGCTGTAGAAGTACAGGTCAGGTGAACCGTCAAGTCGGCCGAGGCCTTCCACTTCGTTCTTCACGGCGTGGGAGTGGACGATGTCCATAATTACGGCAATTCCGAGCTCATGAGCGCGGTCGATGAGCGATTTCAGATCCTCGGGAGTGCCGAAGCGTGAAGATGCGGCGTAGAAATTTGAGACGTGGTAGCCGAAGGAACCATAATAGGGATGCTCCTGTATGGCCATGATCTGAATAGCGTTATATCCGTCGGCGGCTATGCGGGGAAGGATAAGGTCGCAGAACTCGATATATGTGCCAACTCCCTCTTTCTCTTGCGCCATACCGATATGACATTCATAGATGAGCAGCGGGCGGGTGTTTGGGCGGAACTTCTTCACAGCCCATTTGTAGGGAGTCTCGGGATTCCAGACCTGAGCTGAGAAAACGTGGGTATCAGGATCCTGAACTACACGGGTGGCGTAAGCCGGAATGCGCTCACCCTGACCGCCATCCCAGGTGACAATCATTTTGTAGAGATCGCCGTGGCGGATGTCATTGGGCTTCATTTTAAGCTCCCATATACCGTTTTTGCGACGTTTGAGAGCGTATTTCTTCATCTCTTTCCATTTGGAAAAATCGCCGATGAGAGTGATGGCTGTAGCATTTGGCGCCCATTCGCGGAACACCCAGCCGCCATCGGCAGTGCGATGCATTCCGAAGTAATTATGGGCATTGGCAAAGTTGTCCAGATTGCCTGAAGCAGATGTGAGTTCGGCTTCTTTTGCCAGGGCGTCGTTGTGACGGCCGATGATAGCTTCGCTAAAGGGTTTCAGCCAGGGGTCGTTTTTGATGATATTAAGCGTTTTCATTAGGCGAGATGATTATAATAATATGTACAAATTTAGAAATAAAAAATGTTTCGTCCAAAAAATCGGAGTGTCAGACAGATGAAATTTCGGAGAATTCATCTTCCGTGATACCTGTTACTGACATTATCAGCTCTTTGGACATACCTTTGGCAAGAAGTTGGCGGGCAATGGCAAGCCTTTCTTCTTCGCGTCCTTTGACAAGACCTTCGGAAAGTCCTTCTTCGCGTCCTTTGACAAGACCTTCGGAAAGTCCTTCTTCGCGTCCTTTGACAAGACCTTCGGCGAGACCTTCGGCGAGACCTTCTTCGCGACCTTCGTAGCGACCTTCATCTTTGGCGTTTTCGAGGACGTTGCGCATGGAGTTGACGTTGTCAAGGTGGCGGTAATATGCCTCACGTTCCTCTTTAGGGAGGAGGTCCACTTTCATCTTCTCGCGGGCGGCATCCAATCCCGGAGCGTCAGAACCTTCATGGACAATGCCTTTCGAAAGGAAGTACATCCACTGGTCGATAGGAGTCTTTGACCATTTGTCGAAATCCGAAGCAAACAGCAGATAATATTCCGGGTAGATGTCAGCAATAGTGGTGGCATCGTATTTTTTCTTGAGTCGGTCAGACATTTCGAGCACTTCACCGGTGTGGAGTCCACGAAATTCAGTCGTACCATGGAATATATAGTCATTGGCACCGGGAATCTTGAAGTACACAAGGCTGATGCTGAAGATCTTGCTTATTTTGTCATAACCTTCGCCACGATTGAGATAATCATTGATGAGCTTTGATGTGCCGTAAAGAATACGGTGGAAGAATTCATCCTCGCTCTGATTTTGCACCTCGATGAGCAACTTTCGACCTGAAGTGTCTTTTGCCAGAATGTCGACACGGTTAAGTTTGCCGTCCTCACGGTCAGTATTGGCTTCACTTTCGAGGAGCTCGTCAATGAAGATCTCCTCGCCCAACAGTGAAGTCAGGAAACCCTCGAGCACATTGAAGTTGGCCTTGTTGCGCAGCAGGCGCTTCATAGCCCAGTCAAATCTTATCAGTTTTTCAGAGTCAGAATTCCTATTTTCCATGACCTATGATTTTGGGATTTATTTGCAAAAATAATAAAATTAATCAAATAGCCCAAATCAGCGGGCAAGATGAGCAGGCTGGAGAATAAAAGGGAGTGGAGACCGGAGCACAAGGTGAGAGTCGTGGACTACGCGGGAGTATTCCTCAGCAGCTTCAGCGGCAGTGGAGCATGAAGCTGCAATGACGTAGTAGAGCGGCTCCCGAGTATTGACTATCATGGCATTGTATCCATTGGCGATGAGGCGGTCGCGCATAGCCTTGGCGTTGAAGATCTGCTTGAACTGGCCCACGACTACGCAATATCGGCCGACGTTTTCGCGCGAGGAACCACCATCCTTAGGATAACCGATGTATTCGGTACGCATCGGGAGCGAGTCAGTGCCTACTGTGAGGGTTGACTGCCGAGCCGAGTTTCGGATACGTGAATAAATGGTAGAGTCTACGCCCGACGACTCTTGACGTTGGGCAACGGCAGCTTCATAGGCAGCGCGGTAGTTGTTTTCGTTGGTCTTACAGCTGACGATCGACAGGATAGTCAGCGCGGCGATGCCGAGGAAAAGTATATTTTTCATTTTGACAAGTTTTTTGCTAATTCTATAACGTCTAAGTCGACAAAATTTCCGTTGTCGATGGTAAGTTTTACAAGTGTTCTAACCTTCTGCCATCCGTAATAACCTGCGGCGCCGGGATTTATGTGTAATAGATTGAGCTCCGGGTCAGGGATGACTTTAAGGATATGGGAGTGACCGTCGACAAAGAGACGGACGTTTTCTCTTGCGAGAAGGTTCTTCATTCCGGGAGAATATTTGCCGGGGTAGCCTCCGATATGAGTCAAAAGTACTTTTATACCATCTATTTCAAAGGTAATGAGTTCGGGGCAGGCTCGTGCAACATCGCCATGGTCAATGTTGCCTTTGACCGCTCTGACGGGTGCAATTTCGGCAAGACGGCGCAGAATGGTAATGTCGCCGATATCGCCGGCGTGCCATATCTCGTCGCACCCGGTGAAGTGGGTGACGTAGCGGTCGTCCCAACAGGAATGAGTGTCAGAAAGTATGCCTATGGTTTTCATGACTGAGGTTTTTTGATCAAACGGATATAAAGCAGGCAGGCTCCGCCGTCGTCAGTGGCGGCAGGGAGAGGATGATGGATAAGGCGCAAAGTATTCCGGCCTTTGTGCAATTTTACATTGAGAGCGTTGGAAGTGCCTGAATATGAGTCAAGGATAAATGCCCCGGCAGCTTTGACGCCATTGACGGAGAGATCAGTCAGAAACGACTCGTTGACGATGGGACGCCAATATCCAAGGTCGATGAAATAATCCCCGGCTACCGGGATGTCGACATCGATGCGCAGGTCAGAGTTAAGGATGCGTGTCATCTCGAGATGGTCAGGCGGAGCGGGTCGGCGAGGTTTCCGGAGGTGACGGCGGCGGCGTTTTTCGACACTTTTTCGCAGCTCATGGGGAATCCGAGTATGGTAAATCATCAATGTATCAGATGGGGAGAAGTAGAGTAGGGGCCGAGAGGGAATTGATGAGAAGCCGTCATTGTCTGAGGCTTTTACGACGGCGACGCGGAACTCAGAATCGGGGTCAAGCGTAACTGTTGCGTCGGCGATTTGACCTGCGGAAATTCCGTTGATATACAGCGAGTAACGGAATTTGTCAGAGATGTCAGGGATGCGGAATGAATTGCCGGCTAAAGGGACAGTCAAAGGCCGCGCAATAGGCCTGGGTTGCTTGTTAAGAAGGAGAGGCGATTCAGGGAGTGTATTGTTGACCAGGGTGATGGTCAGAGCGTGTTGGCCGGAGATTGATGCCGGAATTACGGGAGATGTAATGTGTTGTCCGTCAAGTTCACAGCGGGCTATGCGGTTTCCGGTGCCGTCGACGTGGATGTCGATTATTGCATCGCGGTATTCAAGGCCATGGAGCGACTTGCGACCGTGCATTGACGCGGGAATAAATGGCTTGACAGATAGTGTTGAGTCCGAAGTGGTTATGCCAAATAAGATGTCGGTAACTATCCCTACGGCTGTGGAGCATGAAAGAGGTGACTGGGCGAGATTATCAGATCCGGCAAGGGAGGCTATCGAAGCAGCGATGCTGTAGAGAATGGCCTGCTCGTTGGAGGCCAAACGGGCTGCGCGCCCCCATAGCAGGGAGGTAAAAGCAGTTCCGGCTTCCGGGAGCGGCACGGGGGTGGCAGCTATTAGTGACTGTGTCATCTCTCGGGTCGCCACATGGTGAATTGCTGCGAGCGCCTGGCCAATATGGTCAATAGTGGAGACGGATACGGGATAGAAATTACCATCAAGAGCCGCAGCATAGCGACCCTGAGAAGGTATCCACAGGTGGTCGTTGACTGCTGTTGATATTAGCGAGTGAAGGGAGTCAAGGCGCTCATGCTCGATACTCTCGTTAAGGAGAGATGCAATATTAGCGAGGTCAGAGATAGCGCTGAGCCTACTGACGGAGGTTGTCAGAGACATGAGGTTGAAGCTCTCGTGGCGAAACGATTCCGGGGCGGTTGACGGTAGCAAGCCACGGAAGAGCGTAGGCTCCTCGCAGAGCGCAACGTCGATATCGCGGTTGATGATAGTCATTCCGTTACGGTAAATGGTGGTCAACCAGTCGTCATCGCCACATATTTTATATGTATCGTAAGCGCCCGTGACCCAGTAGGGGCAGCTGGACACCAAGGGCCAGAAACGGTCAGTGACCATGCAGCTTGATGCGGCGGTCTGAAGCAGATCCATCACTTTTCCGGCATCCACAAGTGCCAAAGACCGTGCTCCGGCTGAAATCTCCACGGCAGGATATGGCCAGGTGTCAGACTGCATCAGGAACGCCTCCACTGCCCGATTGAAGAAATGGTCAATCAACGGCTGCGAGGACACATAGTTCAGTCGATCGTCAGGATGAATCGTGTCAGCGCTGACAGTCAGGCTGATATTATCAGTCTCTACGGAATATGGCGTCAGTGTCAGCCCTTCAGAGCTCCAGATAGCAGATGAAGGAACAAAGTCACTGCGGTGACGACATGACGTGATCATCACCATGACTATAGCTATAAGAATGAAACATTTCCGAAGCATGACACGAAGATAATCATTTATTTTTAATCTTAGTGACTAATCAGTGAACAAATTCAGCGACGGGCTTGTTTTAACAGCAGAAGGTTTAATAAAAATGATTTAACACGTTATATTATGGCAACAAAAAGTATCAAAGGCACACAGACTGAGAAAAATCTTGTGACTTCCTATCTTGCAGAGTCAACAGCGTATTCGCGTTACACATTCTACGCATCCCAGGCCGACAAGGAAAATTACTTCCCTATCGGACAGATATTCAGAGACACAGCAGCCAATGAGCTCCGTCACTCGAAGATTTACTTCAAGTATCTCGAAGGTGGCAAGGTAGATGTCCCCATGGATGTGGATGCCGGTGTAATAGGTACTACAGCTGATAACCTTGCACTTGCGGCTGAAGAAGAGCAGAATGAGGGCGTGGATATGTATATCAAATTTGCCGACGTGGCTGATAAAGAGGGATTTGCTGAAATCGCATCTCACTTCCGCGCTATTGCCGACATTGAAAGACGTCACCGCGACAGATTCCTTTGGTATCTTAACCAGGTAAAAACTGACACCGTATGGAAACGTGACAAACCTATTCAGTGGCAGTGTCTCGTATGCGGTTACGTATTTGAAGGAACAGAGCCTCCAAAAGTATGCCCGGCATGTGACCATCCGTATCAGCACTATATCGCCCTTGACTACGACGAAATCTAATAAGAAAATGAATCAAGTAGAAGGCGAATACTAATCTGTAGTATTCGCCTTCTACTTGATATCTATCATATTCTTGTATAAATTCCATTCGGTGTTTCGTCACTTAAAAGAGTTATTTTTTTATGCTTAGAAAGGAATGTGGGATCATTGTTAAATCCATTCCTAAGATGAAACTCAAGACGTTCATTAATACGTATATTCCGCTCAATCTTTCGTCGCACAATTCCTGCACATCCAGCTGGTGAAAGATAATATTTTTCTTCTGCATCCGTATCTATAACGTCTAACAGATGTGTTAACTTATAATCATAAGTGAATGGAGACGTGTTAATATAATCGTTGTTAGTTTTAACGAATCCTTCAAGGAAGAATAATGTGTAATCAGAATCAGAATTTTTTTGAGCTGATTTAGGCAAGGTCAAATGGGTTAGATTTTGATTAATAGTGCGGTTTAAAATCCATGATACAACAGGCACAGCCCATGAGTTTCCAATCGCTTGATAACGATTAGTAACCTTGACATCTGGTGCAATATCAGTATAATTATCGGGGAAGCCCATAAGACGTTCACATTCTTTAGGCGTTAAGCGTCTGACTCGTCCATCTTGACAAACAAACAGAGAACCATTAAAAGAGGCAGCATTACCATTCCATTTAGTGCCATACGCAGCATATAAACAATCGGAATATTGTCTAAACACTTCGACGGAGTGCCCGTTAATAGAGGCAGTTAATTCTCTTGTTTCATCAAAATCTTCATCAAATAGAGAAGGTAGAGAAGATGTAATTGAGAGAGCCAAAGGATCGGGAGTGTTTTCTCCAACTTCAAACAATACTTCATGAGGATTAAAGTTCTTTCCACCACCTATTACATATAAACGCTTACGTTGTTGTGGTACCCCGAAATATTTGGCATCTAATACTCTCCATGCAATATTACGTTCTTTACCGAAAATTGCTCCGGCATTAGGCCATTTGCTACATACGATGGGTTTGTCAAGATCTAAGAGACCCGCAAGAAAATATCCAAAGGCATTAGTTTTGTCCTTCAGGACACCTTCTACATTTTCCCACATAAAGCAAGCTCGTGTATTCCCGATAGCGAGTCTCCTTTTATCTATAGCATTTAAGATGTCGATGTATTTTAATGTCAATTGACCTCTATCGTCATTAAGACCATTTTTCCAACCCGCAAGAGAAAATGCTTGACAAGGAGTCCCTCCACATAATAAATCAGGAGTGTCTACTTTCTTATTTGCAATTAGTTGAGGAATTTCATTCATATCTCCCAAATTGGGAATATGAGAATATTTGGCAGCTAAAAATCTTTTGGGAAAGTCAGCAATTTCTGAGAGCCATAGGGGCTTTACTCCTAAGGGCTCTAACACAAATGAGGCGGCTTCTATGCCGGAGCATACACTTCCAAATGTCTTGATATTATTTGCCATTAAGTAGTTTTATAAGTTCAGTACGCCAGCGTTCAATATCATACCATGGACATCCGATGCATCCCTTTTCAGCTAATTTACCTATTGTTGGAATCGCGGAATCCCAGTTGGGACCACCCTTATAAAAGAATGGTATACCATAAATGATGCCACGTCTACCTGTTTGGAAGCAATTACGACATACTTCCCTTTTTTGTTGATTTCGTTGGTTGTCCAAAAGCTGAAATTTCTGAATGATTTCTTCATCGGTCATATCAATAAGATTCTCAGCTTTTGTGTCCTTATCCCATCTGACTTCGGAAAATTTATGATCTGGAATCAAGCCTTTACGAGTTGTCGCTTTACATTCGTATGCATTTATTCCCTTCAGCAAACGTACTACCCTTGCTTTAAATTGGGAAGAGAATGTTTCGTATCCCATTTCTGAGGCTTTCGGAATGGGTAGAAGAAACGTGCCGCTTTACCATCACAATAATTACTTATCGTTGCGATAGTATATCCAGCATCTTTTATATCTTGAATTCTTCTTGCGGGATTATTATTAGGTGGAAACTTTGTGACAGGTTTAAAGGTCAAAAGAGCATAGAAAAATTCTTTTGTGACATGTGCTTTAGACTGTTCCCATATTCTACGTTCGGCCTTTTTCCACTTTTGCATTACGGATTTTTGGAAGTATGGTTTAATGCTTTTAAGATACGCAACTAAGTTTTCTTCAGACTCAATAAAAAGGCCAGCACGACGATTTACATACGGAACAACAGTTTCCCAAGAGAATCCATCGTCTTGAATAAATGTAATATATACGTAACATTCAGATGCTTTCCCGTGATCATGGAAATCTCCAACTTTTATGTTGGAGTCTTTCAATAGTTTAACGACTTTTTCTCTATCCATTGTTAGACTTTGACTCTAATAGATTTATAATATCTTTGGCCGTTATGTTGTACATATTTCCTTTATACTTTATGTATATTTCTAATGAATCAGATTTTTCAAACAATTCAGTAAGTTGTACGCCCAAACATTCAGAAATACGAGTAAGCATATCCAATGTTGGAGAAACATTTCCATTAATATAATTACTCAAATTGGGTTGACTTATTCCAGATAGTTCGGAAAAAGCCTTCAAGGTCATAGACCTTTCTTTTAATATTTCACGTAATCGGAGTTTCATCGTTGCAATTTAATGCAAATATAGTTAATTATATTGGATTTAGTATAATTTTATAATAATCTTATAAGGACACTTGTATTGTAATATTAAATATACTAACTTTGCATACAATATATATTAAATACAATATGAATAAAATTATCGAGTTTATGAGATTATCTCTGATGGAAAAGGAAATACCTCTTTCATGGGGCATTTCGAACATAGAAATATCAAAGGATAGATTAAACTTTGATGTAGTGGCAAGTAAATATCAAGGGAAAGTAATGATTTACGAACATGAAAAGGAAATAAGTGTAAGGTTGAGAGAAAGGACAAAAACGTTTATATCTACAAAGGAACTATTATTGTGGTTGGATAATTTAATTGAATGATAATTAATGACAAAACTCCCGGCAGTCGTCCGACTTCCGGGAGTTTTACTTAAATAATCAAATCAAAAATATGAAATTCCTTAACCTTTAACCTTTAGTGTGTAGTATAGATTGTCAGTATATATAGATAATTGTGTATTTGTGTGTTATTATTTAGGTAGAGAGTTGAAACGTGAGTAGATGCTGTCCCATCGTTGGGCAGTAGACGGGTCAGGCGCATATTCTTTGACTTTGGCTGAGTGACGGATCAAAGTACGTATTTCGTCGAGTGAACGCACTCTCCCGGCAGCTTTGGCCTGGAGCATAAGGTTGCCGGTGGAGGTATTTTCAGCCGGGCCGGCAATGACGCGTATCTGCAGGATGTCAGCAGTCAGACGGTTGAGCCGGTCGATAATAGAGCCTTTGCCTATGATGTGGAGGGTGTCAATGTCAAACGGTGCGAAATGGCGCAACATACTGAGCACCTGGCGGTAACGCATGGCCAGGCTGACGAGGATGCAATCGACAATCTTGCCTTGCGACTCAGGAACGCCTTGCCCTGATGCTCGGCAATACTGGCGGATGGCGTCGATCATTGATGTCGGGTTAGCGAATTCGGGAGCCTCAGGGGCGATGAGTGATTTGCCTGATTCATTTACTGAAAGCGAGGCTTTTAAGAGCGAATCGTAATCCGTAGGTTTGCCATCGCGCTGCCATTCATTGCGGCAACGTTCAAGGATGGAGAGGCCGCAGAGATGTTTGATTAGGAGAGAACTTGACTCGGCACCAGCCTGATTTGAAAAATTGGCCACGCAGCTGTCGTCATCGATAACAGGGTCAGGCAGTTCGATACCCATAATTGACCTTAAGCCGCTGCGAAGGAAGGCAAAGCGGTGACCATCAGCGGGGATAGCCGCGATGGCCGAAGCGATGTCGTGACCGGCGACCGCCACAACCGGGATTTGTGGCATACCGGTGCGCCGGCTGACGTGTGACGATAGACGTCCGATCACGGTGCCGGGCATTACGATAGGGGGGAAAATGTCAGTCGGAAGGTTGAGAGCCTCAAGCAAAGCCGGGTCTATACGGCGTGACTTAGGATTGAGCAGTTGGGAGGAAGAAGCAATTGTGTATTCGGTGACCTCCATACCGCAAAGTAGAAAACTGAGGGCATCCGGCAGGAACATTATTCGCCGTGCGGCAGCGAGAGCACTGTTATTGGCGCGCTGCATGGCCGAAAGCTGGAATAGCGAGTTGTAGTTCATGGCCTGTTGTCCGGTGATGTCGTAAACTTTTTCAGCGGAAATTTTCTCGGCAAAAAAGCGGGATGGCTCGCCTGCCGTACAAGGGTCATGAAAACTTAAGGGATTGGCCAGAGGGTATCCATCTTCGCCGAAGCATACGAAGTCAGCGCCCCAGGAGTCAATTCCGATAGATGTAAGTTTGATGCCACGCGAAGCCACTATTGAAAGAGCCTTCTCGATCTCGAGGTAGATGTGTGGGAGATTCCAGAAGATGTGATTGCCTATGCTGACGGTGTCGAGGGGAAAGCGGGTGAGCGTTTCCACCTTGACGTTGTCATCTTCATTGAGTGTACCGATGAGAGTCTGACCACCGGATACACCGAGATCCACAGCAAGGAACTGAAGTTTCATTCTAAATGAGGGCGTGGCAAAATGTGATTAATGATGCCACAAAGATAGACTCAGCGCGCGGGTAGTGAATTTCGGGTATGTTTCAAAAGTTGTGGTGTTTGTTTCAGTGGAATTGATTTGTAAAAAAATGAAACAAGTTTAGTGGCGATTAAAAATAATATGGTAAACTTTTTTTAATCGTCACTCAATGAGGGAAGTGCTCGGTGACATAGGAGCGGGGCGAGATGCCGAAGTGCTTCTTGAATAGTGAAGAGAAGTGGCTCTGGTTGCCGAAGCCTGTGCGCTCTCCCACTTCGCCGATGGTGTATTCGCGTGTGAGAAGCAACTCGGCGGCACGGTTGAGGCGGTAGACGCGGAGCAGGTCGTTGGGTGAAATGCCGGTCAGAGCTTTTACCTTGCGGTAGAAGTTGGTGCGCGAGAATCCGAGTTCGCGCCCAAGCATATTGACATTGAGGTCGCAGTTGTCGATATTCTTGTCAATGTAAGCGTAGAGCTTTTCAAGGAATTTCTTGTCGAGCGGGGAGAGCTCCTCGGGATTGAGGATAATCTCAGTCTCATCGGGGTTGACGCCTGCATTAGAGAGGATCATTGAGGCACGCTTCTGCAGGCGGGCTGTAAGGTTATCGATACGCGCCATTAATACGTCGGGACTGAACGGCTTGCAAAGATAAGCGTCAGCGCCACAGTTGTAGCCTTTGATTTTGCTTTCGTCGAAAGTCTTGGCTGAGAGCAGGATAATGGCGATATGGCTTGTGGAGCTGTCAGATTTGAGGCGGCTGCAGAGCTCGAACCCGTCGATGTCGCCCGGCATCAGGACGTCGCTGACCACAATCTCGGGCATCTCTTCGAGGGCTATGCGCAAGCCTTCTTCGCCGTTAAATGCCTGAAATACCTGGTATTTTTCACCAAGCATACCTGCGAGGAAGGTATTGAGTTCCACGTTATCCTCCACGATAAGAATCTTCTGGCGATTTTCCAGATCAATGGGCTCTGCGGAGTCATCTGCCGGGTCATTAACGTTAGGTGTCGGCTGGACTACAGCGGGGAGTTCGTCATGAATGATTTCGCTTGAAGGGCTGCGGAATTCCGATATCTCGAAGGCATCGTCAGATACGGGGATGGTCACACGGAAGATGGTGCCTCCGCCGGGGTTTTTCTCCACACGGATGATGCCCTTGTGCATTTTCACGAGCTCGCCTACGAAGTGTAGACCGATGCCGAACCCTTTTTTAGCTTTTTCGGAGCGGATGCGCAGTAGTCGGCGGAACGACATGAAAATCAGCGGAATATCCTCGGTTTCGATGCCCGGCCCGTCGTCGGCTACGGCAAACTCGGCATAGAGCGTGTCAGGCGATGGGTTGTCGAAACCCTCGGGATTGGTCAGATAGCGGAGGCTGATCTTTATTGAGCCATCGTCGCCGGAGTATTTTATGGCGTTGATTATCAGATTGCTGAAAATCTTTTCAATCTTATCGCTATCGTAAGTGACGATTTTGGATTCCTGATCAGGCTTGTCGAAGGAGATGGACATACCGTTGTCGCCTACATAGAGCGAATAGCGCTTGGTCAGAGTCTCGATCTGCTCGCAGAGGTCACCCTGTTCCACCTGAAGAGGGAGCGTTTCGTTGTTGACGCGGCGGAAGTTAAGCAGCTGATCGATAAGGGCGAGGAGGCGCTCTACGTTAGTGTTGATGAAGTCAAACGACTCATCGATCTGCGAGGGCGACATACTCTGATAGTTAGCCTGCAGATGCTTGGCCGGGCCGCAGATGAGCGTCAGCGGAGTGCGCAGCTCATGAGATATGTTGGTGAAGAAATTGATACGGTTGGTGGTTATCTGCTTTTCGCGCTCGATACGCTCTTCTGATAGCTCGTAGCGCTGGCGTATCAGTCGGTAACGGAGGTAGATATGGTTGAGGTATATTATAATAGCGATGAAAATTATCAGGTAGGCGAGCATGGCGGGGAGTGAAAGCCAGGGGTTCTGTTTGACGTTGATGTCGAGCAGATTTACGGGCGGAAGCCAGTCGCCCCCTTTGAGGCGGGCGCGCACGAGAAATTCGTATTTGCCCGGGGAGAGGTCAGAATATGATACTCGGTTGAAGTTGCCCAGGTAGATGAAGTCCTTGTCATGCCCTTTGAGCATATAAGAGTATTCTACAAGGTCAGCATTGTCGTAGCAAAGGCCTGCAAATTCGATATTTATAGAGTTATCCTTGTGGCTGAGAGATATCTGGTCCACAAATCCGATGTCAAGGCCTGCCTTGTCGCCCGAGAGGACAGGCTTGTTTTGCGGCATTATCCATACTCCGTTAATGCGTAGCGGGATGTTGTGGTCACGCTCGATGTCAACTGAAGGTGACACCTGCTCAAGGCCGGCGTTGCCGCCGAAGAGGAAACTGTTGTCAAGCAGCGTGGTGACGCACTTCTCGTGGAACTGGTTTCCCCCGAGGCCGTCAGATTTCAGGTAAGTATTTACCGTAGAGCCGTTAGAGTCAAAGTGATACAATCCGTAGCTACTGCTTGCCCAGATATGTCCGTTGTCATCCAGAGCGAGAGCTACAATATCGTGAGCCTCAGGCATAGAGCATGACATCAGTTTGCCTGTAGTGGTGTCGAGGCGAAGCAGGCCGTGGCTGTAGGTGCCTATCCAGAGGTTGCGCTGGCGGTCGATGAGCATATCTACGGCGTTACCTATGGTGGTGTTGCCTTCGAGAGGCAAGTATTTGACCGAGTGGTCGTTAATGTTGACCAGATAAAGATTGTCGCCGTATGATGACAGAAGCATCTGATCCTTGTCAAACGGGATGATCTTGGTGATATTATTAGAGCGGAACAGAGGTGATGAGATATTGTCGACAAGGTTAAGATTGCGGTCGATGATAAAGAGGCCGGCATTGTCAGTGCCCACCCACATTTCGCCCTCAGGAGTCTCCTGCATGGTCACGACGTTGACAAAGTCAGGGAAGTTTTTCACCAGATGCAGGTCTCTGACATTGTTGCCTGAATACTCGGGTGAGCATACGATGAGGCGGTTGTTGTAGCCGAGCCACATACGGCCTTGCGAGTCGATGTTGATGTCCTGGACAAAGTCCTTGTTAAACGAGTTTAACTCGCTGGATGAGTGACTGTTGAAGTAGCGCTTCTGTCCGGTGGCGGGATTATATGCCGCGAGACCTTTGGAGCGGGTACCCACCCAGATTATGCCGTAGGAATCTTGTACGGCACGGGTGACAAACTCGTCGCGGAAGGCGTCGATAAGGTTACGGTTAAGGTTTAGCGACTGCTTGCGGTCAGTAAGGATCACCTCGCCCATGTCAAAGGTAGCGATCCAAAGGTTACTGAGATTGTCAAGGAAAACGTCGTTAATCTCGGAGCTTTCGAGCTTGTTGAGGTCAATTTCGTCGAACTTCTTTGAGATATTATCGGTCAGACTGTTGAACAGCAGCACGCCGCGGTTGTTGGTGGCGATGATGTTGATGGAATCGTTGACGGGGAATATTTTGTTGACTGACAGCGATTTTCCCGAGCGAGAGACGTTAATTGAGCTGTTGTAAGGGTTGAGAAATGCGAGGCCGTCAGCGCGCCCGATAATGATATGATTGCCTGATGTGGCCATGGCGTTGACCTCCTCGGCATTTTCGTATTGCAGGCGGCGGATGGGACGGAGCGTCTTGTCGACGGCCATCAGCACCTTGCCGTTAGATATCCACAGGTTGCCGTCAGGACCCACGGTAGCGGAAGATACACCTTTGCCATCGATGTTGACCACGCGGGAGATTTTTTTCTGCTTGTTGTCAACCTCATAGAGTCCTCCGGCGCCGTAACAGAGCAGACGGCCTGCGAAATCGATAAAGCCGTTGCAGTCAAATTCAAACGCGCTATCGTCGCCCGAATGGTAGCGATGAAACACACGCGTGCCCTTCTCCATTCCGGCCACACCCATATTGGTGGCCACCATAAGCCATCCATCCTTGTCGACAAAGATGTTGTTGACATAGCTTGAGGGGATCGTACCGGTGTCATCCACCTCGCCGAAGTAAATCTCGTATTGGTTGCTGAACTTCTTGCAGAGGCCGTTGGCCGTGGCGAGCCATACATATCCGGCAGAGTCCTGCGCTATAGCGTGGACGCAATGGTTAGAAATCTCGGCGCGTCGCACCGGGGTATATGCCGCCAGCTGCAGGGAGAGGGCAAGGCATAAAATCGTGATGAATGATTTTATTGTGTATTGTGAATTCATGTCAGGTTGCAAAGATTACGCAAAGTTAAACTAAAATTTCGAATAACTCCTATATATTAATGTAGAAATGCTCAAATTTAACATCTGGAACAAAAATTGAAACAATTGCTACAATCGTTTGCGCGAATATAAAGAAATTTGGGCTGCACAGCCAAAAGAGGTTGACGGCAAGAGAGTAATTTTGCAACGTGACAACACGACTATCAACTCACAATTAACAACTATTACCTTCAAATCACCAATTAATATCACAATGCACCTACAAAAACTAAAAATGATATTAGTGGTAGCCGCGGCAATAACCACGGCAGCTACAGCGACAGCCGGATTAACCCGTCAGGCTGTTGCTCCGACACGTATCGTATGGATGTCAGATACTACAGGCGAATATATCAAGCAGCCCGAAATACTGATGAAAGATTTCAAGGGCCAGGTTTCGGTGGCCGACAATAACTGCACCGTGATGCGCAGCGTTGTCAACCACCAGGCAGGTGTATTGCTTGACTTCGGCAAGGAGCTTCATGGCGGCATCAAAATCTCCTCAGGTATGCGTGCCTCGACCCGTCCGCTCCGCCTTCGTGTACGCCTTGGCGAATCAGTGTCAGAAGCCATGAGCGACGTACATCCTACAGTAAATAAGAAAAATGCTACCAACGAGCACGCCATGCGCGACTTCATAGTAGAAGTGCCCTGGCTCGGCTCGGTGGAATATGGTAACAGCGGATTTCGCTTCGCGCGCATTGATCTTCTTGATGCCGATGTGGATTATCTGCTCAGGAATGTTTCGGCAATCAGCGTCATGATTGACGACCCGCAGATAGGCTCGTTCAGATGCAGTGACGACCGTCTCAATAAAATCTGGGAGACCGGTGCTTACACAGTTCAATTAAATATGCAGGATTACCTGTGGGATGGTGTCAAGCGCGACCGTCTCGTATGGCTCGGTGACCTCCATCCCGAGGTGATGACAGTCGATTACGTGTGGGGCAATCATGACGTTGTCCGTCGGACACTTGACTTTGCCCGCGAGGACACGCCGCTCCCCGGCTGGATGAACGGATTTAGCTCATATTCAATGTGGTGGCTCCTGATTCACCGCGACTATTATCTCCATAACGGCGACAAGCAGTATCTTCAGGACAACCGTGACTACATCCTCGGGATGGTAAAACAACTCGACGAGTGTGTGGATGAAAACGGCGAAGAGAAGATGACCGGCGTAAGATTCCTCGACTGGCCTACCTCGGAGAAGCCTGACGTGATACATGACGGATTGCAGTCACTTACATATATAACTATGAATGCAGCCCGCCAGATAGCAGGATGGCTTGATGATAAGGAACTCGACGAGGTGGCTGCCGGCACGATGGCTCGCATGGAAAAATACAACATGACCCACACTGACGCCAGCCAGGCTATCAGCCTCTCGCTGCTGGCCGGCCTGTCAAAGGATACTGAAAAAGACTGCAACAAGTTGATCGACAACGGTATTAATTCATTCTCTCCTTTCTATGGCTACTACGCCGTGGAGGCTCTCGCCCGCAACGGCAAGGAGGATACCGCCCTGAAGATGATAAGCGACTACTGGGGCAAGATGATTGACCTCGGCGCAACCACCTTCTGGGAGGATCTCAACTATCCCGATACTGAAAATGCTGCCCGCATCGACGAAATAGTCCCCGAGGGCAAATATGATATTCATAGCGATGGCGGTGCCTACTGCTATGTAGGTCTCCGACTCAGCCTCTGCCATGGCTGGGGCGCCGGTCCTACACCCTGGCTTCAACGTTATGTGCTCGGCATCAAGCCGGTAGAACCCGGATGTAAAACCGTAGAGGTGAAGCCTCACCTCGGCGACCTCGCCTTCGCTGAAGGTACATTCCCCACCCCCTACGGCCCTCTCGCCGTCAAGGCTTACAAGGACGAAGCCGGCAAGACCAAGGTGGACGTCAAAGCCCCCAAGGGTGTGAAAATTAAGAAATAACTAACTACATATATACTTAACTCTAAAGCAGATTGTAAGACAAATAAGGTAAGACAAGTCAAGGCAAGTATTTCTCAAACCAAAACGTTTCTACACATTTACTATCATGCTCAGAATTTTGGTAATGGCCACTGCGATGGCCACAGCAATCTGTTCATTCTCTCAGACACTTATGTCTGATACATGGGTAGCTACCGACGCCCTTGGCAGAGTTATGCCGGGGGCGGAGGAATGCCCTTTGAAAGTTGACAAGCCCCGCACCGTAGGTATGTTTTATATCACATGGCACGATGAGGGGAAATATAATATGAAGTCGCCTTACGGCGGCGATGTCACCCAGACACTTCTTGAAGCCCCCGAGGCTCGCCTCGACGGTACACATCCGGCATGGAAAGAGCGGTCGCTCCACTGGGGTGAGCCCGAAACAGGTTATTTCCTTAGTAGTGACCCTTATATCATCCGCCGGGATATGTCGATGCTGACTGATGCCGGAGTGGATCTTCTGTTTCTCGACGTCACTAATGCCGTCCTCTACTGGGACGAATGGAAGGCGCTTTTCGAGACTATGGAACAGATGAAGCGCGAGGGTAACCAAGTGCCCAAGATTTGCTTTTGGTCATTTAACGGCGACGGCGTGAAGATCGTCACCGCGCTCTACGACCGCATCTATAAACCGGGACTTTACAAGGACTTATGGTTTTATTGGGATGGCAAACCGCTGCTCTGCTATAACTCTGACCCGAGTTTTGATGCTAATGGCCACCGCACCGTCAGGGAGTATTATAGTCAGGAAATTCAGGACTTCTTCACGCTCCGCAACCTTTGGTGGGGCTACTATGACTGGAACGGAAAGAGATATGTAGGCGAGGATGACAACTGGTGCTTCGGCTACGAGATGAACGACCCCAAAGTGGCTGCCCTTACCCCTGAAGGACGCGCCGCTCACCATAATGGCCGCGTGGAGCAGATGGCTGTGACGGCAGGACAGCACTCCATTTCCACCACCGGAAAATGCTTCCGCCCCTCCACCGGACAACCGCCACTGAATCAATATGATATGCCCGATAGCGCATACGTGCCATGGCTCGGCAAGGCGGTGACTAATCCTACAGGCTATGGTATCTATTTTCAGGATCGCTGGGACGAGGCTCTTGAGGCTGACCCTGACTTGGTGTACGTCAACGACTGGAACGAGTGGACCGCCGGAAAGTTTCACAATCCCCTTATTGTAGAGAAAACCGATACTGTATATTTTGATTTCCTCGGCCGCAAGAGTGATTTCTATTTCGTTGACCAGTATAATGCTGAATTTAACCGTACTATCCAGCCTATGAAAGGCGGATATACTGATAATTACTATTACCAGCTTGTGCAGAACGTGCGCCGCTACAAGGGCGTGAACGAACGTCCGACACTACGTCATCGCGACAAGGTGAAAATTGACGGCCGATTCGACGACTGGGATCGAGTGCCTGCTTACTATCTTGATACTTACGGAGATACTGCTCATCGAGACCATAATGGCTATGGCGGCAACCACTACGTCAATACTTCCGGACGAAATGATATCGTGGTCTCAAAGGTAGCTGTAGGCAAGGATGCCGTAAATTTCTACGTGGAGACCGCCGATGACCTCTCGCCCAACAGCGATGACAACTGGATGCTCCTCTTTATTGACTCTGACGGCGATCACTCTACCGGCTGGAATGGATACGATATTCTTGTCAATAAGAAAGTTACCTCTGACAATGAGACGATGCTCATGACCTGGGATCCGATATCAAGCCAGTGGGTTGACGAGACGGTAATCCCTTACCGCACAGGCGGCAAGATGCTCGAACTCGCCATCCCGTCGAAATATATAAGCCAAGCCAAGGACAAGAAGGGCTGGTTTGACTTCAAATGGGCTGACAATCCTGCATCCATCGACGATATTATTGAGCTGTGTATCAATGGAGATACAGCTCCCAACCGAAGATTTAATTACCGTTGCCAATGGCAATTCTGAACCTCTCTTACAAACCTTACATAAAGACACTTCCTATTAGCCATGAACACTATCAGTAAAACAATCCTCTCCGTAGCCGCTCTCGCCGCCACGACTATGACTGTCAGCGCCGAAGTGGAACCCATTGACCTCTATCCTGACACATGGGTGGCTATCGACGGTATTGACCGTGTGCTCCCCACGGCTGAAGATCAACCGCTGAAGACTGACAAGGAGCGTATCGTATGTATCTTCTATGTATCATGGCATTATGACTGGTTTTACACCAACTTCAAGTCGCCCTATGCTTGTGACGTAACCAAGATACTCAATGAGGATCCTTCCGCCCGCCTTGACTACAATCATCACCTTTGGACGCATGAATTTGCCTACCACTGGGGTGAGCCTGAAATGGGATACTTCACCAGCTGTGACCCTTACGTGATACGCAAAGATATGTCAATGCTGACTGATGCCGGTGTGGATCTTCTTGTGCTTGACTGCACTAACGCCGTATGCTACTTCGACGAATGGGATGCCCTGTTCCGCGTCATGGAGCAGTTGAAAGAGGAGGGCCAGAAGGTGCCCAAGATATGCTTCTGGGGCTTCAATGGCACTGTAGCCGAGAGCCTCGGCAACATCTACACATATTATTATAAGAAAGACAAATACCGCGACTTGTGGTACTTCCTTGACGGCAAGCCACTTATGCTGTATAATGAGGAGGCCACCTATTCTCAGGAATTTCTTGACTTTTTCACCTTCCGCAATATGTGGTGGGGCTACTTTAACTGGAACGGTCATCGCTATCTCGGCACCGAGGATCGCTGGTGTTTCGGCTATGATATGCATGACACCTCAGTGGCTGCTGCTACGCCTGAGCAGCGCGCATCGACCCACAACGGCTGTCGCGAGCAGATGTGTGTGACTCCGGCCCAACACGCCTCCACTATGGTGGGTAAAAGCTGGACTCTCAAGCAGAAAGAACCGCAGCTCAACGACCATGACCTCCCGCTGAAGAAGTTTCTCAATAAGAAATGGATCGATCACCCCGAATATTATGGCTTCTATTTCAAGGAACGTTGGGACGAGGCACTTAGTGTTGACCCTGATTATATCTATCTTAACGACTGGAATGAATGGATAGCCGGACAGTTTGCTGCTGATAATGTGTCGTTTATGGGACGTAACAGCAACTTCCAGTTTGTGGATCAGTATAACGCCGAGTTTAACCGTACTATCCAGCCGATGAAGGGTGGCGGCACTGACAACTATTATATGCAGATGATCGACGGTATACGCCGCTACAAAGGTGTGCGCGAAGCTCCGCTGACCATTACTATGGCCGATGTCACCATCGACTCTGATTTTGACCGCTGGCAGGCGATTGACGCTGAGTACTTTGATACCCCGGGTGATGTGCTCCACCGCAACTATACCGGCTACGGTGGCAACCGCTACAAAGATGAATCAGGCCGAAATGATATCCTCCGTTCAAAAGTCAACGTAGGAGAAGACAACGTAACCTTCTATGTTACAACCGCCTCAGACCTCACTCCGTATACTGACCCCAACTGGATGCTCCTGCTTATCAATAGCGACTGCGATTACACTACCGGCTGGCATGGATTTGACTACCTGGTCAACAAGGAGTTTGAATCCGACAACACCTCCGTAGTGATGTCATGGAACAATGAAACCTCGCAATGGGAGAAATGCGGCACGGCACGCTTCCGCGCTGAAGGTACAAACCTTGCCCTGGAAATGCCTCTTGCCACGATAGGCATCACTGATGGTAATGCCGGTAACTTCTACTTCAAGTGGGCTGATAATCCGGCTGATCTTGACGACCCTATATCGCTATGTATCAACGGAGATACCGCTCCTAACCGCCGATTCTGCTACAACTATCGCTGGGATTACGGCAGCAGCGGCCTTGAAAAGCTTGAGCAGCAGCCTGCCGCGCGGCTGAAAGTCACTCCGCTGACCGGTCATACACTCTTTATCGAGACAACGGGCAGCTATATCGTGGCCGACATGATGGGTCGTGTGATGGCTACCGGTAGCGGAACCTCCACCGCAGTCATGCCCTCGACAGGCATCTATGTAGTAAAATCAGGCTCTGACGCAATAAAGGTAATTTTATGAGTTTCAATAGATATATAGTGCTAATGGTTATGCTGACGGCGACCTTCATAATGAAGGCCGCCGAAAGTGACACATGGGCGCTCACTGACGCTCTCGGCCGGAAAGCCGCTACGGCTGCCGAAGCCGGTCAGCGCAACGATGACAAATACGTCGGTATTTTCTATTGGACTTGGCATCAGGGTCTTGACGAAACTGATGGCATGGACAATCGTAACCGCGAAGTGAAAAATATCACTGAGGTGCTCCGCCAGTATCCCGAAGCGATAAATGATTACGACCATCCCGCGTGGGGAGTAGGGGAGAAGCGCCCCGGCATATTCTATTGGGATGAACCGATTTTCGGATATTACCGCACTGACGATCCATGGGTGCTCCGCCGCCATGCCGAGATGCTCGCCGATGCAGGTATCGATTTTGTGCTGTTTGACTGCACCAACGGCTCTATTCTTTGGGAGCGATCCGTGGAAGCGCTGATGAAAACCTGGGATCAGGCTCAGCGTGACGGCGTCAATGTGCCTAAGATAGCATTCATGCTCCCGTTTTCAGCCTCGGCTGACTCGCGAAAGACGCTCAATCGCCTCTATGAAACTATCTATAAGCCGGGCCGCTACGAAAATCTATGGTTTTACTGGAAAGGTAAACCTATGATAATGGCTTACGATGATAATCTTGATACCACCGGCACTGAGGGTGAGATACGCGATTTCTTCACCTTCCGCCCCGGAATGCCTGACTATGTGGTAGGCCCTGAGAGACCTGACCAGTGGGGATGGCTCGAAGTGTATCCTACGCATGGCTATGCCGGCAAGCCCGGCAGCTACGAGCAGTGCACAGTAGGAGTGGCGCAAAATGCTCGCGCCGAGAGCGGAGGCCACTGCTGTGCATTCACTCTGCCAGGCACTTACGGCCGCAGCTATAGCGCTACCAAAGGCGTTGATCCACGTCCTGACGGCTATCTTTACGGATGGAATTTTCAGGAGCAGTGGGATCGAGCCCGCGATGAGATTCAACCCGAGGTAGTGTTTGTGACCGGATGGAACGAATGGACCTCCGGAATGTGGCGCAAACGCGATGGCTGGAGCGACCCGCTGTCGTTTGTCGACCAGTTTGATCGCGAACATAGCCGCGACGTCGAGCCCACAAAAGGGTGGGGTGACAAAGGTGACGTCTATTATCAGCAGCTCGTGGACAACGTCCGTCGTTTCAAGGGAATGGCTCCACAAGCAGCCCCGGCAGCTCCCAAGACCATAACCATAGGTAAGGATGGCGCATGGGACGGCGTGACCTCCACCTATGCTGCTTATCGCGGTAACACCTTCCATCGCGACCATGACGGCCGCTTTGATCGCCATTATGTGGATCGTACAGGCCGAAATGACATCACCGGCGCAAGAGTGGCTCATGATGATGACAATCTCTACTTCCTCGTCACTACGGCTGATGATCTTACAGCTCCTTCTGACGATGCATGGATGATGCTCTTCATCGACATTGACCGCGACAAGTCCACCGGCTGGAACGGATACGACTACGTCGTCAATCGCCTCTCTCCATCCTCTTCCGAGGTGATAATCGAGAAGGCTGACGGCAACAGCTGGAGCTGGAATCAGGCCGGAACCGGAGCGTACATAGCCGACGGCAATCGCCTCGAGATGTCGCTCCCGCGGGCTATCATCGGCGAGGGAAAACCGCTCGATTTCGAGTTTAAAATCGTCGACAATATGCAGCATCCCGGCGATGTGATGGACTTCTACATAAGTGGCGACGCGGCCCCCGGCGGACGGTTTAATTACGTATATACTTCGTTTTAACAATTACCATAAGCTATCGTGTAATCAACTTATTTACAAAAGTTTAACTCAAAAACTAAAAAATCGTAAAATACAAAAATAAAAATATTGGAACAAATGTAAATAAAATTGAAACCGCGAGAAAACTCTATATAATCCTTAGATATTAATTTTGCCAACATAACAAGCCAACAAAAACCAATCATGACCTACCATCAAAAACTATTCAAGTTATGCATGACGATGCTACTGTGGCTGGTGAGCTATCCCATGGTATGGGGAGCAGTACCCATAGTCAGTGGAACAGTAGTGGATGGCGACGGTGAACCAATCATTGGCGCCACAGTGCGAGAACTAAGCACATCAAATGTAACAGTGACTAATGTCGACGGCGAGTTCACTCTGAAGCTCACTTCAGCCAAGCCCGTCATTGAGGTAAGTTACATCGGATGCACCACCGTAAAATTGCCCGTTACCCAGGCTAAAGTCGAGGTCACTCTGGAGACTGAAGCTGAAGCCCTCGATGAGGTGGTAGTCGTAGCTTACGGTCAGCAGAAGAAGGTTACCGTGACCGGTTCAGTGGCTGCCGTAGGCGCTTCGGAAATCAAGAAATCTTCCGAGCCTAACCTTGCAGCTACCCTTTCAGGTAAACTTCCCGGTCTTACCACCATCCAGTCAAGCGGTGCTCCCGGTGAGGACGATGTTAAGATGTTCCTCCGCGGTGCCGCCACTACCAATGGTACATCACCCCTTATTCTTGTCGACGGTATTCCCCGTACATCTATGAGTGAGATTGACCCCAATGAGGTTCAGTCAATATCAGTGCTTAAGGATGCTTCGTCGACAGCCGTGTTCGGTGTACGCGGTGCTAATGGTGTAATCCTTATCACCACTCGCCGCGGTGAAGAGGGTAAGGTGAATGTACATGGTCAGGTCAACTACTCTATGCAGAAGTTTAACTACTGGCCTGAAAGCCGCCACTCTTGGGAATTTGCTGAAATGTACAATGAGGCAGCTCGTAATGACGGCAAACTCCCTCACTACGACGAAACAGCCATGGCATATTATAATATGTGGCGTAACGGCGGTCCCGAGGATCCGGCTATCCGTTACTGGTATCCTGATACTGACTGGAATGATATCTATCTGAAAGATCACTCCAACATGCTTCAGGCTAATGTCAACATCTCCGGCGGCTCTAAGAAGCTGAAATACTTCGTCAGCACCGGTTACGTTCATCAGGGCGGTATGTACAAGACCGAGCCCAAGTCAATGCTTGGTTACGACCCCCAGTCGAGCATGAACCGCTACAATATCCGCTCTAACCTCGACTATAACTTCAACAGCTGGATCAGCGCTTCACTCGATGTCAGCTCATCGATCCGCAAGACTAATCAGGCAGCATCCAATATGTCGGGCGCCGATACCTCTACACTCCGCTATGCCGTATTGGCATCGAAGCCTACAGTTCCCGGCCCGCTCACTATCGAAGGTACTCCTGAAAACAACTTCATCGTCTCTGACGGACTCCGTGACGACGGCTCGCTTAACTACCACTATGTAAAAGGTGGTCGCGTAGTAGGTGATGCTGACCTTACTCTTGCACAGTCAGCTTACGGCCAGCTCAACCGCTCAGGTTACAAGATGCTTCTCGAGGCTACGGCCAACGCCATCGGTACATTGAACTTCAACCTCGGCCGTATTACCGAAGGTCTCTCGGCCCGCGGTGTGATTTCATTCGAGACTTACGCCCAGCAGCTCACAATGGGTAGTAAGAACTTCTCAGGTTATCTCTACGACCTCAACCCCGGTGGTATTGATCATCCCGTGTTCAACGCTCAGGGCGATAGCGAAGATGACAGCCAGCTTACCCTCTCGCGTGCCGACGTAAGCCGCTGGTTCATGAACCTGCAGTTGCAGATCAACTATAACCGCACCTTCAACAAGCTCCACAACGTGACCGGTATGCTTCTCTTCCAGCGTGACGAGAAGGAAAACATCCTCGGATCGATACCTTATAAGATGGTGGGTCTTGCCGGACGTTTCACCTACGCATTTGACTCCCGCTATCTGGCTGAGTTCAACATGGGTTACAACGGCTCCGAGCAGTTCGCCAAGGGTCACCGTTTCGGTTTCTTCCCCGCCTTCTCTCTCGGATGGGTTGCTTCAAATGAAAAGTTCCTCCAGGGTGTAGCCGAGAGCGGCTGGATGACCCAGTTGAAATTCCGTGCCTCGGTAGGTAAGGTTGGTAACGATGAGCTTTATGTAGGTACCGACGAAGCTTCACGCCAGAACAACCGCTTCCTCTACCTCAGCAACAATACCAAGGTGCCTTATATATATCACGCCTCGGAAGTCGTGAACATTCCTAACTCACTTACTTCAAGCGGTAACGGCATGAACGTAATCTATGAAAAGCTCGTAGGTAATCCTGATATCCACTGGGAGACTGCTTGGAAGCAGAATTACGCTGTAGACCTTACGCTCTTCCGCAACCTCGATCTTACGTTTGACTACTTTATCGAGAACCGTTCTGATATTCTCATCTCACGTAACACTATCCCCACTATCGGCGGTCTGACCACTGCACAGCTTCCGAAGTCCAACTTCGGTAAGGTCAAGAACACCGGTTTCGAGCTTACAGCTCGTTACAACTACTACGTTAATCGTGACGTCAGCCTCTTCATCTCCGGAAACTTCGCCTTCAACAAAAACCGTGTCTTAGAATACGACGAAGTAGATCTCGGTGAAGAATATGCTTATCCCCTCCGTACTGAGGGCTTCAGCATCGGCCAGTGCTTCGGCTATCTGATTGACCGTAGCTATGACCCCGAGCGTGGTCTTGACGGTACAGGCTTCTTTAACACTGACGAGCAGATCAAGCTCCGCGGCCTTGAATACACCGGTATTTCTTCGCCCAAGCGCGGTGACTTCGTCTATCAGGATCTTAACGGCGACGGTGAGATCAACGATAAGGATATAGCTCCTATCGGCTACTCTAACGTATTGCCTCGTATCACTTACGGTCTGACTCTCGGTGGTAACCTCTACGGATTTGACTTCTCAGTGATGCTTCAGGGCGTAGGCAAGTACACCAAGAACTTCGGCTCGATAATAATGTATGAAGGTTATGGTGACAATGTTTACTTCTCTGATATGACTGACAACCGCTGGAGCGACGAGCGCTATGCAGCCGGTGAAAAGATCACTCACCCGCGTCTTACTCTTCAGGAGTCAGCCTCTCACGTTGCCAATGACTATTATACAATGGACGCATCATACATCCGTCTGAAGAACGTCACCGTTGGTTACACCCTTCCGGTTAACCTTACTAAAAAGGTAGGTATCAATTCACTTCGTGTGTATGTCAGCGCTGACAACGTTCATACCTGGAACAACCTCCGCACCAAGTTGATTGACCCTGAGCAGTCAGGCTTCTCATCTTATCCTCTGATGCGCACTTACACTGCCGGTATCTCAATCGATCTCTAAACCTATCATAACATGAAAAAGCATTTCTATAATATACTTCTTGCAGTGGCTGCCCTGTGTAGCGCGGGTATGATGCTCCAGTCGTGTGCCGATGATCTGGATGTGACACCTGACGGTCGTATGGACGACGCTGCCATATTCTCCACCCCGGAGAATACTAAGGACTACTTCGCTTCAGCATGGGCTCACGTGCCCCAGAAGATGTTCCGCTACTACTTCTTTGACAATTTGGTCATCGATATGTCAGACGATGCTTGGTCAACTGACGATTATTCTTCGCTCCTTATCGGTGATATCTATGCCGGTAACCTCAATTCCACCAAACACCTCTTCGAATGGGACTCTACTGACATGGATAAATGGGACGGTGGCTACTGGAGTCGCTACTGGATGATGATACGTATCCTTAACAACTGTATCATCAACTTCCCCGAGGCAGCTTTCGACAGCGAGGCCGAGCGTGACCAGTGTATCGCCGAGGCTCGTGTGCTCCGTGCATTCTACTACCTGATGCTGGTGAAGTTCTATGGTGACCTCCCCATCATCGAGGATGTCAACGGCGTCACCACTGACTATTCAGACCTTACCCGCGAGCCGGCCTGGAAGGTGCTTCAGTGGGTCGTATCAGAATGTGAACTCGCTCTTAAGTCAGAAAACCTGCCCTGGGCAATTACTAATGTGCAGCTCGCCCAGCGCATGACCAAGGGTATCGCCTGCGCCATCATCTCTCAGGCGTCACTCTTCGCAGCGAGCCCTCTCTTCTGCCACGGTGAAAACCTCTGGAACTACGCTTACCAGAAAAACCTCTCAGCTTACAACCAGCTCAAGGCTAATGGGTACGCACTTTACACCACGCTGACTGACCCCAAATCTTATAGCAGCTGCTACGAAGAATACTTCGCCTCACGCAGCTATGCCGGCAGCAAGGCTGACGACCATGAGACCATCTGGGGTGGCACATGGATGGGTGTTGCTTCGGTCAACCTCTCCACCATAAACGGTGTGCCCCTGTTCACTGACTCATTTAAGGCCGGAACTGTTCCCACTCAGGAGCTCGTTGATGCCTTCGATATGCTTGCCACCGGCGAACCTATCTACGACCTGGCCAATCCTTACAAGGACGAGAAGCATAGTGACATCAATATCAACAGCAAGTCAGGCTACGATCCCGCCAATCCTTACGACGGCCGCGATCCCCGCTTCTACGCCTGCATCTTTTACAACACCTCGAAAATCAATACCGGTGTGCTCGACAAGACCGTTGAGACCTGGAACAACGAGATCACCTGGGATGGCAAGAATTGCACCTATAAGGCTGATAAGGGCACAAGCGGCTCCTGCAAGGTTGACGCTACAGCCCGCCGTTACACCCGCACCGGTTACTATAACCGTAAATACCACGCTTACAAGACCTCACCCTCGCAGAGCAAGGACGAAGGTAACTGGAAATACTTCCGCCTCGGTGAAGTTTACCTCAACCTCGCTGAAGCTGCTATCGAGGACGGTAAGGTGGGTGACGGTATAGCACTTATCAACGAGATCCGCCACCGCGCAGGTTTCTCACCCTCAGTCGACAAAAAGACCACTGACCAGGTGGAAGCCCGACGCATTCTCCGCCACGAGCGACAGATAGAGCTCTGCTACGAGGAACACCGTTACTTCGACGTTCGTCGCTGGGGTACCTCTGATGAGCCTATCACGGAGGAGATCTACAACACCGGTATGTGGATCCACAAGGACGGCAAAAACTACGTCTACCAACGCTTCCCGCTCGGCGGTGCACAGGGTGCAGCTCCCAGCAAGAACGCTTACGAAGGTAAAAACCGATTGATTCCCATTCCTCTGAAGGAAACTAACCGTCTCGGCGCGGCAACCGGTCTCGGTGCTGACTACTGGCAGAACCCCGGTTGGTAATAATCCACTCAACAAACCTCGACTATCATGATTCACAAGTTAAATATACTTCCGATATTTCTTGCATCAGCCTCATTCTCAGCAATGGCTGCTGTCGGGACTGACTCCATCCCTTACGGTCAGCAGGAGCTTCAGACTGCTTTCGGTTATCAGGAGACCCGTGACAGCTACACCGGTGCACAGTCGTCAGTAAAGGCTGGACTGATCGACAAATGGAATGGCTACTCGCTTTCTGACGCCATCACCGGCAAGCTCGCCGGATACTATAACGGCAAAATCCGCGGCACGAGCTCTCCTTACTCCACGGATGCTCTTATAGTGCTCGACGGCGTACCCATGCCCTATATGAGTCTCTCTGACCTCGACCCCACAACCGTGGAGGAGGTGACCCTGCTCAAGGATGCCACTGCCAAGGTGCTCTACGGCCCGCAGGCTGCCCAAGGCGTGATCCTCGTCACCTCCAAGCATGGCGAAAACAGCTCCATGAAGGTGAAAATCTCTGCCAACTTCGGCATTGAGAAGGCCACAAGTAATCCCGATATGCTTGGCTCTTACGGCCAGGCGCTGCTCCGCAACCAGGCTCTCGTCAACGACGGTCTCGCTCCCCAGTTCTCATCCTCGCAGCTCGCAGCCTTCAAGGATGGCACGGGTATCGACAACGACTGGCGCGATATGTATCTTGACGATATGCTCTTCCAGAAGTACAACGTACAGGTAGGAGCCGGTTCGCAGCGAGTTCGCTTCTATATTAATGTGGGATTCTCCCGCGAGTCAGGCCGCTATAAGACTGACTATGATGACAAGTACAATCCTTCGGATTACACTAACCGCTTCACCGTGGTATCTAATCTCGACGTAGACATCACCTCATGGCTTCGCGCATTTGCCAACACCAATATCGGTGTGCGCCGCGTGAATGCCGCCAATGCCGGCCCGGCCGCCATCCTTCAGTCAATCTATACTACTCCCAACTGGGTAGAGGATGGTGTCCTCGACGATGGCAGTGTGATTACCGATCAGGGTTATGCCAATCCTATCCGAGGTATGATCAACTACTCCGGTATAAACCAGATGACCCGTACTGACCTGGCCTCCAACATCGGCCTTGACCTCAAGCTCGACTTCATCACCCGCGGTCTCTCGTTCAAGACCATCTTCGGCTACAGCTCCATGTACAACGGTATCCGCGGTGGTACCCACGACTATCGTCGCGTAGTGTACAACGATGTTACCGGTGAATATGATCCTTGGGGCGCCAATGTAGAGACACCTCTGGCATGGGCCAAGGGTACGGTGACCAATTATTACATCGATATCCAGACCATGTTTAAATACTCTCGCGTATTTGCCCGCGACCATGCCGTAGATGCTCTCGTGCATTACACTTATCAGGATTCTCGCGGTGACGCTGACAAGTGGTACACCCCCGCTTTCATCCTTCCTGCTAACCGTATCCAGCTTGCCGGTCAGGTGAAATACGGCTTCAAAAATCGCTACTTCGTGGAGTTTGACTGTAACTATTCAGGCTCGGAAATGCTTGCTGAAGGTCATCAGTTCCACTTCTCCCCTTCGGTGTCAGGTTCATGGGTTGTATCAGAAGAACCCTGGTTCAAGAACGATCTCTTCACTTACCTGAAGTTTAACGCCTCTTACGGTAACATCTTCTACGATTCACTCCGCGACCAGAACTCACGTTACCTATATAATAATGTGTATACAGCCGGCACCGCAGGTGTCTCCGGTATCTATTCAGGATATGCTGTCATCAACGGCACTCGTGGTTATGCCAACATCGGCTGGGAGAAATCACGCCAGCAGAACTATGGTGTGAACTTCGGCCTCTGGGACAAGCTATTCGTAAACTTCGAGTACTTCCGCACTCATCAGGACAACGTGCTGGTGCAGTCAGAGCTCACCCCTACCATCGCCGGTATCACTGCAGCCAACCGCGCCTTCACTAACTCCGGTAAGATCTTCAATAACGGTATTGACCTCAATATCACTTACACTACCCAGCTTGCTTGTGGCCTCGGTATTACTGCCAGTGGCCAGATGGGATGGAACAAAAACCACTGGGTGTCAGCCAACGAAATCTCCTACGAGAACGCCGGATATGCTTATCCCTATCGCAAGAATGGCTACAGCATCGGTCAGCAGTGGGGCTACCTTCTTGATAATTCCAATGGCTCAATCTACTGGAACTCACAAGATGAAATCGACAACTCCGGACTGAAATTCACCGGTAAGCAGCCTCGCCCCGGCGACCTCAAGTTCCGCGACCTCAATGGCGACAAAGTAATCGATGAAGGTGACTACGCTCCCCTCAAAGGCGCTTATGATACCCCCCGCTATGAGTATGGTGCCTCAGTACAGCTTGACTACAAAGGCTTTGACCTCTTCGTGGATCTCGCCGGTGAAGCCGGACGCTCAGTGCTCATGAACAAGAGCGTAGGAGTGGCCGAATACGTCAATGGTGTGACAACCGAAGGCGTATATATGCCGATGCACAACGAGGCATGGACTCCCGAGCGTTATGCTGCCGGACTCCCCATCAATTACCCCGCACTCTCGACCTCTGAGTCAGCAAGCCTCCAGAACAATGCTTTCTATTGCTCCAACGTAGACTACCTCCGCCTCCGTAACGTCACTATCGGTTATTCACTCCCCGACAAGATCGTGAAGCGCCTCTACATGACAAAGCTTCGTGTGTACTTCGCAGCTCAGAACCTCTGCAACTGGAACAATATGAAATTCGATGGATTTGATCCTCAGTCCACTCAGATATACACCAAGGTCTACCGCTCGTTTAACTTAGGTCTTAACATTAACTTCTAAATCTCAGTCATTTCATGAAACACTATATATTGACATTCGCGTCGGTTGTGGCCATGGCTGTTGCTGCTGTTTCCTGCACTGACATTCAGGACTATCCTGACGGCTCCATCAACTTCGATGAAGTTTTCAAGAGTGAGAAACTGACTGCCGGCTGGCTCAACAACTGCTACAAGCCTATGGTCAACGCCTCCTTCGGCACTGCCTACGGCACCAACAAGGCTATGCTTGACGCTGCCACTGACAATGCTCAGGACGTAGACGATGTGGAAGGTGGCATCATCTCCCAGTGGAATAATGGTCTGGCCACCATCTCCAACAATCCTCTGACAGCCCTCGACAAATGGGAAACATATTACGAAGCTATCGCCAACTGTAATATCTTCATCAACAATATCGACGATGCCTACATCCTCGAAGATGCCAACCGCGACCGCTATCGCGCCGAAGCTCACGGCTTGCGCGCATTCTACTATCTCCAGCTCATCAAGATCTACGGCGGTGTGCCACTGATTCTTGACCAAAAGGATGACTCTGACTACGATTACTCCAAGGTGAAACCCGCCACTTTCGGTCAGGTGGTGAACCAGATCCTCGCTGATTGTCAGACGGTGATGGACTGCGACCAGATTCCTTACCGCGTAGGCTCCGAGACTGACCTGAAGCGTATCACCAAAGCTATCGCCTGCGCTATCATGTCAGAAGCCGCTCTCTACGCTGCTTCGCCGCTCAACAACGACGGTACAATCACCTGGGCTGACGCTGCCGAAATCTGCAAAACTGCTCTTGACAACTGTACCTCCAACGGCTACGCTCTCTTCACCACCGCTCCTACGTCAGCCAACAACGACAATCTCATCTCAAGCTGCGCCTATGACTTCTATTTCATGAAGAAGCCTGACTTCAACGGCTCTAACGAAAAGGAAACCATCCTCGGCCTCAATCAAGTGAACGTATGGCAATACAATACAGCTCCCATCCTCTCAGGTCATCTCCGTGCCGGAGCATGCCCCTCGCAGGAGCTCGTAGACTGCTATGAAACCACTGACGGCAAGATGCCTATTCTCGGCTACTCTGACGCCAACCATCTCCAGCCTATCCTCAACCCCGAGGCTACGCTCTACGATGAGTCCAAACCTTACGAGAATCGTGACCCTCGCCTGAAAGCCACCATTTATTACAACGGTGCTTACGCCCACCTTCTCGCCTCGCAGCCTGAACCCGTGATCTACACCGGCGAAGGTGCCAAATTCGGTATCTCGGAAAACAATATCCAGTACACACGCACCGGATATTACCTCCACAAATACTTCAACATCGTGTCAACCCGTACTGCCAACCTTGACGGTTACTACCGCGTGTTCCGCCTGGCCGAACTTTATCTCAACTATGCCGAGGCTGCCTGTGAGGCCGCTGAAGGTGCCGTACCTGCCGAGGCATTCAAAGCTGTCAACACCATTCGTTCCCGTGCAGGTATGCCCGCCCTTGCTTCCACTCTCAGCCGCGACGAGTTCCGCACCCGTGTGCGCAACGAGCGCCGCATCGAGCTCGCATTCGAAGATCATCGCTTCTTCGACCTTCGCCGCTGGAAGCAGCTCGACAAAGCTACCGTCGTAACAGGCATGCGCCCCGTCAACGAGACCGTGACCAAGATCGCTTACAGCGACGGACAGTATGAGACTGATGACGCTGGCAACTATATCCCTGATCCTGAAAACGGCAAGGAATACCGCACTTGCACAGGCTATGAACGCTTCGTAGCCGGACGCCGTGCCGCCACTGCCGACAAGTTCCTCCGCCTCCCGGTTCCCGGAAAAGAAGCTCAGGCTCTACAGCTTGTTACCGGCAAGAATTTCCAGAACCCGGGATGGTAATATCCCCTGAAGATTTCTATTGCTTATTCTCCTTTCTCCCCTCTCTTCTCATTTTTCAATTACAATTATCTATTTAAATATATTTTATCTACATCACTAACCTAAATTAAATTTTTATGAAACTTAAATCTTTACTGTCAGTAGCTGTTTTAGCAGCGACTCTTCATGCCTCAGCAGAGTACCCCATCTACTTCCGCGATGCCAACAACTGGGATGCCAGCAGCGGTACAGAAAATCCCACTTTCGATGCCGGTGGTCACATGGATTTCCCCTATGTTGAAGGAACTCGTGGTTACATTGATGGCAAGATCAACTGCGGTGAGCCCCTGTGGAACGAAGACGGCTCAATCACTCTTACTACCAACTCCGGTGCTGACGGTGGTGTGTACTTCCGTACAAAGAAACTCACTGAGTATTGCCCCATGGAATACCGCGTGTTCGCTTACGAATACAAGTCAAACCGCGTGGTTCAAAACGTCGTTGTGTTCCAGCACGAGTATAACAACAAGTACATCGACCAGTACTGGGGATCTTTCTATGAAGTAAATGATGATTATGACACTATCTTCATTCCCATTACCCGTAACGACGAATGGGGTAGTGAAGCTGACTATGCCAAGAACTACTTCTGGGTATCTACCAACGATGAAAACAAGCGCGAAGGATGGCAGATCACTATCAAGAACCTCCGTATGCTCACCCTCGAAGAAGCTACTGCCCAGTCTGCTTCTGCTCCTGCCACCGGTGTGATCCCCCAGACTCTTACTTGCGCAAACACCGACATCACAGAGGACTATGACGAAGATATGGAAAACAAGATCTACGTCCGCACTCCCGGTTCAGCAAACCCCGTTCTCAAGACTTCTGACTTCATCAAGGCTCTTCCCGCCGGTTACACCACTTTCAAGCTTGATTATAAGCTCTCCGGTACTCCCTTTGACGGTAACCTCTTCCTCCTTCAGAACAATGCTCTCGCAACAGGTCTGAACGGTGCTCTCAAGTTTGAGGCTTGCGAAGGCGATCCTTACACTGAAGATTGGAAAACTATCGAAGTTGACCTCAAGAATCAGATTGCTGAGTACAACTTCGCTCAGACATTCCTTTCATGTGACTACATGTGGATTCAGCTCAATGCACTTCCTGAAGATGCAGTTCTGTGGCTCAAGGATGCTCGTTTCGAGAACCCCGACCAGGCCGGTATCGACGCTATCGTAGCTGACCAGACCAAGGCTCAGGACAACCGCGTATTCAACCTCATGGGTATCGAGTGCAAGGGTAACCTCACCCCCGGCATCTACATCCAGAATGGTAAGAAATTCGTCGTTAAGTAATCCATATTGCTTGAATTGTTGACTCAGGTCAACACCACATCTCACAGGGCAGGAGTGCTACAGAATCTCTACATAAATCTGCGGCTTCTCCTGCCCGCTTTTCCCCTACCATAACCATATTTGCTATTTCATGAAAATCAATACCCTTTTACTGGCATGCGCGATGATCGTCCCTTCGATGGCGATGGCCGACGGTTATCCGATGTCGATTGTGGAGTTTCCCGCCAACTCGGGCTTCTCTTCAGTCTACGATGAAGCCACTGCCACATGGACTCTTACCTGCGAGGCCAACGATGTGACTTCCGTATTCCCTTATTTCCGCATGAATACCATCGATGAGGTTGTCCCCGATGAGTATACATCTTTCTGCTTTGA
This sequence comes from Lachnoclostridium sp., assembly GCA_023667185.1. GTDB lineage: Bacteria > Bacteroidota > Bacteroidia > Bacteroidales > Muribaculaceae > Duncaniella. The sequence goes on from JAMPAP010000001.1 coordinate 956,274, forward strand.
ATATCGCTCTACTGATGATGTGAACATCGTCAGCATGATCATGTATAAGGTCTTCCTCGGAAGTGCCACCCGAACAAACACTCTCAACCGCACGATTGAGGCCACTGACGAGTGGAAAACGTTTCGTGCCGATATAGGTGAATACCGCCGCGCAGCTGCTACGCGTTTCCTTAACAAAGCCGGCCAGTTCCAGGACATCTGTTTCATGGATCTTCCAGTAGGCGGTGCCATCCAGATCCGTAACCTAAGATATGACTATAATGAAGCTCCGTTCATGGATGTGAATCTTGATGCCAACTCGGTGACCGTGATCGAAGCCGAGAATTTCAACGTGGCGGCTGACAATGTAGGCAGCCACTCCGTGCATCAGAACCAGCTCCCTGAACTGAACACACGATACACTCACCCCTGCGGAGATTACTTCCCCATTTACGCCTGGGGTTCGGTGGACTTCTCTACCGGCCCGGCACTGCTTAAGGAGCAGTATAAGGAGCTGTGGGATTGCGGTTTCACAATCACTCAGGGTACTGCATGGCCCGGCGTTGACCGTGCATTCCTCTTTGACGGCAATGAGGTTAACGGCGAGTATGTCGACCTCCATGAGGGCACTGACCTGATGATGATCTGCAAGGCAGGCCTTGACACTTACAATGATGTGAAAAACCGCGTGGCCGAGTTTAAGAACTCTCCCCGCCTGGCCGGATGGTTTATCATGGATGAGCCTCACTACAAGGATTTCCCAACAATGACCCAGAAAGTGGGCTGGATACGCGAATTTGACACTGATCACCTTCTTTATGGCAACCTGCTCAACATCAGTACCCCTATGAACCAGATCGGTTTCAACGACTATGACGAGTATGTGCATACGTTCCTTCGCGAGGTGGGCACCGGCTTCCTCAGCTATGACTATTATCCCGTGCGCCAGTATGACGACACCAAGGAGATCTATATCGAGCCTGACTTTTTCCAGAACCTCGAAATCGTGGCCAAGCTCTCGAAATATTACCATACCTCATTCTGGGCTTTCGCTCACTCGGTAGCTTCTGAGTGTGGAAAGGTGGGCGTTTCTTATCCCACTCCACAGGAAGATCACATGCGTGTCCAGGTGTTCGGCAACCTCGCTTATGGTGCCCAGGGTATACAGTATTTCACTTATAAGTGCCCTACACCTTACGGCGGTTACAACTACTATGATGCCCCCATCGACCTCAACAATGAGAAGACGCCCGTATGGTACATGGTTCAGAATATCAACCGCGACATTCATGCGTTGACCCCGGTGTTCCTCGGAGCGAAATTCATTCGCGCCGGTCACACCAACGCCGAAACTCCCGTAGGATGCAAACGTCTTACCGCCGATATGCTCCCCGAGGGCGTGACTTCGGTCACTTCTGAAGGCCCCGGCCTCTGCGTATCCATGCTCCAGAATGAAAACAAGCTTTACATGATGGTGCTCAACGGTGACATCCACAAGACTCAGACCGCTACCATCACTACTGATGCCAAGCTCAAGCGTGTGCTCATGGATGGCTCTATCGAGGAGGTGGCAGCCGGCGAAAAGTCTTACGAGCTTACTCCCGGTCACTTCGTGATCTATCTCGTCAGCGAGAATGAGCCGGTGGTTGAAGATTATGTGGTGACTTACGAGTCATCTGACTACCGTAATGATGCTGAGGATACATTTATCGTAAATGAGCCCCTTGCTTCAGGCCAGCATTACATCGCCGCGATGGGCGACCCGAGCTGGAGCATTTACTCCGGCGTGATCCCCAATGATGGCAACCGCGTGATCTCTCGCCAGCAGGCTATCGAAAATTGGGGCGCTTCGTTCAACTATACTATTCATGCCGCTGAGGATATCACTGTGGATATCGCTGTGAAGCATGCTGTGCCCTGGAGCGAATATGGTCGCGTGGCCGCTACAGGTGTGGAGCCAGGTTATGCTTACGAAATCGAGGACAACCCGTCGCTCAACTGGCCCCGCCAGTATGCTGCCTCTATGATTCTTACCATAGATGGCGAGCCGGTCATTCCGGCTGACCAGCCGCTCCGCCCGGCCGCTCCCGAGGTTTATTCCGAGGATGGCACCGAGTTTGACTCTATCCTTGCCGATAAGTCACGCTGGGTGTCTACCGCCAATGCTGACGGCTCTGCCTCCGAGGTGCTTTACTTCTGGCCTTCAGCCGGTGGTAACAACGACGTGGTAAGCGACTACGCCGAGAAGCCCGAGTATAAGAACGTGAAGCTCTCAGCCGGTCGCCACGAGCTCAAGGTGACCTCGCTCTGCTATCCCTGGCATTTTGACAACCTGAAGTTCTCGCCCGCCGAGGATGCCGGCATGGACGCTATCGCTGTAGATGCACGCCGCGAGGATGGCCGTATCTTCAACGTTATGGGTATCGAATGCAAGGCTCCTCTCGCCCCCGGTATCTATATCTCTAATGGAAAGAAATTTGTAGTGAAATAGAAATTAACTATGGTGAAAGGGTGTATCAAAACTAATTAAGGCGCGGAGCGCCGTTGTTGTCAGAAACCCCACATTTATGTGGGGTTAAGGCTATCAACCTGATACTAAGGCTCGGAGAGCCGATGTTGTGGTAATGGCCATTTCGTTACCACAACATCGCCTCTCCGAGACTCAATTATCTGATTATCAGTCTGCCCCACGTAAACGTGGGGTTTCTGACAACGACGGCGCTCCGCGCCTGAAATTAGTTTTGATACCCCCCCTTTTTGTTATAGATTATGAAACTTATAAGTAAAACGATATCATTGGCTTTGGCAGCTGCCTTGCTCCCCGTCGTAGCTGATGCTGAAAATGTGGTCATCGGCGGCAAAACATATCAGATGGATCGCCTGATAGAGCGGCAGATAGCGCCCGGTACCACTTACCTGCGCCTGCGCTTCCCTGAGATTCCTCTGAATGTCAACCTCGTGATGGCTGACATGACTAACCCTTACGTCAGGGTGGAGAATGTGGCGGCCAACGAGAGCGCCAAGTCTACCGAGAAGATCGCTTCGGCGGCTTCGCGCCTGTCAACGCCCGGCCATAAGGCCGTGGCAGGACAGAATGCCAACTTTTGGGCTGTAACATCGCAGCAGCCTGACGGAAAGCTCTTTTCGTCGCAGACACGCAATGCATCTATCCGCAACGGCAAGATGGTCACCGAGTGCAACATGAGCAAGGAGATGGCTTTCGGCGGCCCGGTGACTACCACCGGCATCCTTGGCATTTCGCCTGAAAAGGATGTTTATGTGGATTACTGTCTGCCTAACTTCATCATGAAGGTCAACGATGGGTTTGCACTCTACACTATCGCTCAGTGTAACAAGGGTGTGCACCCTGATGAAATAGCCATGTATAATAGTTTTTATGGCGCTGAACGGGCGTTCCGTCCTATAGCTGCTGATCTTGATGGCGGTTACTATAAGCTCGACGAACCCGGCGACGCTATCGAGGTGCTTCTCGACCTTAACGAGGATAGCCGATGGATGGGTGGCGAATTTATTGAATTTACCGTCAAGGAGATACGCCCTGATGCCGGAGCGGGGACGCTCGGCAATTACGATCTCGCGCTTGTGGGCCGCGGTAACGGTCGCACTAAACTTGAGCGCGTCAACGTAGGCGATAAGGTGTCGATTCAGTATTCTTTCAAATTTTCTCCTTCGGAGACTCCGGTGTCACCCCTTGTTGAGACCGCGATAGGTGGAAATCTGCTGATGATGCACAATTCGCAGGTGCTCCCGCAATGCACCTCGTCGAGCTACGACAATACCACTTATGCGCGCTCGCTCTACGGCACGTCAGCCGATCATAAAACGCTCTATATGATGGTGATTGACAAGGCCACTGACCCTGTCTACGGTTCTTCGGCCGGACTGAATACGGCTAAGGCTGCTGATATTGCGCGCCATTTCGGCTGCACGGATATGCTTCAGTGTGACGGTGGCGGTTCGGCGCAACTGTATGTCACCAAGGAGGTTGTCAACAAGACCACCGAATCCACGCCCCGCGCCGTGGCCAACTGTCTTATGATCTTTGACGATGCGCCCGAGAAAAATGTCATCTCTGATTTGGCTATTGACTATCCCGGAAAGGTAATTGAGCTGCCTGCGGGGGGCACATTCTCGCCCGTGGTACTGATGTATAATGAGTATGGTTCTTATTTAGGCGGCGTGACTTCAGGTTTCACCGTAACTTGCTCCGAGGGTCTCGGCAGCGTTGACGGGACTACTTTCACCGCGTCAGCTACCCCCGTATATGGTGAAATCACGGTGACATATTCCGGAAAATCAGTCACTAAGGAGGTATCCGTAGGCGGTGCTCAGTCAGGTATTGAATCGATAGTGGCTACCACTACGGGGAAGATGCAGCTTAACCCCTCATCAGCAACTGCCGGCACTGAAGTTGCGGTAATCGGCGATGATATCAGCCGCCTTGAAATCTACAATACCGAAGGTCAGCTCATCGACACTGTAAAGCCTATGGGTGGCGACATCACAATTAAAGCCCCGATGGTATCAGGGCTTTATCTCGTGAGTGCGCTTACTTCCACAGGCCGTCAGACGGCCCGACTGCTTGTCCTTTAGGGTATGGCAGCATAAAGTGCTTCAGATAGGGTAGGGTGGGGATGAACCACGCTACGCAGGCCTTCGGCAGTCATGCCGGAGGCTATTGCTATTGTGGCCTCCTGGATAAGGTCAGCGGCGTGAGAACCGCAGATGTGGCATCCGAGGATGAGTCCGCTATCAGCGTCGGCTATGATTTTAACCATACCGTCAGTTTCGCCTGAGGCTACTGCTTTGCCGTTGGCCCGGAATGTGGATTTTCCCGTGACGATGTTCAGGCCGCGGTCAAGAGATTGCTGCTCGGTAAGTCCTACCATGGCACATTCCGGCATAGTGAACACTACCGAAGGTATGACCTCTGTATTCATCTCGTGGCCTAAAAGGCTCATACCCTGAGCCGTGGCGGCATGTGCGAGCATACACTTGCCATTGACGTCGCCTATGGCGTACACTCCGGGGATCGATGTAGCGTAGTCATCAGCAGTGACGATAAAACCGCGGGAATCCACTTCACCTCCGGCTTCGCGGAACCCCTCGGGGATGACGGCGCGGCGGCCTGTGGCCATGAGCACCATGGCGGCTTCTGCTGATTTTTCCTTACCTTTTTCGGTGAAGTTAACTGAAAGTTTTCCTTCCACATTATTTATAGATGTAACCGAGGCCGAGGTCGTGATTTCAATGCCGCCCTTGCGCAGGGTCATGCGCAGCCGCTTGGCCACTTCAGCATCAAGAGCCGGAACGATCTCGCGGCAATATTCCAGCACAGTAACTTTCACGCCTAACGCATTCAATATCGAGGCAAATTCCATGCCTATCACTCCACCACCTATTATAATAATAGACTCGGGTAGCTCGCTGGTTGACAGCAAAGCGTCACTGTCGAGAGCCAGCTCGGCGCCTGGGATATTGAGCCGGGCCGGAGCTGAGCCGGTGGCGATGACGATACGCGGCGCTGAATAGCTTTCGCCATTTACTTCAACTACGTTGCCGTTAAACCGTGCTTCACCCTCTATCAAGATCGCGCCTTTGAGTTCAGCTGTCACCCCTTGGCGGAGCGAGGCCACCACCTCATCCTTGCGGCGCATCACCGCGGGGAAGTCAACGGCCGGAGCAGAGCAGCTGATGCCAAATTCAGCGGCGCGACACACTGTATCAGCGGTGAGAGCTGACTGAAAAAGCGTCTTCGTAGGTATACATCCGCGGTTAAGGCAAGTGCCTCCCGGCTGGTCGCGCTCGATGATGACCACCTTCAGTCCGTCGGCAACGGCACGGGCGGCTGTCTCGTAGCCACCCGGTCCGGCACCGATTATTATAAGGTCAGCCTGTGTCATAACTCGTAGAACGTGGTTACGGGGTTAAGAGCGGCCTTGGTATCGTCAGGACGACGCACGGGGGTGTCGTGAGGTGCTGTCTTTACCATCTCAGGATTCTCCTTGGCCTCGACGGCTATCTTGCGCATCACGCTGATGAAGTCGTCAAGAGTCTCCTTGCTTTCGGTTTCGGTGGGCTCGATCATCAGTGATTCGTGGAAAAGGAGCGGGAAATATATGGTAGGAGCATGGAAACCGTAGTCAAGAAGACGCTTGGCCACATCAAGGGTGGTCACGCCGGTGGACTTGTCCACAAGGCCGTCAAACACAAACTCGTGTTTGCATACACGGTCGATCGGCAGCAGGTAAAGGTCGCGGAGCGACTCCTTGATATAGTTGGCATTAAGCGTGGAGAGCGATCCGGCCATGGCCAGACCATCAGCGCCGAGCGAAAGGATATAAGCAAGAGCCTTCAGCTCCACGGTGAAGTTGCCCAAGAAAGCCGAGATGCGGCCTAACGCCTGAGGATTCTCTGCGTCAATCACATAGCCGTTTTCGGTGGAGCGTACGCGTGGCGAGGGGAGAAACTCCTCAAGCCCCTTGCGGACACCCACCGGGCCGCTGCCGGGGCCGCCACCACCATGAGGTGTGGAGAAGGTCTTGTGCAGATTTATGTGCATCACGTCAAAGCCCATGTCGCCGGGACGAGCCACGCCGAGGAGCGGGTTGAGGTTGGCTCCATCGTAGTACATCAGCGCGCCGCAGTCGTGCACCATGGCAGCGATTTCGGGAATTGAATATTCAAAGAGTCCGGCTGTATTAGGGTTAGTCATCATCATCGCGGCCACATGGTCGCCGAGCAGAGGCCTGAGCGCTTCGGTATCGACCGTGCCGTCTGGCAGGCTCTTGACTTCCACTACCTTGAATCCTGCTACAGCTGCACTTGCCGGATTAGTTCCGTGAGCTGAGTCAGGTACTATCACAGTGTTACGCTTGAAGTCGCCGCGACTCTCATGATAAGCTTTGATCACGAGCAGACCGGTAAGTTCGCCGTGAGCACCGGCGTAAGGGTTGAGCGTAAACTCGCTCATGCCCCCGATCTCAGCCAAGAGGCTCTGGAGAGTATGGTAAGCCTTCAGCGCACCTTGAGCCGTAGCGGCAGGCTGTAGCGGATGAAGCGAAGTCATAGCCGGGGATGCAGCTACCTCCTCGTTGATTTTCGGGTTATACTTCATGGTGCATGACCCGAGCGGGTAGAATCCGGTGTCGACGCCGAAATTGTTGGTCGACATATTTACGTAGTGGCGGGCGATAGTAGGCTCATCCACTTGAGGCAGCCGTGGAGCCTCACTGCGGAGCAGCCCTGCGGGGAGCGAACTCATGGCGTCAGGCATATCAGAAGCCGGGAGCGAATATCCGCGGCGACCCTCCTTTGACAGCTCGAAAATCAGGCGGTCATATACTTTTCTATTCATGATTCTGAGGTCTTTGACAGTGAGACGAATAAGTCGACAAGCTCATCGATTTCCTTGCGTGAGCGCTTCTCGGTGACGGCGATAAGCAAGGAGCGGCTACCGGTCTTGACGCCGGCGAGTACACCCCGGCCGGCACAATATTCAATTACGGTATCGGCATCGACGGTAAGATCCACCTCAAACTCGTTGAGGAACGGCTTGCCCTTGTATTTCAGCGAAGCCACGCCCGCAGCTTCGAGCTGAGCGGCAAGGTAATGAGCCCCGTCGCAGCTGAGGCGGTTGACTTCGGCAAGACCCTCGCGTCCCATCACTGAAAGATAGATAGCGGCATGGAGAGCCATTAATCCTTGGTTGGAGCAGATATTGCTGGTAGCCTTGTCGCGGCGGATATGCTGCTCGCGAGCCTGAAGCGTCAGCACAAAGCAGCGATTGCCGTCAGCATCGGTGGTAGCCCCCACTATGCGCCCCGGGAGCTTGCGTATCAGCGCCTTGGTGCAGCACATATAGCCTAAATAGGGGCCTCCGTAGCTCAGCGGCATGCCGAGCGACTGCGCCTCGCCGGCAGCGATGTCCGCACCCCATTCGCCCGGGCTCTTTATCACACCCAAGGCCGAAGCCGGGGATGAAATCACAAGCAACGCCTTGGCCGCATGACAAGCGTCAGCCACACCGGTGAGATCCTCGAGGATACCATGGAAATTGGGTGTAGCCACGATTACTCCGGCCACGTCACCGCCGGCCAGCATATCGGGCAGAAGCGAGAAATCAGTCACTCCCTCATCAGTAGCCGGGATGGTGTCAACAGTCACGCCGTGATAGTGGGCATACGTGTCGATAACCTCGCGGTAGATAGGATTGAGCGTGGAGGATACAAGTACACGGTTGCGCTTGCGGGCGCTGGCCACGGTCATGAGCATACTCTCAGCCAGAGCCGTAGTGCCATCGTACATCGAGGCATTTGATACGGCCAGGCCTGTAAGCTCAGTAATCATGGTCTGATACTCAAAAATATACTGGAGTGTGCCTTGCGAGATCTCAGCCTGATAGGGGGTATAAGCAGTCAGAAACTCTGAGCGCGAGAGCATTGTAGGGATCACTGCCGGAGTGTAGTGGTCATAAAATCCGGCGCCGGCAAAGCAGGTCAGCGGGGAGTTCATCCCGTCGAGAGCCTTGAAATACTCCCTGACCTCCTGCTCGCTCATGGGCTTGCCCGTGCGGTAGCCGTCAGCGAGGCGGAGCTCCTCGGGGACATCGGCATAAAGGTCGCTGAGAGCATTTACGCCGCAGCGCTCCAGCATCTGACGGATATCGTCGGGTGTATGAGGAAAATATCTGTGCATAACCTGATATCAATGCTTTTCAGCTTCACAAACTTCTTTGTAGGCAGCTTCGTCGAGCAGATCGTCGAGCTCGGCGGCATCGGTCATTTCCACCTTGATGATCCAGGTGTTCATGGCGTCCTTGTTGATCAGGCCCGGCTCATCTACCAGAGCCTCGTTGACCTCGACTACGGTGCCGCTGACCGGAGCGATGAGGTCACTGGCAGCCTTGACGCTTTCCACTGCGCCGAAGTCCTCGCCTGCTGTCACGTCATCGCCCTCCTCGGGCATATCTACGTAAACCACATTGCCCAGCGCATTCTGAGCATAATCAGTGATACCGATATAGGCTACGTTGCCATCTACTTTTGCGTATTCGTGAGTGGGAGAATAATAGATTTTTTCCATGATTATTTATTTTTTATATGATTTCTTATAAAATTTCTTAGAAGTGACGGTCGCGGGAAACACCTTGCGGCGGATACGGATACGGAGCTCCGTGTCAGGCACGGCGTAGGCAGCATCCACCAGAGCTGCGGCTATGCTGCCGTCAACTGATATACCCTGGTAGCCGGTGGTCACATGACCCACCACCTTGTCCTCGTCAGGGGCAAGCACTTCGTAGCCATGGCGAGCTATGGCGCGGTCGTGAAGCTTAAGGCCGATGAGTTTGCGTGGCACTCCGGCCTCCTTCATCTTAAGGAGCGCCTCCTTGCCTATGAATTCATTCTTATCAAACTTGCAGAACATTGACAGTGAAGCCTCAAGCGGGGTGATATCCTCGGCGAGCTCATCGCCGTAGAGCGGAAGGCCCACCTCAAAGCGCAGCGTGTCACGACAGCCGAGACCGCATGGCTCCACGCGGCCTGATTCGATCAGTGAATCCCAATATCCCGGGATAGCATCCTCTTCAGCATACAGCTCGAAGCCATCTTCGCCGGTGTAGCCGGTGCGGCTCACAAGCACATGAACGCCGTCAAGCAGTACCTCCTTGAAAGTATAGAAAGCCAAGTCGCTGCAGTCGATGCCCAGCACCTCCTTCATGACCGCCTCAGCCTCAGGCCCCTGAATTGCGATTTCGCCAAGGTCATCGCTAAGGTTGATGATCTCCACATCGTATCCCTCAGCATGAGAGTTGATCCAGTCGACGTCCTTGTCGATATTGGAAGCGTTGATTACGAGGAAGAAATTATTCTCGCCGCGCTTATAGACCAGCAGGTCGTCCACTACGCCGCCGTTGTCGTTAAGCATCATGCCGTAGAACACCTTGCCGACTGCCGCGCCGGCAATGTCGTTAGTGAAGATATGATTGACAAACTTCTCGGCATCCGGGCCGGAGATGTTAACCTCACCCATGTGAGAGACGTCAAACACGCCGCAAGCCGTGCGCACGGCATTATGCTCCTCGATGATTCCACGATACATGATAGGCATATCGTAGCCGGCGAAGGGGCTCATCTGAGCCTCAAGTTCGAGATGTCGATCGTGAAGACAAGTGCATTTAAGGTTATCCATTTTCTTGAAGTTATATAGAGTTGGTTTGAAATATCAGGTCGATAAGCTGAGGTGTGGAAAGTCCGGGGATGAAACGCCCGGCATCTATTCCGTCAAGAGCTGCCTCTACAGCCGAGCGATCATGGCTGAGCCCCTTCAAGGGGTCGAGCAGGCAGGCGGTGACATCGCCCGTGACAAAGAAGTCGCCGCTGAGGTCTACCCCCTTGATGCGGCCGCGGGAGGTGGTGACTGTGGCCGCGATGCACCCGACGCCCTCGATATAGTGCTCATGATGCCCCACGGCCTCAGGGTTACGCCCGCGGAGCCATTCTGGCTCATAATAATCCGCCATAATTTTTTCGATAGCAGCGATGTCATCATGGGTGAGATGATAGGGGGAGTTGTCGCAAAGCGACTCCACGGCGCGTCGCTTGAATTCGTCAATGGTAAGCGCGGGCAGATGTCGGCTCACCGTAGTGACGCGCGAGCGTACGGAGGATACGCCTTTTGACTCCAGTTTTCCGGCCGATGGGGTTAGTGCCCTGCTCATGGTGTCAAAGTCAGCATCAAAGAGCATCGTGCCATGAACTATGTTACGGTCAGCGAGGTGATAGAAAGCGTTACCTGACACCTTCAGCCCGTCGATAAGGACGTCGTTGCGCGACGTATCCGAGGCATTCAGCCCGAGGCTGCGCAGAAAACCGGCCACCATCCCCGTGTAGCGGCTGAACACCGTAGTGACGTCGCCCGGGCCGGTGATGTGGGAAAACATTATATTATTACGGTCAGCATACACTGCTCCCCCTCCGCTCTTGCGGCGGCAGATGTCGATGCCGTTGTTGCGGCAAAAGGCGGTATTTACCTCATGCTCAAGTATCTGATTGCGCCCGATGATTACCGTGGGCTCCACCTGCCAAAGAAAAAACAGGTCATCCTCCATGGGTCTGCGCGCAAAATACTCCTCCATTGCCAGGTAGAAAGGCAACGGTCGGGCTGTAGTGGCATCGTAGGAAATCAGTTTCATGGCGGCATACTGGTGATGACACACAAAGTTAGTGATTTCCTCTCAATTTCAAGCCATCGCAGCAAAAAATATTCATCCTGAAATAAAAAAACATCGCAGTTCATAATAAACCTTAACATACTGACGTTATAACTACAAATCAACCAACAAACTATCTGCCTATGAAGAAAAGCTCTACTTCTATTTACACTGAAATGTCAATTACTGAAAAAAAGTCAACCCCGTCACATAGAGAACGTCCCGGTGCAATGGCTCTTGCATTTGTCCGCCAGTTTGCCCGCACTTACACTTACGAGCCCCGTCTGCTCTCCATCGGCTCTCTTTCAGCTAACTGATAATCAACTAATTGCACAAAACGTGAAAAGGCGTTATCTCGGTCGAGATAACGCCTCCTCACGTTTCAACTATTTATTTATGAGAGCCTGAGAGCCCAGTTTCACAACTCGACCCTTAGGACGAGGGATGTAAAAACTATTTCTATTTTAAGCTCTTCATCATAAATTACACATATACAACAATCCAAAACCCCATTTGTATCGCTCCGGATTAGCTAAAAGAGTTTAATCATTAAAAATAAATCTATAATAACCGGGAAAAAGCGTATCTTTGCAGTATGAACCGGAATATCTATGATCTGCGCCGTTATGGGATTGTCACATTTCTTATTGTGTCAGTGCTCGTCGTGGCCGGTTTTCTGTATTATTCCAGCAGTATAGTGAAGGATCTCTCGGAGCAGGAGCGCGCCCGTATGCAGATATGGGCCGAGGCTACGCGTGAGATCACTACGCTTAATAATTCTGACAATATCGACGACGGGCAGGCCTCGCATATCGATTTCCTGTTTCATATCATCGAGGAAAACCGTAACATCCCGGTGCTCCTTACTGACGATGACGGTAATATCCTGCTCCATCGAAATTTTGACCTCCCGGAGCCGATCGACTCCACGATGCCGTTCACTGACCTGAGCGATATCAACCACCGGTTTCTGATGGGGAAGCTCGACCGCCTGCGCCAGACTCCCAACGTCATCAATATCATCATCACCCCCACTAACCTCCAGCACCTCTATTACGAAGACTCCAAGCTGCTGCGCAATCTGAGTTTCTATCCTTATATCCAGGTGATTGTGCTGATGGCATTTGTGCTGGTGGTATATTACGCCGTGTCATCGACCAAGCGTGCCGAGCAAAACAAGGTGTGGGTGGGACTATCGAAAGAGACTGCTCATCAGCTCGGTACGCCCATATCGTCGCTCATGGCTTGGATGGAGCTCCTTGAGGGAATGGGTGTGGACAAGGATGTGGTCACAGAGATGGACAAGGACGTGAAGCGCCTCTCCACCATAGCCTCACGCTTCTCAAAGATTGGCTCAAAGCCTCAGATGGAGCCCGAGAACCTTAACGATATAGTGGAATCGTCAGCCTCCTACATGACCACCCGCATCTCGCGCCGCATACTTTTGACCTCCCACTTGTGTGAGCAGAAGCTTGAAGTCCTCCTCTCACGCCCGCTTATGGAGTGGGTGCTTGAGAATCTGATCAAGAATGCCGTGGATGCCATGGAGGGCTCTGGCCGTATTGACATATCCACCGGAGTGGACAAAGGCAAAGCTTACGTCGAGGTGGCCGATACAGGCAAGGGTATTTCGAGCCGCAACTTCGACACCGTGTTCCACCCCGGCTACACCACCAAGAAGCGCGGCTGGGGGCTCGGCCTGGCATTGGCCCGCCGTATAGTCACTGACTATCATGGCGGCAAGATATTTGTGAAATCATCAGTTGCGGGCAAAGGTACAGTGTTCCGCATCGAACTCCCTTTGGTCAAAAAACAGTCATGAAAATAGAGTTTGAAGACGTTATAAAATCAGCCGCCCCTGACCTCCATGTAATCACCCTTTCAGCCGATGTCACCAACGGCCCGACTTCCGATGAGCTGTGGAACGAACTCGAAGCTGAAATGGAGCGCATAGCCCATACCTATCAGCTGCAGGAGATCAACTCCCGCGAGGGCATACGTGCCACCCGCCAGGCATATAAAACCCTCGGCAAAGAACCCAACCGCTACCGCCCGTCGGCCGAGGCGCTCAGTCGTCGCGCTGTCAAAGGGATGGGGCTTTACCGTGTGACTACGCTTGTGGATCTGATCAATCTGCTCTCACTATGGTCAGGCTACTCCATCGGAGGATTTGACCACGACAAAATCTCAGGGGATACACTACGTCTCGGCGCCGGACGTGAGGGTGAAGACTTTGAGGCGATAGGCCGCGGGCAGCTCAACATCGCCCGTATGCCCATCTACCGCGATGAGGTAGGCGGCATCGGCACCCCGACGAGCGACAACGAGCGCACCAAGCTCGACCCATCGACCCGCCGCCTGCTCATGGTGGTCAACATATACGGCCGCGAGCCTGATGACGATAAATTTATTAATAAAGCCAAGGAATTACTCACCCGGTATGCCGCAGCCCGGAATATCGAAGTAAACCATTATAATCCATGAAAACTCTCAAGATGTACGCTTCGAGCGTAAATGACAAATTCCTCGATCAGATAGTAGAGTCGCTCGAAGAGGGAAACCTGATAATCTATCCTACTGACACCCTCTATGCCATAGGATGTGATGCTCTCGACAATAAAGCTATTCAGAGCATCTGCCGCCTCAAAGGTATCAACCCCGACAAGCAGACCCTCTCGATCGTAGCGTCAGACATCTCGATGGCGAGCGACTATGCCCGCATTGACAACAAAGCCTTCGACATCCTGCGCCGCAACACTCCCGGGTCGTTTACGTTTCTCCTCCCCTCGTCGCCGAGCCTTCCGAGAGTTTTCAAGGGACGTCGCATCGTAGGCATCAGAATACCTGACAACGCGATAGCCACGGCTATAGTCAGCCGCCTCGGACATCCTATCCTGTCAACTACCATAAGTCCTGATGAAGATGCCGAATATCAGGATCCGCAGCATTTTATCGACGCGTATGCCAATGACGTGGATCTGATAGTCGACGGCGGTGAGGGCGGGGTAATCCCGTCGACCGTGGTTGACCTCATTGACTCTTCGTCGCCCGAAATCATCCGCCAGGGGAAAGGGGAGCTGCTATGATGGAACTGATTGAAGTCACCCCCCGCGAGTATTTCGATACGTTGCAGACCGAGTGGACAATATTAAGGTATCGGGGTGAGGATGCCAGATTGTGGGACAAAATTGTATCGGAGTCGCGACAAGGCACTATGCTACATTTCCGCGGGTATATGGATTACCATGCCGACCGTTTTCAAGACTGTTCGCTCATAGCATGCCGCAGGGGCAAACCCATTGCAATACTTCCGGCAAATCGCACCGATGGAAATCTCTATTCCCATCAGGGTCTGACTTATGGTGGTTGGCTCACGCCAAAATCGCATTTCGACGGGGCTGATATGCTCTCTCTCTTTGAGACGTGGCTACGATGGTGTCGTGATAATGGCATAAACCGGATTTTCTATAAGCCAATTCCGCATATATATCATCGGATACCGGCAGAAGAGGATATTTATGCCCTTTTCCGTTTTGGTGCATCTCCTTGGGTTACAAATCTATCATCAGTGATTGATATGCGGAATATGCAGGCGATAAACACTCAGCAAAAAAGATATCTGAAAAAATCCACGTCACTGCATCCTTGGATTCGTGAAACGCAGGATGTTGCCGAGTTTATGCCGGTATTGGAGAGATGTCTTGCTGAAAGACATGGGGTAGTCCCTGTACATACTTGCGGAGAATTGCAACAATTAAAAGATAGGTTTCCGGAACAAATAAGAATTTTTTTATGTGGTACGACGGCAGAGACAGAGGCGGTCGTGTGTATGTATGACACAGCAGGAGTGGCACATTGCCAATATATTGCTACCACAGAGATGGGAAGGCGTAACGGGACACTAACGTTTCTGTTCCATCATCTTATTACAGAGACATTTGCCGGAAGCCGATATTTTGATTTTGGTATAAGTAATGAGGACGCGGGGCGCATCCTCAACTCCGGTCTGCTTCACCAAAAGACAGGCCTTGGAGGACGGGGTATTACTTATTCTTCTTTTATCCTTTCCACTTAATAAAGTTACTCAGCGCTGAGAACTGATCTGTTCGAGCCGCTCCTTATACCCCTCGAGACCCATAAACCCGGTCGCCCCCTCAAGCAGTGAATGGTCAGGGTTGAAAAACAGATAGGACGGAAACCCGGTGAGGGAGAACGCTTCGCCGATCTTCAGCGAATCCTCTTTGCTGATGCGCAGATTTACGCCATGAATCATCGGTGACATCTTCTGCCATGAGGGGAAATCAGATGAAGTGTCGCTGATGTAGAGATAAATCACATTGTCGGGCAGCGAACCTCTTACAGCGTCGATCTGCTGCATGGCGCTTATACATGGGCCGCACCATGTGTTCCATAGATCCACAGCCACAGCCTTGCCGGGATATTCACTGTCAATGTATTGCATAAGATCGAAATCGGTCTCTGACAGGTCATGAGCATTCTCGCTCATAGCCTTGATCTGGTTGAGCAGCTGATCGTTGTAATCAAGCACTATTTTGTCAAGATCATCCGGATAAGCATTTTTCAGATTCTCAATCTGAATTGCCGACAGCGGGCGGTTATCCTTCTCAATCTGAAGGATATATGACATGGCAGAGAGCAAGTCGAGCGTCAGCTCCGACGGATTGCTGATGGCCGGGCTGAGGTATTGGGCCGCATAATTCTTCCATTCAGCAACCGGCTGCTCGCCGATAGGCTCCAAGCCACCGCCGACAAACCGCAATATGGTAGAGAAATATGGCTTCAGCCCTACAGAGGGCAGATGCTTGAGCATCATGGGAGAGTCGTCAATGGTGCTCAACCAGCTGTAAGCCTCCACCGGTGGCTCCTCCACTGTCATAGAGTTTTGCCGTTGGGCGATTGCGGTGTAGGGTGTATAGTTAAGCGAAGCAAAACGCATCAGCAGGCTGTTGATGAACCAGTCGGGCAGATTCTCCGCTTGGATGGATGCAAGATCCTTCTTCAGCATTACGTTAATCTCATAATCCCTCACCTTATGCCAGTCGTTATAAAGCGAGTCAGGCACAGTAATATATTTATCAGTCTCTACGAATTGCCAAAAAGTTCCTGAAAGAGAGCTCAGCTCTACAGGGCTTTCCCCTTTACCGGTGTGATCAGAAATTACATCGACAATTTGGCCATTGTCGTCAAGCTTTACGACGATATTGTTATTTTCGCCCTGAGAAATGACGGTCGGGAAACCGAATTCGTTAGCCGAATCATATATTGTGATACCTACGATCTCTTCTTCCTGCTCCAAAGTCACCTTCCCGGTAAATACAGAGTCGCTTGATTCTGAAAGCTTGAAAGCCTTATTTTCGCCTAACCCGGCAAATACCGGGCACGTTTCCACAAAAACAGAAAGATTCTTGTCATTCAATCCCTCAAACGTTACCCTGACATCAGCTTCCCCGAAGTTGAAAGATTTTTCTCTGGCACTGACCGCCACGCACGATAAAAGTGCCATGGCTACTAATATTAAAATTGTATGTCTCATAATATTGCAAAGTTACGGAATCTTTTCAGGGGGGGGGGCGTGATTTACATTTTTTAACACAGAAAAAGTGCTGTGGATAACTGCTCAGCTATGGATGGTGATAACTAAGATCCATGATTTAGTGACGATTAATCGTCACTAAATCATGAAAAAGAGCGCCTTTAGGCGCTCTTTCGGTATGGGCTCTTGCATTCTCGGCTCGGGGGATTATGTAGTAAAAAAGCGGTGCCCTCGTGTTGGGGGCACCGCGGTGTAATGGGGTAGGGTGGAGAATCATTTTTTGCCTTCTACTTCGAGGGCGGCGCGGAGGAACGGGCCGATGCCTTTGGCGTCGTTGTCGATGACGGGCTCGGAGAGGTAGTATTCAAATGTGCCGTTGCGGCGCTGTGATGAGCCACCGCCGAGTCCGGCTACCTTGCAGCACTTTGTCAGTGTCAGGGTGCCGTCGACGTTGGTCACGATGAATTCTTTCATGATGCCGTCCCAAGCCTTCAAGCCGGCCTGGCGGTAAGTGTCGTCAAGGAGACCCATGCGGCTGGCGCGGAGCAGGTTGTAGCAGAACATTGACGAGCAGGTAGCTTCGAGGTAGTTGCCTTCGCGGCCGGGAGCGTCGAGCACCTGGAACCATACGCCTGTGGCGGGATCCTGGTATTTCACTACGCCGTCAGCGATAGATTTGAGCAGCTCTACGAGAGCAGGATAGTTCTTGTTGTCCTTAGGCATCTCGGCGAGCACGTCGCAGATGGCCCACATGAACCAGCCCTGAGCGCGACCCCAAGCGTGCTTTGACTGGCCGGTTTTCGGGTCAGCCCAAAACATTTTCTTGGTTTCGTCCCAGGCGTGGCGGTAGAGGCCGGTAGCGGGGTCGTAAGTCTTTTTGGCTATGGTGAGGAACTGCTTTGCGATATCGTCGTAAGCCTTCGTCTGCTCCTTGCCGGTAAGATAGCGGCGGGTGTAAGCGGTATAGAAGGGCGAACCCATGAAGAGGCCGTCGAGCCACATCTGGTTGGGGTAGATCTGCTTGTGCCAGAATCCGCCGGCCTTGGTGCGGGGCTGCTTCTTGAGCTGGTCATAAAGCTTGTGGACAGCAAGGAGGTAACGTTCTTCGCCGGTGACATCATAGGCAGTCATCAGCAGCAGGCCGTTCTTGATATGGTCAATGTTGTAATCCTCGGGGTTGTAAGTCTTGATAGTACCGTCCTCGTTGACAAGTGAGTCAGCATAAGCGATAGCATAGTCGCGGATAGCCTTATTGTTGTAAGCCTCGCCTACAGCCTCGATACCCTCGAGCTCCACGCCTACGGAGTAGCTCCAGTGGAGACGCTTGCTGTGGTCAACGCCCCAGCTGACGGGGTTGCGGCGCATCTCTGACAGGGCGAAACGTACCGATACGGGCTCGTCCTCGAGGCAGGGATGACCATTGATCTTAAGGTTGATGAAGCGGACGTTGTCCACCTCGCCCTTGATGAAGTTGCCATCAGTAGTGACGCCGTTAAACACGCAATCCTTCACCTCGATGTTGTCGATGTTGCAGCGGTCGTCAAAGCCCTCGATCTTCACGCCATACTGGCTCTTTTCGCAGGTGACGTGGTCAAGATATACATTTTTCACGAAGGGATAGAAGTCACGCTGGCACTTTTCGCGCTGCTCGTATACGAGATTGATTTTCAGCACGGCCTCCTTACACTGGCCCACCTTGACGTTGCGCACGAAGATATTCTCAATCACGCCGCCGCGGCAGTTGTTGGTCTTGATGCGGATCACGCGCTCGAGCTCGGGGCTGTCCATGATACAGTTTTCCACGAAGAGGTTGCGGTAGCCGCTTGAGATTTCGCTGCCTACCACCACGCCGCCGTGTCCATTCTTCATCTGGCAATTACGCACGATGATATTTTCACTCGGGATCTTAGCCTCGCGACCGTCGCGGTTACGACCGCTCTTGATAGCGATACAGTCGTCGCCGGTGTCGAAGAAGCAATTTTCGATGAGCACATTTTTACATGACTCGGGGTCACAGCCGTCGCCGTTGGGGCCATCGTTCTGCACATGCACGCCGCGCACGGTGAGATTCTCGCAGAAGAGGGGGTGGATCACCCAGAACGGAGAGCGGAGCAGTGTCACATCTTTTATAAGGACGTTTTTACATTTCACGGGGTTGACCAGCTGCACGCGCATACCGTAGCCGTCGCCCATGCGGCGCTCCTCCACGGGGACACCTTTTTCGTTCCATTCCATCAGGATGGGGCGGCCGATACGCTGCGAGATGATACCTTTACCATCCTCCCAGCCATACTTCACGGCACCGCACATACGCCACCAGTTGGCATTCTCGGCGCCGCCGTCTACGGTACCCTTACCGGTGAGGGCTATATTCTCGGCCTCGTAAGCGTAGATCATCGGCTGATAATTGTAGCAGTCCATGCCCTCCCAGCGGGTGTAGACCAGGGGGTACTGGCTCAGATCGTCAGTGAAAAGCAGCGTAGCGCCCTCCTCGAGGTGGAGGTTCACATTACTTTTAAGTGTGATGGGGCCGGTGAGCCATGTGCCGGCGGGAATCACAACGCGTCCGCCACCTTCGGCCGAACAGCGCTCGATAACTGAATTGATGAGCTGGGTGTAAAGATACCCTTCTTTGTTAGAAACTTTGCCGTAGTCGAAGAGCTTGTAGTCCTTGTCCTTGAAGGCCGGGGCTGAAATCTGCTTCTCAACTGCCGGATACAGGGTCTCCCACGCTGTCGAGGGATCCTGTGCTGCTGCCGTCAAACCAAGCAAACTGATGACGGCCAGTAAGATTTTTTTCATGGCAATTGTCACTTATGTTTAAAATTTTGACAAAGATAATCCAAATTATCCAAAATATTTGTTTCGACATTGATTTTTTCTTATTTTTGCGAGTAGAATTACCATGAACCCACTAACATTATATTACATACTAATACAATCATGACTTACCCCGCACATTTCGTCGCTTTTGACCTCGGTGCAACCAGCGGCCGAACCATCCTCGCTACATTGAATAGTGACGGCTCGCTGCAGACTGAAGAGATCAATCGCTTCCCTAACGCCATCATCAACGTCAATGGTGTGTCACACTGGAATATCTACTCGCTTTTCGAAAGCATCAAGGAGGGCATGAAGCTCGTAGCCAAGAAGGGTATCAATCCCGTGTCGATGGCCGTGGATACCTGGGGCGTGGATATCGCCGGTGTCGCTCCTGACGGCACGCTCATGGGGCTCCCCGTGGCTTATCGCGATGCCCGCTTCTGCGCTGACAATACGGCTGACTATTTCAAGACCAAAATGTCGGCCGACGAGCTCTACAAGCACACCGGTATCCAGGTGCTCAACTTCAACACCGTGTTTCAGCTCCACGCTCTTCGCGACACCTTCGCTATAAAGAATGCCGAGCGTATAGGTTTCATCCCTGACATCCTTTCATATCTGCTCACCGGCAAACTCATCACCGAATACACCATCGCTTCGACAGGCGCGCTCCTCGATCCCGTGACCGGCGAATTTGACCTCGAAGTGCTTGACTCGGTAGGTATGACCAAGGATAAATTTGGCGAAATGGTACGCCCGGGCACCAAGATTGCCACTCTACGCCCCGAACTTCAGAAGCAGACCGGCCTCGGCGCCGTACCCGTAATCGCTGTTGGCGGCCATGATACTGCATCGGCTGTAGCAGCTATCCCTGCTCAAGGCAAGGACTGGGCATTCCTCAGCAGCGGCACATGGTCACTGATGGGCGTCGAAAACGATACCCCGGTAGTTACCGATGAATCGCTCAAAAACAATATGACAAACGAAGGCGGCATCGAACACACCATCCGTCTGCTCAAGAATATCACCGGTATGTGGGTGCTCGAGGAGTGTCTCAAGCGCTGGAAGTCAGAAGGCACCACGTATACTTATCCCGAGCTCGTGGATATGGCCTCGAAAGCTGAGCCCTTCAAGTGCTTCATCGACCCGGATGATCCCGCATTTGTCGCTCCCGCTGATATGCCCGCCGCCATCAAGGAATACTGCAAAGCCACCGGTCAGACCGTCCCCGAAGACCATAGCTCTATCGTACGCTGTATCTTCGAAAGCCTCGCGCTGAAATACCGCCACGTGCTCTCATTATTTAAAGAGGTGGCATCTAATCCCATCAACCGTCTCAATGTCATCGGCGGCGGCTCACGCAACGAGCTACTCTGCCGCTTCACCGCCTCGGCCATCAACCTGCCCGTCATCACCGGTCCGGTAGAGGGTACAGCCTTTGGCAATATCCTGCTCCAGGCCAAAGCCGCAGGGTATGTCGACAGCCTCGATGGCCTGCGTGAAATAGTCCGCAAGAATATCGAGACCAAGACCTATCAGCCTGAAGACCCCAAGGCTTGGGACGAACCCTATTCCCGCTTCCTGAAAATCATTAATAAATAATTATAGTAACTAACAATTTCAAAAACCCATTTTATCATGACTAACGAATCAATCAAAGCCGCTTACGATTTGGCGAAAGAACGTTACGCAGCCGTAGGTGTCGACACTGAAAAAGTACTTCAACAGCTCCAGGATTTCCATCTGAGCATGCACTGCTGGCAGGCTGACGACGTTGCCGGTTTCGAAAACCAGGGTGGCTCGCTCACCGGTGGTATCCAGGTGAACGGTAACTATCCCGGCAAAGCCCGTAATATCGACGAATTACGCGCTGACGTACTCTATGCTATGTCACTTATCCCCGGTAAGCACCGTCTTAACCTCCACGAGATTTATGGCGACTTCGGCGGCAAGTTTGTTGATCGCGACCAGGTAACAGTTGAACACTTCCAGTCATGGATCGACTGGGCTAAAGCCAACGATATCAAGCTCGACTTCAACTCTACCTCATTCTCTCACCCCAAGAGCGGCGACCTCACGATCTCTAACCCTGACAAGGGCATACGTGACTTCTGGATCGAGCACTCAAAGCGCTGCCGCGCCATCGCCGACGCTATGGGTCAGGCTCAGCAGGATCCCTGTATCATGAACACCTGGGTACACGACGGTAGCAAGGATATCACCGTTAACCGTTATATGTACCGCGAATTCCTCAAAGATTCTCTCGATCAGATCTTCGAACACCGTTACGACTGGATGAAGGACTGCGTAGAGTCAAAAGTATTCGGTATCGGTCTTGAAAGCTACACTGTAGGTTCTAACGACTTCTATACCGCTTACGCTTCCAAGCGCGACATGATGATCACTCTCGATACCGGTCACTTCCACCCCACCGAAAGTGTTGCCGACAAGGTATCAGCAATGCTTCTCTTCGTGCCCGAGCTCATGCTCCACGTTTCTCGCCCCGTACGTTGGGACTCTGACCACGTTACCATCATGGACGATCCTACTATGGATCTCTTCAGCGAAATCGTTCGTGCTGACGCCCTTAACCGCGTACACTACGGTCTTGACTACTTCGATGGCACACTCAACCGTATCGGTGCTTACGTTATCGGTTCACGCGCTGCCCAGAAGTGCATGCTTCGCGCCCTTCTCGAGCCTATCGCTACCCTCCGCAAATATGAGCTCGACGACAAGAAGTTCCAGCGCCTCGCTCTTCTCGAAGAGTGCAAGAGCCTTCCCTGGAACGCCGTTTACGACGAATTCTGCCGCCGCAACGACGTACCCGTGGGCGAAACTTACCTCACCGAGGTGGAGAACTACGAGAAAAACGTTACATCAAAACGCTAATAATTATCTGATATCAAGGGATATGGCTTCACGGCCATATCCCTGTTAATGTTTTATCGTTATGCTTTTTATAGGCTTATTAATCATAGCCATCGGTGCTTTCTGTCAGTCAAGCTGCTACGTTCCCATCAACAAGATTAAAGACTGGAGCTGGGAAAGCTACTGGCTCATTCAGGGTGTATTTGCATGGCTCGTGTTCCCGTTCCTCGGCGCTCTCCTTGCCGTCCCCGCCGGACACACTCTGGGCGAGCTCCTCTGTGGCGCTGACCCCTTCAGCCTCTGGATGACCATCATCTTCGGTGCCCTCTGGGGCGTAGGTGGATTGACTTTCGGTCTGTCCATGCGTTACCTTGGCGTGGCTCTCGGCCAGTCGATCGCTCTCGGCACATGCGCCGGCCTCGGTACGATAATGGGTCCCGTGCTGCTCAACATCTTCTTCCCTGAACTCGATGCCCTCAGCTCGCTGACATTCTCAGTGATCCTCGGCGTGGTGGTTACGCTCCTCGGTATCGCCATCATCGGCGTTGCCGGCTCGATGAAAGCTAACTCGCTCAGCGAGGAGGAGAAGAAAGCCGCTGTCAAGGACTTCAACTTCCCCAAAGGCCTGGCCATCGCACTGCTTGCCGGTTTCATGAGCGGTTGTTTCAACGTAGGTCTGACCTTCGGCCAGGACATCAACTTCGGCGAACTCACTGACCCGATGTTCCGCACACTCCCCGCTACGTTCCTCGTGACGCTCGGCGGCTTCGTGACCAATGCCGTATTCTGCCTCTATCAAAACTCGGCCAACAAGACCTGGAGCGACTACTCCAACGGCAAAGTGTGGGCTAACAACCTGCTCTTCTGTGCTCTGGCCGGTGCTCTCTGGTATAGCCAGTTTTTCGGACTCTCCCTCGGCAAAGGCTTCCTCACTGACTCTCCCACACTGATGACACTCTCGTTCTGCATCCTCATGGCGCTCAACGTAGTGTTCTCCAACGTATGGGGCATCATCCTTAAAGAATGGAAAGGCTGCTCGAAATCCACCATCACCGTGCTCATCATCGGCATCGTGGTACTCGTGATCTCATGCTTCCTCCCCCAATTAGTTTAACCAATCTTTTTAACTACATTATAATAATATGTCAATTCTTTATAATCGTCCCGCCCTCAAGAAGCAGGTCGACGACGTTGCTGAAGTTGCCGGATACCTCTGGCAAAAAGGCTGGGCCGAGCGTAACGGCGGTAATATCACTGTAAACGTCACCGAAAACGTTGACGACGAAATCCGCAAGATGCAGGCCATCGCCCCCGCAACTCCCATCGGTATGACACTCCCCAACCTCAAAGGTTGCTACTTCTACTGCAAAGGCACTAACCGCCGTATGCGCGACCTCGCCCGCTGGCCCATGGACAACGGCTCAATCATCCGCATCACTGACGACTGCGCCCACTATGAAATTATCGCCGATAACCCCGTGAAACCTACCTCCGAGCTCCCCTCTCACCTGGCCGTTCACAACTACCTCATCGGCAAAGGCTCTAACTACAAGGCTTCAGTTCACACTCATCCCATCGAACTCGTAGCCATGAGCCACAACCCCGAGTTCCTCAAAAAGGACGTCCTTACTGACATCCTCTGGAGCATGATTCCCGAAACCAAGGCATTCTGCCCCCGCGGTCTCGGCATCGTACCTTACATGCTCCCCTCATCCAACGAGCTCGCCGAGGAAACCATCAAAGCTATTGATGACAACTACGACGTAGTGATGTGGGAAAAGCACGGCGTATTCGCTGTAGGTCCTGACGTAATGGAAGCATTCGACATGATCGACACCCTCACCAAGAGCGCCATCATCTACCAGGACGCTTGCTCAATGGGCTTCAAACCCACCGGCATGTCACCCGAGCAGATGAAAGAAATCTCCACCGTATTCAACCTCCCCAAATAATCCCGGGTAATATCTTAGAGTATGTTTACTTTTGACTTATGTTAAGATTTGAGCTGGATTTACGAGTA
>JAMPAP010000020.1 GCA_023667185.1 Lachnoclostridium sp.
ACACGAAAGTAGGAGATAAGCACCTGCGATTAGTGTTTACCTCCTACTCGATTATGAGATTTAGACGGCAAGAGCGATATCCTTTTCCTTGGCGAGGCGGCGGATGTTCATGATGGCGTAGCGCATACGACCAAGGGCAGTGTTGATGCTCACGTCAGTAGCTTCAGCAATCTCCTTGAACGACATATTGCGATAGAACCGCATGATGAGGACTTCGCGCTGAGGCTCCGGGAGAGCCATCACCAGCTTTCGGAGGTCAACGTCGAGCTGCTCCGAGATGATCCAATCCTCGATGTTACCGTCGCATAGTTCGCGTCGATTGAGAGTGTTAACTCCCTCATCGTCAGTTGAGGAAGTGCATTCTGACTTTTCCTGACGGAAATAATCAATAATAAGATTATGGGCAATACGCAGCAACCATGCTGAAAACTTGCCGCTCTCAGTATATCTCCCCTGTTTGATAGTCATTATAGCCTTCACGAAGGTATCCTGGAAGATGTCATCAGCGACATCCTTACTTTTGACTATCCGCAGAATGTAAGAAAAGACTTTGCTTTGATGGCGCTGGAGTAGCGTATCGAAAGCCTCGTTGTTATTGTTGGCATAAGCCTTGACCAGTTCCTGGTCAGTAAGCTTTGTCATGTTTTGCATTTCTAAACTGGTTTATTGGTTAGAGTAGCAATATTCAATAGGCAAGAAAGATTTAGTTACTAAAAAAATGGTATTTGACAAGTGCTTAATTCAGCGGTACAAAAATAGTATTAATAAGTCAGATGACAAAATAGTTTTAAAATTTTTGCATGATATTAACATTTGTTGCACAATAAAACGACAAAACGGCCGCACCTCTCGGAGCAGCCGCTTTGTTGTCTTAGCAATAAGACTCTACAAACCTAACATAAAAACACATTTACTATTATGCAATTTTTTTCATCGCTAAGAATACTAACAATCTATACTAACCCTAAAACTAATTATGCAATAATAATACGACGAAACAGAAAAATGAGAAATATAGAGAGAGACTATGTGTATAAATATTGTTTCATTTTATCGTTTCTGATGCAAAATTAATAGCTTTTTTGACGATTACAAAATGTTAAAGGTACACATATAGAAAATATAAATCTATATATAGTGTTATTTATCTGATTTACAGACAACAGCCATAAGCAAAATTAATCAAAAATATAAACAATATATAGAGACTTAAGAAAGAGATTCAGGGATCAGGCGGAGATTTGTCGTTCAGAAATCGACGGAATGAGCATCACTTGATCTTCGAAAGCAATGCGGTCGAGGGCACGGTTCTTAAGTTTGTTGCGATAAGTGTAAATAGTGTTAAGGCTATAGTTGAGTAGTTTTGCGATGTGGGAGCTCTCGTTGATGCCGAGGCGCATGAATGCCAGGATACGCAGGTCAGTGTTCAGGCGGTCAGGATCACGGAGCACAATCTGCTCATCAGGGCGAAGGAGAGCGTTCACTCCATCAACGAAACCGGGGTATATGGTAAGGAATGCCTGGTCAAAAATTTTGTAGAACTCCTCTGATTGTTCTTCGACAAACTTGCCGGAGCGCGTCAACTTATGCAGTTCATCGATAGAGCCGGAAGCCAGCTTACGGCTCACCATTTTGTTGAACTGGTCGAGCTTCTCCATATATACCGAGCACAGGTTGAGGAACTCACTGATGTATATATCCTTAATCTTATTAGCATCTTCAAGTCTGATGGTAAGCGATTTAGCCTGCTTCATTTTACCGAACAGCTTGTGGAGGGTAACGATGAGCAGTACGACGAAAATAACGAGCAGGATGATGACGGCCAGGATGCGGCGATGAGACTGGGCAAGCTGTGCACTGTGAGCCAGCTCAATATAAGGGATTGCCTCGGCTGACTGAATCATGCGCAGCTCAGCGTGACACTCCGCAGCGTTCAGCAGTGCCTGCGCCAGATAGAAATGTGCGTGCTCCACGTCACCTTTCTCGAAAAGTATCGAGCCCAGCTCTTGGAGCGAAGAAGATTCGCGGGTAGCCGAGCGGATGTCAGCGATAGCGGCAAGGAGGAGATAATATACGCGCTCGTCAGTATTCCCCTGCTCTTCAGCAATATTAGAGAGAATGCTGCAGGCTCGCGCATACTGCGGGGCATCGTCGCTAAGGTTCGATAGAAGATCAGTGATGACGGCTCGAGCCCGCACGTTATCGTCAATGGTGTAGTAATATTCGCCGAGATTAATCTTGTAATCCACTGACTTCTTGTCGAGAAGCGGCAACATACGGTATTGGAAATCCTTTGACAGCTCGAAGGCCCGACGGCTCTCTTCAGGCGACGAATGATAAAACTGGGATATGTAGCTGTACATCTGACGTCCTGAATCGTAATAAAGAATCTTCGTTTCGCGGCTCATGCCTGCAGTGTCAACAGACAAGAACAGCTCTTCAGCTTGCTTGGTGAAGCCCTCCAGAGGCATGAACGTGGCACGCTTAAGGGTAAACTTAATGAGCAGCGAATCGTTTCCGACCAGACGCGAGAAGTATTGGCCGCGACTGTAGAGCGTCAGAGCAGAGTCAGCTTGGTAAGAGCTATAGTTGTCGGCCAGGAGCATTTCAGCTTCAAGGCGGGAAGCCGGAGAGTGATTACGGTCACTGGCGGCGAGCGTTAATGAGTCGATAGTCTGCTGCCGCACAGCGAGATATTCATCCAGCAGGTCAAGCTCGCTATCGAGGCGATCGATCTGATCAGAGATCATGCGAGGCGTGATCTTCTCAGATGAAGTAGCCGGGGTGGAGAAATTCAGAAGTAAGGTTATATATATAATGTAACGGAGCATTGGATTTTCAGATTTGTGCCAAAATTAGTCATCATTTAGCAAAACTACAAAAATATGCGTTCAATATCGAAAAAAATCAGTAATTTTGCAGCCAAAAAAATAACCATATAATATATGAAACAGAAGCAATATCAGGGAATGACGTTTGAGCCATACATCGAGAATGGCCGGATCATGCAGCGTGTGGCCGAAATCGGGAAAGAGATTTCCGAGCGATATGCAGGCAAATTGCCCTTGATAATATGTGTGCTCAACGGCGCTTTTCCGTTTGCATCAGACCTGTTCCGGTCAATAGACATTGATGCTGAAATATCCTTCATCCGTCTCAAGAGCTACGAAGGGACCGAGACCACCGGCGTGGTTAAGGAAGTGCTGGGGCTAAGCCAGAGTATAGAAGGTCGCGACATTATCATAGTAGAAGATATAATCGACACGGGACACACGATGGTGAAACTATTGGAAGATCTCAAGGCACGCAATCCAGCTTCGATAGCGGTAGCCACCTTGCTGTTCAAGCCCGAAGCCCTACAGCACGACATCAAGCCTGACTACGTGGGATTCTCGATACCGAGAAAATTTATCATCGGCTACGGACTTGATATTGATGGTCTTGCGCGCAATCTTCCTGACATCTATGCAGTGAAAGAATAAAATATCTCTCTAACCATAATCATCAATAAGAATGTTTAATCTTGTAATATTCGGTGCACCCGGCAGCGGAAAAGGCACCCAAAGCGAAAAGCTCATAAAGCGTTACGGACTGACTCATATCTCTACCGGCGACATCCTGCGCAAGAACATAGCAGCAGGGACAGAGCTCGGCAAGATAGCTGATACATATATTTCAAAAGGCCAACTTATACCCGACGACCTTGTGACTGAGATGCTTGCTGATGAGATCGACAATCATCCCGGCACCAAGGGATTCATCTTTGACGGCTTCCCCCGCACGATACCTCAGGCTGTGGCACTCGACAAGTTACTCGAGGAGCGCGGCGAGGAGGTGCACTCAGTGATAGGGCTTGAGGTGCCTGACGAGGAGCTCGTGGAGCGACTGCTTAACCGCGGCAAGGTTTCAGGCCGCTCGGATGACAACCTTGAGACTATCAACAACCGCTTGCAGGTGTATCATTCGTCCACTTCTCCGCTGAAGGACTTTTATCTTCAGGCCGGGAAATACCGTCGTATCCATGGCCTGGGCGAGATAGAGAGGATAGCTGATGATATCGTGGCTGCGATTGACAAGAGGGAAAGGGAAGGTTGTTAGTTGTTAGTTGTTAGTTGTTAGTTGTTAGTCGTTAGTTGTTAGTTGTTAGTTGTTAGTGATGATTTGTCATTAAGTTTTTTTCAGGAGGTGGCCAGGAGGATGGCTGAGGCGATGGATGCGGCGATGATGAGGATGATCGTCAGGATTTCGCTGCGACGCCAGCCGATGATCTTCTGCTCGCGACGGACTATGAAGTACATCGAGAGTCCGGCAAGATAGAATAGCGACGTCTCCATGAAGAGCAACAGGCCTCCGGCATATATCATCCATAAGCAGAAGAGCGTACAGGCTGCTCCGATAATCACTCCGGGACGATGGCAGCCTCGGGATATCTTCCAGAGGAAGAGTCCGGTCAGAAGGTAGGCCGGGAGGATCATCATGCCGGTGACGCTGAGAGCCGTGGTGTATGCTTTCTGAGAGAATGCCACTATGATAAGAAAGAGGTTCATGATTACGCTCGATACGAGGAGGCCCTTGATGGGGATACCGTAGCGATTGAGTTTCATGAATTTACGAGGGAACAATCCCTTTACGGAGGCCATGTAAGGCACCTCGGCCGTGACGAGCGACCATGCGATCCAGCCGCCTGAGAGCGACACGAGGACGGATATTACGATAAGCCAATGAGCCCACGAGCCACAAGCCTCGCCAAGCACATAGGCCACCGAAGGGCTGTCGAGTCCGGCCAGACGGGCACGGTTCATCACCCCGAAACAGAGTATTGATACGAGGAGATACAGTATCCAAGCCGAGAAGAAACCGGTGATACCGGCTTTGCCAATGTCGTGGCTGCGACGGGCGCGACCTGACATCATCACGGCACCCTCGATGCCGATGAAGCACCAGAGAGTGACGAGCATCGAATCCTTGATCTGCGTCCAAAGACCGCCCGGGGTTACTGACGAGCAGTCGGCAGCAAATGCAGCCGTGAACATATCGTAGTGCATATTTACGGCCAGCAGAATGATTATCAACACGATGCTGATAACCTTAAGGACGCCCATCGCATTATTGAGCGTGGCGGCCGTCTTCATGCCAGCCTTGACGATGAAAAAGACAATCCAGATGAGAGCCGAGCCAAACAGGAGCATCTCCCAACTATGACGAAGCAGCGAAGGGAAGAATGCACCCATTGTATCGTTGAGCATCACGGCATAAGCTACGTTGGCAAACGCGGTGCAGAGCCAGTAGCCCCAGGCAGTGAGAAATCCGGCGAGGGAGCCGAACCCGTGACGAGCGTAGAGATACATTCCGGCATTGTATTCAGGATACCGGTCGGCAAGAATCTTGAATGTAAACACCAGGAGCAGCATACCGG
Source organism: Lachnoclostridium sp. (assembly GCA_023667185.1). Taxonomy (GTDB): domain Bacteria; phylum Bacteroidota; class Bacteroidia; order Bacteroidales; family Muribaculaceae; genus Duncaniella. The sequence goes on from JAMPAP010000020.1 coordinate 5,417, forward strand.
CCGCAGTCAGTAGCCAACTGAGTATTATGCCGACAGGGCCTGATGTTTCGGCCATATTCTGGGGGATGTTGAAAATTCCGGCACCCACCATCATACCGAAAACCAGCGCAGCCAATCCGAAGAAGCCGAGAGATTTATCAACTGGATTATTCATTTTTACCTTAGTTTGCGGGGGCAAAGGTACGAATTTTTTTGGCAAGTTGTCAAGTTGACAACTTGAGAATTTTGGGGTTAGAGGGAGAGGAGGGTATAAGAGATACCGAGGGTAATGCCGGGCTGGAGGCCGCGCGGCGTGAGGCATGCTCCGGCCGTGACGCTGAGAGTCCATCGTGGCGGTCGCCGGCGGATAAACTTAGTCACGGGATAGACGGTGATCGAGTCGAGCGAGGCCCGGAAGCCGCTTACGGTAGCCTCGTAAAGGTCAGAGCGATAGCGGTAAGTGGTGATGGGGACGTAGACTTTGACGGTATCGGTCAGAGTGTCAGGCGGGAGAGTGTCAGCAACCCGGGGCAGACTTGCGACAACCGTTATGGCCGGGAGGCTGTCAAAAGCCGAGGGGCGAACCATGGTGACTGTATCGTGAATCACGATAGTATCCGCTACAGCGGAGCATGAGGTTTTCTGACTACGGGTGCATCCTGCGAGAGATGTGCCGATGATAATTCCGGCCGAAGCCGAGATGAAGCAATAGAGTAATGTTTTCATAGGACGGGATGGAAAGTAATGCAGCAAAGTTACTTTCCTTCCATCCCTGAATGTTACCATAATGGCATTTTTAGTTGTTAGTTATTAGTTGTTAGTTGTTAGTGGTTAGTGGTTAGTGGTTAGTTGTTAGTGGTTAGTTGTTAGTGGTTAGTCGTTAGTCGTTAGTCGTTAGTTGTTAGTTGTTAGTTGTTAGTTGTTAGTTGTTAGTTATTAGTTGTTAGTTATTAGTTGTTAGTTGTTAGTTGTTAGTTGTTAGTCGTTAGTTGTTAGTTATTAGTTGTTAGTTGAGAGTTGTTGGTTGTTAGTCGTTAGTTGTTAGTTGTTAGTTACAAATACTCAGTATCTTAGATCCTAATAACTCGAAACACAAAGCTAAAGGCTATTTGGTTTTGAGGAGGATACGCATGGAGTTGAGGACGGCGAGGAGAGCGACGCCTACATCAGCAAATACGGCAGCCCAGAGCGAAGCGTAGCCCATGGCGCCGAGGGCGAGGATGACGACCTTGATGGAAATAGCGCCGACGATGTTTTCGGTCACGATGGTGTGGGTGATGCGGCCTATGCGGATAGCAGTAGCGACCTTATCAGGATCGTCAGTCTGGATAACCACATCAGCGCTTTCGATGGCCGCGTCAGATCCGAGGCCACCCATGGCGATACCTACGTTGCTGACAGCAAGGACCGGGGCGTCGTTCATACCGTCGCCGACGAAAGCAATATATCGACCCGGTTCGGCGGCAGTTTTCTCAACATACGCCACCTTGTCCTGAGGAAGGAGTTCGCCGTAAGCCTCAGTGATACCGAGCTTTGCGGCATAATCGGCAACGATCTCCTTCTTGTCACCCGAAAGCATAATCAAATCCTTGACTCCGAGGCGATGAAGATCCTCAACGGCCCGGGCTGAGGTAGGCTTTATTGTATCAGCCAAAAGGGCATATCCTTCAAAATGGCCATCGATGCTGCAGGCGATGATGGTACCAGATTCATTGTCAAGTTCGGCCGGATAGTCAATCTTCTCACGCTTAAGCAGTTTCAGATTGCCTACAAGAGCCTCATGTCCATCAATTACGGCCGATACTCCATAGCCCGGAATCTCCTTCATATCAGAGGCATCTTTCAAGGCTATATTATTAGATGTGGCATAGTCGTCGATAGCCACAGCAAGCGGATGAGAGCTGTTGCGCTCAGCAGAAGCGATGACAGAGATAAGATTGTCACTATCAGAAGAGACTGATTTAACTTTAGTTAGGGAGAACTTACCTGTAGTCAGCGTGCCCGTTTTGTCGAAAGCGATAGTGTTGACCTTGGTCATCGCCTCCAGATAGTTGCCACCTTTAAAGAGTATACCGGCACGGGATGCCGCACCGATTCCGGCGAAATAACCTAATGGGACGCTAATTACAAGAGCACACGGGCAAGAGATAACGAGGAACACCAGAGCGCGGTAGAGCCAGGTGTCAAACACGTAGACAAAACCACCATTCACCATGCTGACTACCCAGGGCACGATGACTACCAGAGCCGCAAGAGCGATAACAACAGGAGTGTAGATATGAGCAAAGCGAGTGATAAACTGCTCAGCATGAGCCTTTCGCGAGGCTGCATTATTGACAAGTTCGAGGATACGTGCCAGGGTGCTTTGGCCATATACCTTGCTGACGCGGATACGCACGGTAGAGTTAGACGAGATCATACCGGCCAGCACTTCCCCACCCTCGTTAATGTCGCGGGGGACGCTTTCGCCGGTAAGAGCCGAAGTGTCAAACAGGGCAGTCTCGCTCAGCATCACGCCGTCAAGAGGCACCCGTTCGCCCGGTCGGATCTCGATAACATCGCCTACGGCAACAGTCTTAGGGTCAACAGACTCCACCGAATCACCTTTGACAAGATGAGCATGCTCGCTACGCACGTCAAGCAGACGTGATATATCCGAGGTAGCGCGGTCAACGGCTCCATGCTGCAGGGTCTCCCCTATCGAGTAAAAAAGCATCACGCCTACAGCCTCAGGATACTCGCCGATGCAAAATGCTCCGATACAAGCGATTACCATGAGGGTAAACTCGTTGAACCAATCATGGGCGAGGAGACCCTCCCAAGCCTCGTGGATTACGGGGAGACCTACAGGAAGGAAAGCTACGATATACCAGGCGAGCTCAACCATGGAATTATCTGCAAACCAACCAATAGAGAAATGCTTGAGCAACATTCCCGTAACGAGCAGCACGAATGAAACGGCCGGAGCTGCAAACGCCGCCACCCCGTGCTGATGATGGTGATGATGCTCATGGCCATGGCTGTGGTCATGATGATGGTGGTGATGGAGATGTGTATGTTCTGACATATGTTTCTTATTTTTCTGCAAAATTAGAGCCATTATAGTGCAACAAAGTGGCAAAGTGACGTTAAAAATAATAACTTGGTAAAATTTTTATATGAGTATCCTCATCTTTACCCTTTGTGAAAATAAGTAATAAAGGCCGTTACCACAACATCGCCTCTCCGAGGCTCAATATTCTGATTATCAACTCACCCCACGTAAACGTGGGGTTTCTGACAACAACGGCGCTCCGCGCCTGAGATTAGTTTTTATATTGAAGGGTAAAGTTCGGGATACTCATATTTTTTTAATCGTCACTAAATTATCATAAATAACATATACGAAAATTTTACCAAGTTATATTTTTTAACGTCACTAATTTACGGTATCTTTGCAGACATGAACAAAGATGTAGAGAAAATAATAACCGTGGCAGGGCTCAAACCCACGTCAAACCGCATCCTCGTGCTCCGCGAGCTGATGCAGGCAGGCAAACCGCTGAGCCTCGGCGACCTTGATGCGAGAATAGGCACGCTGGAGAAATCGAGTGTGCTCCGTGCACTTGTGGTGCTCCAGGAGCATCATCTGATCCATGATATACAGGATGGCAGAGGCATAATCATGTATGAACCATGCACTTGCCACCACCACTCTGAGCATGATCAGGAGCATGAAACTGATAACGACCAGCATGTCCACTTCTACTGCAACGTATGCCGCAAGGTGGTGTGTTTCGAAAACATCCCCGTCCCTACCATAAACATCCCCGCAGAATATAAAATCCAATCAGTCAACTATATGATAAAGGGAATATGTCCCGACTGCAATAACCATGAAAACTAAACTCAAGACCATCACATTAATAGTAATCTCACTACTAATCACCTCAATAAATGCCTCGGCAGTAACGATAGAGCACCCCTGGTCAGGCAAAAAAGCAGCGTATTTAGGCGACTCCGTCACTGACCCGCGCCATAAAGCCAGCAATCAGAAATACTGGTATTGGCTTGAGCAATGGCTCGGCTTGACACCTTACGTCTACGCCGTCAGCGGCAGACAATGGAACGACGTGCCCCGTCAGGTGGACAAGCTGCGCACCGAGCATGGCGACGACGTGGATGCGATCCTGATCTTCATGGGCACAAATGATTATAACAATGCCGTGCCTTTAGGGCGATGGTATGACGAGACGATGGAGGATGTGGAGTATGGCCACCGCTACGAGAAGCGCCCCGAAAGCCGAATGCACCGCACTCCGTCGATGGACAGCGACACCTTCCGGGGGCGTATCAACATAGCCCTCGACTCGCTCAAACGCACTTACCCCGACAAGCAAATCATACTGCTGACTCCTATCCACCGGTCAGGATTTTACGCCAACGAGAAAAACTGGCAGGTGCCCGAGGATTATGCCAACCGCTGCGGGCTTTATCTTGATGACTATGTGGAGGCTGTCAAGGAAGCCGGGCAAGTGTGGGCCGTGCCGGTAATCGACCTCGGAGCTGCCTGCGGGCTCTATCCGCTGATGGATGAATATGCCAAGTATTTCAACGATGCCGAAACTGACCGCCTGCATCCTAATACCGAAGGTCACCGTCGCATGGCTCAGACTCTGATGCAGCAGTTGCTCCTTTATCCAATATTTTGAGGATGGTAAGTGAACAAGATTAGGGATGACTTTGTTGAAAAGTCAGAACCTAATAAATTTACTTATCATGCTGGATACTGAATACAAGTTTGGAGAGGTGATGGAATTGGCCTCTCTTATTGATTATGGAACTGACCGTGTAGAATTTAACCGCGTGTTTGAGAATGAGCACGGCGGAGTCACGCTGCTCGCCTTCAGAGCCGGGCAGAAGCTCGATGAGCATATCGCCCCGGCTGAATTAATGGTGATGGTTATCGAGGGCGAGATCGAGTTTACGATGATCGATACAATCCACGTGATTCGCCCCGGCAACTTCATGCTCATCGGTGCGAACGTGCCTCACAAAGTATTGGCTCGCAAGGATTCCAAGGTAGCGTTAATCAAAGTTAAACCGTAACACATTATACTATTATGGAAGCCCGACCTAACATGTTCTGCTATCAATGCCAGGAGACAGCCCGTGGAAAAGGGTGTGAGATTCAAGGAGTTTGCGGTAAACACGCCGAAACTTCAGCAAGGATGGATCTTCTGCTGTATGCTGTAAGAGGTATCTCGATTATCAACCGTGCACTTCGCGAGAAAGGAGAGCCTGACCGCGAGGCAAGCCATCTGGTGATCGACTCGCTATTTGCCACGATCACGAATGCCAACTTTGACAATGATGCCCTCGACGGATATATCCGTCGCGCTTTCGAGATGAAAAATATCCTTGCCGGAACGGCTAAGAAGCAGGGTATCGAGTTGCCTGACCTTCCGCAGGTGGAATTTCAGGCCACGCCTGATGAAGCCGAGAAGTGCGAGGAATTTACCGGCGTGCTCGCCGAGGCAAACGATGATATCCGTGGACTCAAGCAGCTGGCTATCTACGGGTGTAAAGGTATGGCAGCCTACGCCCGTCATGCCGCCAACCTCGGGTATGAAGATGACGATGTATATGCCATTATCGAGAATGCAATGGCCGAAACAGCAAGGCCTGATGCGAGCGTTGACGAGCTCTTCTCGCTGGTAATCAACGTGGGCGAAGGTGGTGTCAAGGTGATGGACCTTCTCGACAAAGCCAATACCGAAACGTATGGCAATCCCGAAATTACCAAGGTGGACATCGGTGTAAGAAACCGTCCCGGTATCCTTATCAGCGGCCACGACCTCAAGGATCTTGAAGAACTCCTTGAGCAGACCAAGGACAAAGGTGTAGACGTCTACACTCACTCCGAGATGCTCCCCGGACAGTATTATCCCGCATTCAAGAAATATCCCCACTTCGCCGGTAACTATGGCAACGCATGGTGGAAGCAAGTGGATGAGTTTGAGAAGTTTAACGGTGTATTCCTGTTTACGTCAAACTGCATCGTGCCCCCGCGGCGCAACTGTACTTATCTTGACCGCGTCTACACAACAGGTGTCGTAGGACTGCCCGGGACTCACCATATCCCGGATGGTCACCCCAAGGACTTCTCTGAAATGATAGCCCATGCGCAGAAATGCCAGCCGCCAACAGAGATAGAGCATGGCGAAATCGTGGGCGGATTTGCTCATCATCAAGTGGTTGAGCTTGCACCGAAGATCATCGACCTCATCAAGAGAGGCAAGATAAGGAAATTTGTGGTAATGGCCGGATGTGACGGACGAATGCCCTCACGCGACTACTACACCAAGTTTGCCGAAGCACTCCCGAATGACTGCGTGATCCTTACCGCCGGATGCGCCAAATATCGCTACAACAAGCTGCCTCTCGGCAACATCGAAGGTGTGCCCCGCGTGCTTGATGCCGGACAGTGTAACGACTCCTACTCGCTTGTGCGTATAGCCATGGCTCTGAAAGATGCATTGGGATTGAAATCGGTCAACGACCTCCCGATTGTCTACAACATCGCCTGGTATGAGCAAAAAGCCGTCATAGTGCTTCTTGCGCTCCTTGCCCTCGGTGTCAAGAATATCCACACCGGCCCTACCCTCCCCGCTTTCTTCACCCCCGATATCCTGAAAGTGCTCCAGGAAAAATTCAATATCGGCACCATCTCTACCGTTGATGAAGACATTAAAAACCTTATAAATGAATAGATTATGGACAAATATGAATGTATAGTTTGCGGATGGGTTTACGACCCCGCAACCGGTGACCCTGACAACGGGATAGCTCCCGGGACGAAATTTGAAGACCTACCGGACGACTGGGTTTGCCCCGTGTGTGGCGTAGGAAAAGATCAATTCAAGAAAGTAGAATAAAACCACCTGATTAATCGTTTATAGGTTTACAGGCCCTTAAAGGGGTCTGTAAACCTTACATATTATATATTATGAAAATTACTATCCGACAAGCCACTCGCGATGATGCCCGGTTTATCGCCGGGGTTGTAGCCATGGCCATAGGTCATGACGGGTCAAAAGACTATGTGGGCGACGACGTCATCAACGCTCTGACTGAGGTGGCGCTGCGTGATGACTCGCAATACAGCTACCGAAATGCCCTTATAGCAGAAGCTGATGGCAAGATAGCAGGCGCCATCGTTGGGTATGACGGCGCCGACCTTGAGTCACTACGCGAAGCCTCACTTTCAGTAATCCGGAAATATCATCCTGATATCGTGGTCACTGACGACGAAACCGGGCCTGACGAATTTTACATCGACTCGCTCGGTGTATTGCCCGAATATCGCGGCAAAGGGATCGCCCGACGTCTTATTGACGCCCTTATTGACCGGGCATCTGAGAAAGGTCACCGGCGATTCGGCCTGCTTGTCGACTTCGAAAACCATTCGGCCGAAGCACTCTACCGCTCGATAGGATTCACGCAGGTAGGCATCACCCCATTCTTCGGACACCCGATGAAGCATCTACAGCTCATAAATTCTGTAAATTAATAACAACATCTGCCCAAAGACGTTTTAAAACCTTGCACTTATACCACTGACTGACAATTAATTTCACTCACATAAAAGAATAATTACATAGACTCAAACAACCTCAAGAAATGATAAAAAATCAAATCTAAACCGCTCTCGTGAATCAAAAAATCAATATATTTGCAGTCCCCCATGGGTGGTACACTTTTGAATGAGTAGCCGGTACACTTTTCAGTGAGCGGCTACATCACTCCGGGCTACCAAACGCTCCGTCTGACATCAACCCAAATTGAAGAATTGAAATCTCTCCGAGGCGATGCGCAAAGAGTTATGATAATTTCTCTTTGCGACAAATCTCATATCGCTGACAAAATCCGTCATATCGACTGGATGGCGTCAACTTTCTGAACCTCGATATAATTTCTTAACTCGCATGGGTCAAATTCTTGCCCATGCATGGCATTATATTTGCCGATGAGTGTAGAGACGCTCAATTTTATGTTTAAAGTTTTACAATCAATCTCTTTTTCTTCAACGGCATAGCCGTTATATCAGAAAAAATTGTTAACTTTGCGCTATATGTAGTAACGCCAATCTGAAAAATGGACCAGCATTAATCACAAAGATATACGGCAAGAGCCGAAAACCCTTTGAAAAACTCCTAACGTAGTCGTTACAGGCGTTCTTTGCAGTTGCAAAGCGAGCATAGCTCGATAAGGTCGGCCTTCAGATGCTACGTCGGGTGTTTTCTTTATTTGAACATGGCAAAGAAACAAAAGACATTCTCACACGTCGGTGCAACTGAAGCCCTGCATCAGTTAGCTGAACGCGGCACTACCGGAGCGGAGTTCATATATGAACTCCTGCGCATCTTCGCCGGATATGGCGACGGACAGGTGCGTCGTACCAAGGAAGGTCCCGGCAATGCCGCTAAAGATGGCAAGACGATTCTTGTCAAAGGGCTTGTGGCTTATCGCGACACCACCGGCTTGACTGACACGGGGATGTATGACACACTCGAAGAAATGCGCGCAGACGCAAAGATTGCCAAATGTTCGCCACGCCTTTACATCACAAGCGATGGAATTGATGTAATAGCATACGACCCCAAAGAGAACGACTTCTACGAAAACCGCATCGACTTGATGTGGCGCGACTTTGAGTTTTTTACGCCACTTGCAGGTATTGAGAAGATACAATATGCCGAGGAAGCTGAGGCCGACGTTAAGTCTGCCGAGCTGATGGCTAAACTCTTCGACGAAATCCGCCGCAACAACATTATCGACGACGAAGCATCAGTCCATGCTCTCAATGTGTTCATGTCGCGTCTGCTGTTTTGCTTCTTTGCCGAAGACACCGGTCTGTTCCCCGGTCAGAACCTTTTCACCAACACCCTCTCCACCCACACCAATGCCGACGGATCGGATTTGGCTGAATTTATTGACCGTGCGTTCCTCGCCATGTCGACACGCGACGAGGCCGTGCTCGCCACCTTGCCCGACCTTTACAGTGTATTCCCATACGTCAATGGCGGTCTGTTCAAAGAGCGTTTCCCTATTCCCAAAATGTCGCGTCGCGCCCGCACGTTGATTATCAACTGCGGAGAATATGACTGGAGAGACATCAACCCCGATATCTTCGGCTCAATGATTCAGGCTGTTATCACACCTGCACAACGAGCCGGACTTGGTATGCACTACACCTCAGTGCCCAACATCGAGAAAGTGATTCGGCCTCTGTTCCTCGACTCACTCATCGAGGAATACACCGCTGCTTGCGATGAAGCCAAGGAGAAAATGGCCAAGAAGCAAAATCCCGCTCGCGCTACCCAGCGTCTGCGCAATCTGCTCAATCGCCTGTCGCATATCAAATTCTTCGACCCGGCCTGCGGTAGTGGCAACTTCCTTATCATCACCTACAAGCGACTCCGCGAGCTTGAAATCATGATATGGCAAGCTATGCGCGATATTGCCAATGATGCCATGCTGCCGTTCCCATCGATAACGCTTACGCAGTTCTACGGCATCGAGCTCGACCCATTTGCTGCCGACACAGCCACGCTATCTATGTGGCTCGCCGAGCATCAAATGAATGTCAAGTTTGGTCAAGCCTTTGGCGTGCGGCCCGACACACTGCCGCTCAAAGCCTCAGGCCAAATCGTCTGTGGCAACGCCTGTCGCCTCGACTGGAACACCGTCTGCCCCCACACCCCCGACGAAGAAGTCTACATCATGGGCAACCCGCCCTACCTCGGCAGCAAGTTGCAAGACAACGCTCAAAAAGAAGATATGCAGATTGCACTTAAGGATGTCAAAGATAAGAAAGGCGTCGATTATATCGCAGCTTGGTTTTGGAAAGGAGCTAAGTACATCAAAGATACAAGCGCAAAGTATGCATTTGTAACCACAAATTCCATAAGCCAAGGCGAACAAGTTGCCATGCTTTGGAAGCCTATCTTCTCCCTTGGCCTCGAAATATTCTTTGCACATACCTCTTTCAAGTGGAGTAATAACGCTAAATATAATGCTACAGTAACGGTTGCAATAATTGGGGTTCAGAACGCAAGCAAAGAACAAAAGATACTGTATATCGAAGAACTATCAACATCTTCAAAAGTTGATAATATCAGCCCTTACTTAGTAGCTTCTGATAACCTTATTGTAGCAAAGAACTACAGTATTCCAAACGGATTACCCAAGGCGGTATTTGGGTGTATGCCATATGATAATGGTCACTTGATTTTTTCAGAAGAAGAAAAGGCTAAACTAATCGAGGAATACCCAAAGAGCGAGAAGTACATAAAGCAATTGATGGGGTCACAAGAGTTCCTGAAAGACATCCATAGATACTGTTTGTGGATTGATGATCGTGACCGTGAGGATGCGGATTCAATTCCACCGATAGGTTCTCGTATTGCTGCCACTGCGTACTTCCGTGAATACGAAAGCAAAGATGGTGCAGCTTTAGTAGATAGGCCACATCAATTCAGAGAGCATTACGAGATCAACTCTGAGAGCAAAGATAAGATAATTATTCCTCGTGTTTCGTCAGAAAGACGACCTTATATTCCTATCGGCTACGTTAACAGAGATATGATTATCTCTGATTCTGCATTTGCTATTTACGAAGCTGAAATGTGGCTCTTTGCTTTGCTGACATCAAAAATGCATAACTTGTGGGTTCGTGCTGTTGGTGGCTCGTTAGAAACGCGAATACGTTATTCTGCGACCCTGTGCTATAACACATTCCCATTCCCAAAGCTGACCACCGCAGATAAAGAGGAATTGTCGAATTTAGCGCAGACTATTCTCGACATTCGTGATGAGAATTGCGATATGACTTTGGGCGAGATGTATAATCCGGAAACCATGCCCGAGGAACTGCGCGAAGCACACCACGCCCTTGACCTCGCAGTGGAGCGCATCTATCGAGCCGAGCCCTTCACCTCTGATGAAGAACGCCTCGAACATCTCTTCCGCCTCTACGCTAAAATGACTAAAACAAAGTAAGCCTTATGGAAGGACTAAACTTATATATAATTGCAGGATGTAACGGTGCCGGGAAGACCACCGCTTCGCTTACGGTATTACCTGAAGTGCTCGACTGCACCGAATTCGTCAATGCCGACGAGATAGCCAAGGGCCTATCGCCTTTTCATCCTGAGGAAATGGCTATTGAAGCCGGGAAGCTGATGCTGAAACGCATCGATACGCTGCTGAATGAGCGCAAATCGTTTGCCATTGAGACCACCCTTGCCACACGTTCCTACAAGTCACTTGTAGAGCGCGCCAAGACGTCAGGTTATCGAGTGGTGCTCTTATTCTTTTGGCTACCATCGCCCGAGATGGCTGAGCGACGTGTCGCCACTCGTGTCGCCACCGGTGGTCACAACATCCCCACAGATGTTATTCACCGCCGCTATTGGCTTGGGCTTAACAACCTTTTCGATATATTTGCTCCAATTGTCGACCTATGGTCGCTTTATGACAACAGCGAACATATCAAGCCAATAGTCGAGCGTAATGTTACTATAGATAATACCCAACTCTCCAAAATTAAGGAAAAATGTCAGAACAAGAAGAAATAAAGCTCTTTGACCGTATCCGCGAGAGCATATCCAATGCGCAGCGCAAAATGTTGCAGCGCAAAGCCAAACTCGGCGAGACAGTGGTGATAGCAGACAAAGATGGTAAACCCCTGGAGATAAGTGCAGAGGAAGCATTGCGCATCTACGACAACAAATAGTGCCCTTCACCTCCGATGAAGAGCGCCTCGAACATCTATTCCGCCTCTACGCTAAAATGACTAAGAAATGATATCAAAGAAAGAACTACAACGCCTCCTTAATGATTTGGAAAGCGATAGAATTGAGCGCACAATATCCACTGACAAAATGGATAAATTCGGAGAAGCTATCTGCTCTTTTTCAAATGATTTACCCGATTATCAAAAGCCGGGTTATCTTATTATCGGAGCCGATGATAAAACCGGTAAGGTCGTACCATTCAAGATAACGGACGCTCTTCTTAAAAACATATCCTCTATACGTACAGAAGGAAATATTCAACCTCAGCCATCCATGACAGTTGAAAAGGTGGATCTTGATGAGGGTTCTGTTATTGTTGTGGAGGTTCAGCCGGCACATTTTCCACCCGTAAAATATAAAGGGAAGATATGCGTAAGGGTGGGCCCACGTCGAGGCACGGCAAACGAAGATGATGAGAAAAAACTTTATGAGAAACGTACATCTCATGTCCTTACATTTGATGCGATGCCTTGTTTAGACAGCACATTGGAAGATTTGGATGTAAGTTTGTTCCGACAAATTTATCTTCCGAAGGCCTACCCTGAAGAAGTTATTGAGAATGACAAGAGAGATGTGAAGTTTCAACTTCAATCATTGGGCTTTTATGACATGAAACATGACTGCCCAACGTATGCAGGAATTCTCATGTTTGGAAATAACGTGGAACGTAAATTGCCCGGGGCATATATTCAATATGTCAGATTTGGTGGCGATGGCCGAGGGTCGGACATATCGAATGATTATAAGTTCGCAGGAAATTTGATGACCGTGCTTAATCAGCTTGACACTTTTGTAGCCACCACAATTGCAAAGAAGCGACCGGTTCCGGTAAGTGCCCTGCGAGAGGAATATGTAATTGATTATCCCGCTTGGGCAATCAGAGAGTTGCTAATGAACGCGGTATGCCATCGCGACTATGAAAGCAACGGGCCAATTCAATTCTATCAATATGACGATAGAATTGAGATTTTAAATCCGGGAGGACTTTATGGGAAAGCCAATTCACGCAATTTCCCATGGGTTAATGACTATCGTAATGCCGTCATTGCTGAGGCAATGAAAGTGGTAGGATTTGTTAACCGCTTCAGTCGAGGAGTGCAGCGTGTGCAAGAAGAACTGAAAATCAATGGCAATGATGCCGCCGATTTCAATCTTGAGCTTGGGAATGCATTTCTTGTAAAAGTTAAGACTTCTAAAGTGTCTTTTGTCTCACGCAATGACACAAAAGATGATACTAAAGAAGACAATAAAGATCAACGCTCTGAAATAGCTGGTGTTACAAAAGATGTATATAATGCCATCTTATTATCTCCTAATGACACAAAAGCCCAACTGGCGGTTAAATTAGAGGTGGCGCAATCGACAATAAGCCGAGCGATATCGGTTTTGAAGCAACAAAATTACATTAAAAGAGTCGGAGGTCGTAAATTAGGTTACTGGGAAATTCTTAAATAATTGTTATGACAAATAACCTCGTAGAAGTACAATATCAGCAGACCGGCAAGTCGAGCAATACCGATGCACTCGGTATGCGCGAAATGCAGGCAATGGTCTATGAAGCACGCAACCGCCAACACATTCTCGTTAAAGCGCCGCCCGCTTCGGGTAAAAGCCGCGCAATGATGTTTGTGGCTCTTGACAAACTCGCTAATCAAGGCATCAAAAAAGTGATTGTTGCTGTGCCGCAGCAGAATATCGGCCGCAGCTTCAACGACACCCCGTTGAAGAAATTTGGCTTTTTTGAAGACTGGCGCGTAGCCCCGTATTGGAATCTTTGTCTTGCTGCCGGGAGCGAGAACAAAAAGAAAGATGTGCTTCGCGAGTTTCTCGACCATCCCACTGCAAAGATTTTGGTCTGCACCCACGCCACGCTGCTCAATGCGCTCAATGGCATTGAGGCCGATAAACTTAATGATGTATTTTTCGGCATCGACGAGTTCCACCATGGCTCATCGGACGAAAACAACCGCCTCGGTTCGTTCATCCGCCGACTGCTGAACGAAACCACGGCACACATCCTCGCCATGACCGGCTCTTACTTCCGTGGCGATGCAGTGCCTGTGATGCGTCCCGAAGACGAGGCACTTTTCCAACCCACTATCAACTATAACTATTACCGTCAGCTCAACGGCTACCGTTGGCTCAAAAGTCTCGGCATAGGTTATAGCTTCTTCCAAGGAAACTATCTCACCGCCATCCCCGAAGTGCTCGACACTCACAAGAAGACCCTTATTCACATTCCGCACCCCAATTCCAAGACCGGTGCCTTTATGAATAAGCACGATCAGGTGGCCGAGATAATCAACTATATCGGCGAGATTGTCGACCGCGACTATAACTACTACCTCTACAAGGTTAAGACTCCCGATGGCCGCATCCTCACCGTAGGCGACCTCGTCGAAGATAAGAAAGAGCAGCGCGACGCTCTGCAAAGCTACCTTCAGCGCATGAACAAGCCCGAAGCACTCGACATTCTCATCGCTCTCGGCACCGCCAAGGAAGGATTCGACTGGGAATGGTGCGAGCAGTGCATCACCATCGGCATACGCGCATCGCTCACCGAGGTAGTGCAAATCATCGGACGCTGCACGCGCGACTGCGAGGGTAAGACCCACGCCCAGTTCACCAACCTCATTCCGTGCCCCGATGCAGCCCGGGACGACGTGACTATGGCTGTCAACGATTTCTTGAAAGCTATTTCAGCCTCTCTGCTCATGGAGCAAGTTATGGCTCCAAAATGGACGTTCAAGACAAAGCGCGACGACGAGGAAGAACCCGTGGACGACAATGAAGATACACCTAATAAAGACGATGACGACCATGTTATCGTGGTAGATGGTCTGCCCGCACTCAACGAGCGCACCAAGGCGATCGTTGAGAACGACCTCGACTCACTTGTGGCCACAACCCTCGGAGATAAGAATATCCGCGAGGCAATTATCAGCCATGATATGGCCGAGATGATTACCGAGGTATATATCCCGAAAATCATCAAGCAGACATATCCCGACCTCACCGACGAGGAGGTTGAGGCCGTTACCGCTCACACTATCCTCACCATTGCTACACAAGGGGAGGAGGTAAAGACCGATGACAGTGGAAACCGCTTCATCAAACTTGCCAACAAGTTTGTGAACCTCGACGACCTGAACATCAACCTCATCAAGCAGATTAACCCGTTCCAACGCGCCTATGAGGTAATCTCTCGCTCACTCGACGCTGAGACACTTCGTACAATCCAGTATGTGATTGACGAAAAGCGCGAGGGCGAAATTTCAATCGAAGAGGCAATACTGCTCTTCAAGAAATATCTGCCCGCATGGCAAAAGGAAACCGGGAAATCAGAGCCTGACCTTCAAGACCCCGACCCACACGCACGCCGCATAGCTCGCGCCATCGAGACATTGCGCAATTACAAACGCCGTAAACTCGCCGAACAATCATGATAGACTGGACCAAAGAGCTCGACGAGATACTTGAACATCCTTTGTTCGCCAATGTAACCGCTCCCCAAAAGCGGGCTACCTCGAGCGACCGGCTCGTTGCTGCTTTTCAGGAAGTCTGCGACTTCTACGAAAAAAACGGTGCTCTGCCCGATGAGCAGACCGACCGTCAGCTCTTTCATAAACTCAATGGCATCCTCAAAAGTGAAGCAAAGATTGAACGCTGCCGCCCGTTTGACACTTTCGGCATACTTCCTTCAAACCAGAGCAATGTCGAGGAGCCGCAAGTGGAGATGGAGCCACCACACGAACTCACCGAAGAGGAGCAGCTTGAACAGATACTCAACGACCCTCTACTCGCTGACATCACCGATGGCGAAGACCTCGGACTGTTCGACGTTCCCCAGTATATGAAAGACCGCATAGCAGCCCGCAAAGAAGCGGACTATGTAGGCTCACGTCGCCCATGCGAGGATTTCGAGCAATTTGCCGATGGTTTCAAGGAAATCCAACAAGGTTTGAAGACCGGCAAATATAAGCTTGTCAAGTTCAGCGAGCCTTCGCTCAAAGTGGGTCGCTACTTCGTTGAGCAAGGCATTATCGGTTATCTTGCCGCGTTCGATGACGAGGGCAAGAATAAATATGGTCTAAAGGATGGACGTACTCGTGTTATCTACGAGAATGGCTCAGAGGCCGACATCAAATTCCGCACTATTACAAAGAACCTGTCAGTCGACGGCTATAGCATCATGGACTGCTCGGATATGACCCAAGAGGAATTTGAGGAAGCTTTCACCGTAACAGATAAAGATGTTGAGAGCGGAACAATTTATGTGCTCCGCTCTAAGTCAACCCGTCCGGAGATTGCTGCCATTAAAGACCTTTATAAAATAGGCTTTACTGTCACCTCGATGGAGAGTCGCTTGGCTAACGCGAAGAACGAACCTACTTATCTTTGTGCCGACGTAGATATAGTTGCCACTTGGAAAGTATATAACGTGAAGTCATCCACTTTCGAGGCTCTCATTCACAAACTCTTTGACTGCGTCAAACTGAATGTGACTGTAGATGGTCACCGCCCCAAAGAATGGTTTATCGTTCCGTTCCACGTCATTGAGACCGCAGTGGTCAACATCATCAAAGGCGTGCCTATGATGTATGATGCCAAGCTTCAACAAATTGTTGAACTTTCGGCTCATAGCGGCATGCAATGCTTGTCCGTACAGCAACCCTGGGCATCACTGATCTGTTGTGGTGCAAAGGATGTGGAAAACCGCAGTTGGAAACCCAAGAAAGCTCCCGGCATTATTCTCATCCATGCCGGCGCTTCGACCCGCGACCTCGGTATTGATTGGGATCACATCAAAACCTTATACGGATTTGACAAGAAATCTTGCCCGCACTCTGCAATCATCGGCTACGTCGACGTGTATGGTTTTACCCAACACTCCGATAGCGTATGGGCTGGTGATGGCCCCGGTGCGGAATGGAAATGGATGCTCCGAAATGCAAAATTGTTCAAGCAACCAATACCATATAAAGGAAAACTCGGACTGTTCAATGTCTCCGAAATCGACCCTGACAATCTCCCTGAAGCTTATTGAATTATGCATAATAAAATAACATTATACTCGGATAAAGTGTCTGGAGCAGCGCGAGAGATTTGGGCTACCATAGTCAGCACCACTCTGCGCGTTGAGTTGCAAGACCTTGGTGAGAATGTGCCGGGCGGTGAGTATGAATACGGAGTAGAGGGTATCAGTCTGTTCATGCTACGCAAACACCTACGCCTTGACACAAACGAGGATGTGTTTAACTGGCTGAAAGCCAATTTCAACACCAACTCGGCAGTCGATGATTTAATCGAGTATCTTGACAAGAATAATATTCAGTATCAAGCATTCTCATTCTAACTTTCGAAAGATATGAAGCAGCTCGTCAAACTCGCTTACGAAATATGTGCTACCGCTCATGCCGGGCAGACCGATAAGGTAG
>JAMPAP010000021.1 GCA_023667185.1 Lachnoclostridium sp.
TAATGTTTTACAACATATTACGAAAGAGGGTGCATCAGAATTTTGATACACCCTCATTGCATTTATGTGGGGTAGATCGATAATCAACCGCTTGAGCCTCGGAGTGCCTCAGTATGCAATCAGTTTTTTATCGCTGTCACCACAGGTTATTGGTAACATCTGCGGGTCAGCCGGGGAAGGAGGTCCAGGCGTGTTCTTCTTGGGCGGGACGAGGCACATTTTCGAGGGCTTTGAGCAGGCGCGCCAGGTTGTGGCCAAGCGTGCGCATCGTCTGCATTCCTTCAGCGTCCCTGACGACGTCGCCATGCGCCAACCCGAAAGCATTGTTCCAATACTGCGAGCTCGGCATTGGCATATTTGTCATCTCGAAATACTTATTGAGGCGTTCCACTGTGCACACTGACCCTCCGCGGCGGCATATACCTACAGCGGTTCCGGGCTTATATTCCAGAAACCGGCCGGCCGAATAAAACAGTCGGTCGAGCAGCGCACATAGCGACCCGTTAGGGCCGGCATAATACGTAGGACTTCCTACCACAAAACCGTCAGCCTCCTGAATCTTTTCAAATACCTCCTGATAAATCCCGGTATTGAAGATACACACTCCTGTGGTCTTACACTTGTTGCAGGCTATGCATCCGGGCACCGGTTTCTTGCCGAGCTGGAGAATCTCAGTCTCGATTCCATCCTCATTCAGAGCCTTAGCCACCTGATTAAGCGCAATATAAGTATTGCCGTCGGGTGTAGGGCTACCATTAATAATCAATACTTTCATAATCAATAGTTTTATCAGTTAATACATGGTGAATATTCTTCTAATAGTTTGAACATCCCCTCCCCATAGAGAGCGATACCATCGCGAAGCGTATCTCTTACGCACACATCCCCGGCGAGTCCGCAAATATCAATCCGCTCTATATGATTTTCACGGATGATATTGTCGATTCTACGCGACGCATCAGGATTTTTGAAGATTGAATACTCCTCGGTAAGACGATACTCCCCCTTATGCAGAAGAGTCACATCCCCTGATGTCCGATACGCAGCGTCAAACACACCCGGCCAAATCGCAGCCCCCAAGGTGTCATGCACGCAATGACGCGGCCACTTGCCTCCACATTCTTCAAACGAGCAATGGTCATACGGATGACTGTCGGCCGTAATTATTTTGTGGATATACTTGCCGTCACGTTTAGATATATAAGCAGCAAGAGAATCCATTGCTTCAACAGCTCCAGGCACAGGTAACGACCCTATGATGAAATCCATCTGCGGATCAACGATTAGAAGTAGTTTTTTCATGTTCAGCAATTGTTCGTTCTACCTCATCTGATACTTTCTTCAACAGTTCGCTCGGCACGGTCTCCTCAACGATCCGTTTACTATACTGCGTCATCTCCTTGGCCGGCTCCGTTCGCAGGAACCGCGTATCAAAACCGCGGGCGCCGAGACGCCAGCGGTCGAGCGCATCCGCATCCTTGAAGATATCATAAAGCTTAAACATTCTGGGCAGCGAACCGTTATAGTCAAGCTTTATGCCCACCTTGCCGCGCTTGTCCTCGATGTCATGATACTTCATCATCATTGCCGCCTCAGGCAGATACTCCACGTCAGGATTCTCGTCGCAAAACTGTCTGTAATACACTGCCGCACGTGCCCCATGACCCGTGTCGAGATAGTCGTCATGACGGCGCGTGTCGTGAAACACCGCCGCCTCGGCAAGTGCCGTCAGCGCGCGATCATCATCGCCAAATATCTTCTCGCCGATAATCAGCGCATAGAGCAGCACACGCTCGCAATGCCCCGCCGCATGTATCTCACTCTCAGGGCGATTAAACTTCACCCGGTTATACAGAAAGTCTACCCAATGCAGGAAATACCTCCTCACCGTGGGCGACAGCTTATCCAATTCCTTCTGTGGTATAGTCATATTTTATTACCTTTTCTTTTCTAACAAACTTCCGGCCTATCAGTTTAGTGACGATAAAGATTTACTTTACAAAGTTAATTTTTTATTTTTTAGATAATCATTTTTAACGATGGATTGCTTGATGGGATGGGATTTTTTTGTTACCTTTGTATTTATGACTAACAGAATTATCACATTAATATTTGCGGTAGCGATCGCAGTTGCGACATTTGCCGCACAGAAGGACGATCCCAACATCGTAATCAGCTCGTGGGATGAGACTTATGAGCTAATCCCCGATGGCAAGAATAATCTCAAATCTATCAAGCGTACGCTCAACACCCGATATAAGGCCGTACGCAAGCCTGGCACGGCCGTGGCCTACGTCGACTACGACGATAACATAAAGGTGGAGAAGGCCTCCGGCAAAGGGGGCGGCAAACCGGTGTATGCTTCCGCTACTGACAAGGGTATACTCTATGACGATTCCAAGATATGCCTCGTGGAGGTAGAGCTCACCAAAGCCGGCCAGGAAGGTGATGCTAAGTTTGTCACCACTAATTCGCGTCCAGAGACCGGCTTTATCAGCGGATTATTAAAGAATTACCCTATAGAATCATACGTCTACCGCATAGTGATGCCTGCTGAAATGAAGGAACGTTTTGACATAATGTCATCTAATCTTCCGGAAAGTGCATCGATCTCCCGCGAGGCCACTGACGGCGGCAAGAAGTGGACCAT
Organism: Lachnoclostridium sp.; assembly: GCA_023667185.1. Classification (GTDB taxonomy): domain Bacteria; phylum Bacteroidota; class Bacteroidia; order Bacteroidales; family Muribaculaceae; genus Duncaniella. Next base: position 2,651 of record JAMPAP010000021.1, read on the forward strand.
TACACTATCGGCATCTTCTCTTCCGGCTCTTGCGGGTGAGGGGAGCGCTCCTGCCGGTCGCTACCATCTGCCATTCGTTTGGCTATCAGGTATGTATCCTGACGTTCAGGCTTACTACCGCCATCTCCACAGCTTCATTGCACCTGATCCTGACCCTGAATCAGTTGCAGCAAAAGCCACAGAAATCACTGTCGGGTGCAGCACTGATCTCGAGCGAATCGCAGCCATAACCCACTGGGTACGCCGCAATATCCGTTACGTGGCTATCGAGCACGGCCACTATGGCGTAGCTCCTGATGCTGCATCTCAGGTGCTTAGCAAGCGCTACGGCGACTGTAAAGGTTCGGCCATCTTGATCCGCGATATGCTTCGGGCTTCAGGTATCGATGGCCGTTTCGTATGGATCGGCACAAGCTCTATCCCACAATCATTCACCGAGATGCCGACTTACGGTGCCGGTAATCACGCCATTGCTGCTGCGGTAATGGCCGACGGTTCAATACTTTATCTCGACGGCACGGTGGGAATCTCTGACATAGGCTATTACCAGACAGGCATACAAGGTCGCCAGACATTAGTAGAGAATGGCGATGAGTGTATTATAGGCCGCGTCCCTGAAATTGCGCCGGAGGATAATTCTGAAATTATGATTTCCAATTTCAGTATCGATGGTAGCAATCTTACGGGCTCATTTGAAAAATCACTCCGCGGGCAGATGAAGTCAGGTCTGCTTAACAGCTTGAACAGCAACGCTTCCCACTCTTACCAGAAGATTCTGCAAAGCTGCGTCTCAAACGGATATTCCAACTACTCCCCTATAGATATCTCGCTTGAGGATGGCGAAGCTGACAATGGCCCGACACGACTTACGGGCTCGCTTGCCATAAGCAATGCCGTAAGTAACGCCGGAGGTAAAATCTATCTCTCGCTCAACCCGAGCCCTGACTGGGGAAAAATGACCGTTGACAATTCTGACCGTAAGTATCCGGTGCAGATATATGGTCCGTCGATGACACGCCGCGTGATGACCGTAGCTATTCCCGAGGGACACACCGTGACTTCCGTCCCTGAAAATGTAACGATTGACTCTCCCTGGCTTAATACCTCGGTAGTCTATGCAGTGACCGACAACGAAGTATCCGTAACCCTTGACCTTAAGGCCTTTAACTGTATCGTCAGCCTTAAGGAGATTGAACGCTATAATGCCGACATCAAAAAAATCCAGTCAGCTCTTACAAGCAAAATAGTTATCTCTAAAATATGAAAAAATTTTTTTATCACTTGCTTTATTTCTAAGCTTTGCCACCATGCAGGCTGCATCCGATAAGCCTGACATGAAGTTTATGCGCGAGGCTGCTAAGGTGGTCTGGGGCGCTGAAAACCCTGATTTCAACCCTAAGGCTGACCTTTCTGACTCGCTCTACCTCGGCAACTCGGCAGTATTCATCGCCATTGACCATAACGTGAATGCCGTGCGCAACAATGCCGAAGTATTAAGCACTATGGCTTCGGCCGAAAACCGCGAATATTTCGGCGAAACTACCGCCGACATCTATTCCCGATATATGGTGAAACTCAACGATGCAAATGCCATCGAAGACTTTTCCTCACTATCATTCCTGCCAAACGAGAAGATACAGTCAAGCGGATTTGACGTCTACGAGCGGAAACAGGCCGTAGGCGCCCGCATCCATAAGCCCGACGGCACTATCGTAGATATCGATGTTGCTCAGGCTCTTCCGGTGACCGAGGGTAAGAAAAACGAAGTCACTGAGTTTACCCTACCCCTTCCGGGCCTTGAGGAGGGCGACGTGCTCGAGTATTTCAAATATAACCGCTATATCTTCCTGGGCGACCAGAGCATTCAGCGCAACTTCATGCTGATGTCAGAATATCCTACCGCCGTACTGACATTCAATGGCGAGTTTGACAAGGATTTGACCGCTAATTTCAATACTTTCAACGGTCTTGAGGCCGAGGCATTCGGCGTAGGTCATGGCGAACGCAACATCGTCAAGGGGCGCATCACGGGTATTCCACGCTTTAACGAGACGTCTTGGGTCAATGCTATGCGTCAGGTGCCGTTTCTGCGCCTGAGCCTGAGCGACAATCTTTCGCGCATCTTTGGTCATCCCGAGAGCTCACGCCGCGGCGGCGTATATTTCAACATCGTGCCTACCTATATACTGCTCGAGGCTGCCGAGATGCTTGAAAAAATAAAGATCCCCGATGCCGATGCCTCCAAAGCCCGCAACCTTTACAACAATTGGGTGAAAGCTAACCCCGAGGCAACTCCCGAGCAGAAGGCTGACGCCGCATGGATAGCCTCTGTATATACCGCAATGGTTTCGAAAAACACTTATAACAATTGGAGCATCATCTGCCTTTTCCACGACCTTGCTTCGAAGTCAAAGCTCGGACTCCCCGTGCAACTCGGTATCACCACTGCTAACGATGATATTGCCATTCAGGAGATTGCATCCTATACTCAGGCAACACCGCTGGTGAAGATCGGCGACAAATACTATATGTTTGACCAGTATCTCGTGACAACTCCCGGCGAGATAGCCACCGGATATAACGGTGAAAAGGTGCTCCTGCTCACAGGCTCCCGCGAGGGGCTCTACGAACGTCAGAAAGCGAAAGTAGGACTCGACGTAGCCGCTATCAAAGAATCCCGAGCAAAGGACAACAGTATGATTGTCAATACTGTAGCAACCATACCTGATATTGACAACGACAAAGTGGATCTCAACTTTGATGCCAAAGCATCGGGTCACCTGAAGGTTGTGGCAGCTCCCGTGATTATCCTTGAGGATCCCACTACCGACTATAGCGAATTTCTCGGCATTCCGGAAAACAAGCGTCAGAAAATCTTTGACAATATAGAGGATAACCGCCCGGCTATCAATGAATATCTTGAAAAGATCTCAAGAACTACATTTGCTATCGGAGACAACGATAATGTCACAGTTGACTCCGTATGGTGTGGCGCTTACAATCCGGTGACCGGCGATGCGGCATTCACTTTCGGTGGTGAACTGACCGTAGACGATCAGATTTCTAATGCCGGAGATGACCGCTTGCTAAAAGTAGGCATACTTTTCGGCCTCGCCAACGTGAAAACTGACACCGAAAAAGAGCGCGAAATAGATGCAGTAATCAATTATCCGAAGAATTACCGTCGAAAGACGGTCTTGAAAGTGCCTGAAGGTTACACCGTGGATGCAACCTCACTCGATGACCTTAAATCACAGGTTAACAATAAGGTGGGCAATCTCATGACTGAAGCAAAGTATGAGCCCGCGACTAACGAAATTACGCTCACTTACTATCATCGTATCAACAGCCGTGTAGTGCCTGTGGCCGATTATCCTCTCTTCAACGACATCATCAAAGCTACGAAAGCTGTCTCTGAAAAGTCAATCGTCCTTCATAAGAAATGATCCATCGTCCTGATCAGATTCTCGTAAGAGGTGTAAAGTTCACAATCTCAAGAATATAGACGTAGATATCCCACTCAACCGCATCGTAGGTGTAGCCGGGGTATCAGGTTCCGGAAAATCGTCTCTTGCCTTGGGCGTACTCTACGCCGAGGGCTCGAGACGATATCTCGAAGCATTGTCCACTTACACACGCCTCCGCATGACCCAGGCACCGAAGGCTATGGTCGACGATGTGCTCTACGTCCCTGCCGCGATTGCGCTCCACCAGCGCCCCGGAGTCCCGGGCATCCGGAGCACTTTCGGTACCGGAACAGAGCTACTCAACAGTCTGAGACTCATGTTCTCGCGTCTTGCCTCCCACAAATGCCCCAATTGCGGCGCTTATCACTCCCCACCCTCGACGTCGCTGCCGAGAAGGAGCTCATCTGTGGCAAATGCGGCAATCATTTCTTTGTCCCATCGGCTGAAGATCTGTCCTTTAACAGCACCGGAGCGTGCAAACGATGCGGCGGTACAGGCATCGTGATGACCGTCGATCGCTCCACACTCGTACCTGACGAGACCAAGAGCATTGTTCACCGTTCTTGCAGTTACACTCCAGAAACCATGCCTTCCGGGCATATCTCGAGCCGTGACATTCAGGACAGGGGAGATCTGCGTCAGGGAGAAACAGGACATCGAGGCTGACAACGCCTGTGCCGTCGCAAACGGGGCAGCGGCAGCCTCACAGCCCGATACATCTGATATCCTATTCTAAAGTAAAGCCGCGGCAGATAACTGTCGCGGCTTTAGCGTATTGAGTGTTATGGAAGACCGATTACTTCATTTCAAGATAAGTGATCTTGTCCATGTCGCCATAGTTGAGGTTTTCACCACCCATGCCCCAGATAAACATATAGTTGGATGTTCCGGCTGCAGCGTGGATTGACCATTCGGGTGACATGATAGCCTGCTCATTGTGCATCCAGATCACGCGGTTTTCCTGCGGCTCACCCATGAGGTGGCAGATAGCGTTGCCTTCGGGTACATTGAAATAATAGTAGGCTTCGACACGACGGTCGTGAGTATGGGCAGGCATGGTGTTCCATACACTACCGGGCATAAGTTCAGTAAGACCCATCTGAAGCTGGCAGGGGCCTTCTTCGAGCACATTGTTGACAATGAGCTGGTTGATGATACGGTCGTTTGACTCTTCCATAGAGCCGGCCTTGATACGATTGGCCTTGAGTGAGCCTTTACGGCCATCGATGGTGATGAGCTGAGTCTTATAGTGCTTGTGGGCAGTGGTTGAGTTGAGGTAGAAGCGGGCGGGATTTGCATCATCCACGCTACGGAAAGTAACCTCTTTGTTACCCTGACCAACGTAGAGGGCATCGCGGAACTGCAGTTCATATTCCTTGCCGTCAACGGTGACGATACCGGCACCCTTGCCGGTGTTGATGACACCGAGCTCACGACGCTCCAGGAAGTATTCAGCCTTCAGAGGGTCGATGGTCTCGAGAGTGATAGTCTTGCCTACGGGGACAACGCCGCCGAAGATAAGGCGGTCATACATCGAGTAGGTAAGGTTGATCTTGTTTTCCTCCATGACGGTAGGCATCATGAAGCGAGAGCGGAGCTGCTCGGTATTGTAGCTCTTATAGTCGTCAGGATGCACGGCGCGCTGGATAGTGTAGCTTGTCTGGGCTGAAGCAGCGAGTGCGCAAGCTGAGAGAGCTATTGTAGAAAGGATTTTTGACATTTTTATTTAATCTGTTAGATTTATTATTCAGTTTTTTCAAGAGTGGTGGAATGATCGGTAGCCATAGCCTTGGCATTACGGATAATGAGGATACTATTCCAGATCATCATGCCGAGGGTGAGGAGCACGAGTACGCCTGCACCGATCCATTTTCCAAAGACGGTAAGCTCGTAGATAACCCAAGCCAGCGGGCTTGAGGCGAAGTCAAGGCTGCCGCCCTCGAAGTTCTCGGGGATAGCTACGGCAGAGTCGCCTGTCACCTCATAAACATCCTTAGCTGCAAGGGTGAATGCACCTGCAAGTGATGTCACGAAGTAGAGACCGATGGTCAGCACCACAAGGCCTACGATGAACGTCTTGAAAACATTACCCTTGGTGTAAGGAAGCACCAAAGGGAATACATAGAACATACCGGCAAGTGATGCCAGCGGAAGGAATTCGTTGCCGGGGAGCACTACAGCAAGCACCAGAGTCACAGGGATAAGCAGGATAGACACCACAAGAGTGGTGGGATGACCTATCACGAGAGCCGGTGTCATACCTATGGAGAGACCCTCAGCGCCCTTAAACTTGCGTGCAATCAGCTGACGTGTAGCTTCGCTGATAGGCTTCAAGCCCTCAATGAAAAGCACAGTCACGCGGGGGATAAGCTCCATCACAGCGCCCATCTTGATACCGAGACCAAGGATATAAGGAATCTTGTCGATGATCTCAGCACCTGAAGTGCAGGTAAGGCATCCGATCACCACGCCTACGACCACTCCGAGGAAGAGCGGTTCGCCGAGTAGACCGAATTTCTTCTTCATGCCCTCGGCATCGATCTCGAGCTTGTTGATACCGGGTATCAAGTCGAGGCCCTTATTGATCACGATGGCGAAGGGCACGAAGCCGGCGCAGAAAGGCTGCGGAATCGAGATACCGTCCATGCCGGGATAGAAGTTCTGAAACTTCTTAGCCGTCATGTCGGCAATGATAAGAGTGATGATGTAGCATACGATGGCACCGAAGAAGCCCCATGCGAGCGAATCAGTGACGAAGAAAATCACAGCGCCTATGAAAGCGAAGTGCCAGTAGTTCCACAGGTCAATGTTGACGGTGCGAGTGGTCTTGGTAAGAAGCATAAGCAGGTTCACGCCAAGACACACGGGGATGATGAAGGCGCCGACGGCGGTATTGTAAGCCACCGAGGCTGCCGAAGGCCATCCCATGTCAAACACCTTAAGCTGAAGGTCGTAGATGTCAACCACCTGATTGAGAGCGGGTCCAAGAGCCGATGTCAGCAGCGCGGTGACAATCGAAAGGCCGATGAAACCCACACCCACCTTCAAGCCTGACTTTAGAGCATCAGTGAACCGTATGCCGATACATACACCGAGAATGGTGAAGATCACCGGCATCATCACAGCTGCTCCAAGCCCGATGATATAGGAAAAGACGCTTTCCATTATTTAGGTTGTTTGCCGATATAAGCGAGGATACCGCCGTCAACGTAAAGGATGTGGCCGTTTACGAAGTCAGAAGCGTCAGATGCGAGGAACACTGCCGGGCCCATGAGATCCTCGGGAGTACCCCAGCGGCCGGCGGGAGTCTTCGAGATGATAAACTGATCGAAGGGATGACGTGAGCCGTCGGGCTGAAGTTCGCGCAGGGGTGCAGTCTGCTCGGTAGCGATATAACCCGGGCCGATACCGTTACACTGGATATTGTGCTCGCCATACTCTGAGCAGATGTTCTTGGTGAGCATCTTGAGGCCACCCTTGGCTGCTGCATAAGCGCTTACAGTCTCGCGGCCGAGCTCGCTCATCATAGAGCAGATATTGATAATCTTTCCGTGCCCCTTCTTGATCATTCCGGGAATCACAGCCTTTGCGACGATAAATGGTGCTACGAGGTCAACGTCGATCACACGGCGGAAGTCCTCAACGGCCATACCCTCCATGGGAATACGCTTGATGATACCGGCGTTGTTGACCAGGATGTCAATTGTGCCTACAGTCTTTTCGATGTCAGCCACCATAGCCTTTACTGACTCTTCGTTTGTAACATCGCAAAGATAGCCCTTTGCGTCGATGCCGAGCTCTTTGTAAGCGGCCAGACCGCGATCTACGGTTTCCTGACGAGAGCAGTTGAATACGATTTTAGCTCCAGCCTCAGCGAATGCGCGGGCAATGGCAAGACCGATGCCGTATGCGGCACCTGTCACGAGGGCTACACGACCCTCAAGTGAGAAATTTACCATATTTCTGTTTGAATTAGATGATTGTTGCAACTTTTATATAGTTTGTTGTGGTATTAGTATGTGCAAAGTTATGCAAAAATCGGATTATTTCCAAAAGTGATTCATTTTTTCATTAATTTTGCATACATGAACGAACCGCTGACATACTTTACACTCGACAACGGCCTGCGGATGGTCATCTGCCGCCGAAAAGGCATCGTAGAGCACTGCGGCATCGCCGTAAATGCCGGGGCACGCGACGAGCTTACTGCCCCACGCTACGGCCTGGCCCACTTCGTAGAGCACACCATATTCAAAGGCACCACTCACCGCAAAGCATGGCATATTCTCAACCGCATGGAGGCCGTAGGCGGGGAGCTTAACGCCTACACCACCAAGGAGGAGACCTTCATCTACTCCACCTTCCCGAAAGGTAATCTCCGGCGCGCTGCCAGCCTGATAGCTGACCTGATCAAATGCTCCTCGTTTCCCCGGGTGGAGATCGACCGTGAACGCGAAGTGGTGGCCGATGAGATCGACTCTTATCTCGATGTACCCTCTGAAGGAATTTTTGACGACTTTGAGGATATCATCTTTGCAGGCAATCCATTAGGACACAATATTCTGGGCAATACTGAGTCAATCGCCGGATTCACATCCGAGGTATGCCGCAGGTATCTCGACGAGTTTTACACCCCGCGCGAAATGGTGTTTTTCTACTCCGGCCCGCTCAGCCCCGAGAAGGTACACGAGATATGCAACGAATACTTCGGATCGCTCTCGATGCCCGATCAGGAACGTCAGCGCCAATGCCCGGCCATCCTTCCGCCTTTTGACATCACCCGCAACATTGCTTCACATCAAGCCCACGTGGTGATGGGAGCCCGCGTAGGAGGTATGCGTGATGATTCGCGTTACGCTATGGCACTACTGACAAACATTCTCGGTGGCCCGGGCATGAACTCACTTCTCAACGTAGAGCTGCGCGAACGTCGCGGGTTGGTCTATACCATCGATGCCTCGACAAGTCTGCTGAGCGATACCGGCCTGTTTACCATTTACTTCGGATGCGACCACGATGACGTAGACCGATGCCGCGAGCTGGTCACCGGCACAATCCACCGACTGATCACCGACGGTATCTCACCCCTACGCCTCTCAATGGCCCGAAAACAATACATCGGACAACTCACCATCGCCTCCACCAACACTGAGCAAACAGCCCTTTCGATGGGACGCTCCACATTATATTATGGAAGTGCCGCAAACGTCGACGCTACTATCCGCCGCATCTCCGCCATCACCGCCGACGACCTCCTCCAGGCCGCCCACCCCCTCTCCCACCTCTCCACCCTCACCCTCCTCTAACCCCAAAGGTACATCCCCTCCATAATACTCTACGACCATCGTGGCACAAAACAGAGAGCCAAATAGCATGGATAGAGCGGATGTTAAAAACTAATCTCTGCCACGAAGCGTCCGGCGGGCGCGAGGTTGTCGGTCATCGCTTTAGCGAAGAAACCGCTTTAGCGCTATGCCTTGGTATAGAAACCCCACGTTTATGTCTATGCAGTTAAGATAGCATCTAAAGAGGCTCGGAGAGCCTCTTTCAACTAACAACTAAATACTAAATACTAAATACTAAAAACTAAAAGCTAAAAACTAAAAGCTAAAAACTACTTCCTGCCATTATGGTCACTTTTGCGTAATGCTTCCATGTATTTTTGCTGAAAAAACCATAGCATTATGAAACAGTTAGCAGTATCGCGGAAGTTCCGCAAGAGTATTATCGAGAAAATCAATTCATCGTTTCCTGCAGAGGCAGCAGAGAGACTCATCAGCTTGGCCGACGAGCTGATGACCGAAGGTATCATGCCTGACATCTCAGCAGAAGATCTTATAATCAAGTCAATATTCCGGTATATCGCGTCGGATATCATGACGGCTATTGAGCGCTCCCGTAAGGCACGCCAGCGCGCAGCCGATCGCAAGCAGCAAAAGGCAGATAACACGGTATCGGAGAAACGTCCAAAGACGATCTTTGTGACCAACCTCGGTCTTACACTTGTGGAAGGTAAAGACTTCTTAAAAAGCGGCTGTAAATTTTTTATAAATCCCAACGTCGGCCTTTCACGGCAGCAACGGCGCCAAGCCGAGCGCGACCTCGAGCGCATCGAGCGATCTAAACATAAGTATTAATTATTTTTGAAAAACAAACTTCTGTTTTAACATATATTAAGACGATTACTGAGCATTAATCAATAATTTTGCAAAAATAAAGATTTCATCTCAAGAGTGGGAAGTAATCTTTATCAGCATTAAACTGCTGGAAATATTTTAGACGTTTTTCCGTCACCTGTTTCGACTTACGAAAACCTGAGAAATTTTCGATTCTATAAGGAACTGGTTAAGTAAAGACGTTCATGAAAGATTATATTCTAATCCAAACAGTGGCGCATTTGTAGCCATAAGGATTATCATATAGTCTGTCGTGGGCTGACCAACTGATTATCCTTATAGAATGGGCATTCTCAGGGCCTCGTAAGTGGGATTAGTCGGATTGAGCTTGCCCACGTCTCATTTCATAAAATCAGTAATCGCCGAATCAGGGCAGCAATAGGCAATTAAACTTCAATCAAATGAAAAAAGTCTTTTTGCTTTTCTGTTTAACCTTATTACTAAGTTGTTTAAAAGTCTACGCTGACGACTGGTACTCTACTCCACCTTACGCTTCAAGTAGTCGCGATTCCCGATGGGTTGTTCGCGCGGGAATGAATGTCTGCGTAACTTCAGGTAAAACTTTTTCTGAAGTAAAAAAGAGTGATGGAGGTCATTATAAAGCAAAATTAGGATATGATTTTTCCGCTTCCTTCAACAAACCCCTTTCTTCTAATGGATTATTTTGGGGATTAGAAGTTGCCATGGGTACAAGAGGACTTGGTTTCGACAACAATGCAAGCTCAAATAATATAACAGTTATAGTTAAATCAAAACTCAATGCTTATAATTTTCGATATGTTCCCTGGTTTTTGGGATATCGAAAAGGTTTAAGTGAAAATTTTTCGTTCGAAGTTAGGTTCGGCCCATATTTTTCATATGACTTTGCCGGTTCTGAGAAAACCTCTGTTACGATACTTGGAGATCATTCATCACATGTAACAACCACAACAAAGCTTAATCAGCTAAGTGGAGTTGACAGTAACGACGGTTATCAAGATTATGATCTGGGATTACAAGCCGGTCTCGGTTTTTGGTATAAACAATTCAACTTTGATATCGCGTATGATAGAGGTTTAATTTCATATTTTCGACATGAGAGTTGGTATTCAAACAACATCATGATTAGATTAGGTTACGCCTTCTAACTTTACATACATTCTTTACTATAGAATAGGAGATTCTCGTTATGGGAATCTCCTTTCACTTATCTTTTATACGGAAGAAGCGATCCCGGATTGATAAGGGATGTTAAATAGTTTTAGTATTGTTAAAAGCTGAGCCGGGTGGTTGAACAGCCGTTAGAGGTCGAATGTTTTTATAGGTAAGAAGAGGATATAGTTCCTCAGAGTTTTCAACTATAAAAATGAGATAAGATGTTTCGGATTGTTTACTTACTGGTTTTAGGTCTGATGCCGCTGATGGCAACTTCTGCCGTTACGACATCTCCCGACAGCATCTGCTCTGAATGTCAAATTTCAGTAGATGCACCGGCCGTCGAGGAGGCGTGCCTGGATGTCGAGGTGACTGAATTTGAAATTATGGATTTCGATGTCAAGGCGATGCATCAGCCTGCGCCGCCGTCGTTTCCGGCAACTACGATTTATGCCTATCCCTATTCGATGGACTTCGAACTCCCGCAATGGCACAGAATGTGGATCAACACGGCTGTGATCAGCGGAGCATTCGTATCAACACTTTTTGTGCTGGAGTGTCTGCCCGAAAATGCTACATCATGGAATCGCGCCGAGCTGCAGAAGGATTCGCCTGCCGTAAGGTGGTTTAACAATATATTCAAGCGTGGGCCGGAGTGGGATCATGACAATCCGATATTCAATTATGTGCTTCACCCATATGCCGGGGCGGTCTACTTCATGTCGGCACGTTCATGCGGATTTAACTTCTGGTATTCGATGCTCTACAGCGCCTGCATCAGTACAATAGGTTGGGAATTCGGCATCGAGGCGTGCATGGAGCGTCCATCGATTCAGGATATCTTCATTACGCCCATCATTGGCAGTATGATAGGCGAAGGATTCTACCATGTAAAGCGTTACCTTGCTGATAATGATTACCGCCTGTTAGGGTCGCGATTTGTTGGCGGATTTGTAGGATTTCTTGTGGATCCGGTCAACGAGATGATCGATCTGTTTCGCGGCAATCCGGCGCGGAAGCTGCACGGACGCCACTTGCGTCAGTCAGCTCCGATGCTCGAGAGCAGTTTTATCCCATCAGTTCCGGGTGCTTCAGTAGGGTTCAGCCTTAAAGTGGTATTCTGACCAAGCTGTCTCCCTCGGTAAGCCGAGATGAAATCTCTGACAATGACTTGCTAAAATTGCTTTTGTCGATCAAACCGCGAGCTGCGGATTCTACATTCAGGGCATTTTCTCCTGCAAGAAAGATTCCGTCGTACTCGGAGGTCGCAGCTGTTTCGGCGCTGAAGGGTTCGCCAGAGATAAGCCGCCCGTCGGCGTCATCAATAGTGACTATTGCATTCATTATGATAGCATTAGCAGTCACAAGTGCATGACATCTTACGCGGCGCATTATCTATAACGGATTTTGTTTTGGTCAGCTGACCGATGGAGGGCGTTGTCAGAATGATGGGTACGTATCAGCGAAATAGAATCGATATATCCTACTTCGCCATCGAGAGGGCGACTGATGATAGTTCCGTAGACGGTGGTTGCCGTCTTGGCGGAATCAAGGTAAAGGGCGATTGATTTCAACTCGGTATTGTCGATATCGCCTCCTATACGTTGTGATACATATTCGGCCGTGCCGTCGCTATACTCCACAGCCATTGAGGTCATGAGCTCGGAGCGGAGCCTGATGGGCTTGAGGTTGAGGGTGAATGCGTCACCTCGCTCCCAGTTGCGGTCAGCGATGAGCGAGAAGGTTATGACTGATGAAGGGGCGTTCCGGGAGATACGCACCATCGCGGCATCGCCCCACAGGTCAATGGAGTCGCCATCAAGGGTGCGCGCGATTCGGGGCGCATCAGCATTACCTATCTTCTGGGCCTCGGCAATACGGTGGTTGAGAATATCCATTGTCTTTTCGTTCACCTCCATAAAAAGCTCGATATTTTGCCCATACCAGTAGAGAGAGGTGTCAAACTGCTCGGAGGTCACCCCATGCCGGGCGAGGATTGACTGCTTAAGCACCTGACGGGTGGAGTCAGTGCGGAAATCTGACGAGCTTTCCACTACGGCTTCTCCAGTATGGATATCAGCCATCAGCTCAGCCATCTTATCGGGCGAAATCACAAAGCCGGGACGACGGTGGCACGACATCACTATCATTCCCAATATGGCTGCTATGATTATGCCCGCGAGGTATCTCATTTGTTTGATGACGATTCTTTTACAGTTTCGGCAAGAGCTTTAGGGCTCTGTATCCACTTGGCATAAAAGAGGATAAGCACAAATACGCCCACACAGATGCTGGCATCAGCTATGTTAAACACCGGCTGAAAAAAAAGGAACTCATCACCCCCTACCATCGGCATCCAGTCAGGCCAGGTGAAACTGAAAAGCGGAAAGTAGAGCATATCCACCACTTTTCCCAGGAACAGGGGTGCATATCCTCCCCCGGCGGGGAAGAGAGTAGCGATGAGCGGCGGAGCAGGATTGTTGAATATCAACCCGTAGAAGAGGCAGTCAAAGATGTTTCCGGCAGCCCCGGCTATTATCATGGCGATGCATACGAAATAGCCTCGCGGGATCTTCTCGATAGGCAGGATCTTGACTACATACCAAATCAGAGCTCCAACAAGGATGATGCGAAACAACGTCAGTGTCAACTTGCTACCGAGAATCTCCATGCCGAAAGCCATGCCGTTGTTCTCGATAAACAGCAAGTGAAACCAGGAGAAGATCGGATGATCTTCTCCCAGATAAAAATGAGTTTTAATCCATATCTTCACGACCTGATCAATGATGACCAGTGCCGCGATAATCAGTATTGTAAGACGAGCACGCGTCAGCTTCATTTTTTCTTCTGCTGATTTTTTGCTTCTACGCTACGGGTGGCATGAGGCACGGCACGAAGTCGTTCCTTGGGGATAAGCTCACCTGTCTCGCAGCATATGCCGTAGGTCTTGTTTTCGATACGGATAAGGGCGTTCTGGAGATGCTGGATAAACTTCATCTGGCGTTGCGCAAGCTGTCCGGCCTCCTCTTTCGAAAGAGTGCTTGCTCCTTCCTGAAGCACCTTGAATGTAGGCGACGTGTCAGCAATATCGTTGCCGTCAGAGTTGTTTATAGTTCCGCGGAGCGTTTCATACTCTTTCTGAGCCTTAGCAAGTTTCTCAAGTATGATCTCCTTGAACTCCTGGAGTTCTTCATCTGAATATCTTGTCTTGTCACTCATAATTAGTAAATGTATAGAGGTTTAGCATAAATCTACTTTTACATCGAGGGTGATATCGTCGATGGTCAGAGGTTCAACACCCTTGGCATCAGCAGGGATATCACCGGTCTCCACCTTGGTGGCGAGCACCTGGCGGCCGATATACTGTGCAAATTCCTTGATAGCTTCATCAGTGGCATCATTGTGGGCGAAGAGCAGTGTGATGCGGTCAGTGATGTTGTAATCGCGGTTTTTGCGAATATTCTGGATGCGGTTTACGATTTCGCGGGCTATGCCTTCGTTGCGAAGTTCAGGTGTCACCGTCACATCGAGGGCAATAGTGAGCGCTCCTTCGTTTGCCACGAGCCATCCGGGGATATCTTCGGATATAATCTCCACGTCGGTGAGGTCGATGACGGTAGGAGTGCCGTTGATATCGAGAGTGATGTTGCCATCACGTTCAAGAGCGGCTATCTGCTTGTTGTCAAGATTCTTGACAGCCTCTGCCACGGCTTTCATCGCCTTGCCGTGTTTCGGGCCGAGCTTCTTGAAGTCGGGTTTGACGGTCTTGACGAGCACACCATCCTCGTTGCCGGTAATCTTTACGTCCTTGACATTGATTTCGTTCATTATCAAGTCCTTGATGGCTTCAACTGCCTTGCGCTGATCATCGTCGGCCACGGGCACCATGATGGAGGTCAGCGGCTGGCGAACTTTGATATTTACCTTGCGGCGGAGGGCAAGAGCCATCGAAGTGATGTCCTGAGCAAGCTTCATGCGGCTCTCGAGTGAAGAGTCGATGAGGCTCTCGTCAGCCACGGGGAATTTGGCCAGGTGCACGGAGTCAGCTTCGCCTGTGAGGTCAGCATAAAGGCGGTCAGCGAAGAAGGGTGCAAAGGGTGCCATGAGCAGTGCCACAGTCTTGAGGCAGGTGTAAAGGGTCTGATAAGCAGCGAGTTTGTCAGTAGTCATTTCGCCCCCCCAGTAGCGCTTGCGGTTGAGGCGCACATACCAGTTGGAGAGGTTGTCGCCTACGAAGTCGTTGATAGCGCGGGCAGCACGGGTGGGCTCGTAATCCTCAAGGGCCTCGGTGACGTCCTTGACAAGTGTGTTGAGCAGGGAGAGTATCCAGCGGTCGATTTCAGGACGCTGGTCTACAGGCACTTGGGGTGCAGCCGGGTCGAAGCCGTCAACGTTAGCGTAGAGGGCGAAGAATGAATATGTATTATAAAGTGTCGAGAAGAGCTTGCGGGCTGTCTCCTGCACACCTTTTTCGTCATATTTGAGGTTATCCCAGGGTGATGAATTGGAGATCATGTACCATCTTACAGGGTCGGCGCCGAAAGTGTCGATCTGCTCGAAGGGATTGACGGCGTTGCTAAGTCGTTTGGACATCTTGTTGCCATGCTTGTCAAGCACAAGACCGTTGGAAATCACTGCCTTGTAAGCATTTGTGTCAAACACCATGCCGGCGATGGCGTGGAGCGTAAAGAACCAGCCACGAGTCTGATCCACACCCTCGGCTATGAAGTCGGCGGGGTAAACTTCGTGTTTGTCAAATGCTTCACGGTTTTCAAACGGATAATGAATCTGGGCATAAGGCATCGAGCCGGAGTCAAACCATACGTCGATAAGGTCTTTCTCACGGTACATCTTCTTACCTGAGGGGGATACGAGTACGATATCGTCTACGTAGGGACGGTGGAGGTCAATCTTGTCGTAGTTTTCCTTGGAGTAATCAGCGGGTTCGAAACCGGCCTCGCGATAAGGATTCTTCTCCATCATGCCTGCTTCCACAGCCTTGTCCATCTCATGATAGAGCTGCTCCACTGATACGATGCACACTTCTTCAGAGCCATCTTCAGTGCGCCAGATGGGGAGCGGAGTGCCCCAGTAGCGGCTGCGCGAGAGGTTCCAATCCTGAAGATTTTCGAGCCATTTTCCGAATCGTCCTGAGCCGGTAGATGCAGGTTTCCACTTGATGCGGTCGTTGAGCTCCATCAGACGCTCGCGCACGGCCGTGGTCTTGATAAACCAGCTGTCGAGCGGATAGTAAAGGATGGGCTTGTCAGTACGCCAGCAGTGGGGATAGTTGTGGACATGCTTTTCGATCTTGAACACCTTGTCAGTAGCCTTGAGCTCCATGCAGATTTTTACGTCGAGCGACTCGGTATTTTCATCTGCCTCAGGGTCGTAAGCATTCTTCACATAGAGTCCCTGCCAGGGCTTATAAGCCTCTACATCTACCATCTTCTCCACGAATGCCGGGTCGAGCTCGTCGAGCAGATAGAAACGACCTTTTAGGTCAACCATCGGGCGGATGTTGCCGTCACGGTCAATAAGATGGAGCGGCGGGATATTGTTCTGGCGCGAAACTCTCTGGTCGTCAGCTCCGAATGTGCCGGCAATGTGAACGATACCGGTACCATCCTCCGTGGTGACATAGTCGCCGGGGATTACACGGAAGGCACCTTCTCCGGGGTTCACCCATGGGAGAAGCTGCTCGTAATGAAGTCCTACGAGGTCGCGGCCTTCGTAAGAGGCTACCACTTCGTAAGGTATAAGTTTGTCGCCTTTCTTATAGTTGTCGAGAGCCATTCCGGCTGCTTTGGTGTTAAACAGCGAGCTCATCAGAGCATCGGCCACTACCACAGCCACGGGCTTGCCGCTATAGGGATTGTAAGTGCGTACTAAATTATACTTTATCGAGGGGCCTACGGCAAGAGCAGTATTCGAGGGGAGAGTCCACGGTGTAGTGGTCCAGGCCAAGAAATAAGGTGTACCCCACGATGCCTCAAGCGAACGGAGCACGTCAAGAGGCTCTGACTCTTCAGCAGTATCATTAGTGACTACGCGAAACTGAGCCACACAGGTCGTATCCTTGACGTCGCGGTAACATCCGGGCTGGTTAAGCTCATGAGAGCTCAAGCCTGTGCCGGCCGCAGGAGAATAGGGCTGGATGGTGTAGCCTTTGTAGAGGAAGCCTTTCTTGTAAAGCTGACCGAGAAGCCACCATACGGTCTCAATATAGCGGTTGTCGTAAGTGATATAAGCATTGGGCATATCCACCCAGTAGCCCATCTTAGAGGTAAGATCCTCCCACTCGCGGGTGTATTTCATCACCTCGCGGCGGCAAGCGGCATTATATTCATCTACGGAGATTTTCTTGCCGATATCCTCCTTGGTAATTCCCAGATTTTTCTCTACGCCGAGCTCCACAGGGAGGCCATGAGTATCCCATCCGGCTTTACGCTTCACCTGAAATCCCTGCATCGTCTTGTAGCGGCAGAAGATATCCTTGATGGTGCGCGCAAGCACATGGTGGATACCGGGACGACCGTTGGCCGATGGCGGACCTTCGAAAAACACAAATGAAGGCGCACCCTCGCGCTCGCTAATGGTGCGGTGAAACACATTACCCTCGGTCCATTTTTCGAGGACCAGACGATTGATTTCCGGCAGGTTAAGTCCGGAATATTCTGGAAACCGTTTGCTCATATCTTGAATTTCGTTACGATTCTTAAAATTTTTTGCAAATTTAGAAAATTTCCTCCACATCCCCAACTAATCCATCCATTAAAAATAAATATACCGAATTCATTCTGTAACACCACCCTTTGAAAACTGAATTCATCTGAATTTATCGGCTAAAGATTTGTATTATTTGTGTAATTGACTTAAATTTGTGGCAATTGTAACATAATGTAAAATTCAATTGTGAAAAAAATAATTCTAACTTTGATTATAGGCCTCGTGTCCGCTTTCAGCGTAAATGCAGATCGGGAGTGTCATTATTGCAAAGGCACAGGAAAGATAGTGAAAAATATCTCGGTTTCGGGTTATGGACATAGCCATGAGGTGAAGGTTCGGTGTCCAAAGTGTGAGGTTATGTATCTTCCATCGACGGGTCATAACCATATCCATTGCCAATATTGCCGAGGTACAGGTCGGTTGCCCGATGTCGGAGGTGAGTCAGACTATTCCGGTGGTGATGGCGGCTATGTAGAAGGTGTACCTTCAGTCTTAGATCTTGACTACAATGTCATGACTATGCAGGCACAACTCGATGTCAGGACTCAATATTATGGCTTCCCGATAACCCAATCTGAGCAGAATCTTCTCGATCAACTCTCACCGCGTGCATTAAAGGCTTACTCACAACTTCGCGAATCTATAAATAACGCAGCGATATACGCTAATGAGGCTATAAAGAAAAATTGGGCAAGAAACATGTCACCACAAGAGGTGTTGAATACTTTCAACTCGTTTAAAAAACAAAGTGATTCTGCCGGCAATCAGATGTCAGCTTCTATTCAGGGAGAATCACCTGAAGTGATAAATTCATTGGCAAGAATTATAGAGGCTTATTGCTCTGAGGTCGATACGTCGTTCAAAACTCTTTTTCAATTGGCACAAGTATCGCAACTATCAAATCGCCTTAACAATATGCGATAAATATTTTGACTGGAACTATAAAATTACATTTAAGCCATGATAAAAAAACTTCTTTCAAGCATCATACTTTTAGTTGGAGCATTCTATGCCTTTGGTGACGTGATTGTCAAAAAAGGATGGCACAACCATGGAAGTGTATAATGTCGATTTAGGGGACAAGTACATCACATTTACCACAGATGCTTCTCCTGAATCACAGATTGGACGTGTACTCCGAGATGAATGTTTCGCCATAAAGGGAGCGGATTGTGTGATGAGGAATATTGATGCAGTTGAGAAACAAGTGGAAAAGCCGGAAAATAAGGAGGTAAATGGTCCGACCAGAGTAGGTCCAAATCCATCATCGGATAATATAGATCTTGTTAGTCTATATAACACGACAGTAACCAAACATAATAAAGCCAATAAAGACAAAAATGAAGAAAAAGCTAAAAGTCTAATAGCCGTCTATGGCCTATTGCCTACGTCAATATTATCCGATAGTGTGATTACAGTTTCATTTGAGGAGGCAGAAGAATCTTTTGATGAAGAAGCAGATGGTTTTTGGTTTGGTAGACATGATTGGAATGGAGGCTTTTACAAAATAAAAATAACAAACAAGACAAACGAGAATGTATATGTCGATATAGCAAATTCTTTTCGCATCAACTCGAAGGGAGAGTCTTCTTCTTTCCTAGATAAGAGAATGATTACACATAACTCAAATAGTGGTGGTGTCGGTGTCAACATGGGAGCTATGACCGGAGCCTTAGGTATTGGTGGTGCTATTGGAGCTTTGGCATCTGGAGTAAACGTTGGTGGTGGAAGTTCAAGTGGCACAACAATAACGGAGTCTCAAGATGTCGTTTTGGTAATACCAGCCGGAGGAACCATAATAATGCCGCCCAGATTATTGCTGAATAAAAAGGGAGATAAAGTTTTAAAAAACTATGAGAATTTTCGGGAAATAGGCCATATCACCGGAAAACAATATGATAATAAAGAACGGTCTCTATACGAATGTTTGAAGAAACTTGGATTTGAGATGGATAGAGACAGCTATTATGATTTATCCGAAATTCTCGAATTTCAAGACGAAAAAAATTTATATGAAGAAATCATTGCCGGAAAGCATAAAGATAAAATTCTATCTAGAATTGTGACTTATTCCACAGACGCAAATTTCTCGAAATACACCTCGTTGCAATTAGATGTATATATAAGGGGTTATATTGGCAGTAATGCACAACATCCAATGTATAAGAAATTTGAAAAGAATGATTACTGCATACATGCAAAGACGGAATAATCAATAGATCAATAGATCTTCATGATGAGAATAGTGACATATTGGATAGAGATATCTAATTATGATTTCTATACGGCAAAAGCCATACTGATTAACAACGCTTATGAATAATAAGCAGTCCATTGAACTATGCACACAGGAAATATTTTTTTTCACGGCTCTTTCATTTAAAATAAGAATAGCGACATAATTCCCTTACCCATCTCA
>JAMPAP010000022.1 GCA_023667185.1 Lachnoclostridium sp.
GAGGGAGGATATGATCTGGATTTTGCATCCACCTGCCGATAGCTGAGTAGTTACAGAGAAATTTCAAAATGATAATATGACAACGGCGACGAGTCTCTTGAACTTGTCGCCGTTGTCGTTTTTGGGTATATTACAGCATCGCTGCAATCTGATTCTGAACGGCCTTTTTGATAAATGCGTTGATTGAAATTCCGGCTTGTTTGGCGAGGGCTGCCACTTGGCTGTGCATATCCGGGGTAAGACGCACATTCAGAGCACCGGAATAGCTTTTGTGTGGCTCAATTCCTTCGGTTTCACACATAGCCAGATAATCGTCAACCGATGTGTGAAAATCCTCTCGCAAATCTGCCACGGTTTCTCCTTCGTAGCTGATAAGTGTGTTGTTGGGCAGATCCAATACTTTACCAAATAGGCAATTATCTTCTTCACTAACCTCGATGCTACCAATGTAGCCTTTGTATGTCATTGTATTCATATCAGACCGTTTTTAGTCAAAAATTCCAAAGTTTGCCTCATGACATAACTCTTTATAAATCGTTCAGGATGCGGCTTATGTGCTATGTATGTCATTTCTCCTTTTCTGAATATAACTCGGGAACCACTTGTTTTGCCCTTATTATCAAGTTCAAAACCAAGGACTCCGAACAAACGCACAAATTCATTCCAAGTGAAATCCTTGGGTAAACCCTTGAATCTGACGATTAATTTTTCTTTAGTTCCATTAGTTTTATTTGACGATGCAAAAGTAACTAAATTTTAGTTACAAAACAAACATTGGAGATTAAAAGTCAGGGCTGGAACATGAAATTTATATAAGATTTAGTTAAAACCCTTATTGGCATTGTCAAATATTCTCGAATAAACACGCACATCTGACCTAAGTTATCTCAGCCACAAAGCGTTTCGTGACTGAGATTAGTTTTTCATCACCCTCTTTTATGGCTATATAGGATTAGATGCCGAGGACGAGGCCGGTGGTGAGGGTGTGGAAGCGGGGAGAGGGGCCACAGAGCACGTCATAGGGGGAGTATTTGACATACCAGCCTATGCCGTTGCAGATCTTAAGGGCGGCCATGAATTCGAGGGTGAATTTGCGGAGACCGATTCCTTTGCTGAATTCTTCGACTTCTACGCCGTCGGCGGTGCGCCAGGCGTTGAGGGCTGAACCGTAGACGTTCAACGATGCGATTACGGATGCTTCAAGGCCCATACGGCTTCGCCCTACTTTCACCGGGAGCGAGCGAAACACGCTGAGGGTGAAGGGCAAGGAGAATGTCTTGATGCGGGAAAACTGCGGCTCGACGTCGGCAGGGAACGGCCCGAGGTAGATAGCATCGCCACCGGCTATGAAGCGCTCTGAGATGGTGGATCGATAAGTGCGCCAGTCGATACCGAAGGAGAAGTCGGCTCTCATTGTTTTGTCAATTTTATATCTGATACCCAGGAGCTTTTGCCATGCTATTTCAAATGATTTTGACATCTCAAGATTGACATTGTTGCCCAGTCCGGTATTGAAGCCGAGGAGGACATGGGAGGATATGATATCCCATTTGTCGTGTTTGTAGAGGCGTGTGATATCATACTCGGTTTTTTGAGTGGTCTTGATGATAGTTCCGGGCTTGATTGACTCGGAATATGATACGATGAATGTGGAATCGCTCTCGGCACCTGCTATATTAAATGTCACCCCATCAGGGCTTTCCACGATTACTACCTTTGAGGGGTTGGCGATATTTATTATGGTGTCAGAGGCCTCGGCGCCGCGGGCTGAGATAGTGGCGGTAAGCAGGATGAGGGCTGTGAAAATATGCTTGAACATGATGCTGAATGATTGAGGATTAGAAACTTATGCAGCCACCGATTGATAGACAACCGTAAGTGGGGCCGTAGGATGACTTAAATGGATTGGATGGTGACCAGCGGAGATATACGCCGAGGTCTTCGACAAGGGTTACCGCAGCAATGAGATCGACGGTGAACATTTGCTGGTGGAGGTGCTTGAATGTATGGGTAATCTGGCGATTATCAATCATATATCTGGTGAAACCTACTGCGTAAGTGTTGAGGTTGAGGAGCGCGCCGGCGGTTATGGCACCTCCGGTCCAGGTGGTCTGGCGGAGCATAACGGGGATGTGTAAGGTGAACATTTCGATGCGTGATGATGTCTTCTGCTGATTCTCAGCCGAAGGAACGAGCACCAGTCGGCCACGCCCTTCGCTATCGAGCTGCATGCCGTCGTTGATTGACATTTTGCGGTAGCCGAAACCCAGTCCGGTGTTGATTGAGAAGCCGCTTCGGGTGGGGGAATATCTCACGCCGAAAAGCGACGCGATACCTAATTCCCAACCGTTGCCCACCCCTTTGACGGCATCGTGTGACATCGAGCCGCCGCAGTAGATGCCCATGGTGGTGAAGCTCCAGCGGCGCGGCCGTATATCTTTCTTGCTTTCAAATGGCAGACGGAAGTCGATGGCAGTGGAGTCAGGCGTAGTGACCGGAGATGTTTTTACGGTATAAGTATAGGTATAATCCTCTGATCCATCGGGATTTTTAATAGTAAGTTTGGTTCCGTCGGGCGAAGATGTGACTGTAATGTTGGATGCCGAGCCAATAACCTTGACAGTGTCAGCACTCTCTGTAGCGGCTGAGACATTCATAGCAACGGCTGTAATGGCCAGTGAAATAAATAGTTTGCGCATGAGTTGTGGAGATTATTTCAGATTCATCATTTTTTTAATTTCGGAGGTAGAGGCATTCCCTTCCATATAGACGAGGACTATTTTGTTGCCTCCCGCTACATTCTGGTTGAGATAGAAAAGATAGCGGTGGGAGAAAGAGCCCGGCAGCACGTAAAACCCGTAGTAAAGCCGCCCTTCGCGGTACATGACCTCCTTATCGGCGGCTCGGGAGCCATCGCGTATCACCAGAGGCTCTATGAAGTCAGCCTCATCAGGCAGGTTCTTAAGGGTGATACCGTGGTATCGGTCAAGATTATAGCCGTCAAGTGCAGAGCCGGTGATTACGGTCTCTGACGCTGCGGGATTGCCTCTGTATCGCCCATCGAAAACGGCTGATGTAGCAAGATTTTTCTGCGCCAAGGTATTAGTTGTCAATGATATGACGGCAATCAATAGTAATAAAAATCGTTTCATTTACTTATTATAAACGTCCGAAAAACCTTTCCATTCTTCGGTTATGGTTTCAGTAACGTCCTCGGAAGCCTTGTTGAGTTCGTTCAACTGTGAATGCATTATGCTCAAGGCGACTTCTTCGGAGGTGGAGGGGGTGGTGTTGCTGGCCAGATAGGAGGTGCAGCCGGTAGAGTTAAAGTGTAGGTAGACCAGCGATCCGGCCGCGATAACGGCTGCTACTGCCGCAGCTATGCGGAGCATGGGCGATCTTCGCCTTGAAGTGCGACGGCGGGAGGCGATAGAGATTATCCCCATCACGGCTTTAGCTTCGTCAGCCTCAGGCGAATACCCGTCAGGGATGGTTGATAGGGCGTTACGCAACTCTTGCTCCTGAACCAATGTGGTATTTCCATCGAAATACTGATTGATGAGATTATGAAGATACGACTTATTCATTGCGGTAGATATTACGGATTTTTTTGCGGGCTCGGGAGAGAATGAGCCTTACGTTAGCTTCAGTGGTCTGGTAAGCCGCGGCGATGTCGGCAAATTCGGCGCCGTCGCGGTCACGGCTGTAAAGGATATCACGTTCACGCGGAGTGAGGTGCTTGTCAATCATGGAGGTGACTTCGCGGTATATATCATCACGGTCGTCAGCCTGACTTGTCTCAGCCATAGCATCGGCCATATAGTCATCAATGGAAGCCGATGGATGAGCATTACGGCGTCGAAGTCTGTCGATACACTCGTTGCGAATCACGCGTGAAGTAAGAGCCTCCATGTCAAGCACATTGTCCATATTTTCACGAGCCACCCAGAGGCGGCAGAAGGCGTCGCCGAGAGCGTCGTCGGCATCATCGTCGTTACCGAGAATCGAGGCGGCCATTGTCTTGAAGCGCCTGCGCATAGTAGTGAAAATATTTGTGAGCTGCTGTGATGACATTACGATTATATGACGCGTGAATCAGCGGTTTGCAACAAAGTTAGTCAAAAAAATTTCATCATGAACAATGATACGTCATAATGTGTTGATATAAGTGACGATTAAATATCACGCTTAAACTTTTATTGATTATGAAACTGAAATTTTTAGCTCCCGTGTTAGCAATAGCAGCACTGTCAGTGGCTTCAGATGCCGATGCTTGCTCACGAGTATTGTATAAAGGAAATGACAGCCTTCTTATCGTAGGCCGTTCGCTCGACTGGAAAACACCTATTCCTACAAATATATATGTATATCCGCGCGGTATGCACAAGAAAGGTCACGACAAGCCGGGCGCCGTAGAGTGGACCTCCAAATATGGCGCAGTGTATGCCGTGGGATATGACGGCGGTATCACCGAGGGCATGAATGAGAAAGGGCTCGTAGTAAGCGGCCTATTCTGCAAAGGCTCAGTGTACTCAAACGATACCAACCAGGGACGCCGTCCGATGTCACTGGCTATGTTTGTAGGGTGGCTGCTTGACATGAATGCCACCACCAAGGAGGCTGTGAAGGTGCTCCGCGAGCATGATTTCACTATCTCCGGCCAGACCTTTGACGGTGGCACCGTATCGGCTCTTCACTGGGGAATTACGGATGCTACGGGCTATTCGGCTGTCGTAGAGTTTGTTGACGGTAATATAAACATCTATGAGGGTGACGACATTATAGCCATGACCAATGACCCTACATATCCTTCGATGCTGGCCATCAACGCTTACTGGGAAAAGAAAGGTGGCGTCAACACTCTGCCCGGCACAGTGTCAAGCCCTGACCGATTCGTACGCGGCTACTTCTTTGACAATCATGTGGAGAAAACCGGAGAGGCTGACCTCGGTGTATCTATAATTCGCTCGATACTGTTCAATGTATCAGTGCCTTATACCTATACCGTACAAGGCGAGGGCAATGTATCGTCGACACAGTGGCGCTCGTTTGCCAACATCCGCGACCTCCGCTATTACTTCGACCTTGTCACCAATCCCGGACTCTTCTACGTGGATCTCGGTAAGGTTGACCTTGCTCCCGGTGCACCGGTATTAAAGATCGACACTTCTAAGTCATCGACTTTCGTGGGCGACGCTACATCAAAACTCTTTGTCACCGATCCCTTTAAACCGATGTACTAATTTCATCATCCACCAGCAGATCACTATCGTGGCAACTCCACCGAGGCAGTAGGCAGCAATGCGATTTTCCATGCCGAGGAATTGGTCAGAGATAAACACGAATGAGCTGACTACATAGGTCATGATGACGGCAGGTATGAGCGAAATCCAGATATTTTTGCCGCGACGTGAAAGCCAGATGGTTATAGCCCAAAGGACGATTGTGGCAAGAGTCTGGTTGGACCAGGCGAAGTATCGCCATACTATGCCGAAGTCAACGAGGGTGATCAGATAGCCTACAATGAAAAGAGGAATGCATATAGCAAGACGCTTGAGGATGGGGCGCTGGTCAAAGTGAAAAATATCCGCTATTATCAGGCGAGCCGAGCGGAATGCCGTGTCGCCTGAAGTTATGGGGGCAGCTACTACGCCAAGGAGCGCAAGTACTGCTCCCACTTTTCCGAGTGTGGTTGTGGAAATGATGTCGACAGCCCAGGCGGCATTGTTGCCGTGCTCAGCCAGCGCAGTGCCGAGCTCGCCCGCTCCGCCGAAGAATGCCATGGCGATGGCAGCCCATATCAGGGCTATGATGCTCTCGGCTATCATCGAGCCGTAGAACACTGAGCGGCATTGGCGCTCGGTCTGCACGCAGCGTGCCATCAGCGGCGATTGCGTGGCATGGAAGCCGGAAATGGCGCCGCAGGCTATGGTGATGAAGAGGGTCGGGATGATGGGGAGGGCGTGGGCATTGGGCTGGAAGTTGTGGAAGGTATTCATCTCGGGCACAAGATATGCACCTGAGAGGATTACAACAAGGAGGCCTACAGCCATGGCTATGAGTGCTATGCCGAATATGGGGTAGAATTTACCGATTATCTTGTCGATGGGGAGCAGCGTGGCTATGATGTAGTAGGCAAGGATGATCCACACCCACACTGAAGTGGAGACTGATTCCACCATTGTAGAAAGCAGCTGGGCGGGGCTGAGGAGAAACACTGCACCTACGAGAATCATCAGAATTACAGAGAAGTAGCGCATCAGGTGACGCATGGGAGTGCCCATGTAGTCGCCTACGATTTCGGGGAGGCTGCGGCCATCGCCACGCACTATCATCATGCCCGAGAGATAGTCGTGCATAGCGCCAAAGAATATGCCACCGAGGGTGATCCAGAGGAAAGCTACCGGACCGAAGCAAGCGCCGAGGATGGCGCCGAAGATGGGGCCTGTTCCGGCGATGTTGAGCAGCTGGATCAGAAACACTCGCCAGCGGGGCAGCGGAATATAGTCGATACCATCCTCAAGACGATAGCAGGGTGTAGTGTTGGAGTCGTCGGCGCCGGCCTGACGCTCGAGATAGGGAGAGTATATGAAATAAGCCGCGATTAAGGCTACAAGACAGATAATGAAGGTTATCATAGTTTACTTTATATTGAAGTACCAGGGATGATTTATCACACGGGTTATGCCGGCTGAGGGGATAGCGCCATCGATGCGCGATGCTCCGCGATATACGCGGTGAGAGAAGTCAGGGTCGTCAGCTACCATGCGGTTTTCCTTGACCAGACCGGAGGAGTGGACATACACGCCATCGGCATCATACAGGGCAACGTGGGAGATGCGGCCGCCGGGTACATAGCTGAAAAACAGCAGGTCAGCGCGCCGTAGCGACCGGGTCTCGGCGGCCGGAATCTTTATGCCGGTGTGGATCTGCTGCGAGGCGTCGCGGCGAAGTATTATGCCGCTGTCGAAATAGGCTACGCGCACCAGTCCGGAGCAGTCAACCGCCTTTGTCGACATACCGCCCCAGAGATACGGTGCGCCCATCAGTGCACGAGCTGAGGCGAGAATTCGGTCAGCGTCAAAGGGTTGGTCGGCCCACCGGCTTATCTCTGAGAAGCGAGCTGCAGGAGCTGTGCCTTTGCGGCCGTCAGGGAGTGTTACGGATACCATCGAATCTCCTTCGGTCAGGATTCCTTCCACTATTGAGCCTGCTACGAGCTCTGACACTCTGGCTCCGGCTGAATCAGTGACGATGACCTCCGGCCCGGCGGAGACAACCACGCGCGGAGCCTCGCGCCACTGAAGCATCTGCTTGTGGGTCATGGGAGTGACTGAGGTGGAGATCATGAAGCCTTTGTAGCCGTCAGGCGACTCGATACTGAGCCATTCGGCTTCAGGTGAGCCCTTTACGAGCAGCGGAGTGCCGAGGATAGCCTGTGAGGTCATCTCTGAAGAGTGTGACCGGTCAGCTCGGATACAGGCTACGGGGATGCGTACCATCACCCATGTAGAGTCGCTTGAGGCTAATGACGTGAGTGACAGGAAGATTGTGATGAGGAGCAGGAATATTTTTTTCATAACTTGAAGAGCTGTCGAGCGTTGGATGAAGTGATGTGGGCTACTTCTTCGGCCGGGATGTCGAGCGCTTTCCCTACGGCCTCGGCTGTGGCGGTGATGAATGAGGTCTCGTTGCGTTTGCCGCGATAGGGTACCGGCGCGAGGTACGGTGCGTCAGTCTCGAGAAGGATGCGGTCAATCCCTATTTCGGGGAGAACCGACGAAAGCCGCGAATTTTTGAAAGTCAATATGCCATTGATACCGAAGTAGAAATCGCCGCGGCGGCGGATGGCCTTGACATCATCTACCGTGCCACCGAAGCTGTGGAAGACACCTTGAGGCACCTCTTTCATCGTATCGAGTACCTCGAGAATCTCCCCGAGCGCCTCGCGGCAATGGATTATGACGGGCAAGCCAAGCTCTACGGCGAGCTCAGCCTGAAGGCGGAACGCCTCGGCCTGCTCAGCCTTGAAGGTCTTGTCCCAGTACAGATCCATACCTATCTCGCCTACAGCTACATAGCTTTCGGTAGAGGATGTCAATAAGGAAGTGATCTTGCCAAGATCGTCGCGCCAGCGGGCACTGACCTCGGTGGGATGCAGACCCATAGCCATGCGGGTCATTGCGGGGTAAGCTGAGGCAAGATCGTGCATCATGGTGATGGTGGTGAGATCCACGTTAGGGAATATCATCATTTCTACTCCCGAGTCGATGGCACGCTGTATCACCTCGCGGCGATCTGCTTCAAACTCAGGCAGATACAGATGGGTGTGAGTGTCGATAATCATTTGATACGTGACGCAGTGTCGTAAGCGAATTTGAGGAAGAATGCACGCGCTTCAGGTGATACAGGCAGTGCATCCAGGGTGGCTACAGCGGTGTCAGTATAGGCACGGATGAGCTCGCGGATTCCGTCAGCCAGTCCTAATGACTTGTATATGGCGCGCACCTTCTCGATCTTCACCTCAGGGGCGGGGGGATTGGCTATGATGTCGCGGAGCGTGCCGTCATGGTCGTCGCGGAGCGCCTGGATGAGGAGCCAGGTCTTTTTATCGTTAAGGATGTCGCCACCTACAGCTTTTCCGAACACCTCCGGGTTGCCGAAAGTATCAAGGAAGTCGTCCTGAAGCTGGAAAGCCAGGCCGAGGTTGACGCCATAGTTGAAAAATCCTATCTGTGTATCGAAGTCAGCATTACCCATGAGCGCACCCATTCCGCAGGCGCACCCCAGGAGCACGGAGGTCTTGAGGCGGATCATCTCCATATATTCCTCTACGGTGACATCCATGCGCTGCTCGAAGTCCATGTCAAGCTGCTGCCCTTCGTAGATGTTCATGGCCGTGCCGTTAAAAAGGTCGAGAGCCGGGGCGAGCTTGTCGCCGGCCTTTATAGCCAGAAGCATGGTGGCGGTGGTGAGCATGGCATCGCCCGAGAGAATGGCGGTGGATTCGTTCCACTTGCGATGGACGGTAGGACGTCCGTGACGCATATCTGACTTGTCCATGATGTCGTCGTGGAGCAAGGTGAAGTTGTGAAACATCTCTATGGCGATGGCCTGGTGTATAGCCGACATCGGATCAGCGCCTACGGCCTCGCAGGCAGCGAGAGCAAGCACGGGGCGGATGCGTTTGCCGCCTCCGTCGAGCATATATCTGATGGGCTGGTAAAGTCCGGCGGGGTGTGCCGGGAGGGAGAGACGCGAGATGGCATCTTCGGCCATCTGCCGGTATTGTTCAAGAGATTGCATAATGAATGGTTATTCAGCGTGATAAGCCTTATTGAATTGCACCAAAGCTATTGAGTCACCTTCATATTGGGCGGCTACGAGAGCAGCGAGCTTTTCGCCTTGAGGGTCATTGCGGAGCATACGGCCGAGTGTTGCCGGTTTGGATACAGCGACAAACACTTTCACCTGACGCTCCACGTCGAGTGAATCCTTAGCAGCCTCAAGAGCCTCAGAAAATTCCGGCATGGCTGTCGTATCGGTAGAAATGGTGTATAGACGGAAAACCTCGCGGGCGAGCTGATGGCCAAACTGGCGGTCAGACGTCGGAGCGTCAGCGAGCCAGTTGACGAGATCTTCGGCCGCTTTCTGAGGGGTGTTGTTAGCTACCAGAGCAGCTGCCTGGTCAGTGGCTGAGGAGTCAGGGTAAAACACCGTGGCGCTCTCTGAAGAAGCATTGCCCGAGCAAGCCGCCGCGCAGCATAGGATGATGGCACAAATAATTAAACGTATATTCATGGTTTATGAGGGTGATTATCCGACAAAGTTAGCAAATTTTCATTAAATATATACAATAAACTACGCTACAATGCGTTAATGAATGTGAATAGCAAATTGTATGGCTAAATTTATAAGTGACATATTCGGTCGTATCAGCGGCGTCTTTTCAAAGGGCGATCAGCGCAGCGTACTGGTAAAGAAGAATATCGCGGCATCGTTTGCGCTCCGTGGTATCAGTATTCTTGTGTCGTTTGTGCTCGTGCCTCTGACGATTGACTATGTGGATAGCGCGCAGTATGGTATATGGTTGACACTCAGCCAGCTGCTGATGTGGTTCAACCTTCTCGACTTGGGCGTGGCCATGAGTCTGCGCAATCTGTTTGCCGAGACTAAAGCCCGGGGCGATGTGCTCAAGGGGCGACAATATATCTCCACGGCATACGCGTCGATATCGTGTATCGCTATAGTTATTTTGGCGGTGGCATATCCTCTGTTTGGCATAATTGACTGGAGCAGTGTGCTTAACGTTGATGCCTCGTATCGTGTGGAGCTGACGGATGTGATGCAGATTATTTTGGGTTGCTTCGCGCTGATGCTTGTGGTCACGGTTATGTCAAATATACTGATAGGTGACCAGTTGACCGGCGTTTCGTCACTTATAGGAGTGATAGGTCAGATAGTGATACTTATAATAGTGATCATCCTTGTCAATGTCAACGGCCATGGATCGCTCGTGACACTTGCGTTCTTGTTGTCAGGTATTCCGGCAATAACGTTGCTGATAGGCAGTGTGATACTGTTTATGACCCGCTATAAGCAATATGTCCCGTCGATAAGCTACGTGAAGCCGTCGCTCGTGAAAGAGCTGATAGGCATGGGAGGAAAATTTTTCTTCATCTCTATTTCCACCATGCTTATATTCCAGATGATGAATGTCATTATCACCCGTGAGCTTGGTCCGGTGACTGTGACTGAATATAATGTGTCGTTCAAATATTTCAATATTGTGCATACGGCGATGATGCTCATGATGTTCCCCTTCTGGGCCGCCACCACAGACGCCTATACCCGCGGCAACTACCGGTGGATTTTCGACAAAACCCGCTCTATTGAGCGGATGATGCTGAAGTTTATGCTACCGGGGATGGTGGTAATGCTTGCCGGCTCACAGGTGTTCTACAAGTTGTGGGTGGGTGACCAGGTGCAGGTAAGCTGGACTATGAGTATCGTGGTGGCGATATATAATGTGGCGATATGCGCATCCAATGTTTATACCTGCCTGATAAGCGGCATAGGTAAAATCAAGCTTCAACTATATATTTATGTGGCTTTTGCTATAATCGCTTACCCCGTGATGACGTATTCGTGCCGCTATATGGGGATTCCGGGGCTTGTAATGTTTCCTACGATAGTGTATGTAGTGCAGTCGTGGGTGATGCGCAAGCAGATGATGAGGATTCTGACCCGTCGAGCTCACGGGATATGGAACGAGTGATTATTGTACCGGCTCGTCAAGAGGCGAGCGTGGCATCGGGACAGCTTTTTTCTTTCCGGATTTTTTAGTGCTTTTACGCTTGGCAGAGTCATTAGGCTCAGTCATGCGGGTAGAAACGAACCCTGCGGAGTCAACTTTGACATCCACAGGGTCGATATTTTCAGAGCCGCATTTCGACATTGTCACTATGGCGGCTGAGATGATCAGAAAAAGCGCTACCAGAGTAGTGAGTCCACGGTGCTGGCCTGATGTAGCGAATTTTGACATCAGCTTATTCGCTTGCCTTCAGCGGATTCCATCCTTGAGCACGCAGAGGAATTTCGCCGCCGTCGCGGGTGATCATGGCACATCCGAGGTCAGCTTTGGTGATATGGCCTATGAGCTTTACTCCGGGAATTTTCTCGATGCGATCATGGTAGTGGAGAGGCACAGTGAAGAGCAGCTCGTAGTCTTCGCCGCCGTTAAGGGCTGCGGTGACGAGGTTCATACCCAGTTCTTCGGCCATGACAGCTGTCTGATAATCAATAGGAATACGATCCTCATATATGCGGCAACCTACGCCCGACTGCTTGCAGATGTGGAGCAGCTCCGAGCTGAGGCCATCGCTGATATCCATCATGGATGTAGGCACTATCCCTGCCCGATCGAGCTCTTTGATTACGTCAAGACGGGCTTCGGGCTTGAGCTGGCGTTCGATGATGTATTCCTTGCCTTGGAATTGCGGAACGAAATCCTTCTTTCCGGCCGAGGCTATCTTCTCGCGCTCAAGGAGTTGCAGACCCATATATGCCGCTCCGAGGTCGCCGGTGACGCAGATTAGATCAGTGTCCTTGGCGCCGTCGCGGC
The DNA here is from genome assembly GCA_023667185.1 of Lachnoclostridium sp. Taxonomy (GTDB): domain Bacteria; phylum Bacteroidota; class Bacteroidia; order Bacteroidales; family Muribaculaceae; genus Duncaniella. The sequence goes on from JAMPAP010000022.1 coordinate 12,125, forward strand.
GGGCTATCTTTTCCTCCGGGGCATCCCCAATGCAGGTGATGGAGATCACTAGCCCCTGACGGGATGAGGTGGTATCACCACCTACGATATCAACGCCGTAGATATCGCAAGCAAGGCGGACTCCCTCGTAGAAAGTCTCGATATCCTCCACACGGAAGCGACTTGAAATGCCCAGCGATACGGTGATCTGGCGCGGAGTGCCGTTCATGGCCACGATGTCGGAGATATTGACTACGGCCGACTTGTAGCCAAGGTGCTTCAGCGGGACGTAGGTCAGGTCAAAGTGTACCCCCTCAAGAAGAAGATCCGTGGTGACGAGCACGCGGGTGTCTGGGTAGGACAGCACGGCGGCATCATCACCTACGGCCTTGAGAGTCGAGGCGTTGACTTTGGGCAGATTTTCCGTCAGCCGGTCAATGAGACCAAATTCACCAAGTTCGGAGATTTCCATCAGATGCGGGCTACGAGTTCTTTCATTATTTCAAGACACTTGGGCTGAGCCACTGTGGCAGCCTGCTGCACTTCCTCGTGGGTAGGCACTTGGGTGACGTCCTTGCCGCCAAGGTCAGTAATCACTGAGAGACCAAACACTTTCATGTGGGCATGGTTGGCCACGATGACTTCAGGAACGGTAGACATACCTACGCAGTCGCCACCGATAAGGCGGTAGTATTCATATTCCGAAGGGGTCTCGAAAGTAGGACCGGTGACTCCAACGTATACGCCGTGCATCAGACGGATACCTTTCTCGGCTGCGATTTCCTCTGCGAGGTGGATCAGATGTTTGTCATAAGCCTCGGTCATGGCAGGGAAGCGGTCGCCGAGCTCGTTGTAGTTCTTGCCGCGGAGGGGATTCTCGGGGAAGAGGTTGATATGGTCAGTGATAACCATTACGTCGCCTACGACAAATTCTTTGTTCATGCCGCCTGAAGCGTTTGATACAAAGAGAGTCTCTACACCGAGAGCCTTGAAAACCCTGACGGGGAAAGTCACCTGCTTCATGTCGTAACCTTCATAGTAGTGGAAACGCCCCTGCATGGCTATTACGCGCTTGCCGGCGATGGTTCCGAAGATGAGGTTGCCGCTATGTCCTTCCACCGTAGAGATGGGGAAGTTAGGAATCTCCTTGTAAGCGATAAACTGTTTGTCGTCAATATGGTCAACGAGTGCACCGAGTCCGGTGCCGAGGATAATAGCTATGCGAGGCATCTCGCCTTCTACGCGGGAGCGCAGGAAGTCAGCTGTCTGATTTATTTTATCTAACATTTTCAGAGATGATTATAATATTAAGTATGATATATTTTAATTACCAAACAATTTAGCATCGCGAAGAGTTTTCTCAATACCGAGAGAAAAATCATTATCGGTGTCAGAAATAAATTCCACGGTTATGGGAATGTAGAAAATGTAAGGCTTAAGGCGGTGGGGAAAGTAGGGGTTGTTGAAGAGGCGTACGGCATCCTTCTCGGTGGTGAAGATATATTTTTCTTTAGCCGTTATGGCATCAAAGCGCCGCTCGATTTCCTCCATGTCAGAAGCGGTAAAGTTATGATGGTCATCAAATTTGCATAGCTTCACCTTGAGCTTGTGGGTGCGCAGGTAGCGGGTGAATGGCTTGGGATTAGCCACCCCGGTAAGAGCCAGCGCCCATGTTCCCGGCTCTATCCAGTCAAGATTAGGGATGCTTTTGGCTGCATCTTCAAACACCGGAACTACTGATCCGTAGCTGAAGCGCGAGAAGTAAAGCCGCTGGTAAGGAAAGAGCTTGAGTTTCTCCTTGAAGAGGGTGAAATCCATCGGCTTGACCTCGTCAGGACACTTGGTAACAACCACAATGTCGGCACGATTGAGCGAGCTGTGGGGCTCGCGCAAGCGTCCGTAGGGAAGGAGGTTGTCGCGAAACAACGGGCGGTTGTACTCGGTGAGCACGATCGAAACCGTAGGCTTGACGTAGCGGTGCTGGAAAGCATCGTCAAGAACTATCAGCGAAATCTTGGGATCGATCTGCAGCATGCGGGCAATGCCGTCGGCACGCTTTTCGCATACGGCAACGGTGATTTCGGGGCCGTATTTGCGGTAAATCTGGTAGCTTTCATCGCCTATATCCTCAGGGCGCGACTGCGGCTGGGCGAGCACGAAGCCTTTGGTTGACCGCTTGTAGCCGCGAGAAAGCACTCCGATATGATACTTTTGGCGGAGTGACTCGATGATGTATTCCACATGAGGAGTCTTTCCGGTGCCACCCATTGCAAGATTGCCGACTACGATAACCGGGACGTCAAACGAGTGGCTCTTCAACATTCCGGTGTCAAACATCTTGTTACGCACGGCCATCACTGCTCCGTAGATTTTGGAAATCGGGAGTAGCAGAAGTGTTGCGAGTATTTTGCTTCGGGCCATGGTGACAGAAGTCAGGAGGAGTATATATTATTAATGTATAATGACGTAGTCCATGCGACACTGTAACGGGTCGTTTTCGAGAGCCTCGCTGGCGGCCTTGAAGGCGGGATAGAGCGGGCCGAGCCGGTCGCGGAGATTGCGGGTCTGCAGCTGGTTGCCGGTCTCGAGAAGTATTGACCAGAAGTCGGGCTTCAGCACGGGATATTCTTCGATGGTGGTATTGCGGGCGTTAAGCTGCTCAGCCATTGCTGCAATAGCTTTATCAAGGCCGCCGAGCTCATCGACGAGACCTATGCGAAGAGCTTCACGGCCGTCCCATACACGCCCCTCGGCAATCTTCTTGATGGAGTCCTGCTCGATGCCACGACCCTCGGCGCAGCGTGAGGTGAAGAGCTCGTAGCCGCGGTCCACATACTTCTGCATGGCTGCATACTGCGCGGGGGTGAGAGCCTTGTAGGGGGTGAGCATCACGGAGCCGGGGTTAGTGGCCACTGTGGATGTATGGATGCCGAGCTTGTCGTTGAGGAGCTTTTCAGCGTTAGGCATAATACCGAAGATACCTATTGAGCCGGTGAGGGTAGTAGGCTCAGCAAAGATCTTGTCGGCGCCACATGAGATGTAGTAGCCACCCGATGCTGCATAATCAGCCATGGACACGTAGAACGGTTTGCCGGTTTTCTCCTTAAACTGCTCGAGGGCATGCCATATCTGCTCAGAAGCAAAGGCGCTGCCGCCACCCGAGTTGACGCGCATGATCAGTCCGTCAATATCATCATTGTCAATGAGATCAAAAATCTCAGGGACGAGTTTTTCGGATACGATACCCTCTTTTCCGTCAGTGGTGATGTCGCCTGTGGCGTAGAGCACGGCGATAGTGGCCTCTGATTTTCCTGAGGGTTCGCTGCTGTAGATACGGTCAATTTTGCCTATATTAGATGCGTTGCAGTAGTCAGCGATATTGACCAAGTTAGCTTCCTTCTTACCTACTTTCCGGGCGAGGATCTGCTCCATGTCGTGACGATACACGAGGCTGTCGACGATGCGCTTCTCGATATATGTCTGTTGGTCAAGGGAAATGAGCATATCATCGGCCCAGCTGTTGACGTCCTCTGCAGTGACCTCACGGCCAGCTGCGATAATCTCGGTGAGCGTTGACCAGATGTTTGAGAGGTAAAGCTGCTGCTGCTCGCGGGCGGGCTTGCTTATGGAGTCGAGAAGGAAAGGCTCAACGGCGCTCTTGTAAGTGCCCACCTTGACAACCTGGGCCTGCACACCTACCTTTTCCATCAAGTCCTTGAAATACATTCCTATAGAGGCAAGGCCGTGGATGTCAACTTCGCCTATCGGGTTGAGGAAGATGCTGTCGGCTGCCGAAGCTACGAGATAGTCGGACTGCGAGTAAGAGTCAGCGTAAGCGTATATCCATTTCTCTGGAGCAATGGCTTTGAACTGATCAAGGGCAGTCACGATAGCCTGAAGGGAAGCCACTCCGGCTGATGCTCCCGCGCAGTCGATAAAGATGCCATCGACGTTTTTGTCGCGGGCGGCAAGCAGGATAGCGCCGGTTATGTCGTTGAGACCCTGTGAGTTGCTATCGTCGCCGGTGATTATCTGCTGAAGGTCGGGCGTAGAGGGACGGTCAGTAATTTCACCTGACATCTGAAGATGCAGTACGGTGTTCTTGCCTATCGAGCCTGAGTTTTTTGTCGATGATGAAGATGCTACTGCAGCGACTATCACAATGAAAAATCCTACAAACAGTAGCAATATTGACAACCATATTCCGGCCATAGTGCCGAGAAAACTGATCAGAAAGCGTTTCATTTTATGATAATGAGTGGTATATTTTTACTAAACCACAAAGTTATAACTTTCTGACAGCTATTGCAAATATAGAGGCAATAAAAATCAAATTTTGCAGAAAATCAAGGCTTTTCCGGTTCCTTGGGCAGGCGGCCGTGGCGCTTCAGGGCATCGTTGATGATCCACTGGAGCTGGCCGTTGACAGATCGGAACTCCTGCGCCGCCCATCGTTCCACGAGTTCCATGGTAGCCGGGTCGAGGCGCAGGAGAAAACCTTTGTTTGATGTGGATTTCTTATCCATCTGCAGTTATTGATATAATGTACCGGTGTTGAGCACAGGCTGGGCAGGCTCATCAGCGCACAATACTACGAGAAGATTGCTCACCATAGTGGCTTTGCGCTCTTCATCAAGTTCAACGATTTGATCTGCTGATAGTTGGTCAAGAGCCATTTTCACCATTGACACAGCTCCTTCCACTATTTTCTCGCGAGCCGCGATGATAGCCGACGCTTGCTGGCGGCGCAGCATCACGGCAGCGATTTCAGGAGCGTAGGCCAGGTAGTTGAGGCGTGCCTCCACTACTTCGATTCCAGCCATGGCAAGTCGCTCATTAAGCTTATGCTCAAGAAGATTGTTTATTTCCTCACCGCCTCCGCGCAGGGTGATTTCGTCAGTGTGGGCATCAGTGTCGTCGTATGCAAATTGACCCGTAACCTCGCGCAGAGCAGCGTCACTCTGGATGCGAACAAATTCCTGCAGCGCGTCCTTCTTCACTGACTTAACGCCGGCGGTGTTACCTTGCTCGATAGTAATAAGCTGAGACTCAGGAGTGTCTACGTCAAATACGGCACGATAAGTATCACTCACTTTCCACACGAGCACCATACCGATCATCACCGGATTGCCCGTTTTATCGTTGACTTTGATAGGCTCGATATCCATGTTGCGGATGCGAAGTGAGATCTTTTTTGCCTCGATAAAAGGATTTACCCAGAAATAGCCGGTACGCTTGAACGTACCGCGATATTCGCCGAAAAAAATCATCACGCGCGACTGGTTGGGCTGCTGGATAATAAATCCGCACATGAAGATTATCCATATCACACCGAGCACGATAGTTGAAATGATGGAAATTTCTAAAGGTAAAGATACAATCCATGACAGCACAATCAGCAATGGGATTAAAAGAAGCTCAACGGCAAGCATCAGAAATCCATTGATACACGCGCCTTGAAATTCATACTCATTATTAGTTTTCATATCTGTGATATTAAAATGATATTATTTTATATCGCAAAGATATAAAGAAAACCACCACCTTCCAAGATTATTAACCTAATTTAACGTATGAATAGCAGAGCGTGTAGAATCGGCACAAGCCGTTAAGATAGCATCGAAAGAGGCTCGAAGAGCCTCCGTTGACGTTATTTTAACTGCATTGACATAAATGTGGGGTTTCTTCGCTAAGGCGAGGCGCTAAAGCGATAACTATGCCAAGACATAGCGCTAAAGCGGTGACTTCGCTGAAGCGAAGTGCTAAAGAGATGACTGACAATCTCATGCCCGCCGGGTGTTCCGGGCCTCTCTCGTTTTTTACGGCGTTGAGGTGAGGGCTCGGATGCAGTCGCCTCCGCGCCTATTTTTGCCTCGTAATTTAGGCGGGAGATTAGTTGGATTGGGAGGTGAGGTGGACGTCGAGTTGCGGGAAGGGGAAGGAGACGCCGGCTTTCTGCTCAAGCTCGACATAGACGCGCTCGTTGAAGTCGAAGTAGACGTTCCAGTAATCGGCAGCATTTACCCAGGCTCTGACGGTGATGTCGACGCTCGAGGTGGCCATTGACGAGAGTCGCACGAATGGAGCATCAGTTACGCCATCGATTGATTCCTTGATCACGCGAGGATCCTCGTTGAGCATCTCTAAGAGCACACGCTGGGCTGTGGGAAAGTCGTTACCGTATGAGATTGACACGGTCCAGTCTACGCGGCGGTAGGCCTGAGTGGAGTAGTTGTTGACTGAGCCGGTGGAGAGCGGGCCGTTAGGGATGAGGATTGACTTGTAGTCGGGTGTAGTGAGGATGGTGTTGAATATCGTAATGGCTTTCACTTTGCCTGAAAAACCCTGGGCTTCAATGAAGTCGCCTACCTTAAACGGCTTAAGCAAGAGGATGAGCACGCCTCCGGCGAAGTTTTGCAGTGTGCCGCTGAGAGCCATACCGATAGCGACGCCGGCAGAGGCAAACAGAGCAAGGAAAGTGCTGGTGGGTATGCCGAGGATGCCAATTACGGTGACAATCAGGATAAAGTAGAGCAGTATGTTTACAAGGCTGAGAATAAACGTGGTAAGTGATGCTTCGGCCTTGCGCTTGATGAGGATGCGGTTTACGATATTGTAGATTTTACCGATTATCCATCGCCCGGCGTAAAAGATTACGATCGCTATGGCGAGCGAGATCAGGAAGTGAATCGAGCTGTTAATTATAGTCGACAGAAAATCTTCGAGCGACATGGATTTCAGAGCCGAGAGGCTCTCGGCTGTGGATTCAGCCGCTTCAGTAGCGATGGAGTCAGTAGCTTGTAACATGAATTTAGTTATTTTTTAATCGTCACTTAATCGTATAATGGTGAGGCTGATACGACATCAGTAAACCAGGGGCGGAGGTTGTAATTACGGAATGTGACGTCAGAGGGCGACATTATCACGTAGGAGCCGAGCCCGCAATAGTGGTCGAGATACAACTCGTAGAATATCGTCGGAGTGTGGGCGGCGTAGACTACGGTGTTGTCAAAGGCCTTTTGCCAGGAGGAGAGCAGTGCCTGATCAGTGCATATCATTTCGATATACTGGCGGAAGTCGTAGAGCGAGGGAATCCATCCCGGGCGCTCATAGCGCTGCAGGGTGTTAAGGTCTTGCGAATAGTCAGTTACGGTGGCAAATATGCGTCGGGTGGCTGAAGCAAGTTCATCGATGGCGGCGGTGTTGACTACGGTCATGGCACACGTGCGGTTAAAGTCAGACATCGCATCATAATACTCGAAAGTGTTCTTGGCAGCCTGCAGGATATTGGCCTTTCCGTTTGCGAAAAATGATGACAAATTGAGATGGTAAGGCATGCCGGCGTTAGGTAGTTCAATCCCTGAACCGGCTATCACGGGTGTCACATTGCGGAGCTCATACATCACTTCAATTGTAGCCATGAAGCAGCAATCGAAGTAGACGAAACTGAAGTTCTGCCCCTCAAGAGCCTGGCGGAGCGAGGATATCTTCATGTTTTGGCCGCGGTCGTCTCCGAAGGAGCGGAGTATGGGGGAGTCAGAGCGAGCCGAAGATGTCTCTTTCCAGCCGTCGCCGTGGCTCCAGAGCACTATGCCGTAATCGTCGGCCGGAGCATAACGGCGTGAGTCAGCAATCGCCTCGCGCATACGGTCGACGTCAACTGAATAGATATCAGGATCATCCGGATACTCCTTTAGCACTTTTATACCCGAAGCAGTGACCTCAAGCAGTTGAGGCACAGAGCCGGTGTTGGTGCCGCGGCGGTTGTGGTACACGAGGAGCCGGCCACCGTTAAGGTCGCCATTTTGTGCGCCGATTAGCATCTCATCGAGGTCGTCCTGGTCATAGTTGTAAGCTCCGAGAGAGTTGTCAGCCACCATGTAGACGAGCACATTGCGGTGAACCTTCCCGGTGACGTTTTCGATATCGTTATCACCGGGCACATCAGGATCGTCACCTGCTGACGAACTGCAGGTGGTATTGCCTGAAAGCATGGCAAAGAGCGATACCATATATAGTAATATGTATTTTTGAATATGCATTGACGTAAGAGGTTTAAGTTTCAGTCATGGTGATGTAGCTCACACCTTCCGATGACTTATGATATGATTTAGTATATATGTGTGTTTGTTAGAGAAGGTCGTCAATCTCGTTGTCAACCTCGCTTGCCAGCTCGGGCGCGGGGGAGTTTGACCCGATTACGCGGCGATATTGCAGGAAGCGGCTTGAATAATAGCCTCCGTCAGGAAATGATTCAATCACCACGCCACGGCTTGTGGCGGCATGGATAAATTTCACTTTGCCGGTGGCTTCATCCACGTCGACCACCATGCCAACGTGGCCGATGGTCTTGCCGCCGCGGCGGCCGGAGAAAAACATCAAGTCGCCCACCATGACTTCATCCTTGCTGATCTGACGACCCTGGAGACCCTGGGCGCGCGATGAGGGGGAAAGTGTCATGCCGAAGTTGCGGAACACATAGCTTGTGAATCCTGAGCAGTCAAAGGCCGATGGGCCTTTGGCGCCATGACGGTAGCGGGTGCCTATGAATCGCGAAGCATAGTCCACGAGGTCGCTCTGAAGGGTGGTCAGCGAGCCGGCCATATCACCAAGGCCGTCATCCTCGCCCAAAAGCTCCCATGGCGAAAGCGCAAGAGCGTCGCCACTTTCGAGTATTACCTCTTTTTCAGCTGATTTTGAGTTGATTATCGGGGCTGCGATGAGCTTCGTCGGGATAATCGACTGCAAGCCTGCGGCGCAAAGTATTATCGTAAAAATATATAGAAGTCTTTTCATTGGTTACTAATCACTGTGATATTCAGAATTGATGAGGGCATCACCCATATATTCCACAAAGATACAAAAAATTCCGCTGACGGGCAATTATATTAACATCAATTAACCTCGTAGCAAAAAAGTAATGATTAATTTTGCACCGTTTTTTTCAGAAAGAAATCATCACTATGAACGGCTGGCTTACAATATTATTGCTCGTGATCTCCAACATTTTCATGACCTTCGCATGGTATGGACATCTTAAGTTGCAAGAAATGAAAGTGTTTACTAACTCTACGCCGTTAATCGTGGTGATACTCGTGTCGTGGGGTATTGCGCTGTTCGAATATCTGTTTCAGGTGCCGGCCAACAGGATGGGATTTCATGAAAACGGCGGTCAATTTTCGCTTATGCAACTGAAAGTGATACAGGAAGCTATCACACTGATAGTCTTCACTGTATTCACCGTAGTATTCTTCCGCGGAGAGACCCTCCACTGGAATCACTTCGCAGCCTTTGTCTGCCTGATCCTCGCCGTCTACCTCGTGTTTATGGATTAATAGTCCAACAATACAGGGACGTCGTGATCGAGGGCAAAATTTACCGTCTGATAAAGAATGGAGAAAGCACATTGTGCCAAATCTTCCGTACGATATCTATTACGCGAATTTTTGCTAAACAATGACCCAAATAAAAGCTTGACTTTGCTTTGTTTTACGGGTTCATAATATTTATTTTCCCTCCATGACAGGATGGTCGGTTCATCAGCATTCCAAGTCTGCCGGTTAAGCTCATCCAGTTCCTGCTTCAAGACTTGAAGAGTTGATATATGTGCTTCATTACCAGTGGGTAAACAAGATACAAAGATTGATTCTTTCGGAAAAGGTAGCCACAGGGTGACGTCAGAAAGAAGCGAAATGCCCGTGATTTGCGACATACAATCTTTAAAGACAGGATCATCGAAAACGCTCCATCCATCCTCTACATATTCAGGCATTGGCCGATCTTGTAAATGACTCAAGTTTCGGATTTAGACTTTTGTCAATGAGCTAGGCATAAAAAAGGCTTTG
>JAMPAP010000023.1 GCA_023667185.1 Lachnoclostridium sp.
ACTAAAAACTAAAAACTAAAAACTAAAAACTAAAAACTAAAAACTAAAAACTAACAACTAAAAACTAAAAACTAAAAACTAAAAACTAACAACTAACAACTAATATGTTCAACGCTGATGAAGTACTCCGCCGCAATGTCGAAGCGCTGACCGCGACCTCCGACATGGAGCAGAAGATGACTCCTCCGGGTCGGGCTCCGCTCCCGTCGATTCAGGCTCTGCGCGAGATCATCGACATGGTGAAGACCGTAATCTTTCCGGAGTTTTACGACCGCCGCCGCAACTGCCGGTCGATCCGCTCGGCAGTTATCGCCATAAATCTGGAGAAGATCTACTCCAAGCTCACCCGCGAGGTGATCAACGGTTTTCAGTTTGACCCCCGCACCACCTGCGATGATGCCCAGACCGTAGGATCAGCCCTCAGCCTGCGATTTATCGACATGCTGCCTGAGATCAAGCGCCTGCTCTATACTGACGTTCAGGCAATGTACGACAACGATCCCGCCGTCGACGACTACGGCGAAATCATTCTCAGCTACCCTGTGGTGCAAGCCATGGTCAACTATCGCACAGCCCATGCACTGCTCGATCTGGGCGTTCCGGCTCTCCCCCGCATCATCACCGAGCTCGCTCACTCCGAGACCGGTATCGACATCAACCCCGGAGCAGTCATTGGCGAGTATTTCGCTATAGACCACGGCTCAGGTGTGGTGATCGGCCAGACTTCAATTATCGGCAACCACGTCACGCTCTATCAGGGCGTAACGCTCGGAGCGAAAAACTTCACCCTTGACGACAATGGACATCCGGTCAACGTGCCCCGTCACCCCATCATCGAGGATAACGTCACCATCTACTCCGGAGCTTCGATCCTCGGGCGTATCACCGTAGGCCACGACAGCGTGGTGGGTGGCAACGTATGGCTTACACATTCCGTGCCTCCCTACTCCCGCATCCTACAGCCCGAGGCCCTCACCTCTACCCGTAACCTTCAAATGACACCGCAATGATCTATCAAAGCCTGACAGAACTTATCGGCCACACTCCGCTGGTCGAAGCCTGCAACATCGAGCGCGAGGAGCATCTCAAAGCACGCATAGTGCTCAAAGTCGAGAGTTTCAATCCCGGCGGGAGCGTCAAAGATCGCGTGGCTCTTGCCATGATTGACGCTGCTGAGAAGGATGGCTCACTCAAGCCTGACGCCACCATCGTGGAACCCACCAGCGGCAACACCGGCATCGGTCTGGCATGGATAGCCGCCGCCAGAGGCTACCATCTTATTCTGACCATGCCCGAGACCATGAGCGAGGAGCGCAAGCGCCTGCTGCGTGCACTTGGCGCCGAGCTTGTGCTTACTCCCGGGGCAGAGGGGATGAGCGGAGCTATCCGTAAAGCCCGCGAGATCATCGAGGCTACACCGGGGGCAGTGACCATGGGTCAGTTTGACAACCCGGCCAACCCCGAGGCACATCGCCTCACCACCGGAGAGGAGATCTGGGCAGCAACTGCCGGCGAGATTGACATATTCGTGGCCGGAGTAGGCACCGGTGGCACTGTCAGCGGCGTCGGCGAGGCCCTGAAAGCTCATAACCCTGAGGTAAAGATCGTAGCAGTCGAACCGGCCGCCTCTCCCGTGCTCGAAGGTGGCAAAGCCGGCCCTCACAAGATTCAGGGCATAGGCGCGGGATTCATCCCGGCCAACTATCATTCTTCGGTAATTGACCGCGTGATGGCCATCACTGACGACGAAGCCATGGCTACCGCCCGTATGCTCGCAACGCGTGAAGGCATCCTTGCAGGAATATCCTCCGGAGCAGCACTTGCAGCAGCACTCCGGCTTGCCCGCGAACCTGCCAACGAAGGCAAAATGATCATCGCCCTCCTCCCCGACACCGGCGAACGCTACCTCTCCACCCCGGTTTTTAGTCGTTGATTGTTTGTCGAAAAAGGCGCCCGGTAGGGACGTGGCCTGCCACGTCCGCCCCGAATAATCTATTACCCAATCTCTTACACATAAAAATTACATTTTTGCGCTGCGGACGTTGATTGCTACGTCCGCAGCGAATGATTTATCTCCCAACATCTTACACATCAAAACACTTTTTTGCTCGGCGGACGTGGCAGGCCACGTCCCTACGACCAGCTGTGCCGTCTGAAAAACAATCTTTCTATGTACACACATATTCATTAAAACCTTTGCTAACATTATTTAACTTTATTTAGCAATTGGGGGGGGGTAATTTGTGAAAGTATGTTTAACTTTGTAGCCAAATTCGCATACCAAAACACGAAACTTAACCTTAAAAATTAAAATATCTTTTATGAAAAAAATCTTTACCCTCATGGCTGCAGTCCTCGCAGCCTTCACCGTCTCAGCCGAAACGGTGACCATCACCTGGGCTCTTAGCGACAAGAGCCAACTTGGTGCAACAATTGAAGGCGATGGTGCAGAATTCGTTACCGCATCAGATATGACTCTCGGCTCAAATCTTTCAGTAAAAGGGAATCGCACAACAAATAATGTAAAAGGTCTCGAAATCTCTCCTTCCAGTGCCTTTCCTTCCACCGCCGGATCAAACACCAATAACTATATCAAATTTCCTTTCACCGTTCAAGACGGTAAGCAACTGAAAGTAACAAACATTTCTTTCTATGTTGGTAAAGTCGGCACAGATAACACAATAGGAGCCAATGTCCTTTTCATCAACGGAGATGGTACTAAATTAACCGTTCAAACAGGTGTTGGTTTTAACCGTAATAAAGCCGAAAATGATTGGTACACATATAAAAACTATGATGCAGCCGCCATTGATGCAATGGATTGGAATCCCCTCAGCAGCTCTAACACCCTCGTATTTAACGTTTACGATGGTAAAAAAGGTACAAAATCTTGCTGGGCTTCTACAATCGTAATCACCGGTGAAGTAGAAGACGCAGGTTTCGTTGACGCTCGCGATGAAGTTGAACTTTCATGGGATCCCGCTACTGTTACACTCAAGCTCCGTGAAGCTTTCAATGCTCCTGTTCTCAACAACCCCTCTAATGTAGCAGTTGAGTACACCGCAACCGGTTCATCTGCAACAGTCGACGAAAACGGTGTTATTTCTCTTGTTGAAGGCGTTCTCGGTGAAACCACCATCACTGCTTCATTTGCCGGTGATGACAACTACAAGCCCGCTGTAGCTTCAACCGTCATCAACGTCCTCACCAACAAGACTGACGTGAATGTCGGCGTAGACATGGTTAAAGCTCCCTTCCACGTTGACGGCCTCTTCAGCGTTACTGCCGACACCGAAGTAGCAGCTGAAGCAGAGCTTTTCAATGACGAAAAATTGTCACTCACCACTGTTTATGAGAGCAAGCTCACCGATTATGGTAAAACATATGCCGGATACACCTTTGCTAAAGCCATGCAGCTCCGCACCAAGGCTGCTCCCTCAGTAGACAACGTTACCGGTACTGATAACGGTGGCAGCACTCCTATCGTTGTTAAACCCACTACAGACATGACTATCGCTGTATTCGGCCGCCGTCAGGTTGAAGAAAATGCCAACCTCAAAGACGAAGTTGACGATGTTGAAAACAACGAAATCACTGTAAACCACTACTATGACTATACTAAAGATGGCAAGTCAATATTCGCAGTTGATCAGGAAGCTCCCACTACCAAACTTGCCAAGAACGTATATCATGGCGAATGGGGTTCTGACAAATATGACTATGCTTGGACTGTAACTACATTTACTCTTGAAGCCGGCCACACTTACACCCTCTACGCTACCGGTACTACTTACCAGCTTAACGGTGTAGGTTACATCCTTCCCGAGAACCTCGTGCCCGCTGCTCCTGCTCATGACCAGACTACCGATGCTATCAACCTGGAAGGCAAGACCGTGACTATCACCCTTTCTCACGAAAACGAAAAGGCTCACATCTACTATGCTTTCATCCCCGCTGTAAATGAATCAGGTGCTGAAAACGCTCCTCTCAAGGCTGGCGTAATGCACAACGATGTTGAGCACGCTCTCTACACCGAGGCTATCACTCTTGACACTCCCGGTACTCTCAGCTACTTCTCTTACCTTAACGGTCAGAAGAGCGAAGTGAAGACTCTCGCTGTATCTGACAGCGAAACCACCGGTATCGAGGCTGTAACTGTTGAGGCTGAGGGCGCTGTTGAATACTTCAACCTCCAGGGTATCCGCGTTGAGAACCCCGCAAACGGCGTATTCATCCGTCGTCAGGGCAACAACGTAAGCAAAGTGCTCGTAAAATAATCCGATAATCCCATCGAAGCGCGGGTAAGTAAGCATTAAAATAACAACTTATGATAGATGCGAAGGTATATTCGAGAATATTTGACAATGTCAAAAAGGGAGTGTAGCGTGCTACATGACCGTTTGACATTCGTCAAAGATTCCGAATAGACCAAGCAAATATCCCAATTTGTTTTATAATGATTACGTAAATTGTTTAAGGTTTAGAAACAAATTTTATCTACCGTCGTGATGACGCTACGTTAAAGTCAATTTTTATTCGCGCTTCGACCCTACATAATCCGGGACAGCCCCATCGGCGATCCCGGATTTTTTGTTAGAACAATGAAGCGAGCTCTTTGATCGCTGAGTGTTGCAAAACTAATCTCAGGCGCGGAGCGCCGTTGTTGTCGGAAACCCCACGTTTACGTGGGGTCGGCTGATAATCAAACAATTGAGCCTCGGAGAGGCGATGTTGTGGTAATGAAATAGCCGTAACCACAACATCGGCTCTCCGAGCCTCAGTATCAGGGAGATCGCCATAGCCCCACGTAAACGTGGGGTTTCCAACTACGACGGTCCTCCGGGCCTGAGATTAGTTTTGCAACACCCTCGCTTCATTTGCACTCCATTCAATTTTTTTTTGTACTTTTGTAGATTGAATAATTCAAGGAGTCATCATGATGGATAGATCCACGATAATACGATTTGTGTTCATAGCCGTGTTGTGGCTGGCTCTCTGCTGGTTACTGATTACGAGTCAGAGGTTTTCGCTGCGGGTAGCGTTTACGCTCGTGGCTTCGGCCATTATCGTGTGGGTCCCTCTATATAAGAAATATATCAAGAATGGCAAACGAGATAATTGACAGACCGTCGTCCGGAAATGACTATCCACTGCTGAGCAGTATAGATTCGCCGGAGGATCTTCGCCGGCTTCCGGTGTCGCAGCTCCCTGAGGTGTGCGACGAGATGCGTCGGTTTCTGATTGCCTCTCTCTCTAAAAATCCGGGGCACTTTGCCTCATCGATGGGCGCCGTGGAGCTCACCGTAGCGCTGCATTACGTATTTAACACTCCGCGTGACCGCATCGTGTGGGACGTGGGTCATCAGGCTTACGGACATAAGATATTAACCGGACGCCGCGACCGCTTTGCTACAAATCGCCAATGGGGCGGCCTGAGCGGCTTCCCTAACCCTGACGAGAGCGAATATGATACCTTTACAGCCGGCCACGCCTCCAACTCCATCTCGGCGGCGCTCGGTATGGCTGTAGCGTCAGCTCTCTCGGGCGAGACCCCGCGCCGCAACGTGGTGGCCGTGATAGGCGACGCTTCGATAAGCGGCGGCTTGGCCTTCGAGGGGCTCAACAATGCCGCCAATGCCAATGCCGACCTGCTTATAATACTGAACGACAATGATATGTCAATTGACCGCAACGTAGGTTCGCTCAATTCATATCTTGCCCACATGACCACGTCAAAAAAGTATAACGACTTCCGCTTCAAGCTCTTCAACCTGCTCAAGCGTCTCCACCTGGTCACTGACAAGGCCAAAGGCAAAATCATGCGCTTCAACAATAGCCTTAAGTCGCTGATCACTAACGAGCAAAACATCTTCGAAGGCCTGAACATCCGCTACTTCGGCCCCTTTGACGGTCACGACATGACCACGCTGGTCAACGTCCTGACCGACATCAAGGATATGCGCGGCCCCCGCATCCTCCACCTGCGCACCGTCAAAGGCAAAGGATATGCTCCGGCTGAGGAGGATCCCACCCACTGGCATGCCCCGGGCATCTTCAACCCCACCACCGGCGAGCGAATCACCTCCTCCGGCTCCAATCCCAAATATCAGGACGTGTTCGGGCAGACGCTCGTTAACCTCGCCCGCACTGACAAGCATATCGTAGGCATCACGGCGGCAATGCTCTCCGGCACATCCATGATCATGATGCAGAAGGCATTCCCCGAGCGCACCTTTGACGTAGGCATCTCCGAAGGTCACGCCGTGACATTTGCCGGCGGCCTCGCCAAGGAGGGCATGAAGCCCTTCGTAGCCATCTATTCATCATTCCTCCAGCGAGCATACGACCATATAATCCACGATGTAGCCATCCAGCGGCTTCCGGTAGTGCTGTGCATTGACCGCGCCGGCATCGTAGGCGAGGATGGAGTGACCCACCACGGAGCTTTTGACCTGGCGTATATGCGCTCCATTCCCGGCATGACCGTCAGCGCCCCGCGCGACCCTCAATACCTGTCGCGACTGATGCTTACCGCCGCCCGTTATACTGATGGCCCCATGTCGATACGCTACCCCCGCGGCTCGGGCTACAACCTTGAACCTGAGGCCGAAATCACACCTCTACCCATAGGCAAAGGTGAGCGCCTCGCTGACGGCAACGATGTGACGATCCTCTCGATAGGCACCGTGGCGGCCGATGTGATCAAGGCCATCGACCTGACCATAGAGAAGCACCCCTCCGCTTCGATAGCCCACTACGACATGATATTTCTCAACCCGCTCGACGAGGATCTGCTACGCGAAGTCGCCGCAAAGGGCGCACCGGTAATCACCGTCGAGGACGGCACCGTAAAGGGTGGCCTCGGAGCAGCCGTGATGGAATGGTTTGCAGCAAACGGCGTCAGCCTCCCCGTCATCACCCTGGGTATCCCTGACAAATTTATAGCCCACGGAAGCGTCAGTCAGCTCAAAGCTTTCTGCGGCTTTGATGCCGACGGCATAGCCGCTGCAATCGAATCCATTATCAACCTCAAACATTCGGGACGATGAAGATAGTGATAGCCGGAGCCGGCGAAGTAGGCTCACATCTGGCAAAACTGCTCTCCCGCGAGGAGCAGGATATTACGCTGATTGACAGCGATCAGGATAAATTGGCCTCAATTGACGCCAATTACAACCTGCTGACCTTCTGCGGCAACCCTACGTCGTTTCAGACGCTCTCGCAAGCGCGTGTGGCCGGCTGCGACCTTTTCATCGCCGTCACGCCGCATGAGACACGCAACATCATATCATGCTCTATAGCAAGAAGTTTGGGCGCTAAAAAGACAGTGGCTCGCATTGACAACTTCGAGTTTAAGATGAAGGAGCACCGCGAATACTTCGCCTCAATAGGCGTGGACGACCTTATCTATCCCGAATACCTCGCTGCCCTGGAGATACTTACCGCTCTTGAACGCAACTGGGTAAGACACTGGTTTGAGCTCCACGACGGCGAGCTGATAGTAGTGGGCGTGAAGATCCGCGACAATGCCCCGTTGGTGGGTATGCAGCTCAAAGACGTGGCCATGAAGAGCCACAAATTCCACATCGCCGCCATCCGGCGCAACAACGAGACCATCATACCCCGAGGCGACGACTACATCTCCGTAGGCGACATCGTATATATCGCCACCAAGCGCGAGGATGTCGATGAGCTTATAGTGCTCTGCGGCAAAACCCACCGCCGCATCCAGGACGTCATGATCATGGGGGGTAGCCGCATAGCCATACGCCTCGTCTCCATGGGGCATGACAAATACAACTTCAAGATCATCGACACTGACCGCGAAAAGTGCCTCTACCTCTCGGAGAAGTGCCCCGATGCAGAGATAGTATGTGCCGACGCCCGCGATACCGACACCCTCACCGAGGAAGGAATCACCTCGACCGACGCCTTTGTGGCTCTCACCGAGTCAAGCGAGACCAACATCCTCACATGCCTGTCGGCCAAGGAGTTTGGCGTGATCAAGACAATTGCCGAGGTGGAGAATCTCCAGTTTATCTCCGAAGCCGAAAACCTCAACATCGGCACGATTGTCAACAAGAAACTCCTTGCCTCGTCACGCATCTTCCAGATACTGCTCGACACTGACACATCTACCTCAAAATGCCTTGCGCTGACTGATGCCGAAGTGGCTGAAATAGAGGTGCGCGAGGGCTCGAAGATCACCCGCGCGGCCGTCAAAGACCTGCGCCTGTCACACGACATGACCATCGCCGGACTTATCCGCGACGGCCACGGAATGCTCGTGACCGGTAATACCGTAATCCGCCCCGGCGACCATGTGGTAGTATTCTGCCTCAATGGCGTGATCCATAATATCGAAAAACTATTCAACTGACCTATGGCATTTTCACGTAACGCCGGCATAAATTTCCCTATTCTGCTGCGAGTGGTGGGATGGCTTCTGCTGATAGAATGTATCTTCCTGCTCGTGCCGCTGGTGACATGCCTGATCTATGACGAAAATGACTGGAAATGGTTTGCCATCACCATTGCGGCAACCTTCGTCTGCGGTCTGGGAATGACATTCATCCGCCCGCGCCGCAAGGATATGGCCAAGCGCGAAGGCTTCCTGCTGACAGCCCTGGTATGGGTTGCCTTCTCGATATTCGGCATGATACCCTTCATGCTGATGGATCATCCGCTTAACATCTCGGAGTCATTCTTCGAGACGATGTCAGGCTTCACCACCACGGGCGCCACGGTGTTTAACTCGATATCCCACCTCAGCCACGGCATCATTATCTGGCGCAGCGTCATGCAATGGATCGGCGGTATGGGAATCATCCTCTTCACCCTGGCCGTAATCCCTATGCTCAACAACACCGGAGGCATGCAGATGTTTAACGCCGAAGTGACCGGTATCACCCACGACAAGCTCCGCCCGCGCGTCAGCCAGACAGCCAAAGGCCTATGGATCATCTATATAATCCTCACCATCCTGCTTTTCGCGCTGCTTGTTATCGGCCCGATGAAGCCGTTTGAAGCCATCTGCCATGCATTCTCCGTAATGTCCACCGGCGGATTCTCCACTGAAGATGCCTCAATAGCCGCCTGGAAATCAGACTATATCACCATCGTGCTGACGGTGTTCATGTTTCTCGGCGGTGTAAGCTTCTCGCTACTCTTCCGCGCCTCGCAGGGCGACTTCCGCGCCGCCTGGCATAACGACATCTTCCGCGCCTATCTCCGCATCATTCTCGTTGTATATCTGATGTTTGTGGCCGCTATAGTGATCAATGGCCAGGCCTACTCGATAAAGTCAGTCACGCTCGACCCGCTCTTCATGATCGTTTCCACGATCACCTCCACCGGATATGTAGTGACCAACTTTGAAAACTGGGGCACCTTCGCCCTCTCGCTGGTGTTTGCCATGATGTTTTTCGGAGCCTGCGCCGGCTCAACCAGCGGTGGAGCCAAAATTGACCGTCTGATCTACCTCCTCAAATACTGCCGCAACGAGATATACCGCTGTCTGCATCAAAACCGTATCTACTCCGTGCGCGTCAACCAGCGCGTCATCCCCGCCGACACGGTATCCAAAGTCGTGGCCTTCCTCTGCCTCTACGTCCTCGTTATTATTATAGGTGGTATGCTGCTCTCCGCCCTCGGTGTGCCCCTGGTCGACGCATTTTTCTCAGCCTTCTCCTGCATCTCCAACACCGGACTCGGCGCCGGAGTCACCGGCTATGGCGGCAGCTACGACATCATCCCCGATGCCGGAAAATGGATTCTCTCGCTCATCATGCTGACGGGACGTCTCGAAGTTTACACCATACTCCTTATCTTCACCACCGCTTTTTGGAAAAAATAACAAAATTCAGTACCTTTGTGGCCTGAAATTAACGCAAATACGAATATAGTAATGAAAGCTTATGTTTTCCCCGGTCAGGGAGCCCAGTTCGTAGGAATGGGCAAAGACCTTTACGACAACAATCCCGTGGCACACGAAATGTTTGAGAAAGCCAACGAAATCCTTGGCTTCCGCATCACTGACCTCATGTTTGAAGGCACTGACGAAGACCTCAAGCAGACCCGTGTTACCCAGCCTGCCATATTCCTTCACTCAGTAATTCTCGCCAAAACACTCGGCGACGACTTCCAGCCCGACATGGTGGCCGGACACTCGCTGGGCGAATTTTCAGCCCTCACTGCTGCCGGCGCACTGTCGTTTGAAGACGGATTGAAGCTCGTAGCCGCCCGCGCTCAGGCCATGCAGAAAGCCTGCGAGCTCAAGCCCTCTACCATGGCTGCCGTGCTCGCCCTCCCCGATGAAAAAGTTGAGGAAGTGCTCGAAGGTGTTGACGGCGTGGTAGTTTGCGCCAACTACAACTGCCCCGGCCAGATCGTAATCTCAGGCGAAATCGAAGCCATCGACGCTGCCTGCGCCAAGCTGCTCGAAGCAGGCGCAAAGCGCGCCCTCAAGCTCAAGGTAGGCGGAGCATTCCACTCACCCGTAATGGAGCCTGCCCGCGAAGAGCTCGCCAAAGCCATCGAAGCCACCGAGGTTCACGCCCCCATCGTCCCCGTTTATCAGAACGTTGACGCCCTCCCCCACACTGACCCCGCCGAAATCAAGGCCAACCTCGTAGCACAGCTCACAGCCCCCGTACGCTGGACTCAGACCGTACGCAACATGATCGCCGACGGCGCCACCGAATTCATCGAAGTAGGTCCCGGCAAAGTGCTCCAGGGCCTCGTAGCCAAGATCGACCGCGAAGTAGCCACCTCCGGCCGCCAGTAATTCCTCCTTCCCACCCCACAAAAAAAGCGCCCTCCGGCGCTTTTTTTATTCCCCTCCCCTCCTGTCAAGGCAATGCTGTTAAGTTATGCTATCTTGACGAATTAAGTATAGTAATAGGCAACACTCTGAGTTGTAAGTTATCATCATGGTTACGTAATTTCCCGAGCCATTTCCTAAAGTTTTCGGAAGATATCACTTGAATCTTATCAAACAATTTTGTTGATGGCTTTACGATTTTATCTGATGAGAATATTACATATAGAAGATTATGCTCCATACTCTTATCGGTCATCATAATATATTGCTCCTCTTCATATATGTAATTGTTTTTAAACAAGGTATACGTTTCACTGCCCTTAATAGCAAACGATATATCTTTTTGCTGTGGGAAAGGTAATAGTTGAAAAACATTACCCTGATCATCAGCAAGGAATATTAAGAGATTACCATCAATAGGCGAGGAAAATGAAAGTTGGAGCGTGTCTCCTGACATGAATTTTTCAGATTCATATGAGCCTCGGTTATTCACTCTTATTGTACGGATATCAAGATCTACAAACGCACTGTTAATCGGAGCAGCTTTCCCTTTAAGCCACACCTCAACCACAAGCATTTGACCGTCTGTCTTAAATTCAAACCGAGGCTCACCAATGGTTTCTATCCACTCTCCCTTAACGAAAGAAGAGCCAAGTGTCCACATATCACTGTGTGACTCACCATTGATATTACGGAGTTCAGTCCAGGTCTCAGCTTTGATGCTTGATCCGAATTCTGACGCAAGAGCCTCTGTGATAGCGCGTTCGACAGCTATTGATTTAGCCTCTGATTGCGACAGATTTTCGGGAAACGCATATACATAATGGGCGTTGAGAGTCTTTGTCTCTCGAGCCCATAAGATAGGAGTAAGCAAAAGTAGTATTAGTGTCAGGAACTTTCTCATGGATTAAAATCTATAACGGTAGCAAGCGCCTACAATTATGGCGTTAGATGCTCTGGCAGTGTAATTTGTGTATAAGCCAAATGAAGACTTAAGGCCAAGATTTAATCCGATGTCAAGACGAGAGACAAATCCCCAATATTCACTATATATATCATCGTAATAATCATAAAAATATGACGAAGGATAGCCTAAACCAACTGCTGCACCTACATAGAGGCTTTTATTGCCCCAAAAGTCATTAGAAGTCCATCTCGGTCCAAATAGAAAGTCAACATATGCACTTTCAAATAGTCCACTATAACCTATATTTGTTGTTAATTCTAATCCCCAATGAAGAGATGTAGCCCAACGATATCCGAATCCAAATATCAAAGCTGCACTATTATCATACATATTCCAGGAGTCATCCTCGCGACCCTCGGTATATCCAACGCTGGCGCTAACCAAAAAACCGGAACGGTTGGCATTTTGGGCGGACACAGTGCCAATGCCCAGTAAAAATATAGTTATGATTGCAATAAGTATTTTTTTCATTGTATGACTGTATTAGAATTAAAAGTTTATTTCATAGTCCATGTACGCCATTTCTGACCCAAAGTTGGTGATGAAAGGATTGCCGGAGACTGTTTTTTACGGTTAACTACCACTGAACGTTGCGCAACGTTTTCCGACAGATAATCAACAAGTTCACCCATTGTAACTTCACCGGAAGTTTCCCTTAACTTTTTGAGAAGATAGTAAGTGAACAGTCCATGTCCCTGACGATCATATTGCCATGCAGTCTGCTCGGCAGAAGCGGCTGATATTACAAGAAGATTTCCGCTTACGGTAGATTTCTTAGGAGCTACAACCACAGTGCGACCTTCAGCGACCATTTCGCTTGTACGTGTTGATCCGCTGAAGCAAGCATCAAGAAAAACTTTTATTGATTTTGATCTCATCTTGCCAAGATCGGCATACAGATCATCAAGAGGAAGACATACGTCCTTAGAGATGGTGTAAGCATCTACAGGCACGAGATAGGCGGCCTTAGTGGCATCGTCAGGAGCACCATGTCCGGCATAGTAGAGTATAAAACTGAGATTGCCTTTGAAAGCTTCGTCAATATCTTTCATGTAGGCAAGTGCTGCTTTCATCGACCCTACTGTAGCGTCAGGTGTATAAGTGATGTTTTCTTCAGGAATACCAAGGACATTCAGGCAGTAATTGTAAAATGACTTGCCATCGTTTTCGGCAAATGGCACATTATTGAGAGTCTGATAATTTTCATTGGCGAAAATTATGGCAAAAGTTTTTTCGTTGACTTGCGGACGGCATGGAACATTTTTATCTACATCAGATTGTCCATACTCGATTGTCGTTACATTTTCTGATACCTTCTGCTTCGGAGATTTGACTTTCCCGACATCATTGTTTTGTGAAGGGGTATTGTTATTATTATTTTCGGCCACGAGAGAATCAACTTTTTTCATATGCTCTACCACATGATATGGAATACCGAAATTAATGCTGTTTTCCGCTGTGACAAAAGAAGGGAGTTCACCGGCTTTTACTAAATTATTGCAATTACTAAATACGTTTCTGCCAAGACTTACGTTTTTAGGTATAGTGATGGATATCAACTGCTTGCACTTATTGAAAGCGTAAGGCGCAATAAGATTGACCGATGAGGGAATAATGACTTCGGTCAGGCTTTCGCATCCTTCAAATGCTTTTTGATCAATAACTTGTAATCCATAAGAAAATGTGATTTTACTAAGGTATTCACAGTTGGAAAACGCGCTTGTGCCGATTCTGACAACAGACGACGGTATTTCCAAGGATGAGATCTTTGATTTCTTGAGGCAATTGTTACCTATGGTGGTTACACCATCTTCAATTATCACTGACTCAACCATAGCATTTCGCCATGGAGCTTCATTTCCATAGTTATCCATGGGTCCCTCGCCTGATATTACGAGTACCCCATTATCTAAAGTCCATCTTACATTTTTTCCACATTTGCCGCTCATGCCGAAGCAAATGCCTGTTGTAACCAGAAGTGCTGTAATGAAAGTTATAATACGTAATTTCATTTATCTAATTATCTAATCATCTATTAATTAATGTCCTAAAATCGCATCAAGTTTGGCTCTTACCGCTTCAGTTTCGTCTGCCAACTGCTCACTCAATACCTGAGCTGCTGCTTTCTTAGCAAGATCATTGCTGTAGGCGATTCTTACGAGGACTTCACGGTTTTTATTAGAAAGAACACGATAAGCCTCAACTACTGGAACAATTCTTCCGAGTTTCTGATAAATCACGTTAGAACTTGCGGTGATTGTCTTTGTTAAAGAGGTAGCTTCTTCAGCTCCAAGCTGATTGTTGGAAACTGAGTTTTCGATAAGTGCATTGATTTCAGTAGCAATCTGACCCGCAAGTGACTGCTTGGCTAACTCAATAGCCTGCTGTTTTGCTGCATCATAGTTTGTGCCGATACTCATTCCGTCGGCCATAAAATATCTTGGTGACATATCAGCCTCATATTCCTGTTGCATCAGATATGACCGATCGAGCTGTTTTTCAAGAGGAAGAGCACCGGGAGATACAACCCAGCCGTCTTTTTTCAGTTGCTTAGCTTCCTTGCGAGCGGCTTTAGTGGCTTTTTCATTGAGCGATTTTTTTGACATTTTCATCAACTCTTTGCGCTCTTTAATTTGACCTTTGGTCAGCTGGGCAGTAGCGTAAGTTGCAGTTAATAAGCCGCATAATGCGATTACCGAAGCAATGAATTTTTTCATAGCAGGAAATGTGTGCCTTCACTTGCTCCTGTGTTGGCGACTAGATTTAAAATAAATAAGCGTGGAGCAATGTTCTGTTTATCTTAACAGAGGCATCGCCAAACGCCTATACAGAAATAAACAGTCCACCCCCACGCCATGCCGGTATACCGAACCCCGCGTGTCGGGGGTGGAGTAGGCACGCATGAGCGAATCTTGACTGCTCATCCTTCTGTATATGAAAATTTTGGCGAATTTCTGTTAAAGGATAAAGCAAGAACGCTTATATAAATATGTATTGTCGCAGCCTCTGCCACGACAGTGCAAAGTTACAAATATTTTTTAAGATGTTTTTTTGATTAGAAGGGAATTTTTTATTTTTTTTGACCCGGGAACGATCTATTCCACCACAGAAAAAGCAATATGGTTGCGATACAATGACCATAACAACTTCTGAGTGATTAAGTGATAATTTACTTTTAATGTTTACTAAATATGATTTTCGTAGAGAAATTTCCGTCATTTGTCGAAATATGTTTACTTTTTTTGATTTTATGTTTATATTTGTCAAGTAATCTACAAATATTATGCGAAAATTCATCTTTATCGCCATCGTACTGTCTGCTTTTCAGGCAATTGCCCAGGATTCACAGGTGTGGAGCCTTGAAAAGTGCATAACATACGCGATGGACAACAATCTACAGCTCAAGCAGAAGCGCGTAAACGTCATGCTCAGCGAGACGGATGTGGAGGCAAGAAAAGGTGCGTTGCTCCCCACTGTGTCATTCTCCACAGGCCAAAACGGCTCTTGGCGCCCATGGTCTAAATCCTATGTCAATATCACTGACGGCACCATGAGCTCTACATCATCAGAGCTCAACTACACAGGTACTTACGGCGTACAAGCGCAGTGGAGCGTATGGAACGGCGGACGCAACCGCAAACAGCTCGACCGGAGCCGTCTGTCGCAGAAGCAGTCGGAGGTGGATGTGCAGTCCACCGAGCTATCGCTTCAGGAGCAGATCGTGCAATACTATGTGCAGATACTCTATCAGCGCGAAGCCGTGGAGGTCAACAAGCAGGTGCTCGCCTCAACCGAAGTGCTGTGTGAGAGAGCCAAGACCATGTATGAAGTAGGTCATATGTCACGCGCCGACTTCGCCCAGATGGAGGCTCAGGTGAGTCAGGAGAAATATAATGTGGCCAATTCCACGGCTCAGCTGCGTAGCACCATCCTCGCCCTGAGCCAGATACTCCAGCTACCTATGGATGACAATTTTGACGTAGCCGTACCCGTGATAACTGACGATATGCTCTCGGCTCCTATACCATCGGCTATGTCAGTCTACGAAATCTCCCGCAACCTGCGCCCCGAGATACGCTACTACCGCCTGGGCATCGAGGCTGCCGATATTGATATCGACATAGCCAAACGCGGTTACTACCCAACCATAGGTGTATCAGCCGGAGTCAATACCAATAACTCTTCAGGCATGAACGATTCCTTCGGTAAACAGATCAAAAACAACCTCAACAATTCGCTCGGTCTCAGCATCAGCATCCCCATATTTGACGGTAAGCAAAACTCCACAAACGTGGCCAAAGCGAAGCTTGACCGCACCAATGCCGAGCTGGCCCTCGAACTGCAGGAGCAGCAGCTCTACAACGACATCGAGACCTTCTACATCAACGCTCTCAACGCCTCGGAGCAATATGCCTCGGCGTTGGTATCAGTGCAGAGCATGCGCGAGAGCTACGACCTCGTCAGCGAGCAGTTCTCTGTAGGTATCAAGGACATCGTGGATCTTACCACCGGCAAAAACAATCTGCTTCAGGCCGAGCAGCAGCTCCTCCAGGCAAAATATACCTCAGTGCTTAACCGCGCGCTGCTGAATTTCTACCAAGGCACACCTTTCAACATCTAAAATAACATCTTCTTATTCTTATGAGATCATCTAAAATAACTCTTGCACTCCTGTCGCTCGCCTTACTGGCCGGATGCAGCAAAAAACCTGAGCCCATGCTCACTACCGCTACGGCCGAAGAGCGCGACCTCTCGGTCAGCGTTACTGCCACCGGCACCATTGAACCGGTCACAAGCGTGGAGGTAGGTACACAGGTTTCAGGTATCATTGACAAAATCTACGTCGACTACAACAGCATCGTAAAGAAAGGACAGGTCATAGCCGAGCTCGACCGCACCAACCTGCTCTCGGAGCTCTCCAATGCCGAGACCAATCTCTCTGACGCACGCAGCTCTCTTTCCTACCAGAAAGCCAACTACGACCGCTATAAAACCCTCTTTGACAAGGGGCTTATCGCTGCAAATGACTTCGAGCAGGCGCGCCTCAGCTACGACCAGGCCCGCCATCAGGTGGCCATCCAGGAGCAAAACGTGGCTAAAGCCAAGACCAACTTAGGCTACACCACCATCACCGCCCCTATCGACGGCGTGGTGCTCAGCAAAGAGGTGGAGGAGGGTCAGACCGTAGCCTCTGCCATGACCACCCCTACCCTTTTCATCATAGCTCAGGATCTCACCGATATGCGCGTAATCGCTGATGTCGACGAAGCAGATATAGGCGATGTCAAGGAGGGTCAAAGGGTTACATTCACCGTAGACGCTTATCCTGACGATGTGTTCAATGGCACGGTCACTCAGGTGCGCCAGGAAGCAACCACTGAGAGTAACGTCGTGACCTACGAAGTGGTGATTTCAGCTCCTAACGAAGACTTCAAGCTTAAGCCGGGTCTTACCGCCAACGTCACGATATTTACCCTCGAGCGCAGCGATGTATTATGCGTTCCGTCAAAAGCGCTGAAGTTCAACCCCGCGGAGGATCTCCTGCCCAAAGGCATGACCATCGAGCCCTCTGACGCCAAGACAAAAGTATGGGTCGAGGACGGCTCTACGCTGAAGGCCGTGCCGGTAACCACCGGCATCACTGCCAATAACCTTACGCAGATCACCGGGGGCATCTCGGCCGGAACTACCGTAGTCACCGGCATCTCCATGCTCGGCGCTGCTGAGGATGAGCAGAAGCAGGACTCCAACCCCTTCATGCCGAGTCCTCCCTCAAGAAAGAAGAAATAAGTGACAATCATGGATGATAACGCTAAAATAGTAATCAGTCTGCACGACGTCAAACGCAATTTCAAGGTTGGCGACGAGATTGTCCACGCTCTGCGAGGCATAACATTTGATGTGCGCGAGGGGGAATTTGTCACTATCATGGGCACATCAGGCTCGGGCAAATCCACGCTTCTCAACCAGCTTGGCTGTCTCGACACACCCTCATCAGGGGAATATATCCTCGACGGTGTACCCGTAAGGAAAATGTCGAAAAACCAGCGTGCCCGATTGCGCAACCGCAAAATCGGATTTGTGTTCCAGAACTACAACCTCCTGCCCAAGACCACGGCCGTGGAAAACGTGGAGCTGCCGCTGATGTATAACAGCGAATACTCTGCCAAAGCCCGCCGCGAGGCCGCAATAAAGGTGCTCACTCAGGTGGGGCTCGGCGATCGTCTGGAGCATAAGAGCAACCAGATGTCGGGCGGCCAGATGCAGCGCGTGGCCATAGCCCGCGCCCTTGTCAACAATCCTGCCGTGATCCTCGCTGACGAAGCTACCGGTAACCTTGACACCCGCACGTCATTCGAGATGCTCGTGCTTTTCCAGCAGCTTCACGCTCAGGGACGCACCATAATTTTCGTCACCCACAACCCTGACCTTGCCAACTACTCCTCGCGCAACATCTTCCTGCGCGACGGCCGTATCGTCAGCGATACTTACAACGACCATATCCTCTCAGCCAAGGAAAGCCTCGAAGCGCTCCCTATCGAGGAAGCACTCGATGACATAATTAATGAAGAACTGTCATGAATTTTTTCAACCTCCTGAAGATAGCCATCCGTGCTATCAACAATAATAAGTTTCGCTCGTTTCTCTCGATGCTCGGTATCATCATCGGCGTGGCTGCCGTGATCATAATGATGGCTATCGGTCAAGGGTCGAAGGAGAGCGTGCGCGCCAACATCTCGAAGATGGGTACCAACATTATATCCATCAGGCCCGGTGCCGACATGATGGGTGGCGTAAGACGTGACCCATCGGAGATGCAGTCGTTGAAAGTAAGCGATTACGAGGCTATCATTGCTGACCGTAAATATGTCACTAACGTATCGCCTGAAGTAACCGCCTCAGGCCAGGTGATCAATGGCGCGAAAAACACCAATACCACCGTCTATGGCGAGTCGCCCGAATATCTTGACATCAAGCAGTGGGAGGTGAAGGAAGGCGATGTGTTCACTGACGAGGATGTACGCAAGAGCGCCAAGGTATGCCTCGTAGGTACCACTATCGTCAAGGAGCTTTTCGGTGACGAGAATGCTGACGTCGTAGGCAAAGTTATCCGCTTCAAATCCATCCCCATGCGTATCACCGGAGTGCTCAAAAGCAAGGGCTACAACAACTGGGGCATGGATCAGGACAACGTAATCATCGCGCCTTACACCACCGTGATGAAGCGAATTCTCGCCCAGAATTACCTCAACAGCATCAATGCTTCGGCTATCACCGAGGAACTTAGCGACGAAGCTATTGACGAGCTGACAGCCGTCCTCCGCCAGAGCCACAAGCTGCGTGAAGGTGTCGACGATGACTTCACCATCCGCTCCCAGCAAGAGATGATGGAGACAATGTCGTCAACCATGAACACCATCACTATCATACTCGTGGTAGCCGCCGGATTCTCTTTATTGGTGGCCGGCATCGGCATCATGAATATCATGCTCGTATCCGTGACCGAGCGCACCCGCGAGATAGGTCTGCGTATGTCAGTAGGTGCCCGCGGCATCGACATCAGCAGTCAGTTTCTCATCGAGAGCGTCATAATAAGCGTATCGGGAGGAGTGATAGGCATCATCGTAGGATGGCTCGGGACACTGGTATGCGGCATGATAGGTCTACCCGCATCTATACCAATGTGGTCAATCGTAGTATCTACCATTGTCTGCACCGTGATAGGCATTGGCTTCGGTTACTTCCCTGCCCAGAAAGCCGCCAACCTCAATCCCATCGACGCCATCCGCTACGAATAATCTCCAATCCTTACAGGAAGAGTCGGGCGTATTCTGATTCGAAGTTGGGGGTAAAAAGTGATTTACCCAAAGAGTCAGCGATCTCAGCCGGAGTCCAGAAGCGTCCGCCGTCGAGCTCATCGGAGGGTACAGGCCATTCTCCATCAGCAAGGTCAAGACGAAAAGCGTTGATTAGCTCCCGCTCGCGATCTGATTCAAAGACATAGCTGCCGAGGCTCTTGAGGCGTCCGGCCACATTCAGCCCCACCTCCTCACGAGCCTCGCGCAAGGCGGCATCCTCAATCCGCTCGCCATAGTCCACATGGCCTCCCACGGCCGTATCCCACCGTCCGGGCTGGATATCCTTCCACTCCGGGCGTTTCTGGAGAAAAAGCCGTCCATAGCCATCAAATATATGTATATGCACCACCGGGTGAAGCAGTTTGCTACCCGAGTGACACTCTCCGCGTGTAGCCTTGCCTATGACATTTCCCTGCGGGTCAACCACCGGGAAGATTTCCATAGAATTGTCTTTCATTTCCCTATACGCTTCTTATAGAAATACTTCCAGAGCGGAGCAGCCATCAGCGCCTGCTTCATCTCGTCGGCATCAAGCATCGCGAAAAGCTCATCTTCAGTGAGAATCCTTACCCGTACATCCTCCGTTGGGTCAAGATGCTGATGCTCCTCCACCAGCTCAACATCCTCCGCGAGAAACGAATAAGCAAGATTATTCTGCGAGCCCGGATTAGCCGAAATCACACTCATCAAGCTCCAGCGTCCGTAACCATAGCCCGTCTCCTCGAGCAGCTCGCGCCGCGCCGCTTGCTCAGGGGTCTCCCCCTGTTCAGCCACGCCGGCACACAACTCCACAAATGTGTCGCCCAAACCGTGACGGTACTGCTCCACCATCACGAAGCAGCCATCCTTGCGCCGGGCTATGACATTGATCCACGTAGGATACTCCAGCACATAATACTCGTCATTGATTCTACCGTCAGGTAACTCCACGCGGTCGCGCCTTGCAGTCAACCACGGCCTCCGTATCAGATAAGTGCTCTCAAGCACCTTCCACTTTTCAACTTCAGTTTTCATAACCGCAAAAATAAAAAATTCCCCCCGAAATTCATAATATATCCGGTTATTTGATGAGGCTGGAGCGCTCGGTATGTTCGAGCTGGCGTTCGGCTTGGCGTCGTTGCTGCCGCGTCAGTCCGACGTTGGGATTTATCATAAACTTACATCCACGTTTCACGAAGTCCTTCCCTTCGACAAGTGTAATGCCGAGATTTGCCACATAAATTGTCTTGGGACGATTTTCGTCAACCCTGTTTTCATCCTTCTGCTGCTTACGGCGGGCGGCTCGCCGACGTGCCTTGCTGGAGCGCTCGATAGCTACCATGATATCCGATGAAATGTATCGGAATATGGATTGGAGCATCTGATCCTCCTTTGAAACTTCGGGCATTTCGCCATTGGTCATAAGTTTTTCGGCCAAAGCAATAAGGCGCTCGGCCATCTCAGTAGGAAACGATGAAGCGATTTTCTCAATAATACTTTTGCGGAATTTCCGCGACACTGCTAACTGTTTCATAATGCTATGGATTTTTCAGCAAAAATACATGGAAGCATCACACAAAAATGACCATAATGGCAGAAAGTAGTTGTTAGTTGTTAGTTGTTAGTTATTAGTTGTTAGTTATTAGTTGTTAGTTGTTAGTTGTTAGTTGTTAGTTGTTAGTTGTTAGTTGTTAGTTGTTAGT
>JAMPAP010000024.1 GCA_023667185.1 Lachnoclostridium sp.
GTTTTTAGTTTTTAGTTTTTAGTTTTTAGTTTTTAGTTTTTAGTTTTTAGTTTTTGGTTTTTAGTTGAAGATATATTGAGTGTAAAGTTCGAATCCTTCAAAAGCTCCATAAAAACATAGGCAATTTGGTATAATCACCGAAATATGGTATATTTGCAAATAATAGGCTTTATGGCTATGGAAAATAATGAAATAAAAAACAGAATTGAGTATATAGTGGTATGTGTTAGTGAGTTTGCCAAGCGGTTTAAGCTGACTAACCAACAGGCTTACGCTTATTTGCGACGATTTACAGGTATTGATTTTCTCATAAAACATTATGAGGTCGAGCATACCCAATCTATTGAGAGCGCGGTTGAAGACCTTAAGGTTTATTGCTACAATAGAGGAGGACGAATCTCATGATTAAGGACATACGTTTAGAGGTGGAGTTTCTTGCTACCGATTTGACGCAAATGTTAATGTAACATTATGGGTGGGATATGCAGAAGGCTCTGGATGTGCTATATGGCTCGGAGACTTTTACTAAAGTCAATGACCCTGAATGTGGCTTATACTTTCAAGGACCGGTGTATGTTTTCTCTTTCCTGAAAACTGAAATTGAAACAGGCAAAATAGGATAAAGTATAAGGAAAAGGGAGCGTTACTAAGATATGGACATAAGAAAACTCCGGATCCAGTGACCCGGAGTTTTCTTTATGAAGATTAAGTGTTAGAAGAAGAGAAACTTTTTGTGTTTCTTGTCTTTTGATGACTTGGCGTTGATATTCTTCAGAATCTCAGCCTCTTCAGGGGTTATCTTATGGAAATTCTTGTAGTTAGCGGGGAATCCGGTTACAGTTACTGAACCACCTCTGAGGAAACCACGTTTCTCAACGATGTATTCAGGCTCGAGCAAAACATCAGCTCCGGCATCTTTGAGCATGCGGGCAGTAGTGTTAGCCTTAACGTCGTCAACCGAAACTCGCTTAAACGGATTGTAGCTCCATGAAGTGGTAGATGTGATTTTCTGCTTCTTTACATCAAGATCAGCTACAGTGAATGTGGCTACTGTATTATTGACAGGCACGGCAGTCGAAGTGATGGAGATTGTTATATCGGATCTTTTATTTGGCGTATTCGATCTTGCCGACGATCTTGCGGCTCGGTACGGCCTCACCTTCGCCTTTCACTGAGGGCTGGTGCATATCTTTGGGGAAGTAGAGGAAGAACAGGTCAGGCGATGCCTTGGAGTAAACGATAGGCTCGGTGGTGGAGTAGTTGGTGCGATCCTTCACGGGGTCATAGTCGTTGATGGGGGTTACTTCTGAGGCCACACCCATGAGCTCGTTGCCTTCGAAGGTGTACTGAAGGTCGATGAAATTTTTGTGGGCTTCGATTTTGGTATTCTCGCTATCCTTGGGAGTGTATTCGAGGACGTTGATCCACAGACGGTCAGGCACGAGGACGATCTTGCCGGCCTGGAGTGTGGTGGGGTCAGTCTCGGCAAGGAAAGAGAACAGTTTGTCCCAGAGCTCGCGGTTTTTCTCGTACTGCTCGGCAAACTCTACAGCGTCAACAGAGTCATCAGCGTCAACTTTCCAGCCATTGGCCCATGCGCGGCTTTTCACCCACGCTTTTGCTTCTTCTTTGTTCATGATAATTTTAAATTTATAAGGTTAGAATGATGAGATTTAATAGTTTGTCAATTCGGGACGGAATGCATCCGGGAAATGCTCCACTCGCCATGATGTCTCCGGCGTGCCGATAATGGTGATGATGTCAAACTGCGGCTCGAGCGGAATGTCGTAACTCCGGATGTAGGCGTCAGCCGCGCGGACGATGCGCGCCCGCTTGCGGCGGTCGACTGCTGCCACCGGGTCATAGAGATCGCTTGAGCGGGTCTTTACCTCAACGAAGACTATTCGATTGTCTTTCATGGCGATAAAGTCCATCTCAAAATTGCCGATCTTGGTGTTTTCGCCGCCGATCGCATAGCCTTTCGACAGCAAAAACTCCCGGGCTATACGCTCGCCCCAAGCTCCGAGTTCGTTATGACGTGCCATAGTGCAAAGTTACAAAAATTATTAAAACAGAAAAAGATATAAGAAATTTCACTAAATTTGCAACCATTCGTCACTCTGATACATGATAAAACAGATATTAAATAACCCGTTATTTTTCAAGCCCGTGCTGGCGACCATCATCGCTATAGGGCTGACATATATAGTCGGCTCGGATGTCAATTCTGACATGATAATGTCGATGCTCTGCGGCTCGTCGGACATCGAGGTGAGCGATTTCTATAATCGTATTCACGCCGGCGGCTCGTCAAAGGAGATCGCTGACGACTATCTGATAGTCAATATTGACACGGTGACCGGCCGCGCCGAGCTGGCCGCACTTGTAGCCGACATATCGGCGGCAGAACCCCGTGTAATAGGCCTTGACGCGCTGTTTGGCGGGGTGAAGGATGCGGAAGGGGATTCCATATTGGTCAACCGGCTGCAATCGACACCCCGGCTGGTGGTGGCGCAGCGGTATTCTGATGCTGCCGGGTGTCCGGTGACTGATTTCGTAAGCGAGAATCTCCCTGATATGCCGCGCGGTATGGTAAACCTGACGTCTGAGACTCCACGAGGGATAATCCGCGAGTTTACGCCATACTTCGGCGATGACTTGGCCGCGTCGCTGCCGGTGGCGATGCTGGGAGTAATCGCTCCCGATGAAATATCCGGCCTTGACGACGGGTCTGCCGAGAGGCTGATCCGGTATAGCGACAAGGAATTTTATATAGCGGAGCCGTCGGAGGTTACGGCTGATCCGGAGCTATGCCGCGGCAAAATAGTGCTTATCGGCACCGTCACGGAGCGTGCTGACCTTCATCCTACGCCGCTTGCCGACTTTTATCCCGGAGTGCTTATCCATGCCAATGCTCTTGACATGATGCTCCGCCATGACTATATCAATCCGAGCAGCGAGACCTACAACCTTATCCTTGAAATACTGGCCTGCCTGCTGATGAGTGTGCTTTATGTGTATCTTGATGCGAGCCAGAACTTTGTGCTCAGAGTCCTCCCTATAATATGGATGGCGCTCATCCTATGGACGGGATGCTATGCTTACTCTTACTGGGGCATCTACCTCAACGCGCCCCGCACGATGCTAATAGCCGCTTTGGCAATGTTTGTGCTCGACATCTGGTATGCCTTCGAGATGCCTTGCCGCCGACTTTTCAGCAGGTTGAAGATGGTAAAGTTACGCAGGGCTACGGTGATCGCCCTTGTCGTGAGCACGGCAATGTCAGCATCAGCCCGCACCCTTGATATCTATTCGCTGACGGGTGTGGTTGCCAAAAAATCGGCCTCGGATTGGGTGTCACTTTCCAAGCCCGGCCAAATCACTGATAGCGATGTCCTAAGGATAAATCCTAAAAGCTCGATAAAGGTTGTGGACAAAGCATCGCGCAAGGTGTATACATTTGACACCCGGGGCGAGGCTACAGTAAAAAGCCTCATCGAGCAGGGTAATCGCGAGAAGGCATCGATCACAAAACGAATCGTGGCAGAGTCGCGGCGGAAGATGGAGGCTGGAAAGTCTCACGACGCAGTGGGTGCAGCTGAGCGAGCCACCCTCGATGAAGAGCTGCTCGAATCGCTATATACCGCACTTTGTCAGGGATTTGACAAAGGCATCAACAGTGGCTGCATTACAATGACGATTATCAGCGAAGGCGATGGGCTGTTTCATCTCTCGCTTTCCAACACAGGCGATCAACCCATGTATGCCAACGTCATGCTGAGCATCGATGGCTCACCCTGGAGCGCCGTATATGAATCTGATGATGAAGATCCGGCGTTGCTGATCCCTGCCGGTGATACTGTCGAGCTGGTTCACGATACACTTTTAGCTGCCCCCGGGATGAGGTTGGTGGCCGTAGGTTACGCTCAGCCCTTTGATGCCGGAGAGCTTTCAGATATGTTTGCCGAGAGGATGCAGCCTGAGTCAGAGGCTGCTACCGGAGTATCATTCTACTTTATTGAGCTATGAGGATACGGTGTCTGTTGTCAATCTTGTTCGGCCTGCTATCCTTGATGCTTGCGATGGCCGACGGCAATGATGCCCGTCTTGCCCGGGAAGCATTCGGCGCGGCGCGCTATGAGACGGCCGCTCGCCTGAGCCGGAGGTTTTTGGATGAAAATATCAACAGCTCTGTATGCACATCCGAAGTGCTTGTAGCCCAGCTTGATATTCTTCGCGCCACTTGCCGTAATGATGAAGAAAAAGATGACTTATCCCTATATCTTCGCCGCCTCTATGAGAGCATCGACCCGGCAAAAGAGGGCACAAAAGCCCGCTCATTTCTTGCCATCGCCACCGGAGCTCTTGATGATGACGATATTAACCGATTGAGCTTGCATGACTTCGTTGTGGCAGGTGACAATAGGCAGGCTATTGACTTCTATGATACTTACGTCAACTCTTTCCCCGCCGGATTGCTTGAGAGGAAACCGCTGCTGCGTGCCTGGTTGCCGCTGACCAGAGCCGAAATTCTATCGTATGGCGGAGATTTTGACAATGCTGAAGTAGAGATACTTAAGGCTGAAACTATTATCAATGAAAACTTTGCGGCTGATACTCCCGAGCATCTGATAGTGCCGATGGTAAGAGAGATTATGGCCGCCCGCAGCGGCGACTTCGTTACAGCAGCCGATATGGCTATGGCTAATCTCAAAGCACTTGAAGCCATTCCACTGACTTCGAAGAAGGGCTCGTGGCGTGAAACATACGCCACCGTAGGTCGGCTGATTACCTATCTTTCGAAAATCGGCAAATACGACCTCGTAGCTGAATATGCCACGATGCTTCCGGCGCGTCAGGCCGAAGCTGACCGCGCCCCCGCCCTTATCAACTTCCGGGAAATCGAAGGCCCATCTACGTCGAGGTCGCTCTCCCGCCGTATCATTGACGTTGATGTAACCCTGTCAAACCTCGATATCGCCTCTGCGGCTTTTGCCTGCGGCAATGATGACGAGGCATCGCGCCGTGCCACCCACGCTCTTTATGCCCTCCACAAGCAGATAGGTGACGGCTACGCGGCCTTCGCCTTCAATCGCGCCGACAATGCCACGCGCCAGGCCGTCGACATTCTTGTCAAATCAGCGCCCCGGTTGGCCGTAAAAGCGCCCGATGATTCGCTACTTCAGACCATAGCTTACGATGCTTCGCTCGTCAGCAAGCAATTATCAGTTTCGGCCGGTAATTTTTACCGCAACGTCATTGCTCGTCTTGGGAATGACGCAATCTCTCGTCGGTATCAGCAGCTCGAACAGGCCCGCACCCGACTCGATAACGCTGACCGCCGCAACGCCGACTCCCTTATACGTCAGATATCTCTTCTCGAGGCTAATATCCACAAAAATATCTCTTCACGCTATCCCATGTCGGCGGCCGCGCTACCCGGCTGGGACGATGTACGTTCCCATCTTGACGACCACCAGATAGCAGTGGAGTTTATGACCGTGGCTGACGGCGACCGGCGGCAATATGTGGCGATGATTGTGGATAAATCCGCCAACTTCCCGAAGATTATATCTTTAGGCGACATTACAGCCGTAGATAATCCTGATGATATATTTGCCGGGTCAAAGGTCTATGAACATCTGTGGCAACCGATTATCAGCCGCTATCCTGACGCGACAACAATATTTTTCTCTCCGGCCGGAAGCCTCAGCCTTCTACCGATAGAGTATGCTCCGGATGCTGAGGGCAATCCTGTCAACAGCTCCCTGACGATGATACGTCTGTCAAGCACCCGTGAGATTGCCCAGCCTGCGATAGCTGAACATCTTGTCAAAGCCCGGCTCTACGGCGGAGTAAAATATGACCTCAATGAAGTGGCCGTAACGACCGCTCCCGAAACCTCTGCCTCCTCTGATGAGGCCGTGGCCGTAAGAGCCGGTCTGAAGTATCTCCCGGCTACTCTAAGTGAAGTTGAGGAAATTGCCTCCATAGTGGATGCAAATGGTGGCAGCAGTGCGGTGGTCAGTGGCGACCGGGCTACAGAGTCGGATGTCAAATCCTTGTCGGGCAACCGGCTATCGGCTCTGCATATAGCTACCCACGGCTTCACGCTGACGGGTAAATCACGGTCGCGCTTAGGCCGATTGATAGCTGCAGGCGATTATCGCTCAACGTTTGACCAGCAGTCACTTGCCCGCTCCGGACTGATGTTTGCCGGTGCCTCAAATTCGATCAACAATCCTGCCGATATTTCCGGCGAGGATGGCATACTGAATGGGCGCGAAATTTCACGCCTTGACCTTTCAGGTGTGTCGCTCGCCGTGCTGTCAGCCTGCGAATCAGGCCTCGGCGAGGTAAACAACGAAGGCATCGGTGGCTTGCAGCGGAGTCTGAAGCTGGCCGGCGTCAGAACCTTGATGGTCAGCCTTTGGAAAGTGTCTGACCGCGCCACTGAGCTACTCATGACCGCTTTTTACCGCAACCTGAGCGAGGTAAAATCTCCTCAGTCAGCCCTGCGCAATGCCCAGGCCTCACTACGCGAATATCCTGAATTTAATGACCCTCATTTCTGGGCTCCATTTATACTCCTTGATGCAATCTAAACTATTATGAATAAATCAATCACTTTATCGCTTGCTGCTGTGGCCGTGTCATTGGCAGCTTCAGCTCAATCTTACTTCGAAGTAAATGGTATCTTGTATCGCGAGATAACCAAAGACCCGTCAAAAATGCAGGTGCGCGTCCTGACGAAAAACGAGGATGGTGAGCCGGGACAAGGCATGAGTTTTTATGAGGGAGATGTCGTGATTCCTGCTACCGTGGAGCATGACCTTGACATTTTTGAAGTAACCTCCATTCAGGCCGGAGCTTTCAATAGCTGTGCCGGTCTGACCTCTCTGACGATAGGCAAAAACATCACTGAGCTACCAAACTATACTATTACAAATTGCCCGCAGCTCCGGGAAGTCAAGTTTGAAGGGGAGCTCAAGACCATCGGTCAGTACAGTTTCTCTACCATGCCCTCGCTGACGACGCTCGATCTCGGAGATACCCTTACAGATCTTAACGGCTCAATATATAATGCCCCGGCTCTGAAGAAATTGCGTTTGCCTAAGGGTATTAAAAAAATAGAAGCCCCCGCTCTGTCATTACTCCCCTCACTCGAGGAGATAAATCTTGAAAATGTCGAAACATTTTATTCCACATTGTCGGGCACTCAGCTGCGTAACCTTGACCTGTCGTCGGCTCGCGAAATCAATATGTCGTTTAGCGCTATGCAGATTACTCATAAATTCGAGAGCATCAAGTTTGGCAAGCCGTTGAAGACCATCGAGATGTCGTTCAATGGAGCGATATTGAATCATCTCGATCTCAGCGCTACAAGTCTTGAAACGATCCGCTCGAGCTTCATGACGTCGAATATCGGGACAATCTCGTTGCCACCATCGTTGCAACTCGTTGACCAATCATTTTTCAACGACGCGACCACTCCGATCCACTATATAAAATTCACAAGTAAAAACCTGGTAATCAAAAGCTCATTTTATAATTACGACGGCGAGAAGCTCGACTTGCCCGAAGGTATCACCGAGATTTACAGCTCCTTCACGAGCACCCCTAATCTCACGGAGCTCATCTTCCCCAACTCCCTTACCAAGGTAGAAACGTCGTTCTCTGATGTGCCTGCGCTGAAGAAAATCGTCTTCGGGAAAAATATGGAGGTATATCCCTCGATGTATAAATCCGGCTCGCTGGAGGAGATCGTATTCAACAATCCTGATCCTGAAGGCGCTATGAGTATAATATCATCACTTAGCGGCGGTGGATTCGGAAATTCGTATAATAATCTCCGCATTATACAACTACCTGCCGGGCTGAGAAATCTTAAGTCCACCATGAGCAATCTTGGAAATCTCGAGAAGATAAACCTTGAAAACATCGAGACATTTGAATATGTCCTCGAAGGCAACGGCTTGACATCCATTGATCTGTCTTCAGCTACCGAGGTCTTAAGTTCATTTAGCAAGATGCGACATAAGGCTGATGTAACATTTGGCAAAAATCTCAAAAAATTCCACTATTCTTTTAACAACATCTTTACCCCGCAAGTTGACCTGAGTCAGACTGTTGTTGACACTATTAGCAGCTCATTCACTGACTGCCGCATAGGCACAGTCATCCTCCCCAAGACTACCCGGTTTGTAAAATTTTCGTTCAATGGCTCCAAGGATATCGAAGGCTCGGGAGTGGAAAAGGTGATTCTTCGTGGCGACAACGCTGTCCTCAATGGCTCATTCAAGAATTTCAATGGCACGGAACTCATCATTGAGGAGGGTATCGCCCGGCTTGATGTATGCTTCACTGATTGTCCTGAGCTCAAGGAGTTGGTTTTGCCCGAAAGCCTTGTCTCGATCAATACCTCATTTGGCAATATGCCCAAACTGGAAAAGTTAGTCTTCGGCTCGAAAATCGAAAAGTATCCTTACATTAAAGTACCTTCGCTCAAGGATGTACACTTCAAAGCACCGGAGCCCATAGGCACCTGTCCCACCTTCCTTCGCATCGATGGCGAATTGACCATTCACATCCCCGCAGGCTCGCTCGAAGCCTACGAAGCTGCATGGCATCTGAAGCGTCTCTCCACCTCCACCCGCACCGTAAATATCGTCGAGGATACCTATAAGCGCTGATAATCATGAGATTACCCTTTGCCGCCGTCATTCTTGCCCTGACGCTCGCTTGTCAGGCACAATCTTACTTCGAGATCGATGGTATACTTTATAAAGAGATTACCAAAGATCCAACTCGTATGCAGGTGCGTGTGCTCGTTAAAAATGAAGATGGGGAGCCCGGAACCCATTATCCATCATTTTACACCGGAGAGGTGGTAATACCTGCCACCATAGAGCATGATCTCGACACATTTGAGGTGACGCAGATTCAAAAAATGGCATTTAATGGCTGCGAAGGGATGACCTCTCTTACCATCGGCGAGAATGTTACAGAAATACCTGACTACACTTTGCTCTCATGTCCTGATCTTGAACGAGTTGCTCTTAAAGGAGTAGTCCGTCTCGGTGAAATGGCAATAAACAACCTTCCGAAACTCAGCAGTCTTGATCTTGGTGACCGTCTTGAGAAAATCGGGAGAACAGCGATATCTAACCTGTCTGCCCTGACTACTGTCAAGCTGCCCGCATCTTTGAAGACGATTGATAACAACTCTTTTTATAATGTGGAATCACTGACGGATGTTAACCTTGAAAATGTGGAAATCTTCAGCTCCTGCTTTCATGATGTTCCGTTGAGAGAGATTAATCTCAAAGCAGCAAAGAGTATTAGAGGCGCGTTTAACGGGATTTATAACCTGCACAAGATACGATTCGGCAATAACCTGAAAAGAATAATCTCATCTTTCGGTGGACTTTTTCAGCAGGAAGTCGACCTTTCGGCCACAAAAGTTGACTCGATTATGGGATCGTTTGGTTTTGCTGGAGAGGGCATGAGCAAAGTCTTCTTCCCATCCACCCTGAAGTATATTTCCAATTCATTCTCCAGTGTAGAACTTGACGGATTGAAATTCAATTCCGTAGGCCTTGTTATCAAAGATTCATTCAATAGGATGAGGTGTAAGAAGCTTGTATTCGGGAAGGAAGTAAGTGAAGTGTCAGGATCTTTTAATAACATTGAATGTCTTGAAGAACTTGTGATTCTCCCGGATTGTAAGGCAAGCTTTGACGACTGTTTCGACAAGGCCATAGATTTGAAGCTTGTGGTGTTCAACGACCGGTTCACACAATATCCTAAATGGAGCTCGATGGATAATCTTGAAGATGTATATTTTTCCAACCCCGAACCGGTGGGAGAGTTGCCGAGCTGGCTTAGATATCGCGACAAACTCACCATCCACGTACCCAAAGGAGCCGCTGAGGCATACAATAACTCCTGGCATATCCTTGAAAAGCAATCTGTCGGGAGCTCTGTAAGCATCGTGGAGGATACCTACCGTTATTGATCGTCACTTATAACGCTATTTATTGGTGCGGGAGCGCTCGATACGCTCAAGGTCGCGCTCGGCTTGTCGTCGTTGCAGTCGCGTCAGCCCGGAGTTAGGATTTATCGTGAATTTGCATCCGCGTTTCACGAAGTCTCTGCCCTCGACAAGTGTAATGCCCAGGTTTGCCACGAATATCTTCCTGGGACTATATTCGGGCTCGTTGTTTTCTTCCTTCCGCTGCTTGCGTTCGGCTGCACGCTGCCGTGCCTTGCGTGAGCGCTCTATGGCCGTCATGATATCCGATGATATGTAGCGGAATATAGACTGGATCATCTGATCCTCCTTTGAGAGATCAGGGGCTACGCCATCGGTCATAAGCTTGTCGGCCAATGCGATAAGACGCTCAGCAATCTCGGCCTGAAACGATGAAGAAATTTTCTCGATAATACCTTTGCGGAACTTCCGCGACACTGCTAACTGTTTCATATTCGTTTGTAATTTTTTCAGCAAAAATACACAGCATCATCACCCAAAAGTGACCATAATGGCAGGACGTAGGCAACGAGATGTGGTAACATGGTTTTATACTCCAAAAAAACGGTCAAACGACCGGTTTTTTGGAGTATAATTTTGCGCTTTCAATTTTTTTTATTATGTTTGTGGTTCAAAAAGTTGACCAATTGACCGTCTTTTTGGAACAGGTTATGATTATAAAGCGTGATTATTATCTAAATCAGCTCATTTCAAGTAAACACAATGGACTTATAAAGATAGTTACCGGGTTGAGACGATCCGGTAAGTCGTTCCTATTATTTCATTTATTCAATGACTATCTTAAAGAGCATGGAGTCCATGATGACCATATCATCAAAGTTGATTTAGAAGATAGGCGTAATGCTCCACTTCGGGATCCCGACGCATTACTGGCCCATATTGACACAAAGATGGTGGATAGCAAGATG
Source organism: Lachnoclostridium sp. (assembly GCA_023667185.1). Lineage (GTDB taxonomy): Bacteria > Bacteroidota > Bacteroidia > Bacteroidales > Muribaculaceae > Duncaniella. Next base: position 10,963 of record JAMPAP010000024.1, read on the forward strand.
TATTACATCCTTCTTGATGAAGTACAGCATGTACCGGAATTTGAGGATGTTCTTAACAGCTACCTTAAAATTGAAAATGCCGATGTGTATGTCACAGGCAGCAACTCCCGATTTCTGTCTTCTGATATTATCACTGAGTTTAGAGGACGTGGAGATCAGGTACATGTGTATCCTCTCTCTTTTGCTGAATTCATGTCGGTAGACAGCAGGCATCCTATAGAAGCTTGGACTGATTATTATACTTATGGTGGTCTTCCACATATACTGTCATTAGAGACACCGAAGAAAAAAATCGACTATCTAAAAAATTTATACTCCACCGTTTATATCAATGACATCGTCGAAAGATATAAAATTAAAGGAGAGCTTGAATTAAAGGAACTAATTTTAGTTCTGGCATCTGCTATTGGATCACCGACAAATCCAAACAAGCTGGCTAATACTTTCAAAAGTGTTAAGAATGTATCTCTGTCCAATAAGACTATAGATAACTACCTTACTTACATATGTGAATCTTTCATAACTGAGAAGGCAATTCGTTATGACATAAAAGGAAAGAAATATATAAACACCTTGTCTAAATATTACTTTTCAGATGTAGGAATCCGCAATGCAATTCTTGATTTCAGACAACAGGAAGAGAATCACATTATGGAGAATATTATATATAATGAATTGAAGATTCGAGGCTTTCAAGTTGATGTAGGTGTGGTTGAATATCGCGCAACTGACAACAATGGTAAGAGAATTCGCAAACAGTATGAGGTGGATTTCGTTGCCAATCAAAGCAGTCAACGGTACTATATCCAGTCTGCGTTCATTATGCCTACAGATGCAAAAGAACGCCAGGAATCAGCGTCGTTGCTTAATATTGACGATTCTTTCAAAAAAATCATCATTGTTAAAGATTATATTAAGCCTAAAAGGAATGAAGAAGGTATAATTACAATCGGGCTTATTGATTTTTTATTAAATCCTAATAGTTTGAATTGGTGAGTAATGACATTGGTGATTTGAAATTTTTCAGTTTGGCGGCTCCGGCGAGTGGATGGTGTGGGGCTTGTTGCTGAGGCGCGGTAGCTGAGGGTGCGGTAGATTGCGGCAACCCCATCCGGAACTTGCGGAGGGTGGGTTGGCTGACACACAGGTAGTTGAGACTCGGAGAGGCGATGTTGTGGTATCGACAAAGCACTACTAATCCAAATTTTGCAACACCCTCTATCCTTGTTATTTTTAGGTTCTTGGTCGGCCGTGAAATTTTTTGTATTTTTGCAAAATCTAAGTGATGCCATTCCGCGTTATTCACTAAAAAAGATTGACTACCTATGATTGACAATACTTTAAATGAGGCTATTGAGGAGCGTGCGGTGCTCGTCGGACTTATTACGCCGCAGCAAAATGAGGCCAAAGCCAATGAGTATCTCGACGAGCTTGCTTTCCTTGCTGATACGGCCGGGGCTGTGACCGTGAAAACTTTCCTGCAGCGTTGCGATTTCCCTAATCCCCGCACATTTGTGGGAAAAGGTAAGCTTGAGGAAATCCGCTCTTTCATAGAAGATAACGATATCAGTATGGCTATCTTCGACGATGACCTCACTTCGAAGCAGGTGGTCAACATCGAGCGCGAGCTTAAAGTGAAGATCCTTGACCGTACAAGTCTTATCCTGGATATTTTTGCCAAACGAGCTCGCACGGCTAATGCCAAGACGCAGGTCGAACTCGCTCAGTATCAATACCTCCTGCCACGACTCACTCGTATGTGGACCCACCTTGAGCGCCAGCGCGGCGGTATAGGTATGCGTGGCCCGGGTGAAACGCAGATTGAAACTGACCGCCGTATCATTCTCGACAAAATCTCCCGTCTGAAGGAGGAGCTCAAGGATATCGACAAGCAGAAAAGCATCCAGCGTAAAAACCGTGGAAAGCTTACCCGAGTGGCTCTCGTGGGTTACACCAACGCCGGCAAGTCCACCCTGATGAATGTGCTTAGCAAAAGTGACGTTTTCGCTGAAAACAAGCTTTTTGCCACGCTTGACACCACAGTCCGTAAGGTGACGATCGATAATCTTCCGTTCCTGCTCACTGACACCGTAGGATTTATCCGCAAGCTACCTCACCATCTTGTAAATTCCTTTAAATCAACGCTCGATGAGGTGCGCGAGGCTGACATTCTCGTTCATGTGGTGGATATATCTCACCCTAATTTCGAGGAGCAGATAGAGGTGGTCAATAAAACTTTAGCGGAAATTTGCGGCGACACTGTCAAGCCCGTAATCATGGTGTTCAACAAGATCGACGCCTTTACCTATACCCCTAAGGATGAGGACGATCTGACACCCGTCAAACGCGAAAATATCTCCCTTGAGGAGCTCGAACGCTCCTGGATGTCACGCCTCCCGGGCGACTGCGTGTTTATCTCGGCAAAAAAAGGAATACATATTGACGAGCTTAAGCAGCTGCTATATCAGCGAGCACGCGAGGTGCACCTCACACGATTCCCATATAACGATTTCCTATATCAGGATTATTCCTCGCTGACCGACGAGCAGGCCGACAATTGAGCCACAGCTATTACCTTGCCTTGACTGTCAAGCGGATACGTGACATCGTACACCTGTCCGCGAGCTGATGCACGCATCCCGCAGGATGTCAGCTCAAGGCGTATCTCATCAAGAGCAAGTCCCGGAGTCAATGCGGCTTTGTAGACGGCTTCTTTCGCCGTCCATGCCCGGAGCAAATCGTGAAGAGATGCAAATGTATTAACCTCATCCTCAGTGAGAAACTTTAGGCGTACCCTCTCCAGCTGCTCGCGTTCCGTCTCGATATCCACGCCTATCGGCCTATCGTCATCGCTGACGGCTATTACAGCCTCGTCACGGCAATGACTCACCGACAACGGTGCATATCCCTCGATATAAGGCGCCCCGGCGCCATCATGCGCTATCGAAAACCCCTCCCCGATATGCAGCCTGACTATCATCTCCACAGCCATTTGCTCGGCCTGGCGGCGAGGCAGCGCGGCATCGATACGTTGGCGAAAAAGTTTCATCGCAGCGAGTTAAGCATCACTTCGACGTCACGTCTGACAGCCTCAGTCACAGGAGCTATCGAGTCAGGCCTAAACCCCTGAGGCGCATTTATCATCAATGTCCCCGATACGACCCTCTCGCCACCGGCTGCAATAAACTGCACCGGAGTCAGCGTCCCCGCCGGAGTCACAAGCACCGTGCACTCGTAACCCGCCGGAGTGACAAACTCGGAAATCTCCGTGCGATTACCCCCGGTGTTAAGGCTCATACGCTCAGTGCGGTTGGAAATCACGTTCTCGGCATTAGAGCTGTCAATCAGAGTAATGCTGCAATACATCGTGGCATTTCCTAACGATGGATACACGATGTCAAACCATCCCGATGCATCCCCCTCCTTCTTGTCAACAAACACTGCCTCAGCATTTTTCACTATATCGACGCCCGTGACATTGACCGTATCATACCTTTCAGCCGGGATCTCAATGCGATGATAAGCCTTAGGCCGTGGCACCGAAGCACCATCACTATCGCCACCTCGACCCGTGCACGACCAAATGCACATAGCCATGGCCGATACCACCATCAGGCTACTTGCTTTCATGCTTCACCACACTTTGATCATCCTGAACCTCAGGCATAACCTTAACCCTGACATTCACGATACGATGATTCTGAATTGACATCACAAGAAACCGACAATGCCCGTAGACAATCGACTCCTTATCCTTCGGGAAATCCCCCTTGATAGCCAGCAGCATACCGGCAAGAGTCTCACAATCCTCCGTCACATCAGCATACTCAGCCTCATCCTGCTCCGTGATGCGGAAGAAATCATTCAGCAACGTCTTCCCATCAAATATATACGTATTGTCAGGCAGACGGCGGTAATTCTCCTCCTCGTCGTCATACTCATCATTAATATCCCCTACGATCTCCTCAAGCACATCCTCAAGCGAAACAATACCCTGCGTCCCGCCAAACTCATCCACCACGATAGCCAGATGCACACGCCGCTTACGGAAATCCTCAAGCAAATCATCAATCATCCTCGACTCAGGCACATAATACGGCTCACGCATCAACGACTGCCACTTGAAATCCTCAGGCCGATTCTCAATATACGGCAACAAATCACGCGCATAAAGCACACCTCGGATATTATCAAGCGAAGTCTCATACACCGGCAGACGCGCAAAACCCATCTCTATCACCACATCCATCACCTCCTGAAACGTCGACTCAATATCTATGCCGCTCACATCCACACGCGGAGTCATAACCTCAGCTGCCGTAGTATCCCCAAACTTAAGAATACCCTCAAGCATCTCCTTATTATCACCCGGAGCAACATTGGCTATCTCAAGAGCCTGAGTCAAATCATCAGTCGTAACCGTCGACTGACGCTTCTGAACCACCTTATTCACTATCACCGAACTACCTACAAGCACTGACGACAACGGATAAAACAACTTCATCACCAGCGAAAGCGCCGGCTGAGCCATCCTCGTCCACGCAAGATTATTCGAATTAGCATAAAGCTTCGGCAAAATCTCACCGAAAAGCAATATCAAAAACGTCAACAATACCGTCTGCAATACGAAACTAAGCACCGCACTCATCCCTGAAAACAACGGCCCAAGAGCATAATTACACAACACCACTATCGTGACATTCACCAGATTATTAGCAATAAGAATCGTTGCAAGCAACCGCTCAGGCCTGCTTATCAAATCAATGATACGCCGCCCGCGATCACTCTCCTCAAGCTCCTCACACTGCGTAGGAGTCAACGAAAAAAACGCTATCTCGCTACCCGATATAAACCCGGAAACCAGCAGACAACCCACCGCAAGAAGAAGCGCCACAAGCTGTCCGGCATCAAACGAAGATATGGCCAAGGCCACTGAATTTAAGATTAATAACAACGGCTCTATAGCCGGTAAAGGGTCAGTATCCAATTGAAGATAAAAATTAGTTTGACATCTGAAAGCCTTAACACCACTGACACATAGCCTCAACGCCATCTTATCAGCTCGCTTTCACTCCCGCAAAGGTAATAAATACATAACGTTCCACCAAAAAAAACTTAAAAATCACTCCATATCACATAATTTAACAATCACACAACCGATTATAATTGTTTATCACAATAAAATCACTACCTTTGCCCCACCAAAAAAATCAACAACATAAAAAACAACAACAATATGTACTGGACACTTGAACTCGCATCAAAACTTGAAGACGCACCATGGCCCGCAACAAAAGAAGAACTCATTGACTACGCAATGCGTTCCGGAGCACCTCTCGAAGTGATTGAAAACCTCCAAGAAATCGAAGACGAAGGCGACACATACGAATGCATCGAAGACATCTGGCCCGACTACCCCTCCAAAGAAGACTTCTTCTTCAACGAAGATGAATATTAACAAAATTTAACAGATTAAACATCTGAAATACAATTAGTTGACTGTTGTGATATGCGACAGTCAACTTTTTTACCACCGTATTTTAACACATTTCACCGCAAAATAAACTGTTGTAAAACAGGCGCATCCGAAAACACCAAAACTTACCAAGGGGACGTAAACCATCGCAAAACAGGTGCAACCATTACCCAAATCCAAGGAGGATGAATATTGCAGTTAACCTATTGTAATACTGAGTTTAAACAAATATTCAACCACTGTCGCAGGTGTTGAAATCGGGTTGTTATTTGGTGATTTCAGGTGGTTGGAATTGTACAAACAGGTGAGTCCGGGAGCGTGTGTGGGGACGTAACAAACAAATGTACCAAACGGATGCATTTGTCCAAATATGGACTTTAGCTTTATATTGTTTGATGCATATGTGTATATATATGTTTTATTAGTTGCAAGTTGGCTGACCATTGTACATAGAGTTCCGGTAAGAAGAATTCATTAGTAATTTTCAACGAAAGTAAACTTTTCAGGGGGGTGCTTTATATAATAGTGGTATCGTAAAAATCTATTAACTTCGTGACATTATGGGAAAAGCAGCGTCTCCATATCCTACAGGTCATCTCAGACTTTATAAGACGAGCCGTCAGAAAAGCGACAGACCTCTGACAGTTCAGCTTGAATATGCGGTTAACTCTTATGCTATTCGCAGATCTACCGGTGTATCCACTATGGAGATTGATTGGAACCCGAAGGAGAACAAGGGTCGCGGTGGTGTCAGAGCTACATACGGACCTGATTACCGTAATATTAACAATCGTCTTGCTCGCAAGCTTGATGAAATAGACGCTCGGATAGCTGACTGGTGCGAGAAGCATCCCCGACAGCTTACTGTTGATATGCTCAAAGCGTTGGTTGATAATCTTCCAATCACCCGAGAGGATAAGGGTATCGACTTCTGCGAGTATGTTACTACGCTGCTCAAAAACGAATATGAGCGCAACAAGATAGGACATAGTGTATACAAGAATGGACTGAGCGGCATGAGGATATTCTCGCAGTTTCTTAAGTCGGAGAAGCTGGGTACCTATGCTAAGGACAAGATATATGTGTCAGAGATCTCAACTTCATTGATAGAGCGGTATATCAAGTATCGTCGTGAAATAAAGAAGAATGGAGACGAGACCATCAATCATGCCCTGACTCCGATTCTTAAGGGATGTCGACAAGCGATGATTGACGGCTATATTTCATCCCAACTCTCATACGCAATACAGGGTATGAGGATTATAAAGAAGGTTTCGCTTGAAAAGGAGGAAGCGACTAAGGTAAAGCATCTTACCAAAGAACAGATTGCACAGCTAATAGAATTTTACCACAGCGACAAAGAACCTCGCAGAAAGGAATATGTCGAGATGTTTCTATTTGCTATGTATGCGTGCGGACTGAGGTTGGTTGACATTATCACGCTTCAGTGGAGCGATATTGACCTCGAAAATAAAACGCTCAATAAGATTCAAGTGAAAACCAGGAACCGCAATGTGATACCATTGACTGAACAGGCATTGGGTATCTTGAAATCATGGGAAGGGAAGCATGAGCGGTTCGTATTTGGATTGCTCCCTGATGAAATCAATCTTGATGATGCAGCTTCTTTCTATACCCACC
>JAMPAP010000025.1:0-14717 GCA_023667185.1 Lachnoclostridium sp.
GTGCCCTCGCCGCCCGTCCCGGCCACCACGACGACCTGCTGATGACCCGCGCCATCGGCCTCTGGGTTGACCTCGAGAAGCCCGGCCCCAGCCGCGACTTTGAAAAAGACGCCGCCGCCTTCCGCCGCATCGCCAACTCACGCTGGATTTAGTTTTTAGTTGTTAGTTGTTAGTTGTTAGTTGTTAGTTTTTAGTTGTTAGTTGTTAGTTGTTAGTCGTTAGTGGGGCGTCGTTAGTGGGGCATCGTTAGTGGGGCGTCGAAGCGCCCGGCGGGCGCGATGACCGACAACCCCGGCGCTCCGCGCCTCCTTCAACTAAAAACTAAAAACTAAAAACTAAAAACTAAAAACTAAACCTTGTTAAAATATTAGCAATTTTCTATCATTTTGCGTACCTTTGCGACAAAATATCATTACATTCGAAAAATATGACCTTGAAAAATCTAAAACCGTTTCTCTCCGGTGCAGCTCTTCTTTTGACCGTGGCATCCGCTGTGGCGATGCCGGCCAAACCGGGTTGGAAAACATTCACCCAGCCCGACGGATCTGAAATCCAAGTAAGGACTGTAGGTGACGAACGCTTTCACTATAGCCTGACTGACGAAAACCATCTCGTCACTTTCGACGAAAAAGGAGTGCTCAACTACGCTACCGTAGCCCCTGACGGCGCTATCGTAAGCACCGGCTTCCAAGCCACTACCGCAGGGCGCCGCTCGGCTGCCGCCGCTGACTTCCTCGCCGCCAACAAGGCCGAGGATCTTGTAAGCCGCGCAAAGAGCGTCCGCGAAGGCGCTAAAGTGTTCAAGTCGCCGGCCCGTATCCCCTCCAATATGCTCACCACCAACTTCCCCTCATCGGGCGACCAGCCGGTGCTTGTGGTGCTCGTGGAGTTTCAGGATGTGAAGTTCCGCATGGCCGATCCCCGCGACTACTATGACCGCATGCTCAACGAAGAAGGCTTCTCTGACGACGGCGGCACAGGCTCGGCTCGCGACTACTTCATCGAATCATCGTCAGGCAAGTTCCGCCCTCACTTTGACGTTTACCGCGTGGTTACGCTGGCCAACCCCGTCAGCTACTACGGCGGCAACGACCTCTACGGCAACGACAAGAGACCCGAGGAGATGGCTATCGAAGCCTGCCGCGCCCTTGATGCCGAGGTGGATTTCACCAAGTATGACTGCGACGGCGATGGCTGGATCGACAATGTTTTCGTAATCTACGCCGGATATGGCGAGGCCGACAACTACTATGACCACCCCGAGGTGGTGTGGCCCCACGCCTGGAACATATATCTCGGTGCCGGCCAGACCGTTTACCTTGACGGCAAGCTCCTCGACCACTACGCCTGCTCCAATGAAGTGGACCAGAGCGAAGCACCCTGCGGTATCGCCACCACCTGCCACGAGTTCAGCCATGTGATGGGTCTTCCTGACCTCTACACCACTAACGACGCTGATTACCACACCCCGCTTGACTGGTCAGTGCTCGACATGGGCTGCTACCTCAACGACGGCCGCACCCCGCCCCTCTACAGCGCCTTCGAGCGCCTCTCGATGGGCTGGATTGACCCCATTGAAATCAAGGAGCAGACTCAGGTGATGGTGCCCAACCTCAACGACAATGTGGCTTTCATCGTCACTTCTTCCAACGATAACGAATTTTTCCTCTTCGAAAACCGCCAGCAAGAAGGTTGGGACAAGTATCTCCCCGGCCACGGTATGCTCATCTGGAGAATCAACTTCAGCCAGAGCTACTGGAATGCCAATCAGGTCAACAACTTCTCATCACAGCGTGTGGACATCATCGAGGCTGACGGCCCCAAGACAAGCATTGTGACCAAATATCCCATAACCTCATCATCCGACACCTGGCCCGGCTCGAAGAACAAGACCATGTTCACCTCCACCACCAATCCCGCTTTCGAGACCGCTTCAGGCGAGGCCATCAACCTCCCCATCACTGCTATCAAGGAAGCTGACGGACTGATTACCTTCAGCGTAAATGGAGGTACACAGCGCATCGCCGCGCCCGCCGCGCCATCGGCCGAAAATGTGATCGCCCGCTCCGCCACCATCAACTGGCAACCCGTGGAAGGCGCTACTGATTACCTCATCACCCTGACTTCCGACGCCTCTGCCCGCCGCATACTCAACCATGTATCCACCGGCGGCAAGACCACCTGGGCACTCACTGACCTTGAGCCTGAAACCGCTCACTATGTGTCAATTATGGCCATCGGCAGCAGCTGCGTCAGCGATGAATCAGCCGTGACAGTGTTCACCACCACCACCCCGGCATTCGTTGACAACAAGGTGAAACTCGACGAACCTGCTGACATTACCTCATCATCGTTCACCGCCCGCTGGCATGCCATCGACCAGGCAAGCGCTTACGAGCTCACTGTCAAGGCTATGACCGCCACTACTTCGTTCAGCGAGACCGCTGACTACACTAACTCGGCACTCCCTGACGGATGGTCAACCACCACCACCAAGAAATACACCATCCCGACAAGCTGCGGCGAGGCAATTCCGGCGCTCCGCTTCAACAATATCGGCGACTATGTGCAGACCGCTGTCAAGGCCGGCAAGATCTCCCTGCTGAAATTCTGGGTAAAAGCCGGTAACTCTGCCGCTACAAACAACCGCGTAGCCGTCCATGGCCTCGACCCCTCGGGCGCATGGGTCAAGATCAAGGAGGAGATTCTCTCCACCACCGGCCGCGTAATCACCATGCCTATCGAGGGTGATTACCATGCGCTCCGCATCGAGTATGTAGGAGAACAGTCAGGCAGCAACCCCATCTCCGTTGACGATATCTTCATCAGCGGTGGCGACCCCGGCACACTGACCACAGTGGTTGACGGTCTCAACGTAGGCAACGTGACCTCTTACAAGGTGACCGGCCTCGACAACTCGGTGGCTTACCACACCTATAGCGTGACAGCCCTCGACGGCGACCTCCGCACCCTTCCCTCTGACGACCGCAAGGTAATACTCTCTGACAACTCCGGTATCCAGACCATCACCCCTGACTCAGGCATCGCCATCAAGGGTGGCGAGATGATCACCATCACAGGCTCTGACGCCGATGCCATCGTCTACAACCTCCAGGGCAACATCGTGTACGACGGCCCGCGCCGCTCGATCACCCTCCCTGCCGGGCTGTATATAGTGAAAGTGGACACTACTGTAGCCAAGGTAGTGGTGAAATAACTTCAAGACTACACTCTATCACTGACGGAGTATTCCCCACGCACTGAGGAATGCCCCGTCAGAGATTTTTGTAAAAGCGACGGAAATTCCGTATTTTTGCGAAAAATTAATAAGATATCGCATAATGCCAGAAAATATAGCAGTGCTCGGCTCTACCGGGTCAATAGGAACCCAAACACTCGACGTGATCGAGCGTTATCCCGAGCTATTCCGCGCCACGGTGCTCATAGCAGGTCGCAACGTTGACTTGCTCATCGAGCAGTGCCGCAAATTCCGCCCCTCCACCGCCGTCATAGCCGACGAGACCCTCTATCCGCGTCTGCGAGAGGCTCTTGAGCCGCTGGGCATAGCTACCGCTGCCGGAGCTGACGCCGTGGCCGACGTCATGGAGTCAGACGAATTCTCCACCGTGGTAACAGCCACCGTGGGTTACAGCGGCCTCTACCCCACTATCCGTGCCATCCGTGCCGGCAAGCGCATAGCACTTGCCAACAAGGAGACCCTCGTGGTGGCCGGGAGCCTGATTACGGCTCTTCTCCGGGAGTCAGAGTCAGTGATACTGCCGGTTGACTCGGAGCACTCGGCAATCTTCCAGTGCCTCGCAGGCGAAGATCGCAGCCGCGTAAGCCGTCTGATCATCACGGCCTCAGGCGGGCCGTTCCGCAACTTCACCCGCCGGCAGCTTGAGGAGGTCACCGTAGAGCAAGCCCTGCATCATCCGCGCTGGAGCATGGGCGCCAAGATCACCATTGACTCCGCCACGATGATCAACAAGGCTTTCGAGATTATCGAAGCCCGCTGGCTCTTCGGCGTAACGCCCGAGAAAATCGAGGCAGTGGTGCATCCCCAGGCTATAGTGCATTCGATGGTGGAATTTGTCGACGGCGCCGTCAAGGCACAGCTCGGTCTGCCCGACATGCACCTGCCTATCCGCTACGCCCTTGCCGGAGGCCGGAGGCTCGACTGCGACAGCCCTAAGCTCAGCGTCGCTGACTATGCTCGCCTGACCTTTGCCAAGCCTGATCCCAAGAAATTCCCTTGCCTGACGCTCGCCCATCGTGCTCTGGAGCAGGGGGGCAACACGGCTTGCGTAATAAATGCCGCCAACGAGGTGGCTGTGGATGCGTTCCTTCATGGCCGCATCCGGTTCACTGACTTCTATCCTCTTATCGACACCGCCCTTGAGCGCATCCCTCACCTTGACTCGCCGTCGCTTGACGACTTCATGGAGACTGATGCCGCCACTCGTGTCATAACCCAAGAAATTATCAAATCATGGAAGCATTTCTCATGAAAGCATTGCAACTGATTGTTGCACTGGCTTTTCTCGTTATAATCCACGAATTCGGTCACTATATCTTTGCCCGCATTTTCGGGATAAGGGTGACGAAATTCTATCTGTTTTTCAACCCCGGCTTCACGCTTTTCAAGTGGAAACCGAAGCAGAAACCGGGCACTGACCCTGACTCAACATCGTGGCGCGACACCGAGTATGGCATCGGCTGGCTCCCTCTGGGCGGCTATTGCCAGATCGCCGGAATGATCGACGAATCGCTTGACACAGAGCAGATGAAGCAAGAGCCCAAGGTGTGGGAATTCCGCACCAAGCCTGCGTGGCAGCGACTTTTCGTGATGGTGGGCGGCGTGCTGTTCAATTTCATCCTTGCCATCATCATCTACGCCGGAATAGCTTTTCACTGGGGCGACAAGTATATCGCCTTGGAGGATGCCTACGAGGGCTTTGACTTCGCTCCGGCGGCTCAGGCCATCGGCTTCCGCAATGGCGACATCCCCTTGACAGCCGATGGCGAGAAGCTCGATGCTGCCGAGAACTATATCCTAAAAATGGCTGAGGCAAAGAAGGTTACCGTGCTGCGCGACCATCGTGACACCGTGGAGATAGCCATTCCCGAGAATTTCATTTTCCGCCTTAACGATGAAAAGTGGTTTCTCAACTACCGCATGCCGGTGGTGATTGACCGCATCGTGCCGGGCGAGGCTGCAGCCAAGGCCGGGCTGATGGAGGGTGATCGCGTAATAGCCGTCGACACCGTCATGACCCCGACATTCACCGAGCTTACCCCGACACTGGCCGAATATGCCGGTAAAACCGTGCCGGTCAAAGTGATACGCGACGGGCGTGAAGTCACCGTGACAGCTACACCCAACGAGTTCGGCAAGCTCGGATTCCAGCTCAAGAGCCCCACTGATGTATATAACACAGTGACAGTCAAGTACAACCTGCTTCAATCAGTGCCCAAAGGATGGGAAATCGGAACCACTACCCTCGGCAACTACGTAGGCTCAATGAAGCACCTCTTCTCGCGCGAAGGCGCGCAGAGCATTGGCGGATTCGGCGCCATCGGCAATATGTTTCCCGATCGGTGGAACTGGTACAGCTTCTGGCAGATCACAGCTTTTCTATCAGTGGCTCTGGCATTTATGAACATCATCCCTATCCCTGGTCTTGACGGCGGCCATATCATGTTCCTGCTCTACGAGATGGTGACACGCCGCAAGCCGTCAGAAAACTTCCTGATAGGGGCGCAGTACGTAGGCATGGCGTTTCTGATACTGCTGCTGGTGTATGCCAATGGCAATGATATCCTAAGGGCTTTCAAATAATTGATTATATGTATAGTATCACACTTAAACGCGGAAAAGAGGAATCGCTGGAGCGGTTTCATCCGTGGGTATTTTCGGGAGCGATCTACAGCAAGCCTGACGATATTCAGGAGGGCGACCTGACCAAGGTGATCAGCAGTGACGGCCGTCTGCTCGGCATAGGCCATTATGAGGCCGGCTCCATAGCCGTCAGGATGCTCACTGACAAGGATGAGGCGATAGATGACGAATTTTTCGCCCGCCGCCTGCGCGAGGCCTGGGAAATGCGCCGCCGCATAGGCGTCAACCGCGACGATAACTCCACATTCCGCCTTGTGCACGGCGAGGGAGACTTCCTGCCCGGATGTGTGGTGGATGTCTACGGCCATACGGCTGTGATGCAGGCACATAGCCCCGGAATGCACTTTGTGCGCGACATCATAGCCCGCGAACTGACCCGCCTTCCCGAGGCCGGGATACGCAACGTGTACTACAAGTCAGAGACCACCCTTCCGTTTAAAGCCCGCCTTGATCCGGTAAATGACTACATAATAGGCAAATACGATACTGACGTAACGATAGAAAACGGACTGAAATTTCATGTCGACTGGCTTAAGGGGCAGAAGACAGGATTTTTCGTTGACCAGCGTGAAAACCGCTCGCTGCTGCGGTCGATGAGCCGCGGCGCTCGGGTGCTCAATATGTTCTGCTACACGGGCGGATTCTCAGTTTATGCCCTCGCAGGAGGCGCTGAGAAGGTGGATTCGGTAGACTCCTCGGCCAAAGCCATCACCCTGACGGATGCCAACGTAGAGCTGAACTTCCCGGGCGATAGCCGCCATAGGTCATTTGCCGTTGACGCCTTCAAATACCTTCAGGATATGGAGCGTGACGCCTACGACCTCATCATCCTTGACCCGCCGGCCTTTGCCAAACACCGAAGTGCCATCCGTAACGCCATGATAGGCTATCGCCGCCTCAACGAAGCTGCCCTGGCCAAGATAGCATCAGGAGGCGTGCTGTTCACGTTCTCATGCTCTCAGGCCATCAGCAAGGAGCAATTCCGCGTGGCAGTGTTCACGGCAGCCGCCCGCACCGGACGCCGTGTACGCATCCTCGCCCAGCTGACCCAGCCTATGGACCACCCCGTCAGCATCTATCATCCTGAGGGTGAATACCTTAAGGGGCTCGTGCTATATGTAGAATAACCCAACCTCTCAACATAATGAAAATCAATCAATTAATCACAGGCTCAGTTATGGCCCTAACACTTATGGCATCAGCTACCGGCTGCTCTGACAAGACAGCCAAAAGCAATGATGCTGACTTTGACTACACCGTGGACCGCTTCGCTGACATCGAGGTGCTCCGTTACCAGGTGCCCGAATTTGAGAAACTTACTCCTCAGCAGCGCATCCTGGTCTATTATCTCACCGAGGCAGCCCTCGCCGGGCGCGACATCCTCTGGGATCAGAACGGCAAGTATAACCTTGCTATCCGCGATATGCTCGAAGGGGTCTACACCTCATTCGATGGCGACAAAGAATCAGCTGACTATAAAGCACTTGAGAAATATCTGAAGCAGATATGGTTTGCCAACGGCATCCACCATCATTACTCGATGGACAAGTTTACCCCGGAGTTTTCACGCGAGTTCCTCCTTGCCGAGGTGGCCAAGCTCCCCGCTGACAAGCAGCCCGCCGAGCTCGACACCCTGGTAGAAGTAATCTTCAACCCCGAGGTTATGCCCAAGCGCGTCAACCAGGCCGAGGGAGCCGACCTTATCGCAACGTCAGCCAACAACCTCTACGAAGGGGTTACCCAGGCCGAAGTAGAGGCATATTACAACGCTCTGAAGGACACCACCGACGCCACTCCCATTTCATGGGGTCTCAACACCCGCGTGACCAAGATCGACGGCAAAGTGGTTGAGCAGCCTTACAAGATAGGGGGTCTATACTCTGACAAGATTACCCGCATCGTAGAAAACCTCAACAAAGCCAAGGAATATGCCGAAAATGATGCCCAGCGCGCCATCATCGAGAAGCTCGTGGAATATTACACCACCGGCGACCTCAAAGCGTTTGACGACTACTCGATAGCATGGGTGGAGGATACCGCCTCACAGGTTGACTTCATCAACGGCTTCATCGAAAGCTACGGCGATCCCCTCGGCATGACCGGCTCGTGGGAGTCAATCGTCAACTTCAAGAATCAGGCCGCAAGCCATCGCACAGAGGTAATCTCAGGCAATGCACAGTGGTTTGAGGACCATTCGCCCGTAGATCCCCGCTTCCGCAAGGATAAAGTCAAGGGCGTGAGCGCCAAGGTGATAACCGCCGCCATCCTTGCCGGTGACTCTTATCCCGCCACCCCTATCGGCATCAACCTGCCAAACGCCAACTGGATACGCGCCGCCCACGGCTCCAAATCAGTGACCCTCGAGAACATCACCCAGGCTTACGATGAGGCTTCTCATGGCAACGGCTTCAATCAGGAATTCGTTATCAACCAGGAGACATCTGACCTCATGGACAAGTATCTCTTTATCACTGATAACCTCCACACTGACCTTCACGAGTGTCTCGGCCATGCCTCAGGCCGCCTGCTGCCGGGCGTTGACCCCGATGCACTCAAGGCTCACGGCTCAACACTCGAGGAGGCCCGCGCCGACCTCTTCGCACTCTACTATCTTTCTGACCCCAAGCTGCTTGAGCTCGGATTGCTCGACAATCCTGATGCCTACAAGGCTGAATACTACAAATATATCCTCAACGGCATGATGACCCAGCTGATGCGTATCGAGCCGGGCAAGGATGTCGAGGAGGCTCATATGCGCAACCGCCAGCTCATCTCGATGTGGGCTTATGAGAAGGGAAAAGCTGACAACGTGATCGAGCTCGTGAAACGTGACGGCAAGACCTACATCCAAATCAATGACTACAAGAAGCTGCGCGCGCTCTTCGGCGAGCTGCTTGGCGAAATCCAGCGCATCAAGAGCGAAGGCGACTACGAGGCCGGACGTGACCTTGTGGAAACCTACGCCGTGAAGGTTGACCCCGAGCTCCATAAAGAGGTGCTCGAGCGCTATGCCACTCTCGATATCGCGCCTTACAAAGGCTTCGTCAACCCTGTCTACACTCCGGTGCTCGACAAAGATGGCAACATCACTGACGTAACCATCTCATACGACGAAGATTACATTCCCCAGATGCTCCGCTACTCCAAGGAATACTAATTTCCCCCTCGGATATACCGTCTTCAACCCCGCGCTACTTCGGAAGCGCGGGGTTTGCTGCATACGACAAAAATACCGCAATACCATCTATGAGCACGACCATAATGGCAAAAAGATAGAGAGTGTGTTGTAAAACTTGGATGGGTAGAGCTTTGTCGATACCACAACATCGGGTATCCGAGCCTCAACTATCTGTGTGTCAGGCTACCCCACATAAATGCAATGCAGTTAAGATAGCATCGAAAGTGGCTCGGAGAGCCGAGAGTCAGTGAAATCGCTTTAGCGCTTCGCCTTAGCGAAGTTATCGCTTTAGCGCTTCGCCTTAGCGAAGAAACCCCAACCGGAGCTTGCGGAGGGTGGGGTCTTAGTGCATCTCCTTATAAATGAGGGTCGTAGACCCGGCCGTTATTATATGCCAGAGTTAACCCAATGGAAACTAACGGCCGGCTCTACGAGCCTCTAACTTTTTGATTTACAGTATTCCCCACCCTCCGCAAGCTCCGGGCGGGGTTATACTAACCCCCGGCTCTCCGAGCCTCTTTCGATGCTATCTTAACCGACAACGACGGCGCCTGAGATTAGTTTTGCAACACCCTCGCAGTTAAGCCGGCGCAGCGGGTAGATAGAGAGATGCCCTGCCATTTTTGATTGTAAGTCGCTGGGGGATTATTCGATGATGAAGAAGTAGTCAATGGCGGTGGTTGAGGGGGAAGAGAAGGTCACGTCGCCGGGCTTTTTGACGTCACGGCCGGGGGTGTCGTCGATATATCCGTCGCCGGGTGAGTTCCAATGGATTTGATAGCCTTTATCTGTGCTCACCATAGATTGAGGAGCATTGGGGGAGCATAATTTGGTGCGGGCACCCTTGAGGTTTACCCCGGCGCCGGGACAGTAGATGGAATCGGCTTGGGATTTGCCAATCTGGAAGTCTTGCGACACGGCATATTTGTTTTTATCCGTGGAGGTAATCTTTCCGGTGCGGTGCTGTTCGGCCAGTATCAGTTGGCCTTCATGGTTCCAGAAGGATACATTTCCATCCTTGGCGTTGATGGCTGCATAAAAGTTTCCGGTATCGATTTTCAGCTTTCCGGCTTCTTCTACACGGCGCAGTGAGTCAGGCAGTTCGCGATTTCCTGCAAAGATATTGGGGATGTAGAGCTCGGGGGTGGCACCGGTGTATTTTGTAACTCTGACCGTACGGGGTGTCAGGACGGTGATCTCTGTGGTAATGGTGTCGAGGGTGATTTTGGCGCCGCGAGGCAAAGAGATTAACTGAGCTTGCGACAATAGGCTGCCGGCGAGCAGACATACTGATAATAAGATTTTGCGTATCATGGTTTAAAGGATTTTTTCAGGTGCTAAATTATAAAATATGTGACGATAAAAAAATACACAGATAAAAATTATAATGAAGAATTTTGCCATGATGGTCGTGTAGATAAAAGGTGTTGCCGTAATTTTGTCGATACCATAACATCGCCTCTCCGAGGCTCATCTAATTGGTTATCAAGCTACCCCACCCTCCGCAAGCTCCGGGTGGGGTTAAAGACAACGACGGCCCTCCGGGCCTGAGATTAGTTTTGCAACACCCACGTTCTATGCCTTGGTATAGTCACCGCTTTAGCGCTATGCCTTGGCATAGAAACCCCACATTTATGTCAACGCAGTTAACCTAACGACGAAAGAGCGCCTGTAGGCGCTTTTTCATTGTTAGGTTAACAGCATTAAGCCATGTCCGTACAGGCGGGGGATTTGGCGGCGGGGGTTAGGTGGGGCGGAGGGCTTGGGAGGCGAGGAGGTGGTGGCCAAGGCGGCAGTAGAGGCATTTGTGGGCTTCGCAGTAGTTGCGGCGGAGCTGGATGAGAGCCTGGGTGGTGGCGGCGTCGGTGGGGCGAATTCCGGCGGTGGCGAAGAGGGTGACGATGGAGTTGGACTCGGGCGGGAGCTGGGCGAGGAGGCTGACGGCTCGCTGCCACAGGGCGTCGTCGCCGTGGACTGAGGCGTAGGCGGCCATGAGTGGGATGATAGCGTTAATGACGAGGATGCGTGCCGAGGAGATGCTGAGGGCTTTAGGGGCGGAGGGTGTGGGAGGGCCAAAGGAGTAGTGGTCAGCCCAGTAACCTGACAGATGGGGGTCGAAAATCGAGATAGCTTCTTCGACGGTGGTTACGGAGATGATGCGGTTGTGGAGTCGGAATCCTGAGGTGACGAGTGATGCAAGGAGTGATATGCGGCGGTGGGGGAAATTGGGCGGGCGCATGCGTGCCATTTTCCAGCCGAGAGATTGGGGGCGGGTGAGGGAGAATTTCCGGGCCATGAAGTCATACTCGTTGCGGAGGCTATTGGCGTAGTGGTCGTCGAGTGGGGCATCGTCAAGGAGGCCGCTTTGGCCAAAGAGCATGGATTCTACTGACACGGGGGAGTCAGCGTGCTTGAGGAGGATGTTGAGCGGTACGGCACGAGCCAATCGTTCCATGGGCTCGGCATTAGTGCCGAAACCGAGGGCGCGAGCTATGGTTATGTAGCTGACGGTTTCCCAGTCAGAGGCTGTGGATTGGAGGAGCGAAGCTATGCGGTCAGTTTTGGCGTAAAGTCGCTCAAAGGTGAGGGATGAGAGCCAGTCAGTGATATAAATCGGAGGGATTGAGGGTATGGCTGAGGCGCAGGGGAGGCGGGAGTCGGCCGAGTCGACAAGGAGAGCGTAGTGGCGATGAAACTCCGGGTCACAGCGGAGCACCATCTGGGGTATCTGCTCGCCGTTACGGCGGCATATAATGGCATCATCGCTGTCAACGACATGGAGTATCACCGAGTCGTAGGCCGGGTCGTTGTCATGGCCGTGGCGGTGCCAGTCAGAGGCGCGGACATGCATCTCGACATCTCCGGCCCAGAGGCGGCCGTCGATTTTGACCTTGGCGTTGAAGAAGTCAGGGCCGGCGTCGGTGTTGAGTCTGCCCGGATTGATGATAGATATGGGACGCCCGTCAACGGTGGCGAGAGCACCGGCCGGGAGAAGGCGGTGCTGCCAGACGTATTGCATGAGTCGTTCCATAGGAGAGAGATCGGGGGATGAGGGGATATCAGATCATACGGTTAAACTCGATCATCTTGAGGGCAGTCTCGGCAGCCTCGGCACCTTTGTTACCTACCTTGCCACCGGCACGGTCAAGAGCCTGCTGCTCATCGTTGACGGTGATTACGCCGAATATTACGGGGATATCGCACTCTGAGTTGAGATGGGTCATACCCTGGGTCACGCTCTGGCAGACGTAGTCAAAGTGAGGTGTATCGCCGCGGATCACGCATCCGAGGATGATTACGGCATCGTAGCTTCCGGTCTCGATGAGCTTTGAGGCGGCGAAGGTGAGCTCTACAGTGCCGGGGACGCTGAAGAAGTCGGCCTCGACGCGGCATGAAGGGACGGTTTTGCGATAGAAGTCAAAGACGTCACGAGCGCCTTGAGCGAGGGCGTCAGTGATGTGAGAGTTCCAGCGGGCCTGGACTACGGCGATGTTAAGATCTTCGAGGACAGGGAGAGTGTCAGTAGGGCGGTATGTTGACATAATATCTTATTTAGAGTGAATTATTTAGGGAATATCTTGTACCAGAGGCCGAGGATATCGAGGTCGCGGGAACGGGAATTGGCCAGGATATCCACGATGTGACGATGCTCGGCGGCGGCGTTGAGCTTTGTGGCCTTGTGGAGCATGGTGTTGAGGAGATGGATAGCCTTGTCGCGCATCGGGTCGAGCCGGAGCATAGCCTCGCCAAGGGCGATGGAGAGGTTGAGCTGGCGCATCGACATGGCAGGCTCGATGCGGGTGAGGTATTTCAGAGCGCGGGAGAAGTATTGCACGGCCTCGCGGTGGCGTCCCATCTGCCCGAGAGTCTGCCCCTGAGCGGCGAGGGAGTCGATAAGGCGGTCAGTGGCTTCGGTCATGCCTGACTTAACCATCAGGAGGTAAGAATTAGTGGCCTCCTGATGGGAGGCGAGAAACTCTGCCTGGCTGACGCGGTTACGGTAGACGGTAGTGGAGGCATTCAGAGCCATGATGTGGGCTGAGCCGTAGCGTTCAGGGTTTAGGCGGACGAGGCGCTCGAGGATGCGGGTAGCTTTTTCGAGCTCGCGCTCGGCCTGCTTGTATTCGTTGCGGAGAGTGTGGAGAAAGGCGATATCGTAAAGGAGAGCCGCGAGGGTGAAGAGAAAAGGCTCGTCCTTGCGGGAAGGGTTGGTGGCGAGGACGTTCAGGGCTGCGGCGGCTGTGGCAAGGGCGAGGTCGTCATTGCCGCCCTCAATCAGGAGAGCTACGAGAAGATGCTTTAGGGCTGCTCGGACGTCAATAATCTTGCGCGATTCAGCCTCGGCATGGGTAGAGAGGAGCTGGTCGAGACTTGAAAACTCTTCCACTGCCTCCTCTACGTGTCCTTCACTTATATAGCTTAGGGCACGGGAGCGTAAAAGGTCGTAGATGACCGTGAATGGCTTCGATGGGATTAGGCTTATGATTTCCGCAGCGACATCGTCAGGAGCGTCAGGGAGCGCAGGGATATGGTCATCAGGGGTGGTGATGACGGCGAATACCGGTTCGAGGCTCGTAGGTTTCATCGGCGGGTCACTCTACACGTGATTTTTGGCCGAGATAACCGCCGTGGTGACGCTTGGCATATTCGGCTCGGGAGAAGCCCGTGAGCTTCATTACATTGACCACGAGGATATCGCCGATGACGGTCATGACGGTGGTGGAAGTGGTGGGGGTCAGGCCGAGGGGACACACTTCCGGGGCGCCGCCGGTGGGGAGGGTCAGGTCAGTGATACGCGAGAGCTCGCTATCCGGATTGCCGGTGATGACGATCATGGGTATCTGCGGGTAGAGGTTGCGGGTTAGGGCTACGAGGTCAATGATCTCGCGGGTCTTTCCCGAGTTGGAAATCAGGAGCATAACATCGTCAGGCTGAAGGACACCCAAGTCGCCATGCTGAGCCTCCGATGGATGGAGGTTGACAGCCGGAGTACCGGTAGAAGAAAAAGTGGTGGCTATATTCATGGCGATCTGTCCGGCCTTACCCATACCTGAGGTCACGAGCTTGCCGTGGCGGTTGTGGACATGCTCTATGATAAGCTCCACGGCCTTGTCGTAAGCCGGGGTGTAAGGGATGTTGAGGATGGCGTCGCTTTCGGCGGAGACAATTTGTCTCATTGATTCTTTGATGTCAATATCCATGATAAATAATTGTATACCGACACAAAGGTACGACAAAAAAAATATTTTTTCATTTTTTTGAAAAAAATTGCAAACTGCGTGAACTTTTTATTCGGTCGCTTGTTTGTAAAATTGTAATCTTATTGTAACATCAAATAAAAAATATCATTATGCAAAGCTACTTCCCATATTCCCATATCATCAGCATTTTATGCAAGGGTAACAACGAAACAACAGTTCGCCACACATATTTCGGAGAATGGCAAGTGACCGAGGAAAAGGAGTCAAAACCCGAACCTTCGGGCAATACCATCAGCGAACTGTATTACTAATACTTCGCGGGTTCTTAAAAGTTAATATTAAGTTTTGTGAGAGGCATCCGGCAAGCCGGGTGTCTCTTTTTAGCACATGACACCGCCAGAGCGCCGGGATGGTAGGGGCGTGATATATCACGCCC
>JAMPAP010000025.1:14817-17508 GCA_023667185.1 Lachnoclostridium sp.
GGGCGTGATATATCACGCCCCTACCGCCATTCATTCTAAGCGACGTCACAGAGTGATTATTCGTCGTAGAGGGCGAGGGTGTCGCGGAGGGATTGTGTGACCATGGCACGGAGCTCGGGGGGCGCGATGACTTTGACGTTGGGGCCGAGCGAGAGGATCTCCTGGAGGAAGTCGGGGGTAAGGCGGAGGTTGTAGTAGAAGATGGAATAGTTGTCGTGGATGACTTCTGACTGTGAGTGGTGTAGCGGGAGGGCACGGAGGTATTTGGCCTGGCGGGAGTCGGTGCGCAGGGCTACACGATGAGTGGTGCCCCGGGTGAATACGATGCCGAAGGAGTCGCTGACAAAGCGGGCGGGGTCGAAGTCAGGCGGGGTGACGAAGGTGGTTTCCTCTTCGATGACGTCTGACATGCGGTCAAGGGCGTAGGTCTTGATGGAGTTGTCGCGGATGTTTCGTCCGGTGATGTACCATCGCTGGCGGAAAATCTTGAGGAAATAGGGCTCGATGACTACGCCCGGGGTGGGGTTAAGGCGTGTATAGGGGTGATATGAGAAGCGGAGGAGGCGGTTTTCGCGCAGGGCGTCGATGACGATGCCGAGGTAAGCGCGGGCCGAGGGGACGTTTTCGAGGAAGACCTTGTCAGAGACGTCGCGCAGACCGCCTATTACGTTAGATACAGTGGCTGAGTTGAGCAGCCAGTCAGTGAGGCTTTTATCGTTTTCGCCACGGTTGTCAGAGGCGATGTAATACTCGAATGTTTTGGGGTCAGAAACGATGGAGATGTTGAAAAGCTCCTCGATAGCGTTTCGGTAATTGTAGAGTGTTCGCCGTGGGAGAGGGTTTCCATCGGAGTGGGGTGATTTCAGCCACAGGGCGTTAAGGCGGTCGCGGGTGATGCGACCGTAGCGGTTGATGGTGTCAATCAACCATATGTAGCGGCTGAGGAGATTACGTGCCATGATATATCAGAGAAAGAGTCAGGAGTTGGCTGTCGCTTCAGAGGGTAGCGATTGACGGCGAGCCTGAATGCGGACGGAGAGGATCTTGATGAGCACCATCCAGATGAGGATGTCAGCAAGCACTACATAGTTGATGTTGATGTAGAGCGAGAGGACTATATTGAAGAGGCACAGAAGCAGGGAGAAGAGCACTATCGAAACCATGGCAATACGCTGGGTGAAGCCGGCTTGGAGGAGGCGGTGGTGGATGTGGTTACGGTCGGGCGTGAAAGGGTTGGAATGGTGACGGATACGGAATACATATACGCGAATCACGTCAAAGCATGGGATGACCAGCGGGGAGAAGGCTATGACGGCGGGATTTATGCCGTAGATAGGCTCAGGGATGGAGAAGAGCTGTGTGCCGAGGAGAAAGAGCATGATGCCGATGGTGAGAGAGCCGGTGTCGCCCATGAATATTTTGGAGTGACGCTCGGCGTTGCCGAACACATTATAATAATAGAACGGGATGAGGACGCCGAGGGTGGCGAAGGATATCATCGAGAGGAAGTATTGCCCGGCGATGAAGAATGATACGCCATAGATTATTGTGGCAATGGAGCTTAGGCCTGAGGCGAGGCCGTCGATGCCGTCGATAAGGTTGATGGCGTTGATGATGAAAACGGCTACAATGGCTGTGAAGGGGTAGGCTATCCACAGGGGCCATGAATCGATGCCGAATATGCCGTCGAGCGAGGAGAAGTAGGTGCCACCGGCAATGAGGAGGATGGCACATACGAGCTGCACTACAAACTTGGCGCGGTATTTAATACCGATGAGGTCATCGGCAATACCGACGAGGTAAAGCAACTGGAGAGCACACACCGAGGCTGCAAGCAGCAGGGAGTTATCGTGGAATGTATCAGGGATCTGGTCATAACCGAGGAGGATGTTAGCGCCGAGAATGGCAAACATCGAGAAGAAGATGACGGGCTCAAAGGCTATGCCTCCGAGGCGGGGGATGGTGCCTTTGTGGACTTTACGCTCGTTAACTTCGTCGAAGAGCTTGCGACGGAAGGCGATGAGAAGAATCTGAGGTATGAGCACTCCGGTCAGGAGGATGCATGCGATGAATACACTAAATATGTTTACAGCCCAGATATTCATACGATTGCTTATTTCATATTTTCGATGTTAGAGATTTTGTATGGCGGCTAAGTTGTTGATTCTGAGGGAATTGGGGGGGGGTAATTTCGTAGATAGTCAAACATTTAAATGTCAAATAACCTTTCGATTATTGACATATATTTTAGTTATTTTGGCAAATTTAAGGATATTCTGTCGGATTTCAAAATTAAATGTCGAAATTTTTAGTTGTTAGTTGTTAGTTGTTAGTTGTTAGAGACCGGAGTTGTGGGTGGATGTTGAAAAACTACTGTACGAAGATTTTTTATTACCACAACATCGGCTCTCCGAGCCTCAATCATCTGATTATCAGTCTTTCCCCACGTAAACGTGGGGTTGCTTCGCTAAGGCGAAGCGCTAAAGCGATGACCGACAACCCCGGCGCTCCGCGCCTCCTTCAACTCGAAACTAAAAACTATCAACTATCAATTAACAACTATCAACTAAAAACTAAAAACTTACGTAACTACTCAGCTACGGATGATTTCTTAGAGTCATAATAATTAAGTAAGGTGAATATCCACAACTTTATCCATTTTACGTTTATTATTGATTTGAAGGGCGTTAC
>JAMPAP010000026.1 GCA_023667185.1 Lachnoclostridium sp.
ATTTACCTATCGCAAAATGTTGATTAACAATTAATTTGGATAGCTGAGTAGTTACAGGAAAAATCGATTGTGTAAAAAATATTTAAAAAACTTGTAAGATAATCAAATAAGTAGTAAATTTGCGACCGATTTAGACCCGCCCCGGGCTTCGATAAGCGGCAGAAAGTCTGCCCGCCCGACGGAAATAACTGTAAACCATTCAATTAAATGTACGCTATCGTAGAAATTCAAGGACAGCAGTTCAAAGCTGAAGCTGACAAGTTCTTGTATGTTCACTATCTCGGAGAAGCCGTAAAAGAAGGTGACAAGGTGGAATTTGACCGTGTGCTCCTCGCTCAGTCCGATGATGAAACAGTTAAAATCGGTGCTCCCGTAGTGGAAGGCGCCAAAGTAGTTTGTGAAGTGCTTACTCCCCTTGTAAAGGGTGACAAGGTGATTGTCTTCAAGAAAAAACGTCGCAAAGGCTACCGCCGTAAAAACGGACATCGCCAGTATTTCACTAAAGTGTTAATTAAAGAAGTAGTAGCTTAATCCTCCAAAATCTAAAAGAAATGGCACATAAAAAAGGTGTAGGTAGTTCGAAGAACGGACGTGAATCCGAAAGCAAACGCCTCGGCGTCAAGATTTTCGGCGGCCAGAGCTGCAAAGCCGGCAACATCATCAAGCGTCAGCGTGGCACAGTGCATCACCCCGGCCTCAACGTAGGCATGGGTAAGGATCACACTCTTTTCGCCCTCATTGACGGCGTGGTAGTGTTCACTGAAGGCAAGGAAGGACGTAAATTTATCAACGTCACCCCCGCTCAGGCATAACCTCGGAATAATAAAAAATCAAAGCTCCCGTTGCTTGTCAGCTGCGGGAGCTTTTCTTTAGTCTATTCTACTATAGCTATATTAGCTGAATTAGTTATCTTATCGCTCGATCATTTGACTCGCGAGGGATTGCGGGCGATGAATTCTTTCCAGGATTTCGGGCCGGTGGAGGGCACGGGGCGCGATGACTCATAGTGATGGCAGAGGGCGGCGGCAAGTGCGTCGGTGGCATCGAGCTCTATCTCGAGCTTGTCGGCCGGAATATTGAGGATACGCCGCAGCATCTCGCGCACCTGCTCCTTGGAGGCGGCGCCGTTGCCGGTGATAGCCATCTTTATCTTGCGGGGCTCATACTCATGGATAGGTATATCGCGTGACAGGGCTGCTGCCATGGCCACGCCCTGGGCACGCCCGAGCTTGAGCATCGACTGCACATTCTTTCCGAAGAAGGGTGCCTCGATCGACATCTCGTCCGGCAGATATTGCTCCACAAGGCCAAGCACTCGCTCATGGATGCGTGAAAGACGCAGGTAATGACTCTCAAACCGCGACAACTTGACCACGCCGAGCGCTATAAGCGACGGCCGCGTAGCCTTGATGCCGAGTATGCCATAGCCCATCACGTTGGTGCCCGGGTCGATACCTATTATTATCTTGTCCCACTCTTTGAGCTGCGGGTCATTCTCTCCGGTCATAAGGCGATATCCTCCATCGGGGTGGTGAAGTAGACCACGCGGCCATTGTGGCGGCGCATGATTTCAGCTATTGCCTCGGCCGGATGTCCGCCGTTCCAAGCCTCGAGTGCCTCCTCGGCTGAGAGTCCGGGAGCCGCTACTCGCACGGCGTAGCTCACCAGCCCCTCGTCTACTTCAAGCAGCAGACGTGACACGGATTGTATTTCAAACACACCATGCTCCTTGATAGCCGTCACGAGCCGGTCGCGAAGCCAGGCGGTGAAATCAGAGGCAAGTTGCTTTTCAGCGTGAAATGTAGTGTTGAGTATAATCATCTTTTGATAATGCGTTTCAGAAAGCGGAAATGGCGAATCAGCGTAGGGACGAAGCCGTAATAGCGGCTCATGATGGCAAACCGCTCGCAGAGCGACTTGTAGCGGTTGCGCGTGGTCATCCCCTCGCTGAGATAGTCGATAATTGTCTCGGGAATATATAGATTACGGCGGGAGTGCTGCAAGCATCTGATACACCATTCATAGTCAGCCGAGAAGCGGTAACGAGTATCATAGTTGTCGATAATCTTGCGGAGCACGATAAATGCCTGGTGGCACACCACCATCCCCTCCTTAAATGAGTCGATCGTAAGCACCTCGGGAGCAGTGAGATGGCGCGGACCGACGTATTGGCGCTTGTCGTCTACAAGGCGTGTCTGGCCATAGACTATCCCCGGATAATCGTTGTCGATGATAGCATCCGCGATATGGCTCAGCGTGTCAGCCGAGGTAAAAGCATCGCCGGCATTGAGAAATATCACATAGTCCCCTTTGGCAAGACCGAGTCCCTTGTTCATAGCATCATACAGCCCGCGGTCAGGCTCGCTGACAATAGTGATCGGGTAGCCCGCATCGCGCGCCATTGACACTGTGGCATCCTTGGAAGCCCCATCGATGATGATATGCTCGAAAAGACGGCATGACTGAGAGGCCACGCTCTTAAGAGTGGCAGGGAGTGTCTTTTCAGCGTTGTAAGTGACTGTGATAATTGAGAAAAGGGGAGCCATTGATGACTTTTTGTGGATTGTTTGACCAAAGATAATAACGATTCGTCAATTTTCCAAAAAATATCATAAAAAGCGCCGGGATCTGCGAGAGATTCCGGCGCGGATATAGGGAAAATCAAGTTGGAAGCTTAGGCGAGATCCTTGGGGATGGCGACAATCTTGAGGTTGACTGACTCAATGAAGTTCATGATATTGTCGCGGATTTCCGAGGGCTCGACGTCGTTTTCGATACGGCGCAGGGCGTTGAATACTGATGTACCGGTCTGGTAGACATGGCGGTAGGCCTTGGCTATATCGTCAATCTGGGCGTCAGTGAAGCCGTGCTTCTGCATGATCACGGCGTTTACGCCGAAGTAGGCTGTAGGGTTGTGAGCCATGATGCAGTAGGGAGGCACGTTGCCTCCGATACGGCATCCGCCTTTTACGAGCACCCAGTCGCCGATGTGGCAGCGCTCGTGGACGATAACGCCTGAGGAGAGGATGGTACATTCACCTACTTCCACTTCACCGGCCACGCTTACGCCGTTACCAACAACGATGCGGCCCTTGAGGTGAGAGTCGTGACCTACGTGAGAGTTGGCCATCAGGAAGGTGTCGTCACCGATGCGTGTACCCCCCTCAGAGGCGATACCGCGGTTGATGATTACGTTTTCGCGGATGGTGACATTGTCGCCGATGTAGCAATAGGTGAAGCCCCCCTTCCAGCGGAAGTCCTGGGGGTCAGCGCCAACGATAGCACCTTGAAACACCTGGCAATTCTTGCCCATGCGGGTGCCGCGGATGATGGATGCGAAGGGACGGATTACACAGTTGTCGCCTATCTCGACATCTTTGTCGATGAAAGCGAACGGATGTATGGTGACGTTCTGGCCTATCTTGGCCGAAGGGTCGATATGAGCTTTGTCGCTTATCATAATAATGGTATTAGCGGCCGCCGCCGAGCGACTGATACAGGTTGATCACAGCCTGGGTAGCGGCAAGGTTAGAGTTGACTTTTGAGAGTTGGGCTGAGAGGAGTCCCTGCTGGGCGGTGAGCACCTCGAGGTAAGTGGTGGTGCCACCATAGATGAGGAGCTCGGAGGTATAGTCGACTGACTTGGACATGTTGTCCACCTGCACTGCGAGGTAATCCTCCTTTTCTACAGCCTTTTCGTAAGTTGTGATGGCTTCTGACACTTCAGCTGCACCGCTCATGAGAGAATACTCAAAGTTGTTGAGCGCCTGCTTCTGGGTAGCTTTGGCTGCCTCGAGACGGGCTATGTTCTGGCCGCGCATGAATACGGGGACAGTGAGCGAGCCAGCGAGCTGCACGAACCAGTCGCCCGGGTTTACTATCACTGAGCCGAGGAGGTTAGTGAATCCACCGTTGGCAGTGATGGCGAGGCCGGGGTAGAAGGCTGCGCGGGCTGATGCTGTGGAGTAGAATGCGGCAGCGAGGTTCATCTCGGCGGCGCGCACATCAGGACGGGCTGACAGAGCCATCATGGGCACACCGCGACGGAAGTTAGAGGGCATTTCCAGTGAAGCACCCGACGGGATCTCCCAGGTCTGAGGCATCACGTTCATCAGCAGCGACATGGTGTTGTTGAGCTGGTGGAGAGCCACTTCAAGGTCAGTGATGCTGCCGAGGATGCTGTAATACTGGGCAATGCTCTGTACGACGGCGCTCTCGTTCAAGCGGCCGGCCTCTTTCAAGTCACGCATCACCTGCACGCTCTGTTTCCAGATCTCGGCTGTGGAGCGGGAGATTTCGAGCTGTTTTTCGAGTGCCGAGATGCCGTAGTAGCAATTGGCTACTCCGGCGATGATCTGTGATCTTACAGCCTGCTCGTAGTATTGGGCCTGCTTGTAGGAAGCCTCAGCGCCGCGCTTGGAGTTGAGGAGCTTGCCGAAGATGTCGATTTCCCAGCTTACCTGCATGGGAAGGGTATATGACCATGACATTGCGCTCTTGGCATAAGAAGCGCCGGCTCCATTGGGCGCGAGCACTACCGAGGGTAGGTAGCTCAGGCGGGCACCTTTGAGCTGAGCATGGGCCATGTCGACGTTGAGCTTGGCGTTGGCAAGATCCTTATTGTTCTGCAGGGCATTGTCGATAAGGCCTGCGAGCACGGGATCAGTGAAAACCTGACGCCATGACATATTGCCGAGCTCCATCGAATCAGGCTGCGCATCAAGGGCTTGTGAATACTCCTTGACGAGCTGCGAGTCAATGTCAGCGGCATTGTATTTCTTGTAAATCCCGCAGCCGTTGAGCATGGAGATGCTCAACGCGCCGGCGAGAATGAGTGATATATTCTTGATTTTCATCGGTGTAAGTGAAACTATTCGGATGGGTTTAACGTGAGTACTGCTCGATTTCGCTTTCTATACCCTGGTTGTCAGTGTCTTCCCACTTCAGAGGCTTGATCTTCTCCTGGAGATACTGGAATACCACAAACAGGGCGGGCACTACCATGAGCTGGAATATCATACCGATCAACATACCGCCTACCGATCCGGTACCGAGTGCGCGGTTACCGTTGGCACCGGCTCCCGTGGCAAACATCAGCGGGAGCAGACCGATAATCATAGCCATTGAGGTCATAAGGATAGGACGTAGACGGGCTGAGGCTCCATCGATGGCGGCATTGACGATCGACATACCGGTGCGGCGGCGCTCGACGGCAAACTCTACGATGAGGATGGCGTTCTTGGCAAGAAGACCGATAAGCATGATCAGGGCAATCTGCAAGTAGATGTTGTTAGAGATGCCAAACATCAGGGCGAATACGAATGTACCCATCAGACCGAACGGTATCGAGAGGATAACCGCCCAGGGCAGTACGTAGCTCTCGTACTGTGCTGAAAGCAGCAGGTAGACGAAGAGCAGACAGAGGGCGAAGATGATAGCCGTGGCGCCGGCTGATGAGTTCTGCTCCTCACGGGTCATACCGGAGTATTCGAAGCCGTATCCGGCGGGAAGCATCTCGGCGGCCACGCGGTTGATGGCGGCGATGGCCTCACCGGATGAATAGCCGGGGTTGGGCGAACCGGTCACGGAGATCGACTGGAACATATTGAAGCGGTTCAGAAGGTCAGGACCGTAGACGCGGCGCAGGCTCACGTAGTTTGCCAGCGATGCCATACCATTGCCATTGCGCACCTTGATGGCGTTGAGGGTCTCGGGGTTGACGCGGGCTTCAGGCGATGCCTGCATCATCACACGGTAAAGCTTACCGAAACGGTTGAAGTTAGATACGTACATACCGCCGTAGTAGCCCTGAAGAGTGGTCAGAATGGTGCTGGGCGATATGCCTGCCTGCTTGGCTTTGGCTACGTCGATATCCACCATATACTGCGGGAAGGTGGGGTTAAACGTCGTATATGCCATCTGAATCTCAGGCTGTTGGTTAAGCTTGGCCAGGAAGCCCTGAACCACGGCGAAGAATTCGTTGATATCTCCACCGGTCTTGTCCTGCATCTCGATCTGGAAACCGTTGGTGATCGAGAAACCTGCGATCATAGGAGGCGCGAAGTACATCACACGACCATCCTTGATGCGCATGGCGGTCATGCCGTAGAGCTGCTTGAGGATATCATCGGAGCTTTCACCCTTGCCGCGCTCTTTCCAGTCGCGGAGGTTAAGAATGAATGTACCGTAAGTGTTACCCTGACCGGCCACGAATGAGTAACCGTTGATCATCGTACGCGATTCGATGGCGGGAATCATGGCGCAGATCGAGTCGACCTGGTCAAGCACTTGGCCTGTACGCTCCTGAGAGGTGGCGGGAGGCATATCGACCACTGCAAAGAGTGTACCGGTATCCTCATTGGGCACCATACCTGTAGGAGTGATGTTCATGAGCCATACGAGGAGCGCGATGGCGGCAGCCACGATCACGCCTGAAGTCACCTTATGGTTGATGAAGAATGAAGTCACCTTCTTATATACCTTGAGCACGCGATTATATCCTACCTCAAAGCCGGCATGGAAGCGGTCGCTGAATATTCCGAGGATGGCGAGAATGGCCACAACGGCGGCGATGATCAGAAGAAGGATATTGTCAAAGCTGTACCAGCCGAGGATCATGAAGAGCACGGCGGCTACCACAAGAATGAAGGTCACCAGCGGCGGCATGTTGAGGCCGAATGACTTCTTGTAGCGTTTGCCCATTGCCTCGCCGGCAGCTGAGTAAGCTTTGCCAAGACGCTCTTTAAGTGAAGAATCATCATCGTGAGCCTTGAGGAACACGGCGCAGAGCGCAGGTGAAAGGGTCAAGGCGTTGATTGCCGAGAAGAAGATGGCGATGGCCATGGTAAGACCAAACTGACGATAGAACGTACCGCTCGTACCGGGCATGAATGACACGGGAATAAACACGAGCATCATGACCAGGGTGATTGAGATAAGGGCCGAGGCGATTTCGTTCATGGCGTCAATCGAAGCGCGACGCGAGCTCTTGTAGCCGGCATCGAGCTTGGCATGAACGGCCTCGACCACCACTATCGCATCGTCGACCACAATCGCAATCGCAAGCACGAGGGCTGAAAGGGTGATAAGGTTGATCGAGAAGCCGATCAGATACATCGCAAAGAATGTACCGATCAAGGCCACGGGGATGGCGATGGCAGGAATGAGGGTAGAGCGGAAGTCCTGGAGGAAGATGTAAACCACGATGAACACCAGAATAAACGCTTCGATGATGGTGTGGACCACTTTGTCGATAGAGGCGTTGAGGAATCGGTTGATGTTCATAGGAATCTTGAAAGCCAGGCCTTTGGGAAGGTCTTTCGAGGCCTTGTCGACGTAAGCGAGCACGTCGTTGATGGTCTGGGTAGCGTTAGAGCCCGGGGTCTGGAATATCATACAGGTGGTAGCTGTCTTGCCATCCATCTTGGAGTGGAAGCCGTAAGTCACACGGCCGAGCTCGATGTCAGCTACATCTTTCAGGTAAAGCACATCACCGTTTGACGATGCGCGTACCACGATATTCTCAAATTCCTCGGGTGTCACGAGGCGACCCTTATATTTCATTGTGTACTGGAAGGTTTGGTCGCCCTGCTCGCCGAAAGCACCGGGGGCAGCCTCAATGTTCTGTTCGGTCAGTGCGGCAGATATGTCAGATGGCATCAGACCATACTGAGCCATGACATCGGGCTTGAGCCATACTCGCATCGAGTAGTCAGCACCCATGACCATAACGTCGCCGACACCCGACACGCGCTGGAGCTCGGGCACGACGTTGATCTTCATATAGTTTTCGAGGAATTCCTCGCCGTAAGTGCCACTCTGGTCATAAAGACAGACTGCCACAAGCATTGAGGTCTGACGCTTCTGAGTGATCACACCCACGCGGGTTACCTCGGCCGGGAGAAGACCCTGAGCCTTGGCCACACGGTTTTGCACATCGACGGCTGCCATGTCAGGGTTACGACCCTGCTTGAAGTAGACGTTGATGGTAGCCGAGCCGGTATTGGTGGCAGTAGAGGTCATATACATCATGTCCTCGGCACCGTTGATTGACTCCTCAAGGGGAGCGATTACCGAATTAAGCACAGCCTGGGCGTTGGCACCTTGATAAGTGGTGGTCACCGAGACCGTAGGAGGCGCAATGTCAGGGAACTGCTGCACGGGAAGCGCCATAAGACCTATTAAACCCAGAATGACGATGAAGATCGAGATCACCGTCGAGAGCACAGGTCGGTTTATAAACGTATCAAGTTTCATTTTTTACTTGTATGTGAATCCTAATTGATATGATTGGTCAAAAGTTATTCTTCTGAAGCAGCAGTCTCTGCAGCGGCTGCAGCGGCATCCTTGGGGGTGATGACAACGTCAGCTCTTACTGTAGTACCTACACCTTCTACAGCGATACGGTCACCGGGCTTGAGGCCTGAAGTCACGATATAGTTTGTGCCATCGTTCATGTCGATCACTGTGATAGGAGTCTGCACGATCTTGTTAGAGTCATTTACCACGTAAGCAAACTTCATATCCTGAAGCTCTGAGGTGGCGCGCTGGGGAATAGCGATAACTTTCTCGTTGTAAGTGGGGATAACGATTGTGCCTGATGCGCCGCTGCGGAGCACACCTGAGGGGTTGTTAAAGAGGGCGCGTACGTTGGAGGCGCCTGTCGAGGCATCGATCACACCAGAAACGGTGGCCACCTTACCGGTCAGAGGGTATTTAGTGCCGTCAGCAAGGGTGAGCTCCACTTCGGGCAGAGCTGCTATAGCCTGGTTGAGGCTACGCTCTCCATTGCCTACGAGGTTGAGGATATCCTTCTCGGTAAGAGAGAAGTAAGCATAAACCTGAGAGTTGTCGCTGACAGTAGTGAGCGGCTCCACTGACGAAGGCGATGCAAGCGAGCCTTCACGGTTAGGTATAGAGCCAACCACGCCATCGCTCGGAGCAGTCACCACGGTGTAAGCAAGATTTTTCTGTGCAGTCACCAGGGCAGCCTGAGCTGTGGCGAGGGCAGCTTTTGCCTGACGGAGCTGATTGTCAGCCATCTGCCACTCATATTCGCTGATGATGTTTTTGTCGAGAAGATGTTTCTTATTGTCGGCGGTGAGCTGAGCAGTGTTCACTGCAGCCTGAGCCGAATTAACCTGTGCACGAGCCTGGTCAA
Organism: Lachnoclostridium sp.; assembly: GCA_023667185.1. GTDB lineage: Bacteria > Bacteroidota > Bacteroidia > Bacteroidales > Muribaculaceae > Duncaniella. The sequence goes on from JAMPAP010000026.1 coordinate 9,161, forward strand.
CAGCTGCGTTAAACTGCACCTGGTCAAGCGTAAACAGCACCTGACCTTTCTTTACGTGCTGACCCTCGTCAACGTGAACCTTGGTGATAAAGCCGGTCACCTGCGGACGGATAGCGATATCGGTTTTACCCTTGATTGTTGCCGGATAAGTATTGTCAACACGGGTATCAGCAGCTGATACTACCATTGTTGCAATTTCAGGAGCCGACATCCCTGACATACCTTGCTGGTCCTTATCGCCTGAGCAAGAGGTGGCAACGAGAGTTGTTGCCATAGCGATCCCGAAAATAGAAGTTGAAAACGCTTTAAATTTCATAACGGTTATAATATATTATATTTATTGTTACTTATTGGAATAAATCTAACGAAATGCAAAAATACGCAAAAATAACCGTATATACCCAAATCGATGATAAAAAATACTTAAAATGTGTAATTACGCCCTTATTTGTTCCCTTTTTGACTAATTTAGTTTTTAGTTTTTAGTTGTTAGTTGTTAGTTTTTAGATGTTAGTTTTTAGTTTTTAGTTTTTAGTTGTTAGATTCTAGTTGTTAGACCTTCAGGGCGTTATCGTCTTCAACCCCCACGCGACTTCAGGAGCATGGGGATGCTGAGCCTCAACATATTGAGGCTCTGAGAGCCGATGTTGTAGTAATGACTTTTGTCGCCTGATTTGAACCTGATCACAAACCTGCGTGAACTAATCTATCCAAATCAATCTCATCGATATTGCGATGACTATCTCTGCAATAAAAATCAATATCATTATATACCTTACCCATTCAAGATATAGTGAAGGCATGAAACTGGAAAGTTCATCCCGGCTATATTGCTTGAATAAATAAATGGCTCCCATAAATACCGGTATTGAAAACAATAATAATACCAAAGGAGACCGATGAAAGATTGCCGGGAGAAATGCGAGAAACAATCCCAGCAATTCAATAAACACAAATGCCACAATGGCTTTTGTCCATCCGATTATCAAATCTTTTACTGTATGTCTCATGACTAATGAAAAAGCAACCCACAAAGAAATCCAAATATAACATAATTTATCGCAGGAGTCAGACTTAAAAACAGCATGATATACATAGTCCGTTTCCAAGAGACAGCTCTGCGAAATAATGTCAGATTTATTAACCCATATAACAATACCGCCGCGTAGAAATATTTAAAAAACGAAAAATTTGGCGGATAAATCGCAGAAATAATCATTAGAAATAAACCGTATCCAAACAACACTGCCACCAATAAAAACTGTATAGCTTTTATCAGCCTTACTTTAGTTCGCCAAGACAATATCTTCATAGTAATATATGTTGATACTATTTGTTACATTCCCAATCTATGCTCATCATCTAACGATCGCACATTGCTGATATACTGGATGCCTAAAAATATCATGTAAAGTAAAATAAGTAATAAAATACTGACTGCTACCATTAACATATTTAATTCATCATTAACATTTATAAATATTCTATAATAACAAACCCATATAAAAACACATAGATTTGTAAATATTAAATACATTTTAAAGTTTTCACATTGATTCAGGCTTGGTTTCCAAAGAGGTATTAACCATGATATGGCAGTCACGGCAATATCTCCTAATACTAAAACAGGAGAAATCAATATAAAATAATGTAAAATCACTATATACATCATACCCACTTCCTTATCTAAAAGGCTATGTATTATAGCAATGCACAACAAACACACCGTAAATATAATATAATATTTTATAGGCGCCAACACAGCAAATATAATTTTGCTCCTTAATGTTGTTTTACTATCCATCATTTCTGCAATTATAAAGTTAATAAATATATTCTAAAAAAAATTCCATTAATTCTTCGAATGTGAAACTTAATATGGAATGTGGTCTGGTGTATGAAGGTGTATTCGTAACATTATATGCTCCATTCATGTCCTCGGTACCTGCAACCCAATCACCCCAATGGTGTATGGCATAAGTTGGAACATTTGGATTTGCCTCTTGACTACCTGTTCTCCGTAGAAAGTAGCCTGTAATTGCTGTTGTCTAACAAGAAAACACGCCGAGAATTAGGACGGCTTTCTTCTAAAATTGTATCCGACAAATATCTGTAAGCGACCTTAAATTCACCGATTGGTGCGGATATTTGAGATGATATGTCAGTATCAAAATATTTTCTGACAAATGGATTCTCGTGATTGTACTTTGGCAGAGGAATCCAGTCCACAACGATATAATCGACTTCTAAATCGATGGCGGGAAGGGGGTTGGCGCCAAGGATTGAAAGCGAGACCAGCATCAATATGGAGAGAAGCCATCTCATATTTCACAAATATAGAAAGAAACAGCTTGTGAAGCAATAATTTCATAATCTTTAACAGTTTAAGGGACGATAGTAGCTACGCAGATATGGATATATCATCAAAAGTATTGCTGTAATTTTGTCGTTACCACAACATCGCCTCTGCGAGGCTCAGTATATATTGTGTCGCAGCATCCCCACGCTCCTGAAGTCGCGTGGGGTTATAGACAATAACGCCCTGAAGGGCTAACCACTAAAAACTAACGACTAACAACTAACAACTCACAACTAACAACTAAAAACTAACGACTAACAACTAACAACTAACAACTAACAACTAAATTTACTATCTTTGCGGATATAACTTTTTTGACATATGATCGAACCTATTTACCGCGCTGCTGACGACAGGTATGACAACGGCATGAAATACAATCGCGCGGGGCGCAGCGGCATTCTGTTGCCGCAGATCTCGCTGGGTTTCTGGCACAATTTTGGCGAGGTTGACCCGCTCTCCCGTAGCAAGGAGATGATGCGATATGCTTTTAACCATGGCGTGACTTCGTTTGACTTGGCCAACAATTACGGTCCCGGCTATGGTACGGCCGAGGAAACCTTCGGATACATTTTCAAGAAGTCATTCCGCCCTTACCGCGACGAGATGTTCGTAGCAAGCAAAGCGGGATATGATATGTGGCCCGGTCCGTATGGCAACTGGGGCAGCCGAAAGTATCTCATCGCATCGCTTGACAAGAGCCTGACGAGGATGGGGCTCGACTATGTAGATCTGTTCTACAGTCACCGTTATGACCCGGAGACACCCCTTGAAGAGACGCTTCAGGCACTTGTGGATATCGTCCGCCAGGGAAAGGCCCTCTATGTAGGCATCTCCCGATGGCCACTTGAGGCGTCACGCTTTGCCTTCGACTACCTTCGCCGGCGCGATACCCCCTGCCTGCTTTTCCAGGATCGCTACAACATCATCGACCGGAGCGTAATCTCAAGCGGTGTATTGCAGGAGGTGGCCGACAATGGCTGCGGGTTTGTGAGCTTTTCGCCTTTGGCTCAGGGTATTCTCACTTCACGCTACCTTAATGGCGTCCCCGAGGGCTCACGCGCTTCTCTGGGGCGGTTTCTCAAAGCCTCACAGATCACCCCGGCTCTCGTAGAGAATATTGGGAAGCTAAACGAGATAGCCCTGCTGCGAGGACAGACGCTCGCTGAGATGGCACTGTCGTGGGTGCTTAACGATCGACGTGTCAGCTCGGTAATTGTGGGGTGCAGCTCCGTCAGTCAGTTGGAAGATTCGCTTAAGGCCGTGGACTATCCTGCATTTACTCGCGAGGAGCTCGACGAAATTGACCGTATCGCGGCCGAAATCAGATAGCTGTTACAAATTAATTACAAGTCAAAGCAAAACTCATTGATTAATAATAATAATCGATAAATTTGCACTTTATACACGATAAAAAATACCTTAACCTTTTAAACCAATCATGAATTACAAATCCATCAAGATTTCAGTGCTTTGCGCGGCTGCAGCTGTGGCCGGCAGTTTCGGCGTCAGCGCCATGCTTGCCTCAGGCGAAGCTACTGTGCCGGCCGGGGCGCCTGCTCTGGCTATTGCTCCGGTGACAGAGACTACTACTGCCACATGGGATTTCTCTAACTCTACAGTAATGGATGCCACAATGGCCTTCTCGGGCTCAACCGCCGAAGGTACAGTAGCTTGTGGCGAAAACAATGGCATCGAAATGACCGTCCTGGCCAACGGAGCTTCGTTCCGCGACAATAATGGCAATATCCAGGTGCGCTCAGGTGCTGAGTTCCGTATCCCCGTAGCTACTACCGAGGATGTAGTGACCGTAAAAGGCTATCCCAACTACTCTTACTACACTATCTCAGGCGTAGCTGCTACCGAAGCCGAAACATCTTACAAGGCTAAGTATTCTGACGTAGAGCGCGGTTATGTGTCAGTGGTTTCCACCGATAACAATAACTATTATTATTCTCTGTCAGTTACTCTCCAGCCTGAAAAACAGCTCGCTAGCCTCACCGACGAGCCCGCTACAGCCACTTTTCCCTTCGATCTCGGCACCGAGAAGCAGACCGCAACATTCAGCAACGCTGCTTACTTCCTTGCTTCCAAGGTGGTATATGGCTCAGCTGTAATACTTGACGGTATTGACAACAAGGGCAATAATCAGACATGGTTCCGCCCCGAGAGCAAGGCTTCCAAGGCCGACGAGTCAAACGCTATCCAGTTCCTTATCCAGCCCCGTTTCGGCCTGAAGTTCACCCCCACAAAAGTGTCATTCAAGGCCACACGTTACGGTACTGACGGCGGTAGCCTTGACATCTCATGGGTCAACCCTGACGGCTCTACCATCACTCTCGCTACCGGCCAGAAGCCCCAGCGCGACAATGCTACCCCTAACACCTCAGAATACAGCTATGACGTCACCGGCGCCAAGGTTGACGAAGGCGCTTGCGGCCTCTACGTCAACCTCTATTCGCTTGACAACAACAAGCGCATCGGTTTCGCTGACATCGTGATCGAGGGTACGCTCTCAGGTCAGGAGCGCGAAGTGCCTATGCTCGCTTCATTTACCGCCAACGGCGTTGAATATCAGGCTGATGATGTATTCGTGGCCAATGGTGAAACTTACGAAGCTACCGTAGAGCTCGCCGCTGCCGAGACTATGATCTCTGCTTCCAACCCCATCACCGCCGTTGCAATTGCCGGTAACATCGGCGTGATCACATATGCCGGTGACAACACTACCGCTACCGCTACTATCCCCTTGACGCTTGACGATATCACATTAAAATATGTGGTGACTTTCGTGCGCAAGCCTTACTTCACTCTTACCTATTATAATACTGACGGCACTACCGTAATGGGTACTCAGAAGGTGGAGAAAGATGCTCCCATCGCCAACTTTGACGTTGACTATGCCACTGCTACAGCCCAGGATGGCTACAAGGTGCGCGGCTGGTTTGCCCAGGCTATCCTCGGCCGCAAGTACACCACCGAGGAGATCATCACCGGCGACATCGATCTCTACGCTATCGCTACTGAAATCGAGGAGCCGAGCGACTACAAGAAATATGAATTTAACCTCAAGGATCAGTACTTCTATCCCGAGGATCACGAAGCTTTCAACACCGCTGACGGTTACTTCCACGATACTACCCACGGCTGGGCATTCAACAATGGCCACAAGATCGAGCTTCTCGTAGGCAAGAAAGCCGCTATCTCTATCGCTATCTGCCGCTACGGCGATGCTAACGCTAAGGTCAACGTCACTGACGCTGCCGGAACTGTCCTCGAGACTCTTCCCGTACGCTCAGCCGACGAAATCGATGGCGAAGTCGTTGCCTACCAGTACGAAGGCACCCCCGGCACTCTTACCCTCGACTTCGAGACCGAGGGCGAATGTTACATCCACTCAATCAAGATCGTAAACAACTCTGAGGTTAACTATCAGGCCGACGGACAGTGGTACTACGTTAACCCGGGCGATGCCTCTTCACTGATCGACGTTATCGAAGCTGTTTCAGCCGCTAACGCTACCAAGGATGCTGAGCGCGCTTACGTCTTCATCCCCGATGGAACTTACGACCTCCAGACCACCGTACTGACCAATATCTCAGGCCACAACATCTCTCTTATAGGCCAAAGCATGGAAGGTACTCTTATCGTCAACAAGCCTCACTACACCACCGAGGCTATCGACAAGACAGCTACTCTCATGAACACCGGTACAGGCCTCTACATTCAGGATCTTACCATCCAGAACGCCCTCGACTACTATGCCACTATCGCCGGAAATCAAGTGGGCGGCCGCGCCGTAGCCCTCTGGGATAAGGGTATCAACACCATCTGTAAGAATGTGACCCTCCTCTCTTGCCAGGATACATATTACAGCAATAATCTCGAAGGTGTATACTATTGGGCCGACTGTGACATCCATGGCACGGTAGACTTCTTCTGCGGCGAAGGCAAGATGTTCTTCGAAAACGGTACAATCACTGTGGAGATGCGTAACTCTAACGGAAAGGGAGAATGTACGCTCACCGCTCCCGCCACCGCAGCAGGCTCACGCTACGGCTACGTATTCTCTAACTGCAAGATCAAAAACTACGCCGAGCGCTTCAACTTCGGCCGTGCATGGCAGAACGAGCCTCGCGTAGCTTACATCAACACCACACTGCTTGACGACGATAAGATCAGCTCTTCTCGCTTCACTACCAACGGTATGACCGTGGCTGCCAAGGAATTTGTGGAATACAACACCATGGATAAGAACGGCAACACCATCTCTCCGGCATCCAACGTACTGACCTTCATCAAGGACGCTAACGTTAACACCATGGAGACTATTCTAACCGCTGCCCAGGCCGCTGAATTTGACTACGAAAAGGTGTTCACTGACTGGGATCCCCGCGCGCTCTCCACTCAGGTTGCCGCCCCTGTAGCTCAGATCAAGGATGGCACCATCAGCTGGGAAGCCGTAGACGGTGCCAAGGGTTATGCCATCTTCAAAGGCGGTGTTCTCGAAGCTATCGTGACTGAAGGCACATCTCGTGCTGCTGCCGGAACTGCTGCCGATAACTACACCATTCGTTCGATCAACTCTATGGGCGGTCTTGGTGCAGCTGGCCACGTTGACGGATCATCAGGCCTTACTGACATCTCGGCATCATCCTCTGAAGTAGTAGCCACCGTATATTACAACATCCAGGGTCTCGCCGTAAGCGCTGACTACAAAGGCGTTGTAATCAAAGTTGATACCCTCTCTGACGGCCGCGTCGCCACCTCCAAGGTCATCCGCCGCTAAGTGACAATTAAAAATAACTTGGTAAAGTTTTCGTAATGTTATTTTTTGAAGATTTACTTTAGAACAAGCATGAGTTTAGCGAGCTAAATGATTGCTTGGAGAAAGTGAAGATTCAAAATAACATAGAAAAGTTTACCAAGTTATTTTTTAATCGTCACTAATCCCCCACATCCCCATAAAAAAGAAGGACCGCATCAGCGGCCCTTCTTTTTCCTGACTTCGTCACTATTTTTATTGTCCAAAAATTAGCCCCTAAAAATCAGT
>JAMPAP010000027.1 GCA_023667185.1 Lachnoclostridium sp.
CCCCCGACCCTCTGCTTGTAAGGCAGATGCTCTGAACCAGCTGAGCTAAGCGCCCGGGCTATGACGATGGAGAGACATCAAGTTTTCATTTGTATCAGGCACCTCGTGTGCACTTGAGATTTAGACAAGAAGAGAAATTGCTGAGTGGGCGCTGAGGGATTCGAACCCCCGACCCTCTGCTTGTAAGGCAGATGCTCTGAACCAGCTGAGCTAAGCGCCCTTCTTTGTCTAAAGCGTTGCAAAGGTAGAGACTTTTTCCGAACCCCGCAAGAATTCCGGGAGATTTTTACAACCGGCTCCCAACTTTTAACATATTGCAACACTTTCGTGGTTAGTTGGTAACTACTCAGCTATGCGACAACTTATATCTCATTGATTGCCAGTGTGTATTTATATGAGATTATAAGAATTTTGGCTTAAGAATGTCAAAAGGCGCATAATTTACCTATCGCAAAATGTTGATTAGCAATTAATTTGGATAGCTGAGTAGTTACGGTTAGTTGTTAGTTGTTAGTTGTTAGTCGTTAGTTGTTAGTTGTTAGTTGTTAGTCGTTAGTCGTTAGTCGTTAGTTGTTAGTTGTTAGTTGTTAGTTGAAATTAGATTAAAAACTTAGACCGCCCTCGCATCACTGCGGGAGCGGCCTTTGTATCTTATACAAACTTATTTACCTTAGAATTCGGAAACAGTTAAAATAAGAAATAGTAACCAATCATTAACCTAATATGTCTTTTTTTACCTTAAAAATTCACCTTTTATATCTCAAATTTCGTTGAAACATCTTATGAGTCAACAACATTTCTAAAATCTACACGGGCGGCTCAACGATAGTCAGCAAATTTCACCTGTAAACGCTTGCGGGCGAAGAAGATGCGGCTTTTTACTGTGCCGAGGGGTAGATGCATTTTTTCAGCTATCTCATTGTACTTATAGCCTGCGATGTGCATCGAGAAGGGGATGCGGTAGTCATCGGGGAACGAGTTGATAACCGCGGTAATCTCGTTGACGCCGAGCGAACCTTCGGGAGTCTCGAGACCGGAGTCCTGCGACAGGTTGAGGTGATAGAGGTCTTCAGTTTGGTCAACTACGGTAGCCGATCGGCTGACCTTGCGGTAGTTGTTGATGAAGATGTTACGCATGATAGTGAACACCCAACCCTTGAAGTTGGTATTTTCAGTATACTTGGCCTCGTTGTCGAGAGCCTTCAAGGTAGTGTCCTGAAGGAGATCGTATGCATTATCTCTGTTGGAGGTGAGCATTAGAGCGAAGTTCAGCAGATTGCTCTGGAGGCTCATCAATTTGGTCTGAAATTCGGTTGATCCCATAGTTGTATGATTTTAGAAGTTGATGTTTTTATGAGGTTTGTAGTGTCATTGTTTTTGTTTGACATCTCAAAATTAAAACTTGGGAAACCGGTATGAAAAAATTTAATGTTAAGATATGTTAAGAAAATTACAATTCTGTGACAAAAGTATATAAAATATTAATTACCAACGACTTGGGTATTATTACAAATTGTTTCAAAATTGTTACAAAATCAAAATTGTTACAAAATTGTAGCTTAAATTTCGATTCTGTATATTTACAACAAGGATTGATTATCAATTGTTTAACCCTCGGATTAAGGTCTATTGAAAAAGTTTTTGAAATATTTCGTGTTACAACCGTGAACAATCTCACCGGCGGATAAAAATGTTACAGATTAAAAAAATTAGTAAGCATTAAAAAATAACTTGGGACAAATGAGCGGGTATATTCGAGAATATTTGACAATGCCAATAAGGGAGTGTAGCGAGCTACATGACTGCCGGGCATTCGTCAAAGATTCCGAATAGACCAAGCAGGTGTCCCTATTTATTTTTTAATGATTACTTAGGATTGTGTCATAGCAGCAAAAAAATGCCAGATGGCGATGCCGGCTGAGACGGCGACGTTGAGTGAATGCTTGGTGCCTGCCTGCGGAATCTCTATGCATACGTCACACTGGTTGACTATCTGCTGATCAACGCCTTCCACTTCATGCCCGAGGATGAGGGCGTAGCGCCTATGGGGTTGCGGAGTGAAATCCTGAAGCATTATACTCCCCTTCACCTGCTCGAGACAACACAGGGTATATGCCTCGTGCTGGAGGTGCTCGATACATTCTGCGGTCGAAGGATAGTAGATCCAATCCACGGAGTCCTCAGCGCCGAGGGCTGTCTTATGAATCTCAGGCGATGGAGGGCAAGCGCAGATGCCGCAAAGGGCGATGCGCTCCACGGCAAAGGCGTCGCAGGTACGGAAAATAGAGCCTATATTATTGAGCGAGCGGACGTTGTCGAGCACTATGGTGAGGGAGATCTTCTCTTGACGCTTGAATGTTGCAATGTCAGGACGGTTGAGATCCCATATCGTTTTCTTTTCCATTTAGATAGTTGATTAGCAGATTAGTAAACTGGTAGTTTTTGAGCCCCCACCGAGGATATACGAGCATATCCGCAGGAGCTTGTGACACAAAGCGCTCGATGGCGATATCCTGACGCAAATGGTTGATAATCTCGGCGCAAAGGCTGATGTAAGAGTCAGGAGTAAATCTGATTATAGATTTCTCTCCGGTCTCGACCTCGCGAGTCAGTCGTGTGCCGCGCAAGAGCTGTAGCTGGTGGATTTTGACCACATCCACGGGCAGGTCATTGACGCGGTCGATGGTGCGGAGCATCATGTCACGAGTTTCGCCGGGAAGGCCCATTATAAGATGGATACCAACAGGCATTCCGGCTTCAGCGGTAAGATTGACGGACCTAACCACATCCTCCCATGTATGGCCACGGTTGACGGCAGCAAGAGTCTCATCATGTGAACTTTCCGCACCATATTCCATCATAGCCCAGGGCAATGATGCAATCCGCTTCAGCAGATCGACGTCAACGCAGTCAGGGCGTGTGCCTATGATTAGGCCATCTACGCCGTCGACTTCAAGAGCCGTATTATAAAGTTCCATCAATTGATCAACCTTGCGACCATGTGTAGAGGTATAGCTTTGAAAATAAGCAAGATACCGCATACCAGAGTATTTCTTGCCGAAAAATCGTTTCCCCTCCTCAAGCTGAGCCTTGATGTCGGGAATCTCATGGCAATAAGCGGGACTGAAGGATGCATTACAGCAGTACGAACATCCTCCGGTAGAGATCGTGCCGTCGCGATTAGGACACGTAAATCCTGCATCGACAGCTATTTTCTGCATTTTCCCGGGGAAATGCTCAGCGAGAAAGGCCGCAAAATCATGGTAAGGGAGCTTCATATCCGAGCGCAGCGGTTAATCAGTATCGAATCAAGCACCACAAGTGCAGCCATAGCCTCGACAATAGGGAGGGCTCTCGGAAGCACACACGCATCATGGCGGCCGCGCGGATGGATCAACACCTCGCCGCCATCCACATCGATGGAACGTAGAGGCTGCATCAATGTAGCCACCGGCTTGAATGCCACCCTGAAATATATTTCTTCACCATTAGAAATACCGCCCTGAATGCCTCCCGAATGGTTGGTAAGCGTACGGAATCCTTCGGTAAATGCATCAGCCATCTCCGAGCCGCGCCGGGTAGTGCCTTCGAAGCCCATCCCATAGTCAAATCCTTTGACTGCAGGAATGGAGAGCATTGCCGCACCCAGACGAGCTGAAAGCTTACCGGCCACAGGATCGCCCACACCGGCCTTGACGCCCACGATCGTGCAACTGATCACGCCACCTAAGGTGTCACCTTCAGCCTTGGCCTCGGCAATACAACGGCGCATCTTTTCGGTCAGGCCACAATCATCAGTCGGTTCGCCATCATAATTCACAGAGCCCACTGAAGCGATACTCGACCGGATGGTGACGCCCATCATCTCAAGAATCTGCAATGCAATACCTCCGGCCACCACGCGGCTTACCGTCTCGCGAGCCGATGCCCGACCCCCGCCCCGATAGTCGCGTATGCCATATTTAGCCTCGTAAGTATAGTCAGCATGCGAGGGGCGATATGTTTTGGCAATCTCCGAGTAATCTGCCGATCGGGCATCGTCGTTTGAAACAATAAAACCTATAGCGGTACCGAGCGTCACGCCGTCAAGCAATCCTGACAGGATCTGCACCGTATCAGCTTCACGGCGAGCCGAAGTAAGCGGCGACTTCCCCGGGCTGCGGCGGTCTATAAACCTCTGGAGCGCCTCAAGGTCGATTTTCGCTCCGGCAGGGACGCCCGACAGCACTCCGCCCATGGCCGAGCCGTGTGACTCGCCGAAAGTTGTGAGGGTCAATATGGTGCCGAATGAATCCATCAATCGTTAGTCTCTTCAGGATCAGTAGCGATATCATCGACAGTAGCTCCGCAATATCCTATAAGATCCGCCGGGGCTATCTCAAATTGAAGTCCACGCTGTCCGGCCGACACATATATCTTATCGAAATCGAGGGCTGTGGAGTGGAAATAAGTAGGGAAAGGCTTCTTCATTCCTACGGGGCTACATCCGCCGCGGATATAACCGGTCAGGCCGAGCAGCTCCTTCATGGGTATCATCTCAGCCTTCTTTGCGCCGGCCACCTTGGCAGCCTTTTTCAGATCCACCTCGCGGTTGCCGGGAATCACGCAGACGAAGTATCCGCAAGGCGTGCCGTGAAGCACGAGCGTCTTGAACACCTTATTAATATCCTCCCCCAACTCAGCGGCCACATGGTCAGCCGCAAGATTATCAGGGTCGACATTATAAGGTATCAGCTGATACTCGATGCCGGCACGATCAAGCAGACGTGCTGCGTTAGTTTTATTGATTTTAGCCATCAGACGTTGAAGAGGAAGTGCATGATGTCGCCATCACAAGCCACATAGTTTTTACCCTCGACAGCCATTTTGCCGGCCTCCTTCACGGCGGCCTCGCTGCCGAGTGTCACGAAATCGTCATACTTGATGACCTCGGCTCGGATGAAACCCTTCTCGAAATCAGTATGGATAATCCCGGCACACTGCGAAGCCTTGTATCCATCGATAAATGTCCAGGCGCGCACCTCGTCAGCTCCGGCGGTAAAGAATGTGCGGAGATTAAGCAGATTGTATGCCTCGCGGATCAGGCGTGACACACCTGACTCCTCAAGTCCTATCTCGTTGAGAAACTCCTTGCGTTCCTCCCATGTATCGAGTTCAGCGATCTCGCTTTCAGTCTTTGCTGCCACGATGAGCAGGCGGGCATTTTCATCCTTGATAGCCTCCTTGACGGCATCTACATACTTGTTGCCATCGACAGCCGAGGCATCGTCGACATTGCATACATAAAGCACAGGTTTAGAGGTCAGCAGGAAGAGCTCGCGGGCAAACTTGCGGTCGTCCACGGTCTCAAGCTCAACTGTACGTGCCGGCTTGCCTGCAAGAAGAGCCTCATGAAATTTCTTCAGCACTTCATACTGCTGCTTGGCCACCTTGTCGCCGCCGGTCTGAGCCTGCTTCTGAGTCTTGGCGATTCTCGCTTCGATGGTCTCGAGATCCTTGAGCTGGAGCTCATAGTCAATGATCTCCTTATCACGCACGGGGTCAACCGAGCCGTCGACATGAGTGATGTTATCGTCATCAAAGCAGCGAAGTACATGGATTATAGCGTCAGTCTCGCGGATATTGGCGAGAAACTTGTTTCCGAGACCCTCGCCCTTGCTTGCTCCCTTTACGAGGCCGGCTATATCCACAATTTCCACCGTGGCGGGGACGATGCTGCGGGGGTTACACATCTCCACGAGCTTGTTGAGACGCTCGTCGGGCACGGTGATCACGCCCACATTAGGTTCGATGGTGCAGAAAGGGAAGTTGGCCGACTGAGCCTTAGCGTTTGACAGACAGTTAAATAGAGTTGACTTGCCTACATTAGGCAGTCCTACGATGCCGCATTGAAGTGCCATATTTTGAAAGTTTTTTTTATTCGTTCGGTAAAAGTTTCTGCAAAATTACGAAAAATTTTGCGAATAATCAGTGGGAAGCGATGCCGAACGAAGGCGCATGGGGAGCGACATTCACACCACGGCGAATATACATCTTCTCCGAGCGCATATCGAGCACGATGTCGTGGATAAACATATTGAAAGGATTGCAGAAATATGTTTCGCCATTGTCAACAACATCACTGCGGTGCACATCCTGATATTTGAAGCGGTCGCCTATCTGCACGGGCTGCGCCACCTCGCATGTAGCATCATAGAATACGCCGCTATGAATAAACGGATCATGATAGCTCCGGCGCGCGGGCTTGCCATCATTTTTGGGGATATTAATCTTGACTCGGGGGATAGTGGTGTCAATCAGATAAGAGCCCTGACGGCCATCCACCTCGAGATCTATATAATAATGTGGTGCGGCCTTTAAGAAGAAGTCAACTGACGGCCGACGATGCAGGTCAGCGAAGTCCTGATAATCATCAGGCACATGATCCACGAGCTTGATCATGCTCATGGTCCATGAATAGCCTACTGCGAAGTTGCGGATAAAGTCAGCGCCGAAGCGGCTTACTCCATCTTCAGTGGGGATGAAATCCACGTTTCGAATCTCGGCATGCTCTGACAGGCGGGTGTAGAACGGTGTGCAGTTGTCGCTATTCAATGTGAGGCCGGCCGAAGGCGCGGGGAAGTTTACGCGGTAACGTTTGGTGGTGAATATAAGGTGATCATTCGGGTCATATCCGATATACAGAGCATCTATTGAATCCACCTCGAGCCCGGCGGCAATCATTTTGTCGAGATCCCTTTTAGTAAGAGTGGACACCGGCGATGAGGTATCAAAGAGGATATTGACGCCCGGCACTATCGTGACCATACCCGAGCGCATGGGATAAAAAGCAGTGCCCCCGGCCTCAGGAGTCATCTCGATATCACTTTGCATCCTCTTGTTGATGGATGCGATGATAATAATAGCGATGGTTGTTAAGGTCAGTAGCAGAGTCAGTGATATGATCAAAATCTTTTTCACATCGCAAATTTATATCGGCCGATGACGGTTGTCAACTTTTTGGGGTCAAATTTCATAAGATTGTCACAATCGTTACAGTACGGTTACGAATACCGTTGGATCTATGTTAGCTAATTTAGCTATTATAGCTATCTTAGCTACCGCCGGCATAAATGTTAAATCCGCGAATAATTAACTTAATTTAGTTAAAAATAATAAGGCGAGTGATTTTTTTTATAATTTTTATATGAAATTAAAGTAAATAATTTAAATTTGTCAGCGCATAAGGCGAGAAACCTTTACCACCACCGGAGGGATGTTATGGTAAGGGTGACTGACGAGCCGGCAATGTAGAGAACGGATATTTTTGTAGATTTAGATGTTGTAAAAGCTATTTCTTGTGGATTACTATAAATATATGTGTACTCACGTTTGCTGAACCGCAGTTAACTCTGCTTTATGAGATATTAGAGATCATAACAATTACATCTAAACAAATAACTAAAAACACCTCTTGCATGAAGAACATTTGTTTTCAAATGAGTCGGAAAGTCTGGCTTGCACTCGTGATGGTGCTTAGCTTGTCTTTCCCTGCTTTAGCGCAGACGATTACAGTCACAGGTACTGTAGTCGACCCCACCGGTGAACCGCTCATCGGTGCAAGTGTGCTCGTTCAGGGCGAATCACTCGGTACAGCAACCGATTTTGATGGTGTCTACTCCATCAAAGCCCCGGCCGATGGCACTCTTACTATCTCCTATGTGGGCTATACCACACAGGAAATCGCCATTAATGGCCGTACCACAATCGACGTTACAATGGAAGAAAATTCCGTAGTGCTCGGCGAAGTTGTTGCCATCGGTTACGGTACTGTAAAGAAAAGCGATGCCACCGGTTCGGTTGCCGTCATCAAGCCTGATGAGGTAGAGATGGGTCTGGCAAAATCAGCCCAGGACCTTCTGGTAGGCGCAAGCCCCGGTGTGGTAGTTACTACACAGGGTGGTGACCCTACAGGTAACGCTACCATCCGCATCCGTGGCGGCTCGTCGCTCAACGCATCCAACGACCCCCTTATCGTGATCGACGGTGTACCTATGACCAACCAGTCAAATGCCGGCGGCACCAACGCCCTGACTATGGTCAACCCCCAAAACATCGAATCAATGACCATTCTTAAGGACGCTTCAGCCACCGCCATCTACGGTAGCCGCGCTTCTAACGGTGTCATCATCATCACCACTAAGAAAGGTCAGTCAGGACGTCCGCAGGTCAACTTCTCTGCCAACTTCCACCTTGCCACTGCCCGCAAGACTTTTGACATGATGAACGCTTCGGAATTCCGCAATGTTATGACCAATGTTGTAAAGAGCGAAACAGGTATCGGCCGCCTCGGCGACAGCAACACCAACTGGCAGAAAGAGATCCTCCGCACCGCCTTCTCTCATGACTACAACCTCAGCGTAGGCGGTACAGCAGGATTCCTCCCCTACCGCGTCAGCGCTTCTTACACCGACAACTCCGGTGTAATCAAGACATCAGAAATGCAGCGCACCAC
Source organism: Lachnoclostridium sp. (assembly GCA_023667185.1). Classification (GTDB taxonomy): domain Bacteria; phylum Bacteroidota; class Bacteroidia; order Bacteroidales; family Muribaculaceae; genus Duncaniella. Next base: position 8,495 of record JAMPAP010000027.1, read on the forward strand.
CGTAGGCATCAACCTCTCGCCAAAGTTCTTCAACGGCAAGCTTCAGGTCAACGCCAACGTCCTCGGCACCTACATCAACAGCCGCACCGGTGACACCGGCACCCTCGGCGCTGCTATCACTTCTGACCCGACACAGCCCGTGCGCACAGCATACCCCACCACCGGCAACACCGGCATGACAATGTTCAATGGCTACACCAACACATTTGACAACCTCTCAGGTATGCCCACACTCTCTGCTTCAGAAAACCCCGTACAACGACTCATGGACACCGATGCCCGCAACAAGGTCTACTCTTCTTCAGGCAACCTCCAGATCGACTATGCCCTCCACTTCCTCCCCGAGCTCCACTTCAACCTCAACCTCGGTTATCAGGTTTCTAAAAACGAGAGCAATACAACTACTGCAGCAAACTCCATCATGACCTGGCGTAACGATGGCCTGTCAACATATGGAGCACCGGGTGCAAGCACACTATATAAATGGTATGAGGTACAGCGCAACACCCTTCTCGACTTCTATGTAAACTACCGCAAGGAGTTCACCGAAATCAAGTCAAACCTCGACGTTATGGCCGGTTACTCCTGGCAGCGTTTCAGCTACTTCGGCCACTCCAACACTTATGTCAACTCGCTCGGTATCAACCGCACATACGATGCTGCTACCGGCACATTCAACCTCAACTGGGACGAATCTTCAAAAGGCCTTATCAACACTCCGGTCAACAACAATGAAATGTCACGCTGGTCAGCTCCCCTGCAGCTGGTATCATTCTTCGGACGTCTCAACTATACTTTCGACGACACTTACCTCCTTACCTTCACTCTCCGCGACGATGCAACTTCACGATTCTCCAAAGACAACCGCTGGGGTCTCTTCCCCTCACTCGCTCTCGGATGGAAGATCATCAATATGCCCGTCATGGAGCCCGTCCGCGACTACTGGGATGAACTCAAACTCCGCCTCGGTTGGGGTGTTACCGGTCAGCAGGATGTAAGCGGATACTTCCCCTACCTCCCCATCTACGTTCAGGCTTCAGGCCTCGGCCACATGTACCTCAATCCCTCGGGCGACGGCTGGATACAGCCTATTTACCCCCAGGCTTATACTTCAAACATCAAGTGGGAGGAAACCACCACATGGAACATCGGTCTTGACGCAGGCTGGCTCAACAACCGCATCACTGCAAGCCTTGACTGGTATCTCCGTGACACCAAGGATCTCCTCTCATCTACCCGCGTGCCCGGCTTCAACACCTCTGACGTGCAGCTGGCCAACATCGGTACGCTCCGCAACGTAGGTTTCGAAGTCAACATCACAGCCCGCCCCATCCAGACAAGAGACTTCACCTGGACCACAGGCTTCAACTACTCTTACAACCAGAACAAGATCACCTCACTCGCTGAAGGCAACACCATGATCGAAGCAGGCGTCTCAACTCCTGCCGGTACCGGTGGCGACATCGCTTACCACATCGTAGGCAAGCCCGCATTCACCTACCGCGTGTTTGAGCAGGTCTACAACTCCAACGGCGACCCCATCCCCGGCCAGTATGTTGACCAAAACGCTGACGGTGTGATCAACACTGACGACCTTATCGAGTTCCACTCTCCCGAACCCAAGGCCACCTTCACCTGGAACAACACCTTCAACTACAAGGGTTGGGATCTCGGATTCGTACTCCGTGCCAACCTCGGCAACTACGCTTACAACAACGCTGAATATGCTTACGGCCGTCTCTTCAACGCTTCAGGTAACTACCAGAACAACAACCTTATGAACGGCATCTTCCTCTGGAGCCAGCCAGGGACCAAAGCTGACGAAAACCTCAGCCACAGCTCTTACTTCATCCAGAACGCAAGCTTCATCCGTTGTGACAACATCACCCTCGGCTACACATTCGAAAACCTCTTCCACGACAAGCTCCGCCTCCGCCTCTTCGGTGCCGTGCAGAACCCCTTCGTCATCACCAAGTACAGAGGTCTCGATCCTGAAATCCCCACCGAAAAACGTGGTATCGATAACGACGTTTACCCTCGTCCTATCACCTGCACTTTCGGTCTCGTAGCTACTTTTTAATTAATTTAAATACATGACTACAATGAAATTTTTCAAGAATATAATGATTTCGTCAGTCGTAGCTGCCGCGATGGGGCTCGGTTCTTGTACCGGCGACCTCGACCTGCTCCCTACTGACCCGACGAATCTTACAGCCGACAAATTTGCAGCCGACCCTGAAGGCTACATGGATGCCGTCCTCGCTGACTGCTACCTCAACTTCGTAACCGAAGGCGTTTCGGACAACACCACAGTCACCAAGTTTAACGGCGGTATGGCCGTATTCCAGCGCGCTCTCTTCATCCTTGAGGAGATTCCTACTGACGAAGCCAACTGGCTATCGGCTACCGATACCGAATATGGTACGCTGCAGTATGCAATCCCCACCACAACCAATGTGGCTTCCGGCGGTTGCTACTCCCGACTGATCATCAACATCACCCTCTGCAACGACTTCATACGCACGGTCAACCAGGGCTTGTTCCAGCTCTCTACTCCGGAGCAGTTTGCAAAGGCTGAGGAATATGTACGTCAGGCCAAGATCCTGCGCTCCGTATGCTACTACTACATGATCGACCTCTTCGGCAACGTGCCTTACGCCGACGAAAACACCGAGATCGGTTCAGTGCCCGCCCAGCTCAAGCGCGCTGACCTCTACAACCTCGTCACCAAGACTCTCGAGGATGTATCAGCCGAATACAACGGACGCAACGATGCAAAGTACGGCTTCGTAGGTCTTGACGTAGCTGATGCTTATCTGGTGAAATTCTACCTCAACTCCGAGGTTTACACCGGCACACCCGCCTGGGACAAGTGCTACCGCAAAGCCAACGAAATCATCGCCCGTCACAAAGGCAACGGCTTCAAAGGCTCAGGTCTTGCCCCCGACTATCACAACAACTTCGCTTTCAACAACAAGCAGTATTCACTCGGCGGTGGCGGCAACGTCAGCGAAATCCTTTGGGCGCTTCCCGTGAGCGATCCCGAGCTGATGACTTACGGTGGTGCCACTATCCTTACAAATGCTTACCTCGGCTCACCCAAGAACGGCCTCAACGGCGTAGCTGCCGTGTGTGACCAGAGCCTCGTAAACTGCTACAACGGCTGGGGCTGTATGACTGCCCGCCGCGAGTTTACCGAAGTATTTGACTGGAACTCTGACTACACCGAATCGCCCGACAAGCGCGTACGCTTCTGGTACACTGCCAAAAGTGGCTTTAACATCGACAACGCCGTGCTCAATACCGATGACTTCGGTAACAACGGTTACCTCCCCATCAAGTATTCCAACTGGGCCATCAATGCCGACGGCTCCATCAATGTAGCCGAGTCACCCGCTACAGCCCCCAACCAGTCGCCCACTCCCTACGCCATGGTGCGCCTCGCTGAAATCTACCTCTCGGCAGCTGAAGCTGCTCTCGAAGGTGGTGGCAGTCGCGAAGATGCTCTGACCTACGTCAACTATATCCGCGAACGCGCCGGCCTCAGCGCCTGGACCGCAACTGACCTCTCACTTCCCGCCCTCCAGCAGGAACGTCAGCGCGAACTCTACACTGAAGGTACTCGCCGCACTGACCTTATCCGCTACGGCAAATGGATCTCCGGCTACAACTGGGCTTGGAAAAACAATGTCCGCATGGGTGCCGACCTCCCCGCTCACTACAATCTCTATCCGTTGCCTGAAGTTATCGTATCCCTCGCCGGCTACGAGCAGAACCCCGGCTATTGATTTTTTCACTAATCTATCTTAAGAAGACTCAAAATGAAAAAGATATCAATCCTTATGGCAGTGCTCTGCTCCTGGCTCGCTTTCTCGAGCTGCGAGGACGACAAAGAACCTGTCTACAAAGCCCCAACTGAGTTTGTACTCAATACTCCCCCGCTGCAGGATCAGCTCCTTACCCTCACTCCCGAGGGCACTTTCGAGCTCACTTGCTCGCAGCCTGACTATGGCTACTCTGCCGTCACTGAATACTCTATTGACGCTTCGCTGACAGCTGACTTCGCCAAATACGAAAACATCCGCTCTACCGGTACAGCTACTACTGCCCGAATGGTCTACAAGGACGAGGATCTCGCCGTAGCTATCGGCAAGCTCCACGGTTACACCACCAAGGACGAATATGTGGACAATGGCCCCGAGAAGGTTTACTTCCGCGCCATCGCACAGCTCGCCGGCGTTGAGTCAAGCCGTATCGTTTCAAATGTAGTATCCCTCAACAGGGTTCAGAGCTACTATGCAGTCAAAGAGCCGGGCCGCATCTACGTTGTAGGTAACTTCGGCAGCGTTGGCGGCGTTGAATGGAACGTTGACGGTGCTACTCCCCAGCAGTTTGTTGATGCCAAGCAGATTCTTAACGAGACCGGCGTAGAGACCGGCATTTACACCGGCGTGGTAACATTCGGTGCAGGCCAGACCACATTCCGCTTCTACACCGAGCTCGGCGACTGGGGCGGCGACGGCGCTCTTCCCTCAATCGGAGCTAACCCTGTCGATGGCGACTGCACTGAGGTTTCACTCTCAGCTAATGCCATCACCGTTTCAGCCACTGAAGGTAAGGGTAGCTGGCAGACTCAGACTGACTTTGCCGGAGGTCCCGTGACCATGATGTTTGACATGAACAAGATGGAGCTTACCCTCACCGCAGGCGAGGCTGAAATCGTCATCACCAACTACGTATACATGGTAGGTAATCAGGCCGGATGGGCTGAGCCAAATGAGGCTAACGAAGCCGTTTACGAGAACTGGCGTCTGGCCGACTCTTCATCATCAGGCATCTATACCGGAACATTTGATCTATCCACAATGGGCGATGATGACCTCTACTGCCGCTTCTACCAGAAGCTCACAGGTTGGGGCGCTGCACAGTGGGCAAGCTCGGCATCTGACAATGTCATCGTAACTTCAGGTGTACCATGTCCTACTGTAGAAGGCGAAGGCTGCTTCGAGCTCAACGGAGCCAAAGGCAAGACCGTAACCGTCTCTCTCGATACCAATAACAATACCGTCACTTTCACGATGGAATAATCTAAAAACAGTATCCTATTATGAAAAAAATAGCAATATTAACCGCGGTGGCTCTGTGTCTCGGGTTTGCTTCATGCGACAATGTCGATATGCCTAATCCGCCCGCACAGTCCAACCCTCAGGAGGCTCTGTTTTCAGCCGATGACCTCGATGTCATCGTTGACCCCGCTACCGCCACCACCGCTGATCTGACCGCGCTCAACAACAGCAGCCAGCTTATGCCTATTGCCGAGATTACAAAACTCGAGAATCTCCCCGCAGGCTACGAACCGGTATTCGTGGCTCATGTGGCTAACAATCCTGACATGAACAATGCCAAGTCAGTCAACTGTACTGTCAGCGAGGGTAAGATCGGCATCGACCCTGACTCGTTCAACGGTGTGCTCCGCTCTTTCTCAAAGGACGTTGTGGATCAGACTGTATATGTAACCCTTACTCCCTATCTCCAGTCAGGCGCATCTACTGTAGAGATCGAAAAGACTTACGGTCCTTACACCCTCACAGCTACTCCGTTTGCTCCGACTAACGTTATCGAGGAGGCTTACTACCTGATCCTTTCCACTAACCCCAACTCGTGGAACCTCGGCGGCGCTATCCGCTCTACCCACTCAGCTACCAACGTTTACGATGACCCCGAATTCAAGTTCATCTTCAACGCTACCGCTGACCAGATTCAGGACGGTCTCTACTGGAAGGTAATCCCCGCTTCAGTCTACGCTATGACTGACTGGACTTCAGGCGAATGGTACGGTACTACTTTTGATGACCAGTCAAAGTCATCAGGTACACTTGCCAAGACCAACGCCGTGCCCGGTGTCAACATCTCAGTTTCAGGCTCCGTACAGCTCACCATCAACATGGATGAGATGACCTTCGAGTATATTCAGGCTATCCCCTACTTCTATACTCCGGGTAACTCCAACGGGTGGGATGCTCCCAAGAGCCAGACCCTCGTCACCAACGACTTCCAAAACTACTTCGGTATGATCAACGTTGACGGCGAGTTCAAGTTCAATCCCGATACCGGCTGGAACGGCCGCGACTTCGGTGCCGGTGCTGACTTCGTATACAATACTGACAGCCCCGTAATCACCGGCTCAGGTGTAGCTGATGGTGGCAACAACATCAAAGTCCCCGTCAATGGTGTATACTGGATCACCCTCAACTATATTACCCGCGCTACCAACCTTGTAATCATCAACTCCGTTGGCCTTATAGGTGATGCTACTCCCGGTGGATGGGGCGACGAAACCGCTCTCACTCCCTCAGCTGACTTCCTTACTTGGACCGGCACCGTTCACTTCAACGGCAACGGCGAGTACAAGATCCGTTGCAACAACGGATGGGATCTCAGCTTCGGTGGCCAGCCCTCTGACCTCACCCACGAAAATGGCTCCAACATGGCCACTCCGGGCGAAGGCAACTACGAAGTTACCGTCAACTTCGCCCAGCACCCCTATTCGGTTAATCTCGTTAAGAAATAACCCCGTTTTCTACACTACGGTCATGACATCATAGATTCATGGCCAACCAAAGCACCCCCGCGACCGTGACCGGCCGCAGGGGTGCTCCTTTTTTCCTGACTTTGACAACTTTTGGCGGGTGGTTCCAGATGAGTATTGATTATT
>JAMPAP010000028.1 GCA_023667185.1 Lachnoclostridium sp.
TCAGTCAAATGAGCAATACGGATGGAGAATAATGCAATCTGTGCTTCAGGTGAGCCAGTGTCAGTCTTGCCCTTACCGTACTTCTCGAAGATTTCTGCTTTTTCCTCAGAATTTAAATGCATTCTTTCAGAGTTTAAATGGTTAATAATGAATATATATGAAAGTTGCTGGTTAAAATCAGCCCACAAAAGTAGGTAAATTTTTTAACACTTGCAAATTTTTTTCGGTGAAATCAGTCAGTGAATTTGTCTTTGGCCGGGTTACGGTAGTGAATTTTGTGGTCGATATATTCCTGAGTGGCGATGAGGGTGGGCTTGGGAAGGCGTTCATAGAATCGAGAGATTTCGATCTGTTCGCGGTTTTCGGAGATTTCTTCGAGATTGTCGTTGAGTGAAGCGAATTCCTGGAGCTTTTTCTCGAGGTCGTGTTTCATTTCGCCTGCGATTTGGTTGGCTCGTTTGGCGATGATGCATACGGTCTCATATACGTTGTCAGTGTCGGCGCTCATAGCGATGAGGTCGCGAGTCTGGGTGTTGAGCGGTGCGTTGGTCTTTTTGTAGTCCATGATTGAAATTTTGCTTATGCTGTAATTTCGGTAATATTACTCTGTGATGTATTTTGATGCGATCTTGTAGATGTTTTCAGCTTCCTGTCGGTTAGGCCCATCGGGGTAGTTGTTGATGAAGGAATAGTATTCGTCGACCACCACTCGGTAGCGGTCAGCTTTCTTTTCATCGACACTCTGGGCTGCTTCCTGATATCGGGCTTTGAGGATGAGCATCTCAAGGTCTTCCTTGTATTTAGAATAGGGGTAATTCTTGATGGCGTTGCGTGCTACGATTACGGCGCTCTCATAATTGTTGCCGAGATATGTGCCGAGGTTGTAGTAAAGCTGGGCGTTCTGCAACTGCTTGAGCGTCAGCTTATCCTGAAGTTCAAAGATGGCGTTCTGCGCTACGGATACTTTGTCGCTCTTGGGGAAGTAATCAAGGAATGACTGGAGCTCTTCAATAGCTTTTATGGTGCCTGACTGGTCAAGCTGCGGCTCGGGCGAGTCAAGGTAATAGCCGTAGCCGGAGTAGAAGCGGGCGAGCTCGGCGTATTTGCCTTTGGGGTAGCGCTGGTAGTAAGTCTTGAACCATTGCCCTGAGGTAGCGTAATCTTTGTTCTCATAGTGGCTTAGGGCGAGAAGGTAGAGAGTTTCCTCGGCTTTCTCTGAGCCCTTGAACGAAGATACGATATCCTCAAGTATAGTTGCGGCCTGGACATATTTTTTATTCTCGAAAGCTCTGCGCGCAAAGTCGAGCTTGTACTCAGGGTCAGTGCTCTTCTGTACACGCTGGTATTCTCCGCACGAGGCGAAGACTATGAGGCTTAGGAGAATTATAATAAAATTGCGCATCAGCAATAGTTTTGTTAGTAAGCAGAATTATCAAGATGCAAAATTACGAATTTACCTTGAAATCCCGCGACTATAAATGACACAGAAATTATGGTTTAACGTAAATTAACGGTTGAGGCTGAGCTTATTATTGATAAATGGCGGGAAGTAGTGCTACAAGCGGGATGGTGTAACTGCCTAAGAGATAGTCTATTACTGTGGATTCTGTCAAAGATGTACATCGTCAGGATTTATTCAGATGTTGTTAGCAATAGAAGGTTTAACCCGGCGAACCACGTCAGTATTCTGTATTTCATAGCGGATATTAATGCTTAAATTTGTGATAAATGATAGATAAAGGTGCCTTGAAGGCAGCTCTAAAAAGTTAAGCAAAAATATCGTCACTTCTTAACTACAATTGATAATATTTCAGCCGTATTCCATTTTACCTTCAATCTCAGAGTGCGTGAGGATTTGTCGTAGGACAGATCCTTGCGTGATGCGGTTTTACCGTCGATAGTTACTGAAGCGGGAGTGTCCACATCGTGAATGAGGAAGGTCAACTGTTTGATCTCTTTCATGCCGGGATATCGTCCTGAGCATGAGGCGGATATTTCGATTGTGCCGTCGGGCGATTTTTTGCCATCAAAATTAATAAGGGCATACTCGTTGCGCGACAATGCACCGCGTGAAGTCAGGTCATCTTCATACAGAGTGTAGCTTCCCGTTTCGCTGGGGTAGTAGTTGATGGTGTAGCGGTCAGCGACGTAGTCGCCTGTGTTATCCATCTCATAATCAGCTTGCGGGATAAATGATCCGGCTCTGACAAACATCGGGAGCACATCCAGCGGAGCGGGATAGTCAACGGTGGTGTTACCTTCATATCTCACTGAAGGATTACGATAGTCAATCCATTGACCTTCAGGGAATACAACCTTACGCGAAGCAGCACCCTTCTCCAGCACGGGAGCTACAAGCAAGTCATGTCCCCACAGGTATTCATCGTCAAGATCAGCTGCCGGTCCGGCGGCAGTATCATAGTAAGCAGCCGGACGCACCAGTGGTAGGCCGCGGGTGGCGTTTTCGTAGGCGAGGGTATAGTTATAGGGAAGCCATTTGTAGCGCTCCTTGATGAGGGGGAGTATAATGGACTGCTGGTCAGGGTAATGGTAGGGCTCGGCAGTGGCTTGCGCGTGGGTGCGCAGGATAGGGGAGAAGGTGCCGAGCTGCAGCCAGCGGACATATAGCTCGGGATCGTAAGGAGCATCAGGATTGATTGCAAATCCGCCTACATCGTGGCCCATATAGCCGAGACCGCTTAATCCGGAGTTGAGCATAATGGTGATCTGCGGGCGCAGTCCTCCCCATGAGCGACTGACATCTGTTGACCACGGGTATACGCTATATCGTTGCAGTCCTGTGGTACCACCACGCATCATGGTCATCAGGCGTGTCTCGGGGTATTCTTCGGCGAAAAGATCGTAGATGATGCGGCTCCAGTCGTTGCCGTAGCGGTTGTGATATTGACGGGTGGTAAGTCCATTGGCATGTAGGCCTGATTCAGGATGAACTTCCGGTTCGCCAAGGTCGCCCCACCATCCGGTGATACCGCCGTCAGTCAATGATTTATAGCGATTTCTGAGCCATTGGCGTGTATCAGGGTTGCTGACGTCAAACATACCGCCTTCGCCTACCCATATCGTGACCTCCTGCTGCCGTCCGAGAGTATCGCGCAGTAGCATTCCGGCATCAGAGAGCTCATTGTAGTTATCTATGCCACGTCCGTTACGCAATACGTAAGGCTGGGATATGGCCACAGTCTTTACGCCACGTTTCTTAAGATCGGCGAGCATTTTCTCGTGGTCAGGCCACTGCTGCGGATCCCAGTCAAGGCGACCCATATCCTCCTCTTTGCCGTACCAATAAAGGTCAAGCACAATTCCGTCAACAGGATATCCCTGACGCTTAAGCGTATCAATAGCGCCTACCATCTCGCCGCGGTCATGGTAGCCATATTTTGAAGTAATATAGCCGAGAGCCCATAGCGGAGGAAGCTCCTGGCGCCCGGTCAGCGACGATAATCTTTCTGACAACAAAGGCATGCTGCCGCCACCATTTACGAAATAATAAGTGACGGGCTCAGTCGATTCCGTAGTATAGACTATAGGATTTGACATCACCATCTCTGCAGCGGCATAATCGTCGAAAACTACGGCATATCCGTTGTCTGACAGAAATAGCGGCATCGTGATATTCATCTGCTTGATGCGGTCCTCTCCGGCTGTGTAACCGTAATTCTGCTTATTATACATCACAAGCGTGTCACCGGCAAGGTTAAAGCTGTAGCCGCGTTCGCCTGCGCCATAGAATGAGCCCGTGCCCATTGTCGATAATCTGAGCTGGCGCTTGCCATCGGCAAGGGTGCGTAATCCGTTGTCGCTTACCGATATATTGCCGCCAGCCGAAATGTCAACGCCGCCTGTGAGCTTATCGATAGTAGCAGTGACTCCCGAGGGTGACACCATCATTACTCGATTGTTGCCAAGATCGATTGTCGATACGTCAATGCTTCCTTTGAGAATGGCTGCATAAGGCTCCGCAGCATTCTCACCCGGAGCAAGATTGGTCACTTTGACAATGTCAGAAGTTACGAAGTCCACTTCTACTTTACCGCCATTGGATGTATTGATGGTCAAGGCATTAGTGCTGACATTCCATGCTGCTACAGCAACCATGGCTGCAAATATTTTTTTTATTGACATGCTTGAATAATTTTACGCTATGCAAATGTAACAAAAACCTATCGGAATTTGTTGACCTTAATGATATTTTGTGCAGCATTAACACTATTTATATTTGCAATTTCAAGGATTGTTATTAATTTAGTGTCGTTAAAAAAAGTACTTGACCATGATAGACTTCGAATCTCTCCTGTTTAACATCGATATCTCGTCAAGCCGGGTTCCGCAACCCGGAGCAATTCTTGTGGCTGAACCTTTCCTTAAGGAGCAGTATTTCAACCACTCTGTTGTATGTCTTGTCGACTATGAGCCGCGTGGCGCGGCTATGGGTATTGTATTGAATCAACCTACCGCTTATGATCTTGCCGAACTGATTTCGGGTATTAACACTGACAGGCGCATTCCCGTCTACTGCGGTGGCCCGATGTCGTGTGACCGCCTATATTTCATCCATACCCTCGGATCTTACATTTCAGGCGGACGTCAGGTGGCCGAAGGCCTCTGGATAGGCGGTGACTTTGATGAAATGACTGAATATGTCAATTCTGACCTGCCTATCGATGGACATATCCGCTTCTTCGTAGGCTACAGCGGCTGGTCGGCCGGGCAGCTTGACGGTGAACTGCTTGATAATGTATGGGCTGTAGGGCTGCCGGAATCGCCTTCTCGGCTATTGACCGGAGCAGAAGATGCTTACTGGCACCGATGCGTCAAAGCTCTCGGCGAGTCATATCGAGGATGGCTATATCATCCGCGTAATCCGCAGTCCAACTGACGATTACCCTCCGTAGAAGGCTTTGATGACGGTTATTTTGTCACCATCCTTAAGAGTTGTGGTTTCTCGCAGAGCAGCTGCCACTACACGGCCATTGATGGCAGTGGCTATTCCTGAAGGCTTTATCTCGCGCATAGCGAGCAGTGTGGCAAGCGATGTGCGCTCTTCGAGCGATACGATGTGTCCGTTTATAGTTACATTCATCTGAATCTTTTTTTTAAGTGACGGGATTGGAAAAAATGGTTTACCGGGCCGTGGCCATGACCTATGGCTACGCCTGCTCCGGCGCGCAGAGCTTTGGTTATAAATAATTTACCGCTCTCTACTGCATCGGGCAGCGAATAACCCAGCGCCAGATATGATGCGATGGCTGACGATAAGGTGCATCCTGTACCGTGGGTATTCTTCGTGTCGACGGCATCAGCTACGAGAGTGAACCACTCGTCGTCACCTTCGAGAGCGAGAATGTCGGCTTTGATATCCTTGCGCTCGGAGTCGCCCCCTTTCAGCAGGATGTTGCGGCATCCGAGGTCGCGCAGAGTGGAAATCTGCGCCTTCGGATCAGGACTCCCGGCGAGAAACAGGGCCTCAGCGCAGTTGGGCGTGACCAGAGTGGCTATAGGGAATATCTCACGCTTCATCACATCGATGGCTTCATGCTCAAGGAGTTGCGAGCCGGAGGTCGATACCATTACCGGATCTACCACAATAGGCAGGTCAGGATTTTTCTTGCGAAGCTCCCGCAATGCATCGGCCACTGCTTTGACAATCACGGCATTGCAGAGCATACCGGTCTTTACGGCCAAGGGCGAAATATCTGATGCTGTATAAAGTATCTGACTCCGCACCATCTCAGGTGTCACCGCCATAATCATCTCCACGCCCGTGGTGTTTTGCGACGTAAGCGACGTTATGGCACTCATTGCGTAACACCCTATGGCCGAAATCGTCTTGATATCAGCCTGAATACCGGCGCCTCCTGACGAGTCTGACCCGGCTATTGTCATCACAGGATAGTAATTGGCCTTTGACATATATTATAATGTGTATTCCTCAAGAGTCTTTTTTAGAAACTCCGGAGTGAAGTTCATAGTTACATCAGGCGTGAAGGTCATTTCGCCAAGCACGGGCTTATCATTGATGTTATAGAAGTCAACCCTTACGAAGTCAAACCCTTCGCTAAGCTTTCGCGCAAGCTCCGTCATCAGTTCAAGCGACTTGGGTGGATCCACGTCATGATCAGTTGGATAGTTGACCACGTCGTTAAGCTTGTTCCAGTGCATATCGTAAGTGATATTGTCGCACACATGCCCATTGACCACTCGCCCCTCATAATACAATATGAAGCGGGGCACACCCTTGAAGCAGAAAAACTTATAGTCATGAGGCAGCTCATCGCCATCCTTCTTTTCCTCCAGAAATTCCTCGGCAAGGATCAGCGGCTTGATACGGCTGTAATGCGGCTGGCCGGTCAGCTCACCATACGGAAATGCCATCCATCGCGAAAGCTTTTTCACCGCATCCTTGCGGTCAAGCTTGCTCTTATCTTTTACGATTATATTTGTTCCGCAACCATTGTTGGTCTTGATGACAAATTTCTCAGGCAGCGCATCCCAATCGACATCCTCGGCTCGCTCCCATGTGCCGTAAAGTTCGGGAAGATAGCCCTCGCCCACGCGTGAACGTACATACTCTCTGACCTTAACCTTGTCGGCCAGGTCGCCCATAAGGCTTATCAGTGCCTCATCATTTTCAGCATCTGCTACCTTTTTGAATATATATTCCTGAAGATTTGAAGGCTTTTCCCAGTTTATCGTCCTGCCGGTCCAGCGCTTGTAGCGGATAGTAAGAATCTCACGGGTAAAATGCCGTGCGACCTTTCCGAGCGCCTTCAGGACGGGTATGGGAAGCTTTTCAATTGGATTCATGTTATCAGACGAATTTTGTGCGAAATTACAACATTTATTCATTTCTGCAAAATCAAATCATCCCGTGAACAATTACCCCACCCTTGATTGTTATAATTAATATTCTTTAAACAAAAATTTTATAAAAATGAAAAAGTATTTAGCTGAACTATTCGGAACGATGTTCCTGGTTCTCCTTGCCTGCGGTAGCGCAGTACTGGCCGGCCCATCGATCGGCGGTCTTGGCATTGGTCTCTGTTTCGGACTTGTGCTCGTGTGTCTGTGCTATTGCATCGGCAACGTATCAGGGTGTCACGTTAACCCTGCGGTATCGTTTGCCATGCTTGTAGCCGGCAAGATGGATGGCAAGGACTTCTGTGGCTATGTCATTGCCCAACTCATCGGCGCTACCGTCGGTGCAGCCCTTCTCTTCTGGCTTGTCAACATCGCTCCCGGATTCAACTTCGGTGGTGTGACCGGAACCAATACGCTCGCTGCCAATGTGCTTCAGCCCGGCGCTACTTCAGGTATGGCACTCCTGTCAGAGGTGCTTCTGACCATGTTTTTCGTCCTGATAATACTCGGTGCCACTGATGAAAAGGTAGGATTCGGCAAATTCTCCGGCCTCGCTATCGGTCTCGGCCTCGGCCTTGTCAACATCGTAGGTATCCCCGTCGACAACTGTTCGGTAAATCCCGCCCGCTCGTTTGGCCCGGCCGTTTTCTCCCCTGACGCCTGGGGCGACTTCTGGATCATGGTCGTAGGCCCGCTGCTCGGCGCCGCCTTTGCCGTAGCCATCTACAAGATGATCACCTCAGCCCGCCGCGAAGAAGCCTGAATGTTTTCTTATCATAACTTGGTTACCTCACTCTTATACGCTTGGCCTTCACAATTGTGGAGGCCAAACTTTTGTTGCCGTCTGCTTATTTGCTGAAAAATTTTGATATGAATTTCCAAACCCATTCTATAAGATATAAAGCTGTGGAAATCATACCTATATATGAGAATAAGATTATAATTATCAGATTCCAGGTCATAAGTTTACTTGTTTTTTGAAAATAAATTTCTTAATCTGAATTTCGGTCGGTCAGTATCTTTACGACTGAAAATTGCCAATATTACTATGAATATTATCCAATAGCCCGCTACAAGTACGCGTCCTTTCAGGTCGTCAGGCCACGTTCCCGAAAATGGCAGACGATACATTTGCCAAAAAAGTTCTTCGTTCATATTTGTTTATTTTATTATGTAAGTGAATCTAAGTGACGTTCTTTAATCGCATTCAGATTCACTTAGTGACGATTGCAAAAATAACTTGGTAAAATTTTCGTCAATGTTATTTTTGAAGATTTACTTTTGAACAAGCATGAGTTTAGCGAGCTAAATGATTGTTTGGAAAAAGTGAAGATTCATAAATAACATAGAAAAGTTTACCAAGTTATTTTTTAATCGTCACTTACATATTTTAATGATTGTTTAACTAAAATAACGCATATATGCTACTAACGCCCCCGGCTATTAAAGCGTCCTTTGCAATTGCCTTGGGATCTCTTTGTCCGACTAATACAGAGCATATAATTCCTAATGCAGCTCCTTTTAAATCCTTTTCGACAAAATATGCTAAAATTGGAGCAATCCTAACGGGTCTCCCTGTTTCTTTTGATAGGTATTTAGACCACCAATCCAATGAGGACTTTGCGATTGATACGCATACGCCAGATAAAATGTAAGTGTCAGAAATTCTACCATAAGCATTTACACCATATATCGTTTCCCATCGATTTACAAGATCATTAATAGAATCTCTTAAGGCATTAGCTGTGACATAACTTCCATCTTCCAATTCAGCCATTGTGACAATTTCCTTTAAAAACGCAATTTCTTTTCCTGAAATTTGACATTCGTTGTCAAGATATGCAAAACATTCTTCAGTAAAAGGTGTTGTAGTAAATGTTCCTCTGGCATTCGAAAGATATAATTTACTTAAATCGGGACAATCGTATATAAAAGAAAATTGTTGCATTGATTCCTCGATTTCCTCATTGGTAGATTGCATCCATTTAGGATAATTTTCAACAACGAGAGTTGTTAATCCCTTGTGAAAATGTTGAAGTTGGCTATTGTTATTAAAGTCCCCGGCATGGAAATAAGGATTAAGACTAAGAAAAGTAACAGCGTTGTCAAGCATCATGTTATGTAATTCACCGAAATCTCTGATGTCGATGTTTTCAGACCGTGATCTTATTGTTTCATCCGTTTGTATTGGATTATCATTTTCAGAACAACTTAATAGAGTTGAAAGGAAAGCGAAACTAATGATTAGGTTATAAATTTTCATTTAGATAAAGTTTCAGATAGTTATGATAGGTCAAATCGCGATTCATAATGCAAATCTAAACAAAATATAAATTATATATCTGACACAAAAGTGTAATAATATATATTTAAGCGCATTTATATACTTTTGTGTATGTTTGATAAGAAAAATATAAATAACTTTGCTATAAATTGCTTCAATTTTATAATAATTAAGGTATTAAATTTGATAATTATAATTAATATATGGAGAAATATGATTTGGTGATTAACAGTTATATAGAGGCAGCTAAAGCATTTTCAAGATGTACATACCAGTGTGTTTATCTTTACGATTGCATGGAGAAAAAAATGATTTTTATTTCTAAAAATATAAAACAAATATGTGGATTGGAGGCTAATGAGATCCGGTTATCTAATATGGATTACCTTCAGGATTATATTCTGATGACCGATCTTTACAAGATTAAAGAAGCTATATTCAGTGGGTTGAGTTTTATTGAATCACTGCCGGAAGATGAAAGATTAGACTATACAATATGTTGTGATTTTCACCTGAAAAATAAGCATAATTATCGGATGTTTAGACATATAATAACACCTCTGTGTTTAGATGAGAGATCACAAATCAGAGCTATAATAGGTACTATATCATTTTCATCGAATAATACTTTTGGTAGCGTGAAAATAAAGAAACCATTTGAAAAAGATTATTTTGAATTTGATTTTAACCGTAAACGCTGGCTTAAAAAGAGTGAGATAATTCTTACAGAAATGGAAATTGAGGTTTTGGGACTTTCCACCCAGGGGTATACAATGACAGATATTGCTAAAATTTTATGTAGATCAATTGATACGGTTAAAGCATACAAGAGAAATCTTTTTAAGAAAATGGGTGTAAATAATATAACAGAGGCAATCGTCTATGTACAAAATCATAAAATTTTGTAAAAAAAATTAAGGGGGATTGATGCCGTGCATCAATCCCCCTGTTGATAGGTAGAAATGGTGGATTAGCAGCCGCGGGCCTGCTTTACATAGCCGAGTGCTTCTGCACACTTGTCGGTTACATATTTCCAGTCCTTAGCTTCTACTTTGTCTTTGGGGAAGAGCTTGGAGCCCATACCTACGCAGAACACGCCGGCTTTTACCCATGATGTGATGTTTTCAAGGGTGGGTTCTACACCGCCGGTAACCATAAGTTTTGACCAGGGCATGGGTGCCTTGAGGCCTTTGACGAGTTTCGGTCCGAGTACATCGCCGGGGAATACTTTGCAAAGGTCGCAACCTACTTCCTGAGCGGCACCAACTTCTGATACAGAGCCGCAGCCGGGGGTATAGGGGACAAGACGACGGTTGCAGACAGCAGCGATTGCGGGGTTGAAGAGCGGGCCTACAACGAAGCATGCGCCGAGCTGGATGTAGAGTGCGGCTGTTGCGGGGTCAACCACTGAGCCTACGCCCATAGCCATTTCAGGACATTCTTTTGCTGCAAATTTCACTACCTCGGCAAATACTTCGTGAGCGAAGTCGCCACGGTTAGTGAACTCAAATGCGCGAACGCCGCCATCGTAGCAAGCTTTTACTACCTGCTTGGCCACTTCGGCATCTTTGTGATAAAATACGGGAACCATACCGGTTTCGCCGATCTTATTCAATACTGCGATTTTATCAAAACGAGCCATTTTTCGTATTGTGATTTTTTAAGTTACTTATTATATAATATGGTGAATTAGCGCTGAACACGGCCGTTTGCGCTACCGCCGGCGAGGGCTTCTACTTCAGCTACAGTCACGAGGTTGAAGTCACCGTTGATAGTTTGCTTGAGAGCTGATGCTGCAACGGCAAATTCGAGAGCCTTGCCCTGATCCTCGGGCCATGTGAGAAGGCCGTGGATAAGACCGCCTGAGAATGAGTCGCCACCACCTACACGGTCAATGATGGGGTTGATGTCGTAACGTTTTGACTGATAGAACTCTTTGCCGTTGTAGATCATTGCCTTCCAGCCATTGTGGGTAGCTGAGAATGATTCGCGGAGAGTAGAAACGACATATTTGAAGCCGAATTCTTTCTGCATCTGCTCGAAGATGCCCTTGTAGCCTTCAGCGTCAGTGTTACCGCCTTCTACGTCAGCATCGGGTTTGAAGCCGAGGCAGAGTTCAGCGTCTTCTTCGTTTCCGATACATACGTCAACATATTTCATGAGGGGACGCATGATTGACTGTGCCTTCTCTGATGTCCACAGTTTCTTGCGGAAGTTGAGGTCAACAGATACAGTCACGCCATGACGCTTTGCAGCTTCGCAAGCGAGACGGGTGAGCTCGGCGGCTTTGTCAGAGATTGCAGGGGTGATACCGCTCCAGTGGAACCAGTCAGCACCTTCCATGATTGCGTCGAAGTCGAAGTCTTCAGGATTTGCTTCAGCGATAGCAGAGTTAGCGCGGTCGTAGATAACCTTTGAGGGGCGCATTGAAGCACCGGTCTCGCAGTAGTAGATACCTACACGGTCACCACCACGGGCAATGTGCTCGGTGTGAACACCATAGCGACGAAGAGCGTTGAGAGCGGCCTGGCCGATTTCATGTTTGGGAAGTTTTGTTACGAAATATGCGTCATGTCCGTAATTGGCGCAGCTTACTGCTACGTTGGCTTCACCGCCACCCCAGATTACGTCAAAATTGTCAACTTGCACAAAGCGATGGCATCCTGCGGGAGAAAGGCGAAGCATGATTTCACCTAAAGTTACGATTTTCATTTTTGATTGATTTATAGGTTAATTAATAAAGAATTGATTTTATATTGGTTAAAGATTATAGTTCGAGCGCGGCAAGTCGCCGGCGGAAGGCTTCTGACATGGCTGCAGCAGCGCGACGCCCATCACCCATGGCAAGGATTACCGTGGCCGGGCCTCTTACGATGTCACCTCCGGCGTAGATTGACGGTGCTGACGATTTCATTGAGGCATTATCCACTATTATGCCCCCCTGACGGGTCATGTCGAGGTCAGGGAGCGACATGGGTGGGTTGGGGAGCGAGCCTATGCTCAATATTGCGAGGTCAACGTCTACCTCCTCGATCTCTCCCTCGATAGGCTCGGGGGCGCGGCGTCCTGTAGAGTCAGGTTCGCCAAGGCGCATCTTCTGCAGCTTCATGGCGCGGAGGAATCCGTTTTCGTCGGCAAGAAACTCGGTAGGGTTGCTCAGCGTCAGGAATTCCACGCCCTCTTCGCGGGCATGACGTACCTCCTCAGCGCGGGCAGGCATCTCTTCCTCGCCGCGACGGTAGACTATCATGGCGCGGCGGGCACCAAGACGTCGGGCATATCTTACGGCGTCAATGGCAGTGTTGCCACCGCCTATGACGGCCACATTTTTTTCATTCAGACTTGTGGAGTTGACTCCGTAGATCTTTGATGAGAGAAGGTTAAGACGTATCAAGTATTCATTGGCCGTCATCACTCCGGGGAGGTTTTCGCCCGGTATCCCCATGAAGCGGGGCTTGCCGGCTCCCGTGGCGATATATATGCCTTTGAATCCCATCTTGTGGAGCTGGTCGTAAGAATAAGTTTTGCCTATGAAGCAGTCTTTTACAAACTCTACTCCAAGTGCGCGGAGCTTGTCAATTTCATAGTCGACCACTTCGTTGGGCAGGCAGAACTCCGGAATACCATACTTCAATACACCGCCGAATTGGGCAAGAGCTTCAAATACGGTCACGCCATAGCCGTTTTTGATCATGTCGGCAGCAAAGGCGAGTCCTGACGGACCTGAGCCTATCACTGCTACTTTTATCTGGAGCGGAGTGGGGTTACATAGCCCATCGTGAGGTATTTTTGTCCCTTCGTCGATCTCTTTTTGGCGGTGGCTTTCACGGCTGAAATCAGCCACGAATCGCTCGAGATTACCTATCGATACGGGCTTCTTCTTCATCTTGTTATAGATACAAGAGGCCTCACACTGCTTCTCTTGTGGACACACTCGGCCACATACTGCCGGAAGCACCGTTGTCTCATTGAGCACCTCGAGAGCCTGGCGGAAATTGCGCCGCTCGATATTCTTAATGAATCCCGGTATATTATTATGTACGGGGCATCCTTTTATGCAGCCGGGATCAGGGCAGTCAAGGCATCGGCGCGACTCAAGCACGGCTTGCTCTACGCTAAGCCCTTGTGCAACCTCGTCGTCACATGTTATGCGGTAAGCGGCATCGACCTCCGGCATCACTGCGCGTGGCAACGATGTGCGCTCTTTTACCGAGTGCTCTGCGCGAAGCTCTTCACGCCATTTGTCGTCACGGTTTGTCAAGCTTTTTTCCATAGTCGTGATTATACGAAATGCCGCTGGCGGTTAAGTAATTGGTCAAAATCTATACTGTGGGCATCAAATGACGGCCCATCAATGCAGGTAAGCAGGCGGCAGCCGTTGACCATCACGCGGCAGATGCCACAGAGTCCTATGCCGTCGATCATCATCATGTTGAGGATGCTTGTGGCCTTTACACCCTCGTTGCGGGTCAGCTCCGAGAGGTTTTTCATCATAAGTGTTGGCCCTGACATTACCACTCGGTCAATGGTCTCCTTACCAATAACTTCGCCCACGACATCAGTGATTTCTTTATCTCCTGCGCTGACAATCGTGGAGTAATCCTTAATAAATGGTAGTAGGCAAGCAGTGCTTGACGATTGCTCGGAGTATACGGTAATAACCTTGTTGCCCGCCTGTTGGGAGGCTCTGATGATGGGTAGCAGTGGCACGAGTCCGGCTCCGTCACCGGCAAAAAGAAGCGTCTTTCCCCCGCCATCGACATCAAATGCCGTGCCGAGCGGACCGAGTAGGTCAGGTATGGTATCACCAGTCTGTAGCCCGGCAAGTGTATCCTTAAGCCCTGCTGCGCGGTGGATAATAATGCCTATCGTCCCGTTGGCCGGGTCAGAGTCGACTATGGTAAATGGTATTCTGAGCCCCTTCTCCTCAAATTTTACAATGACAAAGTGCCCCACTTTGCAGGATTGAGCAACCGGATGGTTCTCAATCTCAAGGCGGGCTGTTAGCTCAGAATAGTGGATAATATTTTTTATCTCATTTAACATATCCGGTCATGACTTCACAAAGTTAAAAAAACTTTTGCTAATATACCAAATTATTTTTCAACACTCTCGATCAGAACATCCTCAAGAGCACGAGAAGAGGTGCTGAAATTCGCCCCGATAAGATATATATGTTTGCCGGAAGCCTCAAATTTTTTC
>JAMPAP010000029.1 GCA_023667185.1 Lachnoclostridium sp.
GGACCTTGCTAAGCACCACCGAAGAGCGACGGCTTGCGCCCCTCCTCCCCCAATATGCCATTTGGGTGACCCGTTGTCAAAGTCAGGAGGCGATGTTGTGGTAATGACGATTGTGATTATTTTGAGACAAAGGGTAAAGTTGAGGATACTCATATTATTTTTTTGTTCGTCACTTAATCAGCATCCCCATAAAAAAGCGCCATCAGGCGCTCTTTTTACGGGGAGGATGGTTATTTACTGACGACTCATCGTCACTTACTGGCGGGTGAGGGTCCAGCCGGCGGTCATGCCGTCGTATTGCTCGAGGAGTGTGGTGACACCTTTGAGGGTGGCGTTTCCGGTGATAGTGCCTGCTTTCTCTATGATGGTCAGGAGTTTTGACACATCAAATGTGAGATCCATGTCGTTACCTTTGACGGTGATAAAGGCCTCCATAGAGCCAAGCTTGATTTTCTTCAAAGCCTGGAATGTGAAGTGGAAGTTACCGGTCTCATCGTCGCGTGAGATAGTGCCGCTGAGGGTCATGGCTTTCACTTTGAATGTGAAGGTAGAGTCAGTGTCGATGGTCAGCACCAAGGATGAGAATCCGGCCATCTTGTAGTAATTTTCGAGCTTGGCTTCGACGGTTGAAGCAGCGGCTGCACCTCCGGCTTTAAGCAGTAAGTTGTCGCTCTTGAACACTACGGCAGGAGCTTTGTAGTTCCATGTGCCTGCGAGGTCAGCCACGCTTACCTTGCTTGAGGTCAGGCCTAAAGCATCAGTTACGCCGCTGATGAGTGAGCCGAGACCTGAGCCTGAAGAAGTGGAGGTGGTATCAGATGATGACTGTGAGCCGCCTTTGAGAAGGTTGCCGAGGTTAAACTGAGCGTTGGCTTCAAATGTAGTCAGCACGAGGGCTGCGAGAATAAATGAGAGTGTACGTTTCATATTAATAGTCATATTCTAATTTAAAATCGTCGACATAGAGGAGCGAGCCGTTACCGCCGGTGAAGTAGTCGCCGTATTTGGAGGCCGAGGCTACTACGAGGATATATCGGGGAACGCGGGAGGTGGATTTGTAGGCGATATCTACCTTAAACTCGTGCCACTGCTCGGCAGCATCGCTTTTGCCGGTCTCAAGGATGCCGTAGCCCACCACTTCATCCCCGTCAGGATTAAAGAGGTGACGGTTAGAGGGGTTAGTACGTATTTCAAAGGGCTCGGCGGAGTCGATCAGCGCGCACCATACCACGGCGGTGTCGGGTTCATTCTTGAGGTCAGTAAATCCGGTGGTTGTGCTTGAGATGGGTGCAGAGTGGTATTTGAGCCATCCGGTAAGACGTGTCGGGCGCAGGTTGAAGTCACGACCGAAACTGAGGATACCGTTTGTGCCATCGGTGCGCACGTATGAACCGGCGAAGATGTTTCCGGCAGCGAGCTTGCCTATGATGCCTATACCTACGAACTTGGTTTCGAGGCGGGCGGAGCGTCCTGTGCCGGTGGGTGTATCATCGGAGGGTGTAGTGTTGCTCGGTCCGAGGGTTGTGGCACCCTTGTTGCCGGTATCCCAGAATGAGGTTCCACCTTCGGCCCAGGGATTCCATACTTTACCGTCGAGCCACCAGTTTTCGAAGTCGCTGTTAGGCAACTGGCTTACGCCCTGAGTGGTTACTTCGATTTCATCGCCGTAGTCAGTGCCGCTGTAGGCACGCACCACGTAGGATGTCTGCGGCGTGAGACCTGAGATTCGTCCCGTGAACGATCCTCCGGAGTGAGTGATGTCAGCATCAGCAAGGCGTGTCCACGAGCTATCGGATGCCTTGCGGTATTCAAAGCCGTTCTCCTTTCCTGCCTCGGCAGTACCGTATGCCCATGCTACCATTGACCATGCATCTACGCGGTCAGTAGTGACGGTGGCCTCAGTCTGAGTGATGTAGATGGTCCAGCGCACGGTGCGTCCATGTTCAGTAACATCCACTGTCACAGGCGAATTAAAGTCGACGGTCTTGCCATTAAGGTCAGGCGACATCACCGCATCGGAACCTCCGAGCTTGATAGTGTTGACTTTGACGCTGCTGAGAGGGGTTGAGGAGCTTACGTATGCGATCACGCGGTGACCTACGGCGTCGATAGTAGCCGAGCCCACCTGATTGGCTATAGTGAAGTATCTCTCAATATTCTGGATAGCAGTCACTTTCCAGGCATATTCCTGATAGAGTGCCACAGTGGTGGTCACAGGGCGGGCAAGGTCGATACCATTGAGAAACTCCACGGAGTCATTCCACACGGAGTTTTCAGGAGTAAGCACATACTCGCTCAGCACCACATTATATATATCGGTACTTTCGTCGAGATATACGGTGATGGTATTGTTGATGGTGTCAATGGCGGTGGGTTGTAGCTCGCCGAGCACCTTGAACGATGTGAATTGAGGCTTGATGCGGGGATAGGGTATGTCATTATGGATGCATCCCTGGAGCATCATCATTACCGCCAATGTCAGCATGGCGGCGATGGCTGTATATTTTGACTTAAATCGTGACACCTAATCCGAAATTAATGTTGAACAGATTGAAACGGAAGTTTGCACCCGACGAAGTGCGCTTGCCTTCGGTGACACCATCGGTCACCTGCTTTTCGTGGGTGACGTGGAGGCCGAAGACTCCGAACGACACGTTGAAACATACGTTATCCATAATGAATACACATACACCGGGCGAAAAGTTCAGCCCGAGCTTGGTGGTCATGGTGCGGGTATCGCGGGGCTCGTTGTTGTACTGTCGCATGAATCGCGCCGCACTGCTGCCGAACCCGAGGTCAACTTCGTTGAACACGGCAAAGCGTTTCTGGGTGCCGAGGCCTACATAGTAGCGGTAGAATAGCGAGCCGGTGTAGCTGTTAGAGTAATAGCTGACGTCGCTGAGGGTGAAGTTCATGTCGTCGTCGATGTCCACTGAGAGGCTCGAGAGGTCGATTTCGCCGCGCGAGTAAGAGAATCTCAGACCTATCGACTGATTATTGTCAAAGAAGTACGATACCGTGGGGTTAAGCGAGTAGAGCTTCCCCTTGAAATTGAAGTTCTTGATGAGCGAGAGTATCTCTACATCCTCGGTGGAGATTTCGCCGTAGGATGCCGAGAGGCCAAATTGCCATTGACCCTTCGGGATGATCAGGAAGTTGTAAAGTCCGCGGTCGTAGCGGCCATAATTGGCCTGAGGAATTATAATGCTGACGGTGTCGTCCCCTACGATTACTTTCTGGTTAAGAATCTCAGGGTCGATTTTGTTGAGCACAATCTTATTCTGTTCGTTGCGCTCAGGGAGAGTCAGGGTGTCAGTCGACTCGGCGGCGGCTGACCTCAGGGCAAATACTGCGGTCAGAATCAGGATGGTTATGAAGTGTCGCATAGTCGTCATAGATAAAATACCACTCCGAAGGAGATTGAAAACAGGTTGATTTTGAAGTTGGCCGACTTGTAATTAGTGTGAGCCACATATATCTGGTCAGTAGTGGCTTTGCTATGGGTATAGCTGAAGCCGAGCACACCTATACTGACCTCGATAGCCGAGTAGTTGTTAAGAAACATCATCATGCCGGGGGTAAGGCCGACACCGATGTCAAATGTACGCTGGTAAGTACCGGTGATGTCATCGCCGGTGCCATTTATAATCTTCGACTGGCCACCACCTATCTGGAGCTGCATCTCGTTGAAGAATGCGAAACGCATGGAGTTGCCCAGCGAAATATAGTTGCGGAAGGATGCCGTGCCGGAGTAGCTTTGGGATATGGAGTAGAGGTTGTCGATATCATAGCTTGTCTCTGAATCGATAATGACGTTGGCATTATCCAGATGTGTACGGGAGCGAGAATAGGAGAATCGTCCTCCGGCTGCCATATCGTCCTTGAAGCAGTAGAGGAGCATGGGACTAACCTTGAAAGAATAGGTATCCCCCGAGATGTTTTCGATGATGAGAAACTGATAGTTGTCCTGATTGCTCTGGCTGTAGCTGACGTTGACGCCGGTGATCCACTGGCCGCGCGGGATGAAGCGCGACAGCTCGATGCCGCGGGAGAACCGCTCCTGAGCGGAGAGGCTCGGCGGCATGACAAGCAGCGTGATTAGAATTGTGATTATCTTTAGAATACGTTGTTTCATCAGAGTTGAAATGTGAGGAAATCTTAGTAAGCGAATTGGAGGTTGTCGAGCCACAGGCGGCTGCCGGTTGATGTTGACGTCACGGGGTCGTCGAAGGTCATGACCGTGGCGCGTTCATGGTCAATCGAGCCGGGTGATTCGCTTGAGGAAAACATTATTTTAAGTTTCGTTGCTTTGATACCAAAGAGGGGATAAGTCAGAGGAATATTAAACGAGGTATAGCTTGTGGCTATGGCCAGGCGGGCTGTCGACGAGGCGATTACCACTTCCCGGCCATCAGCATCCATGCCTGAGAGCTCCACCGTGACGAGGGCATGGTCAGAGCGGTCGGCTGCCGAAGGCTCGTAATGGTAGAAGCCGTTGAGAGCGGAAGGGCGGGTTTCCCAGGAGATGCCCTCGCTGTAAGTTTCACTACCGGTAGCGGGGTCAAATGTATAGTCGCCGAGGAAGAGTTTGCCGGCGGCACGGTTGGCTATAGCGGGAATATTGAGAGAATAGTCAGGGTAAGGCGGCGCAAGGGGGAGATATTCAGGGATATCAGGGCCGGCAATGTCCCAGGCTGTCGATACCAGTTCCACGGCATAACCACCGGAATAGGCTTCGTTGACATCGACGGTAAAGGTGGATGGTTGCAGATACCAGGTATTTATATTCGTGGCATCGAGGCAGAATGTCTTGGCATTGACGTTGGCCCACTTCTTGGGTGTGGAGAGCTTGAACGAGGTGAAGTGCTGGCGGTTGAATATTTCCACGCTGTTTTGTGCATATCGGCCGCCGGAGGGCATATTTGAATACTTCAGCGATTCGTCCCAATCCTCGAAGTCGCCGTTGGGGACATTGTCGGCGTTCTCGGTGGTGAATCGTGTACTGATTTCCGGCTGGGTAGGCGAGGCTAAAAGTGACGCCGTCAGATTGTAGGATGTGTGGGGCGTGAGACCGATAATGGTCACGAGGCCATTGTCGACATCTCGGGAGAAGACTGATGCTCGGCTGCCATTGATTTCTAATGGGAGATAAGTGGTGATGTAGCGGCGCAGGTCATCGTCAGGGGTATCGATGCGTATCACGGCGTGAGAAGCAAACGCATCTACCGTCACACCGTAGTCAGGAGCGCTGCGCACTATGCCTATGGTGGTGCGCACCTCTTCGCAATATAGTATCCGTGCTGTAAGAGGCTCAAGACCGGGAGGAATGGTGAATGTCACATCGTAGCGGGAGTCGCCGCGGTCAGTGATAGAGGTTATCGGTGCCGGTGTCCAGAGGTCGTCGCCGGTGGAGATTTCTACGGCTATGTTTTCGGCTAATCGCGGAGCCGAGGTGATTACGGTCATGGATGCCTCCGTGGAGCCGGCGAGGGCAGTGACCGGTCCGTCAAGAACAATCTCGGCAGGGGTTGTCACCACTTCAAACTGGCTCGGCTCAGCAGCCACGCCTGAGGTGGCGGCCGAGATGGCGAAGCGTGATACGGCCTGGTCAGGCTCAGTAAAGATAAGCCGGGCAAGGAGGTCAGTGAAGTCGACTGTAAGAGTTGAGCCGTTGTCGGAAGTATTGACTTTCAGCCCGAGCGCTATTGCGCTGTTGAGGGCAATCGAAGGTGAGGTCAAGGTCAGTGGCGAAGGGAAATCCTTGTCGGCAAGAGAGGCGCTGATGGTAGAGAGTGTAACTTTCGAAGTCGGGGTTAGGCCGGTGATGGTGCACACCAATGGCTGCTCTGTGGTTTGGCCTTCAAGTAGCGCCAGCTTGTTTCCGGCGGGCAGGCCGCTCCACGTTATCGCTGGTTGAGAGGATGAGAGAAGTTGGTCAGTGATGCTGATAGTCATATCGTCACGCGAGGGGCAGCCGGCAGCGGTGATGGTCAGTCGGTCAGCATCGGCCGAGGGCTCTGAAGTGACTATAAGGTCGTAATAATATCCGGCCTTGACATCGGTCATTTCACCGACGGGAATCACGACCTTTCGTCCGTCAGGAGTAGGGGCAAGAATAGCGACATACACCGTCCCGCGACGAAGACTCAGGAGCTTATCAGCCGGCTGGTTAAAGGTGTAATACATTCCGCCTGAGGTGTTTAGCATTATGCCATATCGGAAGTTATCAGGAAGCGTGACGTTGAAAATTGCGCTCGCAAGACCAGGACGCAGAGTGACCTCAGTAGGCTTGCCTGAGGCCACGGTAAACTTTTCGTTCCCGTAATAGCAGGGTGAGATAAAGCCCTCATCTTCAGGATTGCCAAAAGATACAGTGGCTTCGTAACCGCCTGTGAAATATCGGTCATTCTGAATAAAACTGCCAAACGCGCTCCAGGTCTTGGCATAAGCGCCGGAGCTGTCGCTGAGCTTCAAGGTAAAGTTGTCAGTATCCGGAAGATCAATTGCGGGCAGGGCTACGGTACTTCCATCCTCAAGCATAGCAAGTGTCTGAGGCTCAATGGATATGGAGAGTTGACCATAGCCGGTGTTGACATGTTCGGAGTCGTCGTCACAGGCCGTGGCAACAAATAACATCGCTGCCAACAAGTATAATATCTTTCGTAAATTCAGGGTCATAGTTAAAACGCCCACAAATATACGAAAATATTTTAATATATGTGTAATTCCGGCGAATCGTCTGCAACAATAATTTGACGGCCGTCAGGCTCGGCGGCGTTTACCGTGATATTCCGGAGGGTGACGTTGCGCGTATGATTGAGCCAGAATCCTGACGCGGGGAGTATGCCCCACATTGTCGCTTCAGGGTAAGCGCTGACCATTTCATCGACAGGGCGGTCAGCCGAGGTCACTCCGCCGGCATGGTTGATGATGATATCGTGGAGGGTAATATCAGTCACGGGGTGACCCTCAAGGCCGGTGATGGAGCAGCCTGTCGGCCCGGCGCCATCCACTATAATGTCATGAAGGCAGATGCCTGATATCGAGCCGACTGAGTCAACGGGGTGAGCTTCGGAGTAAGGACGGCGGCGGTCGCCGAGACGTATGAAGATAGGTGACTCGGTGGCGCGAACCGTAATGTCGGCGATGTCGACATTACGCATCGTTCCTCCGTCGACTATCTCAAGCGATATGGCCGAGCTGCCGTTGGGGCGACCGAAATAGAGCGATGACTGGTCGGCCGACGGGCGAACGACGATACCGCGGATACAGATATCGCGGAAGCCGCCGTTGGTCTCGGTGCCGAGCTTGATAGCGTTGCAGTGACTTGATACCACGCAGTTACTGATTGTGATATTTTCACATAGCCTCGGTGAGGTGCTTTTCAGCGTGATGCCATCGTCGTCAGAGTCAGCGATCATGTTGCTCACCACCACATCGTGACATCCGTCAAGATCGAGAGCGTCGTTATTATAATTGTTACGGTTTATGACGGTGATTCCGTTGATTTTCAATCGGTCACAAGCAAGATAATGCTGCATCCAGCAGCCCGAATTACACAGCGTGATACCCGATATTGAGATATCTGAGCAGCAGATAAACCTAAGCAAGTGAGGGCGAGTGATGCCTTCGTCGTTCCATGACAACTTAGGGAAGGCGGCACCGCGGCCGTCGATGGTGCCCTGGCCGCAGATGGCGATGTTGCGTGCACCGTCGGCATAGATTAGCTGCACGGTGGGCACGCAAGTACGAAGTGATTCATAGTCAGTGGATTGCGGAGTATAATCATTTATATCAGTGCTACCGTAGAGCGTAGCACCATTCTCGAGATAAAGCGTCACATTGTCCTTCAGCACTATACTTCCCGTCTTGAATGCCCCGGCAGGGACATTCACCGTGCCACCTCCGCTCGTAGTACATTCATCTATAGCACGTTGGATAGCCGCCGTGCTAATTATGGTAGTATCATTTACTGCACCGAAATCGGTAATATTATACACTCCGGCATCTGCATCGGCCATGCTGACAGCCATTGCTGCCGCTAAAAACAGTTTCTTCATGATATCGATCGATTTTCCGCAAAGTTACTCAAATTTTCAAAGGTGGCAATATTTTAACAATTACCTCAAAAACACAAAGTGAATCACCTCAAAAACACAAAGTGAATCACCTCAAAAACATAAAGTGAATTACCTCAAAAACATAAAATAAATTTGTTATTATAAGATTTAATTAATACTTTTGCAGTTGATTATGAAAGACGTAAGATATCTAAATAGAATTGCTGACAAGATTCTTGACATGAGACTTGAAGCTTTCGGTGCCGTGCAGATAGCAGGCCCGAAATGGTGTGGTAAGACTACGACCGCAGAGCGCAGAGCAAAAAGTGTCATAAAAATGCAGGATCCGGATATGCGGGAAGGTTATCTTGCTACTGCTCGAACTAAGCCATCTTTATTACTCAAAGGCGCAACACCGCGGCTTATTGATGAATGGCAGGTAGCTCCCGTGATATGGGATGCTGTCCGTCATGCTGTCGATGAACGGAGAGAGAAAGGGCAGTTCATTCTGACAGGTTCCACCATAATAGATGATGACGAAATAATGCATACCGGAACCGGTCGAATTACCAAGATGGCAATGTATACGATGAGCCTTTTCGAGTCCGAAGAATCCAACGGCTCTATATCCCTGCGTCAGCTCTTCGATGATCCTAACTATGATTTTGACGGGGAAATGTCACAACTATCTATTGAGAAGCTGATTTTTGCGGCTTGTCGTGGTGGTTGGCCGGCTTCCCTCGATGTGATGAGTGATAATGCAAAACTTCTTATAGCAAAAGACTATGTTGAAGAGATTTGCAACAAAGATATTTCAAGAGTAGATAAAATCCGTCGTAATCCTACGTTGGCGAGGTTGATTCTTCGTACATACGCTCGAAATATCTGTACACTCGCAAAGAAAAAATCAATGCTTGCTGATGTAACTGAAGAAATGGAAGGTACATCATTGCCTACGTTTGATGATTATATCAGCGCACTGGAAAGACTCTTTGTTATTGATGATATTGAGGCGTGGTCTCCTGCCATTCGTTCTAAGACCGTTATTCGTACCGGAAAAAAACGTTGTTTCGTGGATCCATCTATCGCTGTAGCTGCATTAGGAGTGTCCCCTAAGAGCCTGGAACTTGATTTGAATACTTTTGGTTTCATATTCGAATGTTTGTGTTTTAGAGACCTAAGAGTGTACTCACAGGCTTTGGGTGGACGTCTATCGTATTATCATGACAGATACGGACTTGAAGCAGATGCCGTTCTGCATCTTGATGATGGACGATATGCACTGATAGAATGCAAATTAGGTAGCCAGGAGATTGAGGAAGGCGCAAAACACCTTCTTGAAATCAAACGTCTTATAACCGAAAAAAACAAGACGGAAAAGCAAATCAGACTCCGCGAACCAGATTTACTGATCGTTCTTACAGGTGGAGAAATGGCATATACCCGAGAAGACGGTGTTAATATAATACCAATTGGTTGCTTAAAGGATTAGCGTGCCGCATGTGTGGCTATGAGAAAACGCAACGTTTTTTCCGAACACATCCCTTGCATCCGTATTTTCAGAAACAAGGAGGCAATTTCGCCAATGCTATATACAACTCTCTAAAATCAGAGATAAGCCTTATGAATGATGAGCGCGATTATACATATTCAGAGATGGGTACAATGTTCAAGGAATTGGGAACAATCTGAAATTAAAAAATCGTAACTTGATGGTATATTTTGAAAATTCGCGCGGAGTTATTAATTTTGTGACTTAAACCGAATAGTAATCTTTAAAACACTTTTTAATATGGAAAATAAGAAAAATGAAATAAAAATCGAACTCACTCCTGAAGTTGCTGCCGGACATTATGCTAACCTCGCTGTGATCTCTCACTCGCCCAACGAATTTTTCCTCGACTTCATCGCCATGGCTCCCAATATGCCGCAGGCCAAGGTGCAGTCGCGCATCATCATGACCCCCGAGAATGCCAAAAATCTTATGGGCGCCCTGATCGAAAATGTAAAAAAATATGAGCAGACTTTCGGCGAGATCAAGCCCAAGCACCCGCTTAACGGCAACAATGGCGGCGGCGAAATTCCTAACCCGTTCATCATGGGCGGCAAAGCCTGATAGCTATGGTCAAGGAAAACAATCTTACAATATATAATACACTGAGCCGCACCAAGCAGCTGTTCAAGCCTCTGAACGAGGGGCGAGTCGGGATGTATGTCTGCGGCCCTACGGTGTATGGCGACGGGCATCTCGGCCATGCGCGCCCGGCCATAACGTTTGACATCCTGTTTCGTTACCTGCGCTATCTCGGCTACAAGGTGCGCTACGTAAGAAACATCACTGACGTGGGTCACCTCGAGCATGACGCTGACGAGGGTGAGGACAAGATCGCCAAGAAAGCCCGCCTCGAGCAGCTTGAGCCGATGGAAGTGGTGCAATATTACCTCACCCGCTACCATAAGGCAATGGAGGCGCTCAATGTGCTGCCTCCTTCGATAGAGCCCCATGCCTCAGGCCACATCATCGAGCAGATCGAGTATGTAAAGAAGATTCTTGAATCAGGCTACGCTTACGTATCCGAGGGCTCCGTGTATTTCGACGTACCCAAATACAATCAGGATCATCCTTACGGCAAGCTCTCAGGCCGCAACGTCGAGGAGCTGCTATCTACCACCCGCGCCCTTGACGGCCAGCAGGAGAAGCATAACCCGGCCGACTTTGCCCTGTGGAAGAAAGCCGCTCCCGAGCATATCATGCACTGGCCTTCGCCCTGGAGCGAGGGTTTCCCCGGATGGCACCTCGAGTGCTCCACCATGGGTGAGAAATACTTAGGCGAGACCTTTGATATCCACGGCGGCGGCATGGATCTGATGTTTCCCCATCACGAATGTGAGATAGCTCAGTCAGTGGCTCATAACGGCCATGATGCCGTACGCTACTGGATGCACAACAATATGATCACCATCAACGGCAAGAAGATGGGCAAGTCGCTGGGCAACTTCATCACCCTTGACCAGTTTTTCACCGGTGACCATCCCCAGCTCGAGCAGGCTTACAGCCCGATGACCATCCGCTTCTTCATCCTTCAGGCTCACTACCGCGGCACCGTCGACTTCTCCAACGAAGCTCTCAAAGGTGCTGAGAAGGCTCTCGCGCGCATGACCGAGGGCTACCGCCGCATCAAGGATCTGAAGGCCTCGGAAGAATCCACCATCGGAGATGTCAAGGAGTTCCGCCGCCGCTGCCTTGAGGCTATGGACGATGACCTCAACACCCCGGTGGTGATCAGTGTGCTCTTTGACGCACTACGTGTCATCAACCAGATCAAGGATGGACACGCTAAGGCTACACAGGCCGATATCGACGAACTGCAGAGCCTCTTTGATACGTTCCTTGTAGACATCCTCGGTATCCGCACCGAGGTGGCATCGGATACGTCAGGCGCCATGAAGCCATTTGAAGATGCCGTGAATCTGCTGCTCGAGGTAAGAGCAAAGGCCAAGGCCGACAAGGACTGGGCCACCAGCGACCTTATCCGCGACCGTATGGCGGCCATGGGCTTCGTAGTCAAAGACACTAAAGACGGTGCCGAATGGTCACTTGCCAAGCAATAAACGAGGTCATTGACCCGAACTTTCTGCTCCGTGCTGCCGGGAATCTCCTCGGCAACATGGGGCTTGGTGTATCTGACGTGCACCTGTGGTCTACCATATTGGTGACCACATTCACTCTCTTTGCCGGATGGCTGATCTATGTGTTGCTGACACGGATAGTGCGCCCTATGATCTCACGCATCGTGAGGTTTACCCGACACACGTGGGACGATATTCTTCTCAGCCCCAAGATACTGAAAGTAATATCCGAGCTATTAGTGACGATATATCTACAGATCACTCTACCACGGGCTCTGATGCTATATCCCGCCTGGAGCGACGGGGTCAAGGTGGTATGCCAGCTCCTGACTGTAGCCGCAGCTGTCCACCTGTTTAACCGCGCCATCATCGCCGCATACACGCTGCTTGAGCGGCAGCGCGGCCCGAGAGTGACATCGCTCAAGGGTATTCGCCAGATGCTTCAGGTAATCAGCGTATTCATAGGGCTGATCATTGTAATCAGCATACTTGCTCACCGCGATCCGTTGATCATCATCTCCGGACTCGGCGCAGCGGCCACGGTGCTGATGTTGGTATTCAAGGATCCGATCATGGGCGTGGTGGCCGGAGTGCAGCTGACGCTCAACGATATGCTCCGTCCGGGCGACTGGATCACTGTCCCTTCGCGCAACATCAACGGTGTGGTCAAGGAGGTGGGCCTCGCTACGGTAAAGGTGCAGAATTTTGATATGACCATCGTCACTGTGCCACCATATACGCTTCTGTCAGAGTCGTTCCAAAACTGGCGCGGCATGACTGACTGCGGTGGACGCCGCATGGAGCGGGCTCTGAACATCGACCTCAACTCCATCCGCTTCCTTACCGATGATGAACTCGCCGCTATCAAGAGTGAACCGTGGGCTTCAGCACTACCTGACGGTAAGGTGGTCAATATCACCGCCTTCCGCCACTATCTCTTCGATAAAATTTCCAAGACCGCATCAGTGATACCGGAAATGACCATGATGATCCGCGAGCTCGATCCCACACCTCAAGGGCTCCCCGTGGAGATCTATCTTTTTACCACCAACACCAAGTGGGAGAAGTATGAGGAGTTTCAGGCCTCGCTGCTCGACTCGGTAATAGCCACTGTCAACGCCTTCGGTCTCCGCATCTATCAGGCACCGTCGGGTCTTGACCTACTGTCACTTCGAGCAAATGGATGACAAGGATACCCGCTACATGAAGATGGCTCTCGCCGAAGCCCGCGAAGCTCTGCGAGCCGACGAGGTTCCCATCGGAGCTGTCGTCGTCAGCAGCCGCGGCAATGTGATAGGCCGCGGCCATAACCTTACCGAGACTCTTCAGGATGTATCGGCTCATGCCGAGATGATAGCCATTACGGCCGCAGCTACAGCTTCAGGCGGCAAATACCTGAAAGACTGCACGCTATATGTCACGGTAGAGCCCTGCCTGATGTGTGCCGGCGCTATAGGTTGGAGTCAGATTTCAAGAATAGTGTATGGCGCGCCTGATCCCAAGCGTGGCTACTCCACCTTCGTCTGCCGCCCGCCGTTTCACCCTCGTGCCGAGGTTACCGCCGGAGTGCTTGCCGACGAATGTGCCGCCCTCATGACCGACTTTTTCAAAAACAAACGATAATGAAGAAACTTGTGATATCTACCGGAGCCGGCATCAGCGCCGAGAGCGGAATATCTACGTTCCGCGATGCCGACGGGTTCTGGGAAAACTACCCCGTGATGGAAGTGTGCAGCGCCGACGGCTTTGCACGCAACCCTGCGCTCGTACATAAATTTTACAGCGATCGTCGCTGCCAACTGCTTAAGGCTGAACCCAATGCTGCCCATCGCGCACTGGTAGAACTCGAGAAGAAATTTGACACATATATCATCACCCAAAACGTCGACGACCTCCACGAACGCGCCGGCAGCTCACGCATCCTTCATCTCCACGGCGAGCTCATGAAAGCCCGCGCCATGGATGACCCCGACCTGCTCTTTGACCTCGACGAAGAGCATATCGTCACTACCCCTGACACGGTAATCGACGGCCATCACGTGCGCCCCCATATCGTATTTTTCCAGGAAGCCGTGCCTAATATCGAGCGCGCTATCGAGTGGGCCTCCGAGGCTGACATCTTTGTAGTTATCGGCACCTCGCTCGTAGTCTATCCCGCCGCCTCGCTGCTCCATTACGTCAAGCCCGGAACACCCGTCTACTACATTGATCCACACCCTGCCGCCGTCCCCTCAGGCGTCACCGTCATCGCCGAGCCCGCCACCCGAGGCGTCGTCACCCTCGCCGCCATCCTCGAAAAGCAGAAATAGCACTTACAGCGCCCGGCTGCAAAGATATATCGAAGAGCTGATCTCCTGCGCCCATCGTGGCAACAGGCGAGCACGCAGTTGAAATAGCTACAAAAAAGCGCGTCGAGGTTGTCAGTCATCGCTTTAGTGCTAAATGTAGGGCTACACTCTGGTGCTTTTAACTTAACATCGAAGGAGGCGCTCCGCGCCTCCTTCGATGTAATTTCTTTTGGAGTGCATCCCGACATTAATTTAACATTATGCCACATAGGGTAAAGTTGAGGATACTCATTTCCTGACTTCGTCACTATTTTTATTGTCCAAAAATTAGCCCCTAAAAATCAGT
>JAMPAP010000002.1:0-64558 GCA_023667185.1 Lachnoclostridium sp.
ACTAACGACTAACAACTAACGACTAACAACTAACGACTAACAACTAACGACTAACAACTAACGACTAAATAACTAACGACTAAAAACTAACGACTAAAAACTAACAACTAACAACTAACAACTAACGACTAACAACTAACGACTAACAACTAACGTCTAAAAACTACTTTCTGCCATTATGGTCATATTTGCGTCAGTGAACTCTATATTTTTGCCGGAAATTTAATATCCTATTATCATGAACAAGTTATTAGTTTCACGCAAGTTTCGCACACGCATCATTGAGAAGATCAGCTCTTCATTTCCTGAGAATGTTGCTATAAGGCTCTCTGTATTGGCTGAGTCTTATATGGCTGAGGGTAAACAGCCCGATTTGTCAAAGGAGGATCAGATGATCTCTTGTGTATTCAATTATATCGCTCAGGAAATTGCGATAGCGATAGAGCGGTCACGCAAGGCTCGCGAACGCGCAGCCTCACGTAAAAAGCAATCTGACGAGTCGAAAGATAGTCTTCCTCCTATTCCGGAGGGCATGGTGTGTTTCGGAATAATGGATGAGGCTAAGGATCCCGGTTTTGATCCGAACAAATTAAAAATGCGGGTCAAACCCGAGGAGTACCCTAACCGCCAGCAACGACGTAGGGCTAACCGTCTCTTAAAGAAACGAATGATGGTGGATCAGTATGGCCGTATATTAGGCCAGGCCAAATATTGCGAGAATTTTCTGGATGATGACAAGGAAAAAATAAAAATAGAAATTGTGTAATTAAATAAAAATTTTTACTTTTGCAGCGGTTTTGAGGTTTGCCTCGGCAATCAAAAGGGAATCGGGTGAGAATCCCGGACAGACCCGCTGCTGTAAGTTTCAGGTAAAACCGCTTTCTTCGAATCAATGCCACTGGCCAAGCGCCGGGAAGGCTCGGAGAAATAAAACAAGTCAGAAGACCTGCCTCAAGATTACATATTGTTTTGACGTTTTCGGGAAATAAAACGGATGAACTCTTGCCTCGAATGTGTCGGGCTGCCGGGTGTATCAATATGCACTTGGGTTATAGTTATTGACACGAAGTCGCATGATGAAGCATTTCTTCCTGAAGACACTAAAAGGAAGTTTAACTATCATGACGAGGCCGATAGCTTTAAAGTTTGTTACTGCATTACTGATCGCCGCGCCGGTAAATATCGGTGCTGTGAGCGGCTCTGATGTAGCTACTGATACTGTACCTGATGTAATAAGCACGGTTACAGTCACTGCTTCGCGGCCGATAGCCAAGCTTACTACCGGAGTGCCTGTGCAGATGCTTTTCAGCGACAACCTCGCTACGCTCGGTGTGCAGGATATGGCCGACGCCGTCCGACGCTTTGCCGGAGTTTCAGTAAAGGATTATGGCGGATTAGGTGGACTTAAGACTGTGTCAGTGAGAAATATGGGCGCAACCCATACGGGTGTCAGTTATGATGGTGTGCCTGTGAGCAACTGTCAGGGCGGTCAGATAGATATCGGCAGATTCTCTCTTGATAATGTAGCGATGATATCACTTGCCGTAGGTGAGGATGTTAATCCGCTTCAGCCGGCTCGATTGTATGCTTCGGCTGCGGTGCTGAATATCACCTCAGCGCGCCCGGCTTTTGATAAAGGTAAATCTTACTCTTTCCGGGCAGAAGTCAAAGGTGGCTCGTTCGGCTACGTGAATCCATCTGTGAGATATTGGCAGCGTCTTTGCGACAAGCTGACTCTTGCTGTAAATGGTAACTTTATGCGCACTGATGGTAACTATCCTTTCCGCCTTGTCAATGGCAAAATTATCACTGAAGAGCGCCGTTATAACTCGGCTCTTCGGTCGTGGAACGGAGAAGTGAATCTTTATTACACCCCTTCGGCTACTTCTACTCTCGACTTAAAGGGTTACTATTATTATAGCAAACGAGGTTTGCCCGGATCAGTTATCTTCTATAATCCTATCTCTAACGAGACGCTATGGGATAAAAACGGATTTGCTCAGGTCACTTACCGTAACCTTTTTTCTGAGAAATGGGAGTTTCAGGCCGTAGGAAAATACAACTATGGATGGAATCGAGATCGCGAGTTCAGCAACCAGT
Source organism: Lachnoclostridium sp. (assembly GCA_023667185.1). Lineage (GTDB taxonomy): Bacteria > Bacteroidota > Bacteroidia > Bacteroidales > Muribaculaceae > Duncaniella. Next base: position 2,101 of record JAMPAP010000002.1, read on the forward strand.
TTACGGGCGGAATGTACGAGGATGTGCATACTCAAAATGAGTATTACCTCTCGGCTACAGGTCTTTACCGACCGTTATCCGGCCTAACTATCTCGCTTGCCCAGGATGGCATCATCAATACTCTTGTCAGCAACATCTACGAGTGTCCGATGCCGAAGCGCTATTCATTGCTTACGGCGCTCAATGTCAGATACAGCCGTGGAATAGTAAATCTTAACGGTACGCTTGTCAATACATATATCACAGAAACTGTTGAGATTGGCGATCGTCCTCATGACATCTCTCATCTAAATCCGTCACTTTCACTGTCGTTACGCCCGCTTCGTGATCGGGAGTTTTACGTCAGAGCAATGTATAAGAATACATTCCGCACGCCATCATTCAATGACCTTTATTATGACCGAATCGGCACTCGCTCGTTAAAGCCGGAGAAAGCTAATGAGTTTGACCTCGGCATAACCTGGAGCGGTAAGTTGTTCCCCGCTATGGAATATATCTCGCTGACGGCCGACGGATATTATAATAATGTGAATGAGAAAATTGTGGCTTTCCCCACGACTTATGCATGGAAGATGGCTAATTACGGAAAAGTGAGAATCACAGGATTTGATCTGACGCTTGCCACATCTTTTGCGTTACCTCTCGAGATGAAGGCCGTAGTCACCGGAGCATATACTTATCAGAAAGCTATTGATATAACCTCTAAAATAGACAAAAACTATCGTCAGCAATTGCCTTACACTCCGCGAAACAGCGGTAATTTCAGCTTTACTTATATTACACCATGGATTACCGTTGGATATTCCCTTGTGGCTGTTGGCGACAGATATTATATGTCGCAAAATATTCCTGAGAATCTTATCGACGGATATGTGGAGCAATCTTTAACTCTCAGCCGTAGTTTTGCATTTAAGAGTTGCGAACTCGGTCTTAGGGCAGAGATACAGAATATTGGAAACAAGCAATACGATGTCATAAAATTCTATCCCATGCCGGGACGCTCATGGCGATTGGTAGCAAACATAAAATTCTAACCTTTAATAATATAAATAATGAAAATTACCAATTTCAAACTCACTCTTGCAATGCTGTCGCTCTGCTGCGCTTTCACTTCATGCAGCGACGACGATGATGACTACCTCGATGATTCCAACTCTAAGGTGGAACTTGCACGCCCACGCGCTTTCATTCTTAATGAGGGTTCGATCAACATGAACAATGCCGGAATTGAATACTTCAATCCTTCGAAGTCCGGCGATATCATTTCAGATATTTATTTCACTCAGAATGCTCAGCGACTCGGCGACGTAGGTCAGGACATGATTGAATACAATGGTTATATTTACGTTTCAGTCTACGGATCAAACTATCTTGCCAAGCTCAATGCGGCCGGAGTGCAGGTAGCAGCTTGCTATTTTGCCAACGAGCCTCTGCTTCAGGCCGGTATACGTTATATTGCTGCTGAGGATGGTTATATTTATGCTTCATTCTATGGCGGAGTAGTTGCCAAGATCAGCGCTGATGATCTGAAAGTTGTGGCCACTCTCCAGACTACAGGCAAGAACCTCGAAGGTGTGGCTATCGAAGATGATTATCTCTATGTAGCTAATTCTTACGAGCGTGTCACTAACCCTGAAACCGGCAAGAATAAATACAACTATTTCAAGGAAGTGCTCGTGATCGACCTTAAAAACTTCACTTATAAGGAAACTGTAACTGTTGACTCTAATCCTAACAAGGTTGCCGAAGAGGACGATAAGATTTTCGTCGTTTCCAACGACTATTCTCAGGAAAGCTATGTGCTCCAGATGATTGAGCCTCGAAACGGCAATAAGGTAACCCGTATCGGTTATGCTACCAACTTTGCAGCCGGTGATGATATGCTCTATATGGTGGATTCACGCACTGACTATTCTTCAAAGCCTTACGTTACTACCAATACTTTCAAGAGCTATGATATCAAGTCAGGCAAGCTCAACGAGACTTCTTTCTTGAAAAATGCTCCTGCCGAACTCACAACAGCTTCAGTTTATGCAATGGCTGTAAACGAGGACAATGGTGATATCTACATCCTTGTGACTCAGTACAGTGCTGCTAACGGTGATGTTTATCGTTTCAATCGCGATGGCTCGTTTGTTGAGAAATTCGACTGTGGAGGCCAGAACCCGAGAGCCATGGTCTTCTTTGAATAAGCCTGCTCGCTTACTTTATGTATAGACCCAAAATATTTTTTCTGCTTTTGACAGCGTTGTCACTGCTTGCCGGGTGCAGCAGTGGCAACGCCCGATTTTCAGCCACTGATGGTGATACTCTCCATCTTGATTATGCTGAAAATCTGGAGATTGTAAAATATAAGGATTTTACCATCGCTACGATTCGTAATCCATGGGATACGACTGAGGTGCTTAACCGCTATATACTCGTGGCTGATACTGCCGAAATGCCGACTTCGCTTCCTGAAGGAACGGTGGTGAGGACGCCGCTGAATAGGGGAGTGGTCTACTCCTCGGTGCATATAGGTTTGCTTGATGAGATTGGTGCGGGCGATATGGTCAAAGGTGTATGTGACTCAAAGTATATTGTTGTACCCGGGTTTGCTGAAAAAATCACCTCGGGCGAAATCGTCGACTGTGGCATAGGTACTTCTCCATCCATCGAGAAGATTATCTCAGTGAATCCTGATGCTATAATGCTCTCACCATTCGAAAACTCAGGAAATTACGGCAAGGTGGGTCAGCTCGGTGTGCCTATCATCGAATGTGCTGACTATATGGAGCAGCATCCGCTCGGACGTGCTGAATGGATGAAATTCTATGGTTTGCTCGTGGGGCATGAGCAGGAGGCTGATGAGCTTTTTAATCAGGTTGAGCATGATTACAATCTGTTGAAAGCCACGGTGGACAGTTGTTCGACACGCCCTAAGGTACTGATTGACCGTCTTTATGGGCAGTCATGGTATGTGCCTGGAAATCATTCCACCATGGCTACATTTATTCGTGATGCCGGAGGGGAAAATCCATTTGACATCCATGAAGCTAACGGTAGCGTCCCATTGGCAGCTGAGGTTGTGCTTCATGAGGCGGCTGATGCTGATGTATGGCTTATACGATATTCGCAGGCATCGGATATGACTATGTCACAGCTTGCTGCTGACAATACAATATATACACAGTTTAAAGCGTTTAAAGACAATAACGTCTACGGATGCAACACGACGTCGTCACTTTACTATGCACGGGTGCCGTTTCATCCTTCGTTATTGCTTCACGATATTATTACGGCAGTTCATCCTGAAGTGACTGACGGTATTGAGGAGAATACATATTTTAAGAAACTGAAGTGAAATATCTGTTTTTGTCCGTCGTTGTAGTTGCGCTATTCGCAATGAACCTGTTTTTCGGCTCGGTAAATATTCCGGTCGGGACGGTTATTGATATCCTGTGTGGCCACAGCGGGACAGATGTTGAGAAATTCATCATCCTACAGTCTCGTCTACCTATGGCCATCACGGCACTGCTTGCCGGTGCCGGACTTGCATCTACTGGATTAATGCTTCAGACAGCATTTCGTAATCCCTTGGCCGGCCCATCGGTGCTCGGTATCAATTCAGGTGCATCTCTCGGAGTAGCCCTTGTGATGCTTCTGGCCGGTGGCAGTATTTCAGCCGGGTCAACTTCTCTTGATGGTTATGCTGCAGTGATAGCCGGTGCATTTGTCGGCAGTATGTTTATTATGGGCATATTGATTCTGCTGTCGACCATTTTGAAAAGCACTCTGATGCTACTGATAACCGGTATCATGATAGGTTATCTGGCATCGTCAGTAATCATGTTGCTCAATTATGCCGCCACGGCCGAGGGCGTGCATAGCTATGTGTTATGGGGCATGAGTTCATTCGGTGGAGTTACCATGAACGATATGCCGATGTTTGCCTCGCTCAACGCCATTGGAATTTTCATATCATTACTTCTCGTTAAGCCGCTTGACATCATGATGCTTGGCGACCGATATGCCGCCAATCTCGGATTGAACCTTAACCGGCTGCGAAACCTACTGCTTCTGGCTACGGGTCTACTGACGGCTGTAATTACGGCATTTTGTGGCCCGGTATCTTTCATCGGTCTATCCGTGCCGCACATTTCAAGGCTTATATTCCGCACTGATCTTCACCGCAAGCTTTTACCGGCTACTCTTCTGACGGGATCAGTCGTAGCACTGATGTGTAACCTTATATGTATACTGCCTGAAAATTCAGTGATGCCGCTTAATGCCGTCACTCCGCTTATCGGAGCTCCGGTGGTTATATGGGTGCTTGTGTCGCGGCGGTCGAAGTGAAATCCACGGTCAGTATGCCTCCGTAAGGTGGTTGGTGATCAAACAGATTTTCAAGCGTGCACATCCCGGTTATCAGCATCACCTGAAGTATCACACCACCATGAGTGAAAACACATACGTTTGAAAGGCCTGACGATTTCATTTCTTCAATAAAACTTTTCACTCTTGCCTGCTGCATGGCAGCTGATTCGCCACCGGTAGGCACTGCGTTAAAGAAGTCATCATACCATATCTGGAGTTGAGGATCAGTGATTTCGTCAAATTTTTTCATCTCCCACTGTCCAAAATTCAGTTCGAGTAGCCGATCATCGACAATAGGTTCAGGATATCCGCAGGCCGCTGCAAGCCGCCTGCATCGTGATAGTGGACTGCAATATATTCGGTCAAATTTTTCTCCGTCGATTTTATCCTTCACGGCTTGAGCCTCCTGCGGGAATGTGGCTTTGAGATCAACATTGGTCTGGCCGTAACAGGTTCCGGTCTCTACATCCACAGCGGTATGACGGATAAAAGTTATCTTCATGATAGTATAGCAGCAATAAGATAGAATGAAAGTTCGCTAATGAGGAATGTTGCCCCGCAGCAGTCGCCGGTATAGCCATTGATGCGATGGCGCATATATAGAATCAGTAAGGCAGTGGTCACTACGGGTGCAATTGCCGCCGGAAGCATATGCCCCGGAAGAAGCAGCAGCGCGGCAGCTCCTGAAAGCAGTGAGATGATAAACGAAGTAATACTCATCCGCTCATATATGACGCCGTTTTTACTTTCCTTCTCTTTGCGGGCGTAGGGAAGCAGATTGATAATCTGCGAGGCGCATGTCTTGCTCCATACATCAGCGGCTATAATCACTCCGGCTGCTATCGTAAGAGGTAATGCTGTCATTAGAGAAATCAGCAGTAGAAAGTAGATAATCAGTGCAATCACACCATAACTACCTATGTGGGAGTCTTTCATTATTGCGAGGATGCGTTCGCGCGAAGTGCCACCTCCGAAGCCATCGAAGAAGTCAGCCAGGCCATCCTCATGTAGAGCGCCTGTAAGCAGCAGTCGCGATGACACTGCAAGGATGGCGGCACTCAACGGTGGAAGGTATGAAGTAGAGATGGTGAATACCAGTGCCATCAACCCTGATGTGAGCCAACCGGTCAATGACCAGAAGTCGACGGTGCGTCGGAAATATTCTGACGGAACATTCACTATTCTCCACATAGGGAGACGGGTGAAAAACATCAGTGAGGCTGCAATCCGTTTCATCTCAGAAATACTTTGTAACCTGAACTTTCTTGAATGAGTCCATATTGTTGACCATAGCCACGGCAGCCTTGATGATAGGGTAGGCACAGACGGCACCGCTCCCTTCACCCAGACGCAGCCCCAAATGAAGTACCGGCTCACCGCCGAGACTTTCTATCAGTAGCTTGTGGCCTGATTCGTCGCCCTGATGGCCGAATATGGCGTAGTCAAGCACCGCGGGATAAAATCTTGCGGCAGCGGCAATGCACGCGGTCATGATAAAGCCGTCGACAATAATGACCATCCTTAGCTCGGCAGCTTTGAGCATGGCGCCTACAGCCATGGCGAGCTCGAAACCGCCAAACCAGCGAAGTTTTTCTTCCAGCTCCTCTGAGCCATTGTAGTTTGCCAATGCCTTCGAGAGAACGTCTACCTTATGCTGTATACCCGGATTGTCAAGCCCGGCACCTGCACCTATGCAGTCAGCCAATGGTATTCCCGTAAGGATGTGCATCCACATTGAAGATGAAGAGGTGTTGCCGCTGCCCATCTCGCCGAAACTTATCACGTTGCAGCCTTCGTCGAAAGTTTCTTTGACGATTTCTGCCCCTGCTTTCAGGCAATATTCCCATTGTTCGGAGGTCATTGCCGGCTCATGCAGGAAATTAGCTGTTCCATATCCGGCTTTGCGGTTTATGACTCCGCATCCCTCCGGGAAATCAGCATCTACTCCGGCATCTATTACTTTGAGCCGGAAGCCGTTAATGTCACAAAGAAAGTTGATGCCTGCGCCACCTCGGCAAAAATGTAGCATCTGCTGATAGGTCACCTCCTTGGGAGAAACACTGACGCCTTCGCTGATGATTCCGTGGTCAGCTCCAAACAGGATGTTGACCGGGTCAAGCAGAGTAGGGGAGAGCGACTGCTGCATAAGGCAGATACGGCTGCATAGGGTTTCCAGTCTTCCGAGAGAGCCTTGCGGCTTGGTAAGGTTATCAATCTTGGATGTTATATCGGGGAGAAGGGTTTTATCGGGTGATGAAATTTTAAAATTCAACATCGTTATTTGATTTTTACTTTAATACCTGATATTGACATATATACTGATTGCGATAGCTCGGCAATCATAGCATTGACTTTACCATGAAGATCAGTGAAGCACCGAGTCATCGGGTCAGGATTAACACCACCGAGGCCAATCTCGTTTGTTACAAAAATTACAGTAGCATCTTTTTTTGTAATTCGATCAAGCGATTTCTCTATAAATTGGATTGCGCTGTCAGCATTACATTTATAGTCGAAGAATAGATTGGTAATCCACATAGTGACACAATCTACAAGAGCCACATCACCGTCATTGATGGCAGAAGCAATGTCAACGTCAGCTTCGGAGAGTATCCAATTGTCGCCACGACGAGACTGATGAAGAGCCACACGCTTCTTCATCTCATTGTCAAGGATCCTTGCTGTAGCCACATATTTTGGCGTAGGGCTCAGTTCCATAGCCATTTGCTCGCTATGCTTGCTTTTTCCTGAGCGGATTCCTCCGGTGAATAAAATTATCTTGCCTGTCATGGTGCAAAATTACGAAAAACAGTGCGGATAAAAAATATCTTAAATTTTTTTGTAACTTCGCACCGGAAAAGATTATTCAACACGACAACCGAATGGAACAGATCATAAACGAACCGATTTTATTCACTCCATATTTCAAAAACGTTTTATGGGGCGGAAATAAAATATGCCAATATAAGGGGATATCTCAGCAGGGAGAGTGTATCGGCGAGAGTTGGGAAATCTCCAGTCTGCCCGGCTATGTTTCCGTTGTGAAATCTGGCCGATACAAGGGCTTGTCGTTGAACGAATTGATTGATCGGTTCGGCGAGCAGCTACTTGGTGATAGAGTGTATGCCAAGTATAGTGGAAAGTTTCCACTGCTTGTAAAGTTGATAGATGCGTCAGATAATCTTTCCATTCAGGTTCATCCTAATGACGAGCTGGCTAAAGAGCGCCATAACTGTATGGGCAAGACTGAGATGTGGTATATCATATCCACAGATAAAGATTCCAGAATATATGCCGGATTAAGCAGACAGATAACCCCTGATGAATATGAGAAGAAGGTAGCCGATGGAAGCTTCACAGATGTTATTACCATTCATGGCTCCAAGCCGGGAGATTTTTACTTTCTTCCTGCCGGATGTGTCCACGCTATAGGTACCGGGAATTTCCTTGCAGAGATTCAGGAATCAAGCGACATAACATATCGAATTTTCGACTATAACCGTAAAGACAAAAATGGTAATCTTCGTGAACTACACACTTCGTTAGCAAAGGATGCGATAGATTACACCGTAAGAAATCATAAGATTGAGCCTAAACCTGATGGAAGCGGGGCTATCGTAGCTTGCGAGCATTTCAATGTCAAGAAAGTCATTGTTGATGGAGAAATTGTATTGAAGTTCAAGCCTGATTCATTTACAGTTATAATGTGTATCGAAGGGGATATTACTTATTCTACTGAAGAGGGGATCTGTAGTCTTGCCAAAGGCCATACGATACTACTACCTGCTACCATGACTGAATTTACTGTCACAGGTAAAGCTACACTCCTAATCGCACGCTCTTAGAGTTCAGTATGGATCAGCCTGAATATAAAATAGACTATACGGTTGAGAATCTTACTGTTGAGCTGAGTACGGAAGAATATATACAGCGATTTGGCAACAGCGTTCACGCGGTAGAAGGCTGCATGAGATGTAAAAATTACGGCAAAGTGTGGGCTTGTCCTCCATTTTCCCATGACACAATAGCTGAAATTCGGCAGTATTCAAGAGTGTTATTGATGGCAACAAAAATTACACTTATTGGTTCAGATATTCCGACTTCGGAGATAAATCGTATTTATCATCCTGAAAGATTGAAAGTAGAAAGAACTTTGCGGGAGATGGAGGAGAGGTACGACGGTCGGGCATTTGCTTTTTCCGGTAGCTGCCTTTATTGCTCGGACACCACATGTACGCGAACTAACAATAAGCCCTGTCGTCATCCCGAGCTTGTCCGCTCATCACTTGAAAGCTATGGGTTTGATGTCGGCAGGACTGTAACGGAATTATTTGGATTTCCTCTTCTGTGGAGTAAAGGGGGATTCCTACCGTCATATATGACTATAGTCAGTAGCTTTTTCTATAATTCCGATAATCCAGTAAAATTTCCGTGATTAGTTATGATTCATCGTGAAGAAGCATGTAAAATCATGTAGAATCATGATGTAGAAAGAGGAATCAGATGGATCAAGACTCAACAGGGTGTAGTATTATAAATCATTATTAGAAAATAATATGCTATTTTACATAATAGTAATTATGAGGGAGAGGTCTCACGTTAACATGATGTGACATCCGGTCGTTTAGATTCACAAAATTACAAAACAATCTCCCCATAACATGACCATTATGACGGAGTGATATAGATGAAGTACATATAGATTCCAAAATAAATGTTAATCTGAGGGTACAAGTTTGTATTTAATACATTATTCTAATATCTTTGTGAAAAATTTTAATTCTAACAGTTGTAAAGCTTACTAAGATTAACAAAATAATTCTTACAAACCCTAATGGAGTCTTTACCATCAGATCCGTTTATGCTTCTCAGCTTTCTGAATTTGAAGTTGAGGGATTTTTACAGTTCGCCGCGCGAGATGTGTGACGATCAGGATTGGAATTACGATGACTTTATTGAGCTGATCTCCAGCAAAGGCATCAGTTATTCCGATGATTTTAAGCGTTTTGTTATGGACTGAGGTAGATTTCTTTAATTAATCTTAAGACCATGGATGATATTTTAGACCTTTTTCAGCAGATACTAAGCCAAAGTGGCAGCGTGGATATTGCCGAAGCTGAATTTAAAAAGATGATTCACGAGGACAATGATCTTCATCAGCGTTACCGCGATTATTGCCACGAGGTAGGAAGCACCGAGAAAAACGGGTTTCTGGATTACTGCGAGGAATATCTTGATTCCCAGGATTCTATATGGGACGACATTCGAGAATTTGAAGATGAATAAAGGTAATGATTTAGGACTTAGAATGCCTGCAGAATGGGAACACCATGATGTCATACTGATGACATGGCCTAATCCTACGACTGACTGGGCTGAAACTATTGATGAAATCACGGCGTGCTATAAGGCTATCATTGAGGAAATTACCAAGTATGAACCGGTGATTCTAATAGCATCTGAGCAGTTTGCTCCTGACTTTGATTTCCCCAATCTAAAGGTCTTACATTTGCCGTATAACGACACTTGGATACGCGATTATGGGCCGATTACCGTTGTCGACCATAATAATCATATACGCCATCTTGACTTTGCGTTCAATGGCTGGGGATTGAAATTTGCTGCTGATAAGGATAATCTGGTCACGATGCAACTTACAAACCATCTGAGACTCAATAGAATAAACCATCTCGGGTTTATCATAGAAGGCGGCTCAATAGAGTCAGATGGGAAGGGTACGATAATGACTACATCCACCTGCTTGCTCTCCCCTAACCGCAATGGCGATATGTCGAGGGCTGACATTGAGGAGTATCTGCATCAAACACTCGGAGTCGATCATGTGTTGTGGGTAAATTGTCAGCCTCTTCAAGGCGATGACACTGATGCTCATATAGATACAATAGCTCGATTAGCGCCGGAAGATACTATAATATATGTGGGATGTGACGATAAGGCTAACCCCAATTATGTCACACTTCAGCAGCTCGAGGCCGAAATCAGATCTTTTAAAACCAAAAATGGTCAGTCCTACAGGTTGTTGCGTCTCCCCTCCCCTGCCCCGATCGGTACAGATCCGGCTACCTACGCTAATTACCTTGTAACCCCCAAGGCTGTTTTTGTGCCGCAATACGATCAGCCAATTAATGATAAGAAAGCTATTGAAATTGTAACTGAAGCCTATCCCGACCGTCAGGTTATTGGCCTTGACTGCAGGGCTTTAATAAAACAACACGGGTCTCTCCACTGTGCAACAATGCAAATTATATTATGAAACGAACCATACGTACAGGTATAATCCAGATGAGCTGCACTAATGATGTAGAGCTCAATCGAAAGAATATTGCCCAGAAAATACGCTTGCTCGCAGCTGACGGTGCCGAACTCATTGTGCTTCAGGAACTTCATGACTCTGTGTACTTCTGCCAGACTGAAAATGTAGACAATTTTGACCTCGCAGTGGCTATTCCATCGGAGGTAACAGATTATTATGCCGACATTGCAAAGGAGTGTAAATGTGTGATAGTTAGCTCGTTGTTTGAACGACGTGCACCGGGACTTTATCATAATACAGCTGTAGTGTTTGACAAGGATGGCAGTATAGCCGGAAAATATCGCAAGATGCATATTCCTGACGATCCTGCCTATTATGAGAAGTTCTATTTTACTCCCGGAGATTTAGGCTTTCAACCTATAAATACCTCCATAGGTCGCCTTGGAGTACTTGTATGCTGGGATCAATGGTATCCCGAGGCAGCACGTCTTATGGCAATGAAGGGAGCAGAACTGCTGATCTACCCTACTGCTATCGGTTGGGAATCCACTGATACTGATGAAGAAAAATCACGTCAGCGCGAAGCATGGATTACTATCCAGCGGGCTCACGCTGTAGCTAATGGTATTCCCGTGGTGTCAGTTAACCGTGTAGGTTATGAGGAAGATCCATCTCACGTGACCGGAGGTATCATCTTCTGGGGGACGAGTTTCGTTGCCGGACCCCAAGGAGAATTTCTCTACAAGGCGTCAGAAAATGAAGCGGAAACCGCAATAATTGACATCGATATGACTCGGTCAGAAAACGTACGTCGCTGGTGGCCATTCTTGCGTGACCGTCGTATTGATTATTATACCGATTTACCCCGCCGATTTATCGATTGATCACCACTCGCCCATTCAAGACTACCCACGCTGAGTATCTTAAAATGATACTCCTCTTCTGGGGCCTCCGCTACGGATGGATGCTTATATTACCTATATTAGCCGCCATCATAGCCGGAATAAGGATAGATTTGCGCTGGTTTATAGTGGGGCTTGCCGGGATATTCATCGTTTGTCCGATGATACTTTCAATGATATACATATATTATATGTTGACACCGGAGGCCGCACGTTCACTCAAGCTTAAGACTATCACTATAACGGCCGAAGGCGAGGTCGATATTACTTATCTGAAAGTTGAGAAATCAGACGAGGATGTAGACGAGCGATATGTAGAGACAACCTGCGAGCTTATTCCCGCAACGGATGTTAACAGAATATATAAGGTAGGCCGATATACGGCAATATCACTACGGGCATCACATCTGACACTTCTTCTCATTCCGAACAATCAAATCATACAATATGCTTAAAAACTATTATCCTGCGACAATTATCGCTCTTGCCCTCGTGATTCTTGGGCTCTGCCTGAAAAGCGGAATTGATAACTTCACAAATAAAGATCGAAGAGTCACCGTTAAAGGCCTGGCTGAAACCGAGGTTAATGCTGACCATGTCACTTGGCCTCTGAAATTCAATCAGATGGGAAATTCGCTCCCTGACATCTATGAAAAAATGGGACAAACTCAGAATGTTATAACCTCTTTTCTTACCAATAATGGTATTAAGAGTGAGGAGATAACCATTAGCGCGCCTTCAGTAGAAGACCTTGATGCCAACCAGTATCGCGACAACAAGATGCCATATCGCTATATTTTGACGGCCACGATCACGGTGTCGTCTGACAGCGTTGACCTCGTCAGAAAACTTATTGACCGTCAAGGTGAACTTCTGAAAGAGGGTATCGCTGTATATAGTAATACTTACGATACCCCCGTAACTTATGATTATGTATCATTTCAGGCGATGAAACCGGCTATGATGGCTGAAGCTATCAAGAATGCTGAGGCTACGGCAAAACAGTTTGCTGAAAATTCCCACAGCAAATTAAATAAGATTGTAAATGCTGATCAGGGCCAGTTTTCAATAAGCGATCGTGACAACAACACGCCCTTTATCAAACGCGTCAGGGTGGTCACTACAATCACCTATTCGCTTAAAAACTAACTACCTGATTCTCCAGCTCTTCACACCATTCCTTGATGCGCTTTGCCGTCATCTCGGGATGGTTTACTTCATCTGTCAATAAGCCGAGCGCATGGCCATCTACCACCGCCTTTGACCCGGAAAATTCGTAACCTATGGTATTAAAGTCGCCGATCATGTTGGCTCCCGAGTTACGGAGTCGATAATAGATATCGCCCACGGCGTTGCAGAACGTGTCAGCCATCGTCTCATCGCCGCATCCGAAAATCGCAACATCCTTACCGCGAAGATCCATTGACTCGAGTGCATCCATGAAGTCGGCCATATCAGGTTGGAGGTCTCCATCGCCATAGCTGCTCGACCCAAGAATAATAAGGTCGTAATCGGCTACTTTTGAAGGAGCAGTGTCAGCGACATTGTAAACCGAATCCTTGTCAACATTCATGACCTTAGCTATCTCATTTGCCACTTCAGCTGTCGTGCCTGTAGTGGAACCGTAAAAAATACCTATCTTTTTCATCTTAAAATATATTGATGTAAATATTTCGTTTAGAGTATAACAATTGTAATCGCATCAAAGTTTTCACTAAAAATTTGTTAAAACAAAATTTAATGATTAATTTTGAGACCATAAAACCATTAACTAAATCATAACCATTAAAAACTAACCTAATCATGCTAAGATCAATCGACATAGAGATGCTTAACAAGCAGGGTATTAGCAAAGAGCAGGCCGAAGCACAGCTTCGCAGGTTTGCCGAAGGATTTCCCTATCTGAAAATTAAAGATGCAGCACGTGTAGGTACCGGTATTATCCGTCTTACCAAATCAGATGAGGATGGAGCTATCTATCGCTGGAAAGAATATCTCAATCATGGCGGCGAAGTAATCAAATTTGTCCCCGCTTCAGGCGCAGCTTCACGTATGTTCAAGGCATTGTTTGAATATGTCGATGGAGGTACTGACGATCTCAAGCCCGGTTCTCCGGTGGCTCAGCTTATAGAATCACTTGATAAACTTCCATTTATCCCCGAGCTTGAAGCAGCCAGCAAGAAGTTGTACAATACCACTCTTGCTGCCCTCAAAGAGGAAGGTCGCAACCGCGACATCATCCGGGCAATCGTGGCTCCTGAAGGCATGAACTACGGTGGTCTGCCCAAAGGCCTTCTGAAATTCCATAGCTATCCTGACGGATCACGCACTCCCGTTGAAGAACATCTTACAGAAGGCGCTCAGACAGCTGCTTCGGCTGACGGCATAGTTCGTCTCCACTTCACAGTATCAGCTAATCACCGCAAGCTTTTCGAGGCGAAACTCGCTGAAGTGATTCCTGCTGCTGAAGCACGCACCGGTAAGAAATTTGAAGTGTCGATGAGCGAACAGAAACCGTCGACTGACACTATCGCTGCTAATCCTGACAATACTCCCTTCCTCGAAGATGGTCACATCGTGCTTCGTCCCGGTGGACACGGCGCTCTTATCGAAAATCTTAACGATATCGACTCAGCAGTAGTATTTATCAAGAATATTGATAATGTGGTGCCTGACAACCGTCGTGAAGATACCGTGCGTTACAAGGAAGTGCTGGCAGGTGTGCTCCTCGAAACACATGACCTTATCGAGCAATATCTCGTGGATCTTGAAGGAGGCAACTATACCCCCGAGAAACTTCAAGAGATACTCAAGTTTATGCACGAGCGCCTGTTTATCTACGACACTGTAGATGAAAAGATGGACACTGAGGCCGTGGTTAAATACATTAAAGAGAAGCTCAACCGTCCTCTCCGCGTGTGTGGTATGGTGAAGAATGAAGGTGAACCCGGCGGCGGTCCATTCATCGCATATAATGCTGACGGCACTGCTTCACCCCAGATCCTCGAAAGCAATCAGGTGGATCCCAAGAATGATGCTTACCAGAATATGATGAAGACTGCTACCCACTTCAACCCCGTAGATCTGGTTTGCTACATCAAGGATCGCAATGGCAAGAAATTTGATCTTACAAAATATGTTGACCCTGCCACCGGCTTCATCTCCTCAAAATCAAGCCATGGCAAGGAGCTTAAAGCTATGGAGCTTCCCGGACTCTGGAACGGCGCAATGAGCGACTGGAACACTGTGTTTGTAGAAGTACCCATCTCAACGTTTAATCCCGTAAAGACGGTGAATGACCTTCTCCGTCCCGCACACCAAGGATAACTCAGGAATCTAAATAAAGGTTGAGACCGCAACGGTTTCAACCTTTATTACATCTCCGGTGTTAATAATTATCATGAGCAAGAGAGATGAAATAAAGAAAATCTATCGTGAAGCCTTCAACGATAGTGAAGAATATATCGGATTGGTTTTCAACTCGGTGTATAATGATCAGGAGGCACTTGCCATCAGCGATACTGATGGCAAAATAGCAAGTAGTCTGATGCTGAGGCAGTATCAGATGACATTTCACGGAACCATGCAACAAGTGGGTTACATCTACGCTGCCGCCACCCGCCGCGCCCGGCGAGGCTGCGGACTTATGACGGCGCTTCTTGTCAAGGCACTCGAGGCATCGGCTGCTCGTGGTGATATGTTATGCTCGCTGATACCGTCAACCGAGGCATTGTACTACTTTTACGAGCCGTTCGGTTTTACCACATTATTCTATATGAAGGAGCAGCGGTTTACCTCGCTACATCGTTTCCTCGGTCAAGGGTCATATCAGGTGAATGAAAATCCTGATCCGGATCAGGTTTATGAAGCGTTTAACCGCTATCAGCTTCAGCGCGAATGTTATATAACTCACGATCGTAAAGATTTCAATGTAATTATCGAGGATAACCGGCTTGATGGCGGCGACTTTGTGGTCATGATCAGAGATGACGAAGATCTTGGCCCGGTAATTGCTTCTATGGCTTGGGCTGTGGTTAAAGATAATGTACTGATAGTTACAGATCTTATGGGCGAAGACTTAGATGCTCGTCTGGCAGCAATGCGACAACTCCGCGCCATACATTCCGAGCTTCCGTTCCTGCTCTATGGACGTCCCACTGACGTGATGGGTGGCCGTCTCATGCCACGTGGCATGGCAAGGATTGTAAATGTGGAGAAATGCCTCCAGGCTATTGCTGAAGGTAATCCTAAGTTTAAATGCAAGATCAGGGTTACTGACCCTATATTGCGCCAGCTTAACTCCCATACATATATTATTCATGGTGGCAAGGTTACGATAGATGATAGCTATTGCAGCAAACTTGACTTCGATGTAACCATAGAGGTATTTGGTCGTATGGTGTTTAATTCCGCCGAGACCGGGCAGATGATTGACTTTCCCTCGGTGCGCCCGATGATTTCTTTAATGCTTGACTGATAATTAAATACCCTAAAATATGCTAATCAATAGTGCACGATTTGCAGTGTCGAGTCCGGCTGTCGACAAATGCCCGGCAACCCAGCTTCACGAGTATGCCTTCATAGGCCGTAGTAATGTAGGAAAATCCTCACTGATAAATATGCTGACGGGGAACGAGCGCCTCGCAAAGACCTCCTCTACCCCGGGCAAGACCATGCTGATAAATCATTTTCTTGTAAATGATTCATGGTATATAGTTGACCTACCCGGTTACGGATTTGCCAACAGAGGTAAGGCAGCCCGCGATGAGCTCAAGGAGATGATCGAGGGATACATACTTTACCGGCCAAACATGACCAATCTGTTTTTGCTGATTGACTCGCGCCATGAGCCTATGAAGATTGACCTTGACTTCATGAACTGGCTTGGCGAAAACGAAGTCCCGTTCTCAATCGTGTTCACCAAACTCGACAAGATGAGCAAGAGTGCGGGCAATAGAAATGTCAAGGCTTATTTAGCAAAGCTCCTAGAGATGTGGGAGGAGCTTCCACCAGTATTTCTCACTTCCAGTCAGGACGGAAGAGGGCGCGATGAGCTGCTTAATTACATAGATCAACTCAATCAGTTGCCCGTAGAATAAACATTTTGCCCCGCGTGAGCGTTAAATAGTATATTTAAACTAAACAACGCTCAAGATTATGGAAAAAAACGGAACCAAAGCAGCTGATGAATATCGTGGAGTAGACATCAACAAGGCTGATAAAAACAAAGTAGATAAAGAGATGGTAAAAAATGAGACTAAAGAGCTCAACAACAATCCACGAAACAACGACATCGACAATTAACAAACTTTTAAAGGCTCTCACATCGGCGAGAGCCTTTTTATTGTCGCAAAAAACTATTATCTTTGCGAAAACAATAGGTAATCAATAGCAATGGAGCAGAAATACTTTACATCTGAAGAACATCAGAAGCTCAGGGAGATTTTCCGTCAGATATTGATGGAAAGTCGTGACATTCTGTCGATTGATGACCTGAAAATGCTGAGGAAACAGATTTCTTATGCTATAAATGAGGGCGTTCTTGAGCGCGATCGTCATGGCATCAATCCGGTGTTTCATAATCTTGCTACGGCAGCTACACTGTGTGAGATGGTATCGGCTGACCGTAATATGATTGTTGCAATCATGATTCATCAGTTGTGCCGCGAAGGCATGATGACTATCGATGATGTCACTTCTCAGTGGGGTGACGATGTAGCCCGTCTCGTCAACGGGTTGCTTAAAGTGGCTACACTTTATGGGTCACATGGCGTGGTCAAGACTGACAATTTCCGCAAGCTCCTAATGACTTTTGCCGAAGATATACGAGTAATCATTATAATGATAGTGGAACGCCTTACGCTGATGCGAGCTATTAATCACCATCCTGATGAAAAGTTTGTGACCGATACGGCTTTTGAGGCAAGCTATCTTTATGCACCATTGGCTCATCGCCTCGGTTTATATAAGGTTAAAGGTGAGCTCGAAGATATGTCGCTTAAGTACACTGCACGTGACACTTACACCAAGATAGCCCGCGAACTCAACGCTACAAAAACTACTCGCGATGCCTATATCGCTGACTTTATCGCTCCGCTGAAAGAGCGTATTGACGCTACCGGGTTGAAGTATGAAATCAAGGGTCGAACCAAGTCGATTTACTCGATCTGGAACAAGCTGCGCCGTCAGAAGGTGGAGATGAAGGATATATATGATCTTTTCGCGATACGTATCATTCTTGATGTCCCGGCTGAGATGGAGAAGGCCGAATGCTGGAAGATATATTCGATTGTGGCTGATATGTATACTCCTAATCCGGCCCGCATGAAGGACTGGCTCAGTATTCCCAAGAGCAACGGCTATGAATCGCTTCACACTACGGTGCTCGGACCGGGTGAAAAATGGGTGGAGGTGCAGATCCGCACCAAACGTATGGATCTTATTGCCGAGAAAGGACTCGCGGCTCACTGGAAATATAAGGGTATCAAGAGCGAAAGTAGCCTTGATAGCTGGATGAACAATGTACGTGACATCCTTGAGACAGCCGAGGGTCCAATGGAGCTAATGAAAAACTTCAAGATGGATCTTTATGAGAATGAGGTTTTTGTGTTCACTCCTAAGGGTGATTTATATAAATTGCCTCAGGGGGCTACGGTGCTTGATTTCGCCTTTAATATTCATTCAAAACTCGGATGTATCTGCATAGGTGGTAAGGTAAATGGTAAGAATCATAAACTTAACTACAAGCTTCAGAGCGGTGACACAGTGGAGATTCTCACCTCCCAACAGCAGATCCCTAAGCTCGACTGGCTCAACTTTGTAGTCACCTCCAAGGCGAGATCAAAGATCAAGCAGTCAATCAAGGAGATGGAGCATCGGTCGGCCGAGCTCGGCAAGGAGCTGCTGATGCGGCGCTTCAAGAATCGAAAAGTCGACATTGACGAAGGCACATTGATGCGCACAATCAAGAGCCTGCAATATAAAACGGTAACGGACTTTTATAACGATGTAGCAGCCGAAAAGCTGAATATCAATGATATAATCGCCCGATATGAGCATATTGATCAAGACCTTCACACTGATGGCAAGGAGCGCCAAAGCGCCGAGGAATTCTCACTGCATACTCCTGAGGCGGAAGCAACTACCTCAAATGATATCCTTATCATCGGCGAGAATGTAAAAGGTATAAATTACAAGCTTGCGAAATGCTGCCATCCCATATATGGAGATGAAGTGTTTGGGTTTGTGTCAGCGGAAGGTGCTATCAAGATCCACAGGACTGACTGCCCTAATGCATCGCATATTCGTGAGAAATATCCTTATCGTGTCATCACGACACGATGGTCAGGAAAAGCAGGCTCGCAGTTTACAGCCTCGCTGAGAATAGTTGGTAATGACGATATTGGCATCGTGACAAATATTTCTTCGATAATTAACAAGGAGAAAGACGTGACGCTGCGTGACATTTCTGTGTCGTCACATTATGGAACCTTTTCAGGTTATATAGTGCTCGGAATCAGCGATACCAATTCGCTTGAAAATATTATACGAAAGATAAAAACCGTCAAAGGAGTTAAAGATGTCCAACGTAACAACTAAGATTTTGGCCGGGATAGTTCCCGCCTTGATGCTTGCCTCATGCTCAGGCAATAGTGATAATGAAAAAGCTTTAAGCCTGTATGCTGAGGCTGAGGAGGCTATTGAAACGAATGATTTCAACGGAGCCCTAATGCTTATTGACTCGATAAATAAAGCTTATCCCAAGGCGATAGATGTGCGGCGAAAATCGATGCATCTTAAGGCTCGGGTCAACGAAGGTTTGGCACTTGCACGGCTTGAGAGTGCTGATTCGCTTGCCGCTGTGTTGCAGGCAGAGATCGACTCAATGTCAACAG
Organism: Lachnoclostridium sp.; assembly: GCA_023667185.1. GTDB lineage: Bacteria > Bacteroidota > Bacteroidia > Bacteroidales > Muribaculaceae > Duncaniella. The sequence goes on from JAMPAP010000002.1 coordinate 21,528, forward strand.
GTCTTGAGCTGATAAAAAATCCGGTGGAAAACTATTATGTAGCCAAAGGTGTAAACCCCTCTAAGTTTATAGGCACAGATGGTATTCAGGCACGTATGTCGCCTGAAGGGGATCTTTACCTTATGTCATCTCTGGGGTCACATAAAGTGGAGAGCACCTCAATTACCGTTGGATGCAACGGAGAGGAAGCCACTACGGCCGTGGTGAATTATGATGGAGAGCGCAATGACCGCTCGATGGGCGCTGAAGTAATAACCTTCATGGGCGTGGAGTGTGACTCAGTGGCACGCTTTATTGCAGATCATGCAGGAGAAAAGATGCAACTTACCTTTAACGGCAAGACATCTTACCGAATGAATCTTCCCGAACAAATGGCTGAGGACATCGCAACGCTGACCCGCTATGCAATGAAAGTCAGAGCGTTGAAATCAGCCCTCGTCAACAAGGAACGCCAGAAGAAGATTCTCGACACGGCACGCTCTCAAGCAGCCCGGACATATAACGAGGCCGACGAGGAATAAGCTTTATGACGTTTATTTCGAGACATAGGTACCGCGGGCAAGCAGTTCGCGGTATCCTTTATTGAAATAATGGCGTTCGAAATCCTCCTGACGCAGTATTCTGAAATTGTAGATCACCAGATCGAGGTCGATTACGACTTCACCGTGGCCGTTTTTCTCGCGTCCCTCGGATTCTTCCCAGGATTTCAGTTTATTGATAAGTTCCTCGGGCTCAATAGATGTGAAGCCATGTACCACTGCATTAAGATAAGGGCCGTCAACGCCGTTGAAGGCGGGCGATTCGTAAATGCTTGACACCTCAGTGTCAGAAAGTATCGACTGAAGAAAATCGATAGCCCGCTTGATATTCTCTTCACGGTTACCGGTGTTGCTGCCAAGTCCTATTGTACAAGGATAAATAGTCATGATTAAAATTTCTTATATACCTTTCATTGTTAATGCTATACGTCCGCGGGCGGTGTCTACGTCCATCACTTTTACTTTGACGGTCTGCCCGATTGACACTACATCGGAGGGTGAAGAGATGTAGCGGTCAGAGAGTTGTGAGATATGGATTAATCCGTTTTCCTTCATGCCGAGATCCACAAATACGCCGAAAGCGGTGATATTGTTAACCTTACCGGTAAGGATCTGACCGATATGAATATCATCGATTTTTCTTACGTTGTCGTCAAAAATGGTCTCATCTTCCTTTTCGCGAGGGTCGCGTCCGGGCTTTTCAAGCTCCGAGATAATGTCAGTTAGAGTGGGTATACCGGTAGTCTTGGTGACGTAACGCTCGAGATCGATATTGTGAATCAGGTTCTTATCGCGGAGAAGGCGGTTGATGTCAGCCTTGTAGTCTTCGGCCATGGCGTCGACAATAGGATAGCTTTCAGGGTGGACACCGGTATTGTCGAGCGGATTGATGCCATTAGGTATGCGAAGGAAACCGGCGCATTGCTGGAACGTCTTCTCCCCCATTCTCGGCACATCGAGAAGCTCCTGACGCGACTTGAAATCGCCATGCTCTTTGCGGTAATTTACGATGTTGGTGGCGAGTGTATCACCAATTCCCGATACATACGAGAGCAATTGGCGGGATGCGGTATTTACATTGACACCTACGGCGTTGACACATTTCTCCACCACATAGTCGAGTTTCTCTTTAAGCTGAGTTTGGTTGACATCATGCTGGTATTGCCCTACTCCGATAGACTTGGGGTCAATCTTTACAAGTTCGGCAAGAGGGTCTATCAGACGACGGCCGATGGATATAGCACCTCTAACGGTAACGTCCTTGTCAGGGAACTCCTCGCGAGCTACTTCAGAAGCTGAATAGATGCTTGCACCCTGCTCGCTTACCATGTAAATCTTTACTTTGCGGGGCAGCATGAGGTCGCGGATGAAACGCTCGGTTTCGCGGCCGCCCGAGCCGTTGCCTATAGCGATAGCGTCAATGCGGAAGTTGTCCACATAATAGCAGATGGCATCAGCTGCATGGGCGAAGTCATTGACCGGAGGAGTAGGATATATCACATCTTCAGCCATCAGATTGCCCTGAGCATCAAGGACAACGAGCTTACAGCCGGTGCGATATCCGGGGTCGATGGCAAGTACATTCTTATGCCCGAGGGGTGCCGCCATCAGTAGTTGCTCCACATTGTCAGCAAACAGCTGGATGGCCGAGTCATCACTGCGCTCTTTGGCGTTATTGCTTGACTCGTTTTCGATCGATGGTTTCATCAGACGGCGGTAACCATCTTTGACTGATTTCTTGACGAGGTCAGCACATTCTGCTGTGCTTCCTGACTTGACAAACATACGGTTAAGACGATCTGTCATTTCGTCGTCGTCAATAGATATCGATACTTTAAGAAAGCCCTCGGCCTCACCGCGGCGTATAGCCAGATATCGGTGAGAGTTGCACATACGTAGCGGCTCGGAGAAGTCAAAATAATTGGCGTAATTTTTTCCTTCCTCTTCTTTTCCCGGGATGACCGTCGACTTTATCACCGCGCCACGCTGGTAGCGGGAGCGAACGATTCCGCGAGCCTTCTCATTCTCGCTCACCCATTCCGCGATTATATCGAGAGCGCCGTCAATAGCATCCTGCTGGGATAGATCATTGCCTTTGGTGAATTTGGCAGCAGCTTTGGCGACGGAGTCAGTATTCTGAGCCATTATGATTTTGGCCAATGGTTCGAGTCCGAGGTTTCGGGCGGCTTGAGCGCGCGTCTGGCGTTTAGCTTTAAAGGGAAGATAGATGTCTTCGAGGACAACCGGGTCAAGCGTAGCGGCGATACGCTGCTCGAGCTCGGGCGTCAGAGCGTCCTTAGCTTTGATAGCATCGATAATGAAATCCTTTCGGCGGTCCAGCTCGGTTAATTCCTTATGACGCTGTGCGATAGCATGGACAGTAACTTCTGACATGCCGCCGGTTTTCTCCTTTCGGTATCGGCTGATGAAAGGGATCGTAGCTCCGTCCTCAATGAGCTTAATTACAGCATTAACGTGTTTGCGGAGGAGATTTAATTCGGAGCTGATTATATTAGCATGTTCGGTTGCCATCGTTATTTTGACAATGTGTATTTAGGATTTTATTTCTTTTTCAGGGTTAAGAGAGTAATTTCAGGTGTGGCGCCGATGCGAGCCGGAAGGCCTACGGTGCCGATACCTATATTTACGTAGAGAGCGTTGTCAGTAGAATCAGAATTATACATTCCACCCCATGTGCGATAGCGCCACACGGCCGGAGAGAAACCGGCTATTTCCATCTGCATGGCATGAGTGTGGCCTGAGAGGGTGAGAGCTATATTTTTTGACGGATCATCAGCAATCGAGTCACACCAGTGAGCGGGATTGTGTGAAAGCAGGATTTTTGTGACGTCATCTGACAAGTCAGGATAGCTAACGCTGAGATTTCCGTAAGTATGGAAAGGAGGATCGCCCACGTTTTCTACTCCAATTAGAGCAATGGAATCGCTCTGATGGTGAATCATGCGGTGGCTGTTGAGGATCAGATCCCAGCCCATTTCTTTCTGTAATGTTTTCAGGTCATCAAGATTTTTCTTTTTTGCCTCGTCCGAAGGCCATACTGAGTAATCGCCGTAGTCATGATTGCCGAGGATAGAGTAAACTCCGTCGGGAGCAGAAAGTCTTGATAGAGGACCGACGTGAGGAAGTAGCTCGTTTGATTTGGAGTTGACAATATCGCCGGTGAAGACAATCATGTCAGGATTAAGGCTATTAATACGGTCGACTATTGAGGAGATGTAGGCGGTGTCATTACCATAGGTGCCTGTATGTAAGTCGGAAATTTGAACTATCTTATAATCTTCGAAACCATCAGGGAGGTTAGCTATCTCTACATTCACCTGCTTTACATCAGAATTGAAGCGGTTGATAAGAGCTCCCCACCATAAAGTGCCCAACACTATGACAGCCAATACAATAGCTGACAATCGCAGCGGCATCCATGAATGGCTGTGCCATAACTTAGGCAGGTCAGCCAACAGGCTGAATATAAAGTAAATAAACTTGGAAATATATACTGATAAATAAGTATAAATGGACCACATACTGAATAGCAGTACGCCATTGCCGCTTTCACGGAACGGGACACTTACCGCAGCGATAATCGCTATATTAAGGAGTAAAGCCAAAATTACATGAACTTTAGCAATCCATTTAAGCTTGACAGTAAGGAGTTGGCGATAGATGTAAAAATCTACACCAATATTACAGATAAAGAATATCAAAAGTGGTAAAGTCTGGAGTCTCATATCTTACTAACAAGCTCCGGCGGCAATAAGTTTATTGCGGAGAGGATTAGCATACATTTCCCACATACGATGTCGCATGAATTCGCGTTCCTCCGGGGTGATATCCGGCAGATCTACCTTGTCAAGCTGCGACTCGATGTATTTTTCAACAGTAGCCTCTTCCTCAGGCGTATAGCGGTCAGCATACATATCATCGTTAAAGGCGTGACCATAGGCTATATAGTTGACAGGATATATTTTATAACCGGTGTGGATACGGCAGTCGATAATGTGGCAGGCTGTTTTGAAGAATTCTGCCTTATCCATATCAGCGGGCAGGGCGAGGAGCTCATCGCTGATACACTTGGAGATGGCAATATGCACCCGGCCTTTATATTGAAGCATACCGGTTTCCATCGAGAAAAGGTCGTCGTGCTGACTTTTCTTAAATTCAGGGTTGCGGTGACGCTGCAGAAATTCCTTGGCTTTGAGATAGTCGTTAGGGTCAAATTCGTAAGATATCGTAGCAGGCATTATGTTGATTTCGGCAAGGCGACCAGCAATATCAGGTTTGTCACCACCAAACGAAAGCATTTTTACCACGCCTTCCTGAGTAAGGTCAGTGGAATCTTTGGCGCGCCCCTCACGCTGGGCAATCCATACGCTCTCCTTCTTGTCAGTGATGGCATAATGGATGTAGGCCGAGAGTTGTTTGGCTGCTTCAAGAGCCTGAGTAAGCCGGAGGTTACGTTTTACGATAAAGCTCTTGTTGATTTTCACAAGGTCAGTTATCCACTCGTAGATCAGCAGGTTGTCACCGATAGCGATTTCTGATGTAGTGATACCGTGGCGCAGAAACCCGAGATTCAGGAAAGCTGAGTCAAGAACAATATCGCGATGATTAGTAATATATGTGTAATTTTTTGACTGGTCCACATTTTCGATACCTGAGTAAGTGATACCGTCGGTGGTGTTTGCGGCGATTTGTTCAAGGAATTTACCCATCACATGACGCTGGAAGTCGTCCTTGTTGCTGATATGAAGGATATCAGCAGCGAATTTATCATAGTCAACACCGGGCATGACGGAAGTCACGGCGTGCATAAACCCGGGTTCTTTTACCAAAGATTTCAGTTTATCTTTAAATTGCTCGTTATCGTAAGGAGCTATATCTGAAAAATCGTAATTGGATTCCATTAATATCTGATTAATTGATGATCATTACATTAACCTTTTGAGGAGGGATGATTTCAGAGCAAAGTTAAGTAATTTTGGTCAATCTTACAAGAAGGATATGATTTGTTATGAAATTTTATCATTTCGTATCGGAGGCTGAGGTGTATCTTTCCCATTTTTCGATCAGGGCTGACATATCGGCAGGGATGGGAGCGGAGAAAAACATCTCCTGGCCGGTGACGGGGTGCCGGAAACCAAGAGTCCTGGCATGGAGAGCCTGGCGGGGACATATTTTCATTGCATTATCAATAAACTGTTTATAGCTTGACGAGCGGTTTCCGCGCAGGATTTCGTCGCCGCCATATCGAGCATCGTTGAAAAGCGGGTGGCCGATATGCTTCATGTGGACACGAATCTGATGAGTGCGCCCTGTCTCAAGCACGCATTTCACCATAGCGACGTGCATTAGATTTTTTAACACTTCGTAATGCGTTACGGCGTGTTTTCCGGTGGGGTCATCGTCAGGAAGTACGGTCATTTGAAGCCGATCCTTGGGATTACGGCCAATATTACCTACGACGGTGCCTTTTGCCGGGTCAGGTATACCCCACACTACGGCTATGTATTCACGCTTGGTGGTCTTGTCGAAAAACTGTTTCCCGAGCGATGTCTTGGCATCAGGCGTTTTGGCTACAACCAGAAGTCCTGATGTATCCTTATCGATGCGGTGGACCAAGCCTAAGCGAGGGTCGCTGACGTCATATTCAGGATTATCTTTGAAATGCCAGGCCAAAGCATTGACAAGCGTGCCGGAGTAATTGCCGTGGCCCGGATGAACCACGAGTCCGGCCGGCTTGTTGACCACAAGTACATAATCATCCTCATAAACAATGTCAAGAGGTATATCTTCGGCAATAATTTCATTTTCGTAACGCGGACGATCCATCACCACGCTTACCACGTCAAGCGGTTTGACGCGGTAGTTACTTTTTACGGGCTTGCCATTTACGAGGATGCATCCGGCATCGGCAGCCTGCTGCACACGGTTGCGGGAGCTACCTTCGAGGCGTGTTACAAGAAATTTATCTACGCGGAGAAGCTGCTGTCCTTTATCGGCAACGAATCGGAAATGCTCATATAGTTCCTGCGATTCGTCGTCGATACGATCAGCATCTCCAATAATATCCTCAGCCATTGTCAAAAGAGATCAAGCATTTCAAGATCAGTCACTTCCGATCCATCCGTATCGAGTGAGTCAGGGAGCTCGGCAAGCCCCTCCCCTATTTCGAGGATGATATCGGCATTAACAGGCACACGGGCTCCGGGCGAAAGACGGGTGCCTTTGTAAATCACCCCGAGCACCAGATCGCGGAATTCGCTGGGGATGCGACGCTCGGTAATGTGAGTTATGCCGAGACCATTGAGCGTGGTGCGCGCCTGGCGGAGCGAGTTGTCAGTAAGCGAGGGTATAGCCACCATCTTGGGCGAGAAAGCATTGATGGTCACATACACGGTGCGACCAGGTTTAACCTTAGCGTCCTCACGAGGATTCTGATTCAGCACTGACCCCGGAGGCGTTGTGGACTCATAGACAGAGTCAAGCAGCTCTACATTGAGCCCGGCGCTCTTAAGGCGGGAGGCCGCTTCCTGAAATGGCAGGTTTTTGACGTCAGGCACTACGGTATATTCGCCGTGACGAGTCCAATGGTCAAGCCACAGCATACAACCAAAGCATATAATGAGAGCGACCACAATAATCACTCCGAGGTTGATCAGAAGTCTTTTCATACGGCAAAATTAAGCATAAAAATCGTCAAAGCGATACTTGGCGATTAAAAAAATCATGGAAGATGTAATTTTTCGGAATTTACTGCGTCATATAAAGTATGAATAGTCTGCAGGATTATACACTCAGAGAAAAGCGATTCATGGAGATCATCACCGCTCATAGGAATATGATTTCCAAGATATGCTATATGTATGCCAACGACGATTCGCATTACAAGGATCTTTATCAGGAAGTGCTTGCCAACCTTTGGCAAGGTCTTGGGTCCTATCGTGGCGACTCCAAAATCTCTACATGGATCTACCGTGCTTCCATCAATACCTGTATTTCATTTTTCCGCAAGTATGATCGTCACTCTTCGGAAAATCTTCCGCTGGATAGTGCGATAGAGGTTTCGGCAGATGACACCTCAAACATTGAGGAGCTGAAACAGATGTACAGGATGATCTCTGCTCTTGGAAAGCTCGACAAGGCTATTATATTAATGTGGCTCGACGAATACTCTTACGACGATATAGCAGAAATGACAGGTATTACACGCAGCAATGTAGCTATACGTCTCCGCCGCATAAAGCTGCGACTTATTGAACAAGCAAAAAAATCAGAAATATGACTATAGACGAATTTAAGAAAAGTTGGAGCAATATCGATGTGGGAACACCCGCTACTGAAGAGACGATTGCACGGTTTGAAAAACGGATGCGTGACCGCGAGGTGTCGACTATGCGCGATAGCCTTAGCCGTGCATCTCTGCGGCTCGGGTTAGTGGCATTTGTTTCACCGCTGCTGATGGTGCCGTTTTGGTCAATTTCCCCGGCACTTGTGATCGTGACATGGGCTTTTTTCTGGATTATGTCAATGATAAACTTCCGCTTTACATATATTTTCTCTCATCTTGACTACTGCAAACTATCGGCTAAAGAAGCTCTTAGCCAGACTATTAAAATAGAACAGATGCGCAATAGGAGCAAGGTCTTTGGTATTTCGTTATTGATACCTCTGCTCTGCTTTATGGCTTATACATTTAATAAGATGGGTGAACCATATATTATGGTGGGCTGCATTTGCGGAGTAGTGATAGGTTTAGCTATCGGTATAGCAATTAATTATCACTTCATGACAACGTTCAGGGCTATGAAGGCCGAACTTGACGACATAGAATAATCATTATCCATCATGAATAAAATCATCACAGTTGAAAATGTCTCTAAGAGCTACACTTCCCATAAAGCATTGGATGAAGTGTCGTTAGAGATACCCGAAGGGGCGGTTTACGGTCTGCTCGGGCCTAATGGTGCGGGTAAGACCACACTTATCAGAATTATTAATCATATCACGGCTCCTGATAGCGGCCTGGTGACATTTGATGGCCATCCGTTGACACAAGATGATGTGGTCAACATAGGTTATCTGCCTGAAGAGCGCGGCTTGTATAAGAAAATGAAGGTGGGCGAGCAGGCGCTCTTCTTTGCACGGCTCAAAGGACTGTCAACAGCCGAAGCTACACGCCGACTGAAAGAATGGTTTGACAAGTTTGAAATCGCTGACTGGTGGAACAAGAAAGTCGAGGAGCTGTCAAAAGGTATGGCGCAGAAAGTGCAGTTTATTGTGACCGTACTTCACCGTCCCAAACTTCTGATTTTCGATGAACCCTTTTCAGGCTTTGATCCTATCAATGCCAATCTTTTGAAAAAGGAGATTATAAATCTGAAAAATGAGGGCGCGACCGTGATTTTTTCGACCCACAATATGTCGTCAGTAGAAGAACTTTGTGACGAAATTACCCTTATAAATAATAGCCGAAATATTCTAAGCGGTAATGTCGATGAGATACGCCGCCAGTATTTCGGCAACCGCTACCGAGTGGTATACACCGGTGATACGCCACAGTTGATGGGTGCGCTTAAGCCCCTTGCCGGCGATTTTAATCTGGAAGCTGACGATGCGCAGGGACGTCACCAGATGCTCTTCCGCCTCAATGACGATGCCGCCCTGCGCGATGCCGTAAGTGTAATTAATGATAATGTGGCAATAGCCGGATTAACTGAGAGTGTAGCATCAATGAATGATATATTTATCCGTGCCGTCGGAGAGTCAAACCAATCCAAATCACAGTCATGAACTCAAGAATAGGAATAATAATACAGCGCGAATACCTGGAACGCGTTTCGAAGAAGAGCTTTATCATCACTACGATACTGATGCCGTTGCTGTTTTTAGTGATGATGATATTGCCTACGGTAATCATAGCGATGGGCGGCACGAGTCAGTCAGAGATAGTGGTCTATGACCGATCAGGCAAGATATTCCAGAAGCTTGAAGGTAACGATGAGCTGAAATTCGTCATGACCTCTACTGAAATTGATTCGCTCATGGCGTCAAAGGAATACGAGGCCATCTTGCTTATACCGGCTGATGTGGTGGAAAACCGCTCGGCAAAGGTGCGTCTTTATTCTAACGGACCATCGTCAATGATCCGCGAATCAGGGATGCGAAATCAGATCAATTCTATCATTAAGGATTATCGCCTCCGCGAGCAGAATATAGAAGATCTTGACAAGATACTTGCTGAAGCAGAAGGAAATGTCTCCATTGACACTATCCGCACTGACAAGGAGGAGGAAGAAGACGCCTTGTCGTCGGGCATCAGCTATGGGCTCGGTATCGCCATGGCCTTCGTGTTATATATGTTCATACTAATCTATGGTCAGATGATTATGACAAGCATTATCGAGGAGAAAAACAATCGTGTGCTCGAGCTCGTGGTGTCATCTGTCAAACCGGCACAGCTGATGATGGGCAAGATATTCGGCGTCAGCCTTGTGGCCTTGACCCAGATATTGATATGGGGTGTGCTGATAGTAGGCATGGTGGCATTTGTTATCCCCGCTGTCATGCCCTCGATTATGCCGGCTGATGCCATGGCTGACATTGCTGCGGTGCAGAGTGGCAACTTCGAGAGTGTGGAGGATGCCGAGGCGGTAGGACTTATTCAGGGAATGTTGATGCTCGGCAATGTATGGTTTGTCATTAAGATGTTCACCGTAATGACTCTCTTCCTGCTGGCAGGATTCCTGTTTTATGCCTCGATATTCGCAGCTATCGGATCGTCAGTTGACAATATTCAGGATGCAAGCCAGCTGACCACCCTTGCTACGTTCCCCATAATTTTCAGTATAGTATTTGCAATGATAGCCGCGGCTGATCCTACATCGGGACTTTCGTTCTGGACTTCGATCATACCGTTCACTTCGCCGATGGTAATGGTGGCGCGTGTGCCGTATGGTATACCGGGATGGGAAATAGTGCTTTCGCTTGCTGTGCTTATCGCATCGTTTATAGGAATGGTATGGCTCGCGGGTAAAATCTACCGTGTAGGTATATTCATGTATGGCAAGAAACCTACTATTAAGGAAATAATCCGCTGGACGCGATACAAGTAATTGACAGATAGAAACCATCTTACGCCGGGATAGGTGCTGATTTTACACCATCCCGGCGTTTTATTTGTTAAAATAGTAGCTTAATTGCGGGATTTTTACTAATTTTGCACTTTGAAACCAAAAAACATTTCAATCATAATCTAACGTTTGAGCTCAAAATAGATTACATAATGGATAAGAAATTACTTACGATCTTTGCAGCGGCAGGATTGCTGATTTCTTCATGTTCGACACCGAAGAATATTACGTATTTTCCGGAGTTGACTACAGGGACAGTGATTCGCTCTGAGAATGTCAATGACATCAAGGTTCGTCCTGAGGATAAGCTTTCTATCATAGTTACTGCACAAGATCCTGCTTTGTCATATATATTTAATCTTGTAACAAGTAATAACAACTTAGGCACCAGCTCTATAACTGCAGGCTCGATAGGCGCTACCGGAACGGGTGGTAATGGCCAGATGGCATATTATACCGTAGACCAGAATGGTGATATCAACTTCCCGGTGCTCGGTAAGATCAACATTGAAGGCCTGAACCGCGGGCAGGTTGCGCAAAAAATATTTAACGAGCTGACAAGTCGTAATCTACTGAAAGATCCAATCATTACGGTAGAGTTTGTAAACACCCATGTGTCAGTGCTCGGTGAAGTATCATCTCCGGGATTGTATAATTTTAATGATGATCACCTGACTATCCTTGATGCTATAGCAGCAGCGGGCGACCTAAAGATAAATGGTCTACGCGAAAACATCCTCGTCTTACGTGCTAATGGAGAGGGTAAGCAGGAAGCATATCGCGTAAACTTGCTTGATGCTCAGTCGCTTGCGTCTTCGCCGGTGTATTATCTGCAGCAGGATGATGTGATCTACGTGGAGCCTAACGACAAGGTTAAGCGCGAGACTACACCTAATGGTAACTCGCCGTTTACACCCTCATTCTGGATTTCAATGGGATCAGTCGCTATGACTGTAGCAACTCTTATTGTGACATTGACTCGCTAAAAAAACCTCATAACTGATATGGAAGATAACACTACATCAGGTAAAAATTCCAATAACTCAGCTAACGCAAACAACGTTAATAACGTCCCTATTATGGACGTGATTTTCATGACTTTGCGCCACTGGCCATGGATTTTGTTGTCAGTATTTATATGTGTAGGGGCGGCTTATCTGTACCTTCTCAAGACGCCGAGCATAGTATCACGCACGGCTGAGATACAAATTAAAGACGAGACAAAAGGTAATTCAGTTGATACTCAGGGATTGTCAGATCTTGGATTATTTCAGTCAAAGACTAACGTGCAGAATGAAATTCTGAATCTGAAGTCGAAAGACCTTACCGAAGAGGTGGTGAAAAGCCTTGGGCTGGATGTAAACTACTATCATAAGGGGAAGTTCCGCAATATCGTAGTCTATGGCACTGAGCAACCTGTGAAGCTCGTTCTTGCTGACGTGGCTCCCGAGGAGCGTTTTTCATTTGACCTCACTGTTAGCGGTGATGGTAAGGTGAAAATAGAGGACATGGAGATAGGACCGGATGATGAGACTCTATCCACTACTTTCACCGGCGCTCTTAATGATACAATCACTACACCTGTTGGTAAGATGATTGTAACCCCCGGTCCGGCATACACCAAGGGTGAGAAAGTGGAATTGCTGATCAAGAAGATCCCCTTGCGTGCTGCTCGTGACATATATAATTCGCAACTTAATGTGGCGATGTCTGACGAGAAGAGCTCCGTGATACGTCTTACCGTGTCAGACGAGTCAGTGCAGCGTGCTGATGATTTCCTGAGTGCTCTTATCGGTGCATATAACGAGAGTTGGCTCCGCGACCGTAACCAGATAGCAATTTCTACATCCAACTTTATTAACGAGCGTCTCGGAGTGATCGAGAGCGAGCTCGGAAATGTCGACTCTGATATTTCTTCTTACAAGAGTGCTAATCTCGTGCCGAATGTTGATGCTGCCGCCTCGATGTATATGAGCCAGAGCCAGCAGACTGAGCAGCAGATACTTGAACTCAATAATCAGCTGCAGATGACAAGGTATATCCGCTCTTATCTTGCCAATGGGAGCGCTGACCAGCTACTTCCGGCCAACTCCGGCATCAGTAATGCAAATATTGGTTCATTAATCTCGGAATACAATACCAAACTACTTCAGCGTAACAACTTAGCATCGAAATCATCGGATTCTAACCCGCTGGTTGTTCAGCTTGATGATCAGCTCAAAGCTGAGCGACAGGTCATCATCCGCACAGTAGATAATGAGATTACAAATCTAAATGCACAAATCAAATCACTGAAGAATACTGAAGCTCAACTCGTATCGCGCATCGCGTCTAATCCTACCCAGGCCAAAAATCTTCTCTCGGTTGAACGTCAGCAGAAGGTGAAGGAGTCGCTTTATCTCTTCCTGCTGCAAAAGCGCGAGGAAAACGAGCTCTCTCAGGCATTCACTGCCTACAATACCCGTATTGTGAACCGCCCCGGAGCGTCAGGCGTCCCCCCTACTCCCAACAAGCGCAATATTCTTGCTATCTCATTCCTGCTCGGTCTGGCGATACCTTTCGGTATTACATATCTTAGCGAGATGACTAATACGAAAGTACGCGGACGCAAGGATCTTGAGAATATGACCCCGCCGCTGCTTGGTGAGATTCCGCAGTATATGCCGGTGGACAAGCTCAAACTTAAAGGTAATGACATCTCATCACGCGAGATTCTCGTCAAGCCCAAGAGTCGTAACATTATTAATGAGGCGTTCCGTGTGCTTCGTACCAACGTTGAGTTTTCTCGCGTCAATAAGGACGGATGTAACATTATCGCTATTACCTCATTTAATCCCGGTAGCGGTAAATCGTTCATCACAATGAACCTTGGGGCTGCGTTATCAATTAAAAACAAGAAAGTGCTTGTGATTGATGGTGATATGCGACATGGTTCGTCGTCAAATTATCTTGACAAAACTGATGTCGGTCTGGCCGACTATCTGAGTGGAGAGACTGACGATGTAAAATCGATGCTCGTCAGCCCCGAGGATATACCGGCCATGAAAGTGCTCACCATCGGTACGATGCCTCCCAACCCTACCGAACTTCTTGAGTCGCCACGCTTCGGCGCACTGCTTGAGCAGCTCCGTCCCTACTTTGACTATATTATTATCGACTGTCCGCCTATCGAGGTTGTGGCTGATGCTCAGATCATCGATCAGTTTGCTGACCGCACAATTTTCGTGGTACGTGCCGGCTTGCTCGAGCGCACTATGCTTCCCGAACTTGACCGCCTGTATGGTGAAAAAAAATACAAGCACATCGCTGTTATCCTCAACGGTACACAGAGCAGTCGAGGCCGATATGGTTATGGACACTCTTATCGCTATGGTTATGGCTATGGTTATGGCTATGGCTATCACTATGGCAGCGATAAGAAGAACTCCAAAAAGTAAATCATCTATGTATCTTCCCGCAGTAACTTACTGCGGGAAGATTCTAATTGCATACACAATAAGTACATAATTTTATTCATGGTAACCCAATATTTATCACAACTCTTCTCCTGGTACTTCACTCGACAAGCATTACCATACTGGTGTATTTTGTTGCTGGATATTGTACTGACGGCAGTTTCATTATTTTTCTCCTATGTGCTGATCCAACGTATTGATTTGTGGGACGTAGATGTACCCAAGGTAATGGAGGCAATAGCGATATACCTTGTGTGCTTTATTATAGGCTTCAGGGTATATCACACTTACAGTGGAGTGATCCGGTATTCATCGTTTATTGACTTGCTTAAAATCACAAAGGCCTCGATCATGGGCGGCATAATGTCAGTGCTCGCTTCTTTTGTTATATCAAAATATCTGATATACTACCCCATTGCGGCTATCGTGCTTGGTACGTTGGCCGCTACAGCATTGATGTGGCTTGTCAGAGTGTTTGTAAAGCTGATTTACGATGTCTCGGTAATCAATAGCCAGAAGCGTATTAAGGTGTTCATCTACGGCGTCAGAGAGGGAGGTATTGCACTTGCAAAAAGTATCCGCTCTGATGAGAATTCGCCATTCATTCTTTCGGGATTCATTTCTGATAGAAAAATCATGGTGGGCAAGCGACTGATGGGTGTCTCTATCTTCGCCAATGATGAGGATATCGTAGAGAAGATGAAGAAGCATGGAGCCACTGCCCTGCTCGTATCGCCTCTTAAGAATGAGGAGATTCGAAACAATCATGATATGGTGGACCGTATGATCAATGCCGGTATAAAGATCCACATGATGTCAGGCTCTACGGAATGGGATGGAAAATCAGAGGTCGGCTACACGCAGCTTCGCGAAGTCAGTGTAGAGGATCTACTGCCCCGTGAGATTATAGAGGTGGATATGGATGCCGTAGGTGATCTTATCCGCGGAAAACGCATCCTCATCACCGGAGCTGCCGGAAGTATTGGCTCGGAAATGGTAAGGCAGATCGCGCCCTATCAACCGGCCGAACTAATGCTGATCGATCAGGCCGAGACACCGCTTCATGATATTCGCCTGATGATGGCTAAGGATTTCTTCGGAGTAAAATCTCATACTATCGTTGCCGATATCGCCAATGAGCGGCGAATGGAGGAGATATTCAGCTCTTTCCGTCCGGAATATGTGTTTCACGCTGCTGCTTACAAGCATGTGCCAATGATGGAGGATAATCCTTCAGAGTGCATTGAGAATAATGTCAACGGTACGCGCGTCATTGCTGACCTTGCTGTGAAGTACGGAACAAGGAAATTTGTGATGGTGTCAACTGACAAGGCTGTAAATCCCACTAATGTGATGGGCTGCTCGAAACGTCTTTGCGAGATTTATGTGCAGTCGCTCGACAAGGCTATCAAGGATGGAAATGTCAAGGGAGAGACAAAATTTGTAACAACCCGTTTCGGTAACGTCCTTGGCTCGAATGGCTCGGTTATCCCCTTATTCAAGCGGCAGATTAAAGCCGGAGGTCCTGTCACGGTGACTCATCCCGATATCATCCGCTACTTCATGCTTATTCCCGAGGCCTGCAAGCTCGTGCTTGAGGCCGGAACGATGGGCAACGGTGGCGAAATCTATGTATTTGACATGGGTAAACCGGTGAAGATAGTTGATCTTGCCCGCCGTATGATAACACTTAGTGGAGCCAAAGATATAGAGATAAAATTTACCGGACTGCGTGACGGCGAAAAGCTATACGAAGAAGTCCTTAATGAGAAGGAGACAACCCTTCCCACTTTCCACGAAAAGATCAAGATAGCCAAAGTGCGCGAATATGAATATGTTACGGTAAATCAGCAGATGATTGACCTGATACATTTGGCCATAAGCAGCGATGACATGACCATAGTCCGCGCTATGAAGGATCTCGTACCGGAGTTCAAGAGTCAACACTCCAAATACGAGGCTCTTGACAAATAAGTCATCGGTTGCGATACATTGAATCGTAGTAACGCTCGTATTCGCCCGAGGTTATATTGTCCATCCACTCCTGATTGTCAAGATACCATCTGACAGTCTTTTCGATACCTTCTTCAAATTGCAGCGAGGGCTCCCAACCGAGTTCCCGCTGTAATTTTCGGGAGTCGATGGCGTAGCGCATATCGTGACCTGGCCTGTCAGTTACGTATGTGATTAGCTCATCGCTATAGCCCTCGGGATTGCCGAGCAGGCGGTCGACGGTACGGATCAGCACCCGAATGATATCTATGTTTTTCCACTCGTTAAATCCTCCTATATTATATGTGTCGGCTATTTTGCCATTGTGGAAAATCGTATCGATGGCTCGGGCGTGATCTTCGACAAACAGCCAGTCACGTACGTTTTCGCCTTTGCCATATACAGGAAGTGGTTTGTGGTGACGGATATTGTTGATAAACAGAGGGATAAGTTTTTCCGGAAATTGATATGGGCCATAGTTGTTCGAGCAGTTGGTCACGATTACAGGTAATCCATAAGTGTCGTGATATGCTCTTACGAAATGGTCAGAAGAAGCTTTGGATGCCGAGTAAGGTGAGTGAGGATTATATTTTGTTGACTCCGTGAAAAAGTCAGCTCCGTAAGCCAGATGATTTGATGAAGAAGCCACTGTGGTGAACGGCGAGGGTATCCCGTCGGGGTCGGTTAGTTTGAGCGCCCCGTACACCTCATCAGTGGAAATATGGTAAAACAGTTTCCCCGAGTATTTTTCAGGTAGTGACTCCCAATATTCTTTTGCGCTCTGAAGCAGTGCAAGAGTACCCATGATATTTGTCCGGGCGAATGTAAAGGGATCTTTTATAGACCGATCCACGTGGCTTTCTGCCGCAAGATGGATCACGCCGTCGATATTGTACTCACGGAAAATCTTTCTCATCCCTTCGAGGTCAGCTATATCAGCCTTCACAAAAGTATAGTTAGGGCTGTTCTCTACATCCTTGAGATTGGCGAGATTGCCGGCGTAAGTGAGCTTGTCAAGATTTATGATGTGGTAGTCAGGATATTTTGTGACAAAAAGCCTTACTACATGGCTGCCTATAAACCCGGCACCACCGGTTATGAGAATATTACGCTTCATGGGTCAAATTGTTGATGCAAATTTTGAGAGAATCTGTCCAATAGGGAATCTGCCGATCGAACGTAGATTTATATTTCGTTTTGTCCAATACGGAATAAGCCGGCCTCTTTACCGGCGAAGGAAATTCATCAGAGTGACAAGGCTGGATATTACAATCACTGTACCCGGCCATCTGTGAGATGGCTTTTGCAAAATCATACCATGAGCAAACGCCCTCGTTTGAGAAATGATATATTCCGAAGTTGCCCTCAAATTTTCTCTTAGCTATAATATCGATGATGGCATCGGCCAGATCACGAGCGTAAGTGGGAGTGCCGCATTGGTCAAAAACCACATTAAGATCCTTCTTATTAGAGGTAAGGTCAAGCATGGTCTTCACGAAATTTTTTCCATACTCGGAGTAAAGCCAAGAAGTGCGGAGGATAATGGCTTTGCATCTGCTTCGGGCAATTTCTTTTTCACCCTCCAGTTTGGTCATACCATAAACGCCGATGGGATTTGTAGGCTCGTCTTCTTTGATAGGGATGTTATTTTCACCACCGAATACGTAATCGGTGGAAATATGAATCAGCACTCCGTCATTTTCCCTAATGGCACAGGCGAGATTGGCTGCAGCCCGGGCATTGAGAAGCATGGCTTTATCATAATCGCTTTCAGCCTTGTTGACATCAGTATAAGCCGCGCAGTTCACAATGATATTAATATTGTGGTCAGCTACGGTTTTTCTGACGGCGCCCTCATCGGTAATGTCGAGCTCATTGACATCGGTGAAAATGTAATTATCACTCATGCCATTAGATACGAGGCGGAGTTCAGAACCGAGCTGCCCGTTTGCACCGGTGACGAGAACGTTCATATCTTGAAAGGTGATTTAAAGTCCTTAAACAAATCGTATGCCTTGTCCTTATCAGAGAGAATTGCCGAGGCGGGATCTATCCCCCACTTTATGCTGAGCGAATTATCAAGTATAGAGATTCCTGATTCAGCCTCAGGATGATAATATTCATCACATTTGTACTGGAAAATAGCGTAGTCTGACAATACGGCAAAACCGTGGGCAAAACCTTTGGCGATGAAAAACTGACGATGATTTTCTTCCGATAGCACCACGGCAATATGTTTGCCGTAAGTAGGCGAGCCGAGCCGGATATCGACAGCTACATCAATTACCGTGCCCTTGACGCATCTTACGAGTTTGGCCTGTGCGAACGGCGGCCGCTGGAAATGCAAACCTCGCATCACATGGCGTGACGAACAGCTCTCATTATCCTGCACGAAATTTACCGGGGCGATCTTCTCGTTAAACTCCTCCTGCTTAAAGCTTTCAAAGAAATATCCGCGATTGTCACCAAACACTTTAGGCTCAATGATCAATGCTCCCTCTATATCAGTTTTAATTACATTCATCTTTATAACTTACAGATTTGAAAATTGAGTGCGGTCAATCTCATCAACTACCTTCATCAGATATTGACCATACTGGTTTTTCAGCATAGGTGTGGCTATATCTATCATTTTCTGCCTGTCAATCCATCCGTTGCGATAGGCAATGCCTTCAAGGCAGGCGATCTTCAGTCCCTGACGCTTTTCGAGCACCTCCACATAAATTGATGCTTCGGCCAGCGAATCGTGTGTACCCGTATCGAGCCACGCAAACCCTCTCGGGAGAGTCTTCACCATGAGATTCCCTTTGCTGAGAAAAGCTTGATTCACAGAGGTTATCTCCAGTTCGCCTCTTGCCGACGGCTTGATCAGTGAAGCAATTTTCACCACCTCATTAGGATAAAAATATAGACCGACAACAGCATAGTTACTCTTAGGGTTGGCCGGTTTTTCCTCAATGGAGAGGCAATTTCCGTCGCGGTCAAACTCTGCCACGCCATATCTTTCAGGATCATTTACCCAATAGCCAAACACGGTAGCTTTACCCTCAGCCTCAACTAATTTCACAGAGTCATGAAGCATCTGAGTAAACCCGGCTCCATGGAAAATATTGTCGCCGAGCACAAGGCAGACATTGTCATCTCCGATAAAATTCTTACCTATTATAAAAGCCTGAGCAAGGCCATCAGGTGAAGGCTGCTCGGCATATTCAAATCTTACACCATAGTCAGAGCCGTCGCCAAGCAATCGCTTGAATCCCTGCAGATCCTGAGGAGTGGATATAATAAGTATCTCCCTGATTCCCGCCATCATAAGCGTGGATATTGGGTAATAAACCATCGGTTTATCATAAATCGGCAGGAGCTGCTTCGAGACTCCCTTGGTTATCGGATATAATCTTGTACCGGAACCTCCGGCCAAAACAATGCCTTTCATATTAATTGAGTAGAATTATTTTAATGCAAAGATAAATCATTTTCTGATTTTAAAAAACTTTAATCAATTATCATTTGTTTATTTGAAAGAATAGAGTTAACTTTGCAGTGATTTTTGAGGGCAATATATGGCAATATGTCAACTCTCCTGCCCTGATTGAAAAAACGAAATTTTCCTGTATTTCAATTTTCAAGATCATTCTCACGTTGACTTTCTCATTCTGATTTTGAATTTCCCCCCTTATGAAGGAACTGATGTGATGACACGGCATCTTCGTTACCTCATGCAATTGTTAATATGTAGAATTATCAATACGAAACACCCGTTACAATACTTTCTGATAGTATGTTATCTATAACCGAACTGAATTCCATGGAGCCGGAGCAGCTTCACGAAGTTGCAAAATCTCTGGGATTAAAAAAAATCGATACTTCTGATAAAGAATCACTTGTCTACCGTATTCTTGACCAACAGGCTGATAATATGGCGGCTAATGCCACATCTGACAAGAAACAAAAATCCCCTAAGGAGAAGAAAAAAAATAGCGACACTCCTCAGGAAACTGCCACTCAGCCCAAACGACGCGGACGTAAACCGAAAGCTAAGCCGGCTGAAGAAGTTCCTGCTGAACAGACATCAGCTACTGAAGCTGAAGATGTTAAGCCTGAAGTAGTGGCTGAGGAGAGTGCTTCAACTACTGTAACGGCTGACGAAACAGCCCAGCCCAAACGCCGTCGCGGCCGTCCTAAGAACGAATCTAAAGCCAAGGCAGAGAAAGTAGAGCAGAAAGCAGACTATATTGAGGCCCAACTTCCTTTTGAAGAACAGCCCCAGCCGGAAGTGAAACTGCTCCCTCAAGCTGATGAAGCCCGACCTGAAACCGAGAAGGCTGACAATGAGGAGTCTGCCGAAACTAAGGAGAATCAACAGCCCCAGAAGCAGTCAAAGCAGGAATTCCGTCAGAACAATAACAATAATAACAATAACCGGAAGTCAGACTTCGGCCAGTTTTTCCCACGCTCTGGTGGACGCACCTTTGCTCCCCGTTCTCAAGAAGAGCGCCAGCAGGCTGCAACTGCTGCAGCTGCAGCTCCGATCGTGATCAACGAACCAACGGCAGAAAAACCTCAGCAGCAACAGAGCAAGAAAAACAAGAAAAACCGCAACAACTTCAATCGCGACAATTTCCAGCAGCAACAGCAGCCCCAGATGCCCGCCTACAATTTCGACGGACTGATTTCAACTACCGGTGTGCTCGAAATTGTGCCTGAAGGTTATGGTTTCCTCCGCTCTAGCGATTACAATTATCTTGCATCGCCTGATGATGTATATGTTACCCAGCAGCAGATCCGTCAGAATGGACTCCGCCAAGGTGATGTTGTAGAAGCTACGATACGACCTCCCCGCGAAAACGAGAAATATTTCCCTCTTTCGCAGGTGATAAGCATAAACGGGCGCTCACCGGAATTTGTACGCGACCGCGTGGCTTTTGAGCACCTTACACCCCTCTTCCCGGATGAAAAATTTGATCTCACCTCAGGAAAATCGTGCAATATCTCTACTCGTGTAGTCGATATGTTCTCCCCTATCGGTAAAGGCCAACGCGGACTTATCGTCGCGCCCCCCAAGACCGGTAAGACCATCCTTCTGAAAGATATCGCTAATGCTATTGCCGAAAACCACCCCGAGACATATATTATGATACTCCTTATTGACGAGCGTCCCGAGGAGGTAACCGATATGTCGCGCAGTGTTAATGCCGAGGTTATAGCATCGACATTCGATGAGCCGGCCGAGCGCCATGTCAAGATCGCCTCAATCGTGCTTGAAAAGGCAAAACGTATGGTAGAATGTGGCCATGATGTAGTGATACTTCTCGACTCAATTACACGTCTTGCTCGCGCGTACAATACATGCGCTCCCGCTTCAGGGAAAATCCTCTCCGGTGGTGTGGATGCCAATGCTCTTCAGAAACCCAAGCGCTTCTTCGGCGCTGCCCGTAATATCGAGAATGGCGGTTCACTGACCATTATAGCCACTGCTCTTACCGAGACATCATCAAAGATGGATGAGGTGATCTTCGAAGAATTCAAGGGTACAGGCAATATGGAACTCCAGCTCGACCGCAAGCTCTCTAACAAGCGTATCTTCCCCGCAGTTGATATCATGGCTTCCTCTACCCGCCGCGACGACCTGCTGCTTCGTCAGGAGACACTTAACCGCATGTGGATCCTCCGCCGCTTCCTCTCTGACCGCAACTCGATCGAGGCTATGGAATTTATAAAAGAACGTATGGAGCGTACTTCCGATAATGACGAACTGCTTCGCACAATGAGCGATTAATCATTTATTTAAGTGACGATTAAAAATGAAAACTACTGACCAGTTAATTGACGATCTGCTGAATCTTTCGTTTGCCGAAGATATCGGTGATGGCGACCATACTACACTTTCTACTATCCCTGCTGACGAGATGGGATGTCAGCAACTCATTGTAAAAGAGGAAGGTATTCTTGCCGGAGTGGAGATCGCACGCAAGGTGTTTGAGAAATTTGACCCTTCGCTCAAGATGACTGTATTTATCAACGACGGCGCTCATGTGAAGCCCGGAGATGTGGCCTTCAAGGTAGAAGGGAGTGTACGCTCATTGTTGCAGACCGAGCGCACGATGCTAAATATCATGCAGCGCATGAGCGGTATCGCTACTACCACGGCTCGCTACCAGTCACGCCTTGAAGGACTTAAGGCCAAGGTGCTCGATACCCGCAAGACAACTCCCGGCATGCGTATGCTCGAGAAGGAGGCTGTGAAGATAGGTGGTGGTATGAACCACCGTATCGGGCTCTTTGATATGATTCTTATCAAAGATAATCATGTGGATTTCGCCGGAGGTATCCCTCAGGCTGTTGCTGCCGCACGCAAATACTTGAAGGAAAATGGTAAAGACCTGCGTATCGAAGTCGAGGTTAGAAATACTGACGAAATCAACCAGGCACTTGAGGCAGGAGTTGACCGCATTATGCTCGACAATTTCACGCCCGAACGTACCCGTGAGGCCGTGGCTCTGATAAATGGCCGAGCTGAAGTGGAATCATCCGGCGGTATAACTATCGACACACTTCGCCAGTATGGTGAATGTGGTGTTGACTTTATCTCCGTAGGTGCTCTGACCCATTCAGTCAAAGGTCTTGACATGAGCTTCAAGGCCGTGAAATAACTTATTTTTGAATATCACTAATGGACGACGATAAGACTAAACTCGTATCGGTTGGCCAAATCGAAATAAATGCCAGCCAGACAAAAAATCCTCCCTCCTACGATGATCTCCCGCTGATAGCGATGAGAGATATTGTACTCTTCCCGGGCGTGACCTTTCCGGTTACACTTGGTCGTGAAATGTCGATAAGTGTGGCTAATGCTGCATCAGAGGGCGGAATACCTGTAGGTGTATTTTGCCAGCTTATACCATCTACAGAGTCGCCTGCGGTAAAGGACCTTTACGAATACGGTGTAGTGGCTGATATACTTAAAGTGTTTGAACTGCCTGACGGTACAAAGACAGCTATTATTTCAGCGCGCGAGAAAATCAAGATCATCGGTAAGGGTAAAAGGAAGACTATTCCCGGAGCTCTTTCTGCTGAGGTAAGACCTGTCAGAGAAACTAACCCTCGCAAAAACGACAAAGAGTTTGAAGCTCTGATCTCTGAAATCAAGGATACCACCCTCAATATCCTGCGTAAAAGCCGTGAGATGATGGCTGACCTTGCCTTCAATATTGAAAACCTTCCTGATCCCGCTTTGATAATCAATCTTATAGCTACCCATTCACCATTTTCACTCGAAGTGAAGGAAGATATGCTTAAGATTAACCGTATCAAGGATCGTGGATTTATGCTTCTCGGAGAACTTTCACGTAATGAGGAGTATGTGGAGATCAAGGCTGAAATACGCGAAAAAGCAAAGCAACGTATTGACGAGCAGCAACGTAACGCGTTTCTTCAAAATCAGTTTGAGACACTTCGCGAAGAGCTGTACGGCGATGATGACGATGCTCAAAAGTTACGCGAAAAGGCTGAAAAAATCTCGTTCCCGGAGCCGGTGATGAAGACTTTCGAGAAGGAGCTCGACAAGTTGTCACGGCTTAATCCTCAGAGCCCTGACTATTCGGTGCAATATTCATATCTTGAGTTGTTGACAGATCTTCCATGGGGCGTATATGATTCATTATCTACTGATTTTAAGGAAGCTCGCGAAATCCTTGATGCTGATCATTACGGACTTGAGAAGGTCAAGGAGCGTATGCTTGAGCAGATAGCTGTGCTCATGAACAAGCCCGATGGCAAGTCGCCGATAATCTGTCTTGTGGGTGCTCCCGGTGTAGGTAAGACATCATTAGGCCAATCTATTGCTAAAGCCTTGGGAAGGAAATACCAGCGTGTTTCGCTCGGCGGACTTCATGACGAGGCTGAAATCCGTGGACACCGCCGCACATATATCGGAGCTATGCCAGGCCGTATAGTTGATGCACTCAAACGTGTAGGTTCGTCTAATCCTATCCTGCTTCTTGATGAGATCGACAAGCTCGGAAACGATTTCAAGGGGGATCCCGCATCAGCACTTCTTGAAGTGCTCGATCCTGAGCAAAATATACGATTCCACGATAATTATGTGGATGTGGACTTTGATCTGTCAAAGGTAATGTTTATCACCACAGCCAATACCTTGTCAACAATTCCCCAGCCGCTGCTTGACCGAATGGAGATCATAGAGATTCCCGGGTATTTGCTCGAGGAAAAGACCGAAATAGCGCTCCGTCACCTGGTGCCTCGCATCAAGGAAGAATTAGGGGCTTGGGATGTGGAGTTTACTCCTGAAGCCATCAAAACTATCGTCGAAAGCTATACATCGGAGAGTGGCGTACGCCAGCTTGAAAAGCGTATATCCTCCATTTTCAGAAAGCTCATCCTTAAGAAGATGAGTGAGAATGAAGTTATCGACAAGGTGGATTCCGATAAGGTCAAAGAGCTGCTCGGCGTAGAAATGTTTACCCCCGAGCGCTACGAAGTGGAAAATGTGCCGGGAGTGGCTACCGGTCTGGCATGGACTGCTGTAGGCGGAGAGATACTCTTCATTGAGTCAGTATTTGTCAAGACCAAGGGTGAGAAGCTCACTCTTACCGGTAATCTCGGCGATGTGATGAAGGAGTCAGCAATGATAGCTCTGCAGGTTGTGAAATCACGTATCGAAAAATACAGCCTTTCTTCAGAGCTGTTTGAAAACTCCCAACTTCATATCCATGTGCCTGAAGGAGCTGTTCCGAAAGATGGCCCATCGGCCGGCATCACTATCGCGACATCAATACTGTCGGCTGCTTCAGGGAAATGTGTAAAGCCGGGAATTGCTATGACCGGCGAACTTACTCTCCGTGGCAAGGTGCTCCCCGTAGGCGGTATCAAGGAAAAAATCCTCGCAGCCAAGCGAGCCGGAATTTCTAATATAATATTGTGTAAGGACAACCGCAAGGATATCGAAGATATCAAGGCTGAATATCGCGAAGGAATGAATTTTACCTATGTTTCCAACATAGATGAGGTGTTTGAACACGCGATATCTAAGGATTAAGTTTTTTTAACACGTTGTAAAAATTTAGGTAGCCATTATGATTTCCGTAACTGGAAAATAATGGCTACCTTTGCATGCAATAAATTTTAAAAGATTTTTAAGTCTATGTCATTTATTGCAGACAGAGTTAAAATGGACGGACTGACCTTTGATGACGTCCTCCTTATTCCGGCTTACTCGGAAGTGCTTCCCCGCGAAGTAAATCTTACAACAAAATTTTCCCGTAACATATCGTTGAATGTACCCATTGTATCAGCTGCAATGGATACTGTCACTGAAGCTGCGCTCGCTATAGCTATTGCTCGCGAGGGAGGTATCGGAGTGATACATAAAAATATGTCGATTGCTGAGCAGGCACGTCAAGTTCATGCCGTCAAAAGAGCTGAAAATGGCATGATCTACGATCCGGTGACTATCCGCAAGGGTAGTACCGTTGCTGACGCTCTTAAAATGATGGAAGAGTATCATATAGGTGGTATTCCGGTAGTAGATGATGATCGCAAGCTGGTAGGTATCGTGACTAACCGCGACCTCCGCTTTGAGCGCAATCTCCAGCGCCCTATCGACGAGGTGATGACCTCTGAAAACATTGTGACCACAAATCAGTCGACTAACCTTGAGGAAGCTGCGCAGATACTTCAGGAACGTAAAATCGAGAAGCTCCCCGTAGTGGATGCTGAGAACCATCTTATCGGCCTGGTCACATATAAAGATATCACCAAAGCTAAAGATAAACCGTATGCTTGCAAAGACTCGCGCGGACGACTTCGAGTAGCAGCCGGTGTAGGCGTGACGGCTGACTCGATGGAGCGTGTTGACGCTCTTGTCAAGGCCGGTGTTGATGCTATCGTGATAGATACAGCCCATGGTCACAGCCGTGGTGTAATCGGAGTGCTTAAGGCTATCAAGGAGAAATATCCTCATATTGATGTCGTAGTTGGTAACATCGCTACCGGAGATGCCGCAAAATTCCTTGTTGAAAACGGAGCTGATGGTGTCAAGGTGGGTATTGGTCCAGGCTCGATATGCACCACACGTGTTATTGCCGGTGTAGGCGTTCCACAGCTTACTGCAGTATATGATGTGGCAAAAGCTCTCGAAGGTACTGGTGTGCCCCTGATTGCTGACGGCGGTATCCGCTATTCAGGTGACATTGTCAAAGCGCTTGCTGCCGGTGCTTACAGTGTGATGCTCGGCGGTATGCTTGCCGGTGTGGAGGAATCACCCGGTGACACCATAATTTATAATGGCCGTAAATATAAGGCATATCGTGGTATGGGCTCGCTCGAGGCTATGGAAAAAGGCTCGAAGGATCGCTACTTCCAGGCTAATGAGACTGACGCCAAGAAGCTTGTGCCCGAAGGAATCGCAGCCCGTGTACCTTACAAGGGATCGCTTTACGAAGTGGTTTATCAGATGCTCGGCGGATTGCGTGCCGGTATGGGCTACTGCGGTGCTCCCGATATCGAGCGACTTCATCAAGCCAAGTTCACCCGCATCACTAATGCCGGAGTGGCAGAAAGTCATCCGCATGATGTGGCAATCACGAGCGAAGCGCCCAACTATAGCTCGATGCCTCGATAAGAAATAATCCAAAAACGAGCCATAAGAAAATTTATGGCTCGTTTTTCTTTCAAGGATACAATAATAATATATTGTGGACGTTTATAGTTTAGTAAACTATTTTTTAACCTGAAATGAAAAAGCCAATTCTACCTGTTGCGATAGCTGCGGTGGCTGTAATGATGACGGCCGCAGCAAAATCTGACGACCCGGTGATCATGAAAATTAATGGTAAGGATATTCACAAAAGCGAATTTGAATATCTTTACAACAAAAATAACGCCCAGCAAGAGACTCCTCAGTCAATTGACGAATATGTAGATCTCTTTGTGAATTACAAACTTAAAGTTGCAGACGCTGAAGCTGCCGGTATTGACACTACAGCTACTTTCAGGAGGGAATTTGAGGGATACTGCAACGAACTCGCTGCCCCCTACATGAAGGATACTCTCGTGTATGAGCAGCTTGTCCAGGAGGCTTATGACCGTATGCAGCGTTCGGTAGACATCAGCCAAATCATGCTTCCGATTGGAAACACCATAGATGAGCGCGAAGCCAACAAGGCTCTTCTTGACAGCATCCGCACTGCGATAATTAATGGTGCTGACTTCGGAGAGATGGCTATGAAATACTCTTCTGATCAGTCAAAGGCAACAAACAAAGGCCATTACGGCTTCATCTCAGCTAATATATACCCTTATCCGTTTGAAGATGCAGCTTTCTCAACTCCTGTAGGTCAAATTTCGGAGGTAGTAGAGGACGCACCTTACGGATACCATATTATTAGGGTTGAAGCAGAGAAGCCTAATCCCGGTCGTGTTCATGCCCGCCATATCCTTAAGTTAACCCGTGGTCTTTCTGAAGAAGAGGCAGCAGTAAAGAAGCAGCAGATTGACTCGATTTATACTCTTCTAAAGAATGGTGCTGACTTCGCAAAGCTCGCCGCAGCTGAAAGCGAGGATCAAGGTTCTGGCAGAAAAGGTGGCGACGTAGGTATTTTCGGTCCCGGTAGAATGGTTCGTGAATTTGAGACTACTGCATTCGCACTCCCTGACAGTGCTATCTCTGAGCCTATCCAGACTGCCTATGGTTATCATATTGTGCAGACCCTCGAGCACCTTGGAGTGGAATCTAAAGAAGAAGCTCGCAAAAATATCGAAGCACGCATCAAAGGCGATAACCGTGCTTCGATGCCTGAAAAAGTGAAACTCAATGAGTTGAAAAAGCAATATCGCTCAGTAGTTAAGCCTGAGGGTCTCGTAAAAGTAAAAGAGTTGATTGCCGCTGCTCCTACTGACAGCGCTGCATTTGCGGATCTTGATGTAAGTGATATCGTAGTTGCGTCGGTAGCAGAAAATAATATTCCGGCCTCTGACGTAGTGGCAACAATCGCCAGAAATACACGCTTCACCACTCCTGATGTTTACACCTCTTTCAGCAATGCTCTTAACAATTACATCGACGATGCCACAAAGGAATATTATAAAGCTGACTTGGCTGAAAATAATCCTGATTATCGTAACCTTGTAAATGAATATCGCGATGGTATACTGCTCTTCGAAATCTCTAACCGCAACGTATGGGATAAGTCAAATAAGGATCAGGAAGGCCTTGAAGCATATTTTAAAGCTCACCGTGACAATTACAAGTGGGATGCTCCCAAGTACAAAGGCTATGTGATCTTCGCCACTTCTGACTCTATCGCTACAGCAGCAGAGGCATATCTTAAGGCCAATAAAGTTGACAATGATTCGCTTTCTTCTGTCATGCGTAAAGAGTTTGGTCGCAATATCAAGATCGAGAAGGTAGTAGCCGGTCAGGGTGAGAATGCTATTCTTGACAATGTAGCCTTTGGTGGTGAGAAACCAGGCCCCGTCGGTCGCTGGACCTCATGGTTTGCTTACGATGGACGCATCATCTCAGCTCCTGAAGAGGCTTCAGATATCAAGGGCGTTGTAACTGCTGATTATCAGCAGCAACTTGAGAAAGATTGGGTGACAGCTCTTCACAAGAAATACCCTGTAAAACTTATCAAGAAAGAAATTAAGAAACTTCATTAATTTTGTTATTAACTACGCTCAGCCGCGACATAATCATTATTTGATTAATGTCGCGGCTGGTTTTTGATGGAAATTCATTACATTTGCAGAAAATTTAAATATATATGGCGACTATTATCAGAAATGACAAACCGCTGGCATTGTGTTCTGACCATGCCGGTTATGAAATGAAGCTCGTAATCGAAGGGTATCTTGATGCCCAGGGTATAAAATACAAGGATTTCGGGACATATTCTGCCGAAAGTTGCGACTATCCTGACTTTGCACATCCGGCAGCTTGTGCTATCGAGGGTGGTGAATGTTATCCCGGCATAGCCCTTTGCGGCACAGGAAATGGCATAGGTATCACTCTTAACAAGCATCAGGGCATACGCGCCGCACTATGCTGGAAAGAGGAGCTTGCCGAACTTGCACGCCGTCACAACAATGCCAATGTTCTTGTGCTCCCTGCCCGATTCATTGATAATGTTACTGCAATAAATATTGTGGAGACTTTCTTCAATACACCGTTTGATGGCGGCCGTCATGAGCGCCGTGTTGAGAAGATTCCTTTTGACGGAAGTTGTAAATGATTTCGGTTCAGGAGTTAACCCGACCGATTATTATTGCCGGTCCTTGCAGCGCTGAGTCAGAGGAGCAAGTTTTAACTACGGCGCAGGAACTTTCACGTGCCGGTGTCAAGATTTTCAGAGCCGGGATATGGAAACCACGTACCAAGCCCGGTGGTTTTGAAGGCGTAGGCGACGAGGGATTGGAATGGCTGGCTAACGTAAAACAGCTGACCGGAATGCTCGTAGCTACCGAGGTAGCTACTCCGGAGCACGTCAGAGCGGCTGAAAATGCCGGAATAGACATATTTTGGATAGGAGCTCGTACGTCGGCCGATCCATTCGCCATGCAAGCTATTGCCGAAACAGTAGCTCAGTTGAATCCTGACAAGCCGGTTTTTGTGAAAAATCCGGTGGTAGCTGATCTCGATTTGTGGATTGGCGCTATTGAGAGATTGCGTAACTGTGGCGTTAATAATGTCGCAGCTATCCACCGCGGATTTCGCAGCTTTAGCAGCGGTATATATAGAAATTACCCGGGATGGATAGTGCCGCTTGAACTTCGTCGCCGAATGCATGATTTGCCGTTGATATGCGACCCGAGTCACATTGGCGGGGCGCGTGAACTTATAGCTCCCCTATCGCAGAAAGCTCTTGATATGGGCTTTGACGGATTGATTATAGAATCTCACTGCAATCCTGAAAAGGCATTGAGCGATAGCAAGCAGCAGGTTACTCCTGAAGATCTCACTAAAATAATTGCTTCGTTAAACTTGCGCCAATGCAGTGTCATGCCGGGTGAGCTTGATAGATTGAGATATGACATTGATCAAATTGATGCTGAGTTGCTTGAAGTGCTTGCCCGCCGTATGGAAGTCAGTCGTAAAATAGGTGATTACAAGCAGCGCAAACGCATCCCTGTTCTTCAGGCTTCACGTTACGACGATCTGTTGGTGAATCGCATAGCTGCCGGATCAAAACTCGGTCTGGATGGTAAATTCATTGAGAAGATCTTCTCGGCTATCCATGAGGAATCAGTAAACCAGCAGCTATCATGACCATTGCCTTTGACCTTGACGATACACTATACCAGGAAATTGAATTTGTCCGGTCAGCCTACAGGCGGATATGCGGTCAAGATAATCATCGGCTTCTTTCTCAAATGATGGAAGCCAAAACACCGGCTGAGGCGTTTGACTTAGCTTGCGAATCGATTGCCGACTTAAATATACAAACCACTTTAAATATTTATCGTAATCAGCTACCTGATATTGTTTTAGATGCAAGAGTTAAAGGGTTACTTGAATGGATGAAGTTGGAAATACTTAACTTGGCTCTGATTACTGATGGCAGAAGCATCACTCAGCGAAACAAAATTCGAGCACTTGGATTAAATGATTATTTTTCTGATGAAGCTATATTTATTTCTGAGGAGTGTGGTCATGATAAGACAGATGAATATTCATTTTTACGGCTTATGAATCAGCATCCGGGAGACTCATATATTTATATAGGTGACAATCCACAGAAGGATTTTCTTATACCCAATAAATTAGGCTGGACTACAGTGTGTCTTCGCGACAAGGGTGAAAATATTCACAGTCAATGTTTTAACAAGCTGTCGTGCGAATATCTTCCACAGATAATTATAGATGATTTGAGCCAACTACATCAGATTATTGACGATATTAACATCAAGAATAATGGAATTATAAAATAATTTTGTAATTTTGTATTCCAAACGATAGGTATTATTAATATGAAGCGACTATTGACCATATTTATGCTTGCAGTGACACTGTTTGTTACTGATGCTGCTGCTCCCAAGTGGGAGGAAGTCAATGCGCCGTCGGCTGAAGTGACGTTTGAAATAAATGACTCCGAGCAGACTCATATTACGGTGAAAGACAACTATATATACATCAGCTCGTCACATCCTGCAAGCATTAAGATCTTCACAATCTTGGGTCAGCTTATTTCACAGGAAACAGTCCCTGCCGGTACACATCGCTTCAAAATGAATGCCCGTGGTATATATATTCTTAAAGTAGGTAGTATCACCCGACGTGTAACTATCTAAAAGTTATTTGATTATAATCGATAACGCATCAAGTGAAAGCGCTACTGATCATAAACCCTATTTCCGGAACAGCCAACAAGGATGGCCTTGACGAATATGTCAAAAGCAGACTTGAATCATCTTGCTGGAATATTACTGTAAAATATACTAAGAAACATGGCGATGCCACCCTCTTTGCGCGTCAAGCCGTAAAGGAAGGCTTTGATGCTGTGTTCTCGGCAGGTGGAGATGGCACTGTCAACGAGACTGCGGCCGCTCTCTGTAATAGCAACACGATACTTGGCATAATCCCTTGTGGATCAGGCAATGGCCTTGCTCGCCATACGGGTATCCCTGTAGGTATCCGTGAAGGTGTAGATGTAATTCTTGATAATAATTGTGTAGCTGCCGATTACATGACGGTGAATGACTATCCATGTTTCTGCACTTTCGGTGTAGGGTTTGATGCAGCTGTAAGTGAGGCTTTTGCACGAAAAAAAGCACGCGGTAAATTGTCATATATCCAGAGCACGTTTGAGACTTATCAGCATTTCAAGCCGGAAAATTACACTATCGAGATTAATGATGAAGTGCTTGAAAAACGTGCATTTCTGATTGCCGTGTGCAATGCTTCGCAATATGGAAATAACGCCTATATCGCGCCCCATGCGTCAATTACCGATGGTATGCTTGATGTTACTATCATCCATTCAGGCAATGCTTTAAGTACCGCTTTAGTGGGAATTGACCTTATGACCGGGTTTGTTGACAAGAATGCTCTTATAGATACGATTAGGACTTCTGAGCTGGTCATAACCCGCTCAGCTGCTGGACCTGCCCATATCGATGGCGAACCGGTAGATCTGCCTGAAAAGATACATATAAAGTGCCATCCGGGCAAATTGAAGATTTTCATGCCATCTAATCAGGCTGATTTCAAGCCTATACTGACTCCGCTCTTGGCATTTCTGACTGATGTAAAAGTGGCTATCAATAATATTATTCACCCCATTTGAGCCTCAAGTTCAAGCAGATACCTCTTAATTTTCACCCCACCGGCGTAACCGCCTATGCTGTTGTCACTACATATCACCCGATGACAGGGTATCAGAATGGAAAGTGGGTTAGCTCCTATAGCATTCGCCACGGCTCTTACGCTTTTGGGTCGGCCAATTCTGTCGGCGATTTCCTGGTAAGAGCATTTGACACCATACGATATCTTGGTCAGTTCGGATAGCACTGATTTCTGAAACTCAGTTCCGTTGTAACCGATTGGGAGATCGAAAGTGGTACGCTTCATGCCAAAATATTCATCAAGTTGCTTAATGGCTGTGTCAACAATCTTATTATCAGAAGGTAAAAGTGAAAGTTTACATTCGGCTTTTAATCTCTTATGACGCTGATTTACCATCCAGTCACATAAGACAATACGCCCTTTCTGACTTCCTATAATCAGGGATCCACAGGGGGTGTTATATTCAGCTATCATTGCTTGTGGCGCAGAAGATAATCTGATATTGACAGAATAACCCTTGCCAAACCTTGCGGTAACTCCTTATCCATCACTTCATAATAATCATCAGGAGTGCGTGTCAACACATCCATAGCCCTGAGATATTGGCTGCGAGTGACTATTCTGCCGAAATCGGTAAATTGGTCATCATCAATTAGCTTGGCTATATGGCCGTAAACTGTGACGGGTTTGATATTTTTAACTTCGGCAATTTCAGCTGGTGAATATCCATGTCTCAGCAGCAAGGCTGTTTCGCGGACGCTCATGCCGGTAGAGCTTACAGTCTTGTTTCCTAAGAATTTATTTATAGCGCCAACGAATTTCTTCCAGTACCTGACAGCGCGCCTCTCCCCTATTCCTTCTACCTCCGCAAAGGCTTCCATTGTGGTCGGTTTGATTTTCACAAGCTCGTCAAGCACCTTATCGTTAAGCACAAGGAAGGGTGCAATTCCCTCACTATCGGCGATACTGATTCGAAGCATACGGAGTGTCTCGAGCAGCTTCTCGTCAGAGGAGAATATACGTTGCTGTCGTGAAGCAGTTTTTTCTTTGGACCGTTTCTCCGCAAATGGAGCATATTTAGAGAGCTTTACATCCACCTCATTACGAAGCACCTGACGACCGTATTCGGTTATTTTCAGATGGTTATGCCGGTCGTATGCTATTTCGAGCATACCGAGCTGGATAATCTGCGATATATAATGGCTCCACTGCCCGAAACTCATTTCGCGCCCTACCCCGTAAGTTTTGATAGTATGGAAACCCTGACTAATCAGTTCGGCATTAGAACTACCGCGCAGGATATTTATCAGCATCGTTATACCCACTGATTCGCCGGTGCGTACGACGGCACTCAATGCCTTCTGAGCCACAATTTTACCATCAAATCTTTCGGGTGGATTCCTGCATATATCACAGTTACCGCAGTCGTGGTCAAGCACTTCATTGAAATAACTCAGGAGTACTCTTCTTCGGCATACTGACGACTCAGCATATTCCTTGATACGCTCAAGTTTTTCCTGATTGATGGCCACCTGTCCGCTGTCATCGACAAACGACTTTAACGTCATAATGTCAGAATAAGAGTAGAAAAGGATGGTTTCAGCTCTTGATCCATCGCGTCCGGCACGACCTATCTCCTGATAATAAGATTCGATATTCTTGGGCAGATTGTTATGCACCACCCAGCGAATATTACTCTTGTCAATTCCCATACCAAAAGCCACAGTGGCACACACCACTTGCAGTTCTCCATTTATGAAGCGTTCCTGGGTGGAATTACGCTCATCAGCCGAGAGGCCTGCATGATAGACTGCCGATTTATAACCGCGGCTATTAAGCTCCGTGTTCATTGCATCGGCGCCCTTCTTGGTCATGCAGTAGATAATTCCCGAATCATGACGATATCGGTCAATCAGCGAGGATATTATGTTCATCTTTCCAGTCTTGCCGGGATTGATTATTACCCTTAACGACAAGTTGGGACGGTCAAATGATCCTACAAAGAGGAGCGGATCCTTGAGTTTAAGCTGCTGTGAGATATCTTCTCGTGTCAAGCGGTCGGCCGTAGCAGTCAATGCCACCACGGGTACGTCAGGAAATGTCTCTTTAATCTTCGACAACCGAGTATAATCGGGGCGAAAGTCATGCCCCCACTGAGAAATGCAATGTGCTTCGTCAATGGCAATCAGATCTATCGGAAGATCCTTTGACCATCTGTCAAGTTCGATCAATAGCCGCTCAGGAGATATATATACTATCTTTATCTTACCAGACATAAGGTTACGCATCACATCGGCATTAGTCTCCTCGCTTTGCATCGAATTAATTGAGGCGGCAGGTATACCGTTAGCCAATAAGGCCATCACCTGATCTTTCATCAGCGACAATAATGGCGAAACCACTATGGTAAATCCGCTTCCTATGAGTGCCGGTATCTGATAGCAGAGTGATTTTCCGCCTCCGGTAGGCATCAACACCGTAAGATCTCTACCTTTTACCAGCGAGGTGATCACATCCAGCTGGTGAGGGCGGAAGCTCGAATATCCGAAAAAGCGTCGCAAGAGCCCGAGCGCACGTTGCTGTATTTCTTCAGTGGTAAGATTTTTGTCAAACATAGATTTAGAAAGCATTTTCCTCGCCGGCAATAGCATTTATCACCGTGCGAATCATAATCTTGATATCGAGGAGCAATGACCAATGCTCTATATACCAGATGTCGTGCTCTACTCGACGCTCCATCTGCCATAGTTCTTCTGTAGGTCCGCGATAACCTCTTACCTGAGCCCAACCGGTTATGCCGGGCCTAACGATATGGCGCAGCATATATTTCTCGATAAGTCGGGAATAATCTTCAGTATGCTTGAGCATATGTGGACGCGGACCGACGACTGACATGTCACCTAAGAATACATTAATAAATTGAGGTAGCTCGTCAATACTTGTTTTACGAAGAAAATCTCCCACTTTGGTTTTACGTGAGTCATTTTTGGTAGCCTGCACTGAGTCAGCGTTATCGTTAACCTTCATTGTGCGAAACTTCCAGCAAAGGAATTCCTGTCCGCGGTAGCCTGTGCGTTTTTGCTTGAAAAATACCGGTCCAGGGGAGCTTAGCTTGATAGCGATGGCTACGGGGATAAATATCAGAGGAGAAAAGAGCAGGAATGTTCCTGATACAAGAAGGTCAAAAGCGCGCTTTAGCGTAGAGTTCACGTAGCTGCCAAGAGGATTGGTTCTCGTCACCATCACGGGTATCTGCCCCATGGGCTCGAGGTGGAACTGTCGGCTCAGATATCGGGAAATTTGCGGCACGTAACGGAAGTCGACAATATGACGGTCACACATTGAGACGGTCTTTCTCACGTTATCCTCATTCTCACCGGTAAGTGTAAAATATAGTTCCTCAGTGGAATTATCGCGGATAAAGGCCTCCATTTCGTCAAGATTACCCTTGTAAAGGTGCTTGTAAGGGAATCCCGGCGGACAATACAAGTCAAAAAATCCTTGCACGTTATATCCAAACCCGGCATCGCTCTTCATCTCTTCATATAGACGCAAAGCTGTAGGTCCACACCCTACAATGACTACGCGGCAGAAGTTACGGTCGCGGCGGCGAAGTTTCTTTATTATATAATGTGAGAAGGTCCACCATAAAACGAATATTGCCACCAGCATCGCGTAAAATTCAGCAAAGAGTTGCCATGCCAGGCTATCTATGCCCATGCAGTAAAGAAGCACTATAAACAGTGCCGCATGGACACCAACAGCTTTCAATGAGCTGATGAGAACGCGGTCCATGTGCATAGCCCTCACCTTATGGATCATATTGATCCATCGGGCTGTAGGAATAAATGCGACATTGACAAATAGCCAGACGATACGGGAGTTCCATTCTGTCTGGTCAGGATTCATATAACACGTCAACAAGTAGACTCCGTTAAGAATCACGAAGTCTACAAGTGTCAGTATATAATTAAGGAATCTTCCGTACCTACCTTTCTTGTTAACAGATGTCATGTGAAAGTATATTGCGGAAAATCATTTCAAAGTTTAGAATCAATAAGTTTGATTTTGTTCTCAAGATCCTCGATATCATCCTTGATACGCTGAATCTTACGATTAAGTTCGCGCAGCATTGACTCGCCGGTCTTTGACTTGGTATTGAAGAATAGAAGATTATTCTCGTAAGTGGTGAGTTCTGACTTTTTCTGCTCGGCAATTCTTACGAGGCGGTCACGCTCGCGATACAACTTGTTTTCGTCGCTGCCGATGTTGGAAATCGTAGTTTCGAAAGACTCCATGCGCTTGCGAGTCTCACGGCTGCCGAGACTGTCATAAAGACGATCAGCCACCTCACGGTATTCTTTATAAATCTTGTCCTTCTCAGCGAAAGGCACATGCCCTATTTCCTGCCATTTGACCTGCTGCTCACGGATGGCTTTAAGCATTGCAGATCGGTCAAGCTGCTGAGATTCAAGCGCCTTCATGTCTTCAATCACCTGACGTTTCTTCTCAAGATTTTCATGTTCAAGCTTACGAGTGCCGTTGCCATTCTTTTTCTTCTGTTCGAAGAAATAGTCGCAGGCACTGAGGAAACGCTGCCAAACAACGTCACTTTGGCGCTTGGAAACAGCTCCGATGGTGCGCCATTCCTGTTGCATCTTTATAAATTCGTCGGAAGCTTTGCGCCAGTCAGTGCTATCCTTCAGAGCTTCAGCTCGTTCGCAAAGCGCAATTTTCTTTTCAAGATTTGTTGCAAAGGTTTCCTTCATCTTCTTGAAGAAAGCTGCTTTGGCTTCAAAGAACTTGTCGCATGACTCACGGAAACGTGCAAAGAGAGCATTATTGTTTTTACGCGATGCAAATCCTATCTTCTTCCAGTCTTCCTGAGCCTGAAGGATCTGCTTCGTCATGGCATCCCACTCAGTGAACTTTGTAAGATTAGAATAGTCAAGAGCCTCAAGGCGCTCACATATCTCAGTTTTTGCAGCCTCGTTGGCTTGTTCACGTGCCTTGCGCTCCTCAAAATATGTTTGATAGGCTTTATTAATCTGAGCGGATATATCCTTAAATCGAGCCCAGATCTCCTCACGAAGTTCTTTCATCACGGGACCTATCTCGCGCCATTTTTCGTGGAGTGTCTGCAGACGACGGAATGCTGTGACTACATCCGGCTCACTAAGCAGCTTGGTGGCTTCCTCAATCAGAAGCTCCTTCTCACTGAGATTCTTCTTGAAATCGTAATCGCGTAGCTCCTTGTTAATCTTGAGGTGGTCGTAAAATTTCTCACACGCATCCTGATATTTCTTCCAGAGCTCGCTTGATACTGCAGGGGGCACCTCCCCTATCTCTTTAAACTTAGTCTGTATTTCACGAGCCTCTGCTACAGAGCGGTTTACATTATCAGTATCCTCGCTAAGAGCAGTCAGCTGAGCCACGAGATCAAGTTTCAACTCATAATTACGCTGTTGCTCTGCCTCGATTGAAGCGCGGAGCTGGGCTTTCTTCTCCTTTATGGTTTCAAGTGCGGCCTTCAGGCGATTATCATAAGTGGCATCCTCGCTTTCTATGTAAGCCGACTGTTCCTTTTCTGCATCTTCGTCTGCGTCAACCTGCTTGGTCGATGCTGATTTTAAAAGATAGAAATGCTGTTTTAATCTTGAAACCTCATCGTTTGAAATTTCTGATGCATCCTTGGTAGCGAATGCCTCAATCTGCGCCAGCACGTTGGCACAAGTATCCGCGTCAGAACTTTCAGGCACTGATGACTCAGCCTCAACGCTAACCACATCAGGCTCAGTTACAATTTCAGTTTCATTAGTTACATTTTTCAAGGTATCGGCTTCGGCCGATTCATTAAGGGTTACATCCTGAAGGTTATTATCCTTCTCAAGGGACGAGTCACGCATTTCCATAGATTGTTATTACAAAATATTTTTCAAAACAGTTTGCTAATTTACACATTATTTTTATCTTTAACTAAATATTTAATCATTTTTACACCAAGTTTTAACATATTTAAACTATTTGACTACTATATGCTAAATACATTTAACGTTGATTAAGCATTGATAGGCATTTCATATAAAAATAAGTATACTTAACAATTCACCGGTCGATTGCAAATTGTTACAAATCTAAGTAGCTTAAAGATTGAGAATTGCAAAATTTAAATAAAAAACTTACACCAATTCTTCCAAAATAAAATAAATAACGTTATCTTTGCAAAGCAAACCGACCTTACATAGAAATAAATTTTATTAGTAACATTACATTTTTTAACAAATCATCAATGAAAAGAGTCTATACATTCGGAGATGGCAAAGCTGAGGGTAATGCCTCAATGCGAAATCTCCTTGGCGGCAAAGGCGCAAACCTTGCCGAAATGAATCTTCTCGGTATGCCCGTACCCCCGGGATTCACTATCACCACCGAAGTGTGCACCGAGTACACTGAAAAAGGACGTGACCAGGTTGTCAAGCTTATCGAAAAAGATGTCAAAGAGGCAATCGCTCACGTTGAAGAACTTACCGGAAAGAAGTTCAACGACCCCGCCAATCCCCTCCTTGTATCGGTACGTTCAGGCGCCCGCGCTTCTATGCCCGGTATGATGGACACCGTCCTCAACCTCGGTATGAACGACGCCACCGTAGCTTCACTCGCTGAAAAGAGCGGCAACCCCCGCTTCGCATGGGATAGCTACCGCCGTTTCGTCCAGATGTACGGCGACGTCGTGCTCGGCATGAAGCCCAAAAGCAAAACTGACATCGACCCCTTCGAAGAAATCATGGATCGCGTCAAAGAAGAAAAAGGTGTTAAGCTTGACACCGAGCTCTCCGTTGACGACCTCAAAAACCTCGTTACCCTCTTCAAAACCGCTGTAAAAGAATTCACCGGCAAAGATTTCCCCGATAATGCTTGGGATCAGCTTTGGGGTGGCATCTGCGCCGTATTTGACTCTTGGATGAACGAGCGCGCCATAATCTACCGCCGTATGAACCAGATCCCCGAAGAATGGGGCACTGCCGTTAATGTTCAGGCAATGGTTTACGGTAATATGGGTAACAACTCAGCCACAGGTGTTGCATTCTCACGCGACGCCGCAACCGGCGAAAACATCTTCAACGGCGAATACCTCATCAACGCACAGGGCGAAGACGTCGTTGCCGGTATCCGTACCCCCCAGCAGATCACTATCGAAGGTTCACGCCGCTGGGCTGCACTCCAGGGTATCACCGAAGAAGAACGCGCCGAAAAATACCCCTCGCTCCAGGAATCAATGCCCGTTTGCGCTGAAGAACTCATCTCCATCGCCAACAAGCTCGAAGACTACTACAAAGATATGCAGGACATGGAGTTCACAATCCAGGACGGCAAACTCTGGATGCTCCAGACACGTAATGGCAAACGCACAGGCGCTGCAATGGTCAAGATCGCAATGGACCTCCTCCGCGACGGAATGATCGACGAAAAAACCGCCCTCCTTCGCATGGAACCCCAGAAACTCGACGAGCTCCTCCACCCCGTGTTCGACAAAGCAGCCCTCAAACGCGCTACCGTTGTAGCCAAAGGACTTCCCGCATCTCCCGGTGCAGCTTGCGGCCAGATCGTATTCTCAGCCGACGAAGCCGAAGCTTGGGCTGAAAAGAAAAAGAAAGTAGTCCTCGTACGCATCGAAACTTCACCCGAAGACCTCCGCGGTATGGCCGTAGCACAGGGTATCCTCACAATGCGCGGCGGTATGACATCTCACGCTGCCGTAGTTGCCCGCGGTATGGGCAAATGCTGCGTATCAGGTGCCGGCGAAATCAAAGTTGACTACAAAGCCAAAACCGTAGAAATGAGTGGCAAACTCTTCAAAGAAGGCGACTACATCTCACTCAACGGCTCCACAGGCGACGTTTACGAAGGTCAGGTACTCACCACCGAACCCGAACTCGGTGGCGACTTCGGCGCAATAATGAACCTCGCAGCTAAATATACTAAAACCCTCGTACGTACCAACGCCGACTCTCCACGCGACGCCAAGCAGGCACGCCACTTCGGAGCACAAGGTATCGGCCTCTGCCGCACCGAACACATGTTCTTCGAAGGTGACCGCATCAAAGCCGTTCGCGAAATGATCCTCGCATCTGACGTTGAGGGTCGTAAGATCGCCCTCGCAAAACTTCTCCCCATGCAGCGTGGCGACTTCGAAGGAATCTTCGAAGCAATGGACGGATTCGGCGTTACAATCCGACTCCTTGATCCCCCCTTGCACGAATTCGTACCCCACCAGACAGCCACTCAGAAAGTAATGGCCGAAGAAATGGGAATCTCACTCGAAGAAGTCAAAGCCAAAGTTGACTCACTCGAAGAATTCAACCCCATGCTCGGTCACCGCGGCTGCCGCCTCGGTATCACCTACCCCGAAATCACCGAAATGCAGACTCGTGCCATCATTGAAGCAGCCCTCGCCTGCAAAGCACGCGGCATCGACGTTCACCCTGAAATCATGATTCCCCTGGTAGGATCACTCAAAGAAATCCAGAACCAGGCCGACGTCATCCACCTCACTGCAGCAAAAGTATTCGAAGAAAAAGGTCAAACCGTGATGTACAAAGTAGGTACAATGATCGAAGTACCCCGCGCAGCACTCGTAGCCAACCAGATCGCACAAGTAGCTGAATTCTTCTCATTCGGTACAAACGACCTCACACAGATGACCTTCGGATTCTCTCGCGACGACGCCCCAAAATTCCTCAAATTCTACAAGGAACACGGCATCATCAAGACCGACCCCTTCGAGGTACTCGACCAGGAAGGCGTAGGTCAGCTCGTAAGAATGGGTGTAGAAAAAGGACGCGCCACCAACCCTGACCTCAAAGTAGGTATCTGCGGTGAACACGGAGGCGAACCCTCATCCGTTAAATTCTGTGCCAAGCTCGGCATGAACTACGTAAGCTGCTCACCTTTCCGCGTACCTATCGCCCGCGTTGCTGCGGCCCAGGCCGCAATAGAGGACTAAGCAGATAGTTCTAACACATAAAGCTCTTAGGCTGTAACACGCTAATAAAACGGCGGTTACAGCCTAAGTTGTTCTTAGGCGGTTCGTACATTTGGCCGCAGAATAAAAGCCAAATAAACGATATTCACGGACACCTGGACGGACACTTCAAAAATAACAACGGACACCATCACGGACACCGAAACGGACACCTCAAAAATTAACACAAATGGCAACAGTTAAAGCAGTTGTAAGAAAGCAGAGAGCGGACGGGTACTACCCGGTCTACATCCGCATCGGACACCGCGCTCAGAAGGGCTACATCAAGACCGACAAAATCATCAGCCCAAAACACATCGCCCCCAACGGCGACTTCAAAGATGCGGTAGTAGTTGAGTATTGCTCAAATCTGATACTCAAATACACTGACATGCTCAACCGAAAGGATATATCATCCCTTTCGATGGCTGAGGTTATTGAATACCTCACCCAAGACACCGGTGCAGAGAACTTCAGCGACTACGCAAGACTACACATTCGCAGAATGGAGCAACTTGGTAAGATGCGCAACGCCAAGAACTACAAGTTGGCGGTGGCTCACCTCGAACGCTATCTCGGCACCAATCAGCTCATGTTCGGCCAACTCTCGTCCA
Organism: Lachnoclostridium sp.; assembly: GCA_023667185.1. Taxonomy (GTDB): domain Bacteria; phylum Bacteroidota; class Bacteroidia; order Bacteroidales; family Muribaculaceae; genus Duncaniella. Next base: position 63,601 of record JAMPAP010000002.1, read on the forward strand.
CTGTCCTTAAGAAGTGGATTCAGAGCCTTGAGCACACCAATCGTGCCAAGGAGATGTACCCGGTATGCGTCCGTCAGATATTCAAGGCGGCACTCGTCGAGCTGAACGATGAAGAACGTGGGCTTATCCGCATCAAGTTCAACCCCTGGTTGAAGGTGCAGATACCCAAGTCGGATAAGGCAGAGCAACGCGCTATCAGTGCGGAGGCTTGCCGCGAGTTCTTCAATCGCCCACTCCCCCAAACGAAGATGCTGTCTTCGCTGCCGGAGTTAGGTCGCGATGTGGCAATGCTCGTGCTCTGTCTTGGCGGCATAAACACTGTTGACTTGTTCAATATGAAAAAGACCGACTATCGCAAAGGCGCGATTGGCTACAAGCGAGCCAAGACTCGCCATAGCAGAGCAGACGAGGCATATATCGAAATGAGAGTTGAGCCGTTCATCAAGCCAATCTTTGAGAAGTATCTCGATACAACCGAAGATGAACACCTGTTCAACTTCCATCAGCGTTACTGCAACTCCGACAGTTTCAGTGCCAACGTCAACAACGGCATCAAGAAAATCTGCAAGGATATGGGCATAACCAAGAAGGAGGACATGTACTGTGTCTATACGTTCCGTCATACATGGGGAACGATAGCTCAGAACGACTGCGATGCCAACCTCTATGAAGTGGCTTTCGGTATGAACCACAGCCACGGTCTCAGAGTCACACGCGGCTACGTCAAGATTGACTTTACACCGGCGTGGACTCTGAACGCCAAAGTCATTGACTTTGTGTTCTTCAGTGATGCTCCGAGTAAACAAGGCAAAGCGAAGGACATTGAAGAGCCGGAAGATAAGCTCTTCCGACTCTCCAAGAAGATGATGGTCTATGCCCGAGCCTATTTCAAAGGCAAGGTAATAGGGCACAAGCCGTTTTTCCAGTGCATATGTTAAAAAGCATGGATAAGAAGTGT
>JAMPAP010000002.1:64658-81978 GCA_023667185.1 Lachnoclostridium sp.
GCGCGCTCGGGACTTGCACCCGTTAGATTATGCCCATGTCGGGCGAACAAAAAAAGAACCTGCTGCCGAGCAGATTCTTGATTCTTTCGGGATATCTCCGTCATCCTCTTATGCGATGCATAATGGCTCGGGCATCGGGATTTACTGCCACGATTACGCCTGACGGGTTGATCAGGTAAGCGTTACGGCTTCGGTCGAGATTGTAAGCCTTGGCCGCTTGGGTTGACACAGGTGACGATACATTCACTATCGTACCTTCACTGAGGCCGTCAGATTTTACTACGGCTTCAAAAATTTCAGCGTTCTTGTCAAGATTGATGGATAGAAGCTCAAATTCATTTTCATCTGACAGATTTCGCGCCATCGCATCGTATTCACCCGCAGCAATACGCGATACAGGATCGCTGCTGTCCCAGAAATTGACCAATGTCCATTTTCCTTTGAAATTGTCAATATCAAGCTGGGTGGAATCGTCGGTTGTCAACTCTATTGCAGGAGCCATATAGCCTTCAGCGGCTTTGACTGCCCTGGATGTGTGGGCTGAAAGGTTGACAAGCAATAATGCGAAGAGCGCAATGAACAACACTGTTTTCTTCATTAATTGATGATTTTTGTTTAACTTCAGGCCTGACCCTTTGACGGGATTCGCATCCGTGTCATCAGGCTATGCCTCGCCGAGTTTCGGCTTGGACGGCTGACTCTTCAGCTCGCCATCATTGATTAAGACAATGCAAAGGTACAAAAAGTTTAGTTAACCACCAAACGATCAGCGCTAAAGCACGCCCACACCGGCAGCTAAGACTTTATATATCAGCGAAATATCCCACTTTAACAATTATGTTAAATTTAGTGAATTATGTGTTATATAACATCATTTCGGCTCGTAGCCTGCACTTGAAAGCAACGTTTCAGAGTCGTAAAATTCGGGGCTTAGAAGCAGCCTGAGATCTGTATCAGGATGGGTATTGAGGTAGGATTCCACGATATGATGGCCGATATAACGTCCGGCTGCTCCGGGTGATTCATAATGGAGCACCGACGTAACGGCTGCCTGACGTACAAGCCCCTCAACCACTTCGAGCGCAGTGGAAAAAACCATGTCGCGCGACAGCATCGATCGCCAGGCTTCTTGCTCATTGGCGCGAAGCCAGGCGTACTCCTCATCGTCATATCCGAGGACTTGCTGTTCGGTCTTTCCGGAAATACGCATAATCGCTTCGACTACAGCCCCTTCATAGGTCATTCGTGACAGTGCCGTGGGGAATTGACCTGCCGGCTGATAAGGCTCTGCGGCTCTGACGAGTGCGGTTGCGACATCGATACCTATGCGGTCAGTGCTTTTATTACGACGCTGATATTCAGGAAAATATGCGTAATACTCCTTTTCCGGCCCGAGATAATGGTTTAACGCTATGAATATCAGCGAGTCAGCAGTCACTACTGATTGATTGAATGGCGATGCCACTGCATAGGTCACAGCGGGCGCGTCCTCGCCAATCAGGCTTGTGAATCTACCATATAGCCCACCAAGGGCTTTGCTTAACGAGTCAGTATTAGCCCATTGCGTCACCACATCATCATTATATGGTTTATCAGATGCTTTCATCGCAAGCTCCCGGGCTCCGGTATCAGGGCCTATCGTGATACCGGCCCAAACCGAGGCTCCTGGCTCGAGCGAGGAGATAGCTGAGGTGTCACCCTCGATGGCTGCTAAGTCAAGCCGATTGATGACAACCGCTTGCGCTTCGTCTCGGGTATTATCGCCGCCGCGGCAAGCCGAAAGGAGTGATGCGGCGATGGATATTGTTAGTAAAATATGCTGTTTCATTGTTCAAAAGTAGGTATAATTTGGCAATTAATACTTATTATTTCAAAAAATCGACCACTACCTTATTATATACAACGAATAAATCACTATTTTTGTCAGCCAATTCACGTAAGTTATGAAATTTTTCACTATCCGTACTCTCTTTAATCTGGCGTGGCTGCTTGCAGCTTCGGTGCTGACATGTGGTTTTATGTCGGCCGCGGCTGCCACGTCGTCAAAATATACGGTGGTGATCGACCCGGGCCACGGCGCCCACGATGCCGGTGCGCTCGGCGTGAAGACTAACGAAAAGAGCATTAATCTTGCCGTGGCCAAGAAGTTGGCCAAGCTTATCGACGACGGCATGAAGGATGCCGAAGTCGTCATGACCCGCGACAATGACACTTTCGTGACCCTTCAGGGGCGTGCTGATCTGGCCAACGCAAAGAAGGCTGACGTATTTATCTCCATTCACGCCAACTCTATCGACAAGAAAGCTAAAAACCGCACCACCATCCATGGCGCGGCGGTTTACACTCTCGGTCTTGACCGCTCACCGGTGAATCTCTCAGTGGCCATGCGCGAAAATGAAGTAATGAAGCTTGAGAAGGATTACTCGACGACTTACGCCGGTTTTGACCCCTCGTCCACTGAAAGTTATATAATGTTTGACCTCGTGCAGCACGCTAACCTCAACAGCTCGATTTCGCTTGCCCATGAGGTGCAGAAGGAGCTCGTTTCCACCGCAGGAAGAAAAAACAATGGTGTGAAGCAGGCGCCCTTCTGGGTACTGGTGCGCACCTCCATGCCGGCCATCCTCGTGGAGCTCGACTTTATATGCAACCCGGAGATGGAGAAGTTTATGGCCTCGGAATCAGGACAGAAGAAGCTCGCCAAGGCTATCTACAATGGCCTGCGCAACTATCGTGCTCTCTCGGCCGGGAAGATCCCTGCGCCGTCAGTCCCTGAAGAGGAGGAGCAGCCTGAGAAAGAGGTCAAGGTGCAGCAGCCCGCAAAGACTGCCTCCACAAGCGAACCGGTCTATAAAATCCAATTTCTCATATCCTCAAAGAAGCTTCCCGCCGGCAGCAAAGAGTTTAAGGGCGTAAAGAATGCTGACTTTTACATCGACGGCGGAGCTTACAAGTACACTTTTGGCAACTACAAGTCAGTGAGCGACGCCGCCTCTGACCTTAAAAAGATAAAAAAATCCCACCCCCAAGCCTTCGTAATCAAAACCATCAACGGCCAAAGGGTTAAATAACGTATATAAATAGCTATATAATATGAAGAAACTGTTTACACGCGAGATGATTATAGGACTGACGGTGATTATAGCCCTGCTGATCGTGATCTTCGGTATAAATTACCTTAAAGGCATCAACATTTTCAAGGCGGCCAACTATTATTATGCCACCTATGATAATGTAACCGGGCTTGCTCAGTCAGCTCCCGTGACTATCAACGGCTTTAAGGTGGGCGTGGTGCGCGACATCCGCTACGAATACGACAATCCCGGTCACGTGCGCGTGGAAATGAGCCTCAACCGTGAGCTCCAGCTCCCCAACGGCACAATTGCATTGCTGTCAACTGACTTCCTCGGCACATCTACTATAGAATTGAAACTACCGGCCAATCCCACCGAGGGGTTTCAGGCCGTAGGCGATATGCTTGAAAGCCAGACTAATTCAGGGCTCATGGACAAGCTTCAGGGCGAAATGCTCCCGGCTGTGGCAGGCCTGATGCCGAAGATCGATTCGCTGCTTACCGTGACAACGAATCTCGTGGCTAATCCCGCGCTGACTAATTCGATAAACCGTCTCGACAACATTATGGGTAACCTTGAGAAGACCACCGAGTCGCTCAACCGCTCGCTCAGCCCCATCCTAAAAAATGCCGATGCATCGATGGCCAACGTCAGCGAAATTTCTGAAAACCTGCGTCAGGTCAGCGCTGCTCTTGCTGCCGTGTCTGATGACCTCAAGAATATGCCGCTCGACTCTACCCTGACCAATATCAACGCTATAACAGAGAATCTGCAACACGCCACTGACCAGCTTAACTCCACCAACTCATCGCTCGGCCTGCTGCTCAACGACCCTGAACTTTATCAGAATCTCAACAACACGGCCGCACATATTGACAGTATCCTGATCGACCTCAAACGTCAGCCCAAGCGTTACATTCCCTCGATCAAGATCTTCTAAGCGTTATCAAGGTGATTTCCGGCCACGCGCCCAGGCGCAGCGGAAAGAGATGGCCAAGGCCGATGTTCACGAAGAGGTTTCGGCCGTCATCGGAAGTGTAAAGCCCGTTATGCTCGGCATAAACCTTCGAGGCAGGCGAGTGTCCGAAAATGGAGAACTGCATATCATGAGTATGACCGGCCAGCATAAGCTGCACATCTGACGACGGTAACACTTCTCGGCGCCAATGTGTAGGATCGTGCGACAGAAGTATCTTGTAAAGCCCATCGGTATCACTCATAGCCTGCTTCAGATCTCCACGACAAGGGAAAGGCGGATTTCCGGAATTCTCCACGCCTACTATAGCGATCTTCTCGCCGCCGCGGGTGATCATGCGATTCTCATTATTAAGAAGCTCCCAGCCAAGCATGTGGTGGCGCTCCCTGATTGATGATACATGGCCGAATACTCCATTGGTGGTCGCAAGACGTGAATATGTACCATAGTCATGATTTCCAAGCACAGAGTATACACCGTCAGCAGCACGGATATTCGATAATATCGGTATAAACTCATCCACCTCATCAGCGTCACTATTGACAAGATCGCCCGTAAAGGCCACCATATCAGGGTTAAGGGAGTTGACAATCTCCACGGCCTTTGCCAGCCCGGCTGAATTGCCATGCCAGCTGCCGGCATGGATATCGCTGAGCTGTACTATGCGGTAGCCGTCAAATTCCTTCGGCAGCCCCTTGGCGTCGATCTCAACGCTGCGCACCTTGAAGCGGGCCTTTCCCGCCGTTGCTCCATATATTAATGTAAAGAGCAGAGCAGCCGCCACAGCAAATGCCACATAGAGTGAAACCCGTCCAAGTCCCAAAGACTCAAGCGTAGTCAAAGTAACTACAAACCCGATTTTAGGCAGAACGACACTCAGCGAACTGAGAATGATAACTCCTACATTATGAAACACTTCGCTACACCGGCTGCGCGTAAACATCACAGCTGCTGCTATCAGCGAACACATTATTAAAATGGATGGTATCCAGTAAGCGACGCCTATCCATCGAGGCCACCATGTGGATGCGAAACGATCGTAGATATAGGTATCAGGTAAGATTATTGCGGCCAATATCGCTGCAGGCAGCAGGCCAAGCTTGAGGATTGATGATTTCATAGTTACGTTTTGCAGAGTGCACTGCAAAATTAATCACAAAACCCCAACAAAACTACACTCAATCAGTTATTTTTCCTTTTAAAATGTTAACGCCTCAATCTCAAATTGTCAATTTAACAATTTGAACAATTTGACATCATGACATAAAAGCGGCATCCAGACATGGACACCGCTTCCTTTCGTAGCGAGACCGAGAATTGAACTCGGGACCTCCGGGTTATGAATCCGACGCTCTAACCAACTGAGCTATCTCGCCGTTTTGCAGTGCAAAGGTAAAAACTATTTTTTAATCCGCCAAATTTTTTTTCATATTTGGCCATTATTTTTTTATCTCCTGTACTGAATTTACGTTAAAGGGTTGAAATTATTTAAAAAATTCCGTGAAAAGTTTGCAAAGGCGCGAATATAATTATAACTTTGCGAAGTAATATTACGGTCGATACCATGATAACTGTTCTACAGCCGACACGAATAGTACCTTAAACGAATCATCAAATACTAATAAATCAATAAATCATTTATCAAAAACTAACTAATTGTCCTTATGGAAAATCAAAAGCCCAATTCAGCTAAGCCCGCAAAGGCAGCAAAAAAAGAAGGTAGCAACGTTGCCGGAATCAAAAACGCATTCCTGGTAATCATCGCTTGCTTTGTAGTTGCAGTTTGCCTCTTCATGTTCTGGTTCGGTCACGAATCTCACTTCGAAGAAGGTCACCCCATCGACCTTTGGGGTACTATCTACAAAGGTGGTTTCATCGTGCCTATCCTTCAGACTCTGTTCCTTACCGTTATCGTTCTCTCTGTTGAGCGTTGGATCGCCCTCTCAAGCGCTAAAGGTAAAGGCAACATCACCAAATTCGTCGCTAATGTTAAGAAATGCCTCGCCGCTAACGATATCGCCGGCGCTATGGATCTCTGCAAGAAGCAGAAAGGTTCTGTAGCTTCTGTCGTTTCTTCAGCCCTCGTTGCTTACGAAGAAATGGACCACAATACCGTCCTCTCTAAAGAGCAGAAGATCGCTAACCTCCAGAAAGCCGTTGAGGAAGCTACCGCTCTCGAGATGCCTGCTCTCCAACAGAACCTCCCCATCGTGGCTACCCTTACCACTCTCGGTACTCTCGTCGGTCTTCTCGGTACTGTAATCGGTATGATCAAGTCATTCCAGGCTCTTGCTGCTTCTGGTGCTCCTGACTCTACCGAACTTTCTACCGGTATCTCTGAGGCTCTTATCAACACCGCCTTCGGTATCGCTACCGGTGCATTCGCTGTTATCTCTTATAACTTCTACACCAACAAAATCGATAACCTGACTTACGCTATCGACGAAATCGGGTTCTCTATCGTGCAGACATTTGCAGCTTCTCACTAATCCCTTATTACAAAGTATATAAAGGTTTTTCATTTTAAATCATTATTCTAAACCTATAATAAACTAAAGTAATATGGGAAAAGTAAAAATTAAGAGAAAAAGCACCCTCATCGATATGACCGCGATGAGCGACGTGACTGTGCTCTTGCTTACTTTCTTCATGTTGACTTCTACCTTCCTCCAGAAGGAGCCCGTCACAGTGCTGACGCCTTCGTCGGTTTCGGAACAAAAAGTTCCTACCGCAAACCTCGCGTCAATCCTCGTGTCGCCCGAAGGAAAGGTGTTCATCTCAGTCGCCGGTGACGCCGACGCCGAAATGAAAGATGAATGGGGTACCGAGGCCGCTCGTGCCACTATCGTCAAAAACGCTGTTTCGCTCTACAACGAGCAGCACCCGAGTAACAAGATCCAGTTGACCGAAGCTCAGGTTCAGGCATTCTCCAAAATCAATATGTTTGGCGTGCCTTTCCAGGTTCTCCCCAAGTTCCTCTCTATGTCACAGACTGACCAGGACAAGTATATCTCCGATATGTCTAATCCCGGCGTGGGAATTCCCATCAATGACAACAAGGACATGAACCGCCTCAATGAATTCCAGATCTGGATGAGAGCTATCTACAATTCAGGTAACGACAACCTTCAGAAAGCCATGAAAAAAGGCGAAGGTATTGCCGTGAAAGCTGACAAGGACACCCCCTACGACATCGTACACCACGTCCTTGACAACCTTCAGACCATGAAAATGAACCGCTTCTCTATCATGACCGCTTTAAAAACTGAGAACGACTAATCTATTATGGCACAAATCGAACAATCAGACAAGGGCAAAAAGAAAAAAGGAGCCCAAAAGAAAATGTCTATCCACGTGGACTTTACCCCCATGGTGGACATGAACATGCTTCTGATTACTTTCTTCATGCTTTGTACCACCATGATCAAGTCGCAGACTCTTACCATCGCCCTCCCCTCTAACGAAAAGGTAGAGTCTACCCAGCAAAACAAAGCAAAAGAATCTGAAGCTATCACTATGATTCTTACCACAGAGCGTAACGCCGACGGTACCATCAAGAAAGACGACGAAGGCAACCCCCTCAACACAGTTTACTACTATGAGGGTATGCCCCGAATCGCTGACGAAAATGGTGACGGACTTATCGACGACTCTAACCTCAAGGTAGAGCACTTCGTAGGTAACGACGGCAAGCTCCAGCGTGGTATCCGCAAGATCCTCCATGATCGTAACAAGCAGGTACTTGATAAAATTGATGTTCTCAAGGCTGACTGGCGCGCAAAGAAATTCTCTCCCACATCAGCTATCAACGACTCAATCTATCAGGCTCGTGCACGCGAGATCCGTAACGACTCAACGCTTACCCGCCCCGTTGTTATTATCAAGGCCACTCCCGAAGCTTCTTGGGAAACCCTCATTAGCGCTCTCGACGAGATGCAGATCAACCAGATCGCACGCTATCAGATCGACAACGTTAACCAGGTGGACTCAGTGATGATTCTTGACTACATCAAGAAACATGGAAAGTAATCATTTGATGACAGATATATATTAACCTTGTAAAATCTTAGAAAATGGCAAAAGATGTAGATCTTTCATCAAAAGAATGGATTGATATTGTCTTTGATGGCAAAAACAAAGAATACGGCGCATACGAACTTCGTCGCGCTTCTGAAAAACGCCACAACCGCGCTATGCTCGTAATCGTAATCGTGCTCGTAGCCATCGCATTACTCGGCTTCCTCGCCAACACAGTAATGCAGCAGGCTGAAGCACGCCCCGAAGACGTAAACGAGCAGGCTATGGCCGAGTTCGTCACTGACGAAGCTCCTGAAGAAGAGCCCGAAGAAGAAATGCAGCGCGTAGAGGAACAGCAGCCCGAAGCTCTCCCCGAAGAGATCCTCAACACTACCAAGATGACTGAGCTCCAGATCGTGGAGGACAGCCAGGTAACTGAAGAGATCAAATCGCAGGACGAAATGAAGGAAACCGAAACCGCAGTCGGCGTTACTGACTTCGATAAAGGTACTGATGACCTCAACGTCGTACGTGAACACAAAGACGAAGTTATCGTTGAAGAAAAGAAACCCGAACCCGTTGACGACAACCGCGTGTTTGACGTCGTAGAGCAGAAACCCCAGTTCCCCGGTGGTGAAGCCGCTCTTCTCAAATATGTAGCTGACCACATCCGCTACCCGTCAGCAGCCGCTGACAATGGCATTCAGGGTCGTGTCGTAGTCCAGTTCGTCGTAACCAAAAACGGAACCGTAGGTGAAGTGAAGGTTGTACGTGGCAAGGACCCCGACCTCGACAAAGAAGCCATCCGTGTGGTTAAATCTCTGCCGAAATTCATCCCCGGCAAGATGAACGGTCACAACGTTAACGTATGGTACACCCTCCCCATCCAGTTCAAACTCCAGGGAGTATAATTACCATAATCTCACAAACCCATCGCAGGCGTGCCTCCTATCGAGACACGCCTGCTTCTCTTTCCCTCACCTCAACCATTCTCCCGCAACCCTGCCCCACTTCCCCTCCTCCGACTCGCTAAATGCTTAGTGTCGATTAAAAAAATAACTGAGTATCCTCAACTTTACCCTACAATATAAAAACTAATCTCAGGCGCGGAGCGCCGTTGTCGTCAGTCATCGATTTAGCGCTATGCCTTGGCATAGTCATCGCTTTAGCGCTTTGCTTTAGCAAAGAAACCCCACGTTTACGTCAATGCTGTTAACCTAACAATGAAAGAGCACCTTTAGGCGCGAAACATGGATAGTCCAGGGCGATTTTATGAGTCCTGGGTAAACGGGTGTCAATCAAAAATTGAGCACTGTAGGTGCGAAACATATTCCACGACTTTGCCACCGCCCTTGTTTCGCGTCTACAGCGCTCTATTTTGAGAGGGGGATGGCTGGTCCTCGGGCTCATAAAATCGCCCGAGGCTACCCTTGTTTCGCGCCTAAAGGCGCTCTTTCGTCGTTATTTTAACTGCGTCGCGTTTACGTGGGGGGGGGTGATAATCAGATGATTGAGCCTCGGAGAGGCGATGTTGTGGTAATGAAGATTATACATTTTTTGTTTCATAGGGTAAGATGAGGATACTCATCTTTTATTATTTTAGCTAATTCTCCGTCAGTACAGCCGCGGATTCTGGAGGGAGGCGGCCTATAATCGTAATTCATTATATCAATGCAAAGCAAAGCGAAAGCCTGCCGGACGTGCGTCTGGCAGGCTTTCGCTATAAGAATGAATAATATTATCAATAGATGAACTTCAGGTCATCAACCCACATCGTAGAGCCGTTACCACCGGTGAAGTAGTCACCGCCCTTCGAAGCTGAGCAAGTCACCATGACGTAGCTGACAGTTCCGCCATGAACCTCATTGATAGGAATTTCAAATTCTACCATCTGGTCGGGAGCATCTGCCTGTGTGAAGACTTTCTCGCCGTAGGCCACCACATTTGAGCCGTTCTTGTCAAACAGCTGACGAACCGATGCTTTCGTCTTTATAACTACAGGATATACATCAGATGTAGAAGGATCAAGCATTTCATCGGTAAGGAATGCCACATAGATGATACCGCGATCCATCTCACCCTTGACATATTCAGCAGGAGCATCACTGGCTTTGTTGTCAATTGTTGCGGGATTGTATTTCACCCATACCTTAAGTGCTTTAGGCACATAGTTGGGCCAGGGGTTACCCCATCCGAGGACACCGTCGGTACCATCCGTAGCAAGATATTTGCCATAGAATACGTTTCCGGCAGCAAATTTTCCAATTGTACCGATACCGACAAACTGCGAGCTGAGTTTGGCCGAGTAGTTGCCCGAATGCTTAACGGAAGCATCCTTGTCGGTCACAAGCTTGCTCATGGTCATTGAGCCATGATTACCGGTATCCCATCCGGGCTGGTTGTAATCAAGACCGGGGAATGTCACCTTACCTGTCAAGCTCCAATCCTCAAATCCTGCATTGGCAAGCTGAAGATCAGTAGTAGTGAAGGTCATTACTTCATCTGTCTCAAAGTCATCAGCATATACCTTGTATTCGTAGGTAGCGCCGATGGTGAGGTCGGTAAGATCAGTCACGAGTTCGGTACCGTTAACCGTTGCGGGCACCTTAGTCCACTCCTCGTAAGAACGAGATACCGATGCCTTGCGCACCATGAAGCCATACTCATTTACATTACCGTCAACCTTGAGAATCTGACCCTTGATTGAGGCTGATGTATATGTGACATTAGTAACAGCATTCTGAGGAATAGTCACGGGAGCGGCGCTGACTATGATAGTAAACTGAGCCTTTGAGGTCTTGCCATTAGCGTCAGTGGCAACGATATCGATAGTGTGAGTACCCTCCTCGAAGGTGTAAAGGAATTCATCCTCCATATTAAGGCGGAGCGTAGCGAGATCTTCAGCCTGGTCGTAGGTATAGAGCCAGTTGACACCGGCATCCTTGAGCTGCTGACGAGGAGCATCGGTGATATGAAGCAGGTCGATACGGTCGCTGCCTACGATGGAGGTAAGATCAGCGCAGGTCACCTCTACATCAGTGAGCTCGGCTGCGGCTGAGATGAAGATTGACTTGCGGCCGATGGCATGAGGCTGGCCGCGGAAAGTGTTGTCGTCATCAAAGCCAAGCAGACCGGTGAAGGAGGGCGGAAGCACGATCTTGATCTCGGTGTCATCACCTACGGGCTCTTCCTCTACTTCAATTTCGAAGTAAGCGCCACCGATAGCGATGTCGCTGCCTACGTACTTGACGTTAAGCACATACTCCGTAGCTGCCTTGATATTTTCGATCAGGCCGGTCTTGGTGAAGTCCGATCCGTCGGCCTGAGTGCCGGTAAGAGTCCAGCGAAGACCTTTTGTGCGGGTGTTGATCATGAAGCGACCCTTGTCGGCAGTAACGCCATCAAACGTCAGCGAATGAGAGCCGTCAGTGATCCCATCCTCGAGCGATACGGTCATCACCGGATTTTCGAGCACATCGAGAGTAGCGTCGGTATAGTTGACTGAAGCCAGAGTGTTAGCCACGCGGCAAGTCAGCTCTACCGGAGTAGTAGTGCCATTAGTGATGTCAAAGTTTACAAACCCGCTCTTGTAGAAGGTCTTGTCCCACGAAGCAGGCACTGAGTCACCGGTCCAGGCCTCGGCATTGTAGTTGCCCGAGACGAGGCGCACGGCTGAAGGTACATTTTCAGCGCCGATATATTCGTGTACTATACCTTTGGCATTATAGATGCGCACAACAGTAGCTGCGGCGAGTGCCTCAGTCTCTTCGGGGGATAGGGTGGCACGGCTGATGATTTCAACATCAGAGTTGACCGTAGCCGACAGGCGGAGTGTGCCTTCGCCATCGGTCATGAGATGCTCGTCGCGGCAAGATGAGAGCGAGAGTGTCAGCATAAGAGCTGCACCTGCGTATAAATATTTAGCTTTCATAGTGATATTATGCGACGATGATTAATTTTTTAGATAATGTATTGCCTTCATTGTCAACGACAGTGATAGTGAAGGTGTGGGTTCCTTCAAAGTTCACAAGCAGTGGCACAAGCGACGAGATGTCAAATGGTACATCAGTCTTGTCGAGCACTGCTTCATTACCTTTCAGGTCGATACTTGCAAGTTTTGCATAGTTCTCGTCATCAAGATGAGCCATGTCGAAATCAAGAGGTACCATCTGACCGGCCGAAGCAATGAAGAATTCATTGTCTGACTCGATCTTCACAAAGAGATTAGCGATACCACTGTCAGCATGGATGTCAATTATGTACTTATCCAGATTTACAGGGTTAGTTCCACCATCGAGGTTGAGGCCGTTGCCATTGAATGTAATAGGGTCAGCAGCGGGGTCAACCACGGGATCATCCGGAGTAGTAGGCTCGTCATCGGGCCATTCCTCTGTGCCGGGGCGGGTGGCAGTGCCTGAGGTGTTATCCTCTTCAGCAGTCACGTTGCCGGCGATATCCTCATGTTCTATCTCAGCATCCACAGTGATACCTGAAGGCGAGATGTTACCAAACTCGTCAGGTACTGTCGACGAGCCGTTTTTCACCGAGAATGTGATGATGTGATGCTGTCCTGCAGTTACATCAGTGAAAGTCTTGATAGCCTGGATGGCGTTACCGTCGATAGTAGCTGTGAAGTGAGCCACCAGAGTGGTGCTACCCTCCACGGCTGCGAAGTAACCTGAACGGGTCTCGGCGCGACCGAAGTTGAGAGTACCGTTATCATTAGCCACCACCTTCACGTTAGAGTCGTCGCCGAGCATCTTGGCGAGCTCTTCGGTGTAGCGGATTGACACCTTGATATTTGAGAATTTACAAGTCACGGTTCCGATTTCAGTAAGCTTGCCGGCTGTGATCGAGAAATCCTTTGAGCCCACGAAGTAAGGAGCGTCAAACTCAGCATCCGTCACCTTGTGGCTCTCGACATTGACCGTGTAATCACCTACGGGGAGAGTGATAACCTCGGGCATCTGAGCATATACGTAAGAGCTCTCCGTAAGGCCTGTTTCGGCGTTGACGATTTCCACCAGGTAACCGTCAGTATTTATCCCGGCACGGGCGAGAAGGGTTTCACCCTGAGCCACATCGACATCCATCGACGAAAGCGAGAGAGTGCCCTCGGTCGACGAGTTGCCGGCGGGATTCCAGTTGTCATCGCTGCATGATGTCAAGCCTACGCTTGAGGCAACGAGCAACATTAATGATAATATTTTGGTTTTCATTTTTGTGTAATACGTTTATATCTGATTAATACACGAGGTTGATGTCATCAACAGTCAGGACAGAGCCGATGCGTTTCGAATCACTATATCCATTCATAGCATTTTTGCTTCCCTTTACGTCCTTGGTCGCAGGTGAATCAGCTGTGCTTGATACAAATACGATAGTGAGATGGGTAGCTTTCAATGTACGATTTGAATATTTAATATCGACAGTAGCATCGGTGAAACCACCTTTGGCATCGGCTGAAACGATCTCACCACGGCCAAGCTGCGTAACACCGTTGTCACGATTCTCAACTACAGCATAAGCCTTAAAACTTTCTGACTCTACCGGAGCATATTTATACTTGAATTTAAATGCTGAAGGTCGTGAGGTGAAAGGCTTTCCATAATCTATAGTTTCACTGGTCTCATCAGCTGCTGTATAATTACCGATGAACAACATTCCGGCCAATTTATATTTACAACTTCCGCCGAGTTCAGTATATGTACTCCCTGTTCCATAGCCCAAAGTGCTTATTTCGGCAGCGTTTCCGGAATAACCATTTACCGGTAAAGTACCACTGTAGGAAGTGTAATAGCAGGTTGTTCCGCTATTTTGGGCTGTAGTGCGAGGATTTCGGGTTGCCCAAAACGATTCACCTTGTGAATTTGGATACCAGCATTTAATATCAGTCATACCAGTGGTTCCGATTACATATTTTGTCTGATGAGTATAAGCATCAACATTATACCATGACTCCATGTCTGAGTTTGGGAGCTGGGTGGTTGCTTCGGTTGTGACGGTGATGGATGATGACTTGGGTCCGACATTTACTGTAATTTCATTTTCAGAAGCCGGAGTAAGATTCAAGGCAACAAGATCATCACCGTCAAGCGTAAAATTTACGGATTTCGCCACATATTTTTTAAGCACTGCCACATCATAGTTGTCGCAAAGGATATCCACATAGGCCTTGGTTGCGAATACATCTTCAGGGGCAGAAGCGATGGTAAAATCAGGAATTGTAGGGTCTACAGTCACATCATTGCTAATGACATCGCCGAAGACGGCGCGAACGACGATCGCTTTTTCGATAGCCATAGGTGTAGCCACTACTACGTCGTAATGACCGGCAGCGAGAGCGCGTGACTTAGCTTTGTTTACGGTCTTGACAGTCAGGTCAGTCCAAGCGCCGAGCTCGTTACGCATCTGGAACTTGACATTCTTCTCGAGGTCAGCACCATTATATTCCACGCCAAGGGTCAATTCTTCATAGCCGAAGAGCGCCGTAGCTGAAGAAATTGTAAGGACACCCTTGCTTACAGTGGCTGTGAAAGTAAGAGGCTCAGAGAGCTTTCCGTAGCGATCCTTAACCTGAAGAGTGAATGTGTTGACACTCTCCTCAAGACCGGTGCTTACAACAAGATTTCCGAAAACATTAGTGAAATCAATCACACCCATTATATCAGGATTAGTCCAGATACCGCGTGTCTTCAATCCGAGCATCTCGAGGCGGGCACGAGTTGCATCATCCACCTTTGCAAGATCAAGATCAGCAGGCCAACCGGCTTCACGCAGCGTCTTGGAATCAGTAGAAAGCATCACTGAAGCAATCTTACCGCGAGCAGTAACATTGATCTTCACAGGGTCAGTAGGAGCGAAATGCTCAACATATTCAAAATTCTGACCCGAAACAAATCCTTCAGCAATAGCCTCCGGAGCAGGAGCATTAAGAATATCATCGCTAAGATCGATTTCGATATTCTCCTCGTCGATGGTACTGTCAAACTTCACGCTCAACACTGCATCAGCGCCGGCATCACCATTGTTGACGTCAAATGTAACCACATGCTCCGTCTTGACCTTGGCAGTGAAGCGGGCAGCCTCAAGAGTAGCGGTTGTACCGTTAGGCTTGGTAAAAGTAAGATTAATATTGACCGTACCGGGCATCACATAAACGGGATTATCTTCCGAGGCCTCATAGTCAATATATTTGCCCTGAGGAGTATGTACCTGAGCCGTATAAGACGACATATACTCGCGGAAAGCATCAGTATAAGCCACCTTGACACGAGCGTTGGTCATCGACGCACTAAGACTTACCGAAGTAGTCTTATCATACTTCACTTCAAGCTCCTGCTTACCATAATAGTAAGGCTTACCGAAGCCCTCGGCATCATCCTCCGAGCCATAATAAGCTTCGAGAGTGTAAGAGCCGGTCTTGAAATCCTGAGTTGTGTCAAATTCATCGACCGAACTCCATTCTTTTGAATAATTGCCATCGGCAGCAGTCAGTCTGATCTTAAGGTCGGCAGCGGTGACAGCAACATCCTCATTTCCACGTCCAAGGGACGGCGTAGATGCGGAAATTACGTCAGGGTCAACCTCAATCTCCGGCATGATTCTACCCATACCGGCACCGATTGATGAAGAGTCGTCGCTACACGATGACAATGCAAGAGCAAAGCCAACCGAAAGAACGGCTCCTTTCAAGAGGTTTTTCTTCATAATTGATTGGGTTATAAATAAATAGTTACTAAATTTCATAGTTGAGTGCACAAAGCACCATTCGCTACAAAATTACAAAAAATATTTAAAAACTATCAATTATTTCTCTACTTTTCTACCCTTTAGACCAAAACAATCCCCTTTTCGGCTACAACAAAACCTAAGTTAGCATAGTACATGACAATTTTGTTATCACCTGAATATCATTGGCATATCTCTTCAATGGCTTGTTTTGTCTAAAATTGTGTTAAGAGAATTGAGTATTATGAATATCCTATTTATCAGCAATATATAAGAAAGACACGAGACTTGATTGTTAATAGGGTGAAGTAAAATCCTAAAAGTCTCGTGCCGTATGGATACACTATTAACAATTCTGAAACCGGTTTTGCCTATGGGTATGAACCTTTCGCATAGAAAATGTCTGTTGTCAATTCTTCAGGCAATGATAATTTCATGGACTGTCAACCTGCTCAAACTTGCCTCCGGATTTATGACAGGCACTTCGGAAGGTTCCTCATTCAGAAGAATCCAACGATTCTTGGCGCTTTGCATAATAAAGCAGCATGAGGCTGCCCGCAGCATTGTTTCAGCCCTTCCGGAGAAAGGACGATTTATCCTTAGCATGGACGCCACAGCATGGCAGTTGGGAAAGAGGAAATACTACGTGCTCGCTGTCGGCATATGTTTTGATGGCATCGCACTGCCGATATGTTTTGCATATCTTCCCGGATATGAGATAACGAGTTTTGTGGAGGAGATTGAAATTATGGAACGGGTTGTCAGCCTGCTTGGCCGGGAAAGAATCGAGTGTCTGCTCGCTGACAGGGAGTTCGGCAATTCAAAATTTCTCAAATGGCTTAAGATTAACAAAATAAAATATTGCATCCGCCTGAGGGAGAATCTCTACATGAGAAAAGATGGAGACAAAAAAGGCCGAATGCTCAGGGATATCCTGTCATCTCTCAGGGTCGGTGAACACATTGTCTTGAAGAATGTATATCTGACCAGGGGCAACGACAAAGTCCGTATATATGCCACACGAAGAATAGGAAGAGGCAACGAGGAGTCTCTTATAATTCTGGCTTCTCCGGTTGAATATGACTGCACTGACAAACTCTATCGAAAGAGATGGACTCTGGAAACGGCATTCAGAGGGTTGAAGACCGCAGGCTTCAATATGGAGGAGACTCACCTTAACGACCAAAGGTTCGATAACATGCTCACCTTGCTTATGATTGCCTTTGCCGCAGCACTCCTCGAAGGACTGTTGAAAATAGAGACATTACCCATACCTCTTAAGAAAAAGGAGCAAGTGAAGAGAATCAGCATATTCCGCTACGGGTATGTGTCCATACTTCAAGACTTCTGGGCAAATGTTAAAGCAAAGTCCGCTTTGGCCACATAAAAATGTCATGTACTATGCTAAGTTAGCTAAATTAGTTATCATAGCTAATTTACCTAACTTGGCGGGGGCCGGAAATAGAAAGAGCCGGGTCTCAGTTGAGATCCGGCTCTGTAGAGGGGGCGGTTACCTACTTTC
>JAMPAP010000002.1:82078-88809 GCA_023667185.1 Lachnoclostridium sp.
GACGCTAATAAATAAGAGGATGTACCAAACTGCTTAATTTGATACACCCTCTTTCCGACAACGACGACCCTCCGGGCCTGAGATTAGTTTTGCAACACTCTCTGAGGGGGAGTAAACTCCGGGCTTTATACTACATTAGTCTTCTTGAATGTTTATTCATACCTGAGTAGTTACGAAGCCGGGGTGAATTGTTAGAAAATGTGAAAAATTTTGTAAGGTTTGAAATTAATTCTTAAATTTGCAATCCGAAAATTGAAATAAATAAAAAGTAAATATACACGGCAATGAAAAGAACATTTCAACCTTCTAACAGAAAGAGAGTTAACAAGCATGGTTTCCGTGCTCGCATGGCTACACCCGATGGACGCAAGGTGCTTGCACGTCGTCGCGCCAAAGGTCGCTATCGTCTGACAGTGTCAGATTCCATAGCCGGAAAGTAATTCTCGTCTGCGTGGATTGAAGATGGTGTTCTTCATTCCGCTTCAAAAGATTTATCAGGCATTACGCGATATTCGTTTGACGGATGTCGCGTAAGGTTGTATCAAATAGTAACTGATCTCGGCTTGGCTACTATAGTATAACATTACCTACTTTTAATAATATCATGAAAGCTAAGAGATTTTTTGCTGTGGCAGCGGCAGCGGCACTATGCTGCGGCGTGACAATAGCAGCTCCGGCCGATAAGGGTTGGAAAAGTGTGCTCCGCGAAACTTCGGAGGAGTTTTTTACCACTGATTCAGCCAAGGCTGTAGGGGAGAGAGTGCTTGCCTATCAGCGCGTTACCGGCGGATGGGCTAAGAATATCAATATTGTGAAATACCACACCCCTGCAGAGATCGAGGCTGTCATAGCCGAGAAGGGTAGGGTGGATGATTCCACTACCGATAACGGCTCTACCACCATGCAGATCTTATATCTCGCCCGCCTTTATAACGCTACCCGCGAGGCAAAATATCTCGAAGCTTGCCGTCGCGGAGTCGACTATCTGCTTGCCGGACAGTATGAAAACGGCGGATGGCCCCAATTCTGGCCTAACCCTGAAGGCTACCAGATACACATTACTTACAACGACGATGCCATGGCTTGCACCATGATGCTGCTCAAGGATGTAGGACTGAGTCGCGCGCCGTTTGCTGATCCTCAATTGTTTGACGAAGCTACCCGCGCTCGTGCTGCCGAGGCCTTCGACAAAGGCGTAGCCTGCATACTGCGCACTCAGATAGTGGTAGACGGCGAGCCCACCGTATGGTGTCAGCAACACTATCGCGACACTTACGAGCCTGCTCCCGCCCGCACCTACGAGCTCCCCTCTTACTGCTCACAGGAGAGTGTGACAATCGTAAAGATGCTTATGGAGATCGAGAACCCCTCGCCTGAGGTAATAGCAGCCGTTGACGGCGCTATGAAATGGTTTGACCGCACGAAGCTCGCCGGGCTTCGCATCGAGCGCACCATCAACCCCGATGGTAGCCGCAACACCCGCCTTGTTGAAGACCCCGATGCCACTCCGCTCTGGGCTCGCTTCTACGACCTTGACAGCTGCACCCCTTACGTCTGTGACCGCGACGGCATACCACGCCGCAACCTCGATGAGATAGGCTCGGAGCGCCGCAACGGCTACAGCTGGTATAACGACCATGCCCTCGAACTCTATCCCATTTACGCTACTTGGAGTGCCAAATTAGGAAATCACAATAATAATAAGTAACTTTGCATCGTCACTGGACAACATAGCAAATATAGATATCTTATATAATACCAAAATCATGGCAGAAAAAAAAGAAAAATTGTTTGACCAGTTTCCCCCGGTGTCTACCGCCGAGTGGAAAGCCAAAGTCGAGGCCGACCTAAAGGGCGCGCCGTTTGACAAGAAACTGGTCTGGCGAACAAATGAAGGATTCAATGTCCAGCCCATGTACAGGCTTGAGGACATCAAAGACTTCAAGACTTTAAATTCATTACCCGGTGAATACCCCTATATCCGCGGTACTCGCACTGATAACGACTGGCTTACCCGTCAGGAGATCCTTGCTGAAGATCCCGCCGAGGCTAACAAGAAAGCCCTTGAGGTGCTCGGCAAGGGCGTGACCTCTCTGGGCTTCAAGGTAGAAGACCCTTCAGCCTCTACTGTGGCTACACTCCTCGAGGGTGTTGACCTCACCAAGGTAGAAGTCAACTTCGCTACATGCCCCAAGAAATCGCTCCCCCTTGCACAGGCTCTCGTAGAATACGTCAAGAGCAAAGGCGCTGAGGCTACATTCAAGGGCTCGATTGACTTCAATCCTCTCCGCAAGCCGCTCCGTCACGGCCAACCTTTCCCCGGCAACATGGCCGAAATGGCTTGCGCCCTGCTCGACGCCGTAAAGGACCTCCCCGGCCTGCGTGTGCTCGCCGTTGACTCCGTAATGCTCAGCAATGCCGGCGCTTATATCTATCAGGAGCTCGGCTACGCTCTCGCCTGGGGAAATATGTGGATGACGATGCTTACTGAAGCCGGCCGCTCAGCTGACGAGGTAGCTTCGCGCATCAAGTTCAACATGAACATCTCGTCAAACTTCTTCATGGAGCTTGCCAAATTCCGCGCTGCCCGCATGCTCTGGGCTCAGATCGTCAACCAGTACAAGCCCGCCAGCGTAGATGCCTGCAAGATGATGACTCATGCCGCAACTTCCCGCTTCAACATGACCATCTACGATGCTCACGTCAATCTGCTCCGCTCGCAGACTGAGGCTATGTCGGCCGCTCTTGCCGGTGTTGACTCCATCACTTCCACTCCCTTTGACGTCACTTATAAAAATCCTGACGACTTCTCGGAGCGTATCGCCCGTAACCAGCAGTTCCTCCTCAAGGAGGAGAGCCACCTCGACAAGGTGATCGACCCCGCCGGCGGTTCTTACTACGTGGAGACCCTTACCCGCTCCATCGGTCAGGAAGCTTGGAAGCTCTTCCTCGACGTTGAGGACAAGGGCGGATTCCTCGCTTGCGTAAACGATGGCTCGGTTCAGGCCGTGATCCGCGAGACCTCTGAGCGTCGCCACACTGACGTTGCCCGCCGCAAGGAGATCCTCCTCGGTACCAACCAGTACCCCAACATCAACGAGATGGCCGCCGAGAAGATCGAAAGCATCAACGGCGCCCTCTCTTGCGGATGCCACCACAACCATCCCGAGGAAACTCCCGAGACACCTGCCGGACTCCCCACCACTCGTGCTGCCAGCGACTTCGAGGCTCTTCGCCTTGCTACCGAGCACGCTGCCAACCGTCCCAAAGTGTTCATGCTCACCATCGGTAACCTCGCCATGCGTCTTGCCCGCGCTCAGTTCTCCAGCAACTTCTTCGGCTGCGCAGGCTACGAGATCATCGACAACCTCGGTTTCGATACCGTGGAAGCCGGAGTTGACGCCGCCCTCGAGAAGGGTGCCGACATCGTGGTGCTCTGCTCAAGCGACGACGAATATGCCGAGTTCGCTCCCGCAGCGTTCAAGTATCTCAACGGCCGCGCCGAGTTTGTGGTAGCCGGTGCCCCCGCTTGCATGGACGACCTCAAGGCCGCAGGTATCAACGACTTCGTTCATGTACGCTGCAACGTCCTTGACACCCTCAAGGCTTTCAATGATAAACTCCTCAAATAATGTCATACCATTCATCCCTATATCGAAATGAAACCCGATTTTAAACATATTGATATCGTTAACGACGCCTTCGGTGAATTTCACGCTCCCAAGGCCAGCGGGGAAGAGTGGCTTACCCCTGAACGTATTCCCGTAAAACCTGTCTACACCAAGCAGGATCTCGAAGGCCTCGAGCATCTTGACTATGTATCAGGTATTCCCCCCTTCCTTCGTGGCCCGTACAGCGCCATGTATCCTCTGCGCCCCTGGACCATCCGCCAGTATGCCGGATTCTCCACCGCCGCCGAGTCAAACGCCTTCTACCGCCGCAACCTCGCTTCAGGCCAGAAAGGTCTCTCTGTAGCATTCGACCTCGCTACTCACCGCGGCTACGATGCTGACCACGAGCGCGTGGTAGGCGACGTAGGTAAAGCCGGCGTGTCAATCTGCTCGCTCGAGGACATGAAGGTGCTCTTCGAAGGTATCCCTTTGAACAAGATGTCAGTGTCAATGACCATGAACGGTGCTGTGCTCCCCGTCCTGGCGTTCTATATCAACGCCGGTCTTGAGCAGGGTGCCAAGCTCGAAGAAATGGCCGGTACCATACAGAACGACATCCTCAAGGAATTCATGGTGCGCAACACTTATATCTATCCCCCCGAATTCTCGATGCGCATCATCGCCGACATCTTCGAGTACACCTCGCAGAATATGCCTAAGTTCAACTCGATCTCCATCTCCGGTTACCATATGCAGGAGGCCGGCGCTACTTGCGACATCGAGCTGGCTTACACCCTGGCCGACGGTCTTGAATATCTCCGCGCAGGTATCAATGCAGGTATCGACATCGATGCCTTTGCACCCCGTCTGTCATTCTTCTGGGCTATCGGCATGAACTACTTCATGGAAGTGGCCAAGATGCGCGCTGCACGTCTGCTCTGGGCCAAGATCGTGAAGCAGTTTAACCCCAAGAACCCCAAATCACTCGCCCTGCGTACCCACTCCCAGACCTCAGGATGGTCACTCACCGAGCAGGACCCCTTCAACAACGTCGGCCGTACTTGTATCGAAGCCATGGGCGCAGCGCTCGGTCACACCCAGTCGCTCCACACCAACGCTCTCGACGAAGCCATCGCACTTCCCACTGACTTCTCGGCTCGTATCGCACGTAACACCCAGATCTACATTCAGGAAGAGACTATGGTCACCAAGCAGGTTGACCCCTGGGGCGGCTCTTACTACGTGGAGGCGCTCACCGACGAGATCGCCCACCGCGCCTGGGAGCACATCCAGGAGATCGAAAAGCTCGGCGGCATGGCCAAGGCTATCGAATCAGGCCTCCCCAAGATGCGTATCGAAGAGGCCTCAGCCCGCACTCAGGCCCGTATCGACTCAGGCCGTCAGACCATCGTAGGTATCAACAAATACCGTCTCGACCACGAAGACCCCATCGACATCCTCGAAATCGACAACACTGAGGTACGCAAGGATCAGGTGGCCCGTCTCGTTGACCTCAAGGCTCACCGCGACGAAGAAGCCGTCAAGAAAGCTCTTGCTGACATCACCGAGTGTGTCCGCACCCGCAAAGGCAACCTCCTCGACCTCGCCGTCAAGGCTGCCGGTCTCCGCGCCACCCTCGGCGAGATCTCTGACGCCTGCGAAGAAGTCGTAGGCCGTTACAAGGCAGTAATTAAAACTATCTCAGGCGTGTATTCATCAGAAACAAAACAAGACCCCGACTTCCTCAAAGCCCAGCAGATGTGCGAGGAATTCGCCCGCCGCGAAGGTCGTCAGCCCCGTATCATGATCGCCAAGATGGGTCAGGACGGTCACGACCGCGGTGCCAAAGTAGTAGCAACCGGATATGCTGACTGTGGTTTCGACGTCGACATGGGACCCCTCTTCCAGACTCCCGCCGAAGCTGCTCGTCAGGCTGTGGAAAACGACGTCCACATCCTCGGCGTATCCTCACTTGCCGCAGGTCACAAGACCCTCATCCCGCAGGTTATCGAAGAACTCAAGAAGCTCGGCCGCGAGGACATCCTCGTCACTGCCGGAGGTGTGATACCCGCTCAGGACTACGACTTCCTCTATAAAGCCGGTGTAGCCGCCATCTTCGGTCCCGGTACCCGCATCCCCCTCTCAGCCATCAAGATGCTTGAGATCCTCAAAGGCGAAGAATAACATATCCCTTCCCGATATTCAAGGAGGTGAGCACCCATCCGCGGCGCCCACCTCCTTTTCCGTATAACGGCATCAAAAGAGAAGGTTTCGCAAAAGCATCAAAAGAGCCCCTCCGAGCCTCTTTCAACTCACAACTAAAAACTAACAACTAAAAACCACCCCCTGCCATTATGGTCACTTTTGCGTGATGCTGCCATGTATTTTTGCTGAAAAAATATAATGAGTATCCTCAACTTTACCCTTCAATATAAAAACTAATCTCAGGCGCGGAGCGCCGTCGTTGTCTTTAACCCCACGTTTACGTGGGGTGAGTTGATAATCAGATGATTGAGCCTCGGAGAGGCGATGTTGTGGTAACGACCTTTATCACTTATTTTCACAAAGGGTAAAGTTGGGGATACTCATTAAAAATATAAACGAATATGAAACAGTTAGCAGTGTCGCGGAAGTTCCGCAAAACCATTATCGAGAAAATCTCCTCATCATTCTCCGGTCAGGTGGCGGAGTGTCTTATTATGTTGGCCGACGAGCTTATGACCGATGGCGTTATGCCGGATATGTCTATGGAGGATCAGATGATCAAGTCAATATTCAGCTACATATCTTCGGATATCATGACAGCCATTGAGCGCTCTCGTAAAGCGCGCCAGCGCGCCGCCGAGCGAAAACAGCAGAAAGAAGAAAACAACGAGCCCGAATATCGCCCCAGGAAGGTATTTGTAGCAAACCTCGGCCTTACACTCGTCGAGGGCAAAGACTTCGTGAAACACGGATGTAAATTCACGATAAACCCCAACGTCGGGCTGACGCGGCAGCAACGACGACAAGCCGAGCGCGACCTCGAGCATATCGAGCGCTCCCGCACCAAGTGACATACATATAGTAACTACTCAGGTATGAATAAACATTCAAGAAGACTAATGTAGTATAAAGCCC
>JAMPAP010000002.1:88909-93833 GCA_023667185.1 Lachnoclostridium sp.
CAAAAATAACATTATTTCTGAGAGTAAAGGGATTTTTTAAATGAAAGAGCCGTGATTTTTTTTGAAAAATGTGGGCGGAAAATTTGCATATCTCAAGTTTAGGTATTACTTTTGCAGTGCAAAATCGCTCAATGATGGTTCCTTGGCCGAGTGGTTAGGCACCGGTCTGCAAAACCGTTTACAGCAGTTCGATTCTGCTAGGAACCTCTTAAAGTCTGGCTTATGCCAGACTTTTTTATTACTATAACACCCATAACTCCTTGGGAGCTATGGGTGTCAGATAATTATATGACTTTAGTGAGATTACTCGGCTGTGATGACGGGAGTCATCCAGTCGAGGGTGGCGGTGACGCCGAATTGTCCCATCATGGCGGGGTTACATGAGAATGACATGGAACCGCCATTGTAAGTGTTCACGTTTATATCCAGATCAGTGATGTCGTAGGAGGGGTTGGGAGTCTGGTCGTTGATATAGGGAGTGATCGGGCCGTCGGCCTTGATTGTGAACCCGTTGGTGTCAACCGTAAACGGCACCTGGCGCAAGGTAAAGTTGAGCGATGTAGGCATTGCCTGGGCAAATTTCGCACTATAGAATCGGATGTATGCGTTATTTTCCTGAGGATCAAGCTCTATCTTATAGTATGTCTCATAGGTGGAAAACGAGGTTTCGTCGGCCGAGAGCACTTGGGTAGTACCGAAGTAGTAGACATTTTTGCCTACGACATTGACTTCGTAGCGGTCGTTAATGGTGAAGCGGATGTAATAGATAGGCATACGCACACCTAGGCCATCGTTCATGACGCGGTCAAGATACTTGAGGTTGAAATTATTAAATGTATAGTTTTCACCACTAAGCATCGGGGTTACATCCTTAGCATTGATGACGTAGGCACCGGTCTTGTCAAATGAGAATTTGAGACCTTCGAGCTTGAACGAGAGCGAGCCATTGATGCCGGGCAGGGAGATATTACTCATGGAGATATCTGCTGTACTTTCGATATAGTCGAAGAAAATGGTGTAGGCCGGAGATATACGGATATCGGTCTTGCCTGTTTCAAGGTCAGTGACAGTATTGAAGCAGTCAGTGTAATTATAGGTTATTGACTGTTCGTTTTTGCCGCTTCCGAGACAGGAGGTCAATGCAGCGGCAGAGGCGGCAATCATTGTTGCAAAAATTAGCTTGCGGAATGTCATTTTAGTATCAATTGTTAGATTAAATAAATATTCTGAGAGTAAATCTTACAGTAGCGGGATTCCCTTTCTGAAAGAAGTGGTTTTCTATAGAAACGTAACGAAACGTCACAAATTTTGTAGAAGTCAAATTTTCTCCTGAAATTTCTATCGAGCCCTTTTCGGCATTGAGTGAAAGGATGCTTCCGAGCCGGGCATAGAAAGGCTGGCATGAGGTATTTGCTTCATCCCACCATATCTTGCCTATGCCGCGGAGATTTACATCGAGGGAGACGCTTCGGAGGAAGCTGCCACGGATGGGATAGATGTAGCGGCCGGAAAGATAGAGGGTGTTTGATGGAGCGTATGGCACGTAACATCCTGAGTAGTCGTTGATACCATCGTTGAAGTGGCGGAAACGGGCATTGGTATAGCCGTAAGCGGTGTTGAAAATCCAGTGGACCGATGGCTGATAGCGGGCTGACAGCTCAAGGCCGAAGCTGCGGGTGCGCCCGGCATTTGTCATGATGCGTCCTGTAGTGGTGCCGTCAGGAAAGGTGGTGAGCTGCTGGTCACGGCAGTCGATATAGAAAAGGGCTGCCGAGGCATGGAGCCCGATGGAACGGTTGTCATATTTTACTCCGGCTTCGTAGTTAAGGCTCTTTTCGGGCTTATAGGATACGATGCGATCGACGTCGTATTTCTCTGATACACCCATCATCGACATTATGCGCTGGCGAAGCACATCGCTGAACATCTGGGTATTGAATCCACCGGCCTTATATCCTTTGCCGAAGGAGCCATATATTTCAAAGTCGCCGGAGCTCCATGTGACGCCAAGCGACGGGAGCAGCTCTATGAACGAGTTGTGAAGCCGCCCATGGTCGTCAATCACTACCGGGGTATGGGAGTAAATTTCGGGCGACCCGGGGTCAGAGAGATTATATGTGGTATATGAGGATGAGGTGTGGCTGTGGTACCGGAGTGAGGCTCGCTCGTAGTCAAAGCGCAGCCCGGCGGAGAAATTCCAGTTGCCCGCCTCGAGCGAACTTTGGTGATAGACGGCAGCTCCTGATGTGGGGCTTGTGAAATCACTGCCGAGGGTGAAAGCATCGTCGTCCCAGCGGATAGGGTAAGTGGGATTATAACGGTTAACGTGATCCTCGATCATCGAGCTGATACCCACGCGCTTGAAGGTGACGGGGGCACTCATGCGCGATCGTTTGTAGAAGCCAAACACCCCCGCGAGCCATCGATAGCTATCTTTCCGTCCACGCATCACCAGCTCTTCAGTGACGGCGTGTTCGCGGCGTATCTGGTAAAGCGTGAAGTATTCGTCGGTCAGAAAGTCCTGATCGAGAGTCATGTTATCGTCGATATACTGGTAGCTTGAGATAGAGATAAGGGTAAATCTTGGTGCATCCCAAGTGAGGGTCAAGCCATCAGTGACGGTGGTACGGCGGTAGAAACAGGTGTCGCCATAGTTTATCTGTCCGGTGGATTCAAGAGCATAAGGATAGCCATACTGGCGGCCATGGGAGAATGCTGCCGCGTTCATCAACCGTAGCGAATACGAGAGCCGTGACTCGGTCTTCCAACGCAGTGAAAGATCGCGCGAACGGTCAGCCTTCTCGCCACTGTGCTGATTGGTCATAAACCCGCCAAAATAACCGTATTGGGCTGATAATGACATACCTGTCGAGGGGGAAATCTTACCGAATGTCGAAGCCGCAGCACGCAGAGTGGTTCCGCTCCCGGCCTCAAGCATCACACGCATGCCACTGCTGTTCAGAGGCGACAGAGTGGTGATATTGACAAGACCTGCCATGGTGTTGCGGCCATACATCGTAGATTGCGGGCCGCGGAGCACCTCAATTCTTTCGATATCAGTTATATCAAAATCAAATGCATCCTTATTGAGCACTGGGACATTGTCGACATTGAGTCCAACAGCGGGCTGGTCAATACGTGCACCGAGACCTCGCATATATATCGATGAGGTCATCCGCGATCCATATTCCGGGATATAGAAGTTGGGAGCGAGAGCTGAAACATCCTTCATCGAGATGATGCCGAGCCGTCGTGCCTCCTCACTATTTATAGTGGTAAGAGCCACGGGAGCCGCCGAGAGACTGCTACCGGCCTTGAAAGCCGTCACGCTCACCTCGCCGAGCCGGTGCATCACACTGTCCGCACTCTCAGCCGCTTTTATTGTCAACGCGGCTGCCATAGCCGCACACATCAATATCCTTAATTTCATCAGTGCAAAATTAAGGGCGAAAGTCTTAAGAGTCAATAGCTGCAAATAGTGATTGTCAGAGGTCGAGCTTATGGCCCATGCGCTCCTTCTTGGTCATCATGTAGCGACGGTTGTAAGAATTAGGCTCGATCTCGATAGGCACATTTTCTACCACTTCAAGGCCGTAACCTTCAAGGCCAATACGTTTTATGGGATTGTTGGTCATAAGGCGCATCTTCTGAATGCCGAGCATGCGGAGTATCTGGGCACCTACGCCATAGTCGCGCTCGTCGGCCTTATGTCCGAGGTGGAGATTTGCATCTACGGTATCAAGTCCTTCTTCCTGAAGCTTGTAAGCCTTGATTTTGTCCATCAGTCCTATTCCGCGACCCTCCTGGTTGAGATAGAGAATGGCGCCGCGGCCTTCAGCCTCGATCATCTGCATGGCTTTATGGAGCTGCTCTCCACAGTCACACCGCTTTGAACCAAAGATATCACCCGTTGCACATGACGAGTGGACGCGAATCAGCACTGGCTCGCCGTCAGCCACATCTCCCTTTATAAGGGCAATATGCTCAAGGCCGTTACTTTTCTGTCGGAAAGGCACGAGGCGGAAATGACCGTAAGCCGTAGGCATATCCACTTCCACGCCCATCTCTACAAGAGCCTCAGTGCGAAGACGGTAAGCGATAAGATCTTCGATAGAAATAAGCTTCAGCCCCCACTCGTCAGCCTTCTTGCGAAGTTGAGGCAGACGTGCCATGGTCCCATCCTCGTTAAGAATTTCAATCAGAGCGGCAGCAGGCTGCATTCCGGCAAGGCGCGCAAGGTCAATGGCAGCCTCAGTATGACCGGCACGACGGAGCACACCGGCATCCTGAGCGTAAAGCGGGTGGACATGACCGGGGCGGCCGAAGTCATCAGCCACGGAAGCCGGATCAGCAAGAGCGCGGATCGTAGCAGCACGATCATGCACTGATACACCTGTAGTGCAACCTTTCAGGAGATCGCACGTGACGGTAAACGGAGTGCCGAGCATCGAGGTGTTGTTATCCACCTGATGAGTGAGCTGCAGTTCGTTGCAGCGGGATATCGAAAGAGGTGCGCACAATTCACCGCGAGCATTGGAAATCATGAAGTTAACATGATCTTCGGTGACTTTCTCAGCAGCAACGATAAGGTCGCCCTCGTTCTCGCGGTTTTCATCATCGACCACAACTACGAATTTGCCCTTCTTGAAATCTTCAAGAGCCTCTTCGATAGTGTCGAGCTTTATTTTGTTGTTCATCTTTTGACGTATTTAGAGTGCAAAGTTACCAAAAATCATTGGCAAGTCAATAAAACTCACCCCTAAAAATTGTCAACGATCTGACAATAAGTGACGATGCTGTTACTGCCAAGATTTTGGAGCCGGCAGAAAAAGGAGGCTCTCACAGTGAGAACCTCCTTATCAGTACCCGGACCCGGGATCGAACCGGGATGGATTGCTCCAACGGTGTTTGAGACCGTCGCGTC
>JAMPAP010000002.1:93933-123049 GCA_023667185.1 Lachnoclostridium sp.
GACCCGGGATCGAACCGGGATGGATTGCTCCAACGGTGTTTGAGACCGTCGCGTCTACCGATTCCGCCATCCGGGCTTAGACGTTGCAAAGGTAGATTTATTTTTTTAGTTTTACAAATATTTTTTGAGTAACTTTGCGGCGATTTTTTTACGCGAACGTTATATGACTGCAAAATTGAAGGGTTGTCTGTCAATGCTTGGCGCCAACGTAATGTGGGGGCTGATGGCTCCTATTGCCAAGCTTGCTATGGGCATAGGGCTGATTACTCCTCTACTGCTGACCGACTTCCGTATCGCGGGAGCTGCTATACTTTTTTGGATATATTCGTTTTTCTGCCCGAAAGAAGTGGTGCCGGCGGCCGATAAACTGCGACTTCTCGGAGCAGCATTGTGCGGAATACTGTTTAATCAGGGTTGCTATATATTCGGTGTAGGGATGACCTCGCCCGGCGAAGCGTCAGTGATCACCACCACGATGCCGCTGTGGGTGATGGTGCTTGCAGCTTTTATACTGCGCGAACCTATTACGTTGAAGAAGGTAGGCGGTATACTGCTGGGTATGACAGGTGCGGTGATGCTTGTGACGGGTAATCTTAATCTTGATCAGGCCGGAGGTCGCGACAATATGGTGGGCGACCTGCTGGTACTTGCAGCTCAGTTGAGTTATGCCTGCTATCTCACTTTCTATAAGAATTTTATCAAGAAATACAGCGTAGTGACGCTGATGAAGTGGATGTTTACGTTTGCTGCCGTGCTTCTGCTACCTTTCTCGATGGGCGACATTATGAAAGCGCAATGGAGCAGCATCACATCGATGGAGGCATGGGGTGTGGCATATGTGGTATTCTTTGCGACGTTTATTGCTTACATTCTTGTGATGATCGGCCAGAAAAATCTGCGACCCACGATGGTGGGAATGTTCAACTACGTCCAGCCGATAGTGGCCATGAGTGTAGGCCTGTCGCTTGGTCTTGAGAAACTTACCATAGCCAAATGCATAGCCGTGGTACTGATATTCACCGGCGTATGGCTTGTGTCGATCAGTAAGAGCAGAGCTGATATCGAAAAGCGTTAGAGGAGTTTTTCGATCATATCATCGGACATTCCGGCTTCTTTCATCTTGCGGATCACCTCATCGATAGCCTCACGTTTGCCTTCTTCACGGCCGAGTTCTTTGCCTTTTTCGAGACCCTCTTCAAGCCCTCTTTCATGACCAATCTCTATGCCTGCAGCGAGGCCTTCGGCAACACCTTCCTCGCGAGTGTTTGAGAGGACGTCGTTCTGTATCATAATGTTATCGACATGAGCTTCGTAGGCACGGCGCTCCTTGGTCGACATTTTCAGGACTTGGAGTTTCTTGCGAGCCTCTTGAAGTCCGGGAGTACGGGTATCCTCCTTAATGACCCCATTTTTAAGGTATTCAAGCCATTCATCAAGGGGAGAATTAGGTATCTTGTCAAATTCGTTGACCCTTATTATATAGTATTCCGGGAAAACCTTTTCAGGAAGCACCGGGATGATTTTGTCACGCACACGACTACTTACCTGAAGGTCATTACCTGTATGTAATCCTTTGAATGTGGTTTTGCCGTGATACACATAGTCATCGCCACGTCCAAGATCGCAATATAGGATGCTAACAGAGTAGACCTTCTTTACTTGATCGTATTGATCACCTAACGAGATATGTTCAGTGACAGCTTTTGATGTTCCGTAAAGTATTCGTTGCAGATAGTGCAACTGACGAGTGAGTTGCACCTCCACGATAACGATGTGACCTTCAGAATTTTTAGCTTTGATATCTACTCTATTGAATTTGTCAAGATCAGTATCCTGATTTGACTCGCTTTCAAGAATCTCCTCTATGGAGATCTTATCGCCGATAAGGACTGTCAGCAAGCCTTCAAGCACACCGAAGTTGGCTTTGTCACGAAGTATGTGCTTCATCGCCCAATCAAATCGTATATATTTGTTCGCTTCATCCATTGGTCAAATCGTTTTATCAGTTGTTTTGCAAATATACAAAATTTTTCGATGGAATGCAAACTTATTTCAGGGGAAGTGTGAAGAGGAAGCGGGCGCCGGCGGTGTAGGTGGAGTCGAGGGTTACGTTGCCGCCGAGCTTCTGGGCAAGGCTGCGGGCTATAGGGAGACCGAAGCCGATACCGGGTTGATCTTTGTTGATCTTGAAGAATCGCTGGAATATCTTGTCCTTGAAGATGGGGAGTATACCGACACCGGTATCTGTCACGGCTATCTGCACCTCACCTTGCGGCGTGATACTGGAGTCGACGGTAATATTCTTGCCGTCAGAGAATTTCACGGCATTCTGGAGCAAGGCGGTGACTATGCGCACTATACGCTGTGAGTCAGAAAGGAATGGCCGCTTCACCTCATCAGTGTACTTTATATCTACGACTTTTTTGTTTCCTGACTTAACGGATTCGATTACCGTAGGAATAAGTTTGGCAAGATTTACGGGGGCGTTTTTGATTACGATATCCGAGGTGTCAATTTCAGAGAGGGTGACGACATCCTCAGAGATAGTGCGCAGATAATCACAGTTGTATTCTATGATTGATGCATAGTTTTCGGTGAAAGGCTTGGTTGACTCATCGGCAATCTCGGTAAGGAGGTGAGAGTATTCCACGATTGACTGCAGAGGAGTAGCAATCTCGGTAGAAAGATTCTTTATGAAGTCAGCACGGAGAGTATTGGATTTGATGGCCTGGTCACGAGCCTCGCGGGCGCGTTGCTGCTGGACTTCGAGCTTGTCACGCTCCTCGGTAAGTAGTTCGTTGGAGTCACGGAGCTTTGCTGCGAGTGATCGTGTGCGGCGATAGAGGTATAGGAGCACGAGGACTAATACGAGCAGCAGAGCCGCGCACACGATGGCGACAATGAGTATCGTGGTACGCGACTGATGCTCATTATCATTTTTCTCCTTCATCAGGTTAAAATATTCATCCTTTAGGGAATGTATATCGTAGATAATCTGCAGCTCCTTGTATTTGTCGGCGAGTTGGTTCTGAATAAAATTCTCGTCGATGGCGCTATATTTGGTCAGCGCCCAAATCAGCTCATCCTTATTGCCAAGAGCTGTTGAGCATTCGATCAGGTGCTTGAGCATGCGGCGCGTTTTCCATGCTTCAGTAGGATTATTTGCTAAGATTGTACGGATCGCCTCGGAAGCCTTATCATAATTTTTATGATACATATTATAATATACGTCGGCTTCAGGGCGCAATTGGAAAGTGCGGGCTGCCCGGGAGTCAGTTTTCACCAGCTTCATCACCCGGGCATAAAGATTCTCAATCTCGTCAGGCTGCAACGAATTGAGATTCGATAGCATACGAGTGTAGATTATGTATCGGTTAGGGGCATAATTGATATGGTTACGACCCTCTTTCTTTGACTTAACTTCGAGTTCATTTATAATATCGAGGAGCTTTCTGTCAGCCAGTAAAGCCTTGTCAGTCAATCCACAACGGGTATAGTTGATAGCTGATTGTACCCAATATAGATTACGGAGAGAGTAAGCTTCGTCAGGCAATCGTGCTATCAGTTTGCCGAGGTCGTCGTTATACACGTCGATGATGTCAGATTGAAAGCTATCGCTCAGGAGCAGGCATATATAGTGGAGCTTGATGATTTTTTCATAGACACCTATGGGCGAATTGCGTGAATACTCGTGGATAAGGCGGTGAAGATTAGAGAGTTTCACCGAGTCAGAGGCGTTTCTTACGGTTTCGCAGTTAGAAAGCATACGGATAAAAGTCTCGGTGATGCGGCGGTCAGTAGTTTCGGGGAACCGACGAGTGGCAGCCAGAAGGCTATCAAGGTATGGTACATCCTTGCTGCGGAAGTTGGCCATGCGGCGTATGATGTCATACGATAGAGCCGCATTCCCTGAGGTAGAAGCCATAGGAATCAGCTTGTTGCCGAGGGCTATTTTTTCGGGAGTCACTGACATATCAAACATATCAGTGAGAATCTTGATGGAATCCGCACTGTATTTAGCCTCAGTCAGACGAGCGCGGAGGTCATCAATAGTGGTGCTATCCGGCTGAGAATAAGCTGAATTAGAGCAAAGCAGAACTAAGAATGCGAAAATGTAATAAAGGCGTTTCATGTCAGTGATTGAATATGACGACATCCCGATTGAGGAGATAGAAAAAGACGCATCCCGCCGTAAGGTCAAGACGAAGCGGGATGCGGTAAAAAAGTGAGCTTACTTACTTTCCTCAACCTTGTTGTAGCGGGCATTTAGGCCGTCAACAATTTCATTGGTGATGTCAAGAGCCGGGTTGAAATAAAGGCCGGCTTGCTTGAGGAGGATAGCGTCGTAACCGCGAGTGGCGTTATAGATTTTGATATAGTTTTCGATAGAGTCGTGGAGCTGGAGCTGCTGCTGGGCGAGCTCGCTTTCGGCAGTACGACTGAGGTTAGCCAGATAAGCCTCAGCATCCTGCTGCATCTTCTGAAGTTTCTGAAGGTCAGCATTGTAAGTGGTCTCAGAGAGATAACCACCGGCTTTAGCCTTCTGCTCAACCTGATTAGCAAAGCGCTGGATCTCATTAGCTTTGGCGAGGCGGGCGTTCTCGAGCTTGGAAAGAGAGCGGATGTAAGCCTCGTTGAAATCCTTTGCAAGATTGTATTTTGAAGTAAGCGAATCGCCGTCGATATATCGGAAGTTGACACTTGTAGCGGTAGATGCAGAGTCAGCTGCGGCAACGGGAGCTGCGCCGTTATCAGTCTTGTTACCCGAGCAGGAAGCAATAACCATTGAAGAAGCGAGAGCAAGAGCAAACACCTTAGCTGTCAGAGCTAATTTTTTCATAGAATGTTATAAGTTTTAATTAATATATTTTGCATTTATTTCTCTTGGCGATGATGCATTGTCTTGTTTTTCAGCGCGTTGATATCGTGAACATGTCCTGACGGGAAACGGCCTCCTTTGACGAAGAAGACTTTGACTCCCAGAAGCACCACTGCCACGGCAATTATAGCGATGGAAAACATAATGACAATTGAGACTGTCGTCATGGTTGTTAAGATTTATGATGCAAAAGTAGCAAAATTTTTAAGTTCGATGAGATAAAATCAGCTGGTGACGGTCAAATGGATGATGTTTTAACATTATTTGGCATGAGCGGGAGAGCTCCAGAGGTTTTTCACATCCTTCCAACGGTAAAACCCGGGTGAAAATTGGTCAATCGGCAGCTTTGCTTCTTTCTCGTTAAGGAGGATTTTAACCAGCGGCTCGCGGGCATCGGCGGTGTAATATATCAGTTGAAGATTACCACCCATGGGGAAGACCTCGTAAGCTTTCCATACGGAAGCGACATCTTCGAGCGAATCGACAACCACATCCTTGCCGTTGATCTGCATGGCGCACACAAGTGGCAGGAGCACTGATTCATGGCCAAAGCGGAGGGTGGCCTCGGGGCCTCCGGTCATGAGAGCGGAGTCAGCGCTGACGATGATGGCTTCGAGCAGGGGACGGGTGACTTCAGGCATCTCGCCGTCACTCAGGGGTGAATATCCGGAGTGGACATACCAGCGGGCATTGTTGACCTGCCACTGGCTGTCGATCTCTTCAGGAGTGAAGTAGCTGGCGAGGATGGGTCGGCCATGGCTCTGCTCATTGAATGCTATTTCGAAAATCTCGTGGAAGAGCTGGAGCTGTTGATCTTGATTAACAGCCACTTTGGTAGTGTCCATAATCGAAGCGATGAAGCGCTGCGGATGCACCACTTTGCGGCGGAAAGCCTGAATGGCAGGATCGGCGGCATTACGCTTGGCCTGAGCATCGGTGGCGAAATCGCAGGGATTAAGGGTAGGCTGTAGAGGCCAGCCTGACTCGGCATAGATGGTGGCCTCCGGAGCAAGGGCTGCAAATTGTGTCAGCTCATTGACCATAGAGAGGAGGCATCGCACCACCACGGTCGACTTGGCATCGATGACGGCTGAATCAGCGAATATCTCCGGGAAATTATGATACATGCGCCGTGCGATACCCTGATGCTGACGAGCACCGGTGGATGTAAGGCGTCCGGAGTTTCCGGCGGCATCAGCGGCGATGGATTTAACCTTTGCGAGGAGCTCTTTTCCGGTATCGGTCAGTGCTCCGGCATTGTCGACGCTTTCGAGGAAAACCACCGGAGCTGTGTAATCAGTCTCAGCAATAAGCCAGCGGCTGCCATGGCGCCCATAATGCTCTATATGCACCGGGGTATAAACTTCGGGGGCAGGAGTGAGCTCGGGGAAGCCTGACACGGGATAAGCCAGCAGATTGTTACCGGCCACCTCAGCAGAAGTGAGGATCTTTTCATTTACTATCGCTGAGGCACCTAACGAGGTTAAGGCAGCGACGACGATTATGACTAACTTATTTAATTTCATGACTAAATGTTATAACAAGGGTGTCAATGCACCACACTTTGACACCCTCAAAGGTAAAGATTTTAATTGAAATTCAAAAGTTTCACGGGGCCAATCAGTCCGGATGGCTGAAGAGGATCTGCGGGAGTAAGACCTTCAAGGTTGGTCCAGGTCATACGCTGGTCAGCCGGGAGCGAAAGGTCGCCGATGATGCGGTTGCGCCAGTTGTTGACCACCTCCACTTCGATTGTGTTCTTGCCGGAAGTCAGGAGTGAAGTGATATCAAGGCGATAAGGATCAGTCCACACTCCGCCGGCATCCTGACCGTTGACCTTCACGCGTGCCATCACCATTACCTTACCGAGATCAAGGCAAGTGCGTCCGGCAGGAATCTTGTCGAGGTCAAACGTGGTGGAATAGACAGCCTTACCGGAATAGTGAGCGATGTCAAAATCAGGGTTTGTTGACCAGTCGCCCAAGGTCTCTACCACTACGGGCTCAGCCGGACCGCGACGAGCGGGGTCAAACTGAATAGACCAACTATTGTTTGACAGATCGGCCACAACCACAGGAGCGGGGAAGTTCACGCCCTCAGCAGGCACCTTAATATCTTTGCGGAACACGATAAAGGCGCTTTCGAGCGGCTCGAGGGTGAGAGGCACAGTTATACCGCGGCCGTCCTCAGCGTCAGCAAACTGCGGCAGAGTGCGAATCTTGCCATCAACGGCATTCCATAGTTGCGGCACCATACCTGCGCCCGCACGGAATGTAGGATCAATAACTATTGTAGAGTCGTTGGGGTTAGCCACAAAATAGATTTCGGCATCCTTTAGCTGACGGTGGATAAAGAGCGGCATGGCCTGACCGGCGGGCACTGAAAGATCAGGTACGAGGTTAAGTTCGGCAAAGATAGTGGGGAGTGTCACGCCAGCGTTCCACACCTTGCCTTTGCCTACTATATTGTAGTCAGAGCCTGATGCCCACATCCGGGCAGCAAGGCTTTGCACTTCAGCATCAGCCTCAGGGTAGCCGGCAAGCGAGGGAGAGCTCTTGGGAGCCGGGCCGAGGATGTTAAGGCCATCTTCCACGAGGCGCTTGATGCACTCAAGCATCTCGGGGCGCATGGTTTCCTGAGCCGGGAGCACTAGTACACTGTATTCCATGCCACTGTCGAGTAGCAGACGGCCATTCTTTACGCGGGCATGATTTTTCAGGATATCGGCATTGATATAATCAAATGAATATCCTTCAGGGAGAGGTGGGTTACATTCGCCAGTCATCTTGGGAGCATCTTCGCCGATAAAGTAGGCCACGTCAGCTATATAGCGGCCCTGCTGAAGGACGTAGTCGCAGCGGCGCAGATAGTCAGTGAAGATATCCATTTGTTCAAACCAGGTATTCTTGCGGTTAAACTCGTTGCCAAACCATGCAGCGATACCGGGCTCCTCGGGAGTGTCGAGCTGATGGATATAGAGGTGGAGAAGGGATGCATTGATACCCTCGGTGAAGAAGCGGTCGACGCGCTGCTTCATGACGTTAGGATAGCGGCCGAAAGGATTACCGGCTGCAGTGCATGACTCAGCCCATATCTTTGACTTACCGTAGATGTGACCACAGGACGAGGCGGCACGGTTTTCGATATCACCGAGAGTACCCTCGCTCCAGTATTCGCCGGCTATCTCGTCACTTTGGCCGCCATAGAGCAGGAATTCGCTCGGGAATCCCCAGTGGCCGTAGTTCTCAAGCCAGGTTGTAAGTCCGTTTTTGTTGGATATTTCTTTGAGACCTCCTACATATTCGGTGGCAATAAGGTCAGCCACGAGGCGACGGAGATCCCAAAGGAAGCGGTCGGATATCTCATTGCTGCCCACGGGAATACCGTTAAGCACCGGCAGATAAGGAAGTGGCGAATAACCGTAGCGCTCGATAAACTTCTCGGTCATATTATCGGTCCAGTTCTGGCCGCCGGTTTCGTAGCTGTCCTCCACGAGGATCTTGAAAGTCTTGCGATCCTCAGCCGGGATACGACGCAGGATTTCGCCTATGTAGGCATCGAAGTGACCCTGGAGATGCTCGCGGTTGATCTTGTCGACCTCAAGGCCGGTAGCCTCGGGGGTGGCGGGCGAGTTGGTCACACCGGTTGTGGCCATGCATATACGCGAAACCACCCAGCTGCCTTCGGGAACATCCCAAGTGAGCTTGCCATCCTTAACTGAAGATGTAAGCTCCACGACTTTTGATGGATCTATAGTCCAGTCAGCGGTAGTGTAGTCAGGCTCTTTATCCCACATATAATAATCCCACATAGGCAGAGGCACCTGACACATCTTGGCCAGCTGCTTCTCGGCAGTGCGTTCTACCTTCGGGCGGTCAGATACCACCACTTGCAGTTTACCGTTACCGGCAGCCGCGATGTCGAGCATCAGCTCTGAAGTAGTGACCTCGGGGAGTGAGATTCTGACTGGAGCATACGGGTCAAAGCCTACGATGTTCTGCGGATTGAAGCGGTCAATCTCAAAGCTCTTCAGGTCCTTCCACTGGCCATCGATTTTAGCCTTCACAGTGGCTACAGTAGCGATAGGCGATGAAGCGATAACTTCAAGGCTGCGCACCGTAACGTCAGAGCCGAGGTTAAGAACTTGACTGAGGGCTTTACCCTCCACCTTGTCAAGAGTCCAGGTCTTTTCCACCGGAGTGGCGGTGAAGGCGGGATATGCTATCACAGCCTCATCCTGGCAAGCACCGGCAATCACCGGAAGGTCAATGGTGATCTTACCCGGGCAGGTAACCACGGTGTCAGCTGACACGATATGGCGCATTGACTGCTCCGGCTTGATCCACGGGCCGCCTGACTGGCTCCATCCCGGGCAATTGAAGATACCGATCTCGATATCGAGCTCGGTGGCAGTCTTGAGAGCCTGATGAAGGGTCTCCCACCAGAGATCACTGTTGTAAGTACCGTCGCCGGGGGTAAGGTTATCCACTCCGATCATGCCGATCTGGGCACGGGTGATACCGGCTTTTTTCATGGCCTGAAGATCTTTGACTACTCCTTCGGGTGAAAGATTATCGTTAAGCCAATACCAATACACCGCAATCCTGACCGAATCAGGCGGCGTCATGAAATTTTTCTCGACCGTAGCGATCGAGGCTGATGCCGGAGACGACGAACAGGATGTGGATAACACGCCTGCACTGACCAGAGCTGCGGCAGAATAGAGAAGGTGTTTTAACCGCATAAATAAATGTGATATTAAGGTTTACTGATGCACAAAAGTACAATAATATAATACAAAAATAATTTCAATCTGTACCAAATTTTTTAATATATGTGCATTGAAACAATCCTTACAACAAAATTGACACAATCGTATAAATTATGTGTCGCTCTTTCACGCTACCTTTGTAAGTATGAAAACAATTACCAAATTCTGCTTGACAGCGATAAGCGCCATCGTGATGACGACAGCCTCGGCTGAAGGTCATGATGTGTCAAACCGCTGCTCAATTTATGATATTGTCACCATAGCCTCCTGCGACGAAACGACCGATGGATTCGACATTTCCGCGCCATCAGTAATGAGTATCCAGCCACTTACTCCGGCCGAAGGTGGCTTTCACGGCTCGGGATTTATGGAGATACGGTTTACTGACGATTCTCCGGCATCTGACACCCACACCATAACATTCACCCCGGCACGACCGCTCAATCTCAGTGCTACACCCATTCTCTCTTACGGACTGCTTCTGCCCGAAGGGCCGGGCCGGAGGATGGTGACGTCGATGACGCTGAAGTCGGCCGACGGCGAAACGTTCACGTCATCGGCCGATGTGATCCCAACGCTGTGGAAACAAGTGATGTTCGATATGACCGATTGCCAGTTTCTTGATAAGATAGCGGCGATAGATATCGATTTCTGCAACAAGAGCGATGAGCTCTGGGAAGGGGTAATCTGCAAGATTGACGAAATCACCGCCGGCAAACCGCTCGACCTTGACTTTAACATTCCGGGCTCAACGGCAAGTATCGTGGTCAAAGGGCATGGCAAGGTTAAGCAAGATAATTCAGCCGCGGTAATAACCCATAGGGTAGGTTCGAAATTTGATATCTATACTTCCGACAGCCGTAATGCCATCTACAATCCCCGACTTTCAGAGCGCAACACGGTGATGATAGCTCTGAGCGACGTCAAAGGCACTGACAGTCTGCGGCTCTACGTGGCCACTGACTCCATTGGCATTTTTGACCCCGCGCTGTCCAAGACCGTGGCCATAGACAAAAGTGGCGATATCACAAAGGCTGCATTTAACTTTTCGGATCTCGTTACACCCGGGTCGCGCCAGCGCATCACCGGACTGCGGATCGAGCCGAGAGGAGGCTCCGGACGGTTTGCCATCGAGAGAATTTCATTTGAGCATGAAGATCCGATAAGTCCTGTAGCAGGTAATGTCACTGTAGCTGTTGCCGATGGTAAGGCTATAACTATCAAAGGATTGATCACCTGCAAACTTCTTCCCGGCAGCAAAGTAGAGGTGCGTCACTCGCCGCTATGGAAGAGCGAATTGCCCTTTGACAGCCTTGAGCTTGTAGGCGCAGCCATCGTTAACGACACTCAATTTGAGATTGACAATATCGACTTCAATCGCCCGATCAAAGGCATGACTCATCTAAGCAGCCGTTTTGAAGCCGCATTACGAGCTCCTGACGGGAGTCTGGTGAAGTTTGACAGGCCTTTCTTTATCGAAAACTGGAGGGATTTCCACTCTAACCCTTATCAGTTTGATACACCGGAGGCTATCTATCTCGTGACCGATTTCGGAGCCAGAGGTGACGGTGTCACAAATGATAATGAGGCCATCAACGAGGCCGTAAAAGCCGCGGCTCTCAATGGAGGCGGACGAGTGGTGCTCACCGGTAGTGCAGGAAATCCTCGCGAATATCTCGCCACAAACATTGAGCTGCTTGAAAATGTGACCCTTGTCATCGATTCCGGCGCCGTGCTCCGCCAGTCGCCGGTATTTGACCACTATAAGGAATTTCCTCCGGAATATGGTCACGACAATGTGATACCCGGTATTCCCTGGACCCACTGTATGTATACCAACCGCCCTCTTATCCTTGCTAAGGATACCCGGCGGGTAAAAATCACCGGGGGCGGCAAGATACGTATGGATGATACCTTCAGCGAAAACCCTGCCTGGCATCACTACGCGCGTACCTGCAGCGACCGCATCCATCTTGTGCCAATCGCCATCTGCAATACACGCAACGTAGAGATCTCTGACATTGAGATCAACCGCTGCAATAATTATCATACGATATTTTACCGAGCCGACAGTGTGTTTATCGGCAACTTGAAGTTGCTCGAAGTCACCTGCCTGAGCGGCGACGGCTTCAGCTTCGGCAATGCCGTGACTAATGTCAAGGTAGCCCGCTGCATCTACGAGTCAAATGACGATGGCATAGTGCTCTGCAGCAGCTACAAAGACCCTCGCGGCGGAGTGTGGCGCGAGCGTGTCGACTCGATTGACGCCTCGGTACGTCATATCGATGTGGTCAGCAGCTACATTGACGGCGCTCGCGGTGGCGGCGGCAAAGCCATAGCCATAATTCCCTGGGGTTCAACCAATCCGCGTCAAGATCATAACGAGATTGACGATATCGAGGTGACTGACTGTGTGCTCCGCGGCGGCCACTCGATAGGCACTTGGCCCGACAATCCGTTTGATGGCAAACCGTTCACCAACACCGAGACTGACGACTATGCCCCGGTAAAAAATCTCAGAATCTACCATAACGAATATCTCTCACCGTGCGAACTCAATGGTGTAGAGCCCGCAACGCTCCTTACGGATGCCCCCGTGCATGGGACTACACATCTGAAAAACAGCAACTTCTCTGACCGCCTGGCCTATTGGTCGACTGAAGGAACGGTCAGCTCTGAAAAAAGCGGCGAAGTAAGCATCGCCGACGGCACGCTGTATCAGGGCATATACCTCGAGCCGGGAGAATACGAGATGAATTTCAGCGGCTCGGGTGAGATTATGCCCTTGATAGTCAACCTCTCGACTGACAATTATACCTGTGTTTACGGAAGTAAATTCCGTATTCCCCGTTCTACGACAATTATCGTAGGATTGCAAGGCAAGAACG
This sequence comes from Lachnoclostridium sp., assembly GCA_023667185.1. GTDB lineage: Bacteria > Bacteroidota > Bacteroidia > Bacteroidales > Muribaculaceae > Duncaniella. The sequence continues at coordinate 106,472 of JAMPAP010000002.1, forward strand.
CTAAAGTCAACTCACTTTCACTTGAAAAAATTTAATAATACCAATCAACATGAAAACATTACGTTATCTATTAGCAACACTCGTCATGGTGGCTTCGCTGAGTGCATCGGCTCAGTGGACTCCGACAAAGAAAGTGCTCGACATCGCTACACCCAAAATGAAAGTGTTCCTCCCCAAGGATGAGCTCAACAACGGCCGGGCCATCGTGGCCTGCCCCGGCGGCTCATACTTAGGTCACGCCGTAGGTCACGAGGGATGGGACTGGGCACCCTACTTCAACAAGCAGGGTATCACTTACATAGTGCTCGAATACGCCCTCCCCGCCGGCGACCGTACCAAGCCTATCGGCGACGCCGAGGCAGCGCTGAAGATCGTACGCGACAGCGCCGAAGTGTGGCACGTCAACCCTGCCGACATAGGCATCATGGGCTCATCGGCCGGTGGCCATCTTGCATCCACAATAGCTACCCATTCAGCCCCCGACGTGCGCCCCGCTTTCCAGATCCTGTTTTACCCCGTGATATCGATGGACGCTGAGCTCGGCCACGTTCTCACCCACGACAATTTCCTCGGCAAGGATGCTTCAGCTGAGCTCGTGGAAGAATATTCTAACGACAAGCAGGTGACCAAGGACACTCCCCGTGCCATCATCCTCTGCTCTGACGACGACATGGTGAATCCCGCCACCAATGCAGCACCTTATTATATAGCGCTTCACCAGGCAGGAGTACCCGCTGCCCTCCACATCTACCCCACCGGCGAACATGGCTGGGGAATCCTCAACTCCTTCCAACACCATACACAGATGCTTGACGATCTATCGGCATGGCTCGCTACATTCTAATCTTCAAAATCTATCTAAATACCGTTATGCTTAAAAAAATCTGTCTTGCTTTGGCGTTGCTGCTATGCATCCCTGCGATCGGCATGGCCAAGAAGCCAAAAGAATCAAAAGAAAAATCAGTATTCACCATGTGGCAACTGCCCATGCAGCCCGGCAACATCGGCAACTCTTACGTGTTCCGCACCCAGAACGGTAAGGTTATCGTGATGGATGGCGGATGGCCTGCCGAGCAGCTTTACCTCCGCGGCTTCATCGCCGGACTCGGCAATGAGGTGGAGGCATGGATCATCACTCATCCCCATGACGACCACATGGGCGTGCTATGGCAAGTCCTAAAGGATCGTCAAGGCATGAAGATAAATCATATCTACCACTCGCGCTTCTCGCCCGAGCTCGTTGAGTTGGAGCAGCCTTACGGCGAATATGCCAAGGATTTCTATGCAGTGCTTGACACCTGCTCAATCCCCGTCACTGACATCCGCGAGCCCGGCTTTACCGGCAATATCGACGGTTTCAACTTCAAGGTGCTTGGGGTGGTCAACGAAGAGCTTCACATGAATCCGTTCAACAACTCCTCGATGATACTGAAAGTGTGGGACGACAAGAAATCAATCATCTTCCTTGCCGACACAGGCGCTGAGAGCGGCGAAAAGCTCCTCAACTCCAAGTATCGTGACGACCTCAAATGTGACTATCTCCAGATGGCTCACCACGGACAGCATGGCGTGACCGAGGACTTCTACAAAGCCGTGGATTTCAAAGCATGTCTCTGGCCTACAGCTTACTGGATATGGACAAACGATCAGGGGGGCGGCTACAACACCGGTGTTCTTGAAACGTTCCAGACCCGCGAATGGATGGATAAACTTGGCATCAAGGAGCACCATGTGGTATGTCTTGAAGGACTTCTCAAAATCGATTAATTATGAAATACGTCAATTCACTTTCACTTGCATTACTTGCATTAGGCTTTACTGCCTCATCAGTTCAAGCACTTGAACTTCCCGAGCAACTCGGCGACCATGCAGTACTTCAGCAGCAGGCCGATGCCAAGCTTTGGGGATGGGCTGCTCCCGGTGCTACCGTCACCGTCACCCCTTCATGGGACGGTAAAACCTATACCGCCAAGGCCGACAAAGAAGGACGCTGGAATCTCCGTGTTGCCACCCCCAAGGCCTCATATACCCCATACGAAATAACCTTCACTGAAGGCAAAGAGTCAAAGACCATCTCCGATATTCTCATAGGTGAGGTATGGTTTGCCGCCGGGCAGTCAAATATGGAGATGCCTATGGATGGCTTCATCTCCCAGCCTATTGATGGCGCGGGAGCTGATATCGCCCGCTCCGGGTTGCTACGCGACAAGGTGCGTATGGCCTACCTGCAGCGCTGGGATCACTGGGATCCTCAGGAACGTGCTACTGGTCCATGGATGGTAGCCTCGCCTGAAAATACCCGCAAGTTCAGCGCTCAGGGATTCTACTTCGCGCGCGAGCTTAACAATCTGATCGATGTCCCCGTAGGTATTATTTGCAGCACCTATGGCGGAACACAGGTGGAGGGGTGGATGCCGCGCGACCTGGTGGAGAGCCTCGGATTTGACTTCGAAGCCATGCAGAAGGAACCGGATCGCCAGCCGGCGTTCTATTATAGCACCAAATACAATACGCTCGTTTATCCCCTCATCGGCTACACCATCAAAGGCTTCCTATGGAATCAAGGTGAATCCAATATTCAGAATGCTGACCAGTATTGCCGCCTGCTCACCGCAATGGTTGACCGCTGGCGCAAGGACTGGGGCGACTATGAAAATGCCCTACCCTTCTATCAGACCGAGAATCCCGGTTTCGGCTGGGGTAAACCTGAGGAGACCTTCGCTGCTATGGTGCGCGAGCAGCAGCACATAGCCGCTGACTCCATTCCCAACAGTGGCATCACCTGCACCAACGATCTCACTTATCCTTACGAAGTTGACGTGATCCACGGCTCGCGCAAGCGCGAGATAGGCGAGCGCATGGCATGGCAGGTAGCTGAGCGACAATATGGTATCGAGGGTATGCCCTGGCGTTGCCCCGAGTTTAAGTCGATGACTAAAGGCAATGACGGCACGGTAAGACTTCAATTTGACAACTTCGGCAGCGGCTTGACCCCCAATGTAGGCAACGTCGACGGCTTTGAAGTGGCCGGTGAGGACGGAGTGTTCCACAAAGCCGATGCGCGCGTGGACTGGTTCAAGCAGGATGTAATCCTCTCATGCGCCGAAGTACCTGAAATCAAGGATGTAAGATACTGCTTCAAGAATTTCCAGGTAGGCGCCCTTCACAATTCTGATGGTATGCCCGCCGTCCCCTTCCGCACTGACTCCTACGAAAAGTAAAAATCCATCAGCACTATTATAGAAAGAGCGCCCGGCAAGGCGCTCTTTTTGTTGCAATAGGACGAATCTCTAAATAAGCAAAGCTCCTTGCAAGCCTGAAGAAGAGTGTAGATCAAAGTAACTTATCGATCATATCGTCAGACATTCCGGCCTCCTTCATCTTGCGTATCAGATCCTCTACAGTCTTACGCTTCCCTTCCTCGAAGCCCGTTGAACATCAATTGTCCCACGTTTAAACGTAATGTTAAGTTAGCGGGGGAGATTAAGACCGGAATTTGTACCGGAGACGGCGATGGAGTTGGTTTGGCCGGGGGCTACAGTGAGGTTTTCGATCTTGACATCGTCGACATTTTCAAGCTCAAGGGCGGGAGCCGACGGTGTAATGAGGGTCACATTTTCGATAGTGATTTTTTCTGACTCAACGATGCGTGCCGGACGGCGCGAAGAGAAGTAGGAGTCAGTGACATGGATACCGGAAATCTTCTTTTCGGGGAGACCGTTGAAGTACATTGACTGCCCGGAGTTGTGGGATACCACATTATTAATATAAATGTCGCGAAACTCAGGTGTGGTGATATCTACGGCCGGGATAACGTCAGTCTTTTTGGTGAAATAGTATAGGTCAAAGAGGAGGGCTTCGTTGGTAATGTCATACATATTTATATCACGGATATAGATATTCTCCACTACACCACCACGGCCACGCTGGCTCTTGAACCGGAGGCCGACATCAGTGCCGATGAAGCGGCAGTTGCTGACCGAGATGTTTTTTACGCCACCTGACATTTCACTACCCACTACGAAGCCTCCATGACCTTGGAAAACACGGCAGTTGTCTACGATAACGTTCTCGCAAGGCACGCCTCGGTTACGGCCATCCTCATCCTTGCCTGACTTAATGCAGATAGCATCGTCGCCCACGTCAAGAGTAGTATTTATAACCAACACGTTGCGGCATGACTCAACATCAATACCGTCACCATTCTGGGCAAACGAAGGATTTCGCACCAGGATATTGTCGATGATGAGGTTTTCACATAGCAGGGGATGGATATTCCAGGCCGGAGAGTTCTGGAAAAGAGCATCCTCGAGGAGCACATTTTTGCAGCCTACGAGGCTTACCATCACCGGACGGAGAGCCTGCTTGTAGCCACGGAGCTGCTCGATTGTGGCAGTGTCAGGGTCGACAGTCACTTTCGGGCCACGAGCTGCGTATTCTGATGGGTACCAGGTGGATTCTTTTTCTACATAGCCTCCTGACGCCACGCGTGCCTTCCACAGATCGGCCGAAGCTTTACCGCGCTTCAGGGGACGCCATTTATCGCCGGCTCCATCAATGGCGCCTTTGCCGGTTATGGCTACGTTGACGAGGTTGTGTCCTGATAGAGGCGACTGAGTACGCTTCATATTCAACCCCTCGTAAGAGGTATCAATCAGTCCGTAAAGATCCACATCAGCCGAGAAGGCGAGCACGGCACCATCTTCGAGATGAAAGTCAATATTTGACTTTAAAATTACCGGGCCGGTAAGCCATATTCCGGCCGGGATGATTACTCGACCTCCCCCGAGTGCCGACAGCGAGTCGATTGTATTATTTATTACCACAGTATTAAGCACCGAGCCGTTGCCGATAGCGCCGCAGTCGGCAATATTGACCGAGCGGTCAGGAAATACGGGACGTGTAACCGTAGGCATTTCAAACGGAAGATTCTCATAATGAGAGGCGTAGCGTGATGCATCGTCAGCCTTACCGAGAAATGCCGATAGCATTACGGCAAGAATTACAGTCGCAGATTTGAAGTTCATGATATATAGAATTGATGAATTATTGGCAAAGGTAGCTGAAAAATATGAGATTTCGTAACTAATCTTAAGTAAACATTAAAAAATATAATGTGGAAAACATCCCACGAGGAGGGTTGTTGTAACTGTATAATTAAAAACCTTATGGAATATATTATGGAACGTAAAATTAAATTTTCAGATCTGACTTCCACAATTGAAAATGCTTACAACGAATTGAGTAAAAACACAGAAGGCGAGATTCCCGAGGCTTTCGGGAAAGATAACGCCGGGATATTCGGCATCACGCTGATACTGAACGATGGCCGTAAGTATAACATCGGCGATACTGCGACGGCGTTCACGCTTGGCGGTATGGCAAACGTGCCTATCATGGTGCAACTGCTGACGCAATATTCTGTCGAAGAGCTTACTGCCAAACTTGCCGGAAAATGCTGCTGTGCAGGCAAATGCGACAAGGATGCGCTCAAGGGTAAACATTTTCACAAAAGAGGTTTGCGCGAACTGAGCCTCGTGGAGCCTACCGGGGATATTGATGGTAAAATGGATATCATGTCGGATATGATGACTTCGCTTATGGCATCATCGCCCGTGATGAGCGACACATTATATAAGGCACGTATGGCCGAAAACATAAATGAAGGAGCCGTCAACCTGCTTGCCGAGGCTGAATATTTCCTCTATGATGACGCCGCATTGACGCTTGATGCATACGCCCGACTCCACTCAATGCAGGTTACCACCGAGCAGCTTGCAGCCATGGGTGCAACGATCACGGCTGACGGTGTCAATCCAGTGACCAAGCAGAATGTATTTGATGGCAAGAATTCGGCCAACATCATTGCCAATATGGCAGTAAGCGGTCCGCATAAAGCCGGACGTCGCTGGCTGACCATCACCGGTATACCTGCCGTGGCAAGTTATGGTGGCGGTATGCTGGCTGTTGTGCCCGGATTAGGAGCTATCGCCGCATTCTCACCCGAGCTCAACGCTATGGGTATTCCTGTAAAGGCCGCCCTATCGCTGAAGAAAATATTCACCGACCTGCAACTCAATGCATTTGCAAGCGCAAGAGTAGCCGTCGAATAACATATTTTTTCTAAAATCGCCGTACTTTCTGAAGTGCGGCGATTTTTTTTGTAAATTTGCGAAAAATTTTGTCACTATGGAGCGTAAACCATCAGCCGTAATAACCTCTGCCCGACCGTTTCTCGACAAATATCTTATCGCGGCCCTCAGCAAGGCGGGATATGATGTGACGTCAGCTGAAGAAGATATTCAGCCTGACTTACATATTATTGTGACCGATGGAGATATGCCCGACTATAAGCCGACGAAAGCCACAGTAGTCATCACTACGGGAATGCCTGATAGGGTCGATGATAATATCACTATACTAAGGATTCCTTATGTGATAGGCACCGGAATGGATGGTCTGATGATCAATATTGCTACTAAGATTGACCGCGGCACATGGTTTCATATCAAAGGTAATGAGGCTAAAGTGAGCGTGATTCACGCCCTTGATGTAGCCCGCATCGCAGTAGAACTTGCCGGCAAAGGGGGGAACTACATTATAAGCGATGGCACCGACCCCACATGGCATGACCTTACCGAGGCAATTTCTGTAAGAGTAGGCCATAAACGCATCCCCACGGTCAAGCCCGCTGTAGCTCGCTGGCTCGCCCGTCTGGGCGGCATCTGGGGTGGCATGACATCTGATGAATTATCCACCGTAACCGCTGATCACACAGTCACTACTGACCAATTACCTGAAGGGGTGACTCCGCCCGTAATCGAAGTAACCCACTATTTATCAACACACGTGTATGATGAAAACGACCTCTGATAAAATCTCCGACATCATCTCGCAGGCTGGGTCCACACTCAAGAGTCTGGTAAAGATCGCCGTATCGTCACGAGGCAGCGATATCAGCAAATGCCGTCAGGAGGGCGATCGTATCATAATCATGGGCAATGGGCCATCGCTTGCCGAGACTATAGAAAGTCACCATGAGTTGATGAAAACAGTGCCACTGATGGCAGTAAATTTCGCTGCCAATACCTCGGAATTTTTCGCCCTAAAGCCACGTTATTATATCCTTGCTGATCCTCACTTTTTCAAGTCAGAAGATAAGAACGTTAAACTCTTACTTCAAAATCTTGCCAATGTGGACTGGAAAATGACTTTGATAATCCCTTCAAGAGCACGCATTGCACCTGATTTAGGCGCCAACGTGGAAATACGTCGGTTTAACATGGTAAGTGCCGAGGGGTTTGACTGGTTTGAGGACAAGGTCTATTCATCAGGCCTCGCCATGCCACGTCCGCGCAACGTGCTCATCCCGGCCATCATGACATCCATCTCCATGGGCTATAAGAAAATCTACATCGTAGGGGCTGACCATTCCTGGACACGCACCCTCAGCGTCAACGAGCGCAATGAGGTGGTATCCATCCAACCCCATTTCTACGCCGAGTCAAAAGAAGAGAGCGAGCGAGTCACCGCAGTATATCGCGATGTAAAGCTTCATGAGATCATCAACAGCTTCTACGTTGCCTTTAAAGCTTACCACAGAATCGAGCGGTTTGCCCGCCGTAAAGGAGTGACGATCTACAACTCCACCCCCGGTAGCTTTATCGACGCATTTGAGCGACGCCCGCTTCCTGAATCATGACAATTCTGACAACTCACAAAAAGAGCCCGATCTCCACGATCGAGCTCTTTCCTGATGCTAAAACACTAAGTATAAAAACACGATTTCTAACTTTTAGACAGGCTTTGACACCATCGTGTCAAAAAACCTATGCAAAGGTACGCTCTGAAATGACGAAATCAATTTGAATTTAGTTCAAATATAAATCATTTATAAAGGAATATTTTTATACTTATTTGTTTCTCAATACCTTAATTAAGCTATACTCAAAAATAAATATAAATAAATATATAGATAAATATAACTATTTTCGAAAGGGAATTGTCAGCAGACAGTACACCGGAACCGTCTCTCCGCCCACTTTTCCAGGCTTCCATCGAGGCATCTTGCTAATCACCCTGACTGCCTCATCATTAAGATCGTCGCTGACACCTCTGACCACGGCGACGTGGCTCAGCGACCCGTCGGCATTAACGATAAAGCTGCACATTACCCTGCCTTCAACCCCGGTCTTGTAGGACAACGAAGGATAGCGGCGCTCATTATTGATAAACCTCAACATGGCCTGGTCGCCCCCGGGAAATTGAGGTTGCTCCTCAACAAAATCGTAGTCGTAAGCTTCGAGATAGATATGGGTTTCTGATATAGAAAGAGAATGATGCGATTCCGGCGGCTGTGCCGGGTAAGCCATCATTGAGAAAGCAAGTATAGATAGCGGGAGAGCTTTAAAATTCATAAGCGGTAAGACAAATTTATAGTGCAAAGATAGTGACCACCAGAGAATTTACAATACTCCTACACGCGGATTTGAGATAGATTAAAATAGTTTTTAATTTGTTGACATATAATAAACTGCTTCCCGCGCGCGTTATATAGTAGGAATAAAGCCATGAGCTTCGGCTCATGATCCGCCCTTAACAGCTATGATAAAGAACATTAGACTACTTATCTTACTTGCCATATCATCGGCCGCGATACTGAAAATCGCGGCTCAGGACAGCTCCCCCTCCTACAACTTTCTTAACATTCCGTCGTCGACCCTCGCTTACGGTCTTGGAGGCATCAACATCTCCACAGTGGATGATGACATTAACTCCATAGACCAGAACCCCGGACTGCTCGGCCCGGAAATAGGTATGCAGTTAGGCTTCAACTATATGCACTACATCGGCGACTCTAATTTTGCCGGTGTGAAATTCGGTAAAGGAGCAGGCGAAAGAGCCGCCTGGGCCATAGGAATACAATATTTCGGGTACGGATCCATCAAAGGAGCCGACGTCAACGGTAACCTCACGGGCGACTTCTCGCCTAAAGATGTGGCATTCAACGCCATATACTCCCACGACCTTTCTGATAAATGGCGCGGCGGTATCAACGTAAAATTTATCTACAGCACTTACGATGCCTACTCAGCTGCAGCACTGGCAACTGACTTAGGTGTAAACTATTACGATGCCGATAGAGACCTCTCTTTCTCCTTCGTAGCAGCCAACCTCGGCGGCCAGATCAAGCGCTTCAACGAAAGCTATGACCGTCTCCCCATCGACCTGCGGTTAGGCTGGACCAAGTCATTCGGCTCGCTCCCCGTAAGATGGTCAATCACAGCATGGAATCTCACAAAATGGAAGTTGCCCTATTATGATGCAGGCGATGGCAGCATAGATAGCACACCGGAGCTCAAGGACTCATTTTCGTCAAACCTCTTCCGCCACCTGATCTTTGCGGCCGACTTTGTGCCGAGCGAAAAGTTTCATATCGGTCTCGGATACAACTACAAGACCCGCACCGATATGTCGACCTACAGCCGCAACTTTCTCTCAGGCTTCTCGCTTACGGCCGGGCTAAAGGTCAGCAACTTCAATCTCGGCATAGCTTATGCCCAGCCCCACGCCGGAGCATCCACCTTCATGCTTAATATTTCAACCAACTTATACGAATTCCGCAGATGAACACATCTCACCCCATCATCATAGCCATCGACGGCTACTCCTCGTCAGGCAAAAGTACCATGGCCAAAGCTTTGGCCAAAACCATTGGATACCGATACATCGACTCCGGAGCCATGTACCGTGCCGTAACGCTCTACGCCATGCAGCACGGCTTGATCTCGGCCGACGGCACTCCTGATAGCCAGGCCATCATCGCCGCGCTCCCTGATATCGACATCGACTTCAAAGTGGACGGCGACCGCCAGTGGACCATGCTTAACGGCCGAAATGTAGAGACCGAAATCCGCAGCCTTGCCGTGTCAGACAACGTATCGCCCGTAGCAGCCATCCCCGAAGTGCGCCATGCCCTCGTGGCCATGCAGCAAAAGATGGGTCAGGCCGGAGGTATAGTCATGGATGGCCGCGACATCGGCACCACAGTATTCCCTGCCGCCGAAATGAAGATCTTCTGCAACGCTTCGGCCGAAAAACGAGCCCAACGACGTTATGACGAGCTCAAAGCCCGCGGCGACGATGTAAACTTTGACGACGTACTGGCCAACGTAATTAACCGCGACTACATAGATGAACACCGCGAGGAGAGCCCTCTCCGTCGCGCCGACGATGCCTTCGATCTCGACAACTCCGAGCTCACCCCCGACGAGCAAAACAAAATCCTCCTTGACATCTTCAACAAAATCACCTCAGTAAAATGATCGAGTTACGCCCCAGTGTAGAAATTGATGACAGCTCAGGTTTCTGCCACGGAGTGGTGGCGGCCATCAACAAAGCCGAAGATGAGCTTGACAACAACGACGTACAGCTCTACTGTCTGGGCGACATCGTTCATAATAGCGACGAAGTGGAGCGGCTTCAGCGCCGTGGACTGATCACCATAGACCACGGGCAACTCAAGAGCCTGAATAACGCCAAGGTGCTCTTGCGCGCTCACGGCGAGCCCCCCTCCACATATTCACTCGCACGCGACAACGGGATCACGATCATCGATGCCACTTGCCCTGTGGTGCTGAAGCTCCAGCAGCGCATCAAAGCCACCTACACCAACCGCACGCCCAGGCCGCAGATCGTAATCTACGGCAAGAAAGGGCATGCCGAAGTCAACGGCCTTGTAGGACAGACTAACGGCGAAGCCATCGTAATCGAGAGCCCTGACCGCCTTGATGCCATCGACTTCGGTCGCGATATCGCCCTCTATTCCCAAACCACGATGCCTCTGGACGGCTTCAAAAACATCATAGATGAGATAGCACGAAGGATAGAGCCGGGAGTGAAGTTTGAATACTTTGACACGATATGCCGCCAGGTGGCCAACCGCGTGGATTACCTGAGGAAATTTGCTGCCTCCCACGATGTAGTGCTCTTCGTAGCCGGAGCCAAAAGCAGTAATGGCAAAGTGCTCTTAGGTCACTGCCGTCAGGTCAATCCCACCACTTATCACATATCCCGCCGCGACGATTTCAACCCTGACTGGATACGCAATGCCCGCTCAATAGGCATCTGCGGAGCCACCTCCACCCCACGATGGCTGATGGAAGATGTACGTGACGAAGTCAACAAAGCTCTTAGTGACGATTTAAAAATTACTTAATGGATAACTTCGTAGCCATCGATGTCGAGACAGCCAACAATGAGCCAACGTCAATCTGCGCTATCGGGGCTGTGAAGGTACGCGACGGAGTGATCGTGGATCACTTCTACGAGCTCGTAAAGCCCGAGCCGGAATACTACAACCGGTATTTCACCCACCAGATCCATGGTATAGGCCCGGAGGACACGCGCAATGCCCGCACATTTGACAAAGTGTGGGTCGATGTTGATAAGTTTATCGACGGCCTGCCGCTGGTGGCTCACAACAAGCAGTTTGACGAAGGTTGCATCCGCGCCGCCCACCGCGCCTACAGTATGGACTATCCCGACTATCCATTTCTGTGCACTCTCACCACTGCCCGCCGCACCATCCCCCGCGGCATGATCGGCTCATACTCGCTACCCAACCTCTGCGACTTCCTCGGCATACCCTTTTACAATCACCACAATGCCTCGGCCGATGCTGAAGCATGCGCCAAAATAGCCATGACCATATTATGAGAATTTCCGTCAACAACATTATTATAAGTATAGCAAGTGCAGCAATGGCCGCGCTTACAATTCAGTCGTGTTCCTGCAGCGACCATGCCGGAACGAAATCCCACAAGCCTTCACCCGAAGCTATCGAAGCAGGACATCAGGCTGCTGATGAACTTCTTGCAGTAGTCACCGACGAAAACGCCGTCACCGAACTGCTGCTTGATATCCGATCACGCATCTACGACATCTCATGCCAGTATGGCGAGGAAGCCGCCGGTGACTTCGAGCAAGCTTTTGAGGAGCGAATAAGAACAGGAAATGACTCCATAGCCCGGATTTTATTTTGAAATTTTGACAAAAAATCTGCCATGTTGTTCTATAGCACCAACCATAATTCGCCCGACTCGACGCTGACTGCCGCCGTCATGAGAGGTTTGGCCCCTGACGGTGGTCTATATATGCCGCGCACCATTCCGGAGATACCGCGCGCATTTTTCAACAATATAGCCGATATGTCGATACGCGACATATCATACGTAGTGGCAAATATCTTGCTTGCCAACGACATACCTTCCCGAGATCTTCGCAACATCGTCAACGATACCTTCACCTTTGATATTCCCTTGGTGAAAGTCACCGGCGATATCTATTCCCTCGAGCTCTTTCACGGCCCTACTCTTGCATTCAAGGATGTAGGAGCCCGATTCCTGGCCCGACTGCTTGCCTATATGTCGGCTCACAATGGTCTGCCTGACAACATCACCGTACTTGTAGCTACCTCCGGCGACTCCGGAGGCGCCGTAGCACGCGGTTTCCACAATGTGCCGGGAGTGAAAGTGTGTGTGCTCTATCCATCGCGTACACTCTCAGAAATGCAGGAAAGACAGTTCACCACTCTCGGCGACAACGTATATTCAATCGAGGTAGCAGGTACGTTTGACGACTGCCAGGCTCTTGTTAAACAAGCCTTTATGGATCGTGAGCTCCGTGAGAGAATAAGCCTTACGTCAGCCAACTCTATCAACATAGGGCGTCTGCTCCCGCAGATGTTCTACTACTTCCACGCCTATTCACGGCTGCTCCATCAGAGCGACACTGTCACCTCACCCGAAGTAGTGATCAGCGTCCCCTGCGGCAACCTCGGCAACCTCACAGCTGCGCTGATGGCCAAGCGGATGGGTCTCCCTATCAAGCGCTTCATCACCGCCAATAACCTCAACGACACATTTGCCAGATTCCTCACTAATGGTGAATTCAAGCCCGCAAAATCGGTCAGAACCATAGCCAATGCCATGGATGTAGGCAATCCGTCAAACATCCGGCGAATTATGGATATGTATGGCGACGATATCGGCCGTCTGCGCAACGATGTATCAGGCTGCAGCTTCACCGACGATCAGATAGCAGATACAATGCTCGAGGTATATCGTGCTCATAACTACATCCTCGAGCCGCATGGAGCTACAGCATATCGAGCTCTGATACAACAACTTGGCGAAAATGAAAAAGGAATATTCCTCGAGACAGCCCATCCGTCGAAATTCGCCCGAAGAGTCAACCGTGTGCTCGGAGTGAACTTTAAAAATCCAGCAGATAAACTGCCGCCGATCAAAGGAGACAACCATCTGAAAATAGCTCCAGCCTTCAGCGCACTAAAAAATTATCTCCTTTCGTCAACACATTGACAAAAATAATTGTTAATTTTGCATAGAATAGTCACTAAAACTGAATTGATATGTCAACAAAGCGTCTTCTCAAAAAAGAAATCCGCAATATCTGCGGAGCACTTGCCGGTGAATGCATCATCGCAAAATGTACTATCGAAGGTATCAACCCCGAGACAATGAACGAAATTGTCTATAAAATCGCTGAGCTTCAGGAGAAAAGCATCGAGCGCATCTCAGTAAACTTTGACCGCACACCCTCGAGCTTCGACAACGAGAAAGAGTATGTCAAGGCTCGCACCGCTTACTACAAGAAAGCCTTCAAAGCGCTTAAGGATGAGTTTAACACCGAGGTTGATGCCATCATCAAAGAAATGAACGCAGCCCTCCCCGCCGCTGCCAAAGAAGCCAACAAAGAGGCTGCTAAATAATCAGTAACATCGTAAAATATGGGATTAAGCGCCTGGATACTCAAACGCGCCGGATGGAAACTCACAGTCAGCGTGCCTGACTACGACAAAAGCATCGTCGTAGTAGCACCCCACACGTCAAACTGGGACTTCGTGGTATGCATGCTTGCATCATGGGCCGTCGGCCGCAAGATAGGCTTTCTCATGAAAGCCTCCTGGTTCTTCTTCCCGTTAAATTACCTTCTTAAAGCATTGGGCGGGATACCTGTTCCACGCAAGAAACATCATGGTTCACTTACCGATGCCGTCATCGAGAAGTTTAACCGGTCATCCCGCCTGTGCATAGCCATCACCCCTGAAGGCACACGCTCCCGTACTGACAAATGGCACACCGGATTTCTCCGTATAGCCGCCGGAGCACATGTGCCCATACTGCTTGCAGCCATCGACTTCCCGTCGCGCCATATCTATCTCGACAAAGAATTCGTGCCTACGGGAGATATTGACGCCGATATGCGCGCCATTAAAGACTATTATAAATCATATACCGGACGATATCCCGAAAAATTCTGTACTGACTGACCATGGGTAACCTCCTGAAAATATGCGCCATACCACAGGATATCGCGCAAGCTGACAAGCACGAGAACACCATCACTACAGCCGCTCATCTGCGCGAAGTGGAGCCTGACACTGATCTGGTGGTGCTCCCCGAACTATTCACTACAGGATACATATTCGATAACCCCTCGCTGAAGGAACTTGCCGAGACCAACGATGGTCACACCGTGGATACCCTTAAGCGATGGAGCAACTTCTTCGGGTTTGCAATCGCCGGATCATTCTTAGCCACTGACGGAAGCGGCCGATACTTCAACCGCGGATTTTTCGTGGAGCCGGGAGGTGACATAACATTTTACGACAAGCGCCACCTTTTCACCCTCTCCAACGAATCAGAGATCTACACACCCGGCGACAAGCTTTCGCCCATCATCCGATACCGGGGGTGGAACATCAAGCTCATTATCTGCTTTGACCTCCGATTTCCGGTGTGGATACGTAACACTGAGCGCCACCCGTTTGACCTGCTGATATGCCCCTCGATGTGGGGTGGATCGCGGGCTGACCAGTTTAAGTTCCTACTCAGTGCCCGCGCAATTGAAAATCAAGCCTACGCCTTGAGCTGCAACCGATTAGGCGAAGATAAGTATGGCAACTACCCTACCGGAATCTCGGCTATCGTAGACAACCTCGGCCGCCATATCCACGAGACACGCCGTAACGGCATGATCTACTCTCTTCTTGACCTTGAGACAATAGCAGATGGTCGCCGCCGCTTTCCTGCATGGCGGAGCACTGATGACTTCACCATCAATCTCTAAGTGGATAACGAGTTCCTTTGAACAAGAGCCTCAGGGAGGTATTGTAGGTGAAATATGCCCACATCCAGTTGAGCAACACACTCACCCTGTTACGCATACCCATCAATGACAGCAAATGGATAAACATCCAAGCCATCCAGGCTAACCAGCCTGAGAAATGAATCTTGCCAATATCAGCTACCGCTCGATTACGCCCAATAGTAGCCATCGAGCCCTTGTCACGATACTCAAATGCCCCTTTGAAGTCTCCACGGTTAAGGCCACGAGCCACATAACGTCCCTGCTGGATAGCCACCTGTGCAAGCTGAGGCAATCCGCGGGGATATTTCTCTGACGAGTTATAGCCGATGTCGCCAATGGCAAATATGTCCTCAGCACCCGTCACGCGGCATTGATCGTCGACGGCAATACGTCCGCCGGAGGCCTTCTCAAGGTCAGCATTCAGGATGTTTATACCGGCGCCCTCCACTCCGGCAGTCCATATCACCATCTCGCTGTATATGGTT
Source organism: Lachnoclostridium sp. (assembly GCA_023667185.1). GTDB lineage: Bacteria > Bacteroidota > Bacteroidia > Bacteroidales > Muribaculaceae > Duncaniella. Next base: position 122,131 of record JAMPAP010000002.1, read on the forward strand.
GAGCTGTCGGCGAGGGTTACTACATTATCCGTATAGGACTTCATGAGCGAATTCAGCTTTATATCTACCATCAGATCAGTCAGACCCTTCAAGGCATCTTCTGACGATTTCTCGCTCATGGTGCGCAGAAGCCGGTCAGTCCCTTCAAGGATAGTAATTGTAATCTCATCGGGAGAAATCGACGGATAATCCCGGGCAACAATGTAACGCTTGAGTTCGCCCAAAGCGCCGGCTACCTCTACTCCGGCCGGACCGCCTCCGATCACCACAAACGACAGCATCTGCCGCCGGCGCGTGGCATCAGGTTCGATCGATGCTCGCTCACACCGCTGGAGCACCTCGTTGCGGATACGTATCGCCTCATCAATTGATTTCAAGGTAAATACGCTATCCACGAGCGACGGATTACCATAGAAATTATTTTTCGTTCCGGCGGCCACTACGAGTATATCGTAATGTATCGTCTCATACTGTGTCTTTACCGTCTTGGCTGCCGCATCAATCTCCCGGGCTTCTCCGAGATGAAAAGCAGCCTTGTGGATACACCTGTGACGCAGCTCCTTACGAAACGGGAATGCTATACTCGACGGCTCCACACCAGAGGAAGCCACCTGATAAAACAGCGGAGGGAAGCTATTATAATTATTCTTGTCGACAAGGACGATGTCAAACTTCTTATCATCAAGCTTGTTGATGAAATTCAAGCCGGCAAAACCGCCACCTATCACCACAATCCTTTTACGAGAGTCAGCTGAAACGTTCATAAAGCAAAAGTTTTTATACGATAAAAACAAGTAACCACCGCTTTTAGTTATTTAATATATGTTAATACGCGCGTAAATGACCGATTTCTTTGTTATATTTGCAATATGGAAAATAGCTGCGTAAAAAAACGTTATCCCGTAGGTATTCAATCCTT
>JAMPAP010000002.1:123149-237205 GCA_023667185.1 Lachnoclostridium sp.
ACAAACCCTTCCTTATGCCTGTTGAGGACGTGTTCTCAATCACCGGTCGTGGTACCGTTGCTACAGGTCGTATCGAAACTGGTATCGTAAAAGTAGGTGACGAAGTTCAGATCATGGGTCTTGGCGCTGACCTCAAGTCAGTGGTTACCGGTGTGGAAATGTTCCGCAAGCTCCTCGATCAGGGTGAAGCCGGTGACAACGTAGGTCTCCTTCTCCGCGGTATCGACAAGAAAGATATCAAGCGTGGTATGGTAATCTGCCATCCGGGTGTAGTTAAACCTCACAGCAAGTTCAAAGCTTCTGTATATATCCTCAAGAAAGAGGAAGGTGGTCGTCACACTCCGTTCCACAACCACTATCGTCCCCAGTTCTACATCCGTACACTTGACGTAACCGGTGAGATCACTCTTCCCGAAGGTGTAGAAATGGTAATGCCCGGTGACAACGTTGAGATCACTGTAGATCTTATCAACCCCGTAGCCTGCGATCAGGGTCTTCGTTTCGCTATCCGCGAAGGTGGCCGTACAGTAGGTTCTGGTCAGATCACCGAAATCCTCGACTAATATCCCGCTAAAGGATTAAATCGATAACATAACCGGCCGCGACGTGAGGCCGTAACGCTGAAGCGCACGGCCGGTTATTCTTAATACGGGTTTAGCTCAGTCGGTAGAGCACTGGTCTCCAAAACCAGGTGTCGGGAGTTCGAGCCTCTCAACCCGTGCTAAAAAAGATATATAATGAGCAAATTTAAACTACTTACTGATATCGAGGAGTCTTACGACGAGTTGCGTTATAAGACTTCGTGGCCTACAAGAAGCCAGCTGATCAAGAGCGCGGTAATCGTGCTGATAGCTTCCATCATAATAGCAGCGATAATCTTCGCGATGGATCAGGTGGTGGACTTGATTATGCATTTCATCTATAGTCTTGGTAAGTAATCTTTAAAGTTGACAATCAATGGCTGAAGGAAAGAAAGCATGGTATGTTTTGCGTGCCATCTCGGGCAAAGAGGCTAAGGTTAAGGAGGTGCTTGACGCCGCCATCCGTAATACGGATCTTGGCAAGTATGTCTTCCAAGTATTGATTCCAACCGAGAAGGTGCTTACAGTAAAGAACGGAAAGAAGGTAGTTAAGGAACGCAACCTTTATTCCGGCTATGTGTTTGTGGAATGTGATCTTCAAGGAGAGGTACTTTATGAATTACGTAACACCACAAATGTGATTGACTTTCTGCGTGGTCGTGGAAAAGCAGCACCACCTGAAGCACTTCGCGAAAGCGAGGTACGACGGATGCTCGGCGCGGCTGACGAGATGACTCTCGACGATGGAAACGACTACATGGTGGGTGAATCCGTAAAGGTAAATGATGGTCCGTTCAAGGGCTTCATCGGCGTAATTGAGGAAGTCAACCGCGAAAAGAAGAAACTCAAGGTGATGGTCAAGATTTTCGGACGTAAAACACCTCTGGAACTCGAAAACCAGCAAGTAGAGCGTGAATAAATCAGCGCCTGCGTTGTCAGGAAAGCTTAAGTGCCTCGACGGAGAGATCCGAGCGGGGATTTGTGCTGAATGACAACCACGGGAGATGGACTGAGAGGTAGCCGAAGTAAGACACGATGGTGTTACGCATCGATGATTATGGAAGCTGCCGGCCAGCTCAAGAAATCGTTTAACCGAATCATTAACAAAAAATTTAATTAAACAATGGCTAAAGAAATTGCCGGACAAATTAAATTGCAGATCAAGGGTGGCGCAGCCAATCCCTCACCTCCAGTAGGTCCTGCCCTCGGTTCGAAGGGTATCAACATCATGGAGTTCTGCAAGCAGTTTAATGCCCGCACCCAGGACAAGGCAGGTAAGATTCTTCCTGTAGTAATCACTTATTACACTGACAAATCTTTTGACTTCGTCGTTAAGACTCCTCCTGTAGCTATCCAGCTTCTTGAGGCAACAAAGATCAAGAGTGGTTCAGCTCAGCCTAACCGTAAGAAAGTGGCTGAAGTGACCTGGGATCAGGTTAAGACTATCGCAGAAGACAAGATGCCTGACCTCAACTGCTTCACCGTTGCATCAGCAATGAGAATGGTAGCCGGCACAGCCCGCAGCATGGGTATTACAGTAAAGGGTGCATTCCCTGAAAACCTTTAAACTTCAATTGAAATGAGTAAACTTACGAAAAATCAAAAGTTGGCCCAGTCAAAGATTGAAGCCGGAAAGACTTATACACTTGCTGAGGCTTGTGAACTTGTTAAAGAGATCACTTTTACCAAATTCGACTCTTCACTTGATATCGACGTGCGTCTCGGTGTTGACCCCCGTAAGGCTAACCAGATGGTACGTGGTGTCGTAACTCTTCCTAACGGTACAGGTAAGACTGTCCGTGTGCTCGTACTCTGCAATCCTGATGCTGAGGCTGCTGCCAAGGCTGCAGGTGCTGACTACGTAGGTCTCGATGAGTATATCGACAAGATCAAGGGTGGATGGACTGACGTTGATGTAATCATCACCCAGCCTTCAATCATGGGTAAGATCGGTGCTCTGGGTCGTGTACTGGGTCCCCGCGGTCTTATGCCTAACCCCAAGAGCGGTACAGTGACTATGGATGTCGCTAAAGCCGTTGAGGAGGTTAAGAAGGGTAAAATTGACTTCAAGGTTGACAAAAACGGTATCGTACACTCATCAATCGGTAAAGTAAGCTTCACTCCCGAGCAGATGAAAGAAAACGCCCGCGAATTTGTCAACACCCTCATCAAGTTAAAACCTGCTACTGCAAAGGGTACTTATATCAAGAGCATTTATCTTTCCAGCACAATGAGTCCCGGCATCAAAATCGATTCAAAGTCAATCGACGAATAATCTAAAGCTGTCAGAACAATGAAAAAGGAAGATAAAATCATAGTAATCAATAAGATTGCTGATACGCTCAAGCAGTACAGCTGCTTCTACCTCGTAGAAACTGCCGGCCTCGACGCCGAAATGACTACAGCTCTCCGTCGCGCATGTAACAAGGCCGACATCAAGCTCGTGGTTGTTAAGAACACTCTTCTCCACAAGGCTCTTGAGTCAATGGAAGGTAACTATGAGGAGCTCTACGGCGCTCTCCATGGTTCGACATCTTTGATGTGCTGCAACACAGGTAATGCACCTGCAAAGCTCATCAAGGACTTCGTAAAGAAGGACATGACCCTTCCCCGTCTCAAAGCAGCTTACGTTGAAGAGACTGTTTATGTAGGTGAAGACCAGCTCGACACTCTTACCGCTATCAAGAGCAAAAACGAGCTTATCGCCGACGTTATCGCTCTTCTTCAGTCTCCCGCCAAGAATGTGGTGTCTGCCCTTACTTCAGGTGGCACCAAGCTCCACGGCATCCTCGAGACCCTCTCAAAGAAAGAAGACTGATACCTCGACAACCCTTGCCTCGATCCTCATATTTAATTAACCGATAATACAAAAACAAATAATACTCTACTAAAATGGCAGATTTAAAAGCTTTTGCAGAACAACTCGTTAACCTTACCGTTAAAGAAGTAAACGAACTTGCTCAGATCCTCAAAGAAGAATATGGTATCGAACCCGCCGCTGCAGCTGTAGCTGTTGCTGCCGGTCCCGCAGCCGGTGCTCCCGCAGCTGAAGAGAAGACCGCTTTCGATGTAGTCCTCAAATCAGCCGGCGCTTCTAAGCTCGCTGTTGTTAAGCTCGTGAAAGAACTCACCGGTCTTGGCCTCAAGGAAGCTAAGGAAATGGTTGACGGTGCTCCCTCAGTGCTCAAAGAAGGTCTCTCTAAGGCTGACGCCGAAGGCCTCAAGAAGCAGCTCGAAGAAGCCGGCGCAGAAGTTGAGCTTAAATAATTGACCTCCATTTAAGGTCTAATGGTTAAGAATTCTCCCATCGGGAGATTCTTAACCTTTTTGCGTATTAAACATTAGGGTTTGATTAAAAAATCCTAAATATTTATATTTATCAATAAAAGTTAACCCCTGCCGGGCCTTATTTCAGGCCTTCAGCTTAAGATGACGATGTTTCTACCTACTGCTGTTTAAGTTTTGAGGGGTTAAAAAAGGTTAAACACCCGGTTTTTGTTGATACTACCAGAAGAGTGCATTTATAACGAAACAAATTTCACGACGACAGATGTCAGTAACTACATCAAAACCACGTGTCAATTTCACTACGGTAAAAAATCCGCTCCCTTATCCCGATTTTCTGGAGATACAGCTCAAGTCGTTCCAGGACTTCCTGCAGCTCGACACTCCTCCTGAAAAGCGTAAGAATGAGGGTCTTTTCAAGGTTTTTGCCGAGAACTTCCCTATCGCTGACACACGCAACAACTTCGTTCTCGAATTTCTTGACTACTATATCGATCCGCCCCGCTACACCATCGAGGAGTGTCTGTCACGCGGATTGACATATAGTGTCCCTCTTAAGGCCAAGCTCAAGCTTTACTGTACTGACCCTGATCACGAAGACTTCGCTACCGTGATCCAGGACGTATATCTTGGCCCCATCCCTTACATGACCGCCAACGGTACCTTCGTAATCAACGGCGCCGAGCGTGTTGTCGTATCGCAGCTTCACCGTTCGCCCGGCGTGTTCTTCGGACAGAGCACCCACGCCAACGGTACAAAGCTCTACTCAGCACGTATCATCCCCTTCCGCGGCTCATGGATCGAATTTGCAACTGACATCAATAACGTGATGTACGCTTACATTGACCGTAAGAAGAAGCTCCCCGTTACCACACTTCTTCGTGCCATCGGTCTCGAAAGCGACAAGGATATTATCGAAATCTTCGGCCTGGCCGAGGAAATCAAGGTCAACAAGACCAACCTGAAGAAAGCCGTCGGCCGCAAGCTTGCTGCCCGTGTGCTCCGTACTTGGGTAGAGGACTTTGTTGACGAAGATACCGGCGAAGTGGTTTCTATCGAGCGTAACGACGTTATCCTCGACCGCGAAACCATCATCCAGGAAGAAAATATCCAGGAAATCCTTGACTCCGGCGTGCAGAACATCCTCCTCCACAAGGAAGATGTCAACACATCTGACTACTCCATCATATTCAACACCCTCCAGAAGGATACATCCAACTCTGAGAAAGAGGCTATCCAATACATCTACCGCCAGCTCCGCAACGCCGAGCCGCCGGACGATGCAAGTGCCCGCGAGGTGATCACTAACCTTTTCTTCTCTGAAAAGCGTTACGACCTCGGCGAAGTAGGCCGCTACCGTATCAACAAGAAGCTCGGCCTTACCACTTCAATGGATGTCAAAGTCCTTACAAAGGAGGATATCATCGCCATCATCAAATACCTCATCGAGCTCATTAACTCCAAAACTGATGTTGACGATATCGACCACCTCAGCAACCGCCGTGTACGCACCGTAGGCGAGCAGCTCTACAACCAGTTTGGCGTCGGTCTGGCACGTATGTCGCGCACCATCCGCGAGCGTATGAATGTACGTGACAATGAGGTGTTCACCCCCATCGACCTTATCAATGCAAAGACCATCTCATCGGTCATCAATACTTACTTCGGTACCAATGCGCTGTCACAGTTCATGGACCAGACTAACCCTCTTGCCGAGATCACTCACAAGCGCCGTATGTCGGCTCTCGGCCCCGGCGGTCTGTCGCGTGAGCGTGCCGGCTTCGAGGTGCGTGACGTTCACTACACCCACTACGGCCGTCTTTGCCCGATCGAGACCCCTGAAGGTCCTAACATTGGTCTTATCTCCTCGCTCTGCGTTTATGCCAAGATTAACGACCTCGGATTCATTGAGACCCCCTACCGTGAAGTAAAAGACGGCGTGGTTAACCTCAACAATGACGAAGTCGTATACATGACTGCCGAAATCGAAGAGGGTCACATCATCGCCCAGGGTAATGCTCCCGTTGACGACAACGGCCACTTCATTAACGACCGTGTGAAAGCTCGTCTCGACGCTGACTTCCCTATCGTCGCTCCTGATCAGGTGCAGCTCATGGACGTATCGCCTACACAGATTGCCTCAATCGCAGCATCACTCATCCCCTTCCTCGAGCACGACGATGCTAACCGTGCCCTCATGGGATCTAACATGATGCGTCAGGCAGTACCCCTGCTCCGCAGCGAGGCTCCTATCGTAGGTACCGGTCTTGAAGGCCAGCTTATCCGCGACAGCCGCACCCAGGTGATGGCTGAAGGCCCCGGCGTTATCGAGTTTGTAGATGCTACCGTAATCCGCATCCGTTATGACCGCACTGAGGAAGAAGAGTTCGTATCATTCGAAGACTCTGTAAAAGAATATCATCTTCCCAAATTCCGTAAGACCAACCAGAGCACCACTATCGACCTCCGTCCTATCTGCTCTAAAGGCCAGCGTGTACAGGGAGGCGAGATCCTCACTGAAGGTTATTCTACTGAAAATGGTGAGCTCGCCCTCGGCCGTAACCTCAAAGTGGCATTCATGCCCTGGAAGGGTTACAACTATGAGGACGCCATCGTGCTCAACGAGCGCGTGGTTCGCGAAGATATCCTCACCTCTGTTCACGTGGACGAATACACCCTCGAAGTGCGCGAGACCAAGCGCGGTATGGAGGAACTTACCTCTGATATCCCCAACGTCTCTGAGGATGCCACCAAGGACCTTGACGAGCGCGGTATCGTGCGCGTAGGTGCCCACATCATCCCCGGTGATATCATGATCGGTAAGATTACCCCCAAGGGCGAAAGCGATCCTACCCCTGAAGAGAAGCTCCTCCGTGCTATCTTCGGCGACAAAGCCGGTGATGTAAAGGATGCTTCACTTAAGGCCACTCCTTCGCTAAAGGGTGTGGTTATCGGAACCAACCTCTTCCAGCGTGCCGAGAAGAAAAACAAGAAGAAAGCCACTAACGCTCTCCTTCCCAAGCTCGACGAAGAATACGAAGAGAAACTTTCAGCCCTCAAGGATGTCCTCGTCGACAAGCTCATGACCCTCACCGATGGCAAGACCTCGCAGGGCGTAAAAGACTTCCTCGGCTCTGACATCATACCCAAGGGCGAGAAATTCTCAGCCGCCGTGCTCCGTGAAATCAACTACGACACCATCAACCTCTCAAAGTGGACTGCTGACGCTCATCGCAACGATCTTATCCGCGCCACCATCGTCAACTACCTCCGCAAATCCAAAGAGATCGATGCCGAGCTCCGTCGTAAGAAATTTGACATCTCTATCGGCGACGAGCTTCCCTCAGGCATCATGAAGATGGCAAAGGTTTATGTAGCCAAGAAACGCAAGATCTCCGTAGGTGACAAGATGGCAGGACGCCACGGTAACAAGGGTATCGTATCGCGTATCGTACGCCAGGAAGATATGCCCTTCCTCGCTGATGGTACTCCCGTCGACATCGTCCTCAACCCTCTGGGTGTGCCCTCTCGTATGAACCTCGGTCAGATCTTTGAGACGGTACTCGGCTGGGCCGGACGTGAACTCGGCGAGAAATTCGCTACCCCGATTTTCGACGGAGCCTCACTCGACGACCTTAACGCCTGGACCGACAAAGCAGGCCTCCCCCGTTATGGCAAAACTTACCTCTATGACGGTGGTACAGGCGAACGCTTTGACCAGCCCGCTACCGTAGGTGTGATCTACATGCTTAAGCTCGGCCACATGGTAGAGGACAAGATGCACGCCCGCTCCATCGGTCCGTACTCGCTCATCACCCAGCAGCCCCTCGGTGGTAAAGCACAGTTCGGTGGACAGCGTTTCGGAGAAATGGAGGTTTGGGCTCTCGAAGCATTCGGTGCCGCCCACATTCTTCAGGAGATCATCACTGTCAAGTCTGACGATGTCACCGGTCGCTCCAAGACCTACGAAGCTATCGTCAAAGGTGATCCCATGCCGCCGGCCGGTATCCCCGAATCGCTCAACGTGCTTCTCCACGAGCTCCGCGGTCTGGGTCTGAGCATCAACCTCGAGCAGTAATCTTCAATTTTCAGTATTCTAATTCTCCTATTATATATGGCTTTTAGAAAAGAACCAAAAACCAAAACCAGCTTCACCAAAATCTCCATCGGTCTCGCTTCACCTGAGGAGATTCTGGAGAAGTCAAGCGGCGAAGTGTTGAAGCCCGAAACCATCAACTATCGCACATATAAGCCTGAACGTGACGGCCTCTTCTGCGAGCGTATCTTCGGCCCGGTAAAGGACTACGAATGCCATTGCGGTAAATACAAGCGCATCCGCTACCGCGGTATCACTTGCGACCGTTGTGGTGTTGAAGTTACCGAGAAGAAGGTGCGTCGCGAGAGAATGGGTCACATCGAGCTCGTGGTGCCGGTAGCTCATATCTGGTATTTCCGTTCACTCCCTAACAAGATCGGTTACCTCCTCGGACTCCCTTCCAAGAAGCTCGATGCTGTGATCTACTACGAACGCTACGTAGTGATACAGCCCGGTGCTGCTGCTGACATCGATACTCCCGTCGAACGTCTTGACCTCCTCAGCGAGGAAGAATATTTCGATATACTCGACAAGCTCCCCCAGGAAAACCAGCTCCTGCCTGACGATGACCCCAACAAGTTTATCGCCAAAATGGGCGCTGAGGCTATCTACGACCTCCTCAAGGAACTCGACCTCGACAGCCTCTCATACTCCCTGCGTGACCAGGCCAACGCCGAAGGCTCGCAGCAGCGTAAGACCGAGGCTTTGAAGCGCCTCCAGGTTGTAGAGTCATTCCGCGCTTCGCGTGACCGCAACCGTCCCGAGTGGATGATCATGAAGGTAATCCCCGTGATTCCCCCCGAGCTCCGCCCCCTCGTGCCCCTCGATGGAGGCCGCTTCGCTACATCTGACCTCAACGACCTTTACCGTCGTGTCATCATACGTAACAACCGTCTGAAACGTCTTATCGAAATCAAAGCTCCCGAGGTGATTCTCCGCAACGAGAAACGTATGCTTCAGGAAGCCGTTGACTCGCTGCTCGACAACTCTCGCAAGTCATCAGCCGTCAAGACTGAAGCCAACCGTCCCCTCAAGTCACTCTCTGACTCGCTCAAGGGTAAGCAGGGTCGCTTCCGTCAGAACCTCCTCGGTAAACGTGTCGACTACTCAGCACGTTCGGTTATCGTCGTAGGCCCCGAACTCAAGATGCACGAGTGCGGTCTTCCCAAGGATATGGCAGCCGAGCTTTACAAGCCGTTCGTAATCCGCAAGCTCATCGAGCGCGGCATCGTAAAGACCGTCAAGTCAGCCAAGAAGATCGTTGACCGCAAGGAACCCGTCGTATGGGACATCCTCGAATACGTAATGAAAGGACATCCCGTGCTCCTCAACCGTGCCCCGACACTTCACCGTCTCGGTATCCAGGCATTCCAGCCCAAGATGATCGAAGGTAAAGCCATTCAGCTCCACCCCCTCGCATGTACGGCATTCAACGCCGACTTCGATGGTGACCAGATGGCCGTGCACCTTCCCCTTGGCAACGAAGCCGTCCTCGAGGCACAGCTCCTCATGCTCGGCTCTCACAACATCCTCAACCCTGCCAATGGCGCGCCTATCACCGTCCCCTCTCAAGACATGGTGCTCGGTCTTTACTACATCACCAAGCTCCGCAAGGGCGACAAGGGTGAAGGCTCCAAGTTCTACGGTCCCGAAGAAGCTCAGATCGCTTACAACGAAGGCCGCGTGACACTCCATGCCCCCATCTCGGTAGTGGTTGACGATATTGACGAAAACGGTAATGCCATCAAGCACATGGTAGAGAATACCTCCGTAGGTCGTATCCTCGTTAACCAGTATGTCCCCAAAGAGATAGGTTACGTCAACGAGATCCTCTCTAAGAAGTCACTCCGTACCATCATTTCGCGTGTGATCAAATATTGCGGTATTCCCCGCTCGGCTCAGTTCCTTGACGACATCAAGAACCTCGGTTACTACATGGCATTCAAGGGCGGTCTGTCGTTCAACCTCGGCGACGTCCTCATCCCTGCCGAAAAAGAGCAGTACATCAAGGAAGGTAACGAGCAAGTCCAGGAAGTGCTCAACAACTACGCCATGGGCTTCATCACCAACAACGAGCGTTACAACCAGATCATCGATATCTGGACACACGTCAACTCTCGCCTCGCCGATACGCTTATGAAGCAGATCTCGGCTGACCAGCAGGGATTCAACGCCGTCTACATGATGCTTGACTCCGGTGCCCGTGGTTCTAAGGACCAGATCCGCCAGCTCTCAGGTATGCGTGGTCTTATGGCCAAGCCTCAGAAAGCCGGCGCTGAAGGTGGTCAGATCATTGAGAACCCGATTCTTGCCAACTTCAAAGAGGGTTTGTCGGTGCTCGAGTACTTCATCTCTACCCACGGTGCCCGTAAGGGTCTTGCCGATACCGCGCTTAAGACTGCCGACGCCGGTTATCTTACCCGCCGTCTGGTCGACGTGGCTCATGATGTCATCATCAACGAGGAAGACTGCGGTACACTCCGTGGCCTCGTCTGCACCGAGATTAAGAACAACGACGAAGTCGTGGCTTCACTCGGCGAACGTATCCTCGGACGTGTGTCAGTGCATGACATCATCGATCCCTCTACCGGCGAGCTCATCGTCGCTGCAGGTGAAGAAATCAACGATGCTGCCGCTGACCGCATCAACGAGTCACCCATCGAAAGCGTCGAGATCCGCTCCGTGCTCACCTGCGAGGCCAAGAAGGGTGTCTGCGCCAAGTGCTACGGCCGCAACCTCGCTACTCACCGTATGGTGCAGAAGGGTGAGGCTGTAGGTGTGATAGCTGCACAGTCAATCGGCGAGCCCGGTACTCAGCTTACCCTCCGTACATTCCACGTCGGTGGTGTCGCTTCAAATATCGCTGCCGTATCTTCTATCACCTCACGCTACGAGGGCAAGCTCGAAATCGACGAGCTCCGTACCGTTAAGACTGATGAGGTAGTCAATGGCCGCAATGTTGAAGTAGTAATCGGACGTCTTGCCGAAATGCGTATCATGGATGCAAAGACAGGCATGATGCTCACATCAGCCAACATCCCCTACGGTGCCAAGCTTTACTTCGACAACGGTTCTACCGTCAAGAAGGGCGACGTAATCTGCGAATGGGACCCCTTCAACGCCGTTATCGTTTCGGAAGTAGGTGGTCGCGTACAATACGTCAACCTCGTGGAAAACGTCACTTATCGTGTCGACTCTGACGAGCAGACCGGTCTGCGCGAGAAGATCATAATCGAGTCAAAGGATCGTGGCAAAGTACCCGAAGCCAATATCCTCGACTCAAATGGCCAGATCGTCAAGACTTACGCACTCCCTGTAGGTGCTCACCTGATGGTCGATGAGGACGCCGTCCTCAAGCCCGGTGAGATCTTCGTCAAGATACCTCGTGCCGCAGGTAACGCCGGTGACATCACCGGTGGTCTCCCCCGCGTCACCGAGCTCTTCGAGGCTCGTAACCCCTCTAACCCCGCAATCGTTTCTGAAATCGACGGTGAAGTTAAGTTTGGCAAGGTCAAACGTGGTAACCGTGAAATCTCCGTTACTTCCAAGCTCGGAGAAGTCAAGAAATACCTCGTGCCCCTGTCAAAGCAGATTCTCGTTCAGGAAAATGACTATGTGCGTGCCGGTACACCCCTCTCTGATGGTGCCATCACTCCTGCTGACATCCTCAACATCATGGGTCCGACTGCCGTTCAGGAATACATCGTCAACGAAGTTCAGGATGTATACCGTATGCAGGGTGTGAAGATCAACGACAAGCACTTCGAAGTTATCGTTCGCCAGATGATGCGCAAAGTGTGCATCCTCGACCCGGGCGACACTAACTTCCTTGAGCTGCAGATCGTCGACAAGCGCGCCTTCATGGACGAGAATGACCGCATCTGGGGTAAGAAAGTTGTCACCGATGCCGGCGACAGCGAAAACGTTCAGCGCGGTCAGATCATCACTGCCCGCAAGCTTCGTGACGAGAACTCCGCCCTCAAGCGCCGTGACCTTCGTCCCGTAGTAGTGCGTGACGCCGTGCCCGCTACTTCCGAGCAGACACTCCAGGGTATCACCCGCGCCGCCCTCCAGACATCAAGCTTCATGTCAGCCGCTTCATTCCAGGAAACTACAAAGGTTCTCAACGAAGCAGCTATCAATGGTAAGGTGGATACCCTCGAAGGTATGAAGGAAAACGTCATCTGCGGTCACCTCATCCCCGCCGGTACCGGATTGCGTGCCTATGAGCGTATCGTCGTAAGCGGTAAGGATGATATGTTCTCCACTGACGATGATCCCATCGATATCATCCCCTCTGAAATAGGCTGATTCTTTTGAATCATATTTACAAAAAATTGGAGATTTGCTATGCAGTAAGTCTCCAATTTTTATATTACTTTTGTGGTAGAAATTAAATTAAATTTGATACTATAATGAAAAATTATCCTAAAATCGGTATTCGTCCCACCATCGATGGTCGTCAGGGTGGTGTACGCGAAAGTCTTGAAGACAAAACCATGGCTCTGGCTCACGCCGTAGCTGACCTCATAACATCTAATCTTCGTTATCCTGACGGCACTCCCGTGCAGTGTGTGATTGCCGATGGTACTATAGGCCGTGTGGCTGAGACTGCGGCCTGCGCTGAGAAATTCGAGCGTGAAGGCGTAGGCGCCACCATCTCGGTAACCTCCTGCTGGTGCTACGGTGCAGAGACTATGGATATGAATCCATATTGGCCTAAAGCTGTATGGGGCTTTAACGGTACAGAGCGTCCCGGCGCCGTTTACCTTGCCGCTGTCCTCGCTGCACATGCCCAGAAAGGCCTCCCGGCATTCGGCATCTATGGTCATGATGTGCAGGATCTTGACGACAACACTATTCCCGCTGACGTGGCTGAGAAGTTGCTCCGCTTTGCCCGTGCTGCTATCGCAGTGGCCTGCATGCGCGGCCAAAGCTACCTCTCTATCGGCTCGATGTGTATGGGTATCGCCGGATCAATCGTCAGTCCCGAGTTCTTCCAGGAATATCTCGGTATGCGAAATGAAAGCGTTGACGAGACTGAAATACTCCGCCGCATGGACGAGGGTATTTATGACCACGAGGAGTTCATAAAGGCGATGGACTGGACTGAAAAGTATTGCAAGACACGCGAGGGTGAAGATTTCAAAAACCGTCCCGAAAAGAAGAAAACCCGCGAGCAGAAGGATGCTGACTGGGAATTTATTGTCAAGATGACCCTTATCGTACGTGACCTCATGAAGGGTAATCCCCGCCTGCTCGAGATGGGCTTCAAGGAAGAAGCTCTCGGCCATAACGCTATCGCTGCCGGATTCCAGGGTCAGCGCCAGTGGACTGACTGGAAGCCTAACGGCGATTACACCGAGGCTCTTATGAACACATCTTTTGACTGGAACGGCATCCGTGAAGCCTTCGTGCTCGCTACTGAAAACGACGCCTGCAACGGCGTGGCAATGCTCTTCGGCCACCTCCTTACCGGCTGCGGCCAGATGTTCTCCGACGTGCGTACTTACTGGAGTCCCGAGGCCGTAAAGCGTGTCACCGGCAAAGAACTTACCGGACGCGCTGCCGGCGGCATTATCCACCTCATCAACTCCGGCGCTACTACCCTCGATGCTACCGGTGCAAGCACCGATGCTGAAGGCAACCCCTGCATGAAGCCCTCATGGGAGATGACTGATGATGACGTTAAGGCTTGCCTGAAAGCTACCACATGGTATCCTGCTGACCGTGACTATTTCCGTGGTGGCGGTTTCTCAAGCAACTTCCTTACTAAAGGCGGTATGCCCGTAACCATGATGCGCCTCAATCTCGTCAAAGGCCTTGGCCCTGTACTCCAGATTGCTGAAGGCTGGACTGTAGAGATTGACCCCGAGATAAATAAAGTCCTCGATATGCGCACTGACCCCACCTGGCCTACCACCTGGTTTGTACCCCGTCTCTGCCCTGACCGTGACGCCTTCAAGGATGTTTACTCCGTGATGAATAACTGGGGTGCCAACCACGGCGCCATCTCTTACGGTCATATCGGTAAAGACCTCATTACATTGGCTTCGATGCTCCGCATCCCCGTGTGCATGCACAATATCGAAGACGAAGCTATCTTCCGTCCTTCGGCTTGGAACGCCTTCGGCATGGACAAGGAGGGCGCTGACTATCGCGCTTGCCAAAACTACGGCCCTATATATAAGTAATTACATATCATCCGGGTGGCTGTCAGTCACCCGGCTACTCTAATAACCATGAAAGCTAATACTGTAAATCGCCCGCCGCTGGTAGAACGCCGGTATCTCATCCCGTTTATTCTCATTACTGCCCTATTCGCATTGTGGGGCTTCGCAAATGACATAACTAACCCCATGGTAGCTGCATTTCAGACTGTCATGGAAATTTCAGCCACGAAGGCTTCCATGGTACAGTTTGCATTCTATGGCGGATATGCCACAATGGCCATCCCGGCTGCGCTTTTCATCCGCCGCTTCAGCTACAAAAGTGGTATACTTTTAGGCCTTGGGTTGTACGCAGTGGGTGCGTTCCTGTTTATTCCGGCCGCATCGTATCAGAAATTTTCATTTTTCTGCATCTCACTCTATGTGCTGACATTCGGCCTTGCATTCCTCGAGACCACCGCCAACCCCCTCATCCTCTCCCTCGGCGACCATCGCTCAGCCACCCGGCGCCTCAACCTGGCTCAGTCGTTCAATCCCATGGGTTCGCTTTCCGGCATGGCTGTGGCTTCTCTCATCGTATTACCTAACCTCATATCTGACCGCCGCGACGAGTTCGGCCAGATAATCTATCCCACATTGTCGGCAGCTGAAAAAGCTGAAATCCGGCTTCATGACCTGGCCGTAATCCGCGACCCATACGTAGCCATCGGTCTGGTAGTCCTGGTGATGTTCGTTCTCATCGCATGCATCAAAATCCCTGTAACCGGAGCTACCGGTGAAAAAATAAGTGTCAAGGATTCCCTCCGCCGCCTGTGGCATAATGCCGAATACCGCTGGGGTGTAGTAGCCCAGCTCTTCTACATCGCTGCACAGATTATGGTGTGGACTTTCATCATCCAGTATGCCAACAACCTCGGTATCAATAAAGCCACAGCTCAAAACTACAACATCATCGCTATGGCGCTCTTCTTATCATTCAGATTCTTAGGTACTTACTTGATGAAATATATCTCGGCACCGCGCTTGCTTGCCATCTTCGGAGTGTGTGCAGCCATTGCATCGCTTGGAGCAGTATGCATTAACGGATACGCCGGTCTGATATGCCTTGTAGCCATCAGCCCATTCATGTCGATAATGTTCCCAAGCATCTACGGTATAGCCCTCAACGAAATTCCGGCGCAGGACAATTCACTCGGTTCAGCCTTCCTGGTTATGGCAATCGTAGGCGGAGCGCTCATGCCGCCCCTTCAAGGTATGATTATTGACTGCGGCACCATCGCTTCTTATCCTGCCGTCAATATCTCCTATATACTACCTATGATCTGCTTTATCGTGGTCACCATCTATGCAATAAGCGTTATAAAAATGAGAAAAGCATGAAAAGATATATCCAGACACTTGACCTCGTCGACGATCCCGAGCTGATCGCCTTCTACAAGAAAGCTCATGATGAGATATGGCCGGAAATCGTCGCCGGCATACAATCAGTAGGCATCACTACGATGGATATCTATATGTCAGGTACCCGTCTTGTGATGATTCTCGAGATGCCTGACGATGTGGACAAGGATGAGGCATTTGCCCGTCTTGCCACTCTTCCCCGCCAGCAGGAATGGGAAGAATATGTAGGCCGGTGTCAGGTGTGCCGTCCCGGCGACTCGTCCTCTGAGAAATGGCATCTGATGGAAAAGATATTCGCCCTCCCATCTGAACAAAATTAACGCTTGGAAAGTTAATATTAGAAACTCACGTTTCTAATATTATGTCACAAAGAAAATCTATTACATTCGATCAGGTTATCCGCGCCATCGTCATCATAGTGGCGGTGGTGATATTCGTGTTGCTTGTTGATTATCTGCGTGATGTGCTTCTGCCATTCTGTGTGGCTTGCCTTATCGCATATGTGCTTGAGCCCATCGTAGCCTTTCAGCAGAGAAAATTACATTTCAAGCACCGCGTGATACCGGTGTTCATGACCTTGCTCGAAACTATAATTGTCATAGGCGGGCTGGCATGTATCATCATCCCGTTTGCCTCTAAGGAGATTGACCAGCTTGATGAGCTGATCAAAGCCTCATCAGGCCACTCCACGCCATTGTTGCCCCCCGAGGTTCAGGAATATATCTCTAATCACTTCAATCTTGATCTGCTGCGCAAATACCTTGATCCGCAGCAGATGGCCGACATTTTTTCGAAAGGCACATCGGTGCTTTCGGCCACATTAGGAGTGGTAATGCGCACGATTGAGTGGCTTCTGACGTTTATCTATGTGATCTTCATCCTTCTCGACTACCGGCAGCTGATGTCAGGCTTCCGTAAGATAGTTCCGCCACGATTCCGCAAGCGTCTTTACCCGATATTTGACGATATCAAGGACAACATGGACACATATTTCCGCTCGCAGGCTCTCATAGCTGCGTGTGCTGCAGTGTTCTATAGCATCGGTTTCTCGATAGTAGGGTTGCCACTCGCCATACTCATGGGTATTCTTGTGGGTATCCTTTACATGATACCCTATGTGCAATATGTCACCTTAATCCCCGTGGTCATCCTCTGCTACCTCGACTCTCTCACCGGCACCACGACATTCTGGGCCGAATTTGGCAAATGTATCATGGTCTACGTCATCAGCCAGTGTATATGCGACTATTTGCTGACGCCCAAGATTATGGGCAAATCGCTCGGGCTTAACCCCGCCATCATCCTCCTTTCATTATCAGTGTGGGGTAAGCTGCTCGGTATAATCGGCATGATTATCGCTCTGCCTGTCACGGCTCTCCTGATCGCTTACTATAAGCAGTACATCCTCTCTCCGTCCCCTGATACTCCCTCCGACGGCGAAAAATTAGATAGAAGGAAGGGCAAGGACTTGGTCGAGGATGGCGACGGCGGTCTCGACGTTGGGAACGTCAGTGATGGCAAATGAGTTGCGATCGTTGCGCTCGCGGATTTTGCAGCGGCGGGGGTTCTGCTGGAGGTAGTTGAGCAGGCGGCCGAACATCGGCGACTGATAGTAAGCTTTGTTAGTCTTGTCTACGAAGTATAGATACATATAGCCTTGCTTGAGCGAGACTTTCTCGATGCCAAGCCGGCGTGCCAGCCGCCGCAAGCGTGGTATACGTATAAGTTCGGCTGTCACAGCTGGTATTTCGCCGAATCGGTCGATCAAGCGGTCGCGGAATGCCTGGAGGTCAGTTTCACGCTCTATTCCATCAAGTTCTTGATATAGAGCGATTCTCTCACTTTCAGTGGGAACGTAATCAGCCGGAAGAAGAAGCTCCATATCTGACTCAATTACGCAGTCGGCCACATATTCGGTTTCCTGTGAAGCATCGGTCTCGATGTCAGGGAATTCCTCCGTGCGGAGTTCGGTTACGGCCTCGCGGAGGATTTTCTGGTAAGTCTCATATCCGAGGTCGGCAATAAATCCACTCTGTTCGGCTCCGAGTAGATTCCCGGCTCCGCGGATGTCGAGATCCTGCATGGCGATGTGGATGCCGCTTCCGAGCTCTGAGAAGCTTTCAATAGCCTGAAGGCGGCGTCGAGCCACGGGCGACAGCGGGATGTGGGGAGGCACCAGAAGGTAGCAGAAAGCTTTACGAGCGCTTCGGCCTACTCGCCCTCGGAGCTGGTGGAGCTCCGAGAGTCCGAAGTTCTGCGCATTGTTGACTATAATTGTGTTGACGTTAGGCATATCGATACCGCTCTCGAGGATAGTGGTGGCGATGAGCACGTCGTAGTCATGGTTGACGAAGTCGATGATGGTTTTCTCCAGTACATCAGGCGCGAGTTGGCCGTGGGCGGTGATGACACGGGCGTCAGGCACGAGCCGCTTCACGCGTGCTTCGAGTTCGTAGAGCCCCTCGATGCGGTTGTTGATGATAAATACCTGACCGTTGCGGGAGAGCTCGAAGTTGACAGCCTCGGCTATTGTATCATCATCGTCGGCAGTTACCGAGGTGATGATGGGGTAGCGGTTGGCCGGCGGAGTGTTGAGCGATGATAGGTCGCGAGCGCCCATGAGGGAGAATTGCAGGGTGCGCGGAATGGGGGTGGCGGTCATGGTCAGCGTGTCCACGTTGACTTTCATCTGCTTGAGCTTTTCCTTGACGGCAACGCCAAACTTCTGCTCCTCGTCGACGACAAGAAGTCCTAAGTCGCGGAACTTGACATCCTTTCCGGTGATGCGGTGGGTGCCTATGAGGATATCTATTTTCCCGTCGGCAAGGTCGGCAAGGATCTGGCGGGTCTGCTTGGCCGAGCGTGCGCGAGAGAGGTATTCCACCCTTACGGGGAAGTCGGCAAGGCGTTTGGCGAAGGTGGTGTAGTGCTGGAAGGCGAGTACGGTAGTAGGCACGAGCACGG
This sequence comes from Lachnoclostridium sp., assembly GCA_023667185.1. Classification (GTDB taxonomy): domain Bacteria; phylum Bacteroidota; class Bacteroidia; order Bacteroidales; family Muribaculaceae; genus Duncaniella. The sequence continues at coordinate 141,647 of JAMPAP010000002.1, forward strand.
CTACCTGCTTGCCGTCAGTAGCAGCCTTGAATGCTGCACGGATGGCAATCTCGGTTTTGCCGAACCCTACGTCGCCACACACGAGGCGATCCATCGGGCGGTCGCTTTCCATGTCGGCTTTTACTGCCTTGGTGGCCGTGAGCTGGTCAGGTGTATCTTCGTAAATGAACGATGCTTCGAGCTCTTGCTGCATATAGCTGTCGGGCGAGAATGCAAAGCCTTTTTCGCTCTTTCGGGCGGCATAGAGCTTGATCAGGTCGCGCGCTATATCTTTGAGCTTCGACTTGGTACGTTCCTTGATGCGATTCCAAGCGCCGGCGCCGAGCTTGTTGATTTTCGGGGGCACACCCTCTTTACCGCGGTACTTGGCCAACTTGTGGAGTGCATGGATGGATACGAAGATAATGTCGTCGTTGGCATATACGAGCTTAATCATCTCTTGGGTGTGACCGTTGACGTTGGTGCGGAGCAGTCCGGCAAATTTTCCTACTCCATGATCCACATGTACTATGAAGTCGCCCGGCTCGATGGAGCTGAGCTCCTTGAGTGACAGTGCCAGCTTGCCAGAGCGTGCGCGGTCTGACCGGAGAGTATATTTATGAAAGCGGTCAAAGATTTGGTGATCAGTGAATATGCAATTTTTGGTGACGCTATCCGAGAAGCCCTCGTGAAGCGTGGCGATTACGGGCGTGAAAGCGATATTGTCGCCGCGGTCAGCGAATATAGCCTTCAGTCGCTCGATCTGCTTGTCGCTATCAGATAGAATATAGATGGTGTATCCCCGGTCGATCAGCGAGGTGAACGATTCGGATATAAGGTCAAAATTTTTATGATATATGGCCTGCGGCGTGCACTCATAGTCGATCGAGGCTGTGGCTCCGGCATGAGGGGTGTTGGCCGCGGTAAATCCTATCTTGCGGAAACGGTCAAATGCCGCGGTAAAAGCATCAGCATCCACCACCTTGCGCATGGCCGATGTGTCAGTTTCGCCTGCCAGAAGTGCATTTTCTGACATTTCTTCGCCGGTGATTGCTACGACTCGAGCCACAGTATAGGCAGGGTCGCGGGCTACAATCAGCGTGTCGGGCTCAATGAAGTCGAGCAAGCTTTCTCCCGAGGCTTCGGCTACTACACCGGAGGTGATGGCCGTCTCGGAGAGGGTGCGTTCCGAGAGCTGCGTCTCGGTATTGAAAAGGCGTATCGAATCTATCTCGTCGCCGAAGAAGTCGACACGCAGAGGAAGCTCGTTGGAGTAGCCGAAGATGTCAATGATGGAACCGCGGGTGGCAAATTGCCCCGGCTCGTAGACATAGTCACGGCGTACGAATCCGTTTTCCATCAGCCAGGTCACCAGAGTCTGCGGATCCATCTCGCTCCCCTTTACGAGGCGGATGGTCGCGGAGTCGACAAGCTTGCGCGAGGCCACTTTTTCGGCCAGGGCTTCGGGGTAAGTTACCACGATGCGAGGCGCGTCGTCAGGCGAATACCAGCGGTTGAGAGCCTCGGTGCGGAGTATCTGCGATGGAGGGTCGATCTGGCCATATTTGATGTCGCGCTTGTAGCCTGAGGGAAACATCAGCACACTTTCTTCCGAGAAGATGCGTGACAGGTCGTGATACAGATAACCGGCATCATCCGCCGAGTCACCCACCACGAGCATTGGCCCGCGACAACCCTCAATGGCTGATATGGCCATGGCTGCCGAGGAGCCTGCGAGATTATATAGGGATATGAGAGAGGAGTTGGCCTTCAAGGCGGCTTTTAATGCCTTTTTGCGGGCCGGGGTGTTGAAAAGCTGGCTTAACTCTCTGAGATTCATTTCTTTTCCTGCGGCTTGAGAAGCTTCTCATATTCATCGCTGCGGAGTATTTCTTTAGCCCGGTCGATGGTCTGGTCATGGCGGAGGTCATATATCATCTGACCTTTCTTGAAATACTTGCGGCCTAAGATCTCTGATGCGAGATACGGAGTGATGTCCTTACGGTTAGTATCGAGGTCGCGGTTGAGGTCATGCTTGAGCATACCTTCGAGGATGTCAAACTGAGCGGCTGTGGAGTCGTTCATATAGCCTTCAGTCTTGGCCATATCGCGCACCTGGCTCATGGCTATCTCGAGCACTTTGTCGTAGGCAAACTTCTCAGGGTCAATCGTCTGCTTGAACTGCTCGTAGATTGTATCAGTAATCTCAAACTCCTCGGGCGAGGGGAGGTCAGGATTTTCAGCAAAGTAGCGGGTGGCGAAGTCAAAGGCCCAGTTGTCGCGTACAACATTGTAAGTGACGCGATTGATCTGCGGATATTCCACTTTTACATCCGGGGTGATTCCGCCGCCATCGCGCACCTCACGGCCGCCGGCGGTGTGAAACACCGTAGTGAGAGAGTCAGGTATGCGGGCTACTGATCCGTCAGGGTTGCGGTGAGAATAGTCAATAGCCTGAATCAAACGCCCAGAAGGAATATAGTATTTTGCGGTGGTGACTTTCAGAAGCCCATCGTAGGGGAGCTGTCGAGTCCCCTGCACGAGCCCTTTACCAAACGAGCGGGCACCGATGACCACTCCACGGTCAAGATCCTGGATGGCACCTGTGACGATTTCGCTTGACGATGCAGTCGCGCCGTCGATAAGCACGGCAAGTGGCATCTTGGTATCGATCGGCTTGACAGAGGTCTTGTAAGTCTTCTCGTTGAGAAGACCTTTGCCGCGGGTAGTCAGCACGGTGGTGCCTTTGGGGAGGAACAAGCCAAGGATTTTCACAGCGCTCTCAAGTAATCCGCCACCATTGCCGCGGAGGTCGAGCACCATCGCCTTAGCGTCATGATTGTCAATGAGGTCGCGCATAGCGTCGCGCATCTCTTCGTAGCTTTTGTCGGTGAAGCTGTTAAGAGCAATATAACCAGTATTGTCATCTATCATGCCATAGTAAGGCACCGAGGGAATCTGAATCTTGCGGCGGATGATCTCGACAATCTTTATCGAATCCTCAACCCAGGGGCGATCCACCACTACAGTCACCTTCGTGCCGGCCTGGCCTTTAAGGCGGTCACTCACCTGCTGCGAGCGCCATCCGGTGATAGAATCGCCGTCGATGGATATGATCATGTCGCCCGGCAGTAATCCTGCCTCGGCAGCCGGCGACCCTTCGTAAGGCTCGGCAATCATTACTTTGCCGATGCCGCGCTCCTGAATCATCGACCCGATGCCGGCATATTCGCCGGTAGTCATTGACCTGAAGCTGTCCTGATCCTTTACGGAGATATACTCCGTGTAAGGGTCGATATCGTCGAGCATGGCGGCTATAGCGGTGTTGATTGACTTCTCGGCATCGATCGAGTCGACGTAGAACGTCTGCAATTCCTTGAATAAGGCATTGAAAATGTCGAGGTTACGGGAGATGTCTTTCTTGCTGCTACGTGTTGCCGCCGGGCATATCATTACAGCTGCCAGTAACGTGAGGATAGTTATAGTGAATTTTCTCATAAACGTTGCTTAAAAATAAATGGTCAAAGGTACATATTAATTATAACACTTCAAACACTCATTTTGTCAAATTTCCATTAAAAAATTTTTAGTCATGATACATCATGATACAACATGATACAACATGATGCATCATGAAATCAATTTGACGAAGATTTTTTTGGAAAATCCAGAAATCTGTTGTACTTTTGTGCCCGGGTAAGTCCTACACGACCAGCTCCCCGAGAACTCCGCCAGGTCTTGATCGAAGCAACGGTATCGGGTCGTAGCGGTGCGATGTAGATCGCTTACCCTTTTTTAGTATGATTCTGAAGCAGTTGACATTAACGAACTACAAGAATATAGCCGAGGCCAATCTGGCTTTTTCGGCTAAGATCAACTGTTTTGTCGGGAATAACGGCATGGGGAAGAGTAACCTCCTCGACGCTATCTACTACATGAGCTTCACCCGGAGCTTTACCCGCGTTACCGATCGGATGCTCCTGCGCCGGGGCGAATCATTCACCATGGCCAAAGCCTTATATCGCCGTCGTGACACTGATGAGGAGATTACTTTCGGCCTTACGGACGGTCGTCGCAAGTCGTTCAAGCGTGGAGGTAAGGAATATGACCGCCTGAGTGCCCATATCGGATTGTTTCCGCTCGTGATGGTGGCTCCTGATGATGTCGACCTTATCAAAGGCGCCGGCGAGGAGCGCCGCGCATGGATGGATATCGTGATTTCGCAGAGCGATGCCCGCTATCTTGACAACCTTATCCGCTATAACCGAGCCCTCGAGCAGCGCAACTCCCTGCTGCGTAACGGTGTGGTGGATCATACGCTCTACGAGGCCATCGAACTGGCTCTCGAGGCGTCGGCTACATATATATATAATGTGCGCAAGGGCTGGGTGGAACGACTGTCAGAAATCTTCAATCGGTATTATCACGCCGTTGCCGGGGTTGACGAAAATGTGGCTCTGCGTTACGACAGCACGCTGTCACGCCCCGGAGTGACACTCGGCACACTGCTTGACCAGGCGAGGTATCACGACGAGATGGTAAAGCATACTTCCGTAGGTATCCATCGCGATGATATCGAGATGACGCTCGAAGGAATGAGTGTGCGCCGTACCGGTTCGCAAGGTCAATGCAAGACCGTCACTATCGCCCTCAAGCTTGCCCAATACGAATTTCTACGCGAGGCTGCCGGCCTGAAGCCGCTACTGCTGCTTGATGATATCTTTGACAAGCTCGATTCCACCCGCGTGGAGCGTATCATCGAACTTATTGCCGGCGAGGACTTCGGACAGATCTTTATCACTGACACTAATCGCACCCACCTTGACGAAATAATGGCTCGGACAGGTGGTGACTATCGGTTATGGTTAGTGGAAAATGGTAACTTCACACCTCTCCACGCCCATGAAGCGAACTGACCCGCAGCGCCTCGGTGAATTTATTGACAAGGTTCTCTCGCAGGCCGGTATCTCTGACCGCCTCGATGAGTACCGCATCTGCGCCATCTGGCCCGAAATCGTAGGCCCGGGTATCAACCGACACACCATGCGTCGCTTTGTCGACAATGGCGTCCTTCATGTATATCTCAACTCCGCTCCGCTGAAAAACGAGCTCCTGTTCAACCGCGCGGCTCTCGTAAAGGCTCTCAACGATGCCGTTGGCCGTCAGGTAATCAATGATATTTCCATACATTAATATATGACTCCCAAGAAACTACCCGTTGACCATAACAAGCGTGTCCCGGCTCCGGCCGACGAATACCGCCATTATCTTCCCATTCAGATCCGGTTTACTGACATTGACTCGATGGGTCACGTCAATAACGCCGTGTATCTCAACTATATGGATCTCGGCAAGACCCGATACTTCGAGGATGTAATGGATGGCGACATTGACTGGCACAACATTGGCGTGGTGGTGGTGAACCTTAACTGCTCATATTTCGCCCAGACCCTCTACGGCGAAAACATTGAAGTGCTGACCACTATAAACCATATCGGAGAGAAGAGCCTGACTATGGAGCAGCGTGTGGTCAACTCTGATACGCTGGAAACCAAGGCCGTTTGTTTCTCGATTATGGCCGGATTTGATCGTAACACCGCCAAGTCAGCGCCGATTGGCCCTGTATGGACTGAAGCAATCGAGCGGTTTGAGGGTAGGAAACTTACCTCGAAGTGATGAAAAATATCCCTGCCGCATTTGCCGAATATATCACAGCTGATCTCGGAGAGGAGACCGCAGCTCCTCTGCTGTGTGCCCTCCGGGAAGAGCAGCAGAGCCAGGCTGTGCGCCTTAACCCGGCCAAACCGTCGCCCTTAAGCCCTGAAGGAGAGAGCGTGGAGTGGTGGGATGCCGGCCGTTATTACTCGCCTGAAGAGTCGTTTACGCTCGACCCCGTGTTTCATGCGGGCGGCTACTATGTGCAGGATTCCTCGTCAATGTTTGTGGCTCATGTGGTCAGAGAGCTTACCCGGGGGATGGGGCCTCTGGTAGTTATCGACGCTTGCGCGGCTCCCGGCGGCAAGACCACGGCCGCGATTGACGCCCTCCCCGCGGGCTCGCTGGTGATAGCCAACGAGATAGTGCCTGCCCGCTGCGCCGTCCTCAAGGAGAATATCATCAAATGGGGCTATCCATCGGCCATCGTCACACGAGGCGATACGGCGGCGCTCTCGAAACTCGGCCCAGTGGCTGATATAGTTATCGCCGATGTGCCATGCTCGGGCGAGGGCATGATGCGTAAGGAGCAAGTCGCTGCCGAGCAGTGGAGTAGGGGACTCGTGGAGGCGTGCGTAGTTCGCCAGCAGGAGATCGTGGATAATCTATGGAAAACCATCCGTCCCGGCGGATACATGATTTACTCTACTTGTACCTTCAATCGCTCGGAAGATGAGCTGATGGTCAGATATATCATCGACCATCTTGGCGGAATGTCCGTAAGAGTTCCATCCGGCGATTTCCCGTCAGTAGCTCCTGCGATAGGGGATGATGAGATATATTGTTATCGGTTTATGCCACATCTTACTTCCGGAGGCGGGCTTTTTATGGCGGTGATTCAGAAGCCGGGGCAGTTGTCGCCTCACACCCTTAAACCTCAGTCGGGCAAAAATCGCGGAAAGGAAAAGGTAAAAATACTCGACGGAACCAAGTCACTGATAGCTCCTGCTGAGGAAATGACATTCAATGTCGCTGACGATCATATAAATGCCTTCCCGTCACGATGGCAGCCCCTGCTTCGGCGCATCGACGACACCACTGATCTGCTTCACCATGGCATCCCCGTTGCCACGATCAAGGGGCGCGACATCATCCCCGCCCATGCACTGGCCTTGTCAGCCGCTCTTGCTCCCGATGCATTTCCTCGCGTGGCGCTGGATAAGAGTCAAGCTCTCGAATACCTCCGACGCAATCCGATAGCGATGCCTGACGGAACTCCCCGCGGATATGTGATTGTGACTTATGGCGGACTACCCCTGGGGTTTGTAAAAAACCTCGGCAACCGTGCCAATAACCTTTACCCGCCGGATTACCGGATCAGATTTAAGTGAGCGGGATGGTTCGGATCATTAACATTCCCGAAGAATATAATCTCCTCATTAAAATCCATAAAAACAGATATTTAACATATGTGCTTCCATGTAGTCACACTCGCAACGTTAAATTCATGAAAAAAAATTTCACATTTTGAACTTTCCTTTCGCAAAATAGTTGTAACTTTATGACAAAATTCCAATAAATAAACAAAAAGAGAGATATGAAATTCTTAACTGATGAAAAGCTTGTGATTGTCGGTGCTGCCGGCATGATAGGTTCCAACATGGCTCAGACTGCCATTATGATGGGACTCACACCCAACATCTGCCTCTACGATCCTTACGCTCCCGGTCTCGAAGGTGTGGCCGAAGAGCTCTTCCACTGTGGCTTCGAAGATGTCAACATCACTTATACATCTGACGTTAAAGAAGCCCTGACCGGTGCCAAGTATATCGTCAACTCAGGCGGTGCAGCCCGCAAGGCCGGTATGACCCGTGAGGACCTCCTCAAAGGCAACGCCGCTATCGCTGAGGAATTTGGCAAAAACGTTCGCCAGTATTGCCCTGATGTTAAGCATATCACCGTGATCTTCAACCCTGCTGACATCACCGGCCTCATCACCCTCCTTTACGCCGGAGTGAAACCCTCATGCGTCACCACCCTTGCAGCGCTTGACTCTACACGTCTGCGCAGCGAGCTCGCAAAGTATTTCAAGATCTCGCCCGATAAAATCGTCAACTCCCGCACTTATGGCGGCCATGGCGAACAGATGGCTGTATTCGCCTCAACTACCATCGTTGACGGCAAGCCCCTCAGCGAACTTATCGGTACCGAAGCTCTCCCCACCGCTGACTGGGAAGCCCTCAAGACCCGCGTAATTCAGGGCGGCAAGCATATCATTGACCTCCGAGGCCGCTCTTCATTCCAGAGCCCGGCTTATGTATCTATCGAGATGATCGCCGCTGCTATGGGTGGCAAGCCATTCCGCTGGCCTGCCGGCACTTATGTCAACAACGATCGTTACAGCCACATCATGATGGCTACCGAAACCACTATCTCCAAGGATGGCGTAACCTGCAAGCCCGTCACCGGCACTCCCGAGGAGATGAAGGAGCTCGACGAAAGCTACAAGCACCTCTGCGCCCTCCGCGACGAGGTTATAGCCATGGGCGTGATGCCTCCCATCAATGAGTGGAGCAAACTCAACCCCTACCTCGACGAAAAGACCTGCTGATTCCCGGCATTCACTTCGTAACTAAGTAATCATCAATAAATAGGGACACCTTCTTGGCCTATTCGGAATCTTTGACGAATGTCCGGCGGTCATGTAGCCCGCTACACTCCCTTATTGGCATTGTCAAATATTCTTGAATGTACCCGCGCATTTGTCCCAAGTTATTTTTTAATGCTTACTAAGCGCGACTCCGCCCAAAATCGGAGTCGCGCTTTGGCGTTTTTAACCTTATTTCACATTATTGTGTTGCGCTTTTCCTGCTTTATTGTTATTTTTGCATTGACTTATAGACTATTTATGCATATTGATGTAAGTCACGACTGGTGACTACATAAGTATATTAATGGATTTAGAAGTTTTCTGTACAATTTTAACGTATTAATTATTAAAAACTTACGACATTTTAATTACAGCCGAGAGGCTATGACTTTCTTTCTTTTTATTACGTCATTTTATTATGGATAACATCGAGAAAAAGGGTAAACGCCCCAGAATCGGCGAAAGCCGCCCTATCAGCTCCGTTTCAGCAGAGTCGCGACCCGAGAGTGTCGCTTCATCGACCTATTCACGCGAGGACAATACGCTATCTTCTGACCGGGAAAACAACTACAACCAGCGCCCCTATCGCCCCTCCAACAACAGCCGTCCCTACAATAATAACCGTCAGGGTGGCTACAATCAGGGCTACAACCGTCAGGGTGGCTACAACAATCACTATAACAATAACGGTGGCTATCGCCCACGCTCGCAGCAGTTTGACGCTAATGCCGGCGAAAGCGAGGGCTTGACTGACTCTACCCGCTCGGCCGAAGGTTTCAGCGGCGCCGAGGGTGAACAGTCCGGCTATCAGCACCGCCAGAATTATAACCGTCCTTACAATAACAACCGTCAGGGCGGATACAATAATCAGGGCAACCGATATAACAATAACCGCCAGGGCGGTTACAACCAGGGTGGATACAACCGTCAGGGCGGGTATAACCAGAACAACCGTTACAATAACCGTCCTTACAACAACCGCCCCACTGAAGAGGGTGCCGAAGGCGAAGGAAATACATATCAGCCACGACAGAACTCCTACAACCGTCCCTATAACAACAACCGTCAGGGCGGATACAACAACCAGGGCAATCGTCGCTTCAATAACAATAACAACCGTCAGGGCGGATACAATAACCAAGGCAACCGTCGCCCGGGTCAGAACCGCCAGAACCAGTATGGCATGCCTCAGGGTGGCAAGAGCTTTACTCCGCGTCCACGCCCTGTGGAATATGAAGTGACAATCCCGGATCCCGACGAGCAAATCCGTCTCAACAAATATATGGCCAATGCCGGCATCTGCTCCCGCCGCGAGGCCGACGAATACATCAAGCAGGGCCTTGTGAAGGTAAACGGCGAAGTGGTCACTGAGCTCGGCACCAAGATTACCCACAGCGATACTATCGAATATGACGACAAAGTGGTCACTCTCGAGCGTAAATGCTACATCCTGCTCAACAAGCCCAAAGACTGCGTCACAACATCTGACGATCCCAACGGCCGCCTTACAGTGATGGACATCGTCAAAGGCGCATGCAACGAGCGCATCTACCCCGTAGGTCGCCTCGACCGCAACACCACAGGTGTGCTCCTGCTCACCAATGATGGTGACCTCGCTTCGAAGCTCACCCATCCCAAGTATGTCAAGAAGAAAATCTACCACGTGTGGACTGATAAAGACATCTCTGAGGACGATATGCAGCGCATTGCCGACGGTATAGAGCTCGACGATGGCCCCATCCACGCCGACGCCATCAGCTACGCTACCGAAACTGACCGCAATCAGGCCGGCATCGAAATCCACTCCGGACGTAACCGCATCGTGCGCCGCATATTCGAATCGCTCGGCTACCACGTTACCAAGCTCGACCGCGTATACTTCGCCGGTCTGACCAAGAAAAACCTCCCCCGAGGCCGTTGGCGCTACCTCACCCAAGAAGAAGTCAACTACCTCAAGATGGGCTCATTCGAATAATTCCCCTCCCCGCGCCTCCACGGGCGGTATGGCAACGTCTTTTTCATGAGCATATCATACGGGATCAGCGCTCGTATGATAATATTATGAATTATATTGACAATAATGTAGCAAACTGGTCAGTAGACTGCTTTTACTGAAATGCAAAATGCCGATGCGGGCGCGGTGGTCTCGTGCTGCAATGTAACTAAGAAGTCGCCGAAGGAGGTTGCAATCCTCTTTCGGCGACTTTGTCATTGAGGTAGTAGTCATGTATTATAACCATAAGATGTTCCAAAAAGTTGATATTTATGATCTATTTGGGAATACGAAATTTGTGATAATATTTTGATGAACCAATCGTCATTCCCAAAAGTCACCGGGCTCTTTCTGCATAAAAATTCATCGGGAAATGAGGGGAAATTTTTGTAGTTAGGTGAAAAGTCGCTACTTTTGCGCGTGGCAAAGTTTCAAATAAATATTTTGGGCTGTGGGTCAGCTACGCCGTCGTCGCGCCATCAGCCATCGTGTCAGGTGATTGACTTCCGTGATCGCCTGATGATGGTGGATTGTGGCGAGGGTGCGCAGATGCAGTTTAAGAAGATGGGACTGAAGTTTTCCCGCCTGAGCCATATATTTATTTCTCACCTGCATGGCGACCATGTTTTCGGCTTGCCGGGACTACTGTCTACGATGGCATTGCATGATGTGACGCCGCGGGTGACGGTTCATGTCCATGCCGAGGGTGTAAACTTGCTGCGCCAGTGGCTCGGCTACTTCCTGCGGGATACGGCTCTCGATATTATCTATGATCCCATACAGCCGGGTGAATCGCGTATCTTGCTCGAGGATAAGGCCTTGACTGTGGAATCTTTCCCGCTCTACCACCGCGTGCCGTGCTCGGGTTTTATCTTTCGAGAGAAACCCAAGGCGCGCCATATCAATGGCGAAATGGTGAAGTATCTGAATCTTACGCCGTCGCAGATCATAGCGGTGAAGGAGGGGGCTGATTATGTGTCGCCTGACGGCCGTGTGTATCCTAATTCGGCTCTTACCACTGATCCTGATCCGGCGATGAGTTATGCTTACTGCTCGGATACGGCGGCTGACTATAGGGTGGCCGAAGCGATCCGCGGCGTAGATACTATATATCATGAGGCCACTTACGATGACTCGTTCCGCGCTATGGCGCGTGAGCGCGGGCACTCCACCGCCCGCCAGGCCGCAGAAATAGCACTTAAAGCCGGCGTCAAGCGGCTGATACTTGGCCACTTCTCCAAGCGATATGACTCGGAGCAGATCCTTCTGGACGAAGCCCGTGAGACGTTCCCTGATGTGATAATCGCCCGCGAGGGCTTGAAAATTGACCTGCTCTGACGCTTATGGATACGACAGGTAAGACTTTGAGATGGCTCCTTGTAGCGATACTTGCCGCGGTGGTTGCCGCGTGTGCGTCGATAGGTCGACCTGAAGGGGGGCCGCGTGACGAGCTCCCTCCCGTGTATGTCAGGAGTAATCCCCGGCCGGGCCAGACTGAGTTTAAAGGTGACCGCATTACTATCGACTTTGATGAGAATGTGCAGCTTGACGATGCCATGAACAAGGTGGTGGTGTCGCCCGCTCAGCGCACTACACCTCAAGTGTCGGCTCTCGGCAAACGAATCACCGTGCAACTACGCGATACGATGATCCCCGATGTCACTTATACGATTGACTTCTCTGACGCCATCAAGGACCTAAATGAAGGGAATATTCTCGACGGATTTGCTATCGATTTCGCCACCGGCCCGGTCATAGATACGCTCCGCATATCAGGTATGGTGCTTGAGGCAAAGACTTTGGAGCCCGCCCAAGGCATGCTCGTAGGGGTGTATTCAAATCTCTCGGACACAGCAATCTCAACCCTGCCATTCGAACGAATCACCAAGACCAACCAGCTCGGACAGTTCACCCTCCGCGGCCTTAAGGAGGGTACCTACCGCATCTTTGCCATCGACGATAAAAACCGTGATTACCACTGGGATCGCTCCGAAAATATAGCCTTTTATGATACGTTGATCACTCCTGTAGCCCGGCCGGTGATGGTGGTGGATACGCTTACATCTTCGGATGGCCGCGATTCGCTGGTGGAACGTCAGACTACGGCATTTTATCCCGACGATATCCTCCTGACATGGTTCAACGAGGATTATAAAGCGCGTTACATGATGGACAACAAGCGCACCGAGCGAGGCCGTATCGACTTGATGTTCAGTACTCCGGGTGACACTTTGCCAATACTCAAACTGATTAATACCTACCGTGCCGGCGACGACATCTCCACATGGGCTGCCTTGAAGGCTTCCGAGACCCTCGACACGCTCACTTACTGGATCACTGACACTGCTCTCGTGGCTACTGACTCTATCCTCGTCGAAGCCAAATATATGCGCACTGACACCCTCGACAATCTCTCCATGGCCACTGACACGCTGAAATTCTTCATGCGCCCGGCCCGCCCGAAAAAGGAGAAGAAATCAAAGAAGGATGAGGAAGCTGACACCATCCCGCCCGTTATTCCGACGATAAAATTAGACGTGACAAGCGGCACCATGCAGCAGCTTAATCGTCCGCTGACACTCCGATCACAGTCGGCAATCGAAAGCTTCGACTCCACCGGCGTAAGCCTCGAGATGCTCGAAGACAGCACGTGGATACCACTGACGCCGCCACACTTCAGCCGGGTATCGCAGTATAATCCCATGGAATATCTGGCTCCATACGAGTGGCTTGAAAACACCAAGTACCGTCTGACCATCGACTCAGCCATGATAACAGATATCTACGGCCTTGTCAACAAGCCGGTAAAGCACGAGTTTACCACCCGCAGCCTGAGCGATTATTCTACCGTCACGTTTAATATCGAGGGGCTCGATGGGAGGCCGGCCATGGTGGAGCTCCTGTCGACATCTGATGCCCCGGTAGCCACCGCCCCGGTAGAAAACGGCTCAGCAACACTGAGATACCTCAACCCCGGTGTATATTACGCGCGCCTGTATATTGACTCTGATACTTCGCAGACTTATACCACCGGCAATCTCCTGACGTCACTTCAGCCGGAGGAAACCTACTATTACCCCAAGAAACTTAATCTTAAGAAAAACTGGGACATAGAGCAATCATGGAACATTTATGAACTCCCGCTCGATACCCAGAAACCTTTCGAAATAAAGAAAAACAAGCCCAAGCGATCCAACCGCGAAGAGACCTATTCTGATGAGGACGATGAGGAGGATGATATGTACAATAATCAGTTCCTCAATCCAGCCGGGAACGGCTCAAGCTTTGACAATCTAAACAACCGAAGCGGTCGAAACTCTCCACGATTTATGTAATCGAATGATCCTATGAGAAAACTATTTATACTGCTTATCCTGACCACTCTCTCGATGACTGTGTTTTTTACGGCCTGCTCGGATCATGATAAGCATAACGCTATGGCCATGAGGGATATTGACACCATAGCTGATAAATACTATGCAAGGATATACTCTGATCCCCTGTATGCCGATAGCGGACTGACAGCCTTACGGGCCTCCCTCTCTGACAGTGACCAATATCACTCGATCAGCTCGATGCTTGCTCTTGTGAAGCTCGTAGAGGGAAATGCTCAGGCAAGTGACTCCATCCTGAATGATGTGCGCCGTTTCGTGGCAAGTAACGATGCCCGGTATGCCCGCGAACGCCTTGCCATTACCATAGCGGTAATCAACTCATTGTATGGGCGTAACGAAGCCGCTTGTGACGATTTTATTATTGCCTATCGTCTTTCAGTAGAAAATAAGGACTGGCTGAACGCTATCAAGAATATGGCTAACGTAGGAGAGCTGACAGAGTTACTCGGCGACCCGGCCGAGGCTGTAATCTGGCTCCGTAATACCCTCGTGCTTGCTGACTCAGTGGGGATCTCTGACATGGACTTCTCAGTGAGGACACGCCTTGCCGGAACATATACCTCGATGCAGAATTTTGCCGAGGCTGATCGTCTCTTTGCCCGCAATGAGCCGTTAGTAGATGCCGAGCCGCCGTCAAATCAGTTCTTCTATTATTCAGCCCGAGGCAATAGCCTGTATTACCGTCAATTGTATGCTCCTGCGCTGAAGGATTTCAAGCTTGCGGCGGCTACGTTGGCTAAGCTTGGAGACCCATACATGGAGGCCGTCACTATGACTAACATCGGCGAGGTATATATGTATCTCGGGCAGCTTGATTCGGCTCAGTATTATGTTGACCGCGCTGTTAAGACCTTTGATGAAATAGCTGTCAATGATCCGGGGCAGCTCTTTTATCTCAACTCCCTGCGGGGCGACCTGGAGATGCGTCTCGGAAACCTTGCCGAGGCACGACGGCTTCTTATGGCTATTGATCCTGATTCAGTAAGCATCACACCGCGCTATATCGCCGTGCATCATCGCCGTCTACAGGACTTTTATCAGGCTATAGGTGACTATAAGAACTCACTCAATCACCTCATAAAGGCCGATGTGATCGACGATTCGCTGCAGAACCTTATAGCCCGTAACTTCTCCGAAGAGGTGGACAACCGATATTCGCGTGACACCACCGTGCTCCACGCCCGGCTACGTGTGTCGCAGAAAGAGGAAGAGATCTCGATGCTCTATCTGTGGATTATAGGGTCAGTGCTCGTGGGTATTGTTATCATCTTTGTACTCATTATCAATCAGGTAGTCCGACGACGCAGGGCTGCCCGCCAGCTGGAAGAGATGCGCGATTCACTTATAGGAATACGTATGGAGAGCACCCGTAACCGTATATCGCCGCATTTTATCTTCAATCTGCTCAATAATGAGCTGCCTGATGATAACGTCAATGTGCGCAATCTTGTTAACCTCATGCGCCTTAATCTTGACCTGTGTAACCAGCCGGTCATCACTCTCAGTGAAGAACTTAACTTCATCAAGCTCTATGTCAATGTGGTGCGTGATTCCATTGGCTCGGATCTGAAGTTTGATGTGAATATATCCTCAGATATTGATCCTGACAAGGTGGAGATTCCATCCATGATGCTGCAGATCTTTGCAGAGAATGCTATCAAGCATGGTCTGCGCGGATATGAGGATCCCGGAAAGAGGTTGATTATTGATATCCGGCGTGCCGACAGCGGCATTGAAGTGAGCATCTCTAACACCACTCTGCCAGGCCATTACAAGGCCACGGGTGGCACGGGCACTGGTATGCGCGTAGTAAGCCAGACCATAGCGACACTCAACACCCGCAATCTTCAGCCCATAGAAATGTCACAGAAGGTGGAATCGCTCCCTGACGGTCATGAAATGTACACTGTGAAAATCTTCTTCCCTGACGGTTACGATTACACAATGCTCGAACATTGATGAAAATCATACGTTTGGTTGTTAAATTGTGACGTATATCCAAAACTTCATTTCCCTGCTTTTGACGCCTCGAAAAAACGCCTGATTTTCGCGGTGTTATGGATTTTATTTCTTATCTTTGCGTGTATTACTGTCTGAACGACAGACGGTTTGTCGCGGGCTTTTCAAAGCTCTTAAAGCTGCGGTTAAACGTCTTAAGATTAGATGGTTATATGTGCAATATAGTAAATTAATTATCTTTTACAACTGATATATCTGAAGAAAATGAAGGACTTTTCATTGATTCTTAACACCGGAATCCAGTTTTACCAGCTGGACAACGAGGTTACGATTGACCTTAATGAGAGCGTGATGAAGGCATTACGCTACTATGTCTACCAGTTCCGTGACACTATCTACATGGATCCCGTGTACTATTTCCCCATGAAAGACAAATTCCTGCGACGTAATGACCTGGTAACTAACGGATATCTTGACCCGAATACCAATGTCATGGCTCCTGAGGAAGTGATAAACAACCATGTCAACTGGCTTGAGGATGATACGCTACTCTCGGTCAACGGCCTTGATGTGACTATCGGCGATGAACGTCTTTCAGGTATCGAACAGATTGAAAATCAGTGGCTCCCCATTCCTTTCTATGAGAAAGACCGCGACGGATCGTTCTCCTATCCGGTCAACTGGTGTCGTATCAAGCTGGTGCCGGTGAAGGAGAAGAGTACCGCTCACAAGAAGGTCTACAAGGCAGTGATGGCATTTGATACCAACGAAAATCTCCAGTATGCTGATCGCAGCCCCCACTTCAATAATGGCCAGCCTTTCAAGGATTATGCCATGTGTGGTATCTCGCAGAAGGATCTCGACAATATGACTGACTCTGACCGCAAGCGCGTCAACTCAATGATTGTCCCCCTGCGCGCCTACGAGTTTGTAGATACAAAGAAAAACCCCGAGCTCGACGGTTACCTCCGTACTATCCTCCACAGCAGTCCTGACGGAAAGCAGGAGGATGTGCGTGACCGCGTGAAATATCTCGCCTATTATACTTACCTGATAACTTACCTGCAGCTGAAGCATATCTTCCCTGACGTAAGATTGTATAATGACGTCAATCAGGCTGTTATCAAGACGAATCTTGTGCTCGACGTAGGTAACTCCCGCACATTTGGCCTTATAGCCGAGGATCCGTTGAACGCATCATTCTCCAAGGCTTCACCCATAGAGCTGCGTGACCTCTCCACCGGCCAGATTTACGACAAGCCCTTCGATATGCGTCTGTGCTTCCGCCGCGAGCTGTTCGGGCTCAGCACCAGCGACCGCCAGTTCCGCTGGCCGAGCTATGTGCGCCTCGGCGAAGAAGCTCTCCGCAATATCTACGATGGCGATCAGGATCTCGACAGTAACGAGGAGTTTGAGACAAACCATTCAAGCCCCAAGCGTTATCTCTGGGATACAGCACCTTACTGCGGCGAGTGGAAATTCGTTTCGGAGAAAGACCGCTACATCGGCCCGGCCATGAAAGTAAGCATCGAGGGACTTGATGAGCAGTTTGCTACCGATGGATCCTTCGTGGCTGACCCCATGAACTTCGGCGTCAAGAGCAGCTACTCCCGCTGCTCGCTGATGACCTTCTGCTTCCTGGAGATACTTCTTCAGGTAAGAATGCAGATCAACGGCGTGAAATTCCGTGAGAAAAACGGTAACGAAAGCCGCAAGCGTCAGATTTCCCGCGTGATACTTACATGCCCTACAGCGATGAGTCGCGAGGAACAGAAGACTCTCCGCAAGTGTATGGAGGATGCGACCATCGTGCTCCGCCGCTTCTATAACGATTCGTATAACGAAGTCTATAATCCTGAGAATGATAAAGATAAAGTGGAAATCATCCCCTCGGTGAAAGACCTTGCCAAGAATGCCGACAATTATGAAATGCGCCGCAACTGGATATACGACGAGGCTACCTGCTGCCAGATGGTGTATCTCTACTCCGAAATGCGCCGCTACTTAGGTAATGTCAATGAGTTTTTCGACCTCTACGGTATGCGTCGCAACGGCGAACCGCAGAAGTCGCTCACAGTGGCTTCAATCGACATAGGTGCCGGCACCACTGACATCATGATCTGCAACTACCGCAATGGAGGTGAGACGATTATACCTACGCCTCTTTTTTGGGAAACATTCCATATCGCCGGCGACGAGCTCGTGAAACGCGTGATTATCGACGTGCTTATCAACGATCCCCAGGAGAAGTTCCGCGGTGCATCCGGCCTGATTACCGATAAGCTCCGCTCCATAGGCTGCCCCGACATTCCTAATACCAAGGCTCACTTCTTCGGCGACACTCAGGCTATGGGAGTAAAAGAAAAAC
The DNA here is from genome assembly GCA_023667185.1 of Lachnoclostridium sp. GTDB lineage: Bacteria > Bacteroidota > Bacteroidia > Bacteroidales > Muribaculaceae > Duncaniella. The sequence goes on from JAMPAP010000002.1 coordinate 159,646, forward strand.
GTATGCGCAAGGAGTTTAACGTGCAGGTGCTCATCCCTATAGCCAACTATCTTCTCGACCTTCTCCAGAAAAATGAGGAGGATCGCATCATCAAGTTTGACGACATCTTTACCACAACCCGTCCTTCAAAAACACTGCTTGACTTCTTCGCCAACCAGATGGGCTTCCGCTTCGAGGAAATGCCTATCAAATATTCGCGCGAGTTTATGAACGACATCGTCAGCAAGGTATTTGAGCCGTCGATGCGCAAGTGGGCTGCAATATTCTACAGCTACAAGTGCGACATCGTGCTCATGGCCGGCCGCCCCTGCTCGCTCGAGCGCGTCCACAAGATGCTGCTTCGCCTCTATTCCGTATCACCCAACCGCCTCATCTCGATGAACGACTACCGTGTAGGCTCATGGTATCCCGGCTCAAGCGACATCGGTCACTTCGGCGACAAGAAGTCGATGGTGGCTGTAGGTGCCTTGATATCTTATCTGGCTGAGACCGGCAAGCTGTCATATCTCCGCCTGAATACTGAAAACCTGAAAACCAAGATATTACCTACGAGTGACTTCATCGGCCTGCTCAACTCCAAGACGGGCTCACTCACTCCGCTGCTTACTCCGGAAATACGTCGTGCTCGCATGGAAATCTCAGGCTTCCCCATCCGCATCGGCACCAAGCAGATCAATATCGGCGGCTATCCTTCACGACTTATGTATGTACTTGACTTCAATGAGGATTTCATCCGTCGTAAGGCTATTGAAAATCTTATCAACCAGCTCGGACTACCCATGTCGGCCAAAGAAACCGATATCTCACCTGACTATATTGTCAACGAGATGGATACGCTGAAATTCCGTACCAAGCGCGCCACGCCGCTTACCTTCGCCTTCGAACGCGAGTTTAACACTGACAAGGAGCTCATCAAGATCGAAAGCGTGACTAACGCCGAGCGTGACGAGATCTCACCCAAAATGTTCAGCCTCAAGCTGCAAAGCTGGGATGAAGATGAAAACAACTGGCTCGATTCCGGTAAATTCATCATGCAGATCAGCGAATGATTTTCAAGTGCACAAATTTACTAATTCTGACTACTTCTTAAAATGGAAAACAAGATAATAGATGCTCAGATGAGCGCTAACGGAGCAGGTCTCGGCTGGGGACGCTCTTTTCTCAAAGGATCTGACCTGCGCGAGCTTCGCAGCGATCTAATCCGTAACCGTATCGACCTGCGTCGCATCCGCTATGCTGCCAGTGTCAACCCTGCAGCCGCTATCTTCGGCAAGAGCCAGGTGGGTAAGTCGTATATGGTTGACTGTCTGCTGACAAGCGAGACCAATCCGCTTACTGTATACGATGCCCAAGGTAATGCCCATGGGTTTATCGAGAAAATCAATCCTACCGGTAATGGTAAGGAGGCCACTTCGCTGATTTCACGCTTCACTACCCAGAAGGTGTGGAAAGATGAGCGATTCCCGGTGAAGGCTATGATGCTTTCGCCCGTCGATGTAGTGCTCGTGCTCTGCGACACATATTATAATGACGTAATGGGTCACAAAGTGCCTAACGACGAGGCGATAAATGCCGAGATCCAGCGCCTGCGCGAAACTTACGGCAACCGCCCCGCCGTGCAGACCATCATCGGCGAAGATGACATGATGGAGCTCCGCGAATATTTCACTCTCGGGCTGATGGAACAGCGCCCTGATTTTCAGGAAGCTCTTCTCCGCCTTAACTACTTCGAGACTCTCTCGGAGTTGATAGACGCTGTCCCCGTCGCTGCCTGGGCTGATGTGTTCTCCTTCCTTTGGAATCGTAATCCTATTATCACCGAGGTGTTTAACAAGTTGATCAATACTCTCGAGCGCCTCGACTTCAGCCCCACAGTATATATAAAAATAGCTGCTGTGGACAAGTATCTCGGCACCATCCTCCATGTTGACCGTATCTATGAGCTATTCGGTATCACCGAGCTTGACGATGAGAAAAATGGCAAGACCATGATCGAGAAGGCTAAAGAACCTCTGATGGTGGCACTTACCGAGAATGGGAAGGAGGTAGAGAATATCGAGAAGAGTGTGTTCTGCGCCTTGGCCATGGAGGTCGACTTTACCATTGTCAATCCTGATGATGCATCATCGAGCGAAAAGCTGCTCAAGGAGAAGCCTTTCCTTCATGATCTTGACATCCTCGACTTCCCCGGTGCACGTTCACGCCAGAAAAACCCCGAGGCCGATATCACCAAGAAGGATGCCTCGCTTATGCTTATCCGCGGTAAGGTGGCATATCTGTTCAACAAGTATTCACAGCAATATCTTATTACCAACCTCCTTTTCTGCCACGATGATACTCAGAACGAGGTTAATACGCTGCCTACCCTCCTTAAGAGCTGGGTAGAGAAAACCGTCGGTAAGACTCCCTCGGAGCGTGAAGTTTTCCTCCGCACGGCCGAGGTGTCGCCCCTCTTCGTCATCGGCACAAAGTTTAATATCGAGCTCAAGCGCCGCGACGTCGACTCCAAGGGTAGCGCCGAGCAGCGCGAGCAGGAGAAGCGTAACCGCTGGATCAAGCGTTTCAGCATCCTGAGCAGTGTGATTTCGGCTTCGATCAAGAGCCCGTGGGAGCTCGAGTGGACCCCCGGCAAGGCGTTTAAGAATTTCTATATGCTGCGCTCGTTTGAATACTCTTGCCTCGATGGCCTTTATGAAGGCTATCAAGAGAAGGATGACAACGGCGACTGGGTGCTTTCGCGTAACGCCGATGGTACGCTCCGCGGTGAGCAGCGCGTCAGCGATGACTATAAGGACTTCTTCGCCGGACTGAAATCCACATTCCTTCAGAATGAATATGTGACCGAGCACTTCGAGGACGCCTCGAAGTCATGGGATGAGGCTGTTGCTCCCGGCAAGGATGGCTCGGCTTGGATTATCGAGAATCTTACCCGCTCGGGCCGCAACATGAAGGCTGCCCGCGAGCAGACCTTCTCACGCCTGTCGGACAGCGCCATGACCAAGCTGTGCTCAGCCTTGAAAAAGCATTTCCATGATGATAACTCTGACTCCGAATTGCGCCGCGCCCTCGAAAGCGCCGGCCGTATCGAGCTGCTGTTTGATGCTCTATTCGGCAAGGACAAATATTTCTTCTCTGATTTCATCAACGCCTTGCTCGTGCATGAGGATGAGATCAATGACACTATCCTTTGCACAGTAAATTCCATCAAGGTGCTCGACGATACTGATATGTCCGTGCTCTTCGCTATCCGTAACCGCGCCAAGATCGTCGCTCCTTACACTGAGGATGAACATGGCAACCGCACACCCGTTGACCTTGAAGAGAACATGAAGGAAAACCGCCGCCGTATGCGTGAGACGTATCACTTCTCTACTGATGAGGAGCTTGACGAGTTCCTTGCCGGCATGAAGCTCACCATGGAGGATATTATCAATCCGCCTATGGTGCGTAACCTTGCGCGTATCATCGTCGATGCCGTCGAGAAATATTGGATGGATACATATCTGTCGCTTGAAAACTTCAGCGAGTTTGTTGAGCGTGGTATGTCAGAGAAGGGCATCGAGACCCTCCTCAGCAATATGCGCGTGCTCTACAAAGATAAACTGCATATGTCAGAGCGCCTGACTGCCCGTCTTGCTCCCTACGTTACAGCCCGCGAGAACCTCGACGATATGGCCGAAATGCTCGCCGACATATGCGCCGAGATGCTCAACAAGTTTATCAACACCATAGGTACATCCTATTTTGAGGAAGAACTTTGGAAAGACGTTCACGCCACCGTGGATCATAATGGCTTTGATATCAAGGTGGATGCTGCTGAGTATGACTCCGATATTGACTTCGATGGCGAGAAGACCCGCGAAGGCCTCAACGACGTGTTTGACGTGTTTGATAATGTTGATGTAATCCTCAATCAAGTGCCCGTGGATACCGAGAAACTTTCATATTTCTCCAATTATCATGCTTTCCGCGAGTGGACTGACATGATGAAGATTGCCTTCCTTGCCACTTGCGGTATCCCCAAATATGACGTGGTGATGAATAATGAGCTCCGCAACGTGCTTGTAAAATACATAGTCGATAACGATAATCTCAAGCCCATGCTTAAGCCTGAATATGGCCTGAGCGAGCTTGCTACTCTTTGAGATTAACCTAAAGCATTATCCATCAATATGCAACGAATATTAGGACAAAGTGATTATAACTCTTTCACCCACCATTTCAATGCCAACGAACCGGTGGTGAAAAATCCGCGCATCAGCTCTTTTATGGCTACGCGTCTGCCCGGCCTTGACGATGCTTCACGTAAGGCACTCGCCAATCCGTATTTCAGCGGTATGCCGGGTAAGGAGCAGGTGATGTGGCAGACTGACGCCTTCGAAAGCGAGCCCGTAAGACTTAGTGACCTTTCCGGTGCTGAGCGCGAGAAATATGAGCGTATTCTCGACAAGACTATGCGCTCGATAGCCCGCTCCGTGGAGCAGACTGACGATGAAATGAAGCGTGTGATGAAAGAGGCTGTCACATACCATTCGCCCGATACCGTATACTGTGCTGATGATCGCGTGGTGATCACCGAGTGGGGTATGCATCCCAAGTCGCGTAGCGATTTCAGCAGCCTGCCACTGGGCGTGCAGCTCGATGAAACCGGTGAGCCCACCGGCAATTCTTCAGCTTCTGAGACTCCTGAGACTCCTGGAAATTCTGGAAATTCCGGGAATAATGAGAATTATGGGAATACAGAGAACAATGAGAATACCGGGAACAATGAACCGGAATCTCCCACACCTCCCACACCTCCCACTCCACCCACACCTCCTGTTCCACCCGTTCCACCCACAACTCCACCTACACCCCCCGTTACTCCCACACCCCCGGTGAAGCCCTCCGGCGATTCCGGCAACTCCGGCGGCAAGAATAAGAAGGGGTGCCTCAAGAAGCTGTTGAAGTGGCTGCTCATAGCTCTTGGTGTGCTGTTGCTGCTGTGGTTGCTGTCAAGTCTGCTGAAGTCGTGTGACGGTTCCTCAACCCCCGGCTCGGAGGATATTGTGGCACTACCACCAGAAATTGACCCCGAGGAGGATATAGTGGAGAGTCCTGACTCGATGACTCGTATCGTGGCCAATCGCCTGATCTTGCTTATCTCGGATGGTGGCACGGTCAACGAGTTTGTCGATGCGTTTTATGCCAAGTACCCTGACAAGAAGAAATACACCTTCGCTAATCCTGATACGTTGATCCCGCGCGTAGTGCTTGTGCTGCCCGCTGATGAGCGTGAGGGGATGATAGAGCGGTTGCCGTCAGAGTTCCCTGACTGGGATCTCGTGGTGCTTCCCGAAACTCTTTTCGGCGGCTCGATGATACCTGACGATCCGGCATTCGCTGACCCTGAGAAGAGATGGTATTTCGACATGACCTCGACATTTGACGCCTGGGACACCACCCGTGGCGACAAGAAAATCAAGATAGCTATCATCGACGACGGCTTTGACCTGAATCATCCCGAAATCAAGGGTAAGGTGGTGGATCAATACAATGCCGTCACCCACACCCGTGATGTCTTCCCGCAGAAGGATGGCCACGGTATGCACGTAGCAGGCACGGCTGCCGGTATCGCCGGTAACCACGAGGGTATCTCCGGTATCGCCCCTGACTGCGAACTTATGCTCATCCAGGTAGGCGACCGTAATGGGGTGATGTCAACCTCGGCCGTGATTGATGCCGTGCTTTATGCCATCAGCAATGGCGCCGATGTGGTAAATATGTCGCTCGGTATGGAATTTAACCCTATGCTGCAGCTCGCTCCCCCTGAAATGCAGGAGGAAATCATCCGCAACCAGTTTCTCGAGGAGGAAGGGATGTGGAACAAGATTTTCGAAATGGCCGATAAGAAAAACGTAACGTTTGTGCTTGCCGGTGGTAACCAGAACCTTATTATCGGCCTTGACCCGATGCAGCGCTCGTCACGCACCATCAAGGTGTCGGCCGTAACGCCCACCAAGGAGAAGGCTGACTTCTCCAACTATGGTAAATACTCCACCCTCTCGGCTCCCGGTGTAAATATCTACAACGCCTTCCCCGGCGGCAAGTATATCTCGTATCAGGGTACGTCGATGGCCTCGCCCATCGTGGCCGGTGGTGTGGGATTGCTGAAGAGTGTTGAGCCGTCGCTCACAACGGCACAGATTGCCAACATCCTGCGCGAAACGGGTATAGAATCGCCCAGCGACGTCGGCCCGATAGTCAACTTCGCCCGCGCACTTGACCTCCTTAAAGAGAAGGGACCTGATGCCGGAACCGGTACCGGGGACACTGACTGCGACAAGATTCGCGACCGCTATCTGGAGCTCACTGAGGAGATAGAGCGCATCCGACGCGAGCATCCCGAGTGTGTCGATGCTATTGACACTCTCGAGATCCCGGTAGGTGTGGCGCTCACTGACTTGCGTGGTCTTTACCAGAGTACCACCAAGATTGTTAATGTGTCCGGCGAGGATGTTGTGATCTTCCTGTCGTTTGATGGAACGCCCACCGGCGGTGTGATGCTCGTAGAGCCTTCGGGCGCTAAGTTTACTGCCTCAACATCAGTGTCAGTCTCCGGCGACAAGATCCTTATTCACCAGAATGGACCGGCCGAAGGCACGAGTGGCGGGTATCTGCCTTACGACTTTACCCTCATTCCTGACCGCGACCGTAAGGCGCAGGGTACAGCTGTAAATCAATCCGATCCTCGCAACAGGGTTCGCTTCCAGCTTATCCGCATAAAGTAATCACCACATATATTATATATAGTAACTGAAAATTTAAACCAAATATGAAAACGTTTCTTTCAATTGTAAGTGTAATAGGCACATTGCTTTGGGCTACAGCCTTTTTCTTCGGATTCAACTACTACGTTGGCGGCGCGCTGATGCTGTCAATACCATTGGCGGTTTTCCTCGCGCTGATCCTCGGCGGCTCTGTTTTCCTGATGATCAAGAAAAGCCAGGATAAGGACTCTGTATCGCGTCGCACCGAGCGCCTTGCCATTGCAGTATATGTGCTGTTCAGCCTCCTCTCAGTTGCCTTCATCGGCCACTTCGTGGATGTCACCCTCAATAAGAAGAAGGCTATTCAGGACGAGGCCCTCGCCCAGATCGAGGAACTGTCGCTCACATTCGATGCCGGCGATGGTTCGCCCCGCGCCGGTAGCTATGAGGAGTATGTGGCTGACAATGTGTATACTTACGGTAATAACCTTGAAGGCCTTGAACCCGGCACTATTGATGCCAAAAAGAGCGAGCTGATGTCAGATCTGCTCGATGATGGCTTCGTTGAGCTTCAGGATTATGTAAACCAGGAACTTGACTACGCCAAGGGTACTATCGAAGGATGGAACTGGCTTTATGTGTCACAGCGTCTCGACCAGCTCGAAAAGTATAAGGGTGATTGGGAAACCAGCGTTGCGGTTCAGTCACGCAATTCTGACTATACAAAGAGCACCATGGACTTCTATAAGCCGACATCCGTCCACAACAACTTCGAGATCTTCAACGGCCTTAGAACCCTCGACTTAGCCGGATGCTTCAACATCTACACCATCCTCCTCGTGGTAGTGCTCCAGTTCATGATGATCTTCATCTACTTCGCCGCCCGTCCCAACCGTATGCACGGCCCTGAAAAGCCTAAAGGCTCTGAAGTTGAATCTTGGTAAAAATAAAATATTATTGATTATAATTGAAAATACAAATTAAAAATATAAGCTATGCCATTCGATCATACAAAACTATCAATTTATACAGTGCCTCAGCTCATTGAGTTTATGAAGTCAGGTGAAGTAACTTTTGAAGAACTTCAGCAACTCGGTCTTCCATATTTCAAGCAGGATGAGATACGCAAATTCCTCGCTGAAAAGGATATATGGGAAGCCGCCAAAATGACTCAGGAAGGTATCAACAACTATCTTGCCACTTATCCCAACGGCTTCTTCGTGGATGAGGCCGGTGCAGCAATGACTGCTGCAAAAGAAGAAGGAGTTTGGCAGTGGGCTTGCGACGAAGATAATGTTGCAGCCTATAAGCGCTACCTCAGCAAATATCCTACGGGCAAGTATGCTATTAAAGCCGAAATGAGAATTGAAGAACTTGAGGAGATAGAGAAAAATCTGAAGGAGGAGATTTTCAATGATATGCGCGAGAACTTCTGGAACTATTCTTATATGAAGATGCGCCAGCTCTATAATCCCCAGCCTCTTACTCCAGAGCAGAAAGACTTCCTCGCTTCGCAGGATGATGCTTATTCACGATTTGTAGCTAACGGGTTGAAACTGACTCATCAGGATCTGATCGATAATGGTGTAGTTCCTGAGGGCGTCACCCAGTCAGAAGTTTCTTCACCTGAGTTTACGATGCCTGCTACTAAAATTGAAGAACTCGGTATGTTCCCCAAGGATCGCACTGACATATTCTTCCTCGGTGTGCCTCGTTCGGGTAAGTCTTCAGTTTTATCGGGTGTGATTTATCAGCTTTGGCGCGATGGTTTTGCCGGCTATGAGCCTCAACTTGTAAATGGTGTAGACCCTTGTATGGCCTATTATCAGGGTCTTATCCGTGCGGTTGCCACCAAGAAGCCGCCGGTAGGTACGGCTACTGATACAGTGTCGTTCATGAAAATAGACCTTGTGCATGGTAAGCGTCGCAACAAGCTGACTATTGTCGAGATGGCAGGTGAAGCTTTTAAAAGAGCTGCCGAGCGTATTGCCAAAGGTAATGGAAATCAGGAAGAAGTGTGGAAGGAACTTGGCGCCGAACAGTGCTTAAGAAGCAAGAATCAGAAGATGCTCTTCTTTGTGCTTGACTATAGTGCTGTCAAGGGTATAAATGAGGCATGCTCCGCATTTGATCAGCTCGAGATCCTTGAATCAGCTCTCCGAACCTTGAGTACCGATGGCCCTGACCCCCAAAATCCTCGCAAGGGTTGTACAATGAGCCGTGTTGAAACTGTAGCCGTGCTTGTGACAAAAAGCGACCTTATGCAGCAGTCAACAGTGCAAGGACGTCTTGCCGAGGCAAGAGCCTATATGGAAGATAACTTCAAGAACTTCATGCGTGAACTGATGGATATGTCACGTGAATTTGGTTGCAACAGGGTTAACGATTACCGTCCTTACTTCCTTACTTTCAGCCTCGGAAATTTCTACGTAGGAAATACTGTCGTATTTAATCCTGATGATTCCAAACGAATTATTGACTTTATCCGTACGGCTACTCCATCAGAATCGATTGATCGTTTCCGCTTCTTTAACTAACAAAACACGATTTTACTAATGATCCAAGATATAGGTTTAGTAATCTGGGGCTGCAAAGGCGGATGCCGCACGTTCTGCAACAATCGCGTCATTAACGTCGAGGAGCCCGTCATTCGCCAGACTTTAAAAGATGTTCGTTCATCAATATATTTTAAGCGTTCCGGCCTTGACTATTATGCAGTGGAGTTTACGCAGCGCTACAAGGTGTATACCCACTACCGCTCGTCGAACGACTCCGGAGGTGGTGCATTTATCGCCATAACGATTTATGTACCTCACAATCTTATGATTAAAAATGTCCGCTCGATTCTCGACGAGATGATTGTGCTTTACTTCAAGGAGTACATGAACCCGATGTCCTACACTCCGCTCCCCGGCAAGTATGACGACATCAATATGTTCCTGCGCATACTCGATGAGCATCAGAATGATATCGTCACTGATCGCCGCGGCTATGCTTACCATCCCTCAGAGCAGGATGATCGCCCTCAGATTATCAAGTATAATGATGTAACTGAGATAGATAAGTATTTCGAAAATCCTTATCATAAGGAATTTTTCGCCTGCCAGGAGGTAATGTTCCTGCGTAGCGAATACTACGACCGTCCACAGGAATTTGACATCGACTTCGTGCAGCGGCTCCAGCTCATCGACAAGGTGTCAGAGTCAGTGCGCATGAACCGTCTGCTCCCGTTTGACAAGCCCGGGAAGAAGCTCAGTCGCCTGATAATTAATGGAGATGACTTTACCAATGATAAGGATGGCGCGTCGCTCGACAAAAAGGACCTCGTCAGCTTCACCATCGAATCCGCCGACGATCGATATGAGCCGATGAAGGCTGACAACATCACCGTCGAAGATATGCTCCGGCGTAGGTTGATTCGCAAGAAAGGTGATGATTACGAGTGGGATGACATTATTCTCGACAAACGCACGTATGAGTTGAAAGTAAGTGCCTCGCCTGAGAGCAGTGTCAGGATGCGCGACTTCGCTGCCCACCTTCAGCTCGTTATAGGTAAAGGCAAATATCATGCAACGGTGATGGCTGATGGTACGGCTCGATTCCTTTTGCGAGGCCCCGAGGTTGACCAGGAGTGTACTCTCGTATTCGGGTATGACGAAAAGACCGATCTGCCAATCCAAAAGGTTGTTCCCGCGCAACATCTTGACAATGGCCTCACCGTAGCAGCCGACGAGCATCAGTTGAAGGTGAAATTAGAAGGCTTTGATGGTGATAGTCCTCTCGTTGAGGCAGAGGTCAAGTTGGCCGGCGACACTGTCTATACTCCTATTGAAGATAATAAGATATATACACCTGTAATCAATGGTGAGCACGCCACTGTAGGCATCAGAGCCCGGGATTGTAACGTCAAATTCAATGGCGATGCATGGGTGGTTACGCCCACAGTTGTCAGGGTTAAAGTGTTCATCCCCAAGGAAATATCCGGCTTGTTAAAGCGTATAGGAGCAAAGGTGTCATTTAATGGCAAAACTTATGGCATTAATGACTCGGGTAAGGTATCGCTTCCTTATGGTTGGGAAGAAAACGGCGAAATGCCTGAAATTCAGCTGACTGATGAAAGCGGGGTGGTTAGACAGCCGATGAACTACGAAGGTGGATACCTTCGCTTTACCGGATGTGTGATCTCAAACAAGACACGCGAGGCAGTAAAGCTATCGATTAACGGAGAAGAGAAAACATTTAAGGCACGTACTGAATTTTTTCACTACAACGTCGACGGCAAATATAACATTGATTTTGCCAATCCTTTAGATAAGGATCTCATGAAGATCTCTTCCTCGCAAAAGGATGGATTCACTTACTATGTCGTTGAGCCAAAAGATCGTGACATCGTTGTAATTCCCGGAGGAGACTCTCACTCTGGCAACTCCAAGTCTAAGGATAAGAACGATAGTAAGGCTGATAAAAAACTGCCGTTCGGCGGTAAAGGTCGTATTCTCTTCCACGCTTGTAAGGGATACTTTACTTTTGAAGGTGAAGACAGAATTAAATTCGATAAGACGATCGAAATCACAGTCAAACAGCAAGTATATAAGATTTTTGATCCAGGCAATAGAGAAGTGGGTTCTATCAATGTTTCAAATCCATGCGATTATACTACCGGACAATTTGATGTGAAGTATAAAGAAGAAAATGGATTGAAAATATGGGAAGTAACTTATCGCAAAACATTTATTGACAAATTCATTGACTTTGTTACCTCGAAGCTCGGTCTTGGACTGATCGGTCTCCTGGTGGTATTGGTAATTGGAGGCTGGATTGCCTGGCCTCACCTCTTCGGCGCAAAGGAATACACAGCAACTATCACCTTCACCACCGATGATCCCATTGCTTCAATTACGGTGGTGAAGCCGGAGAATGGAATTACGATTACCCCCAGTGAAAGCACCATCACCATTAGACGTAGCAAGGACGACAAGAACCAATTTGCCGGAACCGCATTGCTTAAATTCTCGTACAAGGATGAAGGCGATACCGAAAAGATGCTGAAAGATCTGCCCGACGTTGATATGAAATCTCTCCGTGCGGTTCTCAGCGAAAACCATGAGAAAGATGCCTCCACTGCATTTACGGCAGCTGCGCCTCAGTCACCGGCTCATGTTGAGTATCTTGACATAACGTCGGTTACTCCTCTTGACTCAGCCAAAGTCGCTAACTTCCAAACGCAATATCAAGGTTCAAATTACGAGAAGAAGTTAACCGAGTCTTATGGCAAACAAGTGGCAGCCGAAGAGGAAGAGAAGGCTAAAAGAAACGCAGAAGAAGCCTCTCATCAAAGTCTCGTTGATAAGTATAACAAGCTCCTTGAAAAACTGAATAGTATGGATGTTATGGCTTCAGATGTCGCAGTAATTGAGGCTTTCGAAACTGTGCATAGGAAAGACCTTGCAAGGGAAATCGCAGCCAATCGCGCCAAAGTCAAGGCTTACAAGGGTTTCTTTAAACTAGATGACTCTCCATCAAAGACATCGTATCTACAACAGTTTACCCATGAGCAGCAGGAGGCATGCAAGTATTACATCAAGTATTATAATAAGAATAATAAGAATGACACGATACGCGACTTCAGCTATGCAAAAAAACGGGCTAAAGCAATGGGTATTTTATAATTTCAGAAATGATGTACGATTCGAATGATACATTGCGGGCATCGGGTGGGGGAGTGGCTCCCATCCGCCCCGACACACCCTCTCCGTCAACGCCTCTTGACGGACGCAGTCGCGTGACGTTTGTAAATTGTAAAGGCTTTTATACCTATTTTGTTCGCCCCGGTGAAACTGCTTTGAAGCTCAACGAGATCACTGAGAACTCGTGGACCGTCACTCTTCGACAGCCTACCATCTCTCTCTACGATGCCGCCGGGAAAGAAATATGCAAATTTGACCCGGCAACCACCCGGAAGATTGGCTATTTCACCCTTGAGCAGTCGGGAGAATACGACTGGACTGTAGAAAATACTGAGACACTATTTGATGAAATCAAAGACAAAGTCGTAGCATGGGTAGGCAAAAATCCGCTCCTGATACCTGCAGCAATCCTTATCTTCCTGATCGGTTTGGCTATTGGATTCACTTCTAATAAAGAGACGGTCAAAACAGAATATGTAACAGAGAAAATCGTAGTTCACGATACGATCTATATAGAACAGGATGAGCCAGCGAGAAAAGTTGATATAAGACTCGTTGATGAGTATAACAGGCTCCTTGCAAGACTGAATAGAATGGATGTTATGGCAACAGATGTCGCAGCAATTGAGGCTTTCGCAGCTGAACCCAGTAAGGAGCTTGCAAAGGTAATTGCAGAAAATCGCGCCAAAGTCAACGCCTACAAAAAATTCTTCGATCAAGAGGATGCTCCAACTTCCGATGAAGCAAAGAAATATTTTACAAAGGAGCAGCAAAATGCATATAAATATTACAATCAATATTATAATTTGCATAAGAAGAATGACCCGAAACGCGACTTCAACTATGCTAAAAGGAAACTTGAAGAAATGGGATTATACTAAAAACTAATGAAAATGAAAACGATAATAAAATTGATGCTGGTTTGTCTGATTCTTACAGCTTGCGGTGAGTCGCGAAGCTCGGATTCAGGGAAAAACAATAAAAGAACCAGCTCGTCAGAGAAGGTGATCGTGCAAAATATCGAGAACCTTAAGGAAAATAAATGGAACAAGAAGGCTTATACGGAGATTCTTGAAAATCAGATTAAGTCGTCGAGCCGACTTAGAAATGCCCAGCGTGAGGGCTTGACCCACAAGCTTGAGGTGGTTTATTCCGGCGTGCTGGTCCGCGATGCCAACGACATCATGGACAATAGCTGTGGCGCAAACCATAAGCTGCTTGACCAGATTGTCGCCGAGCTCAAAGACCATAAGAAGGATAATGGCGCGGAAGCCGTTTTCAGCCGATATAATGAGCATCAGGCTGAAATGGCATTTGTCAGCTCCATCTACGGAAAGCAGCGTCTCACCAACTGGAATACCGCTTACGATGAGTCGTTTGAAGCCACTAAGCGCACAGAAGTGGCTGCGCATCGTGCCAAGAGTCCCGTCTGCTCTTACTTGAAGAGCCGTCTTGAGGACAACTCCGTCAATGCCGCTTATGCCCAGCGCCGTATCGCATACGCCAATGCCGTTGTCGACCTCTACTGCAAGAAACCGGATTATAAAGAGGTAGAAGAGAAGCAGGCAAAAAGCCGTATAAATTTTGCTCTCAATAAGTTTGTATCGGCTTCCGATAAGGCCAAAACACTCGACAAACTTAATGAGAAGTTTGAAGAGTTCCGCGAAGAAAAAGAGCCGAAAGAGTCCATTTAAAAGATGATGAAACAGAAGATTAAGATAATCCTCATGGCGGTCAGTGCTCTGTGCATGGCTTCCGGGACTTCAGCCCAGAAGTCAGCAGCAAAGGCCATCGGCTACTACCGCTATGACCCTGCTAAGGTAAGCGAGCTTGCCGATCAAGCCGTCGACACGCTGAAAGCAGACGCGCTTCAGAAGGAAGCGTATAAAGTTGCTGTGACCGACGCGTTTAGCGCCCTGGTGAAGCGCTCAGACAAGAAAGTGAAGGAAAGCGAAATCCTTGATCAGCGCCAGCTTCTTGCCAACGCTGATACGACAATTAAGAGCCTTAACGAGCGGCTCAAACTGGTTAAGGACTCGTTGGCTCTGCCGCTTGACAGTGTTTCACAGACTGAAGTCCCCACAGCCGAACAGAATCTCATCAAAGAGATTGAAACCCTGAAAGTAGAATTAACTAACGCCAATGCTGATACCCTTGAATATAAGGAAGAGTTAGCGCGAGCCATGGCTCTCTATAATGAGAAAGATAGCATCTTCAAATCCAAAGAGGATGAGGCTAATGCCATGAAATCTCAACTCAATGCAATGCTTAACGATTCGGTTGTAGCGAGTGTAAGTGCTGCAGAAGATGTATTGGCAAAACTTCACGAAGCCGCCGTAGCAAGTGAAGGGCCTCTGGCTAATGTTGATACAGATTCACTTGGCAATTCCTTGAATGTGTATAGAGCCAACCGACTCAAATACGAAGGCGTATACCCTGCCGACCGACTTAAAGCAGCTGATGCTGACGCTGAAATCGTAAGTCAGGCGATTGATCTTGCCGGCCCGATAAAAAAAACCGTGGAAATCATGAAAGGCCGATATAACAAGGCTGATAACGACAAAGCTCATTCGGCAATTGCTGCATTAGTTGCCAAAGCGGGCGATCACAAGGCAGAGGTAAATGAGATTGCCGATGCTCTCGGAGAACGAGATCGTGCATACCGAAACGTTACCTACCTGTTGAATCAAATTGACGAAATGGGCGAAAGTGGTTTCGAGTCCGATTTTGATATCGATTATACAATAACCAAAATAGTTGAGCTTTACTCTGATTCCGGCCGTTACAGTGAGTATTACGTCAGGTTTAACGACGCCTTGAAAACCCTGAGTATGAAAATCAAAGGTAAAAAGCTCAGTGGAGATAAGATAAAGAAAATTACTAAAGAAATTAGAGAAACAATATGATACGCAAGTTATTGATAATGCTGTTGGCCGCTATGCCCGCCGTTATGGCCTTGGCTGACGCTGCAGATGATGTGACTCTGTTCACCCTTACCAACGATACACGGAACGTCGTTGTCAAGGATGCGACGCTGGAGGACTCTGTCGCCGGTCAGGTAGTCGACAAGGTGATAAAGAGATTCCTTGAAGAGCCATGGGCTGTATCAGAGTATAACACAGCCTCACTGGATGAATACAAAACCTTGACAAAGACCGCCAACGATAGCATCAGGAAGCTGAAAGACCAACTAAAAAAAGAAGAAAAAGCTCTGAAGGCTCTGAATAATTCACTAGAAAAGGCTAAAGAGGAAGCCTCTAAAAAGGAAAAGAACCGCATTGATAGCCTGACAACGGTCAGAAACAAAGTCAAGGCTCAGCTTGATTCTATAAACAAGCAAAACAATAAACTTGAATCCTTGACAATAGTATATCGCAATAAGGTCGCTCATCTCGACTCCCTAACCAATGCTCTAAATTCGCAGATTGACGAAATGGACACCGAACTCTCGCGCGGCTCTGCCATCAAGAAAGACTTTGATGACAAGAAAAATGAAGCCGCCAACGTTGTGAACTCCATCCGCAAAAATCTTGATACGATGCGCGCTACCGATCTGACGAAAGTTGACAAGAAGCCTATTGAGCAGTCAAAAAAGCTCCTTGCCGACAACAGCTTGCTTATACAAAACTATAACCCTGTCCTACTCCAGGAAGCCAAGAAGTATATCCGAGACATGGAGCAGATCCTCGAGGTCAAGAATGCTTGTGACGAATCACTCCTCCTCATGAGCCAGAAGTATGCCCCTGCAGCTGTAAATGCCCAAATCAGCAAACTTCAGGCAATACGCAGAGATGCCGATATGCTCTCATCCGCTCAGGAAAATTATGTGGTAGTTGTCCTTAATCTCCTTAAAGTGGAAGGTGAAACAGTCAATAAATTCAAAGAAACAGTCGAGGGGCTGAAAAAGCATATTGCGCTTGATGGGACCCCGGGTCAAGAGAATACGATAAAAAAAGAGCTTAATGGAGTGGTTATTAATCCTGAATACACTTATTATATACAGATGCGCAAGAAAATCCTGGATGATTTCTTTGTGAATAAAACCAAAGGAGATCTCCTTGATTTCGAGCGATATGATGATTATTTAAATAAAACTCTAAACGATCTATAACATGAGATTACTATCAGAAGAGTCGTTCAGCCGCATTGAGCCGCTGATTGCCGATGATTATAAACGCACCCGCAGCCGCCTGGCGCTGTTGTTGTCCCCGCAAGACTGCGAAGTGTTTGCCCAGGTGGACCTGCTGCCCAACCGCGGCAAGTGGGTAGCCGATGTCCCCGGCCAGCTGATGCCCTATTCCGAGGCTTCGGCCGCCGAGCGCGAGCAGATCGCAGCCTATCTCGAGGATAAGAAGCGCGCCATAGCCGCTGCCATCGGCGACAAGGTCCCCTACGTCAACGACCTTTTCCGTATCCCTGATGAAAACCAGATCTTCTGGTTCAAGGACAGCACCGGCAATGTCCGCGTAGTGCTGTCGCAGTGGGGATTCCGCCGCATCAATGCTCCCGGCGACGTCGACGTGATAGAATTTCTCATCTCCCAGCCCCGCACAATGTCAATATGCGAGGTTGTGGCCAAGGGCGTATACTCTGACGGACAGCCTTACGCCTGCCAGCCCATCACGCTCTCGATTTTCGGCAATACATCTGAGGTAAAAACCGCTACTGATGGTACTTACTTCATAGGCAAAGTGCCCATGAACAAGGAATTCTCAATCACGGCCGATGGACAGATATACGACTTCGTGACAAGTGCTGACCGCGAAAGCTACGACTTCATTGTCAATCGCTACACCGGGTGGAGTGTCCGCGTCGTTGGTCAGAAAGGTGAGTCTGTAGCCAACTATCCGGTGAAGATCAACGGCCGCGACTGCATGACCGATGCTGACGGCATCATCGCTGCCGATAATGTCATGATGACCGGCGATGACCGCCTGCAGGTAGAAGCTGAATATGGCGAACCGATGGAATACACCCTCTCTCCAGTCAGAGAAAACAACGACTTCGAATACCGCGTTACTCTCCCTGTAAAAGAGGAAGTGAAGCCCCCGCTGCCCCCTGTGCCCCCCGAACCGCCGGTTAAGAAACCCGTCAGAGTGCATCTGCTCGACCTTGACGGCTCGCCCCTTGACTTCGTTGATGTATTCATTGACCAGCCCAACGGCACCACTGTCACCGCCACAACCGATGCCGACGGCTGGGCCACCTTCCCACGCGACACCTTTGTTGACAAGAAGAAGTCAAAGCTCCGCTTCAAGCTCACCAAGGAGTATCAGGAGCGTCGCCGCCAGATGAAAGAACAGCAAAAACAGCAACAAACTTCACAGAATCATGGCTAAATCTCAGGATATCAACTATCAGAAAAAATTCAAGTTTGACCCCCGGCAGGACGAATACGAATTCCAGCTCAAGAAGAAACGTAACTGGTGGTGGCTGCTGTTGCTGCTGTTACCCCTTCTGCTGCTGATCCGCTGCGAGCGCGACATGACCATAACCGTGGTCGACGATGATACCGACGAGCCTATCGAAGGAGCCCAGCTCAACTTAAGGTACACTTCCCATTATCTGCTCAAAGACTGGAAATTCCTCCTCAACGAGCCGGTGGCGCGCGAGGCTATTACTGATGTCGACGGAGAAGCACGTTTCGAGAAGCTCCCCTGCAGCGTCTACTCCTACATATTCTATTGCCTGAGCCGCGCTGCTGTCACGGCCTCCGACCCTTGCCATGAACCGGCCTCGATAATGCCGCTGGTTCACTACACATGGAATGCCGAAATCCGCCTCAAAAAGCTCCTCACTGACGTCACCGTCACGGTGGTCGATGATGAGACCTCTGATCCAATCCCGGGGGCTGTGGTCACAGTAACCACCGGCGAAGTCACTGATTCCGTAACCACAGATGCCGCCGGGCGTGTCAAGCTCGAAAAAGTGCCTCACTGTGGTATTATCGATGTGCTGAAAGGCTCGGCCTTCGGCTACGCTGATACCTTGCGGCGCAACCTGCCCGTGGCGCTGCTCGAAGACCCTGACAGCGCTTATCTGCGACTCCGTCCCGTCAAGGAGCGCTTCACATTCTTCGTCAAAGATGTGGAGACTCGCGAGCCGATCCCCGGTGCAACAGCTGTGGTGACCCTCGACGACCCCCGATCCGGCTATCGCGGCACTCATGAATACAAGACCAACGTCGATGGCCGCGGCATGGGATTCTACGACGAAGGGTTTATCCTCTCGCGCCTCAGCATAAAGGCCTCAAAAGTGCATTACAACGATTCCACCCTGAAGGGTGACTACACTATCGGTGAATTTATAAAACTGCCTGACTCGCTTCGCACCGTATGGCTGCGCCCGATGCCATTTAACACTGAATTCCAGTGTATCGACTCCCTCTCGCGCAAGCCCATACCGGGAGTGGAAAATGTGATCACTGTCACTGACCCTGCCGGAAATACCGAGACCTATACCGAGATATCCAACCGCAATGGCAAATTCCCCGTCCATGCCAAGGAAGGCTCCAAGATACATATCGACTCGCGTCTCCCCGGCGAGTACAAGGACAAGGCTACTGACATCCCCTCCTACGACGGAAAAGAGGAGATCATCGAAATGATGCCTGACGTCACTCCGCTTGACGTAGACATGGTGATGGTGATTGACAACACCGGCTCAATGTCAGGAACCATAGGTATGGTAAAGCGCAATGCCTCGAATTTCTATTCTGACCTCAACGAGGAATGTGTGAAACATAAACTGTATATCAACAAGTTCCGCCTGAAGGTGATCTCGTACGGCGACCTGTCAGAAAAGCCGTTCAATGTATCACCGCTATATGAATTACCTGACCAGACTGCTGCTTACAAAGCATTCGTAAGCTCAATTATAGCCGCCGGAGGTGGCGATGAGCCTGAGGATGGATTGCAGGCCGTGCGCGACGCCATGTCGACATCCTGGGTAAGCGGGCCGCAGCTCAAGCGCCATGTGATCGTCGTGTACACTGATGCTCCGACCCATAGTATGTCATCCGGCGACTTCGACGCCATTAAATCCAAATGGATGTCAATGGATCCCGATTCGCGGCGCATGATCCTCTTTGCCCCGGCTAAAGATTCATGGAACACGCTGGCCACCTGGCCTCAGGTAAGTCACGAGACCGGTTCGCTCTCGTCAGTGCTCGCCGGAACCGGTTACGCCAACGTCCTCGAAAATATCTGTAAATCACTCTAAATCGATATGCCTAAAACCAATATGTCACCCGTCAAGGAGCAGCTTCTCCGCCACATGAAGGAAGCCCCGCAATACTACCATCCGGCACTGTTGCGCGACATCCTTGACGGCCGACTTGGGGATGCTGACGACTACGCCCTCATGCCCGGCCCGATGAAGGAGTTCATCGAGTCAGGGCAGAGGCTTACGTGGGAGGAGATCCTTGGGGCCGGAGTGCTTCCCCGGCCGCTTCCCCGCGAGGTGGTGACCGCTGATGAGGATATGCGCCTACCCGTCTACTCCGTTAAGCAGTATGAGGGCGGCATCGTAGCTCCGCATCGCACTGACGTGTTTATCCTCGGCGTGGCCGGTACAGGAAAATCCTCTCTTGCCTGTAGCCTTATCCGCC
Source organism: Lachnoclostridium sp. (assembly GCA_023667185.1). Taxonomy (GTDB): domain Bacteria; phylum Bacteroidota; class Bacteroidia; order Bacteroidales; family Muribaculaceae; genus Duncaniella. The sequence goes on from JAMPAP010000002.1 coordinate 179,691, forward strand.
AGCTCGTGGATGTGTGTGAGTATGAGTATCAGCCTATGAAGTCCTCGCCCGATGATGCCAAGACTGCTGATTATTATAATGCTGTCATGGACATAACTTTGCGGTTCAACAAGCCCGTGGCTCCTTCGCTCAACGATAACCTACTTTTCACCCAGCTTCGCGACACCCATTCTCGCCGCCGCCTTACCATTATTGACGGTGACAGCAATGATATGTCAGATCTGGCACGGATCAACACCCCTGACGGAGTGATATTCAAGAAATACAATATCTACCGTATCATGGGCAACCGCAACTCCAAGATCCTGCTACTGCTCTTCAACTATCGTCAGATCAAGACCTCCGGCCATCGCACCATGTTCAACCAGTCAATGCTCATCGAGCGCTTCCTCAATGCCATGACATCTGACGGATCACCCGATAATCCCGAAAAGGATAGCTCGTTCAGCCGATTGAAAGGACTGGTATTTGTGTTTACAAAGTGCGACAATCAGGATCCTGACGCGCTGAATGTCATCAACCGGTTTCTTGAAGAGCATCTCAAGACTGTGATGATGCGGCTCGACATCATCAACCGCCGTTTCGGCATCAACAAGGAGAATGGCTACCGCCCGTATATCCTCCCCGTTACCCTCGGGCAGTTTACCATCGGAAACACGTTCATCTACAACCCGGAAACATCCATAAACCTTGCCAAACTTATCACCTCGATTACACCTACGCAGTGGCCCTGGCAATGTTGATGAATATAACCTAATCCAAGAAAAATATAATAAGTGCAATGTTAGATATAATCGCTAAAAACCCGTTCCGCATCCTCGGTGTCTACTCTGACTCCGGCCTGCGTGACATCGTGGCCAATCGCAACCGCATCAATGCCTTTGCGAAAGTGGGGAAGCCCTGTACGTTTCCTACTGATCTTGCCTCACTCGCCGGACCGGTTGACCGCTCGCCCGAATCAGTGCAGGCTGCTGACTCGGCTCTTACCATCGATGCTGACAAACTGAAATATGCTACCTTCTGGCTTATGAAGGGGGAGCCGGCTGACGCTGACGCCCTCCGTATGGCCTCGGAAGGAAACATAGCCGGTGCGCTCGCCTCGCTCGAGAGCCGCAGCTCCATGGCCTCGCTTCAGAACCTTGCAGTCATCAGCCTGATGCGCAACGATATCCGCAAGGCTTCAGTGGCTTTCGCAAATATGACTGACCGCTATGCCGCAAACTTCTACTCGGCTATCGGACTCAATGTCGGCGGCACGGAAACTCTCGTGGATACATACGTGAAGACACTCCTGGAGAATGACAGCACGATCGATGCGGCCGTGTTTACCGGTAATGATTATCCCGCCTCGTGGAATGCAACTGTAAAAGACGTGGCCGCTGTGCCCGTCATCTCCCAGCTTGAGGCGTTGATAGCCGAGGCCCGCAAGTCGAAGGACGGCAGCCCCGTAGAGCGTCTCAAAGCCGGTATCAACCTCTCCAAGAAGTCAAAACCGCTGCTGATGAAGCTGCGCAATATGCTGACCACCAAAGATCTCAAACTCGTCAATATATCTGACAAGGTAGGCAACGAGGTGCTTCAGTGCGGTATCGACTTCTATAACGATTCTGACGACATTTCTACTGCCAAGGATGCCCTCGCTCTTGCCAAGGATGCCCGCATGATAGTGCTCGGCTCCATGGCCCGCCAGCGTTGCGACGAGAATATCAAGACCCTCGAAAACAATGCCGCTCTTATCCCGTCAGCCGCTATTCAGGCCGACGTTAATGCTATCAGTGTAGCTCTCAACGACTTCACCTCCCACAACCAGTCGTTTGACTCGCTCATCAGCCTCCTTGACCTTGTAGAGCCTCACCTGAAGAAGATGAAGGACACTGTAGGTGAAAATGATCCTATCTATATCAACTGGTCAACAAACGTAGTGAATGTAGCTCTTAACCTGATCATCGACAAGGTTAATGCTGCACAAAATGTAGCAGGCAATGGCTCTAAACAGCTTCAGGACTATGTCACATATGTCGCAATGGCTCACGGTTTCATGAATCGTCTGTCGAAATACGCGATGGATCAGGCGTGCCGCAATCGATTCAATACCAATAACAATACACTCAATGATCTTTATGCCCAAACCAAAAATGTCAATACCGGCGGCAGCAGCGATTCCGGCTTCAGCAGCTGCTTTATACAGATCCTGATTTATTTGGGTATCATGGCATTAGTGGGAATGTGTAGTTAATAAAAAATTTAATACCAGATATGAAAAAATATTTTACAATGCTTGCTCTTGCAGCGGCAATGACAATGTCGGCACAGATGCCGGGTATCCCTTCAGAAAATCTCGCTGATTCGCTTAAGGCGGTTAATAAGGAGCTCGTTACCATTAACGATGCTGTAAAAAAGAATGCCGAGGATATAAAGGCAGTCAATGAGTGCATTGACGCCACTGAAAAGGCTTTCGTTGCCAAAACTGACTCAATGACAGCCGAGGCCTCCGCGCTCGCGGCTCGCGTTGACGATATCAACTCTACTCTCAATGCCGCCATCGAGAAGGTGAACGAGACCCTCGGCACCGAGATCCGTACCACCAAGACTGAGGTGACAACGCGCACCGGCTCGCTGCTGACATACGGTATTATTGCGGCCATCGTGCTACTCCTTCTTGTTGTGGCTGCATATATGATACTTCGCAAACGTATCGGCGACGGCAGCGTGGATCTTGACACGGTCAAGGAGGCTAACAAGCAACTTCAGGAGCAGTCAGTCAGCCTTGACAATAAGCTTACTGAAGTGCTTCAGCAACAACTCGCCATGGCTGATACGCTGAAAAAGGCCACGGCAAACAGCTCTTCCGAGCCTGATCACTCTCTGGAGCTATCGATTGCCAACGAGCTCGCCCGCATAGAGCAGAACCTCGCTTTCATGGATCCCAAAACCAAGGGTGTGTCACAGCTTAAAAACCGTGCAGCGGCTATCAGCGAAGCTCTCAAAAAGAAGGGCTACGAGATTGTGCCGATGCTCGGCCAGGATTACAAGGAGGGCATGAACGTGGAGGCCACGATGGAGGAGGATGACACTCTCGAGCCCGGTAAGCAGATTATTCGCCGCGTTAGCCGTCCGGCCGTGCTCTACAAAGGATCTATGATACAGCCCGCTCAGGTAGTGGTGGCTTTCAACCCCGAAGACTAAAAAGAAATAAATTTACATTATATGGCATCACTTAAAATAATATACGGTATCGACCTCGGTACCACCAACTCGGCAATCACCCGATTCGAAAATGGTAAGGCCGTAGTAAAGAAAAATTCGCTCCAGAGTGACACCACACCATCTGTTGTGGCATATCGCGCCCAGGGTAAGGCCCCTTCGGTAGGCTCACGTGCAAAAACTCAGCTTGAGAAGGATCACGTGATGGCCTTCCGCAAGCCGGGCTATAAGTCAAACGTATTCCATGAGTTCAAGCGCGTGATGGGCACTGACCATAAGTTTTTCTCTTCAGCGCTTAATGCCGAGCTGACTCCTGAGGATCTTTCGGCCGAAGTGCTAAAAGAGCTGCGTAAGAATATCCTTGATGATGAGGTCTCATCGGCCGTAATCACCGTCCCTGCGATGTTTAATAACACTCAGAAGGATGCAACCAAGCGAGCTGCAAAACTCGCCGGATTTGACCATGTAGAGCTTATTCAGGAACCGGTGGCCGCATCTGTGGCTTATGGTTTGTCCTCAAAGATGAAGAATGCTTACTGGGTGGTGTTTGACTTCGGTGGCGGTACATTTGACGCTGCTCTGATGCGTATCACTGACGGTATCATGCAGGCTATAGACACTGCCGGTAACAACAAGCTCGGCGGCAAGGATATCGACAACGCTATAATCGAGCAGATTATGATCCCATATTTCCGCTCCAACTATACAATTGAAAACATCCTGACCAACAATCGCAAGGCCTTTGCCGAGGTGTGGAAGGCAAAGGCTGAGGAGGCGAAGATTAACCTTTCGTTCAACTCATCGTATGAGCTCGAGACTGACCTCGGCGAGGATTACGGTACTGATGATCTCGGCGATGAGCTTGCCCTCTCGCTCACCATCACTCAGGATGATCTGGAGCGTGTGGCTGCGCCCATCTATCAGAAAGCCATCGATATAACCAAGGAACTGCTTGCCCGCAACGGTATCAACGGCAAGGATCTCGGCGCTCTTATCCTCGTGGGCGGTCCTACACATTCGCCCATTGTGCGTCGTATGCTCCGCGAGCAGGTGACTCCGAATGTCGACACTTCTATTGACCCGATGACCTGTGTGGCTGCCGGGGCTGCCATCTATGGCTCTACAATAGATGTCCCTGAGGAGATTGCTGACACCAAGCGTGACCGCTCCAAGGTGCAGCTCGCCGTGACTTATCAGAGTACCTCAGTCGAGACCGAGGAGTGGGTGTCAGTATCGCTGCTCCGTGACAAGTGTGACAACTACACCGAGCCTACGGTGAGAGTGGAATTTGCCCGCACTGACGGCCTGTTTACCTCGCCCGCCTCAGAAGTGGATGCAGCCGGCGACGTTGTATCGCTGATGCTCAAGCCGGATGCTACAAATACGTTTGATATCCGCTGCTACGACAGCCGCGGCACACGCCTCGAGTGTGAACCATCGCAGATCTCCATCATTCAGGGTGTGGCCGGATTAGGCGATGCTGTCATCCCTATGGCTCTCGGTATCGGTGCTACCAATAAGGATAATGTCGAAGTATTCATCCCCATTCAGGGTCTCGAGAAGAGCCGCAAGCTCCCCGCTTCGGGAAGTACTCGCTCTAACGGACTTCGCACACAGAAGGATATTCGCCCAGGTGTGGAGTCTGACACCGTCAGAATGTCTCTTTATCAGACCGAGGATGTGGGCGAAAACGTCAGAGTGCTCTATTGCCAGCGCATCTACGATGTACTGGTCACCGGCGAGGATGTACCCGTACTCGTGCCTGCCGAGAGTGTGATAAATATCAACCTCCATGCCGAGCGCTCGGGCACAATCGATAAGTTTGAGATCGAGATTCCGAGCATCAACTTCACTCTCGACCTTACCGAGCGCATGAGCAAGAGCACCACATCAGCTCTCTCCGAAAGCTTCCTTGTGCATGAGATATATGATGCCAAGACCCGCGCCCGCCGCCTTGATAATGCCGCCTTGATCAACCGCATTGACCTTCTTGAGCAGCGCCTGAAGAATGCTGCCGGCGACCGCGATGCCCTCGATGGTATCTTTGCCGAGCTCCAGTCAATCGGTCGCGAGATCGATCATCAGATGTCGCTCGGCGAATGGGATCGCGAGGCTGCCCGACTTAAGTCAATGTTTGCCGAACTCTCAAACGATAACGTCAAGTATGGCAACGCTGATACCACCGCTCTAATCGAGCAGATCAAGAAGGAGATGGACAAGGTGCTCGAAAGCCGTAACGTCCAGCTTGCCAAGGATCTTTACAGCCAGATGTGGAATCTCGACTTCCGCATCGCTGAGGTGGAATTCTATATCGCATGGATACAGCAATGGAACAGCGAGTTTGCCCGCAAGAACTGGACTAATCCCTCGCGTGCCCGCCAGCTCGTTGACAATGGTCTGTCCATCATCCGCCAGGGCTCGCCTACGGCCGATGCTCTCCGCCCCATTGCCTTTGAGCTCAACGATATGCTACCCGAACACCAGAAAACCGATACTCTTCACTGATGATTTACAAAGCTAAAGATACAATACTTGACCGCTACACTGTCCTTTTCCCGATAAAGGAAGGAGCCTACGCCGAGTCGTATCGCGTGAAAGATGCTGCCGGCAAGCGGTATTTCTTCAAGCTGATTGACCGGTCCAGGCTTCAGCCCGAGCAGATCGATGACTATGGGCGTGTGCGCGAAATAGAGATCGTAAAGGATTTGGCTCACCCATGCCTCCCGGCTATGATCGAGTCGGGCGAGGTGACTATCGGCGGCAAGGAGTACGAATACCTTGTCAACAAATATGTGCCCTCCGAGACCCTTGCTGACCGCCTTCAGCGCGCGCAGACCCTCAAAATGTATGATATCAAGGCCATAGCTCGCGGAGTGCTCTCGGCTCTGACAGCGCTGCATGAGAATGACAATCCGGTGATCCACAATGAGGTCACGGCTCTGAATGTGCTGATGGATCTGTCGGTCGACGATCCGTCGGCTGTATGCCTTATCGACTTTGGCTATGCCCGCCATACTGACGAGGCTCATGGCCAGTCGATCGAGGGGCTCAACTGGTTTTACCTCGCTCCGGAACGGTTTGACGGCGCTTCAACGGTGCAGAGCGACCTCTATTCAGTAGGAGCTCTGCTATATCAGCTGACCTTCGGGCTGCTCCCCTGGTTCTGCGACCTCTCGACCATAGCTCCCGAGAAGCGTAAGCAGTATATCCTGCGCCAGAAGCACACCGCATTGCTGATGCCCGTAGTGGATAAGTTTGAGCTCGACGATCGTTTCCTCAACATCCTCCGCAAAGCTCTTGCTGCTGATGTCGACGAGCGTTTTCAGTCGGCCCGGGAGTTTCTTGACGCCATCGAGGGAAAAGGCGAGGTGATAGCGCCGTCGCAGAATCCTGCTACGGCTGATGATCGCCGCGATGCTTTCTCAGCTTCGCGTCAGCGCTCCGGCAACGGGTTTGAGGATGTGGCAGGTATGACAGAGCTTAAGGAAATGCTCCGCAAGCGGGTGCTCAACATCCTGCGCGATACCGAGAAGGCAAAGCGTTACAAGCTTCAGATACCCAACGGTATACTCTTCTACGGCCCTCCCGGATGCGGCAAGTCGTTTCTTGCTGAGAAGTTTGCCGAGGAAGCCGGCTACAATTTCAAGCTCGTGAAGGCATCTGACCTGGCGTCTATCTATGTTCACGGCTCGCAGGAAAAGATAGGCCAGCTCTTTGACGAGGCACGCAAGAATGCGCCTACGATCCTCTGCTTCGACGAGTTTGACGCTCTGGTGCCGGCTCGCGGTACGCAGGGCGCCGAGCACCAGTCGGGCGAGGTCAACGAGTTTCTTACCCAGCTCAACAACTGCGGCGAGACCGGCGTCTTCGTCATCGCGTCGACCAATCGTCCCGACATGATCGACCAGGCCGTGCTGCGTCGCGGCCGTATTGACCAGGTGATTTTCATCCCGGTGCCTGATGCCGAGAGTCGTGCCGCGATGTTTGAGCTCCATCTCAAGGGTCGCCCCTTCGACACCTCGATCGACTATTCAGCACTCGCTGCCTTGACTGAGAATTACGTGGCAAGTGACATAGCCTACGTGGTCAACGAGGCCGCAGCCCGCGCAGCGTTTGCTGACGAGAAGATCACTTCCGAGCATCTCGAAGAGGTAATCTCCGAGTGCCGCCCTTCGCTCAACGAGGGCGCGCTGCGCAACTACGACAAGCTACGCGAAAAAATGGAAGGCATCGTGGAGTCACGGCGCCGCATAGGTTTTTAAACTATTCACAAAGTGTAAATCATGATAAAAGATAATTTGAATCTCGCTACAGCCTTCGCATTTATGGCATGCGACGGCGATATCTCGCCCGATGAGGTGAAGTTGATAAAGCAGATGAATGCTGACGGCATCATCCCGTGTGACGATGTCGACGATAAGCTCGAGCAGCTACTCGGGCAGCTCAACGCCCGCGGTCACGGCTTTATGAAAGACTATTTCCAGGCCGTCACTGACGCTGACCTTGACGCCGACGCGGCTCTCGCGCTACTCAAGATTGCCGTCGCCACCATCTATGCCGACGAAATCGTGGAATACTCCGAGGTGAAGTTTTTCCGAGCCGTGCGCTCGCATATCCTCTCAATGACCGATGAGCAGATCCTCGAGGCTATCCCCGAGGTTGAGGACTTTTGGCTGGAGTCTGACGTCAAGTCGGCCGCTCCGGGCTACCTCGACCAGCAGTATATGGAAGCTGTCGAGCTACCGCAGTTTGACATCGCATCATTGAAGAAGTAATGGATAAGGTATTTATAAGCTACCGCCGCGATACGGGGCAGGATATCGCCCGCGGCCTCAACGACCGTCTCACCCAGCGCGGCATCAAGACCTTCTTTGACCGTGAGACGCTCCATAACGGCAAGTTTAACCAGCAACTGCTCGGCGCCATCCGCGAGTGCCGCGACTTCATACTTGTGTTCTCCAAGGGCGCCCTTGACCGCTGCGTCAACCCTGACGACTGGGTGCGCACCGAGATCGAGTGTGCTCTGAAGCTGCATAAAAACATTGTGATAGTCTACACCATCCAGCCGCTCGAATTTCCGGCCAATCTCCCCGCGTCGCTCAACGAGCTGAAGTTTTACCAGGGCGTGTATCTCAACCATGAGTATTACAACGAGAGCATTGACCGCATCATCAACCACCTCGAGACCGGGCGTCAGCTCCATCGCAGCCGCGTCTTGACATGGGGATGCGTGGCTCTGGCCATTATCGTGACTGCCGCGTGGATGTACTTCGGCCATGAAAAGAACGCTGACTCTCAGCCCGCTGCCGTAGAGGATAGCGTGGCAGTGGTTGAGGAAGAGCAGATTGTAGTGGAGCAGCCTTCAAAGAAGAAGTCTACCCCCGTGCAGCAAGCCCCCTCAAAGCCCGTCGAAAAGTCTACCCCGGCCGTGGAGGAAAAGTCTCAGCCCGCAGCTACCCAGCCTGTAACCACCCAGCCTGTCGCCACTCAACCCGTAGCAACTCAGCCGCAGACACCCCGCAAGAGCGACGTGGAGCAGCTTGCCGAACGAGCTGCCTCGGGTGATGCCGCCGCAGCCTGTCAGATGGGTCTGCGGTTCCTTAACGGCGATGGCGTGTCAAAAAATTTCAAGACCGCCTTTGCATATTTCAACCAGTCGGCCTCGGCCGGTAACATCGATGGTATGTACTGGCTCGGATACTGCTATCGCATGGGGCGCGGCACTTCCAAGGATTTAAATAAAGCCAAGCAATTGTGGAAACGCGCTGCCTCGGCGGGAAATGCCCGTGCCGCCCACGACCTCGAAGAAATCGAATCATTAATGTAATAAATAATCTGTATTGTTATGAAAAAAACTATCATTTTATCACTGGTCACCATTATGACCTCGTTGCTTTGTCCGGCAGAAATGTCAGCCCAAGGTTTTTGGAAAAAGGTTCAGAAAGCCGGTAAAGACATCGAGAAGACACTGAATGGAGTGTCTGAGACCTTGAATTCTGTGTCAGACAACAGTACCACCACCGCCGGAACATCCAAGACCTACACTCCCGGCAGCGACGGCCGCCTCAGCACCTCGAGCGAAGCCGATGGAATAAAACTGAAAGTCAAGAGCTGTAATGTCGACGATGAAAACAACGCCGTCATAGTCTTCACCCTCACCAACAACCGCCCCGATGACTACAGAGGATGGTTCAGTAACAATAGCAGCGAGGCATATGATGACGAAGGTAACTTATATCAGGGAAGTGATATCATAAGTTATGCTCCGGGTAATGCGGTAGTATATGATTATAATAGTGAGTTGAAGATACCGGCCGGCCTTACTACGAAATGGAAAATGCGTGTCCGCAGAGTTGATCCTGCCGCAACGATGCTTAAAAAGGTACGCGTTCGTCTTACAAATAATCAAAGCTTCTACATCTACAACCTCCCCATCACCCGCGAAGGCGACGAATAACCCCCTCCACCTGTAGTGCCGCTCATCCCGATACTGCAAACAAGCCCGGAGAGCGATGCCCTGCATGACCATATACCCGCCAGGGTGCTATTCTTGTCTCAGGAAATTTCCTCTCGATGAGATATCTATAGCTGAGCAAAATGTTATGGAAAGAGCGCCTTTAGGTGCTCCACAATGGTAGGCCCGGGCGATTTTATGAGCCCGGGTACATAAGCAACATAATGTAAACGAGCTCTGTAGGAGCGAAACAATGACAACGGCATAGCCAATGAAATTGTTTCGCGCCTACAGCAGTTATCGCACAAATCTAGCGATGTTAAAGATTGTGAAATTCTTGCTTCACAAGCCTTTTCTTTCTATATTTGTGAATTATGAGATGGCTTCTCTCCATACTGATGCTCGCATCGCTTTCAATCCTTGTCGCCAATCCCCTCCCCGCCAACGATTTGCGCCGTTACGGTGGTAAAAATCCTTTTGAAAACGATTTGGTTGATGATCTCGAGCTTACCTACTCCGGAAATCAGTTGCAGAATGTAACCGATGCCGCCACTGACTTTCCTTACTCAGAGTCACTCGATTTCAGAGCCCGTAAACATACAATCTTTACACCCGGCGATAAAATAGCCACGGTATTTGACCGTTATGACGGGATTGTAGCTGACTCACTTGTGTTGGAACCCTACATTCCTTTCAATTCCACTGATTTCTCTTATGATGCCAACGGCAATGTATGCCGCGACTTCCATTCAGGCATCTCATCGATATCATACAATCCTTTAAACCTGCCACAGAAGGTCAACTATAGCGACGAGGAAATCATTGCAGCGCGACTGCCACTTGTTACCCAAATATCATACACTTATGATGCCCTTGGGAAGAAGCACTCCGTCAATGAATGTCGGAAACTGGGCAATCGTATCCTGTCACAGGGTGACAAGATCAGTTATATCGGAGACTACATTGTAGTAAATGACACAATAGATCGTCTGATGACTCCTTACGGATACCTTCGCAATGGAGTGTTTCATACATATCTGCGCGACTATCAGCAAAACATAGTATGCGTAGTGACACCCGATGACGTTATACAGACCAATATTTATTATCCCGACGGCCTGACCACATCCAACTCCACCGGCGTAGCAGCCAACACATTCAAGCATACCGGTAAAGAGCTCCTTCTCGGACATGGTTTGCCCAGATATGACTTCACAGCCCGATTCACACAGCCCTCCACCGGAAATCACTTCCGGTCAATCGACCCCAACGCCGAAACCTATACAAAGTTATCACCTTACACCTTCTGTGCCGGTGACCCCATCAATAATACCGACCCCTCCGGCCGAGATGTATTTATTTTATATTATAGCGAATGGGCTTGTCACCTTGCTATGTTGATTCAAAATAATGAAGGTAAATGGCAGTATTATTCGATTAATGGTACTAAGTCTTATTATTCTTGGGGAAGTTCTGGGAGTGGTTCTCTTAATGGATCGTCCTCCGGCTTAAGTCATGATGATGTAGGTGTAGGTAATTGGGACAGTCCGGAGGAATTTCTGAATTCAGACTATAATTCTGAGGGAGACAAAGAAGATCCAAATATAAATCACTATGGCTATAATCAAGGATTATACATCCCAACCAGCCAGGAACAAGATCAACAAATGTCGGAAGACTTTAGGACACTTTCAGAAAAAACGAAATATAATGTATTTAATAACAACTGCGCAACAGCAGTTCAATTAGTATTACATAATGCAAAGATTCCTATAACGAGGACAGCAAGAAATAATCCTGATAATATGCATAGAATTGAAATCAATCAGAATATGAAAAGGGATAAGAGTTATAAAGAGTTACAATTTTTACCATATTGTGCATATACATCAATTAGACAAAATACTCTAAATCGCAGAACGATTTGGCGTAAGGGAAAAGGTCGATAATTATTAACTATTTTACGATGAAGATATTATCATGGCGAACGAAAGTGAGGCTGATAAAAGCTATACAGTTTTTATTGGTGGCAGCGCTGTTTGGATACGGTTTGTTCCTAATGATTATTTCTGCGATTTATCCGGCAAATTTTTCGTTGTTCAAGTATTTCTACGCGGCGCTATTGTTATATGGATTAATAAATCTGACATTATTTCGCGAAGCCGTTTCTTGGAAACGAACTATGAATATCATGCTGTTTTTGAGTCTGACGCCTGTGATTAATTATGTTATATTTGGGTTTCTTTGTGGATTGCTTTTTCATTAGTCATGAGACATACAGTAAAAGATTTGATAATCGGATGGCTGAAAACGATTGTGGCATTTGTGTTTATTGAAATTTTGGGATTGTTTCTCGCATTTCTTCCAGCAGTCTTTAATCAGTCTCCGCTTGTGTTATTATTTTCAGTTCCGGTGTTTTACGGTGCCATTTATTTATTCAAGCAATATAGCAGGGATGAGCTTTCAAGTTTTATGCCCTCTCTATATCTTGATTGGGTAAGGTATATGATGATATTGATTTTTATTGCAGAGATAGTCATCGCAATATCGATGAGATTGATTTGGATAGATTAGTTCACGCACCTAAAGATGGGTGCGTGAACTAAGTGTGAGGGATGTTGTAAGGGGTCAGGAGAGGAGGGCGGAGATGTCGTCGGCGATCAGGGTGGGGGTGAGGTGGAGGTCGGTGGCCATTTGGCGCGGGTCGTAACGGTCAGCAAATTTCTTGTTTAGGCCGTAGCATTTGACTTCCACATCGGATGTGCCGTAGTAACGGGCGATCTTTTCACCATATCCGCCATCGAGGATGCCATCTTCGAGAGTTACCACGAGGCGGTGATCGGCCTTGAAGCTGTCGAGCATCTCGGCATCGATGCCGCTGAGAAACCGCGGATTGACGAGCGTGGGGTTGAAGCCGCGGCACACGAGCTCTTTGGCGGCCTCTTCGCCGAGCTGGTAGAATGAGCCGGCGGCTATGATGGCCACGTCTTTTCCGTGGCGGGTGATGTCGTATTTGTTGAGGTCAGAGTAGTCAGCGGGGAAATGTTCGCCGGTGGTTATGACCCGTGTTCCCGGCACACGGATTGCTACGGGGTGATCCTTCTGAGCCATGGCCCAGTCGAGCATGGCGAGGTATTCCTCTTTGCAAGTAGGCGCCAGGTAGATGAATCCCGGGATGTTGCTTACGAGGGTGATGTCAAACCAGCCGAGGTGGGTGACGTCGGTCATGGCGTAAAGTGAGCCGTAGAAGATGTTGATCACGGCGGGGGTATTGTTGATGGCAATATCCTGAGAGAGCTGGTCATAAGCGCGCTGCAGGAATGAGCTGACCACGCCGAAGCATGGGCGCACACCGCCGCGGGCGAGGCCCGAGGCGAGCGACACGGCTTCCTGCTCGGCGATACCTACATCAATGAACTGCGACCCGGCCTGATGGCGACGGTCGGGGGTGAAGCCGATGGAGCCCGGAGTGCCGGCCGTGATGACGGCTACATCCTCATGCTCCTTCATCATCTCGAGTATATGGGTGGCGAAGATATCGGAATAGTCCTCTTTCTCGCTGATATGTAGCGGATTGCCCGAAGGAATGTCAAACGGCGCTCCGAAGTGATATTGCTCCTTATGAGCTTCGGCCGGAGCATAGCCTTTGCCCTTCTGGGTGTTGATATGCACGAGCACCGGGTGATTCGTCCCCTTGACGGCGCGGAAAGCCTCTACGAGCGAAGTCACGTCATTGCCGTAAGCCACATAGTGATACTCGAAGCCGAGAGCCTTGAAATAGTTGGGCTCAGCCTGCCCGTCAGTCTCGCGAAGCAGCAGGAGGTTGTCATAAAGTCCTCCATGGTTTTCGGCTATCGACATATCGTTATCATTGACCACGACGATGAAATTAGAGCCGAGCTCGGCGGCATAGTCAAGACCCTCAAAGGCCTCGCCGCCGCTGAGGGCGCCGTCGCCTACTACGGCCACCACGTTCTCCGAGCCGTGACGCATATCGCGAGCCTTGGCCAGGCCGCCTGCGAGGCTGACAGCGGTGGAGGTGTGGCCGATGGTGAAGATGTCATATTCGCTTTCGGCCGGATTAGTGAAGCCGGTGACGTCGTCGTAATGGGCAGGATCAGTGAATGCCTCCATTCTCCCGGTCAGCATCTTGTGGACGTAGGTCTGGTGAGATACGTCAAACACTATCTTATCCTTCGGGGTGTCAAACACATAGTGAAGCGCCACGGTGGCCTCCACCATGCCGAGGTTTGGCCCGATATGGCCTCCGTGGGCCGCCAATTTCTTAAGGAGGGTTTCACGAAGCCGGTCGCACAGCTCGGGGAGCTGCGATACTTTCAGGGCGCGCAGGTCTTTGGGCGAATGAATAGTATTCAAGTCCATAGGTCAGGATATAGTAAACGGGTTATGTAGGTTAAATTTTCACCTATATAACCCGTTAAAATGGAAAAAGTTCAAATCAGCGCACCGTCACTTTTGAGGCATGGCCGGCTGCGGTGACTATGTAGACGCCTGCGGGAAGCGATGATGTGCCAACTTTCACGCCCGAAGTGGTGTAGACGTTGACATCGGCCGGGTCGCATCCCTCGACGTAGATTGAGCCGTCAACTGCATAGATGGCGGGGGTGGTTACGAAGTCAGATGCAATTTCGTCGATGCCTGACACGTTGGTGGTGGCATATACGGCATACGCGCCTGCATCAAGAGTGACTGAGGTGGCGTTGACCTGCGGAGTGACGCCGTAGCTTGCCGATACCAGATGGTAGGCCGAGGATGAAAGATCCACCGAAACTTCGAATTTCAATCCGGCACTGACGCGCGGGTTGACAAACAGGTACAGCTCCTTGTTGCCGTTCTTGAGGGTCAGTGTGCGACCTGTATCCCAGCCTGAGAAGTTGACGTCAGTTGATGAGGCTTGGCTGAACAGCTCGGGCGAGTTGGCGCGGATGCCGAGCAGCTCGGAGTAAGACTCTTTAAGGCCTGCGCGGTCAGGATCGTCGAGGTAGCTCCATACCATCTTCTTGGGATCGGTATTGTTGCCGCCGTCGGAGTTTTTGGTAGTCTGGTCAGCGCCAAACTCCTGGAACTGCCATATCATGTGTGCGCCGGGCGAAAGAATCATCTGTGCGGCCACTGAGCCGAGGCGGCGCATCGACATCGGCACATTGTTGCGCACGCCCGCAGCCCCGTAGATGCGCTGCTTGTAAGCCATGCGCTCCTCGTCGTGGCTCTCGGCGTAGCTTACGGTTGAGCCCCATGTGCGGCTGTCATCGGGCGCGTAGAAGCGGTTGAGATCAGAGTCGTCACTGTAGCCCATGGCAAACTGGCAGGAAGCATTGTTGATGTTGGCCCAGTTTATTTCACCATCGGTAGCCATCTCGTTCTCTTCTTGAGCTGTAGCGAGGTTCTCGTTGATGAAATATGCATCAGGGCTGATCTCGCGCATTGCATCGTGAAGCACCTTCATGCGGGCTACGCGGGTAGCGTTGTAGCGGTTAGTATTAGCATCGGAGGGAGTGCCCCAGGTGTTGGTGGAGGCATTGTAAGTGTTGCCGTAGCTTGAATTGTCGCCGAGACCCTTCACGAGGTCAAAGCGGAAGCCGTCAGCCTTATATTCGCTGAGCCAGTATTTGAGACAGTCGTGCCACTGCTGCTGCACAAGGTCGCAGTCCTGACTCCAGTCGTTGAGTACGCTGTAGGCGTGGGGCGACGAGGCGTTGTAGAAGTAGTTGACATTCGAGGGGTAGAGCTGATACCACGGATGGAGGCCGTCGCTCTGGTTGAACACGATGTCGAGAATCACGGCCATGCCGCGGGCGTGACACTCGTCGATGAGGCGGCGGTAGTCGGCAGGGGTGCCGTAAGCCTTGTCAGGTGCAAAGTAGAAATTAGTGTTGTAGCCCCACGAATTGTTGCCGTTAAACTCCATGATGGGCATGAACTCCACAGCATTCACGCCGAGGCTCTTGATATAGTCGAGTTTCGACAATACACCGGCGATGGTGCCCTCGCCGTTACGTTCTCCCTCAGTGCCGGTGAAGTCGCGGATAAGGAGCTCGTAGATAAGCAGGTCGCTCTGGTCAACCCCTTTGAACGATTTGACTTTCCAGTCGTAAGCCTCGCGTGAGGGATTGTAGATGGCCAGGGGCACATTCTGCACCTTGTCAGAAGGATAGGCGGGCAGGTCAGGGAACACTGTCGAGGGTATCCATTTATCGTTTGACGGGTCAAGCACCAGGCGGGCATACGGGTCGCCGATGGGCGTTACACCGTCGGCAAGGAAGTAATAGAGATTGTCCTTGGTCTTGTCGATGCCGCTGATGGTGGTCCAGAAGTAGTTGAAGCCGTTTACCTTTTGGCATTTCATCACGCAGTCGTCAGTGACACTGTAGCCGGTCCACGACGGCACGAGAAGCATCGACGAGGTGGCATCGAGAGTAGCGATGCAGAAAGTCACCGAGCCGTCAGCATTCTCTACGGGGCCCATCTTGGGGATGCCGCCGGGATAGGTCTGCTCGTCTGACTGGTCCACGCGGGTTATCGTGAGCGTGGCTGTTTCGGTCTCGGTTCCGGTGGTAGCCTTGGCGATAATGGTATAAGTGCCGGCCTGGGTGAATGCTTGGGAATGAGTGAGCGAAGTCACGCCGGAGGCCGATGCTACCGGAGCTGACCCCATTGAGCCGACATACAGGGAGATATCGGCATCAGAGGTCGTCGAGGCGGTAAACGTCACCGGTGAGTCATCGCGTACTATATTATTTGTGGCGTTGGTGGTCAGGGTAAGATGGAAACCGGCCTGCACCACATCCACGAAAATGTCAGAATTCCCTGCGCCTTTTCCTTCGAGCGTACCGTTGGCGTTACGGAATACGAAGGCGAGCTTCTCTACCACAACGTTAGGGTCAGTGATGCCGTAGAAGCTGTTGATCGATGGGATCGTGAGCGACCAGGTGTTTTCGGCCACCCATGTCATGCGGTATTTGGGGAGGTTAGTGCTCCAGTTGGTGGCATACTGCCAGTCAGACTGGCTTGTGGAAGTCGACGTGATCACACCGGTATGAGCATAGATCTCGGCCGTCGACGGCTGACCCATCAGCCCTTTGGAGCCCTGGTCGGCGTGAAAAGTAATCACAATGTCAGTGGAATTTGTCTGCACGATTTGCGGGACAGTGGTCACCACCTGAGCCACAGCAGTTGAAACGCTGAAAAGAGATGCTACCGCGAGAAGCATCAGAGTGTAGAATTTTTTCATGTTATGTAGGTATAGTATGTATCTCTAAATGCAAAGATAATGTAAAAACGTTTTAGCCTATGACCATTGTTGACACCCGCCCTCGGCTTTAACAAAAAATAACAAAAAGCCGGAGAGCAGCGATTGCTGCGCTCCGGCTGTATAGGGGGATTAAGGGCTTACTTCCAGCTGAAAGTCATGGCATCGTATTCGTAGTCACCTTCCCAGAACTTGGTGGGGAGACCGTTGGCGTTGAATTCCCAGTTGAAGGTTTCAGAGCCGGTGTAGGTAGAGCCACCCTCTTTCTCTACATAAGAGTAGCCCATGGGGAGGTTCTTGGTGGCTTTGCCGAGAAGGCCTGCATAGTAAGCAACACCCATCTCGTCCATGTCAATATTGAAGAATGAGTCGAAGTCCATTACGCCACCCTTATTGGCAACGGCGGTAGTGTATTTGCTGTTGGTGTAAACGAAGGTGTATTCTTCGTAATCACCATCTTCTTCAACCTCTTTTGTTGTAGCGATGTCACCGTTAGAGTAGGTGATAGTGACTGTAGATTCGTTTTCGCTGCGATAAAGTTTGGTGAGTTGGCCGTCAGAGTTGTAATCGAATTCCCATGTTTCAGAATCCTCTAATTGGTCGCCATCATAATAATATTCTTCAGCATATTTCACGAAACCCTGGCCGTTGAGCTGCATATAGAATTCATCGCGGTCGTCAGAGCCTTTTTCAGTGATGGTCATGAGCACCTGGAAAGTGTTGGCGCGGCTGAATGAGCCATATTGGAAAGTTGCGGTGTTGTACTGGTTAGAGATTTCCACTACCTGACCGGCAGCATTGGTTTTGATGGTTGCACCGTCGATTGAGGGCAGACCTTCAGGAAGTACATCCTCGATGCCCACTACCGGGGGATTCTTGTCGTCATCATCGTCAGAGCATGATGTGAATGTGAATGCGCAGCAGGCTGCGAGCATTGCGGGCGCAAATTTAGTGACGATTAAAAAATAACATGGTAAACTTTTCTATGTTATTTATGAATCTTCACTTTTTCCAAACAATCATTTAGCTCGCTAAACTCATGCTTGTTCAAAAGTAAATCTTCAAAAAATAACATTGACGAAAATTTTACCAAGTTATTTTTTAATCGTCACTTAAGAAATTTGTTCATAGTGTTTTATTTGTCCACGTGCCCCTGGTTCGTGGTCGTTGCAAGAGTTTTATTGGATTAAACGGCAGCGGGGGCAGCCGCTGTTTCGGTTAGTGATGATTCACAAATAAAATAGAAAAGTTTACCATGTTATTTTTTAATCGTCACTTAGTTTTCTTCTTCGCCGGCAAACTGCATCAGGTAGCTCTTGATGAAGCCGTCAAGGTCGCCGTCCATCACACCGTTGACGTCAGAGGTCTGGTAGCCGGTGCGGTGATCCTTGACGCGGCGGTCGTCAAATACGTAAGAGCGTATCTGCGAGCCCCATTCGATCTTCATCTTTCCGGCCTCCACCTTGGCTTGCTCCTGCAGACGGTGTTGCAGCTCCTTGTCGTAGAGTATGGAGCGGAGTTGGCGCAGGGCGTTCTCCTTGTTTTTGGGCTGGTCACGGGTTTCGGTGTTTTCGATAAGGATCTCCTCGTGCTCGCCGGTGTAGGGGTCAGTGAACTGGTAGCGCAGTCGCACGCCTGACTCCACCTTGTTGACGTTCTGGCCGCCGGCACCACCCGAGCGGAAGGTGTCCCACGACAGGAGCGCGGGCTCCACTTTCACCTCGATGGTATCGTCGACGAGCGGCGTCACAAACACTGATGCAAACGAGGTCATGCGCTTGCCCTGAGCATTGTAAGGCGACACGCGCACCAGACGGTGCACACCATTTTCGCTCTTGAGGTAACCGTAGGCAAAGTCGCCCTCGATGTTGATGGTGCATGACTTGATGCCGGCCTCGTCGCCGTCAAGAATGTTGGCAATCGATGTCTTATAGTTGTGAGCTTCAGCCCAGCGCAGATACATACGCATGAGCATTGATGCCCAGTCCTGACTCTCGGTGCCGCCGGCGCCGGAGTTGATCTTCAGCACCACGCCGAGCTTGTCCTCCTCGCGGCGCAGCATATTGCGCAGCTCGAGGGCTTCGATTTTCTCCAGGGTGTTGGCATAGATGCTGTCGAGCTCAGCCTCTTCCACGAGACCCTCCTTCAGGAAGTCCCATGCGAGCTGCAGCTCCTCGGTGAGCTTGTCAATCTCCTCGTAGCCCTCTATCCAAGCCTGAAGATCTTTTATCTTCTTCATCTGCACCTGTGCCTCCTTGGGGTGCTCCCAGAAGTCGGGCACATGGGTGCGGAGCTCTTCTTCTTCTACTTGTATTTTCTTGCTATCGATGTCAAAGATACCTCCTCAGCGCCAGCTTGCGCTCAAAAGTCTCTTTTAATTGTTCCTGTGTAATCATTAGAATCAGTTTTCGGTTGAAAATTTCGGCAAAATTACTAAATATTAACCACAAAATATTGACAACGCCTGTTAAAATGACTAATTTTGCAAAAATTTTTCCTTGAAACGCGTTCGAGGCCAGTTATGGGCACTAAAAAACGACATAATATCATACCACTGTTCAGCACCCGCGTCACGGCCACCATATCAGTAGCCATGGTGCTATTGCTCGTAGGCCTTGCTGCGTTCATAGGTGTGGCTGCCCATAACGTCGAGAATATCATCCGCGAGAATACCGGCTTCACCATCGTCCTTGCTGACAATCTGACGGCATCGCAGACCGACGCTCTCCGCCATAAGCTCGATGCCCATCCCGCCGTGGCTCGCGTGGTCTACAATTCGCCTGATGCCACCCTTGAGCGATGGAAGGACATGATGGGCGATGATATTGAGGCTCTTGCTGGATTGAACCCGTTCGCCCCTGAGTTTGAGGTCAATGTCAAGGCTGCCTACGCTCATCCTGACTCGATAGCCGCTGTCGTGGAGCAGTTTGAAGATATGCCTGAGGTGGATGATATTGCCGTTGTCAACAATATCACTTCCGAGATTTCAAGCCTCTTTGACAGCCTGGAGCTTATCCTGATAATCATAGCCGCGGCGCTCCTGCTGGTATCGCTCGTGCTGATATCCAACACCGTGCGTCTGGCCGTCTATTCCCGCCGCTTTGCCATTCATACGATGAAGCTCGTAGGAGCCACGCCGGGCTTTATCCGCCGCCCCTTCCTGACTTCCAATATGGTCAACGGCCTCATAGCAGGATTAGCTGCTGCACTGATTCTCAGTGGTATTCTATATTATCTCTATACACTTGAGCCCCAAATCGACGAGATAATTACTCCGGTGGCCACCGCCGTGATTCTCGGAGCGATAGTAGTGGCCGGAGTGCTGATATGCCTTGTAACTTCGGCTTTTGCCACTAACAAATACATCCGTCAAAACTACGACGATATGTTCAAATAATAATTCCCATGACCCGACCCACTTCAACTAAAAAAGACAACACAGATATACTCATCAAAGAGGAATCAAAAGATATGCCTCTCACCGGTAAAAATTTCAAGCTCATGGCTGTAGCCGGACTGACCATTATCATCGGCTTCCTGCTGATGGCCGGTGGCTCAACTACCGTTGATAATTTCAACCCCGACATTTTTTCCACACGCCGCATCATCGTCGGTCCCACGGTGGCATTCCTCGGCTTCATTTTCATGGGTGTGGCTATAATGTGGAGCGGCCGCAAGAAAAATACGATAGCCGAAAAAACTGAAAAGCCGGCCGAGTCAGCTGACGAATCTACATCGAAAATCTGATTATAATCATCACATAAATGGATTGGTTAGACGCCCTTATTCTCGGTATAGTCCAGGGACTTGCCGAATATCTTCCCATCAGTTCTAGCGGACATCTGGAGATTTTCCGCGAAATCCTTCATCTTGACCTCTCGGGAGCCGATGCTCTCGAGTTTGATGTCACGCTTCATGTGGCCACCGTATTGAGTACCATCGTGGTGCTCTGGAGCGAGTTTGTGCCGCTGTGCAAATCATTCTTCACCATCGCGCGTGACGACAAGTTTTTCTACGTCTGCAAGATTCTCCTGTCATGTATCCCTGTGGCTATCGTAGGCTTATGTTTCAAGGATGTTGTGGAGTCGTTTTTTGGAAATGGATTGACCGTGGTAGGTTGCTGCCTGCTTGTCACTGCCCTGCTTCTGAGCTTCGCTTACTTTTTCCGTAACCCCGAGCGCGAGAAGACCGAGCATTTCAAAGGTCACGACATTACTTGGCTTGACGCCTTCATCATCGGATGCGCCCAGGCCGTAGCCGTGCTTCCGGGTCTCAGCCGCTCAGGTACGACAATTGCCACCGGACTCCTGCTGGGCGACCGCCGCGACCGCATCGCTCAGTTCTCATTCTTCATGGTGGTAATCCCTATTCTCGGCGAGGCTCTTCTTGATGTCAAGGATATGCTTGGCGGAGAGGCCGTGGGTCAGTCAGTAGGTACGCTGCCTCTGGTGATCGGCTTTTTGGCCTCATTCATTGTAGGCTGTCTGGCATGCAAGTGGATGATTAGTATTGTCAAAAAAGGTAAATTAATCTGGTTTGCACTCTACTGCCTTGTAGTGGGCATCCTGTGTCTTTGCTGGTAAGTGAAGATTCATAAATAACATAGAAAAGATTACCAAGTTATTTTTTAATCGTCACTAAATGAATTTCATCGAAGGAGAGATACTGCATATTGACAAGCCATTAGGCTGGACTTCGTTTGACGTGGTGAAGCGTCTGCGGGGTGTGATACTCCACCGCCTCCACCGCAAGAAGTTCAAGGTGGGTCACGCCGGTACGCTCGATCCTCTCGCCTCAGGGGTGATGATCGTGGTCACCGGGCGCGCCACCAAGCTCATAGAGCAGCTTCAGGCCGGGGTGAAGGAATATTTGGCCACGCTGAAACTCGGCGCTACCACTCCATCTCACGACCTTGAGACTGAAATCGATGCCACTTTCCCCACTGAGCATATCACCCGCCGTCTTATCGACGAGGTCATTCCCCGCTTTACGGGCGAAATCGAGCAGATCCCCCCGGCATTCTCGGCCTGCAAGGTCGACGGCCGCAGGGCTTACGATATGGCCCGAAAAGGCCGCGAGGTGAATCTGAAGCCCAAGACCCTTGTAATTGACGAAATCGAGGTGCTCGACTTCAACCCTGACACCATGGAGCTTACCCTCCGCATCGTATGCAGCAAAGGCACCTACATCCGCGCTCTTGCCCGCGACATCGGCGAGGCGCTCGGCTCGGGCGCCCATTTGACGGCTCTGCGACGCACCCGGGTGGGTGAGGTAAATATCGCTGACTGCCTGAGCATCGACGCCGCCGTGGAGATGATACGCAACTGCACCCTCGAGATGCCTGAAGATCAAGAGCAGGATGCTCAATAATACCGCATAAATTATAATCGTAAACAACATATATTTATATAAGTACTGTCTATGAAGCTCTCACAATTCAAATTCCGCCTGCCTGAGGAATTGATCGCCCAGTACCCGTCGGCCGAACGCGACGAAGCGCGCCTGATGGTGGTCAACCGCCACGACGGAACTATCGAGCATCGTATCTTTAAAGAAATTCTTAACTATTTTGACGATGGCGACCTGATGGTGTTTAACGACACCAAGGTGTTCCCGGCTCGCCTTGACGGTAACAAAGAGAAGACCGGAGCGCGCATCGAGGTGTTTCTCCTGCGCGAACTCAATGCCGAAAACAAGCTGTGGGATGTGCTCGTGGAGCCCGCCCGCAAGATCCGTATCGGCAACAAGCTTTACTTCGGCGATGATGAGTCAATGGTGGCCGAGGTGATTGACAACACTACCTCTCGCGGCCGCACTCTGCGATTCCTCTATGACGACCCTCACGATGAGTTCAAGAAGGCTCTCTTCGCCATGGGCACCACTCCGCTCCCTATGTATATCAACCGCCCTGCCACTGAGGAGGATGCCGAGCGTTACCAGACCATCTATGCCGAAAAGGAGGGTGCCGTGGTAGCCCCCGCAGCCGGCATGCATTTCTCTCGCGAGCTCATGAAACGCCTCGAAATCAAGGGCGTGAACCAGGGATTCATCACCATACACAGCGGCCTTGGCAATTTTCGCGAAATAGATGTGGAGGATCTTACAAAGCATCGCATGGACGCCGAGGAGATGGTGGCTGACCAGAAGCTCGTCGACATGGTCAACGACACCAAGGATCGTGGCGGAAAGGTCTGTGCCGTAGGTACTTCAGTGCTCCGCGCTATCGCAAGTGCCGTAAGTGTAGGAGGTCACATGAAGACATTCTCCGGGTGGACCAACAAGTTTATCTTCCCTCCTTACGACTTCACCGTCACTAATGCCCTCATCTCTAATTTCCACCTTCCTTACTCCACCATGCTCATGATGGTGGCTGCTTTCGGCGGATATAATCTGGTCATGAAGGCTTACGAGGAGGCTATTGCTGAAGGGTATAAGTTTGGCGCTTACGGCGACGCAATGCTGATAATCTGACCCGCGTGGCCCGGTTTCTTACTCTGCAAAACGAATCTAAAGCGGTTTATCGTGAAAAGATGAGCCGCTTTCTTTCCTTTGCCATTCCGGTAAGTACGGCCGCTGAGGCTAAAGAGTATATCGCCCTATACGCCAATGAATATCACGATGCTCGCCACGTCTGCTGGGCCTACATGATAGGGGCTGATCGCAAGGAGTTTCTCTCAAGCGACAATGGCGAGCCCTCGGGCACGGCCGGAAAGCCTATTCTCGGACAGATCAATTCTTTCAATCTTACGAATGTAGTAATCATCGTGGTGCGCTACTTCGGCGGCATCAAGCTGGGCACCTCCGGCCTTATCGCGGCTTACCGCGAGGCGGCGCGCCTGGCTATCGAGGATGGAACGATTATCGAGGGACGAGAGATGTCAACTCTCTCGCTTACATTTCCTTACATGGCCATGAATCCGGTGATGCAACTCATCAAAAGCCGCAATTACAATATCCTCGAGCAGACGTTTGACAATACCTGCTCGCTGACTATATCTCTCCCCCTTGACGAAAAACAGGAAATGGCATCGCGATTAGGTGCCATCTCCGGAACCTCAATTTTACCATGAAAAATATTATCTTAAGTTGTGCATTTGCATTATCAGCATCACTTTTCTCAAGTGCCCGCACTGTTACTACCCTTCACGATGGATGGATGTTCAGTCGCGGCGATGCTGACAGTATCACCGCATTGTCTCCGGTCAGAGTGCCTCACGACTGGGCTATCTATGGCCCATTTGACCGCAGTATTGACCTGCAGGAGGTAGCAATCAAGCAGAATGGCGAGACGGAAAAGACCTGGAAAACAGCCCGCACCGGCGGGTTGCCCTTCATTGGTAAGGGCGTTTATCGCACTACTTTTGAGGTAGCTGACACTGCCTCACGCTCCATATCGCTGCTATTTGATGGGGCGATGAGTAACCCCGTGGTATATGTCAATGGCCGTGAAGCTGGCCACTGGGGTTCGGGCTACAATAGTTTCTATCTCGATGTTACTGACCTTGTGGCGCCCGGCAGCAACGACCTTGAGGTACGCCTTGAAAACAAGCCTTCCTCCTCGCGCTGGTATCCCGGCGCAGGGCTTTACCGCAATGTCCACGTTATCGAGACATACCGTATCCACGTCCCCGTATGGGGCACGCATCTCACTACGCCTCACGTTTCCGCTGATATGGCTTCGGTGAACCTTACCACTACTATTGCAGGAGCACCCTCACGCTCCCGCATCAAAGCTGTTACCGTGATTCGTGACATGGAGGGTAATGTCGTTACGGCTGACTCTACCGTGCATGAAGTTCACGGCCAGCCTCTCAGCCAGAATTTCCTTATCGAAAATCCCCGCCTGTGGTCGCCTGATAGCCCGGAGCTTTATACCGCTACGACTACACTGTCGCTTGACAGTGCTGTTGTGGATACTTACACCACGCGCTTCGGCATCCGCTCGATTGAATATATACCCAAGAAGGGTTTCTTCCTCAATGGCCGGCCGATGAAATTCCGCGGCGTATGCAATCACCATGACCTCGGTCCGCTCGGAGCTGCTGTCAACCGCTCAGCCCTGCGCCACCAGCTGATGCTGCTTAAGGATATGGGCTGCAATGCTATACGCACCTCCCACAATATGCCGGCACCGGAACTCGTGGAGCTTTGCGATGAACTCGGCCTGATGATGATGGTCGAGGCTTTTGACGATTGGAGCTACCGCCCGAAGAGCGAAAATGGCTACGGCTCGATTTTCGACCAGTGGTATGAGCGCGACATATCTAATATGGTGCGCCACTATCGTAACAATCCCTCCGTAGTGATGTGGAGCAATGGCAACGAAGTACCCTCGCAATGGGATCGTACCAATGGCGTAACCACCTCTCAGGCGATGATCGATATTATCCACGACCTCGATCCCACCCGCCCGGTCACTAATGGCATGGATCAGATTAAGGCCGTGCTTGACAATGGTTTTGCCTCTACGCTCGACATCCCCGGCTTCAACTATAAGCCCGGCCATTATCAACGCGCTTACGAAAAGCTCCCCCAGAAGCTGATACTCGGCTCGGAGACTGCCTCAACTGTCTCATCCCGCGGCGTCTACAAGTTTCCGCCCGAGCAGAAGAAGATGGCCACGTATCCTGATATGCAGTCCTCATCTTATGACGTCGAGGCCTGCTCATGGTCAAATATCCCGGATATCGACTTTGCAGCCGACGACGATCTGCCATATATGATAGGCCAGTTTGTATGGACCGGTTTTGACTATCTCGGTGAACCAACTCCTTATGATACTGACTCCTGGCCTGCCCATAGCAGCTACTTCGGCATCATCGACCTGGCATCCCTCCCCAAAGATCGCTTCTACCTCTATCGCTCAAAGTGGAACGAGGCTGACACTACTCTCCACATCCTCCCTCACTGGACATGGCCCGGCCGCGAAGGCGAAGTGACTCCGGTATTTGTCTACACTAATTTCCCCGGTGCCGAGCTCTTTGTAAATGGCGAAAGTCAAGGCATCCGCCACAAATGTGACTCCACCGTCATGCACCGCTGCCGCCTGATGTGGGACGATGTCATCTATCGCCCCGGCACACTCCGTGTCGTAGCCTACGATGCTGAAGGCCACCCTGCCGCTGAATCGTCAGTCGCCACCGCCGGCAAGCCTCATCACCTTGTCCTTACTCCCCACCGTGACTCTGTACCCGCTTCTGACGACGAACTCGTCTATATCACCGTAACTGCTGAAGATCGCGACGGCAACCCGGTTCCCGTGGCCGACAATCTTGTGAAATTCTCCGTCGAAGGTGGCGGCACGTTTGAAGCCACAGCCAATGGCGACCCCAAATCGCTGCGACCATTCCACCTCCCCGAGATGCCCCTCTTCTCCGGCGCCGCCACATTAATAGTAAGATCGTCCACCTCTCCCTCCGACATCACCATCCGCGCCACCGCCAAATCCCTCCATCCGGCCACCCTCACTCTCCCCAAATCCCATTAACTAAGAGGTATATCAGTCGAGGGTGGGGGAGGAGTAGCGGATGTGGTTGAGGGGACGGAGCACGTTGCAGAGGGTCTGGCTCCAGTAGTCAGCAAAGTCGGTCTTGATGGTTGCAAGGGCGGGCATCATCTCTTCAGGGTCAAGGTATTTCACGGTGGAGATGAAGTTGAAGAATACCTGGTAGAGGTCAGCGAGTGACTCCGAGATGGATGCGCCGATAGGTGTGTCAGAATACTTCATTTCCTCCATAAACACTTCGAGGTATACGTCGTCAGCGCCAAGAAGCTCCGTGATGGCGGTACGTATTGAGTCGTAAGTCTCCTCATCGAGAGCCTGATGGATGCTGTCGTCGTCAGGTTCTTCGGCAAGCTCCGGCTCGAGGTCAGTTGCAGCCATGTAGATGCGGGGCAGGAGTCGCAACATCGAGGCTGTAAACTCTTCAGGGGCGGCAGTGCCGAGGTTTTCTACGGCGCTGCAATATTCGTTGGCCAGAGCGATGAATGCTAATGTGTTGGGGGTGAGTTTCATTCTGATTGTTTTTTCTGATACAGACCGTTTTCGCGGATATAGTCATTTACTTTTTCGGGCAGGAAAATGTTTAGATTCTTGCCGCGTGCGATGGCCGAGCGGATCCAGGTGCTCGAGAGGTCGCAGGTAGGAGCGTTCACCACATCTACGCCGTCGTCGTAGATAGGCGGTAGTTCATAGCCGGGACGCGGATAGATTATCACACCATAGTTGTCGATAATCTCCTGATAGTTACGCCACTTATTGAAGTTTTTCCAGTTATCGCTGCCGATGATGAGCTTGAAGCTGCGGCGGGGGTAGCGGCGTGACAGAAACCGCAGCGTGTTGATGGTGTATGACGGGCGGGGCATTGACAGCTCTATGTCGCTGACTTCCACGCCGTCAACGTCCTCAGTGGCGAGTTCAAGCATCTTGAGGCGGGTCAGGTCAGGCAGCAGGGCTGAGGGATCATCTTTTAGCGGATTGAGGGGCGAAAGAAGCATCCACACCTCGTCGACCTTAGTAAACTGGCGGATATAGCTTGCCACCATGAGGTGTCCGGTATGAACAGGGTTGAATGAGCCGCCGAGAAGGGCAGTGATGGTTTTCTCTTGAGCCATATTCAGCGGTTGATAATGTCAGAAATCTCAGCTACGGCCTTGTCAAGGTCGTCGTTTACGACGGTAAAGTCAAATTTCGGGGCAAATTCCATTTCCCAAGCCGCCTTGCCTACTCGCTTGTCGATCCATTCCTGAGTCTCGGTGCCACGCAGCTCAAGGCGGCGGCGCAGCTCGTCGACTGACGGCGGCATCACAAAAATGGAGATCGCGCGGCCGCCATACAGGCGCTTTACATTGAGGGCACCCTTTACGTCGATGTCGAGCACACAGTAATGCCCCTCGGAGCATATTCGTTCGATTTCACTCTTGAGTGTGCCATAATAGCGCCCGGCATACACCTCTTCATATTCCACGAAGTCGTTAGCCCGGATATGCTCCTCAAACTCCTCGGTGGTAATGAAGTTGTAGTGTACACCATCGACCTCGCCGGGGCGTGGCGGGCGGTTGGTAGCCGACACTGAGAGTTGGATGTCGATCTTACCGGCCTCCATGATCCGGCCGATGATCGACGACTTGCCGCATCCCGAGGGTGCTGACAATATGATTATTTTGCCTTCCATAACGTAGAGATGTAGAGGATTACATTACGTTGAGCACCTGCTCCTTGATCTGCTCGAGCTCATCTTTCATCGCCACGACGGTCTTCTGCATCATGGCGTGGTTGCTCTTCGAACCGAGGGTGTTGATTTCACGACCCATTTCCTGGGCGATAAATCCGAGTTTTTTGCCCTGGCCTTGTGTCTCGTCAAGGGTCTCGAGGAAGTAGCGGAGGTGCTGGGTGAGGCGCTGTTTCTCCTCGTTGATGTCGAGCTTTTCGATGTAATATATCATCTCCTGCTCCAGGCGCGAACGATCAAAGTCGACGGTGACAATTTTCTCGATGGAGTCGACGATGCGGGCGCGGATTTTGCCTACGCGCTCTTGTTCATACTGAGGTATTTCGGCAAGCAACTGGGAGATGCTGCAGATGCGGGCTCTGAAAAATTCCTCCAGCTTGATGCCCTCGGCGCGGCGGTATTCCATCAGAGCCTCGATGGCCTGATGGAGGGCGCTGAGGATAGCCTCCTTCTCGTTGTCATCGACCACCGATGAGGTGTCTGACTTCATGGCGTCAGGGAAGCGGAGCAGCGTGGCATACCAGTCGACAGGCTCACCGATGCCTAATTCGGCGCCCATGCGGTCAATCTGCTCCTTATAATTTCTTAGAACGGGTATGTTGAGCTTCATTGCAGCCTCGGCTGTGACTGACTCTATCACTACTGAGAGGTCAACCTTGCCGCGCTCGAGGCGATGTGACACTGCGTTACGTATCTCAAGGTCGAGCTCGCGCAGCGAGGTGGGAATGCGTGAGGCGATGTCCATCTGCTTGCTGTTGAGCGACTTGATCTCTACGGTAATTTTTTTGTTCGGGAGTTCGACTGTAGCTTTCCCGAAACCGGTCATGGAATATAGCATTATTTATGTAGATTTTTTGCAAAGATACTTAAAACGGCTCAATCTTCAAAAAATTAAAAAAATATAGGTCGCTTAACCGATAAGCGACCTATAGATCATTAAACTCGAGTAAGTAATTATCCTGTAATATTATCCTGATGCAAAATTACAATATAAAGTCACAGTGAAATATCACTTAAAACGAGTAAATTTCTTGAAAAAATCTGCTGCCTGATAATCAAATTTGATTACTGCATGCCGAGCATCTGAAGAAATGTGGCTTCATCCATCAAGCCTACGGAGGTCTGAGTGGTGCCGTCGGGCATGAGCATGGTCACCTGAGGTATGGCTGATACTTCAAACTGCTCTGCGGCTTCGGGGTTGTTGTCGACGTCAACCGAGAGGAAGATGATATCCTGATGCTCGCCGGCCACTTTCTTAAACACCGGCTCAAATTGCTTGCAGGGGCCGCACCATGTGGCGTTGAAGTCGATCACTACGGGGAGCTCGGCGTCAGGTCGGATGTTTTTGCCATAGACATTTGAGTCATATTCGATTACGCCTGTGCCACGGGGATAAGTGGGGACGTCAGCTACTACGGCTTCAGTCTCTACGGCTGAATTTTCGCTGGTTTCTTCGGATGCCTTGGCGTCCTTGGATGCGCACGAGCCGAGAGCGAGTGTCATCAGCGACAGCGCGGTAAGTTTGAATAATTTGATGTTCATAATACTTAAATTTTTAGCAAAGATAATAAACAGGAAGATAATATAAGTTGCATAGGGCGGAATTTTTGGTTAAATTTGCAGAAAATAATCTTTAGATGAATAAAATATTACACTGGTGCAAGAGATATATGTCGCTGACACTGCTGATTGCGGTGGCGGTAGCGGCATTTGTAATGTTTTTCAACGACAACTCGGTGATGAACACTTACGAGGCTGAGCGGGAGATTGACCGGCTTGAGAGCATCATCCGCCAGGAGGAGGATACACTCAACTATTACCGGAGGCTCAACGCGTCGCTCGATACTGACCGCGCGACGATGGAACGTATTGTAAGAGAACAACATCACATGCAACACCCCGACGAAGATGTTTACCTTTTCGAATAGAAACCAAATATCTTCAGCAGTGGCGATGGCCGGGCTGCTGATCATCGTGGCGGCTACAGCTATGCCGCTGATATGGATGGATAACAATTGGTATCAGTGGCTTTACGCCGCCGGTGCCATAGTGCTTTTTATCGGCCGACTGATGACGCCCGGCCTCAAGGAGGCGCCCCTGCGATTGCGCCGGCTGCTACGCATCGAGACCTGGGGCTCGCTGCTCTTCGTGGTAGGTGCGGCATCGATGTTCTGGGACAGCGGCTCGGGGCGCGACTGGATCGCCTTCACCCTTGCCGGCGGCATCATCCAGGTGTATACGTCGATTATGATACCCCGAGTCCAACAACCCAACGAATAAATTGATACACAACACAATATGCAACTGACTTCACTCACAGCTATTTCGCCGGTCGACGGCCGTTACCGCTCCAAATGCGAGCGCCTTGATGAATTTTTCTCAGAATATGCTTTGATACGTTACCGTGTCAAGGTGGAAGTGGAATATTTCATCGCATTATGTGAGATACCTCTGCCGGCACTTGCTTCAGTGCCCGCTGATACAGCAGGGCGTCTCCGCGCCATCGTGGACAACTTCACAGTGGCTGATGCCGAGCGCATCAAGGATATCGAGTCGGTGACAAACCACGATGTGAAAGCTGTGGAATATTTTCTCAAGGAGCATTTCGATGCTCTCGGCCTTGAGGCTTATAAAGAGTATATCCATTTCGGATTGACTTCTCAGGATATCAATAACACCTCGGTGCCGATGTCGATCGCCGATGCTCTCCGGGAGGTGTACCTCCCCAAGCTCGAGGAGCTTGTAGAGGCTCTCGAGCAGCGAGCTCGCGAGTGGGCTGATGTGGCCATGCTCGCCAAAACTCATGGTCAGCCGGCATCACCTACGGTGCTGGGCAAGGAGATCGAAGTGTTTGTCTACCGCCTGCGCGAGCAGATTGCCTCTCTCAAGGCTGTGAAAATCAGCGGTAAGTTCGGCGGTGCAACAGGTAATTTCAACGCCCACAACGTGGCTTTTCCCTCGATTGACTGGCGCTCGTTTGCCGCACGCTTCCTTTCCGAAAAGCTCGGCATAGCGCGTGAGATGTACACCACCCAGATTTCCAACTACGACAATCTCGCCGCCCTCTTTGACACCATGCGCCGCATCAATACCATTATCCTTGACCTTGACCGCGATATGTGGCTATATGTGTCGATGGAATACTTCAAACAGCGCATCAAAGCCGGCGAGGTAGGCTCATCGGCTATGCCTCACAAGGTTAACCCTATCGATTTCGAAAATTCGGAGGGAAACCTCGGTATGGCCAACGCCATTCTTGGCCATCTCGCTACCAAGCTCCCGGTGTCACGTCTGCAGCGTGACCTTACTGACTCTACCGTGCTCCGCAACATAGGTGTACCTATGGCTCACTCTCTTATAGCATTCGCTTCTACCCTCAAGGGCCTTGGCAAGCTGCTGCTCAACCGTCAGGCTATCGATGCTGACCTTGAGCAGACCTGGAGCGTAGTGGCTGAGGCTATCCAGACCATCCTCCGCCGCGAGGGATACCCCAAGCCTTACGAGACGCTGAAGGCTCTGACCCGCACTAACTCTGCCATCACAGCCGAAAGCATTTCCTCGTTTATCGATACTCTTGATGTGTCAGATGAGGTAAAGGCTGAGCTTCACGCCATCACCCCGTCAAACTATACCGGACTCAAATTCACCGTATAACTCAGGATGAAGATCGTAATTCAGCGGGTGTCAGAGGCGTCAGTGACTATTGGCGGTGATGTGGCGGGCAAGATCGGAACCGGAATAATGGTGCTCGTCGGTGTGGCCGTGGGAGATACCCGGCAGGATGCCGAGCGCCTTGCTGACAAGATGCTGAAGCTCAGAATATTCCCTGACGAGAATGGCGTGATGAACCGTTCGCTGCTCGATGTTCAGGGCGATCTGCTGATAATCAGTCAGTTCACCCTTCTTGCATCTACAGCCCGCGGCAATCGCCCGAGCTATATCAACGCTGCCCGCCCCGAGGAGTCAGTGCCGCTCTACGAATACTTCATCGAGCTGTGCCGCAGCCGTATGCCCGAGGGCACTACACTCGCTACCGGACGCTTCGGCGCAGATATGAAAGTGGCTCTCGTGAACGATGGCCCTGTGACAATTGTTATAGATACAAAGGAGAAGGCATGACTATTGAAACTGTGACACCCCTGACCATCGACGAGATGCAGCAGATTGTGGACCGATGGATAACCACCATCGGTGTGCGCTACTTCTCGCCGCTGACCAACACTGCCATCCTCGCCGAGGAGACCGGTGAAGTGGCTCGTATCATGGCTCGCCTCCATGGCGACCAGTCGGCCAAGCCGGGCGAGAAACTTGACCTCGCTGATGAGCTGGCTGACCTGATGTGGGTGGTAACGGCTATCGCTAATCAGGAAGGTATAAACCTTACCGAGGCTTTTCGCGCCAACATCGACAAGAAGACCCGACGCGACGCCTCGCGCCATAAAGATAACCCCAAACTCAAGTAATTACCGTAATTATAATCATAATAAATCTTTTAAAACCATGGCTGACAAATATCAAGAAGCAATTGCCGCTTCATGTGTCACTACTGATGATGAAGTGGTCGCTGCCAAGGTGAAAGAAATCCTTGACAAGCATCTCGAAGAAAATCGCAACATCGAAACCTATAAGCAAATCTTCAACTCTATTGACCTGACCACCCTCAAGTCAACTGACTCACAACAGTCAGTGGCTGACTTTGTGGAGCGTGTCAATGCCTTTGAGCAGGAGCACGGTGATCTGCCTAACGTGGCTGCAATATGTGTATATCCTAACTTTGTGCCCATCGCGCGCACCGTCCTTGACTGCTCTGATGTGGATATCGCTGCCGTATCAGGATGTTTCCCCTCGGCTCAGTCATTCATCGAGGTTAAGATTGCTGAAGTAGGTCTGGCTGTTGAGGCCGGTGCCGATGAGATCGACGTAGTGTTCGGTCTCGGCGACTTCTTTGACAAAGACTATGAAGAGGTATGTGACCAACTTTCAGAGATGAAACACTCCTGCCGCAACGCTATCATGAAGGTTATCCTCGAGACAGGCGCCCTCAAGACGGCTGAAAACATCCGCAACGCATCAGTGCTCTCTCTCTATTCAGGCGCTGACTTCCTGAAAACCTCCACAGGTAAGGAGTATCCCGGAGCTTCGCTCGAGGCTTGCTACATAATGTGTGAGTGTATCAAGGAATATTACGAGAAGACCGGCCGAATGGTAGGCTTTAAGGCTTCAGGTGGCGTATCCACTACTGAGGAGGCTCTGAAATACTACACTATCGTACGCACCGTCCTCGGTGACAAGTGGCTGGAAACCAACGAGTATTTCCGTATCGGAGCTTCTCGCCTGGCTAATGCGGTGCTCTCAGATATCCTCGGAACCGAAACCAAATTCTTCTGATGGTTTACTGGCTTATTATCAACGGACAACAGCAAGGGCCTCTGACTCTCAACGAGGTCCTTGCTCATCCGCTTCTTACGCCGGAGACCCCGGTGTGGCGCGAAGGCCTCGACGACTGGGCTACAGCTGAACTGTTTCCTGAATTTCAGGTGAGGTTTGTAGTTCCTACGGTTGAATCAGAGCCTGTAATTGTCGAGACTGAGGAGAAACCGGCTCAGCAGCCGCTCCCGGCCTGGTGGACAGCTGACGACCGTGCCAGCCACAAGATGCCTCCCACTAATCTTACTTGGGCTATCATCGCCACAATCTGCTGCTGCCTCGTGACCGGCATCATCGCTATCGTATATGCCTCGCAGGTGGCTCCGTGCTATTATCGAGGTGAATATGAGCGCGCCAACGATATGTCAGAGAAAGCTCTGATATGGGTGCTGGTGTCATTCGTGGCCGGACTGATTTTTACTCCCTTCTATCTCTTGTTCAGCTTGCTGTGATGCAGCTGTCACATAATCGCTTGATTTTACTCGTGCTGATGCTTGCCGCGGCAGTCATAGCCGTGGTGTATGCCCTGTTTGACCCTGCCGAGGTTGGTTTCTTCCCACGCTGTATGTTCAAGACTCTGACGGGGCTCGACTGCCCCGGATGCGGATCACAGCGTGCCGTTCATGCCTTGCTCAATGGCGATTTTGCTGCAGCATGGCATTTCAACGCTCTCTTTTTATTAGAGATACCGCTACTCGCCCTTCTCGTGTTCACCGGACTGTTTCCGGGACGATTCCCCCGGCTCAACAGGCTGCTTGACTCGCAGGGTTTTATCCTTACGATATTGGCTGTAATAGTGGTATTTACTATTCTACGAAATCTGTAACCTCCTCAACTTCACGGCTGAAATAAGCCTTGACTTCGTCGCGAACCACTCCGCGCAGTTTCAGCAGCGTAAACATTGTGGGGAAGGCCATGAATGCGTAAAACAGATCACACAGGCTGACGGCCACTCCCAGGGGTATTACGGCAAATACCACTAAGGTCAAGATGAAAAACCATGTGTAATATTTTGCCTTGTCTTCGCCGAAGAGATATGCTGCACATCGTGTGCCGTAGAAAGAGTAGCTGAACATTGACGACATGGCGAAAAATGTCACCACCATCATCAGCAGATATTTACCCATAGGTATTGCCGAGCCGAAGGCGTTGAGGGCTATCTCAAGACCTTTGATGTCAGGCGACGAGATGTCGCCACACACGAGCAGGGCGAGAGCTGTCAGTGTGCAGACGAGTCCTGAGTCAATGCTCGGCCCCAACATTGCGATAAGTCCTTCACGCACAGGTGTATCATTGGCCGATGAACCATGCATAATCGTGGCCGTGCCTACTCCGGCGTCATTGACAAGTGCAGCGCGCCGGGCGCCGATGATAGCTATTCCGGCTAAGGCTCCGATACCGGCTCTGAGGTTGAAAGCGCCGTGGAATATCGATGCTATTGCTCCCGGGATACGCCCGGGATTAGTGACAAGGATATATACCACCATAGCAAAATAGAGCGTGACCATCAGCGGCACAAGATATGACGCTACTGATGCTATGCGACGTATGCCACCGATTACCACCACCGCCACCACCGTGGCTATAGCCATGCCGCATATCAGGCGGAGTGATAAGGCATTGTCAAGGCCTGTAATCATGGATACAGTAGATAGCGCTCTGCTTGCCGCTACTCCTTCCGGAGTGGAGAAAGTGGCTGTGAGAGCCTCGGTAAGCTGATTAGCGTTCATTATACACAGCGTGCCCATCATGCCGGCCACGGCAAACGTCACCGCAAGCCATCGCCATTGCCGCCCGAGACCATGCTCAATGATGTGCATCGTGCCGCCGCGGGGTGATCCGTCAGCAGCGCGGTCACGGTATTTGATGGTAAGTACCCCCTCGTGAAACTTGGTGGACATACCTACTATGGCGCTGACCCACATCCAGAATATCGCGCCGGGACCACCCATAACAAGTGCTATGGCTACACCGGCGATATTACCCATGCCTACGGTAGCAGCCACCACCGAAGCCAATGCCTCGACCGATGAAATCTGCCCCTTGCCGCCGTCGCTCCCCGGCCGGGTACGAAGAACCGCCACGGCATCAGCAAGACGCCGCAGCGGGATCATTCCGTTATAGAAAAAGAGAAAAAGTCCGCCTCCTATCAGGAGAAAGAAGAGCGGGTAGCCGCAGATGGCATCAGCTAATGATGTAAAAGCCTCTGCCATTAACGCTTGCGGTTACGCACACTTCGTGCTGCCGATGATGAGGTAGTTTTGGGCTTGGAAGTCTTCGGCTTCTTTACCTTGGCAGCCTTGGAAGTCTTTGTGGTAGATGACGATGTGCCGCGCTTTGTGCGGGTGGCGCGTGACGAGCGTACTTTGGGCTTGTCAGCGGCTATGGAGTCAGTACCCTCAGCAGCGGCAGCGGCGAGTGCCTCAGCCTCCTCGCGGGCTTCGCGACGTGCCTGAAGTTCGGCCAGCGACGGAACCCACAGTTTGTCCTCAAATGTATCAAGACGTTGCTGGATGCTATCCTGCGCGTGTTTCAGCTCCTCAGGATCAGGGTGCATCTGCATGAGCGACTTATTCTTGAGGTTGCGGGTCTTATAGATGTCGCCTTCATAAAGTCCAAGCTGGAAGAAGTCATCGTAAGTGCAGGTTGCAAGGTTGTTGTCATCGTCAGTGAAGATATTCTGAGTGGACAGATAGGGACGGAGATCGTCATATTTCACCCAGAACATAGGATATTTCACAGCCTCGCCGCCGAAGTCGCCCGAGCGATGGAGCACGGGGCAGATAGCATCGATGCGGGTGCGCATGCGGTTAGATCGCTTGTCAAACTCCCACTTCTCGATGATGTAGTAAGAGAGCACCTCAGTGGTGGGGACATCGGAAGGGTCGATGTCAAATTTCGGATTCTTCTCAGTAGAGCCCTTGGCCGGTGTATAATATATATGGAAACGGTCGAGCATATCGCCGGTCTTGACGCGGTAATCGTCAGTGAACATTTCGCGGCCATCGAGGTAGTCGTAAGCCGGGAGCTGCCCCTGAGCCACGAGCTTGAGGATGATGCGGAAAAGGTTGTCCTGTCCTTCGATATTCTCGTCAGGGAAATAGAGCGCGCCGTTTGCATCCTTCGTAAGGTCAAGCTGGCGGTACATTACCCTCATCCACTGGAGCTCGGAATCGCTCATGGGAGTTTCCTCGTAGAACGACTGCATACGCTGTGTTACTCCGGCTTTGTCAGTGGATTCCTTGCGGTCGCGCGGCGAGTTACGCCTTACGCCCGAGGCACTTGAATCCTGCGCAGAGGCATCTATCGGCGAGCATAGTGTCACCAATGCGATGAATATGAATGATAGTCGGATGAAAAGTTTCATATTTATAATGATATATCTTAGTTGACAATTACTTCCACGGGATTGAGAAGACGCTCTATGCCATCAGGCCCTATGGCACGGATGCGCGAGATGTAGAAACGTTTGCCGCGTGACAATCGCTTGAATGAATCCTTCTGGCGCTGGGAGAACTGAGCTCCGTTTGACACCTCAGGGATGGCGTTACCCATCTGGTCAAAGAGTACGGTCTCGAAGCCGAGCACCTTGAAGTCGATGTTGAGCATATCGTCGTCAATAGCGGCATCTATGCCTGGGGCATTGAGCAGAGTGGCCTTGGCAAGGGGGCGGCCACCTTTGTAACGCTCTGGCTGACCATTTGAGCCGGGATAGGTGATGAATGCCACCGGGTCGGGCAGCTTGCGCACGCGGAAGGTCGAGGTGTTGACCGGAAGGTTTGAGCCGTCGATGGTGGCAGTTACGGTGATCACCGCATTATCACCCACTTTCGACGGACGAGCCACCCAAAGATCTCCCTTGCGGGTCAGCGAGCCGTTGGTCATCGTTGCGTTGACGTTGGTGGTGGCCACGCCTGGCACCGAGATGCTTATAGGGTTGTCGATACCGGCATAAAGCACATTCATCATGGTGGCCGAGACTGTAGCCGTAGGCTCCATCACCACATAGCTTGACGAGAACGGATGCTGGGTAGTCGAGCCATCACCATGGGTAACCTCAAGGTAACCAGAATAGTCAAATGTGCCGGTCGACGATGTGCCGAACTCATACAGCCCATGCTCGTTTTCGAGCTGGCGGCCATTAATGAATATCGAGGGGCGCGCTGTGGTGTCGACAGCGGCGAGGACAATGTTGGCTGAATATTTGCCGCCGCGCATCACCATTCGTGACTGTGGTATCACGAAAGCGTTCAGCTCGTTGACGCGGACGTCACCGGCATCCACTGCCGACAGAAGGTGGCTCAGAGCCTCACCCTCGGCGTAGCGG
Organism: Lachnoclostridium sp.; assembly: GCA_023667185.1. Taxonomy (GTDB): domain Bacteria; phylum Bacteroidota; class Bacteroidia; order Bacteroidales; family Muribaculaceae; genus Duncaniella. Next base: position 217,604 of record JAMPAP010000002.1, read on the forward strand.
ACATCGTTCTGGAGCTTTGTCAGAAGTGTCACAGCGGCTACCACGGGCTGGTTTTCAAACTTAGCCTCCTCCCATGGCTGCGGGGTAAGAGTACCCGGGCGGCGGAAAGGATCAGTGGAAAGAGCCTCGAAAATTGAAGTTCGCTTGGTGGAGTCAGTGATCATCGTGCCTACGAAGGTGCGATAGTCATCCACAGCAAGGCGGAGATTTTCGCCACCATTTGCACCGGGGGCGAGCATGATGACGGCAGCTGATTCGAGGTCGTCGCGCCGCTGGATGTCAGTCGGATCCCCATTAGGTCCGTCAGCCTCGCGCACGATGGCCAGCTTCAGAGAGTCGATCATAGTGAAGAGCACCCCGGCGCGGCCACGCAGCTCGGTAGCTTTCTCGAGCCATGGAGTACCTTTCTCGGGATTCTGCTCGGTAAAAGCAGCAAGTTGCTGATATATAGCGTTGTTGCGTCGACCTACACTGGCATTCGTGCGCGACAGGCCATCCTCCACCTGAACGAAGCCGTCGAGCACATCGCTCGATACGTTCAGCGCGAGCATGGCAGTCAGGACGATATACATGAGGTTTATCATCTTCTGCCTTGGTGAAAGTCGAACTACTGATTCTGCCATTTATATATATAATATATGTGTTGACTTTAAATTTTAATGAGTGATTTATTCAGCGGCAGGCATTGAGCCGGGGCGGTACATATTTACCGTCATAGCTGAAATCATCTTCTCGTACACCTGGTTGAGCTGCTGCATATTGCGAGCCATTTTGTCAGTTTCGTCGCAGTAGCGTGCACTTTGGGCGGCGCTCTTCTCGTACATATCGCGGATATCCTTGATGCCACGGTTGACGCGGTCAATAGCGTCGAGCTGCGAGGCCACGCTCTTGAGCTGGATCTCGTAAATGGTGTTGAGGCCGCCGATGTTACGGTTGAGGTCGTTCATCTGATTGATGTAGCCGGTAGAGTTTTGCGAGATCTCGGCTGAATGTTCGGTTATCGCGGTGTAACTTTCAAGGAGAGTAGAGCTTACGGCATTGAGAGCCTGTGTGGTGGCGCTGAGCTGCTGCATCTGCTCGGCGATAGCTGACATCTGCTCAAGATACATCTGGGTGGCGGTGGTCAGCTCAGCCATCTTAGAGATCTGCTCGGCTGCGGCTGAGATCTGGCGGATGCTCTCCGAAAGAGCTTCGGTGTCACTCTCCGGGATGTTGAGCCCCGGCACTACCTGTCCCTGGCCGCCGGCCACGGTTACGGTGCCATCTTCAGCGCCCTGGCCTGTGATGACGACTCCGCCACCGCCGCCAAACTGTGGACGGTCAGCCGGATCGCGGGTATCAAGAGCCGGGAACACTTCCTCCCAGTGATATTCTTTCGGGGGACGATCGAAAGCCGTAAGGATAAACATCAACACCTCAGTACCCATACCGATACAGAGCAGGGTGTTACCGCCGGGGAGGTGCAGAATCTTAAAGAGGGCACCCCAGATCACGATTGCCGCGCCGACGGAGTAGGCGAAGTTGAAGAGGCGCTGTCCGCCCTCCCATGAAAAGAGCCGGTTGAGTTTGGCTTTTAATATTTCTTTGTCCATCATAAGTGGAAGATTGGTCGTAAAGAGATTAACGGTGACGGGTTAGTTATTTGGATTTGGTGCCTTTGGCGAAGCCTATCTGCGAGCGTACGCAGCGGAAGCCGATGTAGGAACGTTGTTCGTTTTGATACTCCCACATGCGGAGGTCAGAGCGGATGTTGTGAGCCACATCTTTCCATGAGCCGCCGCGCACTATCTTGCGCTTCATGCGGTAAGGATCTTCGATAGCGGCATCGTAGCGATACTCGGGGTTCATGTCAGAGGTCAGCTTCGATACACTCTCAGTGAAAGCTGTGGAGGTCCATTCGCTGACGTTACCGGCCATATCGTAGAGACCGAAATCGTTGGGCGAATAAGTCCCTACTTTAGATGTGATCAGCTGTCCATCCTGCACATAGTTGCCCTCCTGGGGCTTGAAGTTGGCATAGAAGCACCCTTTTTCCTCGGTAAGCGGCAGATCGCCCTCCCAGGGGTAGATGTTGTCACTATTGCCGGCGCGGGCGGCAAATTCCCATTCAGCCTCTGTCGGGAGGCGGTAAGGCTCCACGTACACACCCTCGCGGCCGAGTGAGCGGCGGAGGAAGTCAGTGCGCCAGTTGGCAAATGCGTTGGCCTGCTCCCAGCTTACGCCTACCACGGGGTAATCGTTGTAGCCTCCGTGAGAGAAGTAGAGGCGGACGTAAGGCTCATTGTAAGCATTGTCGAAGTCGTTGATCCATGCCGTAGTGTCAGGATACACATTAACTATATAAGTGTTGAGGAAGTCATAGTCACCGGTAAGGCTGCGGGTGATGGTCTGACGGATTATCTCGCCCTCATCATTTATAAATGCAGTGTCCTTGGAAATGATGGGGTTAGTGGTAGGCACGGGGCGGTCAGTGTTATACTCGCGGCGAGCAGGGTTAGTGCGGTTGCGGCGGCGTGCAGCCTCGGTGTGGTTATACACCTCATAGCGGTAGTTGAGCTGCTCGGGGTCGAGCTCGCGTACACCGGTGATGGGGTTAGTGCGATAGAGGCTTTCAATGGCGCGCTGCTCATCTTCGTTGGCATTGCGCCAGGGGATAGGCTTGCTCCAGTTGAGGTGGGGCGTAACGGGGTTGCCGTCACGATCCTCTTCGATCTTGTATTCCTCGTTGCCGCCGTAGGAGGGGTCAGCAAGGCGTTCGCGGATGATGGAGTCACGCACCCAGAATACAAACTGCTTGTATTTCGAGTTAGTGATTTCAGTCTCATCCATCCAGAAAGCATCTACGGAGATGCCGCGTGAATCAGCACGGAGATTCCAGAGGCTGTCGGCCTTGGAGGGACCCATCTTCACCGAACCGCGTGACACGAGAACCATGCCGTAAGGAGTAGGTTCGGCCCATGAAGTGGCTGACACACCGGTGACTTCACCGCCGGCCGAGCCGCGGGAGCCTGATGCGCAGGAAGCTACGCTGATGAGCGCCGTCACGCCGAGGATTAAATAGATTATTTTTTTCATAGACTATAATATGCGAATGCTCTTGTGTTTGTTTTTATTTTTTTCCGAGAAGTCGAGTTTAAGGCTGTAGCCGGCGAAGATTTCGTGGCTGCCTGACGAAGCTTTGGCGATAGCCGTCGTAGGATAGTCAAAGCTGTATCCGGCGAAGAAGCCTTTGAAGTCGATGCCTATCATGGCCGAGATGGCGTCGTTGTGGCGGTATCCGATACCGGCCGAGATGAATTTGTTATATCTCAGGCGGGCGGTGATGTCGAATGTCGTAAACGTAAAGTCGCTGCGCACGAGCATGGAAGGTATCACTTCAAATAACGTATTTTTAATTGAAATATTGCTACCTGCCATGAAATAAAGGGTTCGCGGAGCTTGAAATTGGAAATTTTTAGCACTTGTGCCATCTGCCGTGACACCTCCGGCGGCGGTGGAGCCGTCGGTAGTGGAGGTAAAGGTGATGGTGGGGCTGTTGGCGTGGAGCATTGAGAGGCCTGCCCAGAAGTATTTGTGGATATACCAGGCGCCTATGCCGAGGTCGAGGGCGTTGCCGCCGACGTCAGTGTTAGGGATAGCCTCGTCAGTGGCCTGGTGATAATCGTCATCATCAGGAATAAATACATCCGAGCCTTTAAACTTCTCGTTGAGAAGCCCTATCTGGAAGGCGGCAGTGAGTTCCCCTTTGAAGAGCTTGATTTTGTAACCGGCCTGCAGGCCTACTGTGAGATTGCTGTAAAGACCCATCTTCTCCTGCTGCATCATCACGCCCAGGCCTATGCGCTTTTTGCCGATCTTCAGCGGTGTGTCGCCGGTGAGAATGAAGGTGGTGGGGGCGTTGTCGATGCCTATCCACTGGAGACGCGAGCCGCCGCGGATACGCACGAAGTCAGTCTCGCCCACCGCGCCGGGATTGTAGTAAGTGGGCACGGCCCAGTATTGAGTCAGGCGCGCGTCGGTCTGTGCGGCAGCAGCGAGCGTAGCTGCGGCCACTATCATGATGACAATTGCACGACGTATGTAGATGCTGGTTGAGGTCATTCGAAGTAAAATGTAAACACCACCATGCTTGAGCGGGCTTTGGTGAGCGACTGCGTGATTTTGAATTTGTCAGGATCTTCCACAAGGTCAGGACGGTCGTGTGTAAGAATATCAGTCAATCCGAAGCAGAATTTTACCTCCGGGATAAACTTGAAGTAGGGCAGATAGAAATCACATCCGAAGCCTACGGTGAGAAACGGGTCGAAAGTCTTGAATTTCAGATAGTCACTGGTCTTCTTCGATACGTCGAAGGCTCCCATCACGCCGGCCGTAAGGTAGGGGCGGGCATTTCGGTGGCGCATACCTGAGAATTTCAAGTCGATGGGGAGCACCACATAGGTCGACTTGATGCTCTGCTTCAGCACGGCATCGGTGCGATTTTCGTGCATTGTGATGTCGCGGCTGCCAAAATACATTCCCGGGGTGAAACGAAGATTGAGGTGGTTGCTCAGCCTGTAGTCAATCAAACCATTGACACAGAAGCCCGGAGAGAATGACGGCTGATCCATGAACCACTCCTCGCCATTGTCGGTTACGAATCCATTGTGAGTAAAAGTCACGTCCTGAGTGTGCATACCTATCGAGAAGCCCAGATGCCATTTACGCATATCAGCGTAAGGACGGTTAAGGAGCTTATCGTTAAGATTTTGGCCGGATATGCTTGAGCATACGGCCAAAAACAGACATATTATTATGAACCGGCACTTTTTCATCAATAATATTAACGCGCGTTACCCCCTTTTTATTGTGTCAAGCCCCCGGCGATAAAATTGCAGAATCCTGTGAATCTCTTTATTTTTGCATTAAAATAGCTAAAATATTTATTAAAAAATCAATTTTTTATACAATGGATGACAATATCGACTTTGCGCGTCAAAAGACCTCTTATAGAAATTTATATGCATTTCAGAAGGCTGAGGCTATCTATGATCTGACCTATTTTTTCCTTCAGGGGCACATAGATAAGCGAGATCGAACCTACGATCAGATGCTTCAGGCTGCACGAAGCGGCAAGCAGAATCTTGTGGAAGGCAGATCAGACGCAGCGTCATCCGCAGAGATGGAAATAAAACTTTATGGCGTGGCATGGGGAAGTCTTCAGGAATTGCTGAATGACTATCTTGACTATATGAGGACACGTAAAATCGTTATTTGGACCAAAGAACATCCAAGAATGTATAAACTGAGGGAAACATGCAGGAACAACAATGCAACCAGCTTTTATATGTCATTGGTAGACCGATTGAATGATGAGGAGCTTTGTAATCTGATATTGACGTTAATATACCAGACAAGCTCAATGATTAATAAATTGACAGAGCTTGTTAAGAAGGATTTTCTTAAAAACGGAGGTATAAAAGAACAGATGTATAAAGCCCGCGTTAATTACCGTAATAACTATAATGCTTAAATTATACTCGCGTGGCTGTGGTACAAGATGGGATTATAGAAAATTTTATAGGTCATGCACATTTACTTTGTGCGTGAACTTTAATGCTTACTTAATTCGCGAACGCTCGGCATGTTCAAGCTCGCGCTCGGCTTGTCGACGTTGCTGCCGCGTTACCCCGACATTGGGGCTTATCGTAAACTTAGAGCCATTCTTTACGAAATCCACGCCCTCTACAAGAGTCATCTCGAGGTAAGGCACATAGATCCTCTTTGGGCTATTTTCAGTGGTTACATCATTAGCTTTCTGCTGCTTACGCTGAGCCACGCGTTGACGAGCTCTGCGTGAACGGTCAATAGCTGTCATTATATCCGATGAAATATAACGGAAAATTGATTGAACCATCTGGTCTTCCTTTGAAAAGTCAGGAACTACACCTTCGGTCATAAGGCTATCGGCCAATGTGATAAGGCGCTCTGCTATATGGTCAGTAAATGAGGAGTTGATTTTCACGATAATGTTTTTGCGGAACTTCCGCGACACTGCTAACTGTTTCATAATTAAATTATTTTTTAGCAAAAATACACATCCCTCTCACCCTAAAGTGACCATAATGGCAGAAAGTGGTTGTTAGTTTTTAGTTGTTAGTTTTTAGTTTTTAGTTGACAGGTTCTTTTAAAGTTGTGTGTTAATTAAGGTTAAAAATAGCGGAAATGCTTGCAGATTATCACAAAAGTGCGTACTTTTGCAACAGTTTTTCATGGTATTAGATTTAAGGTAAGGAGATTATTCGTCGTGACGACGGATAATTTTTTTTGTTTATATACGTCAGGAATTGCTGTGAGCCCGTTTTTTTGCTATCTTTGCATGATATAAAAGCATTTCTTGATGAGAAAATTCATAATATCCGTAGCCGCTACTCTGATGGCGGTGTCTCCAATAAAGGCCGATGTGTCATCGTCAGTGGTCGCTGATCAGATGACCAAGGCCGAAATCATGTTTGAAAATGATGATTATCAGGCATGTGTCGATCTGCTGACAACACTCCCTGAGGATGAGGTCGTAGGGTTTTACCGTGCGGTATCTATGCTTCGTCTCGGCTCAGCGGATGGGGTGGAGCAGGCTGAATCCTGGCTCGAAGATTACCCTGTGTCGACCCGCAGATATGACGTGTTTACTGCTTTGGGAGATTACTATTTCGCGCAGGGGAAGTATTCCGAGGCCTTAATCAGATATGAGATGGTGGATCTCCGCGGAGCATCACAGCCCGTGGCAGCGGCTTGCGCTTTCCATAAAGCTTACTGCTACCTTGTGCTTGGCGAGCATGCCGAGGCTGCCGGGCTTTACGCCGGGCTCGTCAATGACCGGACTTATGGCAATGATTCAAGGTTTTACCTGGCGTATACCCGTTACCTTGACAAGGACTATGATGCCGCGCTGAAAGGCTTTGAGTCAGTGGATCAGAGCCGTGAGCCCTCAGTGGCTGCACCATATTATATAGCGCAGATATATTTTCAGAAGGGTGATTTTAATAAAGCTCTTTCGATGGCTAAAAAGCTGATTGCCACGGGTGCCGTACCACAATTTCTTCCTGAATGCAATCGTATAGCAGGCGAGTCGCTCTATAACCTCGGCAGCACTGACGAGGCGCTCCCTTACTTGTGGAAATATTGCGCTGAGGCAACAAATCCCGAGCCCGGAGCATTCTACATCCTCGGGGCAAGCGAATGGCGCGCCGGAAATGCCGACAATGCCATCAAGCTGCTCCAGCGTGCCATAGGCACACATTCGGCCATGGAACAGAGCGCTTATCTGATGCTCGGCCAGGCATACGCAGCGCGTGGCGACAACTCGTCGGCTCTCATGGCCTTTGAGAATGCTTACCGCGTGGATTACGACCGCCAAGTGCGCGAGACGGCTTTCTATAACTACGCCGTGGCGCGGATGGAGGGCGGACGTGTGCCGTTTGGCAACTCGGTAGCCCTGCTTGACGATTTCCTCTCGGAGTATCCAGATTCACGATATGCCGCTGATGTTCAGCGATATATCATCAACGGATATATGACCGATAATGATTACGAAAGCGCTATTGCGGCTATCAACCGCATAGCCTCACCTACCGACAACATCCTGCGGGCCAAGCAGCGAGCGCTCTTCGTACTTGGCACCCGCGAGTATTCGGCAGGTAATATTTCCTCGGCTCTGACTCGCTTCAAGCAGGCGGCAGCCGTGACAGCCGGCGACAAGTCGATAACCACACAGTGTGCATTCTGGCTCGGCGATTGCCATTATCGTCAGGGCAACTATGCTGAGGCGGTCGCCCAATATCGCCGATACCTTGCCGCAGCTCCGGCCGGAAAGTCAGGAGATTATAACCGACGACTGGCTCAATATGATCTTGGATATGCCCTCTTTGCCGACGAGGACTATAACGCCGCACTCGAGGCCTTCAAGAAAGCTCTGAAAGGCTCGGCTGACGATGCTATGACAGCTGATATCTACTGCCGCATAGCTGATTGCAACTATTATCTGAAGAATGTATCGGCCGCTGCCGACTACTACGCCAAGGCTTACGACCTTAACCGTGCGGCCGGCGATTATGCTCTGTTTCAGCTCGCCGTGATGAAGGGATTGCTGAAAGATCATAAGGGTAAGATTCAGCTGATTGACAACCTTATGGATGAATATCCATCGTCGGGCTTGCTCCCCTCGGCAATGCTTGAGAAAGCCGAAAGCCTGATGGCTCTATCCCACACCTCGGATGCTGTAGCTACTTACAATATTCTGATTGAAAAATATCCCCTCACCGCGCAGGGCCGCAACGGTATGCTGCAACTTGCCATCACATATCTCAATGGTGGCGATCGTGACCGCGCCCGCGCCACTTACCGCAAGGTGATAACCACTTATCCTACAAGCGAAGAGGCACGCTTAGCCGCTGATGACCTCAAGAAGATTTATGCTGCCGATGGAGCGCTTGACGAGTATGCGGGATTTATCAACTCGGTGCCTGATGCGCCTGCTTTTGACCCGTCGGAAATGGAACAGCTCGCTTTCTCAGCCGCTGAAAATGATTTCATTAACAAAGGTCTGACTGACAAACTCACCCGCTTCATCAGCGATTATCCCCGATCAACACGCCTTCCTCAGGCCACATATTATATAGCAGAGGCTGCATGGAATGAGGGAGATGCTTCCGAGGCTCTGAAACTCGCCTCAAACCTTGTGGCTAAATATCCTGATGCTGAGGTAGTGGAGGACGCCCTGCTCATCAAGGGTAATGCCGAGGCAGCTGTAGGGAAAACCGAGCCTGCTCTCGAGACCTTTACCATGCTTGAGTCAAAGGCGTCAAGCTCAAATATGCTGCGTGAAGCCCGCCAAGGTATCATGTCGACAGCTCTTGCACTCAACCGCTGGGAGCAGGTGGTCAGCACGGCCGACAAGATGCTTACCTCCACAGCTGCAGCCTCCACGGCCGATGCTGAAATCCGATTCATGCGTGCCTATGCTCTCAATTCACTGAAAAAATATGACGAGGCCTATGCCGAGTGGAAGGCTCTTGCTGCCAATACTGATGACGTCAACGGTGCTAAGAGCGCCTACTACCTCGGACAGTCGCAATACGACCGCGGACTATATAAAGCCGCAGCCGAGACGGCCGACAAGATGATAAGCTCCAATCCTCCCCACCGCTACTGGCTTGCCCGCGGATTTATACTCTATAGTGATGCCCTGCGTGCTCAGGGTAATGAATTTGAGGCTGATGAGTATCTTAAGAGCTTGAAGGCCAATTATCCCGGCTCCGAAGCTGATATTTTCAAGATGATTAATTCCCGTTTAAAATGAACCACCGCATATATCTTACAGCAGCCCTGACTTCCGCTGCCATAACACTTCAGGCCCAGAGCCTCCACAAAGAGATCGAGGTCGAACGAGAGATCGTACCTGTGGAACGCCAAGCGACTCGTATAAATATGTTGCCCTCCATTGAGCTTCCGCAACTCACCCCGGTGAAGCTCTCGCTGAGCGATAGGATCGTAACCACGTCAGTTGCCCCGACATTCTCGCCTCTTGATCCCGTCAGCCCGGCATCCGGCCTGCTAACGGCTGACCATCGCGGTTACTTGCGCGCCGGGATATTCCCTATCTTCAATGCCTCGTTGCAAGCCGGTTACAGAATAGTGCAGACTGACCATACGCGCCTTGCCGCCTGGCTTGACTATGATGGCGATCTGTATCGTCGCGGATTGCCTGACGCTGACCTTGACAGCAAGTATTGGCGCGACCATTCGGTGAAGGTGGGTGCTCAGCTGAGTCAGAAAATTGGCGACAAGTCGGCTCTCGATGCCGGAATTGTCTATGGGTATGCCCGCCATAATCTTTGGACGCCGAATGAAGAAGATCAGGTATCTACATTCAATCAGTGGCATAACCGGCTGAACCTTAATGCGATGTTTCGTTCCTCTGTCGAAGGTCTCAAATACCATGCCGGAGTGCGGTTTGAACGATTCAGTTATGGGCTGAAGGATGTGAACCCGGCCCGCCAGCACGTCTATGGCCTTGACCTTGACGGAATGATAGAGGTGGGTCAGGATTCCCGTTTCGGACTCGGCTTGAATGCCGACCTGCTTCATAATTCGCTGCTTGACGAAAGTGACAATACCGGCCTTATATCGCTTAATCCCCGATACGAATACACGCCCGAGGGCTCTTTCAGCGCTCGAGTAGGTGCACTTGTGGATATCTCCATCAATGATGGTAAAGCTTTCCATATAGCTCCGGATGTGATGGCAGCATGGCGCCCCTCATCCTGCTTCGGTGTGGAACTGCAAGCCACCGGAGGTGTGAAGCTAAATACACTCTCATCTCTTTATGATGTGACACCTTATATATATTCAATGTGGTCCTACGGCCGGTCATTTGTGCCCGTGGATGCGCGGGCCCGTGTCCTCATAGGACCCTTCAGCGGTGCTTACCTCCGGATTGAAGGGGGATATGCCAAGGCAAACGACTGGCTGATGCCGATGCGAAACTTCACCTTGCCCGGAGAGGGAGCTTTTTTCTCAGCGGTGGATTTGTCGGCATGGCATGCTGAGGTGGAAGCCGGTTGGAAATCATCGGCTGTAGAAATAAGTGCAGCTTACGCTACCGCACCATCATCGTTGACCAAGGGCTACTATTTATGGCGTGACCGCGCGCGGCATGTGCTTTCAGCCCGTCTCGCCGTTAAGCCTGTTGACAAGCTTACGGTGGAAGTCGGATTCCAGCTCCGTGCCTGCCGTGCGATATATGAGGCAAACTATGTCAGCTCACCCCTTGACGGCGTGGAAATGCTGGTGGCTGAAAGAGCTGACCTCGGCAATGCCACGGATCTTAGCCTGAGGGCTGATTATCGTCTTACGGATACGTTCACCGTGTTCGCTCAAGGAGAGAATCTACTTAACCGTAACTACTTGTACCTCGGTGACCGCCCGGCTCAGGGAGCCACGGGGCTTGTAGGAATCATTCTGAAGTTCTGATGAATTACAATATCATAGTTGCAGCAGGCACAGGGTCGCGCTATGGGGCTGACCTTCCGAAACAGTTCTGTCTACTGGGCGGCCGGCCTCTTCTAATGACTACAGTAGAGAGGATGCGGCAGCTTGACTCAGAGGCGACTATTATCCTTGTGCTTTCGCCCGAAATGATGCCGATGTGGGAGGATATGTGCCGCCGGCATTCGTTCTCACCCGAAGATGTAATTATCGCCGAAGGTGGCGCAAGCCGTTTCGAGAGCGTCAGAAATGCTCTTGCTTTGATTCCGGAATCATGCGGCGGCTGGATCTCGGTTCACGACGGCGCCCGCCCCGTATTATCAAAACGGTTGATAGATACGCTGATAGCAGCCCGTACCGAAGAGGGAAAATCCCACTCCGGAGTGCTCCCCGTAATACCCGTGACCGATACGTTGAGGCGTATGACGCCCGATGGGTCAGTGGTGGTAGATCGCAACAGCTACCGCCGTGTGCAGACTCCCCAGCTATTCCCGGCACAGAAGCTGCTGAGAGCTTATAAGGAGGCTGTAGGCTGCTCGTTCACTGACGATGCCTCGGTGATGGAAGCAGCCGGCGAGCAGGATATACTGCTCGTGGAGGGAGATCCCCGTAACATCAAGGTGACTAATCCGGGCGACATAGCCATAGCTGAGCTTTATCTGAAGGAGATTATATGAACCGTCTTCGCTCGATCGACATAAAATACCTTAAAGGGATAGGTCCACGGCGTGCCGAAATGCTTGGAAAACATCTCGATATCAAGACCTATTATGACTATCTGCACTATTACCCTACGAGCTATGTAGATCGCTCTACTATCCATGCGATATCAAGCTTTGCCGATGATATGCCATTGGTGCAGGTCAAGGGGCGATTTATATCATTTGCAGTTCAGGGCGAAGGCGCAAAGACCAGGCTTATGGCTTTGTTTACTGATGGTACCGGAATGATGCAGGTAGTATGGTTTCAGCGCATCAGCAAGATACGTCAGGCCTATAATCCGGGACAGGAATATGTGTTGTTTGGCAAACCGACCCAGTTTAACGGCCATTGGAGCATGGTTCACCCAGAGGTGGACAGCCCTAACTCTACGAATCTAACCGGCGGTTTTCGTGGAGTGTATTCTATCCCCGAAAAGCTCCGAAACGGTGGCTTTACATCACGCTCCATCTCCTTGGGCATCAATGAGATGCTTTCACATCTGCCTGAACTTCAAGAGACGCTTCCTGAGTGGGTGGTACGACGGATGAATCTCCTTGACCTACGCTCAGCAGTAGCTGCTATCCACAATCCGCCCGACAAGAATACCCTCGATAAAGCCCGCCTCCGACTGAAATTTGAAGAACTTTTCTACCTTCAGCTTGACATCCAGCGCTATGCCCGTCGTCGCCAAGGTGCTCTCAAAGGCTTCGTGTTCTCTAAAATAGGATACTATTTTAATACCTTTTACAAGGATTTTCTCCCATTTCCGCTGACTGGAGCACAGAAGAGAGTGGTCAAGGAGGTGCGCGCTGACGTAGCTACAGGCCACCAGATGAACCGCCTCATTCAGGGCGACGTAGGTTCGGGAAAAACTCTCGTGGCACTGCTATGCATGCTTATGGCTCTTGATAACGACACTCAGGCCTGTATGATGGCTCCTACTGAAATCCTTGCCACGCAACATTATGAGACGCTCTCGGCTATGGTGGCCCCGATGGGCGTGAAAGTGAGGTTGCTGACCGGCTCTACCTCGGCCAAGGCGCGCAGGGAGATTCATGAATCTCTTCGCGATGGCTCACTTCATATACTCGTGGGAACTCACGCCGTGATTGAGGATAGTGTGGAGTTTAAAAACCTTGGACTTGTGGTAATCGATGAGCAGCATCGTTTCGGTGTGGCTCAACGAGCCCGCTTGTGGAAGAAAAACATCGTTGCTCCTCATGTGCTTGTGATGACAGCGACACCTATACCGCGTACTTTGGCCATGACCGTCTATGGTGACCTTGACGTATCGGTAATCGATGAGTTGCCGCCGGGACGAAAGCCGGTGGTGACGCTGCTGAGATACGAGGAAAACCGGTTTGAGACGCTTCAGGGAGTAGGAAGGCAGCTTCGGCAGGGAAGGCAGGTGTATATCGTCTATCCCCTTGTGAAGGAGAACGAAAAGCTTGATCTGAAGTCGCTCGAGGAGGGATATGAGACTATCCGCGAGACCTTCCGTGACTATCGCGTGGCATACGTCCATGGGCAGATGAAACCGGCTGAGAAGGATTATCAGATGCAACTGTTTGTGAATCACGAGGCTGATATTCTCGTGGCCACAACCGTAATTGAGGTAGGAGTCAATGTGCCTAATGCCACGACGATGATTATCGAGAATGCCGAGCGGTTTGGCCTCTCGCAACTGCATCAATTGCGCGGGCGCGTAGGCCGTGGCGAAGGGCAGAGTTTCTGTATCCTGATGTCGAAGCGTAAGATTGCGGCCAACACCCGTAAGCGCCTCGAACTGATGACTGAGACCACCGATGGCTTCCGTATAGCGGAGGCTGATATGCAGATGCGTGGCCCGGGCGACATTGAGGGTACTATGCAGAGCGGTATAGCGTTTGACCTCCATATCGCCAACCTCGCCACTGATGGTCAGATCATCCAACTCGCGCGTGACCTTGCTTGCGAGACCCTTGATGCTGACCCGACACTCTCGGCTCCCGAAAATTCCATCCTCCGTCAGGAACTTAGCCGTCAGACCAATCGTCTCATCGACTGGAGCCGTATTTCTTAGTGGCGGTTGTAGAAGAGGAGGATGCGGTTTCGAAGTATCAGCTCGTAGCGAGCCTGGACGGTTTCTGATAGGGCACGGATGTAGTCGGTCTTTGCCTGCTGATATTCAGTGGCATTGGCTTTGCCGTATTCATATTTATATGTGACGGCTTCGAGCGAGGCGCGGGATGCTTCAGTGGCTACTTCTGATGACTGGAGCTTCTTGGCTGCTGCTGTTGCCTGATAGTAGGCTTGGCGTATGTCTTTGAATAATTGTGATTCCTGCTGCTGAAGCTGGAGCTGGGCTGAGGTCTTTTCGATGCGTGCGCGACGTATGGAGTTGCGGGTAGAGAAGGCGTCGAAGATGGGTATCTGGAGTGAGAAACCGAGCGATTTGCTGAAGTTGTCGCGGATCTGACGGGAAAACGAGGCATTTTCGGCTCCGGAAAGACTGTAATATGAGCTACCTAAGCCTGCGTTGAAGCTGATGCGTGGGATATAGCCTGTGCGGGCAAGTGAGATGCTGCGGTCAGCCACGTTGATGCCTTGGCGGGCGGCAAGAATGGAGCTATTGTTGGCCAGGGCATTGGTATAGACTTGCTCGGGGTCAAGGAGTGGGGCAGAGGTGTCTCCGTCGAGTGGCATGACATCAAATCCTTCTACATCAGGCAGCTCGAGCAGTCGGGCGAGGTCGATCAGGGCTATTATGCGGTCGTTGTCAGATGTGGTGAGGGAGAGCTCGTCGCGTGCTACCTGGGCTTTAGCCTGAATCACATCAGCTTCGGGTACTTTGCCGGCGTCAAAAAGGTCTTGCTGGCGGGAGAGCATCTGGCGGGAGAGTTGTACCTGTTCTCGCGCTACGTCGGTAAGTTCGGCGGCATAAAGTGCCTGGAGGTATTGTGCTATTACACTTAGTGTTACATCATCTTTTGCGGCATCAATCTGAAGGAGCAGCTGGGTGATCCGTGATCGGCTATAGTCGATCTGGCGCACCGTGGAGAGGCCTTGGAATATGGGCAGCGAGAGTGAGGCGTTGAAGCCTGTCATTGAGGTGTTGCGATTAGCATACGTGTTTTGAGATGTGAGGCCTCGGCCGAAGTCCCAGTTTTGCGAAGCTCCGGCGGAGAGGTTGGGGAGGAAGCGGTCGTAAGCCTCAGTGAGCGATTGCTCGCCTGCGGTATGCTCGATGATGCGGGAACGGACTGTAAGGTTATGCTCGATAGCATAGTTGATGCAGCTGTCGAGACTCCAGGTAGCTGATGAGGCTGATGCAGCCGTAGCGATGACGAGGATGGCCAGGATGGTTCGTTTCATGACTTTCAGAAGTTTTGTTGCTGTCCACGGATGCGGTCAGAGGTGGTGAGGCCTGAGGTGACGTGTACGTTGATGCCGTCAGAAGTGCCGATGGTTATAGGCTGCCGGGTGAAGTTGTAGGGGGCTACAGTGTCGGCGGTGATGAATACGAAGGTGCTGTCGCCGGCCCATTGTATCACGCTTTCGGGGATTGTCAGTACGTCAGTGACACTTGAGAGCGTCACGGTGGCGTTGGCGCTGTATCCGGCACGCAAGTTGAGGCCTGCGATATTTTCGATTGCGCCCTTTACCTCGAAGGTGTTGGCGCCGTTGAGCTCTGTGCCTTTGGGGGCGATGTATTCTACGGTGGCATGGAGCGTGTCGTCAGGGAGAGCTCCGATGCTGATTGACATATTTTGGCCGATGTTGAGCAGACCTACCTCTGTCTCGTCAACCTTACCCTTGAATATCAGATTGCTCATGTCGGCTATAGTGGCCACGGTAGTTCCATCATTCATGGTGTTGGCTTGGATTACGGAGCTACCTACCTTAACCGGGACGTCGAGAACGAGCCCGGTGATTGTGGCGCGGACGAGAGTGTTGCTGCCGGAGACATTGTTGACCGATACTCCTTCTTTCACAATGGAGTAGGCGTCTTTGGCTGCATCGAGCTCGCGCACGGCCTGCAGGTAGGTGGTTTCGGTGGTCTCGTATTCTTCGCGCGATATTACTTTTTTCTCAAGAAGCAGCTTATTGCGTTCCCATTTGGCTTTGGCGTCGTTGAGTGCGATGGTGGCTGACTCCACTCGTGATGAGGCGCTTGAGAGCTGGCCTTCGTCAGGGATGATTTTGATGTGGGCTATCACGTCTCCTTCGTTGACGATATCACCGGCTTCGACGTTGATTTCGCTGATGATGCCCGAGACCTGGGGCTTGATTTCGATTTCATCGCGCGGCTCGATTTTACCGGTAAGTACGGTGGTGCGCTTGATGTTGCCCGTGACAGGCGTCACAATATCGTAAGTCGTTTCTTTGGGTCGCGACGAGATGTAGAGGTAGACAAACGTCCCGATGAAGATTGCAGCAACGATGATCCATAGCAGGATTCGAATAAATTTTTTCATATTTATTGGTTTTTTATTTTCTATTATTTGGAATTAAGCGCTTCGATGGGCTTGATGCGCATGGCCTTGACTGCGGGAATGAGTCCGGCAAGGGAGCCGAGTATCAGGAATGTGAAGAGGATGGCAATGGCGGTGGCGAATTTTAGCTGGAAGGGGATAGTGTCGCCGTCGACTATTACAACGGATTGAGTCACTGCAAGGATTATGGCAGCGAAGGTGATTCCGGCGAGTCCGGCAACGAGTGTCATCAGTATCCCTTCCGAAAGAATCTGGATGATGATATCGCGGGGGCGAGCTCCGATGGCGCGACGGATGCCGATCTCCTGGGTGCGCTCACGGACGATGATCCACATTATATTACCTATACCTATGATGCCTGACAGGAGGGTGCCGAGCCCTACGAAGAGCGCGAGCAGGTCGATGCCGACAAATACTTTGTCGACCATGCTGAACTGCTCTGATACGTCCATAAACCATAGAGCTCCGGTATCGTCGGGGGCAATTGGATGGTTGCGTATTATGATGGAGTGGATGCGTGATTCGAAGTCCGCCGGACGGGTGCCTGAGCGGGTGGTGAGATATATGATGCTGACATCGTCACCGAGGTTATAGGCTCGCCGCATTGTGGTGTTGGGGATGATCACTGAGTCGTCGATCTGTCCGGCTATGCTGATCTCTGATGACTGTCCTGCCACTCCTACCACAGTATAATATATACCATTGATGCCTATACTTTGTCCTTCAGGCTTGAGGGTGCCGAATAGCTCGTTGGCGACACGTTGGCCTATGACACACACTTTCCGCCCTTGTGATTCGTCAGATTCGTTGATAAATCGGCCGGAGTAAATCACCGGGGTCATGATTTTGGCGAAGTCGGGCTCGAGTCCCATGAGGGTTGTCGAGGATTTGTGCTGCCCGAATGTAGCGTCGGCGCTCATGAAGTTGACCACCGATAGTGCGTCAATGTCGCTGATGGCACGGCGGATATTTTGGGCATCGGCTGAATGAAGGTTCCATGTGCGGCCTTTGTTGAATCCGCGGTAAGATTTAGTGGTGCGTGATGTTTGTATTACCGCCATATTTGTGGCCAGGCCGTCAAACTGATGCATCATGAATCCTCTGAATCCTCCGGCGCCGCCGAGCAGGATGGCAAGGATTGCCGTGCCCCAGAATATGCCGAAGGCGGTCATGAAGGTTCGGGTCTTGTTTTGGGCGAGTGTCGCTCCTATCTCGCGCCAGTTGTCAATATCAAATGCCGGATTTTTCATTCGTCACGGAGGGCTTCTACGGGTTTGACTTTGAGCGCTTTCAGTGCGGGAAATAGTCCGGCAAGTGCTCCGGTAAGTATCAGTACCACCGTCACCTGGATGGCTATCGAGATGTCGATGCCGGGGTTGAGCAGAGGGGAGTCCGGGCCATTAAACATGCTGCCGAGCAGTGCGGCAATGCCCATTCCGGCAACGATTCCTATATAGCCGAAGATGGTTGTTATGGTTACGCTTTCGAGGATTACCTGACGGAGTATCGAAAGCGGCCGTGCTCCTATGGCGCGGCGGATGCCTATCTCGTGGGTACGCTCTTTTACTGATACAAACATTATATTGCTTACTCCTACGATGCCGGAGATGAGGGTCAGTATGCCGAGTATCCATACGGCTAAGTTCAGCCCGCGCGATGCGGTCTGCATACGTAGATATCCCGAGAAGCGGTTCCATATCCACAAGGCGCTATTGTCCGTCGGGTCGAAGTCGTGGACATTGGCAAGAGTGGAGCGGATATTGGCCTCTGCAGCATCGCTTTGCTCAAGGTTGGAGATGTTGTGGATGCGAGCATAGAGGTGATTGATTTTGTTGGATCCGCCTGACATATTGCGTGCCACGGAGTAGGGGATATACACCGTGTGAACCCAATCATGATCATATACGCCTATTACCTTGAAGGATAGCTCATTCATCACCACCTGCTGCCCTATGGGGTCAACGCCCTGATCGAATACCGTATTAGCAGTGCGTTGTGACAGTACGGCTACCTTGCGCCGCTCTTTGATGTCAGAGCTGTTGATAAACCGTCCTTTGAGCATCTTGATGCCGTTGAATCCTATGGCTTCAGGCCCTACTCCTTCGTAGCCGTCGCTGGTGTAGTCTTTTGATGTGGAGACTGTTGTGCGGTTAGAAATGGTGGGGCTCAATTCGGATAGCTCTGATGAGTTGCGGAAACCTAAGATAGGAATGTCGCTATCCTCGAGCTCTATCTGGCGAAACTTGTCATATCCCTTATAGGGCTTCTCAGTCCAGCCACCCGAGATGGTCATGATGTCGTTGCCGGTGGATGTGAAGAACTCCTCCGACTTGTTGGTCACACCCCGGGCTACACTGAGCAGCACTATAAGCAGAAAAATGCCCCATGATACGGCAAACCCTGTCAAGGCAGTGCGCAGCTTGTTAGTGCGCAGCGTCTGCGTTATTTCGTTCAACAGATCTATCACGGCTGCGGTATAATAGGTCTCTCAGGCTCGATACGGCCATCGACGATGTGGATTATTCTGTTGGTCTGCGCGCCTACAGCCGGGTCATGCGTCACTATGACTATTGTCATGCCATCAGCGTTGAGGTCGCGAAACACCTGCATCACCTCCTTTGACGTATGCGAGTCGAGCGCACCCGTAGGCTCGTCGGCAAGGATTATAGCCGGGTGAGTGATGAGAGCGCGGGCTATGGCCACACGCTGCTTCTGTCCGCCCGACAACTCGCCCGGTAGATGATGTGCACGGTCAGCAAGACCCATCCGCTCGAGCTGCTCCATAGCCATGGCATTACGTTTTCGCCGGGAGACACCGCGGTAAAAAAGCGGCAACGCCACATTCTCAAGAGCATTCTTATAATTAATAAGGTTAAATGATTGAAACACGAACCCTATCTTATGGTTTCGCAGATCAGCCGCCCGGTTCTCGCTCAAGTCCTTGATAAGAGTACCATCGAGGATATACTCCCCCGAATCGTAATTATCGAGAATGCCGAGAATATTCAGCAGCGTAGACTTCCCCGAGCCGGAGGCCCCCATGATTGACACGAGCTCACCGCGATCGATGTCCAGGCTGACATCCTTCAGCACGTGCAGAGGCACCGCCCCCGGATACGACTTATTTATATCTTTAAGATGGATCATAGCTTTTTATCGACACATATACCTATATGACGCCGCCCCTTCAGAAAAGTTACATCTCCCTCTAGAAAAAATCTCCTCCCTCCCCTCCGCCCCTCATCATGTCAAATTGTCAAATTGCCAAATTGTCAAATTGACAATTACCTCGAAAAGTTAAAATCCGTTAAAACTGCGAATAAAATTTGGAGGGTATCGAGAAAGTCTCTACCTTTGCACTCGCTTTTCGGAGGAAGGGCGGTGACAATGAAATTCTGGA
>JAMPAP010000002.1:237305-256053 GCA_023667185.1 Lachnoclostridium sp.
ATAACTGGCGTTTCAAGACTCGTGCGTAACATCTAAGTTTATTTAATCTCTATTGTAAAGAGAATAGTATCTAAAGTCATAAGAGATATATCATTTCACTGACAAATTTTTTTATTTGTTTTTCAATGTAGATAGCGTCAGTTTGCCCTCCGGGCGAGTTGATGCAAATAATCGGTTGCAGAAAATAGATGATATTCATTATAGGTCACACACACATTTGCTTTGTGTGTGACTTATAAATATATCGATAAATATTGCAGCCGGAATTGAAAAAAATTTGGTGGTTTTGGGGTTAGGTGTTATCTTTGTAATTATTTTATAATTATTAGATAATGGATTTCGCCCGTAAAAGTTTTGAAATATTTGAGGAAGCTACCCGCGATTATCATGTGACTGATAATGTGGATGCGCCTTCGACTAATCCATATGCAGAAGGTACGGTGGAGCATACTCTCTATGAGAAGAATCATGTGGATGTGGTGCAGTGGCACCTTGAGGATATAATCCGTGATCCGGAGATTGATCCGGTGGCTGCACTTGAGCTTAAGCGTCGGATCGACCGCTCTAATCAGGTGCGCACTGATATGGTGGAGGATATCGATACTTATTTCCTTAACAAGTATGCTGATGTGAAACCTCTCGATGGCGCGGTGATCAACACCGAGAGCCCGGCATGGGCTATCGACCGCTTGTCGATTTTGGCGGTAAAGATTTATCACATGCTTGCTGAGGTCAACCGTCCCGAGGCTGCCGATGAGCATAGGGCTCGCTGTCAGGCCAAGCTGAACGTGCTGCTTGAGCAGCGTGACGATCTGATAGCGGCTATCGATACTCTTCTGGATGATATTGCTGCCGGACGGAAGTATATGAAGGTGTATCGTCAGATGAAGATGTATAACGATCCTTCAACCAATCCCGTACTTTATGGGGGCGCAAAGCGCTGACAAGCCCCGCCGGGTATTGGTCACGCGGTTTTCAGCACTGGGAGATGTCGCGATGACTATTCCGGTGCTTTACAGTGTGGCCATGAGCAATCCGTCCACTGAATTTATTTTTGTGACCCGCAAGTCGATGACCGGGATGTTTGTCAACCCGCCGGAAAATGTCATCGTCGTAGGTATTGACTTCAATACGTCGGATTATAAGGGCGTGACCGGGCTGCGTCGACTTTATCGCGAACTTAAGGATAAATATGACTTTGATGCCGTAGCCGACCTTCACAATGTGCTCAGGACTATGGTCATTGACTTTTTCGCGCGTATCGATGGATGTCGTGTGGCCCGAATAAACAAGGGGCGCGGGCATAAACGCCGTCTGACCCGCCGTACTAACAAGGTGATGCTTCCGCTGATCTCGCAGCGTGCCCGTTACCGCGAGGTGTTTTACCGGCTCGGTCTTGTGCAGGATCCGAAATTCAAGTCGCTTTACGGCAATGGCAAAGGTGACCCCGCACTCTTTGCCGATATTACCGCTCCCAAGGGCGACGGGGAGAAGTGGATAGGCATAGCTCCGTTTGCAAAACATAAGGGGAAGATATATCCTATTGAGCTGATGGATAAGGTGGTGAGCCACTTTGCCGGACAGCCGGGGGTGAGAATATTCCTATTTGGCGCAGGCGCAGAAGAGGCAGCCGTGCTTGACCGCTGGGTGAGCGCTTACCCCGGTGTGGTGTCACTTGCATCAAAGCGTTATGGCTTCCCGGCCGAGCTATCATTGTCGAGTTATCTTGACGTAATGGTGTCAATGGACTCGGCAAATATGCACCTTGCCTCCCTTGTAGGGACGCCTGTGGTCAGCATCTGGGGTGCCACTCATCCTTACTGCGGCTTCAAAGGATGGCGTCAGAGCGAAGCTGACATGGTGCAGCTGACGATGACCTGCCGTCCGTGCTCCGTGTTTGGCGACAAGCCGTGTCATCGCGGCGACTACTATTGCCTCTCGGGCATCCAGCCTACAACAATAATCGAAAAAATCACATCTCATATCGATGGCTAAGAAGATAGCGGAAACGCCGCTGATGAAGCAATATATAGCGATGAAGCAGAAGCATCCTGATGCCATTCTGCTTTTCCGCGTGGGCGACTTTTACGAGACATTTTCCGATGATGCCATTGCGGCATCCGAGATTCTCGGGATTACACTTACGAGGCGCGCCAACGGAGCGGCACAGTTTGTGGAGCTTGCCGGATTTCCCCACCACGCCCTTGACACCTATCTGCCCAAGCTCGTCAGAGCCGGAAAGCGTGTGGCCATCTGCGAGCAGCTCGAAGATCCCAAGACCACCAAGAAGCTCGTAAAGCGCGGTATTACGGAGCTGATCACCCCCGGGGTGTCGATTAACGACAATGTGCTCAACCATCGTGAAAACAACTTCCTTGCGGCACTGAGCCTTGGCAAGACCCGCGCCGGAGTGGCTTTTCTCGATATCTCTACCGGCGAATTTCTCACCGCCGAGGGAACCACTGACTATATAGGCAAGTTGCTGGTTAACTTCGCGCCAAAGGAAGTGCTCGTGGAGCGTGGAAAGAAACAGATGGCCGAGGCGTTAAACTCCGAGCATTACCTCTACTTCGAGCTCGACGACTGGATATTCACCCTCGAAGCCGCCAACGACCGCCTGCTCAAGCAGTTTGAGACCGCCTCATTAAAAGGATTCGGCATACATGGCATGAACGATGCCGTGATAGCTTCGGGCGCAATACTTCATTATCTCGACATCACCCAGCATACCCGCACCGGGCATATCACCCGCCTGAGCCTTATCGAAGAGGAAAAGTATGTTCGCCTTGACCGGTTTACAATCCGTAACCTTGAGCTGATAACCGCGCTCAACGACGACGGCAAGAGTCTGCTCGATGTGATGGATCGCACCGTAAGCCCGATGGGAGCCCGAATGCTCCGCCGCTGGATGCTCTTTCCGCTGAAAGATCCCAAGGAGATCAACAAGCGTCTCGACATCGTGGAATACTTCTTCCGTTGCCCCGACCGCCGCGATGCGCTGCGCGAATATCTTGCCGGGATAGGTGACCTGGAGCGCCTCGTCTCGAAAGTGGCCGCCGGCCGCGCCAATCCCCGCGAGGTGGTGCAGATCAAAAATGCGCTCTCACTAATAGAGCCAGTAAAGCAGCTATGCGAAGAGTCAGACGATCGTGCCCTGAAAGCTATAGGTGAGCAGCTTAACCCCTGCACCGTCATACGTGACCGCATAGAACGGGAGATAAATGCCGATGCCCCGACGGCTCTTAACCGTGGCGACGTGGTGAATCCCGGAGTGGATGCCGAGCTCGACGAGCTTCGCACCATAGCCCGCTCGGGTAAGGAGTATCTGATGATGATACAGCAGCGCGAGAGCGAGCGCACCGGTATTTCATCGCTTAAAGTGGGGTATAACAATGTATTTGGCTATTATATCGAAGTAACCAATACTCATCGTGAGAAAGTCCCCGCCGAATGGATACGCAAGCAGACTCTAGTCAATGCTGAACGTTATATCACCCCTGAGCTTAAGGAATATGAGGAGAAAATCCTCGGCGCGCAGGACAAGATAGCCATAATAGAGCAGCGTGTGTTCACTGACCTGCTGAATGCGCTCTCTGACTATATACCCGCACTTCTACTCAATGCTCGCCTGATAGCCCAACTCGATGTGTTCAACTCCTTCACCCGGGTGGCACTTGAGAATCGCTACAACCGCCCGGTGGTTGATGATTCGCTTGATATAGAGCTCGTCGAGGCCCGCCATCCGGTAATCGAAAAAGAACTACCTCCCGGCGAACCGTATATCACCAACTCCGTCAGCCTCTCCAACTCAGGCACGCAGATAATGATGATCACCGGCCCCAATATGTCGGGTAAATCGGCTCTGCTGCGCCAGACTGCCCTGAATGTGCTGATGGCTCAGATGGGTTCGTTTGTGGCTGCTGAGAGCGCCCGCATAGGGGTGGTTGACAAGATTTTCACCCGTGTAGGAGCGTCAGACAATATCTCACTTGGCGAATCTACGTTTATGGTGGAGATGAACGAAGCCGCTTCAATACTCAACAATATGAGTGAGCGCTCCCTGATACTCTTCGATGAGCTCGGGCGCGGCACCTCCACTTACGACGGCATCTCTATAGCGTGGGCCATCGTAGAGCATATACATAATTACGGCAACCTGCATCCCAAAACACTCTTTGCTACACATTATCACGAACTTAACGAGATGGAAACAACCCATAAGCGTGTGGTGAACTTCAACGTGTCAGTTAAGGAGATAGATGGTAAAGTGGTGTTTCTGCGCAAACTCGCCCGCGGAGGCTCCGAGCATAGCTTCGGTATACATGTGGCCAAGCTTGCCGGTATGCCCCGGTCGATAGTCGAACGAGCTGACGCTGTGCTCCATCACCTTGAGACGGCAAATCGTGAAAGTGATACAGCTATCAAGGGTAACCTCAGTGGCCTTGATGATGTGGAAGAAGGAGTACAACTCTCATTCTTCCAGCTTGATGACCCCTTGCTGACATCGCTACGCGATGAGATCCTCGGCCTCGATATTGACAACCTTACGCCGATGGCAGCTCTCAATAAGCTTCACTCCATCCGCCAGCTCCTGACCGGGAAATAAATTTAGCAAGCATTTTTTTAATGATTACTAAATAGATTTATTAACTTTGTGGTGATTTTCAATAAAATTTCTAAAGATGAAAAAGACGATAACCCTTAAGAAGGGCTTGAATCTGAATCTGAAGGGTGCTGTTGCTGCCGGACAAGCTGATGTCAAGACAGTTACGGCAGCTTCCGTTGCGATTACACCCGATGATTTTCCCGGATTCACGCCGAAACTCGAGGTTGCACCCGGCGACGCTGTGAAAGCGGGACAGGGACTCGTTCATGACAAAACCTGCGAGGCAATCAAGCTTGTCAGCCCGGTTGATGGCACTGTGACCGAGGTGGTTCGCGGTAAGCGTCGTAAAATCGAGCGTATTGTCATAGCTCCGACATCCGGCTCTCAGGCCGATTGCCTGAAAGTCGGCACTCAGGTCGAAAGCTTGAAAATCGGCACAACCGATGTGAAGAAGGCTCTTATGGAGTCAGGGCTTTGGGCTTTGATGCGCCAGCGCCCGTATGATATCGTGCCCGATGCCGAAAAAATTCCCCGCGATATCTTTGTAACAGCTATGGATACAGCGCCTATGGCTGTAGAGTTTGACTATCATGGCAAAGAGAAGCTCCTCGAAGCCGGAGTGAAAGCACTTGCATCGTTGACCGCGGGAAAGGTGTATATCGGTGCAGATGCAACAACGGATTTCCCTGAGATAGCCGGAGCTGAGGTCGTAGGCTTCAACCATCTTCATCCGGCCGGCAATGCCGGAGTGCAGGCAGAGGCGATCAAGCCGGTCAACAAAGGCGAAACCATCTGGACACTGAGCGCAGAGACCCTCTGCCATATCGGAGAGATGATGACCACCGGAAAGGTAGATTATTCGACGCTTTGTGCTGTCACCGGCTCGGAAGTGGAGCATCCGATGATTGTAAAGACTGTGATGGGAGCTGACGTAAAGAGCATCCTTGCCGGAAATCTTAAGAAGGCCGACTATCATCAGCGCATAATCTCCGGAAACGTACTGACCGGAGTGCCGTTAGGCGAGGAGGGCTATCTCCGCTTCCCTTACACTCAGATTACTGTGATACCTGAAGGGGATGAGGCAGGCGAGTTTATGGGCTGGGCCTCGGTGTCCCCCTCAAAGATGAGCGAAAGCACATCATTCCCCGGACACTTCCTGCACCGCGCCTTCGCCCCTGATGCCCGTCTTAACGGCGGACACCGTGCCATGATAATGTCAGGCATCTACGATAAGTATATGCCCATGGATATCATGCCGGAGTATCTGATCAAGGCTATCTTGTCACGAGACATTGACAAGATGGAGGCGCTTGGCATATATGAAGTGGCACCGGAAGATTTTGCTCTTGCCGAGTATGCTGATCCCTCAAAACTCGAGCTCCAGAAGATAGTGCGCGAAGGTCTTGACTATATGCGCAAGGAAGCTTAATGATTAACGGTTATAGAAGATAAATGAAACCATTTAAGAATCTACTTGACAGGATGCGTCCGCAGTTCCGTCCCGGAGGGAAGTTTGCAGCTTTCCAGAGCGTGTTTGACGGATTTGACACATTCCTATATACGCCTGACTCCACATCGCGGAGCGGGTCCAATATCCACGACAGCCTTGACTCCAAGCGAGTGATGATCATCGTGGTGCTGGCACTTATGCCGGCTCTCTTCTTCGGTATGTATAATACCGGCTATCAGAATTATCTCGGCTCGGGTGCGGCCTCTTTCCCCTTCTGGGATATCATGGCTTATGGCTTCCTTGCTGTACTGCCGCGAATCGTCGTAACCTACGTCGTAGGTCTCGGTATAGAGTTTGTGGTGGCTCAGATGCGCAAGGAAGAGATCCAGGAAGGATTTCTCGTGACGGGCCTTCTTGTGCCGATGATATGTCCTATAGAGACTCCGCTGTGGATGCTTGCTGTAGCCACGGCTTTCTCGGTAATCTTTGTAAAAGAAGTGTTTGGCGGTACGGGCTACAATGTATTTAATGTGGCGCTGGTGACCCGAGCATTCCTCTTCTTCGCTTATCCGGCACAGATGTCGGGCGACTCAGTGTTTATCTCCACTCATCCTATCCTCGGGCTTGGGGGTGAAGTGACATTTGCAGATGGAATTTCAGGAGCCACCCCTCTGGGGCAGATCGCTACCGGTGTAGGCGGTGCCACCCCGGTCAACATCATCGGCGAGCCTATCTCCACATGGGATGCCTTCCTTGGTCTGATCCCCGGATCGTTCGGCGAGACCTCCACTCTATGTATTCTCATAGGAGCAGCCATCCTGCTCATCTCGGGCATTGCCTCATGGCGCATCATGCTGTCAGTGGTAGCCGGCGGACTTGTGATGGGCTTCATAGCCAATACGTTTGCTACGGCCACTTATCCCGGCTCGTTCCTCAACCCGTTTGACCAGCTGCTTTATGGAGGATTTGCCTTTGCAGCAGTGTTTATGGCCACTGACCCAGTAACGGCAGCCCGAACAGGTACAGGTAAGTTCATCTACGGATTTCTCGTGGGAGCAGTGGCAGTAATCATCCGCGTATATAACAATGGCTATCCCGAGGGTGCAATGCTCGCAGTGTTGCTGGGAAATGCACTTGCTCCGCTGATTGACTACTGTGTAGTGCAGGCAAATATCGCACGTCGAATGCGACGCGCCAAATCCAACGCTTAATACATTACAATGATGAACAAGCAAAGCAATACATATACAATAATATATATAATAGTGCTCGTGGTGGTAGTGGGTACGGCACTTGCCGTGACCTCCCTGTCGCTGCGCGAGCGCCAGCAGGAGAATATCAATGCCGACAAGATGTCGCAGATCCTTGCCGCCGCCTTCATCACTCCGCAGAAGGGCGACGTGGTGGCCGACTTTGACCGGTATATCACCTCTTCATTTGTGGTCAACTCGCTGGGTGATACCATCGAGGGCGTGAAGGCATTTGATGTGGATATCGCCGCACAGTCACACGTTGATGCAGATCGCCGTCAGCTCCCGGTATTTGTATGTACCACTCCTGACGCAGGCATAAAATATATACTTCCCACCTACGGAGCCGGGCTCTGGGGGCCTATTTGGGGATACCTTGCCATTGATGACGATGGGTCGACTATCTACGGAGCTTACTTCGCTCACCAGGGCGAGACTCCGGGACTTGGCGCCGAAATCGAGAAGCCGGCATTCTCCTCTCAGTTTCAAGGCAAGCATATATGGAAAGATGGTAATTTCCGCCCTGTGACTGTGGTCAAGGCCGGACAACTCCCCGCTAACGGCGAGGACTATGTCGATGGTATCTCAGGCGGTACCATAACATCAAAAGGTGTGGCTACCATGCTCGACAATTCGCTGACACCTTACAAGAAATTCCTCCTTTCCCTTCCCAAGAACGAAAATAAATAATCACCGATATGGCTGAGAAAGTAAAAAACAGCAGCGTATTTTTTAACCCGCTGTCAAAAAATAATCCTGTGGTGGTGCAGGTGCTGGGTATCTGCTCGGTGCTTGCCGTGACCGCCAAACTTGAACCCGCTATAGTGATGGGCATCTCGGTGATAGCCGTGCTTGCCTTCGCAAATGTCATCATATCGCTTATCCGTAACACTATTCCTACGAATATCCGCATCATCGTGCAACTCGTGGTGGTAGCCGGTCTGGTGGTGATTGTCGACCAGCTACTCAAGGCATTTGCTTATGATGCCTCCAAGCAGCTCTCGGTATTCATCGGACTTATTATCACCAACTGTATCCTGATGGGCCGCCTCGAAGCGTTTGCCATGGCCAACAAGCCCTGGCCGGCATTTCTCGACGGCGTAGGCAACGGCCTTGGCTATACGATAATCCTCGTAATCGTAGGCTTCTTCCGCGAGCTTCTCGGCTCGGGCACCCTGCTCGGGTATCAGGTGGTGCCTGACTCGTTCTATGAGGCCGGATACGTCAATAACGGGTTGATGATTCTCCCTCCTATGGCACTGATAGTGGTAGCCTGCATCATCTGGGTGCACCGCTCCGTCAATAAAGATCTTCAGGAGGATAACTAATTAACACGCTCTTTCAAATGGAAAATCTGAATATATTTATCAGGTCGATATTTGTCGACAACATGATATTTGCCTACTTCCTGGGTATGTGCTCATTCATTGCCGTGTCCAAGAATGTAAAGACCGCATTCGGACTCGGCGTGGCCGTGACCTTCATGCTCGTCATTACACTCCCGATCAACTATCTGCTGTGGACCTACGTGCTACAGCCCGGCGCACTCGTATGGCTCGGGCCGGAATATGCCGGAGTTGATCTGAGCTTCCTGTCGCTGATAATGTTTATCGCGGTGATCGCTTCGATGACCCAGCTTGTGGAGATGACGGTAGAGAAATATAGTCCGGCGCTTTATTCCTCGCTCGGAATCTTCTTGCCGCTCATCGCCGTAAACTGTGCCATCCTCGGCGGCTCGCTCTTCATGCAGCAGCGCGGTTTCACCTCCGTATGGACGGCAGTATCGGCCGGTGGAGGCTGGGGGCTCGGCTGGCTTCTTGCCATCACGGCAATCGCTGCCATCCGTGAGCGTCTGGCCACATATTCCAATATTCCCCGCCCTCTGCGTGGAGTGGGTATCACGTTTATCCTTACGGCTCTGATGGGTATTGCCTTCATGAGCTTCCTCGGTATAAAAATATGATAATATTATGAACGTCAATTCAATAATATGCATGGCTCAGACTGATACTCTGACCATTCTGGCCGGTGTAGGCATCTTTCTTGCTATCACGCTGCTGCTTGTGGCCGTGTTGCTGCTGGCCAAGAAATACCTTGTGCACTCCGGTAAAGTGACTATCACCATTAACGGTGATACAAAGGTCGAGGCTGACTCGGGTAAATCGCTCCTGTCGACCCTCGCTGATTCAAATATATTCCTCCCGTCGGCCTGCGGCGGTAAAGGTAGCTGCGGCCAGTGTAAATGTCAGGTAACCGAGGGTGGTGGTGACATCCTTCCTACGGAGAAGGTGCACTTCACCCGCCGCGAACAGCAGAACCACTGGCGTCTCGGCTGCCAGGTAAAAATCAAAGAAGATACGGCTATCACCGTGCCTCAGTCAGTGCTCGATATCAAGGAGTGGGAGTGTGAGGTTATCTCTAACCGTAATGTGGCTACGTTTATCAAAGAATTTATCGTGGCATTACCTCCCGGTCAACACATGGACTTTATCCCGGGATCGTATGCTCAGATCAAGATACCGCCTTACGAAATGGATTATGACAAGGATATTGACAAGTCGCTTATCGGTGACGAGTATCTGCCATCGTGGGAGAAATTCGGCCTTTTTACTCTTAAGTGTAAAAACACCGAGACTACAGTCCGCGCCTATTCAATGGCCAACTATCCTGCCGAGGGTGACCGCATAATGCTTACCGTACGTATTGCTACACCTCCTTTCAAGCCGAAACCCCAGGTGGGCTTCCAGGATGTGATGCCCGGTATCGCCTCGAGCTATATCTTCACCCTCAAGCCCGGCGACAAGGTTATCATGTCAGGCCCATACGGAGACTTCCATCCTATCTTTGACTCCAAAGCTGAGATGATGTGGATAGGCGGTGGCGCCGGTATGGCGCCCCTGCGCGCGCAGATCATGCATATGACCCGCACTCTTCACACCACTGACCGTGTGATGAATTACTTCTACGGAGCTCGTGCGCTTAATGAGGTATTTTATCTTGACGACTTTCTCCAGCTTGAGAAGGACTTCCCCAACTTCCATTTCCATCTCGCTCTTGACCGTCCTGATCCTGCTGCCGATGCTGCGGGCGTGAAATACACTCCGGGCTTCGTGCATCAGGTGATCTATGATACATATCTCAAAGATCATCCTGCACCGGAGGATATAGAGTATTATATGTGTGGTCCCGGCCCGATGAGCGCGGCAGTCAACCGTATGCTCGATGACTTGGGCGTGGAACCTACCTCGATACATTACGATAACTTCGGCGGATAATTTTCATGAACCTTATTTCACAAAAAAATATTTTACGCCATGACTCAGATTAAATGTGTAGGCATCCTCACCTCAGGAGGTGACGCCCCCGGAATGAACGCGGCTATCCGCGCCGTCACCCGTTCAGCTATTTATGCCGGACTTAAAGTCAAGGGAATCTATCGCGGTTACAAAGGCATCATCGCTGATGAAATCGTGGAATTCAAGACGCAGAACGTTTCAAATATCATAAACCGTGGTGGCACGATCCTCAAGACAGCCCGCTGCAAGGAGTTTGAGACCCCCGAGGGACGCCAGCTCGCTTACGACAATCTTCGCCGTCACGAGATTGATGCTCTCGTGGTGATAGGAGGTGATGGTTCACTCACCGGTGCACGCATCTTCGCCAATGAGTTTAACTTCCCGATTATCGGTCTCCCCGGTACTATCGACAATGACCTCTATGGCACCGATACCACTATCGGCTATGATACGGCTCTTAACACTATCATGGAATGTGTGGATAAGATTCGTGACACGGCTACATCTCACGAGCGCCTGTTCTTCATCGAAGTTATGGGTCGTGACGCCGGCTTCCTTGCTCTCAACGGAGCTATCGCTGCCGGAGCCGAGGCTGCCATCATCCCCGAGATCTCTACCGAGGTCGACCAGCTGGCCGAACTCATCGAAAACGGATTCCGCAAAAGTAAGAACTCATCAATCGTGCTCGTAGCTGAGAGTCCCGTCACCGGAGGCGCAATGGGTATGGCGGAGCGTGTGAAAAACGAATATCCCGAGTACGATGTACGCGTGTCAATCCTTGGTCACCTGCAGCGTGGTGGATCTCCTACAGCTCATGACCGTATCCTTGCCTCACGCATGGGTGCTGCTGCTATCGATGCACTTACTGAGGATCAGCGCAACGTGATGATCGGTATCCGCAATGATGAGATCACTTACGTGCCCTTCTCCAAGGCTATCAAAAACGACAAGCCTATCAATCGCGAACTTCTTGAGACGCTGCGCCGCCTGTCAATCTGATGATCGAGCTTAAAGGCATCTCAAAGCATTACGCTAATCTGAATGTACTTTCTGACATTAACCTCGTCATTAATCGTGGCGAGGTGGTGTCAATTGTAGGCCCCAGTGGAGCCGGTAAAACCACTTTGCTTCAGATTATCGGCACACTCTTGCGGCCTGATGCAGGTTCGGTAAGTTTTGACGGCGTGGATGTGACCCGACTGTCGGACAAGAAGCTGGCTCATTTCCGCAATAAAAACATCGGCTTCGTGTTTCAGTTTCACCAGCTGCTGCCTGAGTTTACCATTCAGGAAAATGTGGCTCTTCCGGCTATGATAGCGGGTGAAAGCCATCGCGCGGCTATGCAGCGGGCATCAGAGCTGCTGACCGGCCTCAACCTCGCTGACCGGCTCACACATCGCCCTGATGAGCTGTCGGGTGGTGAAAAGCAACGTGCTGCAGTGGCGCGGGCTTTAGTTAACTCACCTGAGGTAATCCTTGCCGATGAGCCTTCGGGTAGCCTTGACTCCGTGAATCGCCGCCAACTGTATGACTTATTCTTTGAGCTGCGTGAGAGCACCGGCACTACATTTGTCATCGTCACTCACGATGAAACTCTTTCATCTGACTCTGACCGTATTATTTACCTTACTGACGGAAAAATTAAAATATGAGAAATCTCTCGCTCTTATTGATTACATTGATGGCGATCCTGACCGGATGCATTAACTCTGACACTATAGATGGCCCGGTGGACATGACCACATGGGATATTGCAACGTTTGAGGGGAATGATGGCCAGCGCGCTGCCTTCACAGTGAGGAAGGGGGATGATAGCCCCGAGGTGACATTAGTGTATCCGCGGGAGATAGAGATGGAAAATCTTAAGGCCGGTGACCGCGTTTATATAGCGTATATTCCTGTCGACAATATTCCTTACCGCTCGGGTGAAATCACTTTGAAATCAATAGCCCGTATAACTCAGGGTGGGGTAGAGGTGGCTCCTTTTGATCCGGCCGACGGATGGGATGCTGACCCCGTCTATGTGGTGACTATTTGGCGTACCGGTAACTTTATCAATATCTATTGCCGTCTGCCATATTATACTGATCCGCGGCGTTTCGGTATTACGGCCGATGAGGCGACGGTGGGTACAGCATGCCCTCAACTTTATCTTAACCATCAGCTGCCTGAGTCGATAAATAGCTTTGACAGAGCTTACTATGCTTCGTTTGACATTTCAGACGTGTGGCAGCTCGGAACGACGCTTGGAGTTGACTTGCACGTCAACAATTCCAATCTTCCGACCACTGTCTATCACTTCTCGAAGTAGACTATTCGTAACGCACCGGCATATCGCGGTGGATTGACTGCTCAAGCGAGATGAGAGTCTCGGTGCCGGTGACTCCGGCAATATTCTGAATATGGTTGTTCAGTAGATCCATCAGGTGCTCATTGTCACGGGCATACACTTTTATAAGCATGGTGTAAGGGCCGGTGGTGAAATGACATTCAACTACTTCCGGAATTTTTTCAAATTCCGGGACCACTTGACGATACATGGCTCCGCGCTCAAGGTTCACGCCAATGTAGGTGCACGTGCGGTATCCAAGCACTTTGGGATTTACAGTGTAGCCTGAGCCTGTGATGATGTTGCAGTCGATCATTCGCTGGATGCGCTGGTGAATGGCGGCACGCGATACGCCGCATACTTCGGCCACGTCCTTTGAGGGGATGCGGGCGTTACGCATGATTATTTCAAGGATTTTCCGGTCAAGATTGTCAATTTTTTCCATCTCGTATGATTTATTGTATCTGCAAACTTATAAATAATTTGATAAAATTCCTAACACTTTGCTGTATATTTATGAGAAATTTTTGTAAATTGTTTGTATATCGCTGAAATTAGTGGAGTTTTGTAGAGAATATTGTGGTTGAATAATTGCATTTGAAGCGGATATTGGAAGGTATAATACAAATTTTTTAGAATTATTTATAATTATTTGCTAAATTGCATAAAAATTTCTATATTCGTGCACTCAAACTAATACCATAGTCTAATTATCGAGAATTTAATAATCTATATTACATATATCAGACATGAGCTATCTTAAATTTGATAAAAACCTCATGATTAATCTGGAGCAGTCTCTGCCCAAGGAGATGCTTCGAACCAATCAGTCAGGGGCCTATCATTGTACAACGATAGTAGACTGTAACACTCGCAAGCAGCATGGACTGCTTGTGGTGCCTGTCCCGGAACTCGGGAACTCATGGCATGTCATGCTGTCGTCGCTCGATGAAACCGTCTACCAGCACGGAGCTCCATTTAATCTTGCCCTTCACCGCTATAGCGGAGGCGTGATGAACCCTAACGGCCACAAGTACATCCGAGAGTTTGATTGTGAGAGTGTACCCCGCACAACGTATCGTGTGGGAGGTGTGATTCTTACGAAGGAGAAAATCTTTATCTCCAATGAAAACCGTATTCTTATACGTTACACGCTCGTCGATGCTCACTCAGCAACCACGTTGCGCTTCCGTCCGGTGCTTGCTTTCCGCGAGGCTAACGAGCTGTGTATCGCTAATGATGCGCTTGATCCTACGATGCCTGAAATCGACAATGGTGTTTCGGCTTGTCTTTACAAGGGGTATCCAACTCTTTATATGCAATTCTCCCGCAAGCCTCACTGGACGTATGATCCCCACTGGTATAATGGGTTTGAGTATGTAAAAGATATGGAGCGTGGAGTTCCCTACACTGAGGATCTGTGGGTGCCCGGGTATTTCGATGTGCCCATCAAGAAGGGTGAGTCGATCATCTTCTCGGCCGGATTGTCGGAGGTTTCACCCCGCTCGCTGGCCAAGATGTATGAGAAAGAGATAGCTCACCGTACATGCCGCACCTCATTCTTCAACTGCTTGAAGAATGCTGTAAAGCAGTGCTATCTGAGCGAGCCTGACGGAATGTATCTTCTCTCGGGTTATCCCTGGGGTAAGATTCTTGCCCGCAATACCTTCATGGCACTTCCCGGCGCTACTATCGCCATTAACCACCGCGAAGACTTCGAGCGTATCGCCGAAACCGCTTTCAAAGCGCTCAAGGATTACCTCGAGACCGGTCGTCAGGATTCACGTATTCTTGGCATAGATCTTCCTGATGTTCCGCTGTGGGCTGTGTGGGCTATCCAGCAGTATGCAAAGGCTTACGGTAATGCTGATACTATCAGCCGTTACCTACCCATTGTCAAGGAGGTGATGGATTATATCATCGACAACCGCCACCCGCGCCTCAAGGTCGACGGCGATGGGCTGGTGACTACTGAAGGTACCGAGCGTCCGATGTCGTGGATGAATGCCTCGCTCGGCGGACGTCCTATCGTGCCGCGCACCGGTTATCTTGTAGAATTCAATGCTCTATGGTATAACGCACTGATGTTTGCCGCCAAGCTTGCCGGAGAGAATCCTGATTATAGTGACGATGCTGCCCGCTGGCTTCAGACTGCCGAGACGATGGCTCCGAAGTTTGTAGAAAAGTTCCTCAATGATTATGGCTACCTCTACGATTATGTAGTAGGCACTTATGCTGATCCCTCAGTACGCCCGAATATGGCCGTGGCTATCGGGCTTGATTATACTCCGCTTGATCGTCGCCAGCGCAAGAGCGTGCTTGATGTAGTGACACGCGAGCTTTTGACACCCAAGGGATTGCGTACGCTTTCGCCCAAGAGCTATGGCTATCGTCCCTTCTATCTCGGCTCTCCTGAGGATCGTGAGCTTGCACTCCATAACGGGCCGGCTCGTCCGTGGCTTATGGGCTTCTACGCTGATGCTTACCTTAAAGTGTTCGGCATGAGCGGCGTAAGTTATATTGACCGTATGCTTATCGGCTTCGAGGACGAAATGACACAGGGATGTATCGGCTCGCTGTCGCAGCTCTATGATGGTAATCCGCCCTTTAGTGGCCGCGGAGCTATCAGCCACGTGACAAATGTGGCCGAGGTGCTTCGCACGCTTACTACGTTGAAAAAATTTAACATGGACTAATCACTCATACACGCATCACCCCAAATGAAAGCATTAATGTTCGGGTGGGAATTCCCCCCTCACATCCTGGGCGGTCTTGGAACTGCCAGCTACGGTCTCACTAAGGGAATGTGGGAATGTGGCGATATGGACATAACTTTTGTCATTCCCAAGCCTTTTGGCGATGAGGAAAAGCACTTCGCTAATATAATAGGTATGTCGCAGGTGCCTATAGCATGGCGCGATGTGGATCGCGACTATGTGGAGCAGCGCATCGGTAAGCTGATGAGCCCCGATCTTTACTATCGCCTGCGCGATCATATTTATGCCGATTTCAACTATATGCGCACCAATGACCTTGGTTGCCTCGAGTTCTCCGGCCGTTACCCTGACAATCTTGTCGAGGAGATCAATAATTACTCGATCTGCGCCGGAGTGATAGCCCGCACTCTTGACTTCGACATCATTCACTCTCACGACTGGCTCACATATCCGGCCGGTATTCACGCAAAGCAAGTGACAGGGAAGCCTTTGGTTATCCATGTGCACGCTACTGAGTTTGACCGTTCACGCGGGAAGCCAAACCCCACGGTGTTTGGCATCGAGAAAGATGGTATGAATAATGCTGACCATATTATTACTGTGTCAAACCTTACTCGTGACACCGTTATCAATAATTATGGTATCGATCCGGCCAAGGTGACCACCGTGCACAATGCCGTTACACCGCTGACTCCCGAGCAGATGGATGTGCATCCCACCAAGCCTAAAGAAAAGGTAGTGACTTTCCTGGGCCGTATCACCATGCAGAAGGGTCCGGAATACTTCGTTGAGGCTGCGGCCAAGGTGCTGAAAAACAATCATAATGTCCGCTTTGTGATGGCCGGCTCAGGTGATATGATGGACAAGATGATTCTCCTTGCAGCCGAGCGTAATATCGCTGACCGCTTCCACTTCCCCGGTTTCCAGAAAGGCAAGCAGGTGTATGAGATGCTCAAGGCCTCGGATGTGTATGTGATGCCTTCGGTATCGGAACCGTTCGGTATTTCGCCCCTTGAAGCTATGCAGATGGGTGTACCCTCGATTATCTCCAAGCAGAGCGGATGTGCCGAAATCTTGACCAATGTCATCAAGACTGACTACTGGGATATCGACGCTATGGCTGATGCCATCAATTCCATCGTCACATATCCCGCTATGTATGAACAGCTTCGTGAGGACGGCCTCAATGAAGTGAACCAGATCACCTGGGATAAAGCCGGTCAAAAAGTCATCAATATCTATAAACAAGTAATCAACAACAGAAAGTAACCTTCCGGCGAAATTCGCCACATATATAATAATAGCATCATGAAAGCAATTTGTTTTTATTTTCAGATCCATCAGCCATTTCGCCTGAAGAGATACCGCTTTTTCGATATAGGTAATGACCATTATTACTATGACGATTTTGCAAACGATGATATCATCACTCATATTGCACAGCGAAGCTACATCCCGGCCGCCGAGACTCTGCTTCAGATGATAGAGCAGAGCGGAGGTAAATTTAAGTGTGCACTCTCAATTACCGGTACCGCTCTTGAGCAGTTTGAACAGTATGTGCCTGAGTTTATTGACCTTCTCAAGCGTCTGGCCGACACCGGATGTGTGGAATTTCTCGCCGAGACTTATGCTCACTCTCTCGCATCGCTGGTTGATCCTGACGAGTTCCGCGATCAGGTGAAAGCTCACGATCTTAAGATCAAGCAACTCTTCGGCTTGACACCCAAGGTGTTCCGCAACACAGAGCTTATCTATGATGACGAAATCGCACCCCAGATCCTCGACATGGGTTACAAGGGAGTGATCACTGAAGGCGCAAAGCATATCCTCGGTTGGAAATCACCCAACTATGTATATTCTGCGGCATCGGCTCCCAAGCTCAAGATTCTTCTCAAGAACGACAAGCTCAGCGATGACATCTCAGAGCGCTTCAGTAATCCTCAGTGGGATGCATATCCTCTGACTGCCGACAAGTATATTAACTGGATTGCTGATACTCCCATGGAGGAGCAGATCGTTAACTTGTTTATGAACCTTGAAGTGTTTGGCGACTTCCAGCCCCGCGAGACCGGTATCTTCCAGTTCCTTGCAGCGCTGCCTCGCTTTGCTGAAGAGCGCGGTGTGGAGTTTATCACTCCTTCTACTGCTGTTTCCAAGCTCAAACCGGTGGCAGAGCTCTCAGTGCTTCACCCCATCTCATGGGCCGACGAAGCTCGCGATACCTCGGCATGGCTCGGCAACAAGCTCCAGAACGAAGCCTTCAACAAGCTTTACTCTGTGGCTGAGCGCGTGCGTCTCTGCACTGACCGTCGCCTCAAGCAGGACTGGCTCTACCTTCAGGCATCTGACCACTTCTTCTATATGTCCACCAAGCATATGGCCGACGGATTGGCACACTCTCAGTTCTCCCCTTACGAAACCCCGTTCCAGGCATTCACTAATTATATGAATGTCCTCTCTGACTTCATCGTAAGGGTAGAGGAACAGTATCCCCTCTCTATTGAGAATGAAGAGCTTAATGCCCTGCTTACTACTATCCGTAATCAGGCCCGCGAGATCGAGGCTCTTAATAAGGAGACTGAGTCGATGCGTAAAAACATCGAGCACTTCAATGAAGAGCACCTCCTCCGCGAGAAGCCTGAGCAGCCTAAGGCTGAGCCCGCCAAGGCAGAGAAAAAGCCTGCTGCTAAGAAGCCTGCAGCTAAGAAGCCTGCTGCTAAGAAGCCTGCTGCAAAGAAGGCTGAGAAGAAAGCTGAAGCCGAAAAGTCAGCTGAATAAATTATCACAGCTATCCGGAGCCCTGAAAGCCGGGCTCCGGGTAGTATTTCTTCCCGCTGTCAAATTGTAAAATTGACATCATGACATCATGACATTGGGAAGGGGTGAGAAAAACCTATGTTTACTTAACCGCCTGAAATAAAGCTGTCTAACGATTTGAAGTTAATTTTATTTCAAAAAAATGGTTAAAATGTTTGGTGGGATGAAATATTTGCTATAACTTTGCAATCGCTTTCGGGAAGGAATCAAGCTTCTGAAGAAAGTCAATTGCCTCTTTAGCTCAGTTGGCCAGAGCACGTGATTTGTAATCTCGGGGTCGTTG
>JAMPAP010000002.1:256153-353095 GCA_023667185.1 Lachnoclostridium sp.
ATGACTCCCTGAGATTGTGGTTATATTCCGCCTCGATTATTCCTCGTAACGCTTGAGGATAACGGTAGCGTTGTGGCCGCCGAAGCCGAATGAGTTGGACAGTGCGGCGTTAACTTCGCGTTTCTGAGCCTTATTGAAGGTGAAGTTTAGGGTATAGTCGATTCTCTCGTCCTCGTCACCCTCTTCGTGGTTGATGGTGGGGGGCACGATGTTGTTGTCGATGGCGAGGATTGAGAACATGGCCTCAAGTGCACCGGTGGCGCCGAGAAGGTGTCCGGTCATTGACTTGGTGGATGAGATGTTGAGCTTATGGGCGTGTTCGCCGAATACTTCAACGATGGCCTTGATCTCAGAGATGTCACCTACGGGGGTAGATGTGCCGTGAACGTTGATGTAGTCAATGTCTTCGGGCTTCATGCCTGCATCGTCAAGGGCGTTTTTCATTGAGAGGATTGCGCCGAGTCCTTCGGGATGAGTGGCTGTAAGGTGGTGAGCGTCAGCGCTCATGCCGCCTCCGGCAACTTCAGCGTATATTTTGGCGCCGCGTGCTTTGGCATGCTCGAGCTCTTCGAGTATGAGTACTACCGAGCCTTCACCCATGACAAAGCCGTCACGTGAAGCCGAGAAGGGGCGTGAAGCTGTCTCGGGAGAGTCGTTGCGGGTTGACAGGGCGTGCATTGAGTTGAAGCCGCCTACACCTGCGGGGAAGATGGCGGCTTCGGCACCACCGGTCACGATGGCGTCAGCTTTGCCAAGACGGATGAGGTTGAAGGCGTCGATGATGGCGTTGTTGGAAGATGCGCAGGCTGAAACTACACCGTAGTTGGGGCCGTGATAGCCATATTCCATTGATACATGACCTGATGCGATGTCAGCGATCATCTTGGGGATGAAGAAGGGGTTGTACATCGGGCCGCGCTCTTCGTTTTTGGCGTAGTATCCGGCTTCTTCCTCGAAGGTGTGAAGACCACCGATACCGGCGGCTACGATTACGCCTACGCGGTTACGGTCAAGATTTTCAGCCTCTTCGATGCCGGAGTCAGCTACAGCCTGACGGGCTGCTACCAGCGCATACTGTGCATAGAGGTCGAGCTGGCGGGCTTTCTTGCGATCAAAGTGGTCAGTAGCATTGAAGTTCTTGACTTCGCATGCAAATTTAGTCTTGAAGAGTGATGCGTCGAAATGGGTGATGGGAGCAGCACCGCTCTTACCTTCGATGGCGGCGGCCCAGGTGGTCTCGACATCATTGCCAAGGGGAGTGATGGCACCGAGACCGGTTACGACTACTCGCTTTAATTCCATGTTTTTTATATAATGTAAATAATGGAGAGGTAAAATAAAAAGGCTCCACCCGCTCTATAGAGGGTAGGAGCCGGGAAATTTCTTTACGGGGAATTGATTATTTCGTTGCTTCAACGATATAGTCAATGGCGTTCTGAACAGTCTTGATGTTTTCAGCCTGGTCATCGGGAATTTTAACTCCGAATTCCTTTTCAAATTCCATGATAAGCTCAACGGTGTCGAGGCTATCAGCGCCAAGATCTTTTGTGAACTCTGCTTCGTTAGTTACCTCGTTCTCATCACGGCTGAGTTTGTCAGCGATTATAGCTTTAACTCGAGATTCGATTTCAGACATAGTAGTTTGTTTAGTTATGATTAGTAATATTCGGTTTTTCGGTGCAAAGTAAGTAAATTTTAATGAATTTCTCAAATTTTAATAACATAAAGATAGTGAATTATGCTAAATTTCCGAAAAATTTGCCATTTTTTCGCCTTCTGATGCCCTTAAAGGGCTTCTTGAAAGATAGTGCGTGTTACATTTCGGTTACAATTAAAAATTGAGAATGAAGTCGTGTCGGGGCAACCGGGTGAGGTTTACGGCGATACCGATGCGGCGGTTGCTGAAAGTCATGCCTCGGGTCATGCGGGCTTTAAGGCCATCCCAGACCGAGCTGCGGGTTGACAGCATGACTATGATTTTTTCGCCGATATCGGCCGGAAGTGTTCCGTCATCGGTGATGATGATAAAATCAGGCTCGTAGCTTGTAATGACGTGGCAGCGATCACACCAGGCGTTGACCACCTGACGCACAGTTTCGCTCTCGTTGCCTACAATCCCTATAGCCGATGGGACAAACTGATCAATAACTCTGAATAGCGTCAGAGCATCTTTCGGCTTCATCTCGCCCAGGTGACGGGCTGTGGCCTCAAGGTTGTCAAAGCAGTAATAGGGGTATTTGCAGGTAAGCACTGACACGATAAACCCGAAAGCGAAGGGGGAGTGTACGCCGAAACCGCGTGAGGTGCGCTGCCGGCGTAAGGCTGAGGTTATCGCTTTCAGTGGATTATACATCAGGCTTCTTTAGGTCGGATGAGTGTCAACGCTACCGCGGCTACAAGGCTGAGGAATATCAGGATGATGGATACGGTGGCTATGGCGTCGGTGGTATGGAGCGACTCGGGATCAAATCTCATCTCCACGGTGTGCTCTCCGGCGGGCAGGCGCAGGGCGCGGAGCACATAGTTGACACGGCCGAGCTCGGCGGGCTTGCCATCAATGGTGGCCTTCCATCCCCAAGGGAAATAGATCTCGGAGAATACGGCCACGGCATCCTGTGCGTTCCGGGCATGATAAGTCAGGCGGTTGGGGGCGTAGGATGTCTCGAAGATGGTGTCGCCGGGCAACTTGGCTGTGGTTTCTCCAAGGATATACTTGAATTTACTATCAGCCACAGCTTTGTCGGTAAGGTCGATGCGCGACAGAGTTGCCATTTCTTCGTCGGGGGTGTTGACATAGCTGATGCCGTCCACAAACCATGCATTCCCCTGAGCCTCGGGGTTGAGCAGCGGCTGTCCCTCCTGATCAATCACATAGCGGGCGTTGAGCATATTGAGCACGTTCCAGTCAGCATCAGTCTCGGTAGCGTTCTGGAAGTGGGATAGGTGACGATCGATAAGGTCTTGATAGCGAGTGAGCTTCGCGGCATGGTATCCCCCTATCATCTTATGATAGTAAGAGGGAGCGGCAAGATTGAAGCGCGGGATATCCATCACTCGGTAGTTCATCGCGGTGTCAGCCAGGATGATATCATCGGCCGGAATCTTGGCTATCGGGGCAGATGCGGTGATGCTTGATGCAGGTAGGAAGCTTTCGTGGTCAACGTAACGCTTGTTGACGGTATAGAGATCCAGAAGCACCACCACGCCGATTACCGTCAGGGCAACGCCCATGCTGACATATTTCTTCAGATAGAGCCACATGAATCCACCGCCGGCTATAAGTATCAGCAGGCTTCGAAGTGCATCGGCTTTGACGAGCCCCTCGCGGAGTGAGATAACAGCGCTGTAGATGCCGGGGGAGTTGAGGCTGAATACACTGTTGATCTGCGCCGGAGAATATCCCTGGGCGGCAAGTGCTTGCGACAGATATTGGTCGATCATGCGGTCATTGTCGCTGATTAGTGACCCAAACATTCCGGGTGCTATCCATGCGGCAAGGCAGATGACGATACACGCTCCGAAACACCACATCGCTTTCTTCAGCAGCGCGGGGCGCTCTTGGTCAGGCGCGGTGACTATGCGCTGGAGCCCCATCATGGCAAGGAGTGGCATTGTAAATTCAGCAATCACGAGTATGCTCTCCACGGTGCGAAACTTCGAGTACATCGGCACGGCGGCAAGCATAATATCGGTAAACACCATGGCGTGACGTCCCCATGCAAGGAGTATGGAGAATACGGTTAGGATTACCAGTGCCCATTTCACCGGCCCTTTCACAGTGACGGCACCGAGGAGGAACAGAGCGAAAATCAGCGCGCCCACATACACCGGGCCGTTTGTGCCTTCGGGGTCGCCGAAATATTGGCTGAGGTAGTCTACGTAGCCTTTCTCCATTTCGCCATACCCTTCGGCATCAGGCAGCTGGCTGAGGCTCATTATCTTCATGCTCCCTTTCTCAGGCTTGGCTGAAGCGCCTCCTTTGATATT
Source organism: Lachnoclostridium sp. (assembly GCA_023667185.1). Classification (GTDB taxonomy): domain Bacteria; phylum Bacteroidota; class Bacteroidia; order Bacteroidales; family Muribaculaceae; genus Duncaniella. The sequence goes on from JAMPAP010000002.1 coordinate 260,141, forward strand.
GGGGATCAGGAGTGAGAAGGTCTCTGAGGGCTGATAGCTGTATTGGGTGATATAGTCTTTGTCGAGGCCGGAGGTGGACTGCACGGCGTCGGTCATGGACGTCAGTTCACTGTGGCGGCCGCGCATGGTCTCTTTAGAGTATTCGTATGTGTTGTAAAGACTTGGCAGATTGGCGGCTACGGCGAGTATGGCGGCTACGGCAAGCACTCCGGTAGCTATCCCCCAGCGGCGCATCTGCTTGCTGCGTATAGCCATAACGAGGTAGGCGATCACAAGGCCGATGATTACAAAAAGGAAGTAATATGTCATCTGCACATGGTTTTGCGCAATCTGCATCATGGCCATCAGTGCCGCAAGCGCTCCTCCAAGAAGATATTTCCCGCGGTAGCAGAGTATTATGCCGGCTATCGTAGGGGGCACGTAGGCAAGTGTGAGAAATTTCCATATATGGCCTGCGCCTATGATTATTATGAAGTATGACGAGAATCCGTAGGCAATAGCTCCGGTAAGAGCCACCGGCCAGCGGAACTTGAGAGCAAACATTAATATCAGAAATCCGGTCATCATCATCGCGGGCAGTGACGATGGTGACGGCAAGCCGAGCCCCATCACCTTATTTATCCACATATATAATTTAGAGGAAGGATAGGAGGGGGCTATCTGAAATGTAGGCATTCCTGAGAAGAGGGAGTTGGTCCAGCGGGTCACCTCGCCGGTCTGCTCAGTGAAGGCTTTGGCTTCCTGTCCTATTGCTATACCCTGCTGCATATCATGCTGGCTGAGGGAGTTGCCTTCCATGGCATCAGGGTAGAAGAATGCGAAGGCTATCACGGCGATTGCAGCAATGCACCCTATGAATTGTAGCACGCCGGGTGATGTGAGCCGCGACAGCAGCTGTCGGGCTTTAGATGATTGGGTATCGTTAGTGGTTTTCATTCGGCCGGACGTAAGTAGAGGGGTAATTCATCTTTTGCCGTATCAGCGGCTATGGTGTCAGTGGTCTTCGCGGGTGCTTCGGCGCTCATGGTGTAGGCATAGTCGGTCAGGCGTGAGCGGTAGGCCGAGGCGAGGGAATCATAGTCGTGGCGACGGTCAGAGTCGAGTATTTTCTTCAGATCCTTAGGGTTGATGCTCAGGCCGATGTCGTAGACGTCGACATATTTGCGCATCGTCTCAAGCATCTTGCGCGAGCTCCCCTCAGCCGAGGCGCGATCTACTACGTCGACAAACGTAGCCAGCACTCCGGCCGTCTGCTCGGGCGTGAGGTCATCAACCATCAGTGCAAGGCTGTCAGCCACCGTCGATGCATGGCGGATATCATTTGCTGCGATAGCATCGGCTATGCTTTCGTCGTTGGTCTCGATGATTGTCACCTCGTCTTTTGATCCGGTGTCAGAACTTCCGCAAGCCGTCAAGCACATCAGCGTGACTCCTGCTGCAAGTATATGTATGGATTTATTCATGAGTCTAATGATTTAGCCACAAAGTTAGTAATTATTGACTGCTGATAGGAGACTATTAATGTAGTTTGAAAATATTTTTTATTCTTTTTTAGGAATTTTTTAGCAGATATGGTAAAAATTGCAAAATTTTCTATAACTTTGCAAAAAAAATAAGTAAAACAAGTGAGGAGTCTGAAGCTATATATAATTTATGTGGTGATGGCTGTTGTCGCCTGCGCAGTGGCAATAGGCTGCGTCGGGCCGATTGACTCCAAGCCTATCGTGACGGTCACCATCCCTCCTCAGAAGTATCTCGTGGAGCAGATCGCGGGGGATAATATTGATGTAAGATGCCTGCTGGCCAATGGTGCCAACCCTGAGACCTATGACCCGACTGTCACCAATATGATGAACCTCGACAAGAGTATCGCTTTCCTGCGCCTCGGCAGTGTGGGCTTTGAGGAAGCGATACTTGATAAAATCTCATCGGTCAACCGCTCGCTCCCGGTCTACAATATCTCTGAAGGTATTGTTCCGGTGAGAGGCACTCATCATCACCACCATCCCGGCAGCTCGGAAAAGCTTGACGACGAGATAGATCCGCATAAATGGACTTCAGTGAAAAATGCTGTCGTTATGGCCGGAAATATCCTCGATGCTCTCAGTGAGGTCGACCCTGGAAATGCCGGTAAATATCATCGCAACTATGACCGCCTTATGGCACATCTTGACTCGCTTGATCGTGCAATTGCAGCTCGTATTGATAGCGCTGGTCATCGGGCTTTCGTGGTGTGGCATCCGTCGCTGAGCTACTTTGCCCGTGATTATGGCCTGGTGCAGTGCGTGATAGGTGGCGGCGAAAACAAGGAGGTCTCCGTGGCCGAGCTGCGCCATGCTATCGATGACGCTCATGAGCACGATGCCCGTGTGATGTTTATTCAAGATGACAGTGAGCGCCGCAAGCTTATGACCGTAGCCTCGATGCTCGATGTCGATGAAGTAGAGATCAACCTCCTTTCCTCTGACTGGGAAAACCAAATTCTTAAAATAGCCGATGCTCTTGTAAGCCATGAATGAGAATACCGTTATATTGCTTGACCATGCGTCGTACGATGTCGCTGACCGCCTGATTCTTAGTGATATATCGCTTGATATTAGTCGCGATGATTTCCTTGTGGTCACCGGGCCTAACGGCGGCGGAAAGACTACCTTTCTGCGCTTGCTGCTGAAGCTTATCAAGCCTTCGGCAGGCTCTGTAACTTATTATCACAATGGCGCTCCGGTGAAAAATCTGCCCATCGGGTATCTGCCTCAGAAAAATATGGTGGATGCCGGTTTTCCCATCACGGTAGATGAACTCGTAGCATCAGGCCTCGAAGGATGCGATAAGTCAGTGAGGAAAGCTAAGGATAGGCTTACGGCTGAAATGCTTGAAAAAGTGGGTCTTGCCGAGAGGGTTGGGCAGCCTATCGGCACTCTCTCCGGAGGCCAGTTGCAGCGTGCTCTCCTTGGGCGCGCCCTTGTCTCTGACCCGGAAGTGCTTATCCTCGACGAGCCTCTGAGCTACCTCGACAAGCCCTTCGAGCAACGTGTCTACGACATTCTCGGCAGCCTTAAAGGCCACAAAACTATCATTGTGGTTTCCCACGAACTGTCGATAATCTCCCCTATGGCCACACGCCATATCGTCATCGACCGGACGCTCTCCATTTCGTAACGTCATCACGAAAAAAAATTTGCGTCACTCATCGAAAGTCCTTATCTTTGTATCCCGTTATGAAATACGGATTTGACAACGATAAGTATATCGAAATTCAAAGCGAGCACATTAAAGAGCGCATCGCTAAGTTTGGCGACAAACTATACCTCGAACTCGGTGGAAAACTTTTTGACGATTATCACGCAAGCCGCGTCCTGCCCGGCTTTCAGCCTGATAGCAAGCTGCGTATGCTCAAGCAACTCGCTGATCATGCCGAAATCGTAATCGTAATCAGTGCTGTCGATATTGAGAAAAATAAGGTTCGCAATGACCTGGGTATAACCTACGACATGGACGTACTCCGCCTGCGCACCGAGTTTCAAAACCGCGGCTTCCTCGTAAGCTCGGTAGTGATCACACACTACAACGGACAGAGCAGCGCCGTGGCTTTCCGCCAGAAGCTTGACCGCCTCGGCATCAACACTTATTGCCATTACACCATCGAGGGTTATCCCACCAACGTGGCTCTTATCGACTCCGATGAAGGGTTCGGTCGTAATGACTATATCGTGACCACGCGTCCGCTCGTAATCGTGACAGCGCCGGGCCCCGGTAGCGGTAAAATGGCCGTGTGTCTCAGCCAGTTGTACAACGAGCATAAGCGCGGCATCGAGGCCGGATATGCCAAGTTTGAGACATTCCCCGTGTGGAGCCTGCCCCTGAAACACCCGGTCAACATCGCCTACGAGGCCGCTACGGCTGACCTTAACGATGTGAATATGATCGATCCGTTCCATCTCGAAGCTTACGGCAAAACAGCCATCAACTACAACCGCGACATCGAGATATTCCCCGTGCTCGATGCCCTCTTTGACGGCATTTATGGTAAAAATCCATATAAATCACCTACTGACATGGGTGTCAACATGGTGGGCTTCTGCATCAGCGACGATGAGGTATGCCGCCGTGCTTCCAAGGACGAAATAGTACGCCGTTACTTCACCGCACTTAACCGTATGGCTCAGGGCGCTGACAATGAGGCTGAAGTGAATAAGATCGCTCTCCTGTTCAAGCAGGCCAATATCGATGTTACTTACCGTCGTCCCGTAGTCGCTGCCCGCCAGAGAGCCGAGAAAAGTGGCGTACCTTGCTCAGCCATAGAGCTGCAGGACGGCACTATCATCACCGCCGAGACCTCGAGCCTCCTCGGCCCGAGCGCCGCGCTGATACTCAACGCCGTGAAGCATCTCGCCGGTATCGACCATGGAGTCAAACTTATACCCCGCGACATGATCGAGCCAATCCAGTTCACCAAAACTGAATATCTGCGTAGTCGCAATCCACGCCTCCACACTGATGAGGTACTCGTGGCTCTATCAGTCCTCTCCACTCACGACGAAAACTGCCGCCGTGCCCTCGAGAAACTCCCCGAGCTCAACGGTTGTCAGGTACACTCCACCGTAATGCTCGGAGAAGTTGACCATAAGATATTCAAAAAACTCAATGTGGGCCTCACTTGCGACCCTGCAAAGAAAAAGAAATAAATCCTTAACCACGGCCATGTTCCGGGGCGACAACCCTGCGCGTGGCCATTATTCTCTCTACTCATGAATCAAAGAGATGTCGACATCAGCGGTCCCATCGGCCTAATTATCACCGCCTTTCTCATCTTCGGCTACATCATAGTCGACCTCATCACCGCCATCTACAAAATATGCAAATCCCTCCAAAAATGAGAAACCTCCTCCCTTTTATCTTTCTCGTCCTTTCACTGGCTGCATCAGCGAAGATCACCCAGCCGGGTGTCGTAAAGGAATATAACGAAAAAGCCGAAAAGACTCCCCTTCCCGGTGTAGAGCTAACTATCCGCCATGCGGGCTCCACGGTGTCGGAACGTGACGGCAGTTTCTCACTCGACTTTCTGTCGCTCAAGCCGGGCGAGCGCGTCAACGTACGCCGCATTGAGAAGCTTGGCTATGAGGTGTTTAACAAGGAGGCCATTGAGCAGTGGAACCTAAATCCCTCCACGCCGTTTGTCATCGTAATGTGCAGCTCTGACCGCTTCAAGAAGATACGCGACAACTATGAACGCATCTCCTCTGAAAGCTACGCCCGTCAGCTCAAAGCCGAGCAGGCGAAGCTCGACCGCCTAAAGCAGGAGGGCAAGATTAAAGATGCTGAGTATCAACAGCGCCTCTATGAACTTCAGGAAAACTATGAGCGCCAGCTCGATAACCTCGACAACTACGTCGACCGCTTCGCCCGCATTGACCTCAGCGAACTGTCGGATGTAGAGCATGGTATTATAGATCTTATTCAAGAAGGTAAGATCGAGGAAGCTATAGCTCGATATGAGGAGCAGCGGTTTCTTGAAAAGTATTTTGAGGAAGATGATGATATTCAGGAAATTGATAATGCCATCGGTAAACTTTCTGATACAAAGGAGGCCAAGATTGCTGCCCGCGATAGCCTGCTGATGGCGGTCAACCGTCAAGTCGATACTTACCGCATGGCAGGCGGAACCGAAAACTTCAATAAGATCATTGATATTTATCAGCAGCTTGTCAGTCGAGGCAAACTCGATGCAAATATCGTTGTTCCCTATCTTCAAGAACTTAACACCTCTAATCAATACGAGAAAACCATTGAGTTTTACAATACACTTTTGGCCGACAGGGAGTACGATCCATATGCCATGCAGAAAATCCTTCTTAGAGTAGCTAATGCTCATAGTCAGTTGCAAAAGTTGAAAGAGGGTCTCGAAATTTACAAGTTATGCCTTGCTGAAATTGATAAATTCCCAGCGTCGGACGATGCCTATACAAATTTTCGCCGTAGTGCTATCAATAATAATATAGGATTGCTTTACAATCGAATGGGAGATCTCGATAATGCAGAAAAATTCCTTTCCCAATGCCAATACTTAGTTGATGAGGATAATGAACATAAGTTTCAGGAACTAAGAAGAATAAATAATCTGGGAATACTTTATCGTGGCCAACGTCGTTATGCCGAGGCCGATAGCGTATTCCATCATGGGATTGATGTTGCTAATACCATTACCTGCAATAATAATGTAGAAAGGACGGAATTGACCTCATGTGTTTCTATTATTAATCAGGGTATTGGGAATAATCTTGCTGCCCAGAATAAATTCGCTGAAGCTAGAGGTTATTATCAGCGTTCTCTTGATGATATGACGAAACTCTATAATTATAACCCGCGACGGTATACTCCTGATCTTGCAACACTTAACTATAATTTTGCCCGTACATATTTCCTTACCGAAGATTCAATTTCGCAAGCTATTCCATATCTTGAAAATTCAATGACTCATTATGAGTCTATACTTAAAGAACATTTTATTCAGTATTATTTTGATAATTACGCTGAAACTTTCGGTAACTTTGCCCGTGTTTATGATAACCTTGGCCAAAAAGAAGAGGTGATAAAACTGTGCGCCAGAGCCGACTCCATGCTTACTACTTGCAGCCTCTTTCCATACAAGGGAGCTAAATTGCAAAGCGCAATAGGCAGCACATATGCCGATATCAAGCAGTATGATAGGGCTTTGGAGTATCAGAAAAAAGCTCTTGTGTCAATTGAACTAATGTATAGCGAATACCCTGATATCTACAAAGAAAATTTGGCTATTACCTATGTTAACTATGCGATGACTTCCTGCAGAATTAAAGACTATAACACTGCCAAAGAATATTACGCCAAAGGTATCCCCATCTATGAGCAGATCAAAAACGAAAATCCTCGGTTCCTGAAAGACTATGCCAAAGTCGTTAACACTGCATTTGTCTTTCTGGCAACATCGCCCGAATACGATGAAGGTTTAAAATATCTCCGTATCCTCCAGTCACTTAATCCTGAGAATATCAAACTCTTCGAATATGAATGTATTCTCCTCCATGGCCACGGCCGCATAGAGGAAGCAAGGGCCGCATTCGCTAAACTCCTCCAAGCCCACCCCGACTACCCCACCGACTCCGAACTTTACAAAAACCTTTCAAAATCATAATATTATGAAAAAAATTTTCCATATCCTTTTTCTCGTCCTTTCACTGGCTGCATCAGCGAAGATCACCCAGCCGGGTGTCGTAAAGGAATATAACGAAAAAGCCGAAAAGACTCCCCTTCCCGGTGTAGAGCTAACTATCCGCCATGCGGGCTCCACGGTGTCGGAACGTGACGGCAGTTTCTCACTCGACTTTCTGTCGCTCAAGCCGGGCGAGCGCGTCAACGTACGCCGCATTGAGAAGCTTGGCTATGAGGTGTTTAACAAGGAGGCCATTGAGCAGTGGAACCTAAATCCCTCCACGCCGTTTGTCATCGTAATGTGCAGCTCTGACCGCTTCAAGAAGATACGCGACAACTATGAACGCATCTCCTCTGAAAGCTACGCCCGTCAGCTCAAAGCCGAGCAGGCGAAGCTCGACCGCCTAAAGCAGGAGGGCAAGATTAAAGATGCTGAGTATCAACAGCGCCTCTATGAACTTCAGGAAAACTATGAGCGCCAGCTCGATAACCTCGACAACTACGTCGACCGCTTCGCCCGCATTGACCTCAGCGAACTTCAAGCTGACGAGCAGGAAATCATTGACCTCATTCAGCATGGCCGCCTCGATGAAGCCATCGCCAAATATGAAGCAATGAATCTTTCAGAGAAGTATGTGACTCTCTGTGAGGATGACGATAAGGTGAATAAAGCTATCAGTCAATTAACGTCAGTCCATGAATCTAATCTTCAATCTAAAGACAAACTTCTGTCATCTATTTATCGTCAGGTCGAATCCTATATGCTAATAGGTGGCGTCACTAATAATATCTTGGCTGCTGGAATACTTAAGGAAGTGGCTGACGTAGATACTCTGAATATTGAACTTCAGAATTATACCGGAAATTTCCTCGACGAATATATTGCTGATTATAAATCAGCTTTCAGGTACTATACAAATGCTCTTAATGCTTCTTTGAAAATACATGGTGCTGAAAGTGTCCAATATGCAACTGCGTGCTCCAACATATCAAATTGTTACAAACATCAAGGCGAATATGGCAAGGCTCTTGAATATTGTATGATCGACTTGAATATAATGGAAAAGCAAAATGATCCTACGGATCTCAACCTTGCAGTGACTTATACAAATCTTGGATCGATATATCATGGTACAGGTTACTATCAACAGGGACTTGAATATTTCAACAAAGCATTGGATATTCGGCTGTCAAATAACGATGCATCAAAAAGAGATCTTCATCAAGCCTATAATAATATGGGTATGGAATATGCCAGACTCGGGCAGTATGATACTGCTCTGGAGTATTATGAAAAGGCTGTTGATATGATAGATGATGAGGCCAATATGCTTAAAGATAAGTTCCTTTCAATGAATAATATCGCGACTATTTATGGCCATACCGGGAAGTATGAGTCAGCCTTAGAAAGCTTTTTGAAATCACTTAATATAAGTGCTAAAATTTATGGTGAAAAGCATCCCGAAGTGGCAACTATTCATAATAACATAGGTGGTACTTATGAGTCCATGGGCGAATATTCATTAGCTATGGACTATTATAATAAAGCTTTAAATATTCGGACTGAAATGCTCGGAGAAAATCATCCCGCAACAGCTGAGTCATTTGATAATATAGGAAGTTTATATTCTTCGATAGGAAACTATAAAGAAGGAATTGAATTTTATAATAAGGCTATTGGTATAAGGTCTGCTATTTTTGGTGAAAATAATATAGAGTTAGCTTTAACGTATAATAATTTAAGTCAAGCATACTCAGGGTTGTCCGATTACGAAAATGCATTGTTATTTCAAAAGAAAGCCATTGATATTCAGGAAAATATTCTACCTCCTGATCATCCGAATTTAGCCGTTTCATATAATAACCTCGGAACTATTTATTATGCTCTTGAGGATTATGATAATTCTATTGAATACTTAACCAAATCATATAACGCAAGAATAAAAATCTTTGGAGAAAATAGCGTATTATTAACCAATACAATTGATAATATTGGCTCTGTCTATGAAGATAAAGGAGATTTAGATAAGGCACTTGAATATCATACAAAGGCTCTGAATATTCGCCTTGAGAATTTGGCAGACAAGCATCCTGATTTAGTTTATTCCTATAATTCTCTTGCGTCATTGTTTTATGGAAAAAAGGAGTTTGATAAAGCTCTTGAATATATGGAGAAAAGTGTAGAAATCAGAGAAGTTTCCTTTGGCCTATCTTCTTTGATTACAGCCAATTCTTATAATAATATTGCGGTTATCCTTGCCAATATGGAAAGAAACGATGAGGCGCTTGATTATTTTAATAAGGCGCTAAAAATTTATGAGGAAAATGGCGAAGCCGTTAACCCCAAAGCCGTTAATATTAAGGAAGCAATAGAACAAATTTCTGCTAAAAAGTAAAAAGAATGGCTTGGCGCTAATTAGAAAAGTTTGAAAAGGTGTTTTTTTATCGTTAGTTATTTGTTACTTTTGGGGAAAATTTGAATTTCTTATGAGAGAGGGTTTTTTGAGAGTCGCCGCCGCAGTGCCGGTGGTCAACGTTGCCGACGTAGATTTCAACGTCGACAATATCATCTCGACGCTTGGTGAGCTCGAGAAAAAGGGTGTGGAGATCGCGGTCTTCCCCGAGATGTGTGTCACGGCTTACACTTGCGGTGACTTGTTTCACTCGTCTACGCTTCTGGAGGCTGCACGCCGTGGGCTTGTACGCCTTGTAGATCATAGCATGACTACCGACATGGATTTTATCGTAGGCCTTCCGGTGACATCAGGCAGTACGCTTTACAACTGCGCGGCTCATATTTCTCATGGTCAAGTGGATCTTGTGGCCAAGACTTATATCCCAAATTACAACGAGTTTTACGAGCGACGCTGGTGGAAACCGCTGCCCAAGGACTTCGAGCCTATATGCTTGGAAATCTCACCTGAACTCAAAACTACCCTTTCATCCTCAATGGTTTTTCTCAGCCACGGCACAGCCATCGGCATCGAGATTTGCGAAGATCTGTGGGCTCCCGTGCCCCCGTCGTGCGATATGGCCATGATGGGAGCTACGGTGATTTTCAATCTATCGGCAAGCGATGACCTCATAGGCAAATATGCTTATCTGCGCAACCTTATAGCCCAGCAGAGCGGCCGCACTCTCTCTGCCTACGTCTACGCTTCGGCCGGGTGGGGCGAATCGTCAACTGATCTCACTTTCGACGGCAAAGCCATCATCGCCGAAAACGGCTCGATCCTGGCTGAAGCTCCACGATGGACTTCCGAAAGCAAATATGTAATAGCGGATATTGATATCGAGGCTCTCGAGCATGACCGCCTCCACAACATGACTTTCTCTTCCTGTCGCGACCGTCTTGGACTGCCACCCTTTGATTATACACCTGACTATAACTATGATACCACCACTGACCTGACTTACCGCCAGATCAGCCCCACCCCCTTTGTCCCGGCCGACGACGCGCTCGTGGATCTCCGCTGCGAGGAGATTATCAACATTCAGGCCGCGGCGCTGGCACGCAGACTCGACGCCATCCACTGCCGCTCGCTGGTGGTGGGCATCTCGGGAGGCCTTGACTCCACGCTCGCGCTTCTCGTTGCCGTGAAAGCCTTTGACCGGCTGCATCTAGACCGCAAGGGTATCACCGGTATTACTATGCCTGGCTTCGGCACCACCTCCCGCACCCACAACAATGCCATCGACCTGATGGAGGCTCTTGGCGTCACAAGCCGCGAGATCCCCATCGGCCCTGCCGTCAACCTGCACTTTGCCGATATAGGCCATGACCCTGCGGTTCATGACGTGACTTACGAAAATTCTCAGGCTCGCGAGCGCACTCAAATACTCATGGATGTAGCCAACCAGACGGGCGGCATCGTCCTCGGCACAGGTGACCTCTCGGAGCTCGCTCTCGGATGGGCCACCTACAACGGCGACCAGATGTCAATGTACGGCGTAAATGCCGGCGTACCCAAGACGCTGGTGCGATACCTCGTGAAATGGGAGGCCGGAAATGTCGACGAACGCTCACGTCGCTTGCTGCTCGACATATGCGACACCCCTATCAGTCCGGAACTTATACCTGCTGATAGTCAAGGTAATATCACGCAGAAAACCGAGGATCTCGTAGGTCCCTACGAGCTCCATGACTTCTTTATATATTACACCCTCCGCTACGGATTCTCTCCCCGCCGCATCTACCGCCTTGCCAGCAAGGCTTTTGATGGCATATACACCTCCGAGGTGATACTCAAATGGATGTCGACATTTTTCCGCCGCTTTTTCTCGCAGCAGTTTAAGCGCTCTTGTATGCCCGACGGTCCCAAAGTGGGTAGCGTATGCCTTTCACCCCGCGGCGACTGGCGTATGCCTTCCGATGCGTCGTCGCGCCTATGGCTCGCCGAGATTGAATCCCTAAAATTACATAACTCCTGACATAAAAACGATGAAAAAAATCCTCCGTCACCTCCTCCTCTTGTTACTGATCGCTACCGCTGCTTCGAGTGCTGATGCTCAGGTGGTTAAAGGACAGAAAACTTTCGGCGTACACGGTGGCTACGTCACCCGCAACCGCAGCGGCGTGGCCGGTATCGACTTTGAATACACTTTCTCAAAGCACTTCCGCCTGGCTCCGAGCGTTGACTATATATTCAGCAACCGCGGCTCTGATGGTTTTATGTTCAACATTGACTATCACGGTCCATATCCACTCAACTCCGCAGGCACTTTCAATGTCTACCATGTCATCGGTCTCAACTATGCTTCGTGGCATAACAAGGTGTATCATAATGAGGGTGACCCCGATGCCGACGTCTCAACCCGTGACAACCGCTTCGGATTTGACTTCGGCGCCGGCCTGGAGTATTACGTGCAGCCTACAATGAAACTATCGTTCGAGGGCAAATTCAACTGGCTCCGCCACTACAACACGGGTCTTTTCTATTTCGGTATAAGCTATGTCTTCTGAAAAGGACATACTTCTTTCCATAGCTATCCCGGCCTACAACGCCGCATCAACAATAGGCCGTTGTCTTGAGTCGCTGCGCAGCCTTGACCTTGAGGATGTGGAGCTTATAGTCATCGACGACTGCTCTACTGACCACACCTACGATACGGTAAGCACCATACTCAAAAACGACTTCACTCGCTGCCATACACGCCTGCTCCGCAACGACCGCAACCTAGGCTCAGCCGCCACGCGCGCCCGTTACATGACGGAATCCCGCGGACGATACCTGATGCAAGTCGACGCCGACGACTGCCTTGAGTTTAATAAAGAAGATATATATCATTGTATAGCCACTTCTGATGCCGACTGCCTTGTATTTCCGTTTAAAGTTTTCACCGACGGAAGAACAAAAAGATTCGATATCCAACACGGAGTGAATCTTAACTCCTTAGAAATCAGCTTCCGCAACTTCTCTCTATGTAATAAGATCATCCGTCGCAAATTCCTGATTGACAATGATCTCCTTCCCTACCCCAGCCTCAGCCGCTGGGAGGATTTAGGTGTCACGGCCCGACTCCTTGCCCTGAACCCTACGATCAAGTATATTGATAATATTTACTACCTTTACATGGTCGACACTTCGCGCGACACCCTGTCAAGCTTTGACAAAGAGCGCACCCTCCATGACCGCATGGGCATAGCCCGCTGTCTCAATAAATGGTTTGACGATCAGGGACTTGCGAAAAAATATGAGCCATTTCTACTGACATTGAAATTTTACGCCAAGGCCTCATACCTTCGCGGCCGCGACAAAGATGTCCGTGCCTGGAAAGAGGCCTTCCCCGAAGTCAACTCCCGCATCATGAGCCTGCGAACCATCCCGCTCCATTACCGCCTTGCAGCAAAAACGATTGCACTTTTGCCTTCGGCTCCGGTGCAATCGCTTGTAAATCTTGTGGATAGAATCTTATAATCAGACGTGCTGATACAGATAGCGCTTAATCGAACGTTTCGGAGTCTTTTCAAACTCCTCATCGAAGAGCTTCACACGGCGTATCTGTGAATATGCCGGCAGATCCTTATTGAGAGTGCGGATATTTTCATCCATAACCTTCTCAATATCAGAGAGCGACATCCCGGCAGCCGAAGTGTTTTCAATATCAGGATAAATCAGAGCCACGAGCTTGCCCTCCCCCTCGTCAATCACGAGCGACTCGCTGACGTAAGGCATATTGTTGAGGCGCTCCTCAATCTCCTCAGGATAAATGTTTTGGCCTGAAGGACCAAGAATCATATTCTTGTCGCGACCTCGGATATAAAGGAATCCATCAGCGTCAAACGTGCAAATATCACCCGTATTGAGCCATCCATCCTTGTCGAGCACCGAGTCAGTAGCCTCCGGGTTCTTATAATACCCGAGCATTACATTCTTGCCTCTAACCGAGAGCACGCCGGGCACATGCTGCGGGTCGCTGGAGTTGATACGAAGCTCCATATTGTCGACTGCTGTACCACAAGAGCCGAGGCGCTCCTTATACCAAGGAGTATATGAGATCAGCGGGCCACATTCAGTCATGCCATAGCCCACGGTGTACGGAAACGAAATCTTACGAAGGAATATCTCAACCTCCCTGTTAAGTCCGGCACCACCTATGATTATCTGCTCCAGATTACCTCCGAAGGTTACGTTAAGACGCTCCTTGATGCTATTGAGCAGGCGCTCATCGACAAACGGCACATGCATCAGCAGCTTCATCAGCGGTTTCTCAAGCAGAGGGAACACTCGTGTCTTGATAATCTTCTCGATAATCAGTGGCACGGTCACGATCACCTTCGGCTTCACGTGGGCAAATGCCTCGATGATGATGCGCGGTGATGGCGTCTTGGTCAGGAAGTAGATGTGACAACCCGTCACAAACGGGAAAATCATATCTATCGTCAACCCATACATATGAGCTAACGGCAGCATACACACTACGCCTTCGCCCGGCTCATGATTAATGTTCTCGATACAGAACTCCACATTAGAGATTATCGACTCATAGCTGAGCATCACGCCTTTAGACATACCCGTGGAGCCCGATGTATAGCTTATCAGGCACAGCTCGCGGGGATTATCCTCGTAATATACAACATCCTCAGGCGCGAAACGCTCGGGGTATTTCTGCCCGAAATACTCGTTGAGATGAGCGCGAGCCTCATCCAGAGCCTTGCTCCGCGAATACAGCAAGCCGTAATCTTTCAGATGGATGACACCTATCAGATTTTTCATTTGGTCAGGATCAAGATTGTCCCAGATGCTGCGGTCAATAAACAAGATTTTGGCCTCGCTGTGATTCACGAGATGATGTATATTATCGGCCTTAAACTCATGGAGAATTGGCACTATTACCGCACCATAAGTCAATGTCGCAATGAAAGTTATCGACCAGAACGACGAGTTGCGGCCGCAAAGCGCCACACGGTCGCCCGGCTTGATGCCTGACTTCTCAAAAAGTATATGTATCTTTTCGATCTTGCGTGCTACATCCTTATAGAGATTTGAACCACCCTGAAAATCAGTCATGGCCGGTCGGTCCCAATTACTGCGGATTGACTCCTGAAATCTCTTGTTTAGGCTTGGGAGGTGTTCCATATATGGTATTTAAATTTATTTTGCAAAGATAAAAATAAAAATACAAAAAACCAAATTCCCCGACTCGCCATCGGTGGACGAGCCGGGGAATTCGGTTATTTTGACTGTTTATCAGTTGCGTGAACCATGGTCGCCACCTTCACGGCGGGGTCCGCGGTTGCCGCCTTCGCGACGGGGGCCACGATCGCCACCCTCACGGCGGGGTCCGCGGTTACCACCTTCACGGCGGGGAGCACGCTCGCGCTCTACATAGCCTTCCGGTTTGGGAAGAAGCGCGCGAACTGACAGACGGTATTTGCCTGTCTTCTTGTCGATTTCGATCAGTTTGACATCAAGCTCGTCGCCCTCTTTGAGGCCTGAAGCCTCCATGTTCTCGAGGCGATCCCAAGAAATTTCAGAGATGTGGAGGAGTCCGTCGCGGTTAGGCATGAACTCTACAAATGCTCCGAAGTCGAGGATCGAGCGAACCTTGCCATGGTACACCTTGCCCTCTTCGGGAAGCTCTACGATGGCATTGATCATCTCCATGGCCTTGTCGATAGAAGCCTTGTTGGAAGCAGCCACCTCGATATAGCCGCCTTCGGGGATCTCGTCGATAGATACGGTAGCGCCGGAAGCCTCCTGAATGCCCTGAATGATCTTTCCGCCCGGGCCAATGACAGCACCGATAAGCTCTTTGGGAATGAGCATGGTGACGATGCGGGGCACGTGGGGCTTGTAGTCTTCACGGGGAGCGGGGATGGTCTCGTTGATTTTGCCGAGGATGTGGAGTCGGCCGTCACGAGCCTGGAGAAGTGCTTTCTCAAGGATTTCGTAGCTGAGGCCGTCACACTTGATATCCATCTGAGTGGCAGTGATACCGTCAACAGTACCTGTCACCTTGAAGTCCATGTCGCCGAGGTGATCCTCGTCGCCAAGAATGTCAGAGAGGATGGCATATTTATCTGACTCAGTGTCAGTGATAAGACCCATGGCGATACCGCTGACAGGCTTCTTCATCTTCACGCCGGCGTCGAGCAGAGCAAGTGTACCGGCGCACACTGTAGCCATTGATGATGAGCCGTTTGACTCAAGAATATCGCTGACGATGCGGCAAACGTAGGGGAAGTCCTCGGGGAACATACGCTTGAGAGCGCGGTGAGCAAGGTTACCGTGACCTACTTCACGACGGCCTACGCCACGCACGGGCTTAGCCTCGCCTGTAGAGAAGGGAGGGAAGTTGTAATGAAGGAGGAAGCGCTCGCGACCCTGGTTGAGCACGTCGTCAAGGATCTTCTCGTCGAGCTTGGTGCCGAGGGTTACTGTAGCGAGTGACTGTGTTTCGCCACGGGTGAACACTGCTGATCCGTGAGGACCGGGCAGATAGTCTACCTCACACCAGATAGGACGAATCTCGGTGGTCTTGCGTCCGTCGAGACGAATGCCTTCGTCGAGAATGCAGCGGCGCACAGCCTCTTTCTCTACATCGTGGTAGTAGCGCTTTACCAGCGGAGTCTTCTCCTCGCGCTCCTCTTCAGGGAGCGATTCGATGTATTCCTCGCAGATCTTGTCGAAGGAGTCCTGACGCCAATGCTTGTCAGCCGAGCCGGCTTTAGCAATAGCGTAAGCCTTATCGTAGCATTTATCGTGAACGTCCTTGCGGAGCTCTTCGTCATTTACTTCGTGGCAATATTCGCGCTTGACGGTAGAGCCGACCTCTTCGGCGAGCTCCATCTGAGCCTTGCACTGCACTTTGATGGCGTCGTGAGCGGCACGTAGGGCTGCCAGAAGGTCAGCTTCCGATACTTCGTTCATTTCGCCTTCCACCATCATGATATTGTCGTAGGTGGCACCTACCATCAGCTCCATGTCAGCTTTCTCTACCTGCTCAAAGGTTGGGTCGATGATAAATTCACCGTCTACGCGGGCTACGCGCACCTCCGAGATGGGGCCGTTGAAGGGGATATCGCTCACTGCCAGAGCAGCTGATGCTGCAAGGCCGGCAAGTGCGTCGGGCATATCGACACCGTCAGATGAATACATGGTCACCTGTACGAAGGTGTCGGCATGATAATTGTCGGGGAAAAGCGGACGGAGCACGCGGTCTACAAGGCGCGCTGTGAGGATTTCATAGTCAGAGGCGCGTCCCTCACGTTTGAGGAATCCGCCGGGAAAACGTCCGTTGGATGAAAATTTCTCTTTATACTCTACTTGAAGGGGCATGAAATCTACGCCCTCACCGGCTTCTTTAGCCGTCACTACTGTCGCAAGGAGCATTGTGTTGCCCATGCGCAGTTCTACCGCTCCATCGGCTTGCTTGGCGAGCTTGCCGGTCTCAAGTGTGATGACGCGGCCGTCAGGCAGCTCGATGGTTTTTTTGATTGGATTCATAAAATTTCTGTGTCTTTTTTCAGCTGTATATACAAAATGTGTGCAAAGTTACACATAATATCTCTATTTCCGGGATATTTTGGCGGTTTAATTTTCAGTCAACTGTTAAATTATCGAAAAACCACCCCGCGATAGGTCGGATTTTGCGTATCTTTGCATTATGAAACGCATCGATCAGGCTACAGTACAGCGCATCCTCGACGCGGCTGATATAGTGGAGGTAGTATCCGACTTTGTCAGCCTAAAGCGTCGTGGCGCCAACTATATAGGACTGTGCCCGTTTCATAACGAGCGAACTCCTTCATTTTCAGTGTCGAAGTCAAAGGGTATCTGTAAGTGTTTCAGTTGCGGCAAGGGCGGCAGCCCGGTCAATTTCATCATGGAGCATGAGCAGATGTCGTTTAACGAGGCTCTCCGTTACCTTGCCCGGAAGTACAATATTGAGATCGTTGAGCAGGAGATGACCTCCGAGGAGCGCGAGCGTGAAAGCGACCGCGAGAGCATGTTTGCCCTCAACGAGTGGGCTATGGCTCACTATGAGAAGATATTGACTGATACGGCTGACGGCCGCGACATCGGCCTGAGCTACTTCCGCCACCGCGGCATCAGTGATGCCATGATTAAGAAGTTTCACCTCGGCTATGCTCTTGAGGAAAACGATGAGCTCTATCAGTCAGCCATCCGTAATGGTTTTAGCGAAAAATACCTGCTATCCACCGGGTTATGCATCCGTAACGACAAGGGTCGCATCTATGACCGATTTCGCGGCAGGGTGATCTATCCCGTGCAGACGATCTCGGGAAAGGTGGTGGCTTTCGGCGGACGTACGCTCAAGACTGACAAATCGATGGCCAAATACGTCAACTCGCCCGAAAGTGATATCTATCTGAAGCGCAAGGTGTTGTATGGCCTTTATCAAGCAAAGCAGTCGATAGTAAAGGCTGACCGCTGCATCCTCGTGGAGGGGTATATGGACGTTATCTCGATGCATCAGTCGGGGATAACCAACGTTGTTGCCTCGTCAGGCACATCGCTGACCACTGAGCAGATACGCCTCATCCATCGGTTTACCGAAAACGTTACCGTAATTTACGATAGCGACGCGGCCGGTATCAAGGCGTCGATACGCGGTATCGATATGCTTCTGGCCGAAGGTCTTAACGTGAAAGTGGTGCTCTTCCCTGATGGCGATGACCCTGACTCGTTTGCCCAAAGCCACACCTCGGAGGAGACTGAAAAATATCTTGCTGACAATTCTACGGATTTCATCCGCTTCAAGACCCGCATCATGATGGATGGAGTGGCCGACGACCCGGTGCGCCGCTCTGAAGCGATCACGGAGATAGTGCGCTCCATAGCATATATCCCCTCGGAAATCAAGCGCAACGTATATGTGCAGGAGTGCGCCCGCGACTTCGGCATGGACGAGAAGGTGCTTCAGCGGCAAGTGGCTAAGTTTTACGAGGCTAACCTCGCCAAGGCGGGGGAAACCGAGCAGAAGCAGCGCGAAAATACTGACCTTGACCGCCGCGAGACACCTTCGCCCGCAGTCCCGGCAAGCACCGTCAGCTCGCCTGGGTCATATGACCCCGCAGCTTTTCTTCGCCCTCATGAGATAGGCCTGCTGAAACTTGCGCTAAAATATGGCCAACTGCCTTTCTGCGAGATGGTTGACGAAAACGGCCAAAGTTCCATGGTCACCGTGCTACATTATATAGCCAATGAGTTGACCGCCGACGAAATTTCCCTTTCTAATCCTGACTGTGCCATGCTGCTGGATCAGGCTCTCGGGATGACCGGCGAGTCGTGGCTGCGTGACTATGAGGCCAAATGCCACGAACTTGAGGCTGTCCGCGCCGAGCAGTTCGCTCAGGGTTTGGAGGAGATTCGCAACAAGGCAACTGACATCGGCAGTATTAACGCCATGGAGGGGCAGCTTCAGGAGCGTGTAGATGCCGCATTTCATGAAGCACTTGATTCATGGTCAGCCGGTTATATCGCTCAGCCGCTACTGTCGTCGCCCGATGAAGCTGTACGCCGCCTCGCCACTGACTTGGTGGTGGAGAAGTATCAGCTGAGCAAGATTCACACCAAGTTTGCCCACATTGAGACTGAGCAGGAGCAGCTGCTCGACCTGGTGCCGCGCAAACTGTTTGAGCTCAAGAATGCCATTCTGAATCTGAGGATTAAAGATATAAAAGTGCGCATCGCAGCCCTCAGCACTTCGAGCAATTCCTCCGACAATTTTGATGAGATGATGTCGCTCCTGAAAGAGCAGAAGCAGCTTGAAGATCTGCGTAAGGAACTCGCCAAACTAATCGGCGACCGCGTCATCGCCCCCAGTAAATAACGTCGGGCAAATCAGCGATGAAGGATGACTGTACCGCCTGCAAGGGTGGTAGTGACAGTTGCACCTTCGGGGATCTGGTCAGGGGAGATCACGGCATGGCCTTCGACACGGGTTATGGAGTATCCTCGGGAAAGGGTGGCCTGAGGCGAGAGGGCTTCGGCCAGGCGGGCAAGGGCATCCAGATGGTTGCGACGGCGGTCAATAATAGCCGAAGTGGCTGATGCAAGGCGGGTTACAAATCTATCAAGGCGTGTCTGCACAGGGGTCAAAGCAGTTCTTGACGAGGTAATCAGCCGCATGGTGAGCGAGTCAAGACGGCGATTGGTCGACGATATGATGTTTGACGGGAGAAATGGCAGACGGGAGGCGATATATGCGAGTTGCTCTCGGGTGGCGGCCATCATTGATGTTGCAGCCACGGTTATAGCTCGCGCTGCATTGTCCACACGCTGCAGGAGGTCAGATGCTTGGGTGATAAGCAGTTGGGCTGCCGCTGTTGGGGTCTTTACGCGGGTATTGGCCACATAGTCGAGCACTGTAATGTCACGCTCGTGCCCTATTCCGATAATCACCGGGAGGGGGAATTGGGCGATATTGGCCGCAAGGTCGTAGTTTTCAAATGAGGCAAGGTCGCTCGTGGCACCGCCGCCGCGGATTATCACTACGCAGTCAAAGTCGCCCTCCATTTCGGCTATCTGGTCGAGGGCGTTGATTATCGATGCGGGAGCCTGAACGCCCTGCATAAGTGCCGGGAAGAGCTGTACTTTGAAATTGATACGATGCGGATTATCAAATAGATGGCGCATAAAATCGCCATATCCGGCAGCACCTTCAGCAGAAATCACCGCTATATTAAGGGCGGGAAGGGGGAATGGGAGCCGGCGGTTGAGATTGACCACACCTTCGGCGGTAAGCCGGGCGAGTATCTCTCGGCGCAGGCGCATGAGGTCGCCGAGGGTGTATGAGGGATTAATTGCTGTGATATTCAGCGACAAGCCGTAGGCCGGATGGTAGTTGGCTGACACCTTCACCATTACCTTCATGCCTGAGTCAAGGCGCTGGCCGGTAGCCATATAGAAGTCGGCATCGATCTGCTGGAAGGTGGTACGCCATATAGTAGCACGGGCGCGGGCTACGGTCTCGCCGGTATCAGGATTTTTCTGAATCAGCTCGAGGTAGCAGTGGGTTGACCGTCGGAGATCTGAGGTTTCGGCTACCACCCATGCTGAGCGCAGAGCGGGAGCTGAGGCTATGACTTCTGAAAGTAATGTATTGAATTGCAGCAGCGTAAGCGCCGCGTCAGTTGATCCGGTCATTTGTCGGGATTAAATTTCTTACCGTTCCAGGTGTAGGTCAGTGTTTTGCGGAGATAGGGGCTGACTATGGCGTATATGTCCTCGTCAAGGAATTTGTCGAGGTTATTGGTCAGGGTAAGTTGCTTGGTGGTAGGCGAGTAGTCGTAAGATACAAGGAGGAAAGGCACTTGCATTTCCACCATGTCACGGTTGGCCTTGCCATCCTTGGTGAGCCAGTCGTCAAGCGATGGTGCTATGAAATATTTCGAGCCGTCGATAGCGATCCATGCAGCGTCGTAGAAATTGATATGGCTATCGAGACCTGGGGTTGCCACGGTGGAAATCAGGCCGATAATAGGGTCAGATGAGTTGACGGGGAGCACGATAAGGTGAGCAGTCGAAGAGTCAGTCATTCTTACGGTAAGGTCTTCGTCAGTCATGGCTGTGATGGCTGATTTTCCCTTGAGGGCATTTGCCGAGGGGGTCGACATACCGCTGCGGAAATAGTCGATCATGTCAAGGCGGGTGTTGGGATCAAGCAGCGGAAACACTGTTGCAGGAGCTGAGGCAAATGCCTCGGCTGAAGTCAGTTGGGCCATGGCGGCTACAGCTGTAGCACACAGGGCCAGGAGTAGAGTGGACAGTCGTCGGATTATCATGATTTACGATTTTTTTTCTTGTTGGCGATACGGGCGTAGTCACGTTCAGGGTCAGCGATTTCGCTATGGAGTCGCTTGCCTACAAACTCGGCTCCGGTCAATGCGCCCACTACTTTCCGGGCCTCGGCTTTCTTGACGTCGAAGAGCGTGTAGGCGGGAAGGAGGTCGATGCGGCCTACGTCGACGCGCTTGCCGTGGATCAGCTTGTTGAGCATATCTATGAGGTTGCCGGCGTAGAAGCCATCGCGCTTGCCTACATTGACATATATTCTCTCCATGCCGCGCTCGGCGGTGCGGCGGTCTTTTTCGGCGTCGGTGCGGGGCTCTTTGTGTCGGCGTTCGTCGCGTTTCGACTTCTTGGAGGGCTTTTCATCGATATTGTCGATTGTGGGAGCATCCTTGTAATAGTCGAGTAAGCGGTTGAATTCTAAGGAGATGACGCGCTTAAGCAGGTCGTCGCCGGTGAGCCAGCTAAGCTTGCGGGAGATGCCGGGAATATAGCGCATGATCTCGTCTTCGTTGACCTGCACGCGCTCAAGTCGGTCAGCGAGGTTATATAGCTGTTTCTCAATGATATGCTCAGGGGTAGGCACATCGCGGCGCTCGAATGTTTTACCTATTATCCTCTCTATCTCGCGGAGCAGTTTCTTCTCGCGGGAGTGGATTATGGCTATTGAGGTGCCGCTTTTGCCTGCGCGGCCGGTTCGGCCGGAGCGGTGAGTGTAGATGGCTGCATCTTCGGGGAGTCCGTAGTTGATGACGTGGGTAAGGTTGTCCACGTCAAGGCCGCGGGCCGCCACGTCAGTAGCCACGAGGAGTGATACCACGCGATCGCGGAACTTCTTCATCACGATGTCACGCTGCTGCTGCGAGAGGTCGCCGTGGAGGGCCTCGGCATTGTAGCCGTCCTTGATGAGGCGGTCAGCTATCTCCTGGGTGTCACGGCGGGTGCGGCAGAAAATGATGGCGTAGATGCCGGGGGAATTGTCGGCTATGCGTTTGAGGGCAAGGTATTTGTCGCTCGCATGTACCATATAATATATGTGGCGCACATTCTCGGCTCCTTCGTTGCGGGTGCCTACCACAATCTCCTCATAATCTTTCATATAACGGCGGGCGATGCGGGCAATGTCAGCGGGCATCGTAGCCGAGAACATCAGCATCTTCCTGTCGTCGGGTACGTAGGAGAGGATCTCTTCGAGCGACTCGAGGAAGCCCATGTTGAGCATCTCGTCAGCTTCGTCGAGCACTACGGTGGTGACTGTATCGAGGTGGACTACACCTCTCTTTATCAGGTCGATAAGGCGTCCGGGGGTGGCCACGATAATCTGAGCCCCTTCACGCAGAGCTCTTATCTGGCTTTCGATACTTGATCCGCCGTAGACGGGAATCACCTTTACATCAGGGATATAGCGCGAATAGTCAGCGAGGTCGGAGGCTATCTGAAGGCATAGCTCGCGGGTGGGCGACAAGATAAGTGCTTGAGGTTCACGCTTTTGGGTGTCTACGAGCTGGAGGATGGGTAGACCGAAAGCAGCGGTTTTGCCGGTGCCGGTCTGGGCAAGTGCCACTATATCACGGGCATCACCGAGCAGGCGAGGAATCACGCGCTCCTGCACAGGCATCGGAGCCATGTAACCCATCTCTTCTATCGCTTTGCGCAACGGCGCATTTACTCCTAATTCTTCAAATGTTGCCATACGGATAGCTAATTTTTTACAAAGATAAGATTAATTATTCAAAACCGGCAATTTTTGGCTCTTTTGTCGGAAGAATGTCAGCAGTAGAGCTGTCACAAAGTAAAGTGCTGTTAGGAGCCAGAGGTTTATATAATAGCGGTTTATGTCGGCAAGCGTGGCTCCGTCAGAGGACATGTGGATAAATCCTTCCACCCCCCATGTGGCCGGTACAAGGGCAGATATCATTGTCCAGAAGCCGTTGAAGGCATATCGCGGCCAGGTAAGGCCTGACAGGAACAGAAAGAGCAGCGAAGTGAATACCACAACCAACAGTGACGATTCGCGCTCTGTTACAAAAACGCCAACAGTCTCGCCAAGTAAGGCCGAGGCAAGCAGCATCGGGAAGATGAAGGGCATATACTCGTCGAAGGTGGCAAGATGTGGCAAGCTGAACATCCAAGGCACTATCTCTAAAATATAGTAGCAGAGGGGAAGGTAAATCACTATGTAGCAGAGCGTACGGCCAAGAATGGTGGTGACCGGCGAAGCTTCAATGGACATCGGGTCGTAGCCATGATTTCGGCGGCGACGCTCGGCGCGTCCTCCGGCAAGCATCGTGACTCCGAGGATCATGCTCTGCTGAAGGATGAGCACCACCACTCCGAGCATCACAAATGAAGCAAAGCCCTGGGTGACATCACCCACCATGACAGCTTGCTGATTCACAGGCAGGTCGCCGGATGATACACTCTCAGCTATAAGGCCGAGGTTGTCCACTCGCTCGTGGGTTATCTTAAGGGTTTGGGCTATCTGGACATCAGTGATGGCGCTGACAAACGAGCGGTATCTCAGCAGCAGCGACATATCGTCGTAGAAGGTTACCACGGCCTGACGCCCCTGACTGAGGCGGGTGTCGTAGTCGTCAGGGATAAGGAGGATACCGTAGCATTTCTTTTCATGCCATGCGCGGCGTGCATCGGGCAGATCAGTAGCATAGCCTGCTATCTTTATGGCCTGAGTGGCGTCAAGAGCTCTGACGAGCTCGCGTGACCTGGCCGAGCGGGAGTTGTCAATCACCACTACGGGCATATCTGTCACTATCTCAGGGTTGTAGATGAGGGTGTAGACTATGGGATAGGCTGTGGGCAGGCCGAAGAAGAAGAGGAGCACTCCAAGATCAGTGAACACCAGATAGAATTCCCTGCGCCATACCCGGAAGAGTGTGACAAACCAGCGTGCTATATTTTGGAAAAATCGTTTCATAACTCACTTGTTTTCAGGGGACATATACGGGGTTGAGCATACGGTGGCGCAGACGGCGAAGTCCTATGACGGGAAGAAGCAGGAACACAAGCAGTGCCACATAGTAGAAGCGGGAGTAGTAGATGGGTATGCCGTTGAGTGCCTGATCGATATAGATGAGGAAGTAATAGCGGATGGGGAAACAGTAAGAGAAGATCCCTACCGCGCCATACATCTGCTCTACCGGGAAGGAGAAACCTGCTACCGAGAAGCAGAGAATGCCGAACAGCGAGCATATCGACAAGGCCATCCTGAGGTTGGGAACTATCTCTACGATGCATACGGCGAAGGCCTGGCAGGCCATCACCATCAGCACCATGGCTGTGATGATGTGCAGCGGGTGATTGTTGAGCGGGAAGTCGAGATAGCGGAACATGATGGCTTGTAGAGCCACTCCTACGGCCGAGAAAACCACCGTCTGCGGTAACAGCTTGCCGGCCAGCGCGACAGCCATATTCCCACCGGCTGTGCGAAGCCATTCTACTGAGGTGCCTTGCTTCTGCTCCTGACAGATGCTGAAGGCTGTGACGGTCATTATCAGAAGAGCCAGCAGGCAAGGGAGGAAGGAGTTGGAGAGGTAGATATTATAGTTGGTCCACGGATTATTGAGCGGTCGATCCTGAACCACAAGTGGTTGCAGTAGCGGCGATGCAAGGTAGTCGCCTACGCCGGCTGATACAAGCTCTGTCCTGACAATAGAGCCGGCCGTAGACACGGCTATAGTCTTGAATCCCTTGAAAGTCAGCGTTCCGGGAACAAAAATTGTCATGTTGCAATAGTAGGTCAGCGTGGGTGTACGTCCGGCTATAGCGTCCTTCTGGAAATTCTCCGGTATCATGAAGAAGCCGAAAATCTCGCCGCTGCGGATCTTCTCCATTGCCTTGTCGTAGGATTCCAAATCCTCGGTTATGTCAATCAGTTCCATGGCGTTAAGTTGCCGTATGGTCTGGCGTGACATCGACGAGCGATCATGATCCACCACTGCTGAGGGCACTTTCAGCGGCAGGCCCTCGTTCATGAGATTGAGGAAAAAGAAAATCATCACAGAGGGCACGACAGCCATCATGAAGAAATAGATTTTCCTCATGCCCAGCTGGCGAATACCTCTTTTTAATGAATTTCCTAACATACCGTGAAAGTTATTTTTCGTAATACACTACAGTCATTCCGGGGCGCAGATCAGGGATATCCTCTACAGGACGAGCCTTTATTTCAAAAGTTTTGCTATCCCACTGGCCGGTAGCCTTGGTGGCACGCCAGGTGGCATAGGAGCCGAGGTCGCGGACGTAGTAGATTTTCACCTTGATATGGCGCTTGTCAAGGGCGGGCACCATGACTTCGATCTCGTCGCCGAGCTTGAGCTGTGAAAGGAGTCCTTCGCGGACATTGAAGGTCACCCATTTGTCGCTGATTTTCAGCAGGCTCATGATAGGAGCACCAAGTGAAACCAGCTCGCCAACCTCGGGGTAAATCTGGTCAATCTGGCCGTCGCAGGGAGCTACAAGATATTGATCTTCAAGCAGGCTCTCCACTTCGGCCACGCCGCCGCGGGCTACGCTGACCATCGCCTCGGCATTGGCTTTGTCCTCTTTCTGGGCGCCGTCACGGGCAAGTGACAGCTGACTCTTGGCAGCTGACTCCGCGGCAACGGCAGCATCGTAGGCAGCCTTGGCTTCATCACGCTTCTGCTCCGACACAACACCCTCTTTATAAAGGTTTTCCAGTCGGCGGTAAGTCTTTTCAGTTATTTCTCTTGCGGCAGCGGCCTGAGCTACAAGATCAGCGGCGGCCTGAATGATCTGCGAGCGGGTTCCGGCGTCAACCTTCTGATTTATAGCTGATGCGGCATTCTCCATGCCTTCGGCCTGCATCATCTTGGCCTCCACCAGCGACGAATAGATATGCACCAGCGTATCGCCGGCCTTCACCATATCGCCCTCGCTGACGTAGAAGTCGCGAACGCGGCCGGGTAGTTTGCCGGAGATTTTAACCGAGGTAGCATCAGCCTGACCCTCAATCAGTTCGTCGGGGCGCGACAGGAAGCAGAAGCCTATGATCGCCAGGATGATACACATAGCGACAAAAATAGCTAATGCAGTGAGCAGCAACTTGTTTTCACGCTGCTCGGGGATAGTAGTCTTATTATTATTTTCAGCCATAGCAGTAAATTTTATTTAACGTAAGTATCAAGACGACCGAGCACCTTCGAGAGGTACACATCACAAAGGAAGATGTCGATGCGGGCATCAATATTTTCAGAATTGGCTTTAAGCCAAGCAGTTTGTGCTTCCATGACATTGTCAACTGTCATTACACCTTCCTTGTAGCCGAGAGTGGCCTGACGGAGATTTTCATCGGCCTTCTCGAGGTTAGATGAGGTCATGGCGTAGGTCTTGGCGGCCTCGCGTGACTTGAACGAAGCCTGACTAACCTGCAGATCTATAAGCTCCCGGGCATCTTCTAACTCAAGTCGTGCAATAGCCGTCTGAGCTTTTGCGGCCTTGTATTTAGCGAGGTTCCCTCCCCAGTGGATCAGCGGCACCGTAAGCATGGCTCCTACGGAAAATGCTCCACCGAACTTCCGTTTGAAGCCATCGTACATATTGGGGTTGCTAAACGAATAGGCACCCACGAGCGCCAGTGACGGGAGCATCGAAGAGCGCTCCACCTTCTCCTTCTCGCCGTAAATTTTCACGCCATATTCAAGAGCACGAAGGTCGTCTCGACGGGCATAAACATCAGCCATATCGTAAGTTACCGGGGCGGTAGAAGCATCAGCAAGAGCTTCAGTATCTTCATCTACGAGATGCAGGTCAGAGTCAATCGGTAGGCCGCACACCTGAGCTAAAGCCATGCGTGACAGCACCAGGCCATTTTCCACCTTTGTGAGGTCCACCTTTGCAGAATTAAGCTTAACATCCACGGTAAGCAGGTCAGAACGCGTGGCCACACCCTCTCGGAGCATTGCCTCCACATTATTATGAAGAGTGTCGAGAAGATCAACGTAACTGACTGCAAGCCTGTATTTTGCTTTAAGCGAAACCACCAACCAGTAAGCGGCATCTACAGCACACACAACGTTTTGCGCCTCATTATCTCGGAGCGATCGGGCAAGATTCTCGGCATAGCCGGTTATCTTATTCATAGCCACGATCTTACCTCCCATAAAAATGGGTTGCGTAAGAGTCAACCCGCCAAAGAACACGTTATGAATATCAAAAGTCATAGCATCTTTTGGGATAAGAGCCACCTGGTCAAAGATATACTGGCCGTTTGCATCCATCATCGGCTCTCCTGTGGCAGGATTTTTCACCACTGAGAATTGGTAGCTCTGTGTGGACATATCGAAACTCTTCACCGGCAGGAGTTGGTCAGAATCGTAGACCGACAGCTTGCGGGAATTATACATATAGCCTCCGGCGAAATCGATCGACGGAAGGTAGGCGGCAAAGGCCTCGTCGTTCTGATAGTGAGCGACGTTAATTTTCTCGTTTTGAATTCTGATTTTCTTGTTGTTTTTCAGAGCCATATCTCGGCATTGCTCCAGCGTAACCGGTGCCTCAGGCACTTGGGAAGAAGCTATCAAAGACAGAGTCAACGGGAAGATCAGCAGTAACCTATGTAAACGCATAATCAAATAGTCTTAACGTGATGCAAATATAACACCAATTAACATACCATAGTTCAATGGGCAGGGTAAAAACTTTTCCGAAAAGGGAGAAAAATTGTTCACTTTTAGATGCTGGATTTTTGTGCTAAAATAAAAAAAGGTATTAAAGCAAAAAAAGTTTTGATAGATGGAGAAAAATGAGTAACTTTGCCCTGCCATTACGAGAAATTAGCGTCTTACCAGCGCGTGTTTTTCTTAAAATTGACTATTAAACTATTCAAAGACAATGAAAAAAGATATTCATCCCTCAAATTACCGCGAAGTAGTTTTTAAGGACATGTCAAACGATGAGATCTTCATCACTCGTTCAACAGTCGCTACCCGCGAAGAAATCGAAGTTGACGGTGTAACTTATCCTCTTGTAAAGCTTGAAATCACCAGCTCCTCACACCCCTTCTTCACCGGCAAGCAGAAACTCGTCGACACCGCAGGACGTGTAGATAAGTTCATGAGCCGCTACGGTAACCGTCGCAAGAAATAATTGACTGATTCATTGTCAAGATTTCCAAAGAGATAAAAAGCCGCTTCCCTAACGGGAGGCGGCTTTTTTAGGGCTAATGGGGGAGGCATGACGCATCATGATGAAGCATGATGGAGCATGATGGAGCATGATGGAGCATGACGGAGCATGACGGAGCATGATAATACATAAAGCACCGGGGTTCGGAGGAACACCCGGCGCTGCTATTGGGATTGGGAGGGATTAGTCTTCGTTGAGGTTAACGCGCTTGAATTCTACAGCTACGAGGCCTTTCTGAGCCTGAGCGAGATACTGGCCAATGGTGAGGTTTCCATCTTTGATGAATTCCTGCTCCATGAGGCAAGATTCTTTGTAGAACTTGTTGAGACGACCTTTGACGATATTTTCGATCATCTGCTGGGGGAGGTTAGCGGCTTTTTGCTCAGCGACTTCGGCTTTGATCTTGCGAGCCTGCTCAGCCTGCTCGGGAGTGATCCAGCCTTTGGACATATTGCTTTCGATGTGAGCTTCGCTGTCGACGTGAGCGGGGTTGATGCCAGCCTTGGAGAGGGCTGCGTCAACGGCTTTGCGAACCTGCTCTTCTTTAGTTTTCTCGATAGCGACGTTTTTCTCTGACTCGATTACTTCGGCGGGAACGCTTTCGCGGTCAACGGCTACGGGGTTCATTGAAGCGACCTGCATAGCGATATCGCGACCTACCTGATAGTCAACGCCTTCGAGGTTGAAACCTACGATAGTGGCGAGCTTGTTTCCGAGGTGGTTGTAAGAAGTGGTAGAGGGGGCGGTGATGGTCTCGTAAGCACCGATTTCCATCTTTTCGCCGGTCTTGCCGACCTCTTCAACGATGAGGGCTTCGATGGTGCGACCATCGAGTTCGAGAGCTTTGAGAGCAGCGAGGTCAGCTATGCGGTTAGCAACAGCTGCATCGAGGATGCGCTGAGTAAGGGCGACGAATCCGGCATTCTTAGCCACGAAGTCAGTTTCGCAATTGAGGGCAACCACAGCTGCGAAGTTTCCTTCGTTTTTGGCGAGAACGCAACCTTCAGAAGCTTCACGGTCCTCACGCTTGGCTGCAACAGCCTGGCCTTTTTTGCGAAGGATTTCAACGGCTGCTTCGATGTCGCCGTTAGTCTCGTTAAGAGCTTTTTTGCAGTCCATCAAGCCGGCTGAAGTAAGGTGGCGCAGCTTGGTGATTTCTGCCATTGTAACTGCCATATTATAAACAGGGTGTTATTCGGTTAGAAAATAGGGGATTATTAAGCCTCGGCAGCGGGAGCAGCTTCAGCGGCAGGAGCAGCTTCAGCTTCAGCTGCGGGAGCCTCGGCAGCTGCGGGAGCGTCGTTGCGTTTTACGCGGCGGCGTTCGCGGCGTGGAGCAGCCTTCTCGTCAGCCTGCTCAGCAGAAGCCTTCTCGTCAGCCTTCTCGACCTTACGCTCTTCGAGACCCTCGTTGATAGCAGCACAAACGGTGTCGAGGATGATCTCGATTGACTTAGAAGCGTCGTCGTTTGCGGGGATAACGAAATCTACAGAGTTGGGGTCAGAGTTAGTGTCGACGATACCGAACACGGGGATACCGAGGCGGTTAGCTTCAGCGACAGCGATGTGCTCTTTGAGAACATCGACAACGAAGAGAGCAGAGGGGAGGCGGTTAAGGTCAGCGATAGAGCCGAGGTTCTTCTCGAGCTTGGCGCGCTGGCGAGTGATCTGGAGTTTCTCGCGTTTAGAGAGGTTATCGAAAGTGCCATCCTTGGTCATCTTGTCGATAGTAGTCATCTTCTTGACAGCCTTGCGGATAGTGGGGAAGTTGGTGAGCATACCGCCGGGCCAGCGTTCGATAACGTAGGGCATATTTACAGAAGAGGCTTTTTCAGCGAGGAGCTCTTTAGCCTGCTTTTTGGTAGCGACGAAAAGGATTTTCTTACCACCTTTAGCGATGTTACGGAGAGCGTTAGCAGCTTCTTCGAGCTTTGCCTGAGTCTTGTAGAGGTCGATAATGTGGATACCGTTGCGCTCCATGAAGATATAGGGCGCCATAGCAGGATTCCATTTTCTTTTCATGTGGCCGAAATGGCAGCCTGCTTCGAGGAGTTGGTCAAAATTAGGAGTTGACATGATAGGAATTTGAAAGATGTTTACGTTCTTCTTAATGATTTCAATTCAGCGGTAGGGAACGTGTCCATCCGCCGGATTTAGATTCTAAACAATATATAGCACCGGAGGCGAATCAGGCCGCCGGGAGCGATCGTAAAGTATTAACGCTTAGAGAACTGGAAGCGTTTGCGAGCCTTGGGACGACCGGGTTTCTTACGCTCGACGGCGCGGGGGTCGCGAGTCATGAATCCTTCGACGCGGAGAGCGTGCTTGTCCTCGGGGTTGATTTTAACGAGGGCGCGGGCGATAGCGAGACGTAGAGCCTCGGCCTGACCTTTGTATCCGCCGCCGTTAAGGTTCACTTTGATGTCGTATTTTTCAGCGACGTCGAGAGTGTTGAGGGGCTGTTTAACGATATATTGGAGGATGGATGAGGGGAAATACACATCCAAAGGACGCTTGTTGATAGTGATGGTGCCGTTACCTTCGTTAAGGATTACGCGAGCTACGGCAGCTTTACGACGTCCTACTGCATTAACTGATTCCATTCTTCAATATTATTTAATTTTGTTAATATCAATAAGTTCGGGGTTCTGAGCTTCGTGGGGATGAGTCGGGCCGTTGTAAACGTGCATATTTTCGATCAGACGGCGACCGAGACGGTTTTTGGGAAGCATACCTTTCACGACCTTTATGAAAAGGGGGTGGTAACCGGGTTTGATGTGCTTGTTGAAAGACTTCTTCATGAGCACTTCAGGTGTAGAGACGCGCTGACCGCCGGGGTAACCGGTGTAGCGGAGGTATTCTCTGTCGGTCATTTTTTTGCCGGTAAGGCGCACTTTGTCAGCGTTGATGATTACAACGTTGTCGCCGCATTCGATGTTGGGCGAGTAGGAGGGTTTGTTTTTGCCGCGAAGAATAAGGGCGACAGTGGCGCAGAGGCGACCGAGAACGAGGTCGGTAGCGTCGATAAGAACCCACTTGTGGTCAACGCTTTCAGCGTTGGGAGTAAGGGTTTTGTAGCTTAAAGTATCCACGTTTTAATGTTAATTAATAGATAGTTACTGATGGGGTGAGGTAGCATACGGACTCGGCCAAAAGTCGCGGTGCACTGTGCCCCGGGTTTATTAATTGGACATAATCGGACTGCAAAGGTAGTGATTTTTCGTGGGGAAAGCAATAATCATTAATATTTTTTAACGATGGGAGATTATGGGAGATTGTGGGAGTTGTGGGAATTATGGGAGGGAATTGCCATTATGGTCAATTGATGGGAGTGGTGGGGTGTAATTTTGCTGAAAAAATTCAGTAATCATGAGACAGGACTATGAAATGGCGGTTTCCTACAAGTATTTTGAGGAAATCAACGAGCGGATCCAACTGGCTTTTCCGCAGGACTTGGCTGACAAGCTAAGCAGCGCGCTTTATGCGTATGTCACCGGAGGTAGTGTAATGGATAATTTCGAGAATGAGATTGAAGTGAATATCTTCTTATTCATACGCGAGGATGTGATCAAGGCGATTCATCGTTCGCGTGTGGCACGTCGTCCGCGCAAGCCGGTGGATGAGCTTGACCTTGACAGCGAGGTGGTGGATTATGAAGAGGTGGAGCAGGAGCAGGCAGCGGTTGAAGAAGAGGAAGAGCATGCTGAAGAAAAGCCCAAGAAGCGAGGCTGCAAGAAGAGATCAAAGCGTCAGGTAGCCCCCTACCTTGTCAATATCTACCGACTGATGGATCAAATTGAACTGCCAGAGGAGGAGCGTGATCCCGGCTGGTTCAAGTATGTGAGTCTTCTCGATATGAGGGAGCAGCCGTAGTGGGGTGAACCAAATTGGCGAAAATTTGTTATATTTGCGAATCTATTATTCATCACTTATGAGAAAATTCGATCACAAGCTATCACTTTGTCTTATCTGCGCAGCCGTCTTACTCGGCATAATCGCTATTATATATATGTTGAATCGTAACCGCCAGACGCAGGTGACGCTCCCCGTCGTGGAGATGCAGACCGTAACGACTGAGAATGTCAATATATATGGCGAATATGTAGGTCGCATTCGCGCGCAGCAGTTTGTGGAGATCCATGCCCGCGTGGAAGGCTACCTTGAGAGTATGCTCTTCAACGAAGGAAGCCGCATAGAGAAAGGTCAAACCCTCTTCGTGATTGATCCGCGAATATACAAAGCCCATGCCAACAAAGCCCGCGCCCAGCTCAACAAAGCCCGCGCCAATGCTGTAAAAGCCAAGCGTGACCTTGAACGCATACGCCCCCTGTTTGAGAAAAATGCAGCCTCGCAGCTTGACCTTGACAACGCCGAGGCCGCTTACGAAAACGCCATCGCCGAGGTGACCGTCAGTGAAGCTGACCTCACCACAGCCGAGCTGACGTTAGGCTACACAAATGTCAGCTCCCCCATCTCAGGCTATATCTCAGGCAGTTATGCTGATATAGGCACCCTTGTCGGTCCGTCAGGCAAATCACTGCTTGCCACAGTGGTGAAATCCGATACCGTACGTGTAGACTTCTCGATGACCGCCCTTGACTACCTCACAGGCAAATCGCGCAACGTCAACATAGGCCAGCGCGACTCCACCCGCCGCTGGGACTCCTTCATCACCATCACCCTTGCCGATGGCTCAGTGTATCCCCATAAAGGGTTTGTTGACTTCGCTGACCCGACCGTTGACCCCAACACCGGCACATTCTCAGTCACAGCCGAGATGCCTAACCCTGACCAGTCGCTGCTTCCGGGCGAATTTACCAAGGTAAAGGTTCTGCTTGACGTAAGAGAAGATGCCGTGGTGGTGCCTACCCGCTCCCTTATAATAGAAAAAGGTGGTGCTTACGTGGTGGTGGTAAGGCCTGACAGCATAGTGGAGCGACGATTCATCGAGACAGGCCCCGAGCTCGGCTCGAAAGTAATCGTAGAGCGCGGACTGACCAAAGGTGAAAACATAGTTGTCGAAGGGTATCACAAGCTCAGCCACGGCATGAAGGTTGACCCCGTGAAAGCCATAGTTACTGACTCAATAGCCCGATGACCATGAAGCGGAACTTTTTCATTGACCATCCGGTGTTTTCGATAGTGATATCCGTAGTGATCTTCATTATCGGACTGATAGGCCTGACCCTACTTCCCGTAGACCAATATCCCCGGATAGTGCCCCCGGTGGTGAGAATATCCGCCTCCTATCCCGGCGCTGACGCCACAACCGTCACCCAAGCCGTAGCCACCCCCATCGAGCAGGAGCTCAACGGCACACCCGGCATGCTCTATATGACCTCCACCTCGTCAAACTCCGGCGGCTTCTCCGCACTGGTGACCTTCAGCATCGACACCTCCCCCGAGCTCGCCGCCGTCGACATTCAGAACCGCATCAAGCAAGCCGAGTCGCGACTTCCGGCCGAAGTGGTGCAGAATGGCATATCCGTAGAGCAAGAGACCGCCAACAAGCTGATGACCATCGTAGTCACCTCGTCAGATCCCAAATTTGATGAAATATATCTCAGCAACTACACGACCCTCAACGTCATTGACTTGCTGCGCCGCATCCCCGGCGTAGGCAGCGTAAAGACCGTAGGTGGCCGCTATTACGCCATGCAGATATGGGTAGACCCTGCCAAACTCGCTGACCTCGGACTCACCGTCAACGACATACAGACCGCCCTGAAAGACCAGAACCGCGAGAGCGCTGCCGGGGTGATAGGCCAGGCGCCAATGGACGGCGTGGACATCTCTCTGCCGATTATCGCCCGCGGAAGGCTATCCAGCGTAGAGGAGTTTGAAAACATCGTCATCAGAGCCGGGAAAACCGGGTCGATGATCAGGCTGCGCGACGTGGCCCGCGTGTCGCTCGAAGCAGCATCCTACAATACCGAGAGCGGCATCAACGGCGACAATGCAGCCGTGATCAACATCAATATGCTCCCCGGAGCCAACGCTATCGATGTAGCCGAAGCCGTAAAAGCTGAGATGAAAGCCATCGCCGCCAACTTCCCCGAAGGAATGTCGTACGACATCCCCTTTGACATGACCACATATATATCAGAGTCAATCCACCATGTCTACCGCACCTTCTTCGAGGCCCTCGCGCTCGTGATACTCGTAGTGTTCCTGTCGCTCCAAAACTGGCGCGCCACGCTCATTCCCGTCATCGCCGTGCCGATATCGCTTGTGGGCACCTTCGGCGTGATGCTCCTCTTCGGCTTCTCCCTCAATATGCTTACTCTCTTGGGCTTGATCTTAGCCATAGGTATCGTGGTGGATGACGCCATAGTGGTGGTGGAAAACGTTGACCGCATCATGACCTCCGAGCACCTGCCGCCCCGCGAGGCCACGGTGAAAGCCATGGATGGGCTCGGTTCAGCGCTCGTAGCGATGTCGCTCGTGCTCTGTGCAGTGTTTGTGCCCGTCAGCTTCCTGCCAGGTATCACCGGCCAGCTTTACCGACAGTTTACCATCACCATCGCCGTATCAGTGATCATCTCCACAATCGTGGCGCTGACCCTCTCTCCCGTGATGTGCGCTACTCTGCTGCGTCGGCCCTCCCATCGCCGCAAGATACGCCTGTTTCGTCTGATCAACTACTGGCTCCAGCGTGGCGACCAATTCTACTGCCGCATGATCCGCAAAGCCCTCGGCGCACCCCGACGGATGTATGTGGCCTTCGCCGTAGCATTGGCCCTTATTTGGCTGATGAACTCGATACTTCCCACCAGCTTCATGTCGCAGGAAGATCAGGGCTACTTCACCGTAGAGCTTGAGCTCCCCGAAGGTGCCACAATAGAGCGCACCCGCGCCGTCACTGACCGCGCCATCGAATATATCAGCTCTGATCCTGACGTAGAATACGTATTGAATGTCACCGGATCGTCGCCCCGCACCGGCTCCAATCAAGCCCATGCTACGCTCACCGTCATCCTCAAGCCGTGGGATCAGCGCACCGGCGGAGACATCACCGAAGTGCGCGAGCGCCTGCGCCGTTACCTTGAGCGCTATCCCGAGAGCAACGTCTTCTTCTTCACCCCCGCCATAATCCCCGGCCTCGGCACATCAGGCGGCATAGAGATGGCACTCGAAGCCCGTGGAGATGCAGGATATGACCAACTGCGGAGCGCCGTCGACACGTTGAAGCGTTATGCCGCCGAGTCGCCCGCCATAGCATCGCTCTCGAGCTCGATGCAAGCCGAGATACCCCAGCTATTCTTCGATGTGGATCGTGATCGCGCCAAGCTCCAGGGCATCCCCGTCAGTGACATCTTTGCCACGATGAAAGCCTTCACAGGGTCAGTGTATGTCAATGACTTCAATATGTTTAACCGTATCTACCGGGTCTACATCCAGGCCGAAGCCCCCTACCGCGACTCCCGGTCAGACATGAACCTCTTTTTCGTCCGCAGCAGCGACGGATCGATGATACCCGTCTCGTCGCTCGGCACCACCAACTATACCACCGGCCCGGGCACCATCTCTCGCTTCAATATGTTTAACTCTGCCATCATCAGCGGCGAGGCCGCAAACGGCTACAGCACCGGTGAGGCCATGGCTGCACTTGAAGATATCGTGTCGCGGCATCTGCCCGAAAATATCGCCGTAGAGTGGAGCGGGCTCTCGTATCAGGAGAAACATCAGGCTGCCAATCCTGCCGTGGTGCTCGGACTTGCGTTTCTCTTCGTATTTCTCTTCCTTGCAGCGCTATATGAAAGCTGGAGTGTGCCGTTAGCCGTTATCCTGTCACTTCCCGTGGCAGGCGTGGGCGCTTATCTCGGAATATGGATCTGCGGGCTCGAAAACAATATCTACTTCCAGATAGGGCTCGTGATGCTCGTAGGCCTTGTGGCCAAGAATGCAATATTGATTGTGGAATTTGCAAAGGATGGCGTGGATCACGGACTCGATGCCGTGACAGCCGCCCTTTCAGCCGCCCGCAAGCGCTTCCGCCCGATCCTAATGACCTCACTGGCCTTCATGCTCGGACTCCTTCCGCTGCTCTTCGCCACCGGCCCCGGTTCGGCTGCCCGCCGCGACATAGGCACGGGAGTATTCTTCGGCATGGCCGTGGCAATTACCGTAGGCATAGTGTTCGTCCCATTTTTCTTCGTAGCTATCAACAACTTGATTTCAAAATGCAAAAAACACTGATATATACCGTCACCATCCTTGCCGCCACAATCATGGTGGCCTGCTCCGGCACACGGCAGCTGCCGAAGCCACAGTTGGATATGCCCGAAACGTTTGCCGGAGTGATGCAAGCTGACTCGCTGTCGTATGCTGACCTGAGCTGGTGGGAATTTTACACTGACGAAAACCTGCGTAACCTTATCGAGCGCACCCTCGAGGCCAACCGCGACCTCCTCAAGGCTGCCGCCCGTATGGACGAGCTGCGCGAGCTTTACGGGGTGGAACGGCTCAACCTTGCGCCCAAGCTCAATGGAATCGCCGGATTTACCAACGAGACAAACAATTACGACGGCCACGGCGTAGACAAGGATCTCGAGATCTCACTCAAAGCATCCGTCAGCTGGGAGATCAACCTATGGGGTGCGCAGAAGTGGGCCAGAAGCAAGAGCCGGGGTGAATACCTCGCGTCGGCCGAGGACTACCGCGCCATGCAGATGTCGCTCATCGCCCAGACTGCCACAGCTTATTTCAACCTCATAGCCCTTGATAATGAAATAGCTATCGTGCGCCAGACACTCGTCACCCGCAAGGAGAGCCTCGAGCAGGCCCGCCTGCGTTACGAGGGGGGACTGACCTCCGAAATTGTCTACCAGCAGGCCATGGTGGAATACACCACCACGGCCTCGCTAATACCGGCACTTGAACAGAAACGCACCGTGTCGGTCAACGCTTTATCGCTTCTGACGGGTGATTTCCCCGGAAAGGAGATCCACCGCTCCCACCTGTTTCTTGACGCCGAGATGCCTGACAGCATTATGCCGGGTATGCCTTCACGGCTCCTTCAGCGCCGTCCTGACCTGCGGGCTGCCGAGCTGAGGCTCTCCGCGGCGATGGCCAACGTAGGGCTCAAGTATGCCGACCGCTTCCCCAACTTCATCGTTGGCTTCACGGGCGGATTTGAGAATGATGCCTTGGCCGGATTTCTCAAATCGCCATTTACCTATTCGCTCGGCAACATCTCCGGCAGCATCTTCGACTTCGGGCGCAAAAAACGCAATTACAAGGCTTCAATTAGTGCTTATGAGCAAGCACGCCTCGACTATGAAAAAAGCGTCATGACCGCCTTCACCGAGGTAGACAATGCCATCGCCGGATACCGCAATGCCCGCGATGGAGCCGCGCTTAAAGCCTCGCTGCGTGACGCCGCATTGAAGTATGTGCAGCTCGCAAGACTACAGTATCGAGGAGGCACGCTCAACTATATCGACGTACTCGATGCCCAGCGGCGCTACTTCGATGCCCAGATTGGCTACTCCAACGCCCGCCGTGACGAATACCTCGCCCTCGTTCAGCTCTACAAAGCCATTGGCGGAGGCACCCGCTGATTTTTCAAATAAATATTGCTATATTTGCAAAAAAATCATTCAATCACCTTGAGTCTATTGGCGGAAAAGCACTATTTTCTGCGGTGGATTTATTCGATAGAGCCTGACTTCAAGAAGACGGAGATGGCGCCCCAACTTCGGGAGCTTGAAGAAAAAATCAGAAAACTGATGTAAGTTTTTGACAAAATTTTGATTGTATTTGGTTAATTTTTTGTAATTTTGCGGGAAATATCATAGAAATAAACCAATGTTAACCTTATCACTTTCGCCGCACATACACACGTCGCTCACGGTGCGACGCTGTATGGGGCATGTAATCATCGCCCTGCTACCAGCAGTGGCATTCAGTCTGTATTATTTCGGCATCGGTGCTTTGATAGTGATTGTCAGTGCCATAGTCGGTTGTGTAGCTACCGAGTGGCTTATCGACCGCTATATGCTTGGCCGCAAGCCTCAGATCGGCAATCTGTCGGCAGTGCTGACGGGTCTGCTTCTTGCGCTCAACCTGCCCTCCAACCTTCCCATCTGGACAGTGCTTATAGGCAGCGTCGTTGCCATAGGTATCGGCAAGATGGCTTTCGGCGGTCTTGGCTGCAACACGTTCAACCCTGCACTCGTAGGCCGCGTGTTCCTGTTGCTCTCATTCCCCGTGCTGATGACAACATGGCCCGAGCCGGTAGTCAACCGTCTTGCGTACTTTGACGCCACCACCGGCCCTACAATCCTCGGTCAGATCAAGATGGGTCTTCTCAATCCTGCTGATGTGGATATGTGGAGCAAGGCGCTCGGAGGCTATGCCGGTTCGATAGGCGAAATCAGCGCCATAGCTATTCTTATCGGATTGGTTTACCTGCTGTGTATGCGCATCATCTCATGGCACATTCCCGTATCGATCATCGCTACAGTAGCCATCTTCTCGCTCTGCTGCGGCGCCAACGTAGGCGTAGAGCTGCTCTCAGGCGGTCTGCTCTTCGGAGCTGTGTTTATGGCCACTGACTATGTGACCTCGCCTATGAGCCACAAAGGCATGATTATCTACGGTGTACTTATCGGAGCAATAACATTTATTATACGTCAATGGGGCGCTTATCCTGAAGGTATGTCATTTGCCATCCTTATCATGAACGGATTCACCCCGCTTATCAACCGTTGGGTCAAACCCCGCAAGTTCGGAGAAAGGAGTGTGAAAGCATGAGTGGAGCAAAATCTACCCTCGTGACCATGATCGTGTCACTTGGAGTGATAACCATAGTCGCAGGCGGACTGCTTGCCGGCGTAAACGTACTGACTGCCGACGCCATCGCCCAGGCTAACCAGCAGAAGCAGGTAGAGGCTATCAAAAACGTTGCTACCGTAGCGTTTGACAACGACCCTGTGAGCGACAAAGTAACCGTGGTGCCTGAGGGCGAAGCCCGCGAGATCACCATCTTCCCTCTCAAGAATGGCGACGAGCTCACCGGAGCTGCTGTAGAGACCTATTCGTCAAACGGTTTCTCAGGCGACATCGTCATCATGGTAGGATTTGATACTGAAGGTGACATCACCGGCTACGAGGTGGTAAGCCACGCTGAGACCGCCGGCCTCGGTGCAAAGATGCAGGACTGGTTCCGCGACAGCAAGCACACCGTCATTGGCCTCAACCCCGGGGTCAACAACCTGACAGTAAGCAAGGACGGCGGCGACGTTGATGCCATCACCGCAGCCACCATCTCTTCAAGAGCATTCCTTGAGGCTCTCAACCGCGCCTACAAGGGCTTTAACCAATCAAAAGACAACCTATAAGCCATGAACTCCAAGCTTAAAATCCTATACAACGGTATAGTTACCGAGAACCCGACATTCGTGCTGCTGCTCGGTATGTGTCCCACCCTGGGAACAACTTCGGGAGCCCTTACCGGTATGAGCATGGGTCTCGCCACAATGGGAGTGCTCATCTGCT
Organism: Lachnoclostridium sp.; assembly: GCA_023667185.1. Taxonomy (GTDB): domain Bacteria; phylum Bacteroidota; class Bacteroidia; order Bacteroidales; family Muribaculaceae; genus Duncaniella. The sequence goes on from JAMPAP010000002.1 coordinate 300,255, forward strand.
CCAATGTCGTGATTTCACTTATCAAGAACCTCGTGCCCGACAAGGTGCGCATCCCCGCATTTATCGTCGTAATCGCTACATTCGTGACACTGCTCCAGATGCTTATGGAGGCCTATGTGCCCGCTCTCTACGCTACGCTCGGCATCTTCATCCCGCTGATCGTGGTAAACTGTATCGTGCTCGGCCGCGCCGAAGCCTTTGCATCACGCCACACTGTATTTGACTCGCTGCTCGATGGTGTAGGTATCGGCGTAGGTTTCACCCTGGCGCTGACACTCCTCGGTGCTGTCCGTGAGCTGCTCGGTACAGGCTGCATCTTCGGCCTCTCGATCTACCCCGAAAGCTACGGCGCGCTGATGTTTATCCTCGCCCCCGGTGCATTTATCGCACTCGGACTGCTTGTGGCTGCATTCAATGCCATCCGTAATCGTTCAGTTAAAACCGCTTAATACCCTGAGCCATGATAGAATATATCTCAATCATAATCACAGCGATATTCGTTAACAATATCGTCTTCGCGCAGTTCCTCGGAATTTGCCCTTTCATAGGTGTATCGCGCAAACTGTCGACAGCAGCCGGTATGGGTGGAGCCGTAACCTTCGTGATGGCAATAGCCACCGTGGTGACATGGTCACTTCAGAAATTCTGCCTTGATCCCTTGGGTCTCGGCTATATGCAGACTATCGTCTTCATCCTCGTCATCGCCGCCCTGGTGCAGATGCTCGAGATCGTGTTGAAGAAGATCGCCCCCGCGCTCTACGCCGCCCTCGGTGTGTTCCTCCCCCTTATCACCACCAACTGTGCAGTGCTTGGTGTAGCCATCCTCTGCGTGCGCAACGACCTTGACCTCGGTCAATCCGTTGTCTACGCTATCGCTACCGCCATAGGTTTCACAATGGCCATCAGCATCTTCGCCGGCATCCGTGAGCAGCTCGCCCTTGTGGACGTACCCAAAGCCATGAAAGGTGTGCCCATCGCCCTGATCACTGCCGGTCTCCTCGCCATGGCCTTCATGGGCTTCTCAGGCATCAAGATCGGATAACAGAAATATCATCCATAATACTCGAATCACCGCAGCAGCCACCCGCCGCCGCGGTGATTCTTTATATCTCCCACCGCTGAACCCCGGCGGGTGGCATGGACGCCCTGGATCGTGTGGCATGATGTAGGGGCGTGATACATCACGCCCGTCGCACAAAATAATGTATTGAAAAACAGTTGATTAGCAGTAGCTGTGGGCAGATTCGCTGTGGGCGTGATGTATCACGCCTCAATGCAGTTATGATAGCATCGAAAGAGGCGCCGAGATTGTCAGTCATCGCTTTAGCGCTTCGCCTTAGCGAAGTTACCGCTTTAGCGCTATGCCTTGGCATAGAAACCCCACATTTATGTGGGGTCATGACTATCTTTCTGATACTGAGGCTCGGAGAGGCTCAATCGGTTGATTACCAACCTACCCCCCACATAAATGCAACGCAGTTAAAATAACAAGGGGGGATAACAAAAGGAGCGGCACCGCGGGGGTGTCGCTCCGAGTGGAGATTATGGGAAAGAGAGATTATTTCACGTAAACTTTCTCAACTTTTGAGCCCTGACGACGGATGAGGATCTGACCGGCGGCGGGATTATTGACGCGGATACCCTGGAGGTTGAAGTATTCAGCAGGGGCAGCAGCATCTACAGCGATGTTCTCAAGACCGGTAGTGCCGTCGTGAACTACAGCGAGTGTAGTTACGGGGCTGCGGAAGCCGTTCTCAGGATTTTCAGAGTAGTAGTGGAGGAGGTGGGTTTCACCCTCTTTTGTAGCAGCGAATACTGGTTTGGTATCATCAGTAAGGAGAGTGAATTCGCTTTCAGCGGGCACGCGTGCCGGAGCGTTCTCAGTCTCAGCAGCTGCGGTGATTTCCCAAGCGTAGTAGATGTTTTCGCCTTCGCCTGCGGTAAGGTCGATTACGGTGTTACCGGGGATAGATACACTATTGTTAGCATCCACCTTGTCAGACCAGCTGTGGGTAGGAGCTTCAAGTTCGATAGCAACCTTGATAGTTGCGTCAAGACCGAGGCTGAGGAAATCAGCATTTTGGTAATTAGAGAGCTGGATACGCACACCGGGAACAGTGATTACACCATTTTCCAATGTACCCCAAACGCCGAGTTCTTTACCTTCTTCTATCATGTCATTGTAATAATATATGTAACCCCAGCTGTCAGTTGCAGCGTATCCCCAACTTGAGCCGATGTATGCACCTAAAGGTGAGGGCTCTATGTAAACGAGGTCTTTATCAGTAGCATTGATGTAGAGGTAGTGGTTGTGACCCTCATTAGATGCGAACGTATTATCATCGTAGGGGTTTACAAGACGATAGTAGCCGGGGGTTGTAATGTTTTCCTCAATAGTGCATTTGAGATCTTCGCTATCAATGTTAGTGAAGATATTGGAAAGAACGCCTTCGGTGTAAGTAGCATTACCAACTTTTTTCCAATTGTCGGCATCATCTTCTACAACCCAAGTATATACAGCACCCTGAGCCTTAATGTTGCCTTCTTTGTCAAGGCCTACATATAGGAGTGACCACTCGGTGTTTGTTCCATAAAGATCAAGGCTGACCTTATAACCTTCGTATTCAGTGATGTCTTCACCATATGCTGCAATTACTTGGGCATTTTGATCATTCATAGGATAATAACCTTCGAGATAGTCAAAGAGAACTGTTTCAATACCATCACCTTTAAAGAATCCAAAATAGGAGTCTTCAGCTGAGCCACAGAAAGGAGCTATGAAGTCAAGAGAATAGTCTACATAAGTTTCCTTGTCAAGTACGATTTTGATTTCGCTGTTTAGAAAATCCCAGCCGCTATTATAATATGCAACTGTACCGGCCGCAAATGTGATTGTGCCATCAACGAGTTTGCCGTAATTAGCTTGACCATTCCAATCATTTTCGGCGCAATAGCTTCCATAGGTAAAACTTCCCCAAGGAGTCCAATCAAGGAAGTAACACTGATCAGGATTTGAAACGTTAATTTCAAGATCTACGGTATTGGCGCGGCCAAGTAGTAGTGCAGGTTGTGTATCTTCGCCATAAGGGTTAAGACGAATCCATCCAGGCTGAGCCTCATTTTCGTAAATATCTACTTCCCACTGACCTTCATCAACATCACTGAAACGGGCGGCGAGGGGGCCTTCAAACCATATACCGGTGCTTGTTTTAACCCATTCACCTTCTTCGGCGGCACGTTTGGGGCCTGAAGTGGTTGCAGTAGCTGTAGCGAGAGCTTCTTTTGCGGAGTTTTTCAGAGTCAAATTTTGCTGAGCTTCCAGTTTGCCGGAGAGCTGCTTTTGACCAACGGCTGAAGCAGTCAGTGCGACGACGGCTGCTAAAGCGAGTGTGTAAAGTTTTTTCATAAAATGTGATATAAAGTTGGAAATTGTTACTATCGGACGTTAAAGATCTAAAGGTTGTTAATTCGTTAGATTTGGCAAAGGTATGGAATTATATTAGATTACCAAATTTTTGTTACAGTATTTACACAGAAAGTTTAAGTTTTATAGTTTTTATAGGAATTTTGGTGAATTGTAACTACTCAGGTATGAATAAACATTCAAGAAGACTAATGTAGTATAAAGCCCGGAGTTTTGCTACACCCTCTTTGAGTATTTCTCGTCTATGGATGGTTTTATTTTGCTGATATGGGGAAAATTGCCTACCTTTGCGGCTAAGAAACAACTCTAATAAACCAATGAATTCATTAAAATTAGCTTTAGCAATGGCAGTTACAGTGGGTGTGACCGCATGTCAGGGACATCGCCAGGAGCACCTCAAGAGCCTCAATCCGAGCTATTTTGACACTATGGTGTCGCCCGGAACCGATTTCTACGGATATGTTAACACCGGATGGGAGAAAGCTCATCCTCTTACAGCTGAATACTCTCGTTACGGCCAGTTTAACATCCTTAACGATTCATCAGAAAACCGCGTAAAGGAGCTTATCCTCCACCTCGGCGACAAGAATCCCGAGCCCGGAACGGTTGACTATAAGGTGTGGACTATTTATAGCCAGGCTATGGACTCTGTGCGCCGCAACGCCGAGGGTGCAACCCCCATCATGGCTGACCTCAAGAAAATCGAGGATACTCCTCATGAAGGGATGACTGACCTCTTCCTCTGGATGCACGGCAACTATGCAAGCCCCTTCTTCGGCGCAGGCCCCATGGAGGATCTTGCTAATTCCAATGTATATGCAATGTATGTCAGCGGCGGCGGTATGGGACTGGGCGACCGCGACTACTATCTGCTTAATGATGACCGCAATACTGAGGTCCGCGAGGCTTACAAGAAGCTTATTACTGACCAGATGCAGAATGCCGGCTACTCGGCAGAGGATGCCACCCGTATCATGAACAATGTGATGAAGATCGAGACCGCACTTGCTGACTCAGCTTTCACCCGCGAGGAGTCACGTAACATCCCTGCAATGTATAATCCCCGCACTTTTGCCCAGCTTAAGGAAATGTATCCCAACATCGTCTGGGATCGTTTCTTCGTAGAGACAATGGGTATCGAATCGCCTGATACAGTAATCGTTACCGAGCTTAAGAGCGTAGCCCGCGCCAACGAGCTGATGGGCAAGCTCACTGATCGCGAAATCAAGGACTACTACCTCTGGAAATACGTAGCACAGGCTGCACCGACACTCTCTGACGACTTCACCAACAGTTCATTTGAGTTCTCAAAGGTGATGAGCGGCGTGCAGGAGCTTCGTCCCCGCTGGAAGCGTGCCCTTGGTGCTACCGAAGGTGCTCTCGGCGAGGCTGTAGGCCAGCTTTACGTTGAGAAATACTTCCCCGAGTCATCCAAGCAGTATATGATAGGCCTTGTGGAAAACCTCCGCGGAGCGCTCCGCGAGCATATCACCAACCTTGACTGGATGACTGACACCACTAAGGCTCAGGCTCTTAACAAGCTCGACGCTTTCACCGTAAAGATCGGCTATCCCGACAAATGGAAAGACTACTCTTCGATGGAGATCGACCCCAAGCTCAGCTACTATGAGAATATGCACAACGTGTCAATGTGGCATCAGCGTGACCTCTATTCGAAATGGGGCAAGCCCGTCGACAAGACCGAGTGGGGCATGACACCTCAGACTGTCAACGCTTACTATAATCCCACCGCCAACGAGATAGTATTCCCCGCCGCCATTCTTCAGGCTCCCTTCTTCGATCCTGAAGCAAGCGATGCTGAAAACTATGGCGGTATCGGCGTGGTGATCGGCCACGAGATGACTCACGGATTTGACGATCAAGGTCGTAACTTCGACGCTGCCGGCAACATGGTTGACTGGTGGACACCCGAAGATGCCAAGGCATTTGAGGAAAAGACCAAAGGCCTCATTGCACAGTTTGACGCTGTAGAGGTGCTCCCCGGCGTGTTTGCCAACGGCCAGTACACCCTCGGCGAGAACATCGCTGACCAGGGCGGCCTCCGCATCGCCATGACTGCATTCCTTAACTCTCAGGCCAAGAAGGGCGTGGATGTCAAGTCAGAAGAAGCCAAGATTGACGGATACACTCCCGAGCAGGTGTTCTACATGAACTACGCCAACCTCTGGGCAAACAATATCCGCGAGGCCGAAATCAAGTCGCTCACTACCGGCGACGTTCACTCGCTTGGCCGCAACCGCGTCAACGTCACTCTGCGCAACATTGCTCCCTTCTTCGAAGCATTCGGCATCAAGGAAGGTGATCCTATGTATCGCCCTGAAGCTGAGCGCGTAGTAATCTGGTAATCAAAAAATCTCAACAATACCATTCCACCGCTGCAGGCCATGTAATGACCTGCGGCGGTGATAATATTAGAGTATGTTTACTTTTAACTTAATGAAACCTTTGAAAAGACTTTCCGGCCTGTTTTCAGCTTTCATTCAGTCATTATGGAACCCCATAACTCCTTCATTCTATCTAAAAACATACTCGAAAATCCATTTCAAATCTTAACATAAGTCAAAAGTAAACATACTCTTAATCGTCACTAAGATGAAGATAGCATTTATAGGTAAACGTCGTCAGACAGAGCGTGACATCCGGCTGATCAACAAGTTTATGAAGCAGCTTGCCGACAAGGGCGTGGATATAGCCATAGAGCTACGCCTGCTCCGCTCGCTGCGCGATGCCGGAAAAATCGAGGTCAACCATTTCACTGAATTTGATGGCGACGCCTTCGACGCTGATTTTGTAATAAGTATCGGCGGTGACGGCACACTGCTGCGAAGCGCCACCACTGTGGCCATGAAGCATATACCCATCGTAGGGGTCAACACCGGGCACCTCGGATTTCTTGCCGACGAAATGCTTGATAATGCCTCAGCCATCACTTCACAGCTTCTCGCGGGCGACTACGCCATCGAGGACAGGGCGATGCTTGAGGTGAGTCTTCATGACAATCAGCCGGGAATCACCTTCCCCGGCAGCCCTTATGCGCTCAACGAGGTGGCAGTGCTACGCCAGGATACAGCCTCGATGATTTCAGTCAACGCCCGGCTCGATGGCATGGATGTAGCTGATTATCAAGGCGACGGTCTTATAATCTCAACACCTACCGGCAGCACAGCGTATAATCTCTCGGTAGGCGGCCCGATAATCGAGCCGTCAGCCCCGGCATTTGTGATATCACCTATCGCCCCGCATGCCTTGACGATGCGTCCCCTCGTGGTAAGCCATCATCGCACCATAGAACTAAGCGTCTATTCCCGCAGCAACAGTTACCGACTCACCCTCGACGGACGTGCTGCTATCCTGCCTCTTACCACCGCCTTAACCGTCAAGAAAGCCGAATTTCCGGTAAGAATAGTCCATTTTCCCGGCAGCAATTTCTTTGACACCCTCCGCGCCAAGATGCTGTGGGGCGTCAGCAAACGATAACATGACAATGAAAAACATTCTAAGATTAGCATTTGCGATATTCATGCTTCAGTGCGGACTGATGGCCATGGGTCAGAAGTTCTACTACGAGGGTGGATATTTTGAGAAAAAAGGTAGCAAATGGTATGAATACAAACCCTCAGAGAAGGCTGACGCGTGGAACTGGTTTAACGAAGTGGATGCCTCCGATGCCAATTACTATATTATCGATAATGGAAATTGTAAAATTTCCGTTCCGAAAAGCCCTGCCAATGACTTCTATATAATGCTTAAAGGGCAGAGCCAGTGGGAATTGAAATACAAGTCAGTGGAAGCTCCTGACAAATGGCTGCCGCGCGACCGCTCGGCATTCCACCGCGCATATTTCAATGAGGGCGGGGTGTGTATCCTTGCATCTTACTGCCTGCTTCTGGACTATGCCAACTCTACAAACGACCTCATCCCTGACTTTGACAGCTATGATGTGATGTCAGAATATATGCGGTATCATAACACGCTTGAGCCTATCGCGCTGATTACGCCTAAGGAGCTGCGCAATAACCATCGCGAATGTGAGCGCACCGTCTCCGACGCCCTCAACGGCTACTGCGGAGCGCGCGGCTGGAGCGGACTTATCCAGGTAGGCAACTTCCACAAGTGGCTGAGCAGCCGGAAGCCGTGGGCTTCACATGTGGAGATAGTAGAGCGCGGACTCGACCGTGTAGGCCTGCTGAACAACACCCGCGACGCCCTACCCTACGCTTATTCAGCTATAACTGAAAAACTTAAGCTCAATACCGACGAGCATCAGGCTTATGACTACGCCGCCCTGCTGATATATTACGTCGAGTCAGCCAAGAGCTATCATGCCATATTTCTCGGCTGCGATAAAGATGGATACTTCATGCGCGGCCCCAATTTCGAAGACCGGTTCACTGATACGAAATGCGACTTCGATTTCACTTTTGACGCCGATGCACCTGTCGTAGAATATATGCTGATGAAAATCAAGCGCCCGGAAAAGTCAGCCGTCACACCCCGGTGGAAAGGCTCTGACCGAACCATTTTCAGTAATCTAACATCCTCACCCGTACCGGTGAAAAGTCTGCGCTTGGCGGCCTCCAACTGGAAGTCAGGCCGACCCGCCGTCAGAGCTTCACGAATGAAATTAGCCTCGAAATCTGACCCCTCGTTCACCGTTGAAATCAGGTATAACACCAAGGCCTGCATCGCCATAATCAATGGAGAAGGGAAATGGGCCGGACGCTCGACGGTGGATGGATTTATTGAGTATGATCTTGCCCAGATATGTCCTGACCTCCAGGTCGTAGCCTGCGACCCTGACTTCTATCAGGAGAAGTTTTATTACCAATAAATGTTAAATCAGCTGATTTTAAGTTGTTAGTTTGTATCTTTGCATATTAATATTGTAACTTTTTAAGGAATATATTCAATGTCGATAGATCAGATAATTTCCGAGGGCGTAGTAAAAGCCCTTAAGTCGCTCTATGATATAGACGTAAATGCCCGGGACGTAAAGCCTCAGGCTACACGCAAGGAGTTTGAAGGCAACCTTACCGTAGTGGTGTTTCCATGGGTGAAAGCTGCCCGTAAGAGCCCTGAAAAGGTGGCCGACGAGATAGGCCAGTGGCTGCTTGACAACGAAGCATCTGTCAAGGGCTTCAACGTGGTAAAAGGCTTCCTCAACATCGTGATTGAGCCGAGATTCTGGAACACGATGCTTGACAATATGCTTGCCACCAAGGACTTCGGCATCACAGCTGCCGGGGAAGATTCTCCATTAGTAATGGTGGAATACTCGTCGCCCAACACCAACAAACCGCTCCATCTGGGTCATGTGCGCAACAATCTGCTCGGCTTCAGCCTGTCAAAGATTCTCGCAGCGTGCGGCAACCGCGTGGTCAAGACCAATATCGTCAACGACCGCGGCATCCACATCTGCAAGTCAATGTTGGCCTGGCAGAAGTGGGGCAATGGCGCTACCCCCGAGTCAACCGGCAAGAAGGGCGATCATCTTATCGGCGACTTCTACGTGCTCTTTGACAAGCATTTCAAGCAGGAAGTGGCTGACCTCATGGCCAAAGGGATGACTGAAGATGAGGCCAAAGCCGCATCGCCCCTGATGAAGGAGGCTCGCGAAATGCTCGTAAAGTGGGAGGCAAAAGATCCCGAGGTACGTGCGCTATGGAAGATGATGAACGACTGGGTATATGCCGGATTTGATGAGACCTACAAGCGCATGGGCGTAAGCTTCGACAAAATCTATTACGAGAGCGAGACTTACCTCGAAGGAAAGGAGAAGGTACTTGAAGGCCTTGAAAAAGGGCTGATGTACCGCAAGGAGGATGGCTCAGTATGGGCTGACCTCACTGACGAAGGTCTCGACCAGAAGCTTCTGCTGCGCGCTGACGGCACCTCGGTCTACATGACTCAAGATATAGGCACCGCCAAGCTCCGCTATCAGGATTATCCCATCGACAAGATGATATATGTGGTTGGCAACGAGCAGGATTATCACTTCAAGGTGCTCTCTATCCTTCTTGATCGCCTCGGATTCTCGTGGGGTAAAGACCTCGTGCATTTCTCTTACGGAATGGTGGAACTGCCTGACGGCAAGATGAAATCGCGCGAAGGCACCGTGGTTGATGCTGACGACCTGATGGATGAGATGGTAACCACCGCCCGACAGGTGTCATCAGAGCTTGGCAAGCTCGATGGCCTTACAGCTGAGGAGATTGACGGGATATCGGAAATGGTGGGTCTCGGCGCGCTGAAATACTTCCTGCTGAAGGTGGATCCACGTAAAAACATCACTTTCAATCCCAAGGAATCAATCGATTTCAACGGAAATACCGGCCCATTTATCCAGTACACCCACGCCCGCATCTGCTCAGTGCTCCGCAGGGCTGAAGCCGAAGGTCTTGACCGCGTGGACTTTGACTACGAAGAGCCGACCGAGAAAGAGACTGACATTATCCAGACTCTCGCTGACTTCCCCGAGGTAGTCAAGGCCGCCGGACAGAGCTACAGCCCCTCGCTGATAGCCAACTATGTATATTCACTCGTGAAGCTCTACAACCAGTTCTACCACGATTGCCCCATCCTCAAGGAGGAAAATCCGGCTCTTCGCAGCCGCCGCCTTGCCATCAGCGAGATGACAGCCCGCGTTATAGCCACCGGAATGGATCTTCTGGGCATAAAAGTTCCTCAGCGAATGTGAACATTAGCTGTTAGTTGTTAGTTATTAGTTATTAGATTAATATTTTAGAATTTACAATATGAATTACTCACAGACACCCTCCCCTTACGGAGGTAATGGATACGATCCTCAGAGCCATGCCTTTGCCATGCAGGTATCAGGCGTGCTTAAGCAAGTGTTTCTCAAGATGTTCCTCGGCCTGATCGTGTCAGGCCTCGTGGCATGGTATTGTGCCAACAGCGCAGGTTATCAGAGCTTTCTGATGAACCATAGCAGTATAGTATGGGTATTCTTCTTAGTTGAGATGGGTATCGTGATCGGTATCACATCGGCTCTTACCCGCATGAGCGCCACCATGGCCGCGCTGTTGTTTTATGTCTTTGCCGCCATCAACGGTCTGACCATAGCCCAGATATTCTGGGTCTACTCACTGACCTCCATCGCCAAGACATTCTTCATCTGCGCCGGTACATTCGGAGCAATGAGCGCCTACGGATATTTTACCACCCAGGACCTTACCAAGTGGGGCTCATTCCTGTTTTACGCTCTTTTAGGCCTGATTATAATGTCGCTGGTCAATATCTTTACCCGTTCTACCACATTTGAGTGGATAATCTCAGGCGCCGGCGTGCTCATCTTCATCGGCCTTACGGCATGGGACACCCAGCAGATCAAGCAGATGGTGCTCCAGGCTCCCGAAGAGTGGCAAGGACATATCTCCACCTATGGCGCTCTGACGCTGTATCTCGACTTTATCAACCTCTTCCTATATCTGCTCCGCTTCTTCGGCAATAGCAGAGACTAACCTGTTAACCCCTCAACTTCAAAAACAAATGGCTAAAGTAATCATCATCGGATGTGGTGGCGTAGGCACCGTCGTAGCCCACAAATGCGCCGCACATCCTGAAGTGTTCTCTGAAATAATCATCGCATCGCGCACCCGCTCAAAGTGTGAGGCCGTGGTGGAAGCTATAGGCAAGGACTACGTCAGCGCTGACACTGTGGATGCCGACGATGTGGCTCAGCTCGTGGAGCTCTTCAACCGCCACAAGCCCCAGCTCGTAATCAATGTAGCTCTCCCCTATCAGGATCTTACCATCATGGACGCCTGCCTGATAAGCAAGGTCAACTACCTCGACACGGCCAACTACGAGCCTAAGGATGAGGCTCATTTCGAATACTCCTGGCAGTGGGCTTACAAGAAGCGCTTCGAGGACGCCGGATTGACCGCCATCCTCGGCTGCGGCTTTGACCCGGGCGTGTCAGGCGTGTTTACAGCATACGCCGCAAAGCATTACTTCAAGGAGATGACCACTCTTGACATCGTAGACTGCAACGGCGGTGACCACGGCAAAGCATTTGCCACTAACTTCAACCCCGAAATCAATATCCGCGAGATCACCCAGAATGGCCGCTACTACGAGAATGACCAATGGATCACCACCGGTCCGCTCGAGATTCACCGCACTCTCACCTACCCCACCATCGGCCCGCGCGAGAGCTACCTGATGTATCACGAGGAGCTCGAGTCGCTCGTCAAGAATTTCCCCTCGATCAAGCGCGCACGCTTCTGGATGACCTTCGGCCAGGAATATCTTACTCACCTGCGCGTGATCCAGAATATCGGAATGGCCCGCATCGATGAGGTGGACTATAACGGCACCAAGATCGTTCCCCTTCAGTTCCTCAAAGCCGTGCTCCCCAATCCTCAGGACCTCGGCGCCAACTACCACGGCGAGACCTCAATCGGATGCCGCATCTCAGGTATCGACAAGGAGGGTAAGCCGCTCACATATTATATATGGAACAACTGCTCTCACGAGGCCGCATATAAGGAGACCGGTATGCAAGCCGTAAGTTACACCACCGGCGTTCCCGCAATGGTGGGCGCCATGATGTTCCTTACCGGCAAATGGGTGAAGCCCGGCGTTAACAACGTCGAGGAGTTTGACCCGGATCCATTCCTCGAGGCTGTTGCCGCCAATGGTCTGCCTTGGCACGAGAAATTTAACATTGACCTCGAACTCGATTAATTCTGCAAATTCACTTACGTCTATCTCGATGGCCGGCGTGTCATCGAGATAGTTGTAAATAATTACATTCACATTATGAAAAACCTTCTGAATCTGATACTCGTGGTTGCGATGACACTTGCGACCTCGGGCGTGGCTCAGGCTGAACGCTATGTACTTTCTGACACCAAGTATGACTGGAGCGGCCTTGCCAACTCCATTACTTCGGCCTCGAAATCCGACTATGAAAAAGCTCACGACATCTACACTTGGCTGACCAACAATATCGCTTACGACGTTACTTACTCCATACATTACGCTGACCAGACCTATGAAAACAAGCGCGGCGTCTGTCAAGGCTACTGCGAGCTGTTTGCCCGCCTTGGCGAGGCCGTAGGTCTCCGCAGCGAGGTGGTCTGTGGCAAGTCAAAGGATCGCGATGGCAAGATTGGCGACATCGGCCACGCATGGCTGTTTGTCTATACCAACGGCAATTCCGGCATCTTCGTCGACCCGACATGGGGCGCCGGGGCAGTCACTGACGGCCGTTTTGAGAAAAGCCCTAATGAAGACTGGTTTCACGTCGACCCGGCATGGATGATCTTCTCCCATTATCCTGACGATGAAATGTTTCAGCTTCTTGAATCAAAGATTGACTACTCTACATTCACCCGCCTGCCCTCTTTCCGTCCCGAACTGGCAAAAATGGGCTATAAGGCCGATGAATTCCTATCAAAATCCCTGAGCGGCAAAGCCCCGGAAATACCGGAGTTTTACTCAAGTGTATATAACGAGCACGCTCGCGCCATCAAGGTTCCTCAGGATGCTGTGCTGCATATCGGTACGGAATATGAATTTTACGCCGTGCCAAACGGCAGTAGCCGGTTTGCTATAATCAACGAGGGTCGCTTCGAGGAGGACTGGCTTCCGGCAGGCGACTATAAAGGCGTAAGATTCATGCCGTCAAAGCCGGGCACATTAAGATTAAGCGCAAAAAGCTCCGGAGATTCATGGTACACAATTGCCGAATATAAAGTGGCCGCCCCCACAGCTGCCGAGACAGCCCGTTTGGAAGAGAAATATCCGTATCTCTCGAAATGTTTTGAGGATATGGCGGATTGCAACCTCCACAACTATAAGGCGCTTGGCGTAGATGGCACCCGTGTGCTCAAGGCAATAAAATCCGAAAATATCAAAAGACTTCCTACTCTCTACGAGACCATGGGATGCCGCCCGGTGGATGTGCCTTGGAACGGGCAGCTGACCGCAGGCAAGTCATATCGTTTCGTATTATATCCCGGAAGTGCCCAGAAGTTTGCCGTGGTAAACGATGGCAACTGGATGACCGATTGGACTGTAGACCCCACAACAGGCAATATTATAATGACGATCGAAGCAGCCACCCCCGGCGACCTGAATGTATATGCCACCGGGGAGACCGAAGATAATTATCACGGTGTGCTCAAATATACCGTAAAGTAAATGCGCAGATTAGCAGCCATATTTTTCCTGATGATAACGCTCATGGCTCGTGCTGAGGTGAAAACGGCCGGAGGAGTGGAATTCTCGTTCTATCCCTACGAGTTGAAGCTCAACCATTCGTTTAACCTCGCGGCCATGTCGCGCACCACCACGCCCGATGTTCAGGTAGCCATCACCATCGACAGCGTCACCGGCTACGGCGAGGCCTCGATGCCCCCTTACCTCGGCGAATCAGTGGAATCAGTCATGACATTCCTGCAGAAGATTGACCCGCAGCGTCTTGCCGATCCTTTTGCGCTTGAAGCCATCCATAGCTACCTTGACTCGCTCGCTCCCGGCAACCATGCAGCGAAGGCCGCTGTCGACATCGCCCTCCACGATCTCTCAGGCAAGTTGATGGGCCGTCCCTGGTATGCCATCTATGGCCTTGACCCTGAGCTTGCCCCCTGCACCTCATTCACTATCACCAATGATACTCCCGAGGTACTGGCGCAGAAGATGGCCGAGGCGGAGCCTTACAAGATATGGAAGGTAAAGATGGGCGTCCCGGGCGACCGCGAGCTTATAGAGACCATCCGCCGCCATACTGACCGCCCGCTCTGCGTCGATGTCAACCAGGGCTGGCACTCGCCGCAGGAGGCTCTCGAGAATATACTGTGGCTCGCTGACCGCAACGTAATTTTCGTAGAGCAGCCCCTTGATAAGAACGATATCGAAGGGCACGCCTGGCTGAAGGAGCACTCTCCGCTCCCGATAATCGCCGATGAGGCCGTGCAGACTTCGACCGATATACCGGCTCTGGCTCGCGCCTACGATGGCATCAACATTAAACTAATGAAATGCGGAGGCCTCACCGATGCTTACAAAATGGCTGTAATAGCCCGCGGCCTTGGCTTGAAAGTGATGATCGGGTGCATGACCGAAACTTCATGCGCCGTATCGGCAGCAGCCCAGCTCGCGCCGCTGGCCGACTGGGTGGATCTTGACGGTAACCTCCTGATTGCTAATGATATTTTTAATGGAATAACTATCAATGACGGCAAAGTGACTCTCTCGTCAGAGGCCGGCATTGGCATAAAACTAAAGCAATGAAAAAGAACGACAAAAATAACACTCCGGAACTCACCCCCGAGGAGGTGGATAAGGCATTTGAAGATGCATTGAATCTCGTTAAAGCTAAAATGGACGATGATCCAGAAGGGTTTCTTGATATGATGAGATCCTATATGAAGAGGTATGTGCCACGCATCCCCGTAAGCGATTGGACAGAGACTCATCCGGGCAGGATGTCATGTGGTTCTGACCGATTTTATGCTAACCTTGCCTCCGACTTAAATGCCGAGTTTACAATCCTTAATCAAAACGGCTTAATGCCTGATGGTACACCTTACGCCGCAGCAATGAGTCTGGCAGCTTACCTTGAGGATATCGTATCTGGCACGGGTGTCT
This sequence comes from Lachnoclostridium sp., assembly GCA_023667185.1. Lineage (GTDB taxonomy): Bacteria > Bacteroidota > Bacteroidia > Bacteroidales > Muribaculaceae > Duncaniella. The sequence continues at coordinate 315,319 of JAMPAP010000002.1, forward strand.
GGCAAGCCGTCAGAAACATATATAAACGCACCTATGGCGCTCAGCTGCCATTCTACGAAGTTGACCCTGACGACTATTTCGAGGATGATATCAACATTCAGGACGTCAAGCTGCTAATCTGGCAAGCTATAAGCCGATGCGGCGAAGTCAAGGGCTCAGTATATTCTCCCATAAGTCAGGCCGTTGACGTCATGTCAGAGATCGCATTTGACATCCTCGTTGACCGCTTTGACTCCGCCCCGTTAGCATCCAGAGCCTTTGAAACTATTAAAAAAATCTTCCACAAAGGAGACTATTTCGAGGTACGTTCGCTCGGTCTGTGGCTAAGTATGTATAATCCCTTGACTGCATCGCCGTTTGGACGTGAGGACATTAAGAAAGAAGCCGCAAATCTCCTCGACACTTTGGAAGAAAAGTTCATAAACATTAATCCTGATATTTCCGATGCCATTTATTTTACCGAAGCTGATGACAGCTGGCTCGACTACGTATCGTTCCTCGGATGCTCTACAGCTACACTTCTGTCAGAGCTTGCCACAATACACGGCTTCACCACTCTATCCGAAAAGATCTTGGGTATAAAGAAATTACCCATGATGATGTACTCCATTGAAGAAGTGAGCGGCAAGACTGTAACCATCAAAGACCTCCTGAACCGGACACGCATCGTTGATAAAAATTCATTTGGCAAAGGCGCTCTCTGGAAAAAAGGCAATGGCATCGCAGCGGCATTGGTAAAATTTGGCGACACATATTCCATCAACGGATTATGCACTTTCCTTCCTGTACCCCCTGAAAAGAAAGGGGAAATAATGCTGACAGAAATTACCGAAGACCAGATTATGGCATTCAAGAAACTTATCAGTAAAAACCGTGGACGCAAGCTCTACTATTGCAAAACTCTACGAGATTTATCGGACATTCTTGAGACGACAGGATGGCCCATGAAGCCTGATGACTTGGTAAAGCCTGATAACCACACCAATTATCTGCTTGCTATAAGCGAAACTGACGGCCCTACGATTTTCCCCGGTGACTGCGCTATCTTCAACGACAAAGCCAATCCGTTCTTCGGTTCCATTCCCAAAGAAAGCCTTGGCGATGATCAGATGAGTTTCGTATTTAACGCAGTATTACCTGACGACCTTATTGACTATATAGTTGACCACAAATTACTCTCCAAAGCATGCATATTCACCTCCCAGGGCAAACGCGTAGGCCACCGCATTGTTCAGGACAATCTCCGTTTTCTGTTCCATTTCTACCGTTCGGCTGTCTACGACATCCCCGAGCAATTCCTCTCAAAAGAGAATAATGAAGATTGAAGCAATGATCTCATGTTATTAAATGTGAACGAAATGCAAAATAGTATAAAAATCTTTGCGTAGGTCAAAAAAATTTCGTTACTTTGCACTTGCTTTTGTGGCTCATCATAAAAAGCAGTTGAGAATGATGCACTTGACAGCGATATGAGAGACATGATGACCCCCGCGGAAGCGACAGAAAGTTTATAACAAAACAATCATAGAGATAAAAAACCAAAAGCCATGTCAAGAGTTTGTCAAATCACAGGCAAAAAAGCTATTACGGGCAACAACGTTTCGCACTCAAAGCGTCGCACCAAACGCAGATTCAATGTGAACCTCTTCAACAAAAAATTCTTCTGGGTTGAAGAAAATGCCTGGATCGTTCTTACCCTCTCAGCTGCAGGCCTCCGCACTATCAACAAGAAAGGTCTCGATGCCGCTATCAAAGAAGCCGCATCAAAAGGTTATCTAACTGAAATCAAATACTTAGACATTTAATAAGAAGATGGCAAAGAAAGCTAAAGGTAATCGCGTTCAGGTCATCCTCGAATGCACCGAACACAAGGCAAGCGGTATGCCCGGTACATCGCGTTACATCACCACCAAAAACCGCAAAAACACCACTGAGCGTCTGGAACTCAAAAAATACAACCCGATTCTCAAACGAGTAACCGTACACAAAGAAATTAAATAATAACTCCACATGGCAAAGAAAACCGTAGCAACCCTGCAGAAAGGCGAAGGCCGCACCTACAGCAAAGTTATCAAGGTCGTTAAATCGGCCAAGACCGGTGCCTACACCTTCCAGGAACAAATGGTTCCTAACGATGCCGTCAAAGATATCCTCAAATAAATCTTTGAACATCATAATCTGATTCCCATCCATCATGCCCTCGGGCATGGCCATAGTTTCATAGAAAATCACCTTGCTGAGCCCCAGCAAGGTGATTTCTTTTTCTCATTTCGTCAATTTGTCAATTTGACAATTTGACATTATGTCAATAACAACAAAAGGGCAGTCTCACGACTACCCTAATGCTTCAAATACACAATTATCTATAAAACAACTATTAATTTGTCATTTCTTAGAGGCGTTCTTTGATAGCTTTTGTGGCTTCTTCGTAGCCGGGCTTTTCGAGGAGTGCAAACATATTGCGCTTGTAAGCCTCTACACCGGGCTGGTTGAAGGGGTTAACACCGAGCATATAGCCGCTGATACCACAGGCTTTTTCAAAGAAGTAGATGAGCTGGCCGAGATATTTCTCCTCAAGTGCAGGAACCACGATGCGCATATTGGGCACACCGCCATCGATGTGAGCGATACGTGTACCGAGCTCAGCCATCTTGTTGACCTGATCGATGCGTTTGCCGGCAATATAGTTGAGGCCGTCGAGGTTAGCTTCGTCAGAGGGGATAGCTTTTTCGTGGCGAGGCTCTTCTACTGATATTACAGTCTCGAAGATGGTGCGTTCGCCGTCCTGAATCCACTGACCCATGGAGTGAAGGTCAGTAGAGAAGTCGACTGCAGCAGGGAATATACCCTTGTGGTCTTTACCTTCGCTCTCGCCGTAAAGCTGTTTCCACCATTCTCCGAAGTAGTGGAGTTTGGGGTTGTAGTTGACGAGGATTTCGATTTTCTTGCCGGCCTGATAGAGTGCGTTGCGGGCGATGGCATAGTTGAGTGCTTCGTTTGAGTCATTGGCAGCGTTGGTGGCCTTTTCCATTTCGGCTGCACCGTCGATAAGGGCGCGGATGTCATATCCGGCTACAGCGATGGGGAGCAGACCTACGGGTGAGAGCACTGAGAAGCGACCGCCTACATTGTCAGCGATGACAAAAGTCTTGTAACCTTCCTCAGTAGCGAGGGAGCGGAGGGCGCCGCGTTTTGCGTCAGTGATGGCAACGATGCGTTTGCGGGCTTCGTCGACACCGAGCTGGCGCTCAAGTTGCTCTTTCAGGAGACGGAAAGCGATAGCGGGCTCAGTGGTTGTACCTGACTTGGAGATTACGATGATACCGAAGCGTTTATCCTTGAGGTAGTCCTGAAGTTCCCACATATAGTCTTCGCCGATATTCTGGCCTGCGAAGAGAAGCTGGGGATTGCCGGCCACACCGGGACGAAGGGCTTCAAAGTTGCTTGAAAGAGCCTCAACCACGGCCTTAGCACCGAGGTATGAGCCGCCGATACCGATAGCGATCACGGTGTCGCAGTTTGCGCGAAGAGCGTCGGCGGTGGCTACTATGTCGTCGAGGAGAGCGTCAGTAGTTTCTGTGGGGAGGTTGACCCATCCGAGGAAGTCGTTACCTTCGCCGGTGGCGTTAAGAACCTTGTCGAGAGCATCAGCTCCGGCAGCTTCGAGTTTTTCAATAGCGGGAGCGCCGAGCGTAGCTTGTACGTTTTCGATGTCAACACTGATTTGTTTCATGTCATTAAATTTTTCGAGGTATATAAATTAATGTTTGTTTATCAGATAAATGTGGCTCCGAGAGCACGGATAGCTTTTTCGGCCTTTGCTTTATGGTAGAGGATGGCATATACAGCCTCGAGGATAGGCATATCCACTCCGTAGCGGGCATTGATCTCGTGCATGCACCGGGTGCCGTAGTACCCTTCGGCAGTCTGCTCCATCTCCATTCGGGCGGTGGATACGGAGTAGCCTTTACCGATGATTGAACCGAAGTTATGGTTGCGCGAGAAGCGTGAATAAGCCGTAACGAGGAGATCGCCGAGGTAGACGGAGTCGCAGATGCATCGCGGGCGCGGGCAGGCGATGTCGACAAAGCGTTCGATTTCACGAATGGCGTTTGACACGAGCATAGCCAGCAAGTTATCGCCCCCCTTCATGCCGTGGACAATACCGGCGGCTATGGAGTAGACATTTTTCAGCACGGCGGCATATTCTATACCCTCTACATCTGATGATACGATGGTGCGGGTGTTGGGACCGGTGAGGAGCTTGCAGAACCCTTCAGCATTATCGGTATTGTGGCATCCTACAGTGAGGAAGCTCGGACGGCCGAGAGCCACCTCCTCAGCGTGGCAGGGGCCGGAGACCACCAGCACGTTATCAGGCTTGACGTTGAAGCGCTCGATCATGAAGTCAGAGATAATCATGTTGTCATCAGGCACAATACCTTTTACGGCTGAGATGACTATCTTGTCAGAGATGTCGACGTTGATCTTGTCAATATGGCTTTTAAAGTATGGCGAGGGCATCACCAGAAGGAGAGCTTCGGCGTTGCTGCACACATAGTTGATATCGCTTGAGAACTCGATGCGGCTGATGTCAAACTCCACGTCGGTCAGATATGTAGGGTTGTGACCGAAGCGTTTGAAGTCGGCGATGCGGTCATCGCGTCGCATATACCACATTATGTTTTCGCAATTACACAGCAGCAGTTTGGCAAGAGCTGTAGCCCAGCTTCCGCCGCCCATAACTGCTATTTTACGAGGAAAACCCATGGAGGATGATTATAATTGTCAGATTTAAAAGTGAGATTATTCAGCGGGCTGGGCCTTGGCAGTTTCCACCCATGCAGCGATGGTATCCTGTGAGGGATTTTTCAGCTCGAGCTTGAATTTCTTATTTATACCGCAGAGATCCTGGAACAGCTTGCCGGGTGAGGTCACGGACGCGAGCTGCTCTACGGTATTGATACCGGCCTTGTAGAGGGGAGCCACCCACTGCTCGTCGACGCCGAGAGCGGTGAACGCCTCGGGCTTGTCACGGCGCACAGTCTTCTCAGGGCGCATCTGGGGGAAGAAGAGCACCTCCTGAATAGTTGTCTGGCCGGTCATAAGCATCACGAGGCGGTCCATACCGATACCCATTCCTGACGTGGGAGGCATACCATATTCGAGAGCACGGATGAAATCATGGTCGATAATCATGGCCTCGTCGTCGCCCTTCTCGCCCAGGCGCATCTGCTCTACGAAGCGCTCATACTGGTCGATGGGGTCGTTAAGCTCAGAGTAAGCGTTGGCGAGCTCCTTGCCATTAACCATCAGCTCAAAGCGCTCGGTGAGCTCGGGGTTATTGCGATGGCGCTTGGTCAGCGGTGACATTTCGATGGGGTAATCAATGATGAAGGTAGGCTGGATATACAGGCTCTCACACTTCTCGCCGAAAATTTCGTCGATAAGCTTGCCCTTACCCATAGAGTCGTCAACTTCGATACCCATATCGCGTGCTGCCCTGCGGAGCTCCTCTTCAGTCTTGCCGTTGATGTCAAAGCCGGTATGCTCGAGGATGGCGTCGCGCATGGTGATACGCTTGTAAGGCGCTTTGAAGTCGATTACATTGTCGCCCACCTTAACCTGTGTAGTGCCGTTGACGTCGAGACATATCTTCTCGAGCATCTTCTCAGTGAAATCCATCATCCAGTTGTAATCCTTATAGGAAACGTAGATTTCCATGCAAGTAAACTCCGGATTATGTGTGCGGTCCATACCCTCATTGCGGAAGTTTTTCGAGAACTCATATACGCCCTCAAAACCGCCTACAATCAGGCGCTTAAGGTAAAGCTCGTCGGCAATACGGAGATACAGAGGGATGTCGAGCGCATTATGATGGGTGATAAACGGGCGGGCGGATGCTCCACCGGGAATCGACTGAAGGATAGGCGTCTCCACCTCCATATAACCTGCACCGTTGAAGTATTCGCGCATCGAATTATAGACCTTGTTGCGCTTGATGAAGATCTCCTTTACGCCATCATTTACCACGAGGTCGACGTAGCGGCGGCGGTAGCGGAGCTCGGGGTCGTCAAAAGCATCGTAAGTCACGCCATCCTTCACCTTGACGATGGGGAGAGGGCGGAGCGATTTTGACAGCACGGTCAATGACTCAGCATGGATGGTGATCTCACCCATCTGGGTGCGGAACACGTAACCTGTGATACCTACAAAGTCACCTATATCAAGCAGTTTCTTGAATACAATATTATACAAGTCTTTATTTTCACCGGGGCAAAGGTCATCACGGCTGATATATACCTGAATGCGGCCGCGTGAATCCTGAAGCTCCATAAACGAAGCTTTACCCATGATGCGGCGGCTCATGATACGTCCGGCCACTGCCACCTCGCGGCGGGGAGCTTCGTCGTCAAATGTCGATACTATTTCGTCGCTATAGCCGGTCACCGGAAACTCGGCGGCGGGGTAGGGCTCGATGCCAAGGCGTCGCATCTCATCAAGGCTTCCGCGACGTACGATTTCTTGTTCACTTAGGTCAAGAATGTTCATATTATTATATATGTGTTATCAAATGGATAATTCAAGTGCAAATTTAAATAATTCAAATGGAAAATATCAAATTAAAATTGTAAAACTATCTTAACATCTTTTTATAAATCACGTTCCGGCTGCCCAAAGCCCGAATCAGAAAAGAAAATCCCGCACAGCATTATTAGTATTCATTAACAGATTCCTTATAAAACACCGCTTATTTAACTAATATTAATATAATACCCAATCTTATAACATTAATTATCATAAATAATGGAATTTTATATTAATAATATTTTTGCAACTGAAAAAATAACATTACTTTTGGGGCGAATTTCCGTCTGTGACAAAGCGGAAACACAAAACTGCAAATATTAATAACTCATAAAAACTATTTAACCTTTCATCATGAAGAAGACTGATGTAAAGCCGGCTACCGGACGTCTTGGCGTAATGGTAGTAGGACTGGGAGCAGTTAGCTCAACATTTATGACCGGTGTGCTTATGACCCGCAAAGGTCTAACAAAGCCCGTTGGTTCAATGACTCAATACGACAAGATCCGCGTTGGCAAAGGTGCTGACAAAAAGTATCTTCCTTACAATGAAATAGTTCCTATCGCTGACCTCAACGACATCGTATTCGGCGCATGGGATGTATATCCTGAAAACGCTTACGAGAGCGCCATCAACTGCGAAGTACTCAAGGAAAAAGATATCGAGCCTGTTAAGGATGAGCTCGTTAAGATCGCTCCTATGAAGGCCGCTTTCGACAAGAACTACGCTTCTCGTCTCGAAGGCAACAATGTGAAGACCTGCAAGAACCGCTGGGACATGATGGAGCAGGTACGCGAAGACATCCGCAAATTCAAAGCTGACAACAACTGCGACCGTATCGTTGTACTTTGGGCTGCTTCTACTGAAGTATATGTACCCATCAACGAAAAGGTTCACTACAAGCTCGCTGACCTCGAAGCTGCCATGAAGGCTGACGATACAGCTAACATCGCCCCCTCAATGTGCTACGCTTACGCAGCTCTGAGCGAAGGCGCTCCCTTCATCATGGGTGCCCCCAACACCACCGTTGACATCCCCGCAATGTGGGAGCTCAGCGAGAAGACCGGTATGCCCATCGCAGGTAAGGACTTCAAGACCGGCCAGACCCTCGTTAAGTCAGGCTTCGCTCCTATCATCGGCACTCGCTGCCTCGGTCTGAGCGGCTGGTTCTCAACCAACATCCTCGGTAACCGCGACGGTCTCGTGCTCGACGAACCCGCCAACTTCCGTACAAAAGAAGTTTCAAAGCTTTCTACCCTCGAGTCAATCCTCGTTCCCGAAAAGCAGCCTGACCTCTACGGACATGGCAACGACGAAGACAACAAATACTACCACAAGGTACGTATCAACTACTATCCTCCCCGCAACGACAACAAGGAAGGCTGGGACAACATCGATATCTTCGGCTGGATGGGCTACCCCATGCAGATCAAGATCAACTTCCTCTGCCGCGACTCTATCCTTGCTGCTCCTCTTTGCCTTGACCTTGTGCTCCTCAGCGACCTCGCTGCACGCGCCGGCCGTCACGGCATCCAGCGCTGGCTCTCGTTCTACCTCAAGAGCCCGATGCACGACTACACCAAGGACGAAGTACCCGTCAACAACCTCTATCAGCAGTACACAATGCTGAAGAACGCCCTCCGCGAAATTGGCGGCTACGAGGCTGACGAAGAAATCGATTAAGTCATAATCCGTTAATCAATACCGGGTCGGGATTTCCATGAAGGATATCCCGACCTTTTTATTTTGAGCACCATTATTTCAAAAATTATTGTTAACTTTGTCAAATCATGACATTCACTGACGACCTCCATCTGGCAGTAGATACGATGCGCAAAGGCGGCATCATACTATATCCCACTGATACAGTGTGGGGTATAGGGTGTGACGCTACTTGCCACGAGGCTATACGGCGTATTTTCGCCCTTAAACGCCGTGATGACGCCAAGGCCATGATATCTCTGGTCGGAAGCATGGAGATGCTCCGCGAGGTGGCCTCTGAGGTCAGCGATGATGTAATGGAGCTGATCGAAGACGAGCGCCCTACCACCGTGATATTCCATGACGTAAAGCTGCTTGACCCGGCGCTGAGGTCGGCTGATGGCAGCGCGGCCATCAGGCTGACTCGCGAAAAGTACTCCGCCGGATTATGCCTCCGCCTCGGGCGTCCCGTAGTGTCTACTTCGGCCAATATCAGTGGAATGCCTCCGGCAGCCACCTATGAAGCCATCGATCCTGCGATAGTCAACGGGGTGGACTACGCCGCCAGCTATCGTCGCGACGATCATTCCGAGTCCCAGCCATCAAGAATAATAATGGTCATGCCTGACAAATCACTGAAAGTCATACGGGAATAAGCGCTATGAAAGAGGGATGGCAAAGATTCAAGGCTGCGTGTCAGACGTCGTTCATGCGACTGCTCATATGGCGCGAGAAGCACATAAAGGAGAAGACCTTTGTGATGATTCTTGCCCTGTTTGTAGGCGTAGCGAGCGGTTTTGCAGCGCTTTTGCTCAAGACTCTTATCCATCTGATATCTTCGCTGCTCACCAGCCATTTCTCCATAGGTGAGGGCAACTTTATGCTACTCGTCTACCCCGTGGTGGGTATTATGATCACAAGCCTGTATGTGCGCTATATCGTCCGTGACAATATATCGCATGGTGTGACCCGCGTGCTCTATGCCATCTCCCAAAACAAGAGCCGCCTGAAGCCACATAATATATACACTTCCATCGTCGCCTCGTCGATCACCATCGGATTCGGCGGATCAGTGGGAGCTGAAGGCCCTATCGTCTACACCGGAGCAGCAATCGGCTCTAACATGGGGCGCTGGTTCAGACTCTCACCGCGCATCCTGATGATACTCGTCGGCTGCGGAGCGGCTGCCGGTATAGCCGGAATATTCAAGGCACCTATCGCCGGAATGCTTTTCACGCTCGAAGTGCTGATGATCGACCTGACCACCGTGTCAGTGATGCCGCTGCTCATCTCTTCAATCACAGCCGCCACGGTGGCCTACGTATTCACCGGCTACGACGTAGAGTTTTTCTTCCGCCAGAGCGAGACTTTTGTTACTGCCCGCATCCCTTACGTGATAATCCTTGGCGTATTCTTAGGCTTTGTATCACTGTACTTTACCCGTGTGGTGGGATATATGGAGAGCTTTTTCAAGAAGATAAAGAGCGTATGGGGAAAGATTCTGACCGGCGGCAGCATACTCGCCGTGCTTATCTTCCTCTTCCCTCCCCTCTACGGCGAAGGTTATCCATCGATTATCGCACTGCTCAACGGCCACACGGCTGATATTGTGAACAATTCGATATTCTATGGTGACCGTGACGACGTGGCCTTCATCATATTCTTCATCGGAGCTATCGTCCTTCTGAAAGCCATAGCCACATCGGCCACAAACGGCGCAGGAGGTGTCGGCGGTACGTTTGCGCCATCCCTCTATGTAGGATGTATGGCCGGATTCTTCTTTGCCTTTACTATTAATAATGTGTTCGGCCTCGACCTCTCGACCAAGAACTTCGCCCTGATGGGAATGGCCGGGGTGATGTCAGGCGTAATGCACGCGCCGCTGATGGGCATCTTCCTTACGGCGGAAATGACAGGCGGTTATGACCTGTTTCTTCCGCTACTTATAGTTTCGACAATATCTTACGGCACCATACGTCTTTTCGAGCCCTACAGCATCTATACCATGCGTCTTGCCCGTCGCGGCGAGTTGCTTACCCATCACAAGGATCGCGCCGTGCTTACACTCCTGAAAGTCAACAATGTAATCGAGACCGATTTCGTGCCGGTTCATCCTGACTGGAACCTCAAGCAGATGGTTGACGCTATCTCCCGCAGCAGTCGCAACCTCTTCCCGGTAGTCAACGATGAAGGCAAGCTCATGGGCGTGGTAATCCTTGACGAAATTCGTAACATCATGTTCCGCCCTGACCTATATAAACGCATGTTTGTCAACGAGTTCATGTCCATGCCGCCCGCCAAAATTTCTATTGATCAGAGCATGGAGTCAGTGATGAAAGCTTTTGACGACACCGGAGCGTGGAATCTCCCCGTAGTGGATGGTGACAACTATGTAGGATTCGTTTCCAAGTCAAAGATATTCAATTCCTACCGCCGAGTGCTCCGGCACTACAGCGAAGATTAATAATTGTTAAATCTCGCGGCGGTATGGTGAATAATTTGTAACTTTGCACCGCTTTTTAGCATATCCCGTGTGATGGGAAATTAGAAAGCACAAGTCTAATTTTTAGTAACACAATCAATTAAATTAAACAATGAAAACTTATCAACTCAATGCCGAGCCCCGTACTGACCTTGGCAAGAAAGCAGCCAAAGGCCTCCGCAAGGCTAACCTTATCCCCGTAGTTCTCAATGGCGGTCAGATCGTTGACCTTCCTTACACCGCTGAGCTCAAGCCCGGAGAAAAAGTAGTGGAAATCGGTAATAACAAAGGTCTTATCACTACTGACCTCGTAGTTAAGGCTGAGGATGTACGCAAGCTCATCTACACACCAGACATCTTTGCTATCGAGCTCAATATCAACGGTGAAAAGCGCATGGCAGTCCTCAAGGACCTCCAGTTCCACCCCGTGAAAGACAACGTACTTCACATGGATCTTCTCGAAGTAAGCGACAAGAAGCCCGTCACCATCGAAGTTCCCGTGAAGCTCGAAGGCCACGCTGAAGGTGTGAAAGCCGGTGGTAAGCTCAGCCTCTCTATGAAGAAAATCAAAGTACGCGCCATCTACACTGAAATTCCCGAGCGCGTAGTAATCAACGTTGATCACCTTGGCCTTGGCAAGACACTCCAGATCGGTGACCTCCACTTCGAGGGTCTCGAACTGATGAACGCCAAGAACGCTGTCGTCTGCGCCGTTCAGCTCACTCGTGCTGCTCGTGGTGCCGCCGCCAACGCTGCTCAGTAATCAGCTAAATCTTCTATTTAAGGATGAAATATCTGATAGTCGGGCTCGGCAATATCGGAGACGAATATGCCGCCACCCGCCACAATATAGGATTCCGCACATTGGATGCCTTTGCCGAGGCATCCAATGTTGTGTTTACCACCGAGCGTTACGGCGACGTGGCTCATATGCGACTGAAAAACAAGCTTCTGACCCTCCTGAAGCCCTCCACTTATATGAATCTTTCAGGCAACGCTGTGCGCTACTGGAAAGAGAAGGAGGGTATCGAGACGGATCATATCCTCGTTGTGGTCGATGATTGTGCCCTCCCCTTCGGCACTATCCGCATCAAACCCTCCGGCAGCGACGCCGGCCACAACGGGCTAAAAAACATTGCCCAGATGCTTGGCACACAGGCTTATCCCCGTCTGCGTTTCGGCATAGGCAACGACTTCCCCCGCGGCACGCAGATCGACTATGTGCTCGGACGCTTCACCCCGGCGGAAGAAGCAGAGCTCCCTGAGAGGATCGAAGTGGCCGACGAGGCCATCCGCTCGTTTGTACTCGAAGGTATCGCTCGGGCCATGAACAAGTATAACAACAACGCTCCGGCGAAGAAAACACCTGACACTGATGGAAGTAAGGGTTGACAAATGGCTCTGGGCCGTACGTGTATTCAAGACCCGTACCATCGCCACCGAGGCCTGCAAGAAAGGCCGTGTGATGATCGACGGCGTAGCAGTAAAACCCTCCCGCCTCATTAAGCCGGGCGAGGTGGTCAACGTCAGAAAGCCACCGGTGACCTACTCCTTCAAATGTCTTGCTCTTACGCAAAACCGCCTGGGAGCCAAGCTTGTGCCCGGATATATGGAGAACGTCACACCCAAGTCAGAGCTCGACCTGCTCGACGTAGTAAGGATATCCGGATTCATTGATCGCCGCAAAGGCCTCGGCCGCCCCACCAAGCGTGAAGGGCGTGAGCTGCAGGAATTTACGCAGCAATTTCTCAGCGACGACGGCTGGGATGACGACGATTTCGACGACGAGGAATAACTATCGCCTTCCCTCTTGTATTCTATAAATGTCAAGTTGACATTTTGTCAACTTGACATTTTGTCATTATGACATCACAGCTTTGACCGCGAAAAATGCCAAATTTTAAACTGATTCGACACTTTTTTGAGCATTTAGTGTTAAATCGGCAGAAAATTTGTTCATATTTGTATATTTTTTAATTTTTTGTTGTACCTTTGCAACTCATTACATCTTTTAGGTAAATCAATGTTATCATATGTAAGAGTTTCCTAAAGCAAAAAATTATTAATTATATATTGTCTAATTATTATTACTGTATGAAAAAGCTGTTTCTATTATTTGCGGCTATCTTCTGCTTTGCTGCCATGGTGCAAGCGCGCACCATCAGCGGTCAGGTAGTGGACGAGTCAGATGAGCCCTTGGTGGGTGCGACAGTTTTGCCTATCGGTGGTGGCACCGGTGTCGCTGCTGACTTCGACGGCAAGTTCACATTGACTATCCCTGACAATGTGAAAAGCATTAAGGTTTCTTATGTCGGCTATACTTCTCAGACGGTTCCCGTCGAGAACAATATGCTCATCAAGCTTGTCTCTGACAACAAACTTGAAACCGTAGTCGTTACCGGTTACGGTTCGGGCAAAAAGCTCGGTTCAGTTGTTGGTTCAGTAGCCGTAGTTGGCGAAGATGTTTTTAAAGATGTCCCCACCGCTACCTTCCTTGATGCACTTCAGGGTCAGGTGGCCGGTCTTAATATCGCCTCTAACTCAGGTGACCCCTCGCAGGGCGAGATGCACATCCGTATGCGTGGTGTCAACTCACTTTCTACCAGCAGCACCCCTCTGTTTATCCTCGATGGTGCTCCTATCACATCTGCCGTGTTTACCACTCTTAACCCCTCTGACATCGAGTCAATCACCGTGTTGAAGGACGCTGCCTCTGTGGCCATCTACGGTTCACGTGCTGCCAACGGTGTTATCGTGATCACCTCTAAGAAAGGTAAATTCGGCGAAAAGGCTCGCGTAAACCTCCGCGCCGCTTACGGCTGGTCACAGATGACATCTGACAAGGTGGACATGATGAGCTCTTCAGAATATGTACGTTACCGCGACCTTATCGGCAACCCCGTCACTGACGATATCCGTTCACTCGTTGAAAACTACGGAATCTCTACTAACTGGCGTGACGAAGTGTTTGACAGCTCAGCTCCCACTTATCAGCTCGACGCTTCAGTGACCGGCGGTAGCGAAAACTCAAGCTACTATCTCTCACTCAACCACTACGACGCTTCAGGTATCATGGCTCAGTCACACCTCCGCCGTTCTACCCTCCGCGTCAACCTCTCGACCCGTGTCACTGACTGGTTCCGCGTAGGCTTCAAGTCAAACCTCGGTTATGAGAAGGCTGAGCAGAACTCTCAGAACAACACCGCTTACAATGGTGGCGGTACAGCTTATATGGCCAACCCTGCCATGTTTGCCCGCGTAGCTTATCCTTACGATTCGCCCCGCTACTATACATTTAACGATAAGGGCGACATCGTTTACGGCCAGCGCGCTGCTTACCTACGCTATTCTGACCTCATGCTCCCCGATGCACTCGCATCAAGCCAGGATCTTTCTCGCAAGAACCTCTCAATCAACGCTTCGCTTGACGAAACTGTAGTCCCCGTAAAGGGTCTTACCCTCCGCGCACAGCAGAACGTTGACGCATTTGACTACCGCTATAGCGGATATAACTATCCCAAAGAAGAATTTTATACCCCGATGGGTGACATCTGTGACTGGTATGGTACTCTCACCGGTTCTAACTCACAGTCGTTCCAGCGCTACTACGCTTTCACTTACACCAACACTGCTGAGTACACCCACACTATTGCTGACCTCCACAACCTCACCCTCCTCATCGGTCAGGAGGCCATCATATCCAAAACTGAGCAGTTTGGCGCTTCAGGCAGCGGTTACACTGATGCCCGTCTGATGTTCCTCACTAACGCCATCTCACCGCTGACCACCGACAACCTCAGCCAGTCGATGACCAAGTCAGTGTTCAACTCATTCTTCGGAACATTCAACTACGACTACGATAACAAATACTTCTTCGATGCAACTTACCGTCGCGACGGTAGCTCGAAGTTCGCTCCCGGTCATCGTTGGGCCAACTTCTTCTCGCTCGGTGGTATGTGGCGCATCTCTGCCGAGAAGTTCATGGCATCTCAGACCTGGCTTGACGACCTTACCCTCCGTCTCAGCTACGGTACTACAGGTAACTCATCAATCTCAAGCTACATGTACAACGGTACACTCGCCGGCGGTAACATCTACACCGGTGGTCTTACCGGCAACGATGCGCAGTCAATCGGTATCTCACAGGCTTCTAACTACGACCTTACCTGGGAAACCGTCCGCTCTTGGGACCTCGGCCTCGGCTTCAGTGTCCTCGGCAAGATCAAAGGTGAAATCGACTTCTACCGCAAGGAGACTGTCGACATGATCATGGCTATCCCCTACTCTTACACCACCGGTTTCTCTACCGGCTACGGTAACATCGGTAACATGACCAACACCGGTGTCGATATCGACCTTAACTTCGACCTCATAAAGACCCGCGACTGGTACTGGGGTCTCCGTGCCAACTTCAACTACAACCACAACGAGATCACCAAGCTCTTCGACGGTCAGGATACATTCACCCTCCCCAACACCGGTATCCAGTACAAGGTGGGACACAGCGCCGGCGAAATGTACACCGTAGCTTATGCAGGTGTTGACCCCCGCGATGGTCAGATGATGTGGTACAACAAGGATGGCAACCTCACCAAGGTCTACAACGAAGAGCAGGACGCAACCCTCATCGGTAAGAGCCAGTATGCCCCCTACTCAGGCGGTTTCGGTACTGACGTTCGTTGGAAAGGTCTCAGCCTCCGTCTCGACTTCAACTGGGCTACCAAGAAGTACATGATCAACAATGACCGCTACTTCATCGAAAACAACAACTTCGGTGACCAGTCTAACCAGATGACAAAGATGCTCAATGTATGGACATATCCCGGCCAGATCACTGACGTCCCCGCCGCTGATGGTCAGGAACTCCAGTTTGACTCTCACCTCATCGAGAACGCTTCTTATCTCCGTCTGAAAAACCTTACCCTCGCTTATCAGCTCCCCCAGAGCTGGATGAACAAGGCTAAGCTCAACTCGGTAACCTTCCACTTCACAGGCCGCAACCTCTTGACTTTCACAGGCTACACCGGCTATGACCCCGAACCTGAAACTAACGTCGTTGCCTTCTTCTATCCTAACACCCGTCAGTACGAAGTCGGCGTTGAGGTTTCGTTCTAATCAATTTTCTCTTAATTCAAATAAAGGAATAAAGAAATGAAAAAACATATATTTTCACTCCTTGTCCTGGGCGGATTGCTTACTACATCCTGCGATATGGATATGACCGAGCCTAACGTCCTTGATGAGAACACTGCAATCGAGACCGTAACTGACTGCCTCCACTACCGCAACGGTATCTACAATGGTCTCCGCTCGCGCACTACCGGTGCTTACGTTTACTACACTGACCTCCAGATGGACCAGTTCATCGGTCTGGTAATGAACGGTAACACTAACCAGGCTCTCAACAGCGGTAACGTAACTTCTGCACTCGACCAGTGCGAGTCAATCTGGGCCGGCTACTACGGCGGTATCGTTTCAGCCAACTTCTTCCTTGAGAAAGCCCAGCCCATCCTCGATGAGCTCCCCGAAATCCAGGTGGAAGATATCCTCGAAATGAAGCGCTACATCGCTGAAGCTCACTTCGCTCGCGCTTATTACTACTACAAGCTCACTGAGACTTACTGCCCCGTCTACACTGACGCCAACAAGGATCAAAACGTAGGTATCCCCCTGCGTACTGACTACAATCCTTCGGCCAACAAGGGTACTTACCCCAGCCGCAGCACACTCGCTGAGACCTATAAGTTTATCGAAGATGAGCTCAAGCTCGCTTACGATGGTCTTAAGGAATATGAAGAAGGTATGCCCGAAGAAGCTGCCGAGCAGTCACTCGTGCAGATGTCTTCTTACCTCAACACTTGGATTGTAAAAGCTCTTCAGGCTCGTACAGCCCTCCTCAAGGGTGACTACGTTTCAGCCAAGACTCTTGCCAGCGACGTTATCAAGAACCAGAACATATACAAGCTCGTAGGCACCACTTTCTCAGGTCTGATTGTAAGCCGCAAGTATGACTACGTGGAGATGTGGAAATACGACAAGGGCTCTGAGCTCATGTTCCGTCCCTACGCTGACACTCAGGAGCTCTACATCGGCTCAACCGGTGGCGGCTGGCTCCAGGATCAGGAAGACAAAGCCAACTTCATCCCCACCAACGCCGTTGCTACCTCTTACTATGACAGCAATGACCTCCGAGGCCGCGCATTCCTCGGCACTCAGAACCTCTACAACAATGGTGCTTCGTTCAACGGCGTAACCACTTTCGTAAAATGGCCCGGCAACCCCGACCTTCGTGTCACCGCCGTAAACAACCTCGCCAACATGGGTAAGCCTTTCCGTCTGTCGGAAATGTATCTCATCCTTGCTGAGGCTGCTTATGAGACCGACGACCCCACCACAGCTCTCAACGCTCTCCGTGACATCCGCAAGGCTCGTATCCTCAACTATAACCCTGATAATGACAACTATGCCGGCGAAGAGCTCCGCACTCAGATCCGTCAGGAGCGTACCAAAGAGCTCATCGGTGAAGGTTTCCGTATGGCCGACTGCCGTCGCTGGAAAGTATCATTCACCCGTGTAGCAGGTCTCCCCGCGCTTAACGCTATCATCTCTCAGGGTGCTAACGACGTTCACTATACTGCTGACGACCACCGTTACGTATGGCCCATCCCCGCAAGCGAAATGCAGGTTAACCCCAACCTCAACGGCCAGCAGAATCAGGGTTACGCCAACTAATCAGTCTAATTTAAGAAATTTACTCAAATGAAATTCTTCAAATATATTTCAGCTCTTGCAGTAGGCGCCCTGGTGCTCACCTCCTGCTCAAGCGACGATAACGACGATTTCTCATTCAACACCGCTTCAGGTGTAGGCGTATCCGTCAAAGACGCCGAGATGATTGTCAATGAGTCGAAGGGTATCTTCAATGTGCCCATCGTTGTCACCGGTGACCCCAACGGATATGTACAGGTTACTGTAAAGATCACCGGCACTGATGACCCCAATCAGGATCAGGCTATCGCCGACAGCCACTTCTACCTTACCTCCAACACTATCAACATAGCCAAGGATTCAAAGGAAGGTTATGTGGAAATCCGTACCCAGTATCTCCCTTCACGTGACGACAACCGTTATTTCAATGTAGTAATCGTAAGCGCAGTGGGTGCTACCGTTGAACCCCTTAACACCACCACCGTCTGCATCGAGGATCGTTTGGCATCACCCATCTACAGCCTCTCAGGCCCCTGGACACTCGCTTACACTGACCATAACGGTGTACCGGTGACTAATGACAATGCCACTCTTGAAGTAGTTAACGAAGAGACCGGCCAGGCTCTGTTCAAAAACTTCGCCCCCGCCGTATCCAAGGGTCTTGACCTCCCCATCGTTATCCGCGAAGATGATGCCACCGGCGTGTACAACATCAACATCGTACTCGGCTCTACCATCGGTACATTCAACTTCTCAGGTATCGGTCAGGCTGACGTAGTGATCTGCAGCCAGTCGGGTGGTACAAGCGGTGAGATCAAGGGCGTATGGAACGATGACCACACTACAGTCTCATTTGCTGACGGAATCATGCTCAGCATATTCCAGGAAGGAAGTTCCACAAATTACTACTGGGCGAAGATG
The DNA here is from genome assembly GCA_023667185.1 of Lachnoclostridium sp. Classification (GTDB taxonomy): domain Bacteria; phylum Bacteroidota; class Bacteroidia; order Bacteroidales; family Muribaculaceae; genus Duncaniella. The sequence goes on from JAMPAP010000002.1 coordinate 333,719, forward strand.
ACTGACATCGTTGCCACCCAGCAGCCTCAGTAATCTGCGACAGTAATATAATTCATCCATATATCGCGTCCGGCATACCTCGGTGGTATGCCGGACGTTTTTTTGCATCCGCTTTCAACAATTTTTGTTAATCTGTTGTTATAATTCTAAAACAAACACAAACATAAAATACAAGATATTATGAAAGCGCTATTATCATCATTCATGGGACAGTCCCGCTATTGGTGGGTAGTCCTCTGCGTAGGTATCCTGATGGTTATCGCAGGTTTCACCTATTGGTTCTGGCCCGTTGCAGGTTTTGCAGTTGCATCGGTAGTATTCGGATGGTTGCTGATCCTTACCGGTATCGTTCAGCTCCTCGTAGGCTCCGGTCCTGACCGCGGCCGCGGATGGGGTTGGTGGATCGCCGGTGGCGTCATCGACATCTTCATCGGATTTATCCTCGTGCGTAACATTCTGTTGGCCGAGGCTGTGTTCCCCTATTTCCTTGCTTTGATTTTCATCTTCTGGGGCGTCAATGCCATCTGCAACTCCGTCAACCGCGCAAGCCAGCGCTACTGGTGGATGTATCTTGTAAATGGTATACTGATGCTTCTTATCGGCTTCTTCTTCGTTGAAGCAGGCTGGATACAGGATATGGAAATGACAAGCTTCCTCGTTTCACTTGCCTTCATCTACTGGGGTTTCACTCTCGCAGTTCTCTCTTACGACCTCAAGCCCCTCAAAGAAAGCTGATGGTTTACTCTCTCTAAAGAATTTGATTGGTTAAATGAATATATTTCGCCGGCGGTTATCGCTTTTAACCGCCGGCGATTTTTCCTTAAAACTATGAATAACCCTAACTCTAACTTCCGCAACGCGCTCATCGGCAACTCCTGTATGCTCTTTGCATCCCTCTTCTGGGGATTGAACGTCACGGCCACCAAGCTCCTTATACCGGAGTGGATGACCGCACATGGCATCACTGCCGTACGCCTCATCGGCGGGTGTGTCCTCTTCTGGATCGTATCAATGTTTGTAAAGACAGCCCGCATCAGCCGCGGCGACTGGCTAAAATTCGTCCTCGGCGGCATGATAGGCCTCTTTGCCTTCATATATCTCTTTGTCACCTCACTTCGCTACGGCAGCGCCATCGACATATCGATCATAATGACGCTCCCGCCCATGTTTGTCATCCTCATCAACGCCATTTTCCGCCACAGCCGTCCGTCGTGGCTCGAGATAGCAGGCGTTGTGGTATCGTTTGCCGGAGCAGCCGTGGTAATACTTGACTCCGCAGGCAGCGAGTCAGGCTCTGACAATCTCCTGGGCGATCTCCTCGCCGTAGCCTCAACTATGTGTTACGCATTCTATCTGGTGATTCTCGAAAAGCCGACACATACTTACCGCCCCGTCAATATGCTCCGCTGGGTATTCCTCTTCGCCGCCATTCCGGCTCTGCTGCTCGTCCCCGGTATGCAATCCGAGCCCATCGTCCATGCCACCTCCTCGACTCCGTGGCTAGAGATCGGTTTCATCCTCCTGTGCCCTACATTCTTGGCCTACTTCCTTGTGCAGCCCGCCGTCAAAACCATCGGATCGGAACTCGTATCCATCTACCAGTACCTCATCCCGGTGTTTGCCACTATCTCAGCCGTGCTAATGAAGATTGACCAGCTCAAGTGGCTCCAAGTAATAGCCATGGCTATTATTATATGTGGTATGGTGCTGACAAACCTCGGTAAACGCCGTAGAAAAAATGACTCACAATGAACAATCTAACCCTCACCATTGTTATAAGCATGTATCAAAACTAAAATCCTACCGATTATGAAATATACTCAACCTGACCTGCCCTACGCAGCCGATGCCCTTGCCCCCGCCATCTCAAGCGAAACAGTGTCATTCCACTATGGCAAGCACGAGAAAACATACATCGATAACCTCAACCGCCTGATCAAGGATACCGAATACGAGGATATGGCACTGGAGGATATAATCCGTACAGCCGAAGGTCCAATATTCAACAACGCCTCTCAGGCCTGGAACCATATTTTCTACTTCTTCACCTTCTCGCCCGACGGCGCTCATGAGCCCGACGGCCATCTCCGCAAACGCATCGAGGAGCAATTCGGTTCCGTTGACCAGTTCAAGAAAGAATTTGTTGATGCCGGTACCTCTATCTTCGGCTCGGGTTGGATATGGCTCTGCAAGGATGAAGATGGCAAACTCTTTATAACTCCTACTTCAAATGCCGGCAACCCCCTGACGCAAGGTCTTACACCTCTGCTGGTGTTTGACGTATGGGAACATGCCTACTATCTCGACTATCAAAACCGTCGTGCCGATGCACTCAATGCCCTTTGGAGCATCGTCGACTGGGACGTCGTTGACAGCCGATACATCTGACAATAGCTACATAAGCACTGAAATAAGCATAATGTGATGAATGGAGAGAGAGGCACTCGTGAGAGCCCCTCTCTTTTTTAGTGACGATTAAAAATTAACTTGGTAAAGTTTTCGTAATGTTATTTTTGAAGATTTACTTTTGAACAAGCATGAGTTTAGTGAACTAAATGATTGTTTGGAAAAAGTGAAGATTCAGAAATAACATAGAAAAGTTTACCATGTTATTTTTTAATCGTCACTTAATCGCAAAAATCATCTTAAAAATTTGGTAACATCGCGAATAAATCTTACCTTTGCAACGCTTTAGAGCCTCGGCTTTGGGCAAAGGATTGTCTTATGGTGTAATGGTAGCACTGCAGTTTTTGGTTCTGCCTGTCTTGGTTCGAATCCAGGTAAGACAACATTAAGCAAGTGGCTAATCCCTGCGGATTCAGCCACTTGCTATTTTTACGCCCTGTATTGAGATGCTACTTCTGCAATGTGATGTTTACAATTGACTTGGTGGGGAGGGTCAATTTCAAGTCACTGCCGTCTATCTCAGCCCCGTCAAACGGCTTGATGGTAACCTTTTCCTCGCGGTCAAAATCATTGTAATCAGTGATATTGTCAGCTGTCAATATCTCGGCATTGCTTATCTTGAATTTCTCGCTGCCTAATGTGATGACAACTTCATTTGAGTTGTCAAGATCAATGTTTGACAGAGTGATATTTATCAATCCGTCTTTCTCTGACGCAGTAGCATTTACGACCGGCACTTTACGCACACCTCGTTTCATAGGCACATCCTTGTAAGAGGCCTTAACCTCAAGAGGTATCACCGTGGCATTCTGATGTGGAGCGTACATTTTGAATACATAATAGGTCGGAGTGAGCACCATCTTGTCGCCTTGGGTAAGAATCATGGACTGAAGCACATTGGCTATCTGCGCTATGTTTGTCATCTTCACGCGGTCCGTATGCCTGTGAAACACATTCAGACTCAGAGCGGCCACGAGGGCATCGCGCATGGTGTTCTGCTGGTAGAGATGACCTTGGATCGTTCCCGGCTCCTCGTCCAACCATGTCCCCCACTCGTCGACAATCAAAGCCACTCTCTTGTCCGGGTCGTAGACCGACATGATTGAATCGTGACGGTTGATCACATCCTCAATCTCAAGACATTTACCCATGGTCCAGTAGTGGTCGTCAGCATTAAACTTCGTGGCAGCTCCTTTGCTGCCGCTCCAACCGGTCACCGTGTAGTAATGGAGTGAAAGCCCCGACATGTGGCGACCCGCATTTTTCATCAGCACATCAGTCCAGTTATAGTCATAGTCGCTGGCACCGGATGCAATCTTGAATAGTCTGTTGCCGTTGAAATTGCGGCAATAGGTCTGGTAGCGGCGATACTCGTTGGCATAGGCCTCGGGCGTGAAACTTCCACCGCACCCCCAGCTCTCGTTGCCGACACCGAGATATTTCAACCGCCAGGGCTTCTCCCTGCCGTTTTCCTTGCGTTGCGAGGCCATAGGTCCGCTTTCAGCCGTAATATATTCAACCCATTTTGCAAATTCCTCCACAGTACCGCTCCCCACGTTGCCGCTCAGATAAGGCTCACAGCCTATTAGTTCGCAAAGGTTGAAAAACTCGTGGGTGCCGAAGCTGTTGTCCTCCACCGTACCTCCCCAGTTTGTATTTACCATCACAGGTCGATTCTCTCGCGAGCCTATACCATCAGTCCAGTGATATTCATCAGCGAAGCATCCACCGGGCCATCTCAACACCGGGACCTTAATTGCTTTCAACGCACTAATGACATCATTGCGATATCCATCCGTATTTGGGATAGCCGATTCCGGACCGACCCACAGCCCTCCGTATATACATGTGCCGAGATGTTCGGCAAACTGTCCGTAGATTTCAGCCGGGATTACCACTGTTGAGTCAATCTCATCGAAAAGAGGAGTGACTACTGTTTTTTCCGCACCTATAGCGGCCATAGCTATCCCTATTGCGATAGGTAATGTCATAAGACGTGATGAAAGTGTTTGGTTCATGATATTTACAAATATTTTTCTTCTCAGTGCAAATATAGCTAATATATATGTATATACTTTAAGCTAAATAACTCATTGTGGGGTAAAATTGGGGTATATAATGCATTTTTATGCCTTTTTGACGATATTCCAACCCTGTGATGGTAAAAAAACAGCTATTTTTGCAATAAAGAAAATAATCATGTCACATTTCAAAACGCTATTATTCGCAACTCTAATTTCATTGCCGTCGCTTATTGCGGCAGCGGAACTTGTAACAAATAATCCAATACTTCCGCAGTTTCACCCCGATCCCGAAATCTTATATTCGGAAAATACCGGAAAGTATTACATCTACTCGACTACAGATGGCTATCCCGGTTGGGGCGGAACATTTTTCACATGTTATTCATCATCTGACCTTAACAAATGGGATTATTGTAAACCCAAGTTAATATGAAAAAAACATTAATCTATATGTCATTGCTATTTAGCTCAATGGCATTGTCGGCACAAAATCTTGAGCAGGGTGACTATGGTTTCCTCTACTGTCACATGAGCGGTAGAGGCGAATGGACAGCCTATGCCATAAGTCGTGATGGTCTGCACTATGAGGATTTGCTGAAGGGCGATTCAATATTCAGTCCGTATGAAAAAGCCGGTATCGAAGGAGGAACCCGCGACGCATACATCACACGCAAACATGACGGAAAGGGCTACATCATGGTCACCACAGACATGTGTGTCAAGAAAAGTAAGCAATGGCATAACTACGGCATCAACCTACTTACAAGCGATGACTTGATAAACTGGAACTCAACCACATTCGATTTCAGAAAAGGATCGGGAGTCTTTTCCAATCCCGAAGGTGCGGATCCTTATAAAGATTACAGCACGATACGTCGAGTTTGGGCACCTCAAATCTTCTGGAATCCGAAGTATGAATGGCCCGACGGGAAAAAAGGTGGATATATGATTTATTATTCACTTTGGAATCCCGCCGACGGTGAAGACTACGACCGAATGTACTATTCCTATGCAGATGAAACGTTTACCACACTAACCAAGCCACAGTTGTTGCTCGACTGGGGATATGCGACAATTGACGCGGACATAAATTACCTTGAGAGCGACGGGCTTTACCACATGATGATAAAGAAAGAGGGTGGTAAACCGGGTCTCTTCACCTCCACAGCCCCGACACTTCACGGGCCATGGAGCCTTCCCATTGATGATGACTATGTCGATTTTGAGGGGAATAAAAAATGTGAAGGAGTTTCGGCTTTCAGGATTCCGGGTGAGGATGGATGGAGAATCGCCTATATTGAATATAGTTCCAACCCTAAACGTTATCGTATATGCAGCGCGGATAAATATATGCGCAATTTCAATTCGCCTATTGACATACAGGGCGTTGAAGCTCCACAACATGGTTCTTTCATGCGACTTACAGAGTCTGAATTTAACCGACTGAAACAATGGTCTGACTCAATGATCTCAGAATAGTAAGGGTTGTTTAAAACAATTACGGTCTCCTTCATAGTGAGGGAGACCGTAATTGTTTTGTGACGTTGACGCTTATTTCCTTGTCGGAATTCGTAATACTGTAAACGAGTATGGAGGCATAGTATATGTGGGAGCCTCTGTGTCAATCGTAATTTCTGAAATTACCGGTTTGGCATTGCGGTTGTCAGGCGCACCCGACAATACGATTGATTTGGCCTTTCCTCCTATATTAATGGCGTTGAGGTTAAGATTGGCTTTTGTCTCAACCGGAAGAAGATTGACCAATCTTATTATCACATCTCCACTATCTTCATCTTTCACAGCCGACAAGCCCACCCGATTGATGACATTTTTATCGTTCTGATCCATGAATTTCACCTGTGAGTGAAGACTGTTTGTACCGGGGTTTTCACCATACATCTGTTGAGTCCAATAGTCAACGGTGGGCATCACGGAGTCATTATCGAAATAAATTAGATCAGGAGTCCATTGTGTATGGCCTCGTTTGGCGAGAAGGGGCGCATAGGAAGTCATCTCAACAATATCGCCGTTACGCTCTACAGACGTGAGATAGAGGGCTTCGGCAAGTGCGGTCTCTACATTATTGGGCCTTCCCGGAAGATGGGCGGCATATTCGCCAAGATAAACGTGAGGTTTCGACCTGTCATAACGGTCATAATAGTCCTGATTGTTTATCATCCAACCGGGTGATACGTAATAATGCTCATCAACCATGGGGACTGAGTGGAGCGAAGCGAAACGCCATCCTTCATCGTAATCCGTCCCTTCATAAAATGGTCCGACGGTACCGACTACGGTTATTTCCGGGTATCGCTCCTTTATTGCATTGAAAATCATCAGGAATCGCTCTTCAAAGATATCCGTGATTATATCCTCGTTGCCTATGCCGATATATTTCAGATTGAATGGCTCCGGATGTCCGGCTTCTGCTCTTTTACGACCCCAGACCGTAGTCTTTGAATCACCGTTTGCATATTCTATGAGGTCAAGGATATCCTGTACATAGGCACCCATATCTTCCATCGGTATTCCTCCCTGCTGGCCGTAAGTGGAAAGTTCGTCTGTCGAATGTTTATGAGGCATGCCACTGTTCTGACACGGCACACCGGCGGCAAGGACAGGGAGAGGTTCGGCTCCTATATCTTCACAGAACAGGAAATATTCGTGATAACCTAATCCACGTGTCTGATGATATCTCCATATGTTGCTCAAAGGTTTTCGGGCTTCAAGCGGACCTATCGATCCTTTCCAGTCATAGATGTTGTCAAGACCATTGCCATGGGCTACACACCCACCCGGAAAACGCATGAACTTGGGGTGCAGATTTGCAAGTGCCTCGGCCAAGTCGGGGCGCAACCCGTTGGGATGACCTTTAAATGTATTGCGGGGGAAAAGAGAGACCATGTCGATATTGGCTGCATTATCTTCAAGAGTCAGAGCCAACGAGCCACCTCTCACATTCTCATCAGGAGTTAGAACTGCCTTGACATGTGTCCATCTGTCACCTTTGACAGTGAATCTTTTCTTTGCGACAACTTTACCATTATCATTCCGGAGTGAAACAACAAAACGACAGGTTTGCCCGTCTGCCGGTCTGATACGCGCGGAAAAATCGTAGGGCTCGTTTTTCTTTAAGGATATTCCATCATAGCCTTCGTTAACAAGGGTCCCTTTGGTAAGAATTGCATAGTGAGGGTTATTTTCATGTATCGGCGATATGGAGTCAATCGCAACGGTAGCATTGTCCTCAGTACGCCATGCCTTCAGTGGCCCCCAATCTCCATCGCGAGGATTCTCACCGACAGTATACTCGAAATCCCTGTTTTGGACAAGCTCGGCATACAGTCCGCCATCAGCTGCGTAGTTGATATCTTCAAAGAAGATACCAATTAGATTTTTGCTTATCGGTTTGGACTGTGTTCCGTCAATGTCTATGTCGACGACCTGAGCCTTAAGGGATTCAAAACGCGACGAGTCATCAGCAGTTCTTTGGGCATGAAGCATGTCGCGATACCTGCGATGATCCACATATTGATTGAGACTTTTGATGGTCTCAAACGGAACCCGTGTATATGTGCCTGCGACAGTATCACCACTTATCACAGCTTTTGATTTGACGGGGTTGATACCGTTCTTGACCATACGTGAATTATGTTCCTTACTATGATAATAGTTTTGCGGATTCCAGGATATGAGATTACCGGACGAAGCATGGCTTATCGTCTGTCCTGTAGCCGTTGACGCCCAATAGCAATGCCAGATACTCTCGGACGGTACATAGATAAGTACGGGCGAAAACATTTTCTTTCCGCTCCCCCATGGACCGAAGTCACTGTTGAGAAAGCAGAAACCATCACCGACACTATTCCACTCCGGAGAATCCTTGTCCCCTGACCATGCAATACGCAGTCCGCCATTACCATCGGGCATGGAATATGAAAACATGAAGACTGAGTCAGGCTCGTTGGCCTTGATGCCACCTGCGGCACAGACCAATGTCAATATTACGAAGATAAGTTTTAATTTCATTTTTTTAGGATTTCTAATGAAGTATTTCAATAGCTTTGCCATTATCATCGACACTGAATATAGGTAGGTCTCCGGATTCAGGATCGACATTGTAATAATGCACTGCGCTAAATTACAGCGGTTGTAAAATATATAAATATTCTTCTCATTTTCAGTCCATGTGCCATAATTCGGAGATGGGTATCGTCACCGGGGATTTGTCATTGTTGACCTTCATCAGGTCGGCCATATAGTTCCACCAGCGGAGTGTGATTTCATCAGCGGCCTCGACATCCTGTGAGTTTGATACTCCTTCCACTTCCTGATAAGAGAAAAGGATATTGGTATCCTTGTCCCAAAATATGGAATAATTTTTCACTCCTGAAGTTGATATCCGTTCCTTCAGTTCCGGCCATATTTCGGCATGTCGTCTTTCATACTCAGCCTCATTTCCGGGCTTGAGATACATTTTGAATGCAAATCTTTTCATTTTATTCAGTTTCCACAAGGTTTTTGATTGTCATAGAACGATTTTATTCTGATTTTCAAAGAATTGCAAAACTCCAACAGGCCGTTGGAGTTTTATTCGGGGCAAAACTTCGACACGCTGTCGCAGTTTTGGGCAAATTATTTGCGTAGTTTTTTCTTCCAAATGCAAATATAGTTAAAAAATAAGCTATTTTTGCAGAAAAATTTCTAATTCCATGACGTCACACTTTATTTCTGCTATAATTGCTGCATCCATCACGCTATCGGTATCAGCAGGTGATATGAATTTTGATATTGAGGTTAATCGTCCTACGACTGATATTGCCGACACTATGTATGGCCTGTTCTTTGAAGATATAAATTTCGGAGCTGACGGGGGCATCTATGCCGAGATGGTCAAGAACCGATCATTTGAATTCCCGGAGCATCTGATGGGGTGGCGCTCATTTGGCAACATAGAGATTCTGGATGAAGGTGGACCCTTTGACCGTAATCCCCATTTTATCCGACTCTCATCGCCGGGTCACATGCACAAACGCACCGGGATTGACAACGAGGGATTTTTTGGCGTGTCGTTTCGCTCTGACTCAACATACCACTTCTCTGTATGGGCACGTACTGCATCCACCGGGAGCCCTTCAAAAATAAAAGTAGAGCTCATTGACCCTGCCGCCGATGGCGAGACTCAGGTGTGCGGCTCGACCACTATTGATATCACATCTCCCGATTGGACAAAATACACCGCCTCACTGAAGGCCACCGAGACCGTCGAAAAAGGACGTCTGAGGATATTTCTTGACTCACCTTTTCCCGTAGATCTCGAACACATCTCGCTTTTTCCGTCTGACACATGGAAACGTCGTGACGGAGGACTAAGGCGTGATCTTGTCGAGCTATTAGCCGGAGTCAATCCCGGTATATTCCGCTTTCCGGGTGGTTGTATCGTAGAGGGGACTGATTTAAACACCAGATACCAATGGAAAAACACAGTAGGCCCGGTGGAAAATCGTCCACTAAACGAGAACCGCTGGCATTATACCTTCCCACATCGTCATTTTCCTGACTACTTCCAGACCGGCGGCCTTGGATTTTATGAATATTTTCTACTGTCAGAAGATTTAGGTGCAGAGCCCTTACCCGTCCTGAGTGTCGGTCTTGCTTGCCAATTTCAGAACAATGACCCCAACGCTCACGTCGCAGTAGACAGCCTTGACCAATATATCCAGGATGCCATTGATCTTGTAGAATTTGCCAACGGCGATCCTGCGACACCATGGGGCAAAATACGTGCTTCAATGGGTCACCCTGATCCTTTCGGGCTGAAATATATCGCCATTGGCAACGAACAATGGGGATCTGAATATGTGGAACGTCTCTCACGGTTCATTGACGAAATGCGCAAGAAATGTCCCGAGATAAAGATCGTTGGTTCGTCCGGTCCAAACTCTGAGGGCGATCAATTTGACTATCTTTGGCCGGAAATGAAACGGCTAAAAGTAGACCTCGTCGATGAGCATTTCTATCGTCCCGAAGATTGGTTTCTCTCACAAGGGATGCGCTATGATAATTACGACCGTGAAGGTCCCAAAGTTTTTGCCGGCGAATATGCTTGCCACACAAAGGGTTATAAACGCAATAATTTCAGAGCCGCTTTGTGTGAGGCTGCCTTCATGACCGGCCTTGAGCGCAATGCCGATATTGTAAGAATGGCCACTTATGCTCCACTTGTGGCACATGTGGAAGGTTGGCAGTGGCGACCTGATATGATTTGGTTTGACAATTTCAGGTCAGTACCGACTGCAAGTTACTATGTGCAGAAACTCTATGGCATCTACAAGGGGACACGCGTCATTCCACTGACCATGGATGGCAAGCCGGTGGCAGGGCTTGATGGACAAAATGGCGTCTTCGCTACGGCAGCCATTGACGACAAGACAAACAACTATATCATAAAGGTGGTAAATACATCTGACACCGCCCACAAGGCCAAGTCTAACCTCAAAGGATTGGATAGTGATGATATCACACGGAATGTCAGGATGATAACACTGCGCTCAAATAATGCTACAGCAGATAACACATTGCAAAATCCCGATATCATAAAACCATTGGAATCATCATTCACAATCACCGGCGACTCTTTCACTACGACACTTAAACCTGAGGAATTTGTAGTTTATATAATTGAAAAATAATAGGCACCCAGTGAACTAAGGAGAATTAAAATTTGTTTATATAGCATAATTAATCGAAAATTTGAGATTGTGTGTCATGATAAAGAAATCTTCTCCTTTCCTGCTCTCTCTGGTGATCGGCCTGGTGATGCTTGGCGCCTGTTCTGATAATCTCATGGACGAACTCCCCGGTTCGATCGCTACGTTTGTCAATACTTACTTCCCCGGATTAGGTGTGAAACATTATGATTTTAAGGATAATGTATATTCCGTGACGGTGGATGGCGGAACCTCTGTCAACTTTAACATCAATATGGCGTGGACTCTTGTAGATGGCAATGGTTCACGATTGCCGCAGATGTTTGTCACTGACCAGCTGCCACCGGGGCTATTGCAATATCTCCAGAGCATGAGCCTGACTGACAGCGTGTATGCTGTTTCGCGCGATGACACGTCCTATCGTGTGACGCTTGACGACACGGTGTTTTCTTACAATATCGCTGACGGCAAAATCACTTATCCTGACGGACGAATTTACTGAGAGCCGCTGCACATTTGGCCAACTCATGATTTATTATTACCTTTGCGGCAAATACCATGATCATGAGAAAGATATTATTGATGGCATTGGCCATCACAGGACTCTGCTTGTCGGCTCAGTCGCTTGATAGCAGTGACATTATGGATGTCACCGAAAATGTAGCTGACTATTTCATAGCTAAATATCCCGATGTAGGAGCCAATAGCCACGTCGGTGGCAAGGTGCGTAACAGCAAGATATGGACCCGCGGCGTGTTTTACGAGGGTATGCTGAATGCTTACCGTGAAAATCCTCGCGAAGACTGGCTGAAATATTGTACTGACTGGGGCGATTTCCACTCCTGGATAAGCAGTTCTGACAATGAAGCATCCACTTATAACGCTGACTATCAATGCTGCGGCCAGGCTTATATCCAAATGTATATGATGGACGAGACCAAGCCTGAGCGCATGGAGCATATCAAGATGCGCATCGACGAAATGATCGAGACAGGGCGCATCAACGTGTGGTACTGGGTTGACGCTATCCAGATGGCCATGCCCGTGATGGCCATGCTGGGCGAAATCACCGGCGAGGAGATTTACCACGAGCGCATGAATGAGCTTTACGTCTATTCGCGTAACAGTCAAGGTGGTAGCAAGCGCGGTGGCGGCAGTCCGCTCTTCAATGAATCTACCGGCCTATGGTATCGCGACTATAAATTTGACCCTCCCTACAAGGATAAGGTGGAGACCGACAAGGATTGCTACTGGAGTCGCGGCAACGGATGGGCTTACATGGCTCTTGCGCGAGTACTCCAGTTCACGTCCGAGACGGCAAGTCACCGCGATGAATATGAGGACGACTTCCTTAGCATGAGCCGGGGAGTGAAAAATTGCCAGCACGAAGAGGGATGGTGGAACGTAAGCCTTGCAGCGCCTTCTAATTTCGGCTCGGCCGGAAGTGAAGGCCCGGAAATGACCGGCTCATCGCTCTTTGTCGGAGGTATGGCCTGGGGTGTACGCACCGGCCGGCTCGCGGCTGAGGAGTATCTCCCGGCTATCATCAAGGGCTGGGAGGCAATGAAAGCGGCAGTTCACGATTCCGGCAAGGTGGGCTATCTTCAAGGCACCGGGTCAAGCCCGGAGGATGGCGGCCCGATCACCTTCGACAGCGAGCCTGATTTTGAGGATTTCGGCGTAGGATGCTGGCTATGGGGTGCCGCTGAGGTGCACGCCCTTGCCTCGCAGCTGGAGCTGGAGCAGAGCATTATCACCACGGTCAATGCTGACAGCAGTGAGTCAGGCATATACTATGATCTGATGGGACGCCGCGTGGACAATCCTGTCGACGGCCATCTCTACATCACTGATGGGAAGAAGCTGATTTTCCGGAATGTGCGCTGATATATAGCGCGCTATATATGCCAAGGGCAATGTAAGTGATGGTCTGGCAACCCCATACCACCATTGAATACGCCGCGCCCTCCACATCCTTGATGCCGTAGAGCGACAGCGCAAACATCACCGCAAGATTCCATGGACCAAGTCCGCCATTTGACGGCACGGCCATGCTGTAAGAGCCAAACACGAAGATCACAAGCCCGGGAAGGAGGCCGAAGCAGGTGCCGGGGCCGAACAGCGCCTCGCGCGTAAACGGGAAAGCGAAGAGACAGACGTAAGTCTCAAGAAAATAGCATATCCATATCCCTAAGGTAAGGATAATGTAGCGCCCGATGCCGGGGAGGTGGAAGAGGATGCCGAAACCGTTCCAAACGTTGTGGAGATCGCCATCGAGTGTCTTTACGATGCGGTAGTTATGGAAGAAGTGATTAGCGCTCCACAACAAGCCGAGCACGCCGAATATGGTCACCCATATCCATGGGCTCGAGAAATAGTTCCACATATCCTGCCCCACCTTGTAATGCGAGAAGAAGCTCTCGATAGGTGCGCGCGCCACGAAGAATGTCAATACCGATAGAAGGAATATCACGATGGCGTCGCTCGAGCGGTCGCCGATATCAGTACCGATAATGGTGGACAGCGGTGCTTTCTCGCGCCGCGACATATATACGCAGCGCCATCCCTCGCCGAGCCCGGTGAAAATCAGGTTAAGGGCGTAGGCGCCGAAAATAGATATGCTTTCTTCCGTGGCCGACACGCGGGGGAGGTTGACTCCACGGAGCTGGATGCCCCATCTGATGCCGCGTATCACCATGGCCAGCATCGTAAGCACCATCATTATGGCTATATAGCGGAAGTCACATCCGTCGCGGATCACGGATACCATCTCGTGGAAATTGACCTTCTTGAATATCCACACCACGAGCACCACCGATACTGCTACCGGGAGTAAATACCTTAGATATGAGAGCGATTTCTTTAACATAAGTGTTGATAAAACGTGTATATTATATCAACACCTACGGGGCGAAATCGTTCACCGGCGGGTGATACTCAGCAACCGGTCAACGGTGATATCAGCTATCGTATCGATGACGTAGTCAGCCATCTCTTCCACTTTGGCGCGGGGATTGGTGGTGGCCACGCCTATGACTGTAGCGCCGGAGCGCTCTCCGGCTTCGAGCCCCTGAAGCGAGTCCTCAAACACATAGCAGTCCTTGATGTCGATACCTAAGTCAGCAGCGCCTTTGATATATCCGTCGGGCGCCGGCTTGGAGTGCTCCACTTGATCGCCGGTGATGACGGCTTTCACATATTGCCGTATCTCGGGATGACGCGAGTAGAGAAGATTCATCTTCACATTGTCGCTGCTGGTGACTATGGCTGCCGGGACATCACGCTCCTGAAGCTGGCACAGAAATTCCAGTGCTCCGGGGAAGAGGGGGTAATCCATCTCGTATTCGTAGTCATGGATGGCCTGACGCACCTCCTCGCGCACCTCTTCGGGGAATCGGTCAAGGATCTTGGCAAGGTTAGTACCCTTTATCTCGTCAGCAAATGTGGAGCCCCCTACGTTATATTTACGGCCTGTCCGGCTCCAGAATATCGAATATTGCCCCTCGGTATCTATCAGCACACCGTCGAGGTCAAAAAGCACACCTTTTTTCATAATGTCTTGCGGAATGCACTGCGGCGGCGGTGGAGCTCATGGTCGAAATACTCCCACTGCGCCTGCACATTAGTATTTTCTTCAAGTTCGAGATTACTTTCGGCTTCCTTTACACCGGCACGAATGTAGGCCGGGATGAGGTCATAGAAGAATAGCGCGTTGACCCCCTTGTTGAGATACTCGGAGCGCACGGCTATCAGCATCAAGTCGACTACATCGTTATGCCCCTTGAGAGCACGCAGCAGGTGAAACCACCCGGTGGGGAACAGCTTGCCGCGTGACTTGATGAGGGCTTCGGAGAGCGATGGCATCGTCACACCTACCCCTACGAGGTTATCGTCATTGTCTACCACCACACTCAGGAAGTCGAGGCGGATGAAGTCAAGATACATATCGATATAGTAATCTATCTGTGCGGGCGTCAGCGGTGAGTAGCCGTAGAGGTTATCGTAAGCTTCGTTGATGAGGTCAAAGAGGGCTTTGCCGTAGCGGTTTTTGAGCGTCGATATTGAGTTCAGGTGTACGAGCTTGAGACCATATTTCGCAAGCACTATCTTGGATATTCGCTCCATCTTCGGGGGGATGCTTTCAGGTATCTTGATGCGGAATTCCACCCACGAGGTATCCACCTTATACCCCATGCGCTTCATGTG
Source organism: Lachnoclostridium sp. (assembly GCA_023667185.1). Lineage (GTDB taxonomy): Bacteria > Bacteroidota > Bacteroidia > Bacteroidales > Muribaculaceae > Duncaniella. The sequence continues at coordinate 349,065 of JAMPAP010000002.1, forward strand.
CTCGGGGTAGTAGGGATAGTTGTAGATGGTGGCCATAGTGCCTTTGCGGTCGAAGCCTTCGGTCAACATTCCTTCATGGTCGAGGTCAGTGAACCCCATCGGCCCTATAATCTCGGTCATACCTCGGCTGCGGGCCCAGTCCTCGGCTGCGGCGAAAAGGGCATCTACCACTTCGGCATCGTCCACGAAGTCCACAAATCCGAATCGGGCTTCGCGGCGGCCTGAGCGGTCATTGACCACCTTGTTGATAATCACCGTGATGCGACCTACAGGCTCGGTGCCACGATAGGCCATAAACGATTGTGCTTCACACACTTCGAAGGCGGGGTTCTTGTCAGGACGCAGCGTGTTTACTTCGTCGAATATCAGCGGCGGCACGTAGTTGTCGCAGCCTTCATATAGCTTGATACCCCATTTCACATATCGCTGAAGCTCTGATTTCGTGGGGTTAACCGGAAAAACGTTGACTGATTGATTCATTTTGTTGATTCGATTTGTACTGGCGTTTCAGGTCTGGATGAGGAGTTAAACCACAGCATCAGACCTATCATGGCCACAAGGAATATGATGATGGCAATATAGATATTGTTGGTGCGTCGCTCAGCGAGCGCAAGGCGGAGGGCGGCGATGTCGGGGTAGCGGCGGCGGGGTTCAGGGTCGGTGCAGCGGAGCGCTACCTGCCGGAGGGAGGCGAATTGATCCTGCTCCTCTTCAGGCAGGGCGTCAATAGCCTTGAGAATCACTTCTCCGTAGCTTTTTATATCTTCCGAGGCTTCGGCCGGCGACAGATGCGACATTTGGTCAAATCCTACGTCGATGAGCTTGAGGTTCTCGATTTTATCAGTATAGATGATGCGCTCGGGGGTGATGGGATGGTGCACCAAGTGATTTGTAAGGATATATTCGATGGCTCCGATGAGCTGGGTGCGGAGCTTCTCCACATGGGAGGGCTTTACCTCTCCGTCGGCTATGAGCCTGGCGAGAGATTTGCCGTAGACGTCGTCAGTGATTATGCAGCGGCCGAGCCCCGGGACTTCTTCGAAGTCGTTGATCATGATGATGTTGGGGTGAGCCAGATTGTATCTTACGTCAAATTCTTTCTCAATCATTTCGCGAAACTCGGGCTTGTCCTTGTACTCGGGGCGGAGGGTCTTGAGCATCAGCCATTTGCCATATTTTTTGGCGGTATATACATGGTAATACTCCTCGTCCCACTCGGGAAGGTGCTCGATTTCAGACCATTTCGTTTCCGAAGTGGCTTGATGGGGTTGCAAAGGTTGAGATTGGTTGTTGTCCATTGAAAAAAAGTGTAAGCCTGGTTAATAATATTGATACACGAGCGGTATGCCCGAGTTGTCGGGATAAAGATAAAGATTATAGCCCTGGACGGTCCATCCGTAATTCCAGATGTCGCCGTTATCGAAATATATGGTCAGCTGGTCGCCGTAAGTGTTCCAGTCGAAGTAGTACATATCCTGCCCCCAGGCGTCGGAGATGTAGTAGGCGCCGGTGCCGTCGGGGTAGAAATAATATTCGTTGTAGTCTACATTCGTAGGCGCTATCAGCTGCCAGCGACCTATGATCGGGTTGCCGTAGTTATCTTCATCATCACATGAGGTCATGGACATACAGCATATTATGGCCACAAGTGTCATAAAATAGTTGCGTAAACGTGAGGCGGATTTCTTCATAACTGTGCAAAGTTAGACAAAAACATTTATAACAACAAAACAATCTACTGTGCCATAATGTTGTTTTATTATCAAAATTAACGTACATTTGTGAAATCTTTTAATAATTTTAAGTAAAATGTCACTTCTGAAAGAATTTAAAGACTTTGCCATGCGCGGTAACGTGATCGACATGGCTGTCGGTGTTGTAATCGGTGCCGCTTTCGGCAAAATCGTTTCTTCTCTTGTGGATGACCTGATCATGCCTCTCGTCGGCGTGGCTACAGGCGGTATTAACTTCACTGACTATAAGTGGGTAATTCAGAAGGCCGTGACCGATGGCTCGGAGATCATCAAGCCGGAAGTCACCCTCAACTGGGGCTCCTGGGTGCAGACCGTGGTCAACTTCCTTATCATCGCTTTCTGTATCTTTATCGCCATCAAGGCTATCAATAAGTTCCAGAAGAAGCAGGAGGAGGCTCCCGCCGCTCCCGCCGAACCTACCAAGGAGGAAGTGCTCCTGACCGACATCCGCGACCTGCTCCGTCAGCAAGTGGATGACCAGAAGGATACCCTATGCAAAAAGTAATGTTTCATTCCACCATCTTCGGGCCGATCCACTCGCGGCGGCTCGGGACTTCGCTCGGGGTCAATCTTGACCCCGACGATGGTAAGGTGTGCTCGTTTGACTGCCTTTACTGCGAGGCGGGGTTCAATGCCCAGGGTACCGGCACCACCGGCCTCCCGCCCCGTCTCAAGGTCAAGGAGATGCTCGAGGCTAAGCTGAAGGTTATGAGCGTCGCGGGTGAAGGGCTCGATGTTATCACTTTCTCCGGTAACGGCGAGCCTACCATGCACCCTGACTTCGCGGGGATCATCGACGATACCATCGCCCTGCGCGACAGGTATTTCCCGCAGGTGAAAATCAGTGTGCTCACTAACTCTACGCGCCTCGACCGCCCGGAGGTGGCCGCAGCTCTGCGTAGGGTGGATAACAATATAGCCAAACTCGATTCGGCCGTCACAGCTACCATGCGGGTTATCGACCGCCCCGTTGACCGGAATTTCACCTCTGAGAAGGCTATTGGGGATATCGCTCAGTTTGGCAGCGAATGTATCGTGCAGACGATGTTTCTGCGCGGCACCGTCGATGGTGTGGAGATCGACAATACCACTCCTGCTGAAGTCGACGCGCTTATCAAGGCTTATCGCCACATTAAGCCGCGCCGGGTGATGATCTACTCGATTGACCGGCCTACCCCGGCTCGCACCCTGACCAAGGTGAGCCGCGAGGAGCTCGAGGCTATTGCCGGGCGCATCCGCAGCGAGGCGGGTGTGGAAGTTTCTGTAGCATGATACCCGCGCCTCTTCGTCAAGGCGACCGCATTGCCGTCGTGTCGCCGTCAGGTATCATCGCGCCGGAGCGGGTTTTCGGAGCCATGCAGGTTATTGCTGACGAGGGCTTCGAACCGATTGCCATGCCTCACGCTTTTGACCGTTGCGGCACTATGGCGGGGACCGATGCGGCGCGCCTCAGCGACCTGCGCTCGGCGTTCATTGACCCTGACATCAAAGCCGTTTTCTGCTCCCGCGGCGGTTACGGTGCCGTAAGATTACTGGAAGAGCTCAACACGCTTCCCTCTGCCGCTCTGTCAAAATGGCTGATTGGCTACAGCGACATCACCGCTCTTCACGCCTTGCTTTCAAGCCGCGGCATCGCTTCGCTCCATGGCCCTATGGCGCGCCACCTGAGCGAGCAGCGAGGCTCTGACCCTTGCGTCAGGGAGCTGTTCAATATCTTGCGCGGCGAAGCGCCTCAGCCGGTTGAATATCCCACGCCCCGCTTTTACTACCCCGGCACAGCCACCGGCATACTCCGCGGCGGCAACCTCTCGGTCATGGCCGGGCTCGCGGGTACGCCCTATGACCCATTCCTCCCGGGCTCAATCCTCATCATGGAGGACATCGCCGAGCCTATATATAAAGTCGAACGCATCCTATATATGCTGCGTCTCTCAGGAAAGCTCCGTCACCTCGCCGGGATAATCTTCGGACAATTCACCCTCTACGACCCGTCGCGCGACTTCGCCACCATGGAAGAAATGCTCCATCGCATGACCGTCAGGCTCGGCATCCCCGTAGCCACCAACTTCCCCGCCGGACACGTCACCGCCAACCGCCCCCTCCTCCTCAACACCCCCGCCACCCTCCACGTCACCCCTTCCACCTGCCGCCTGTCATATCCCACCTAAAATAGCTATCATAGCTAATTTAGTAAGCATTAAAAAATAACTTGGGACAAATGCGCGGGTATATTCGAGAATATTTGACAATGCCAATAAGGGAGTGTAGCGAGCTACA
>JAMPAP010000002.1:353195-369717 GCA_023667185.1 Lachnoclostridium sp.
GGATTTTGTGGTTTGTAACTTGCGCCGTTGCCGACGCGATAATTATAATTTGTGTATGTGTGTTGTCAATTTCTATCGTCTGTAAATGCCTGACGAGCATCTACCGGGCGAAACTTTACGCATGACTGCTTTGAATTTCCAAGTTTGACGAAGGGCAGTGTGCCTTCTCTCATCATGGACTCTATTTTGCTTTTGCCGACTCCGAACTTTGCCATAAGGTCTTTCTTTGTCCAAAATTCTTCCTCACTGTCAATTAATCCAAAGCCCTGTAAGATGCTTATCATGCTTTTCTGATGGCCATTCAACTCGTCTTTCATTCCGGAGAACACTTCAGCCATTGTTTCCTTGACGATACATCTGATTTCCTGCCGTAGGAATTTTATTTCGGTTGCTGTCATATTTTGGGAATGAGTTTTTTGGTTTGACGAATCTTGGCGTATGTCTTCTCGCACCATGGCAACTTGTGCTTTTGGATGGCACGGATGATTGGAACGAGGAAGTAGTGTTTCTCTCGACCGACACGTTTGATGGGGAATGAATACCTCTTTCTGTACCGGATGACGCTGCGCTCTGAAATTTTCAGGAGTTTGGCCACTTCCGGTTTGGTTATAGTGCCTATGTCGTTGAGCAGAGCTTCCTCACTTTCGTGTTCGGCCTCCTTGAAATATCTTTCGTTGAGTTGCTTTTCAAGGGAGATGACTCTCTCATCAAGCATCTTGACAGCCGAAAGAATGGTTGATAGTGTAATTGTTTCCATATTTGTTTTGGATTTGGTGGTGTTTTTATCTGATGCAAAGTTACAATCTGCGTCAAGGCTTCATGTGATATATACCATGTAGTATGCTTTGGCGTATCACGTTGCAATTTGGATATTTTGTCTGATTATTAGCCTATTGAATCTTTGCACGAATTTTAGTAAAGACACAAAGGGCCGGCTATTGACATTAGCCGACCCTTTGAAGCCCCTATGGGGATGTGGCTGGAATGTCAATCAGAAATCAAGTGCGCCAAGGTTCTTGGACAGGTTATCCATGTCCTTGCTGATTTTGTCATTCGTAATTCTCGCGTAAATCTGAGTGGTGGAGATATTGGTGTGACCAAGCATCTTGCTTACCGACTCGATGGGTACGCCTTTACCGAGTGTCATGGTGGTTGCGAATGTGTGTCTGGCGAGGTGAAATGTCAGATGCTGCTCAATTCCGCAGATGTCGGCAATTTCCTTCAGGTAGGCATTGCACTTTTGGTTGCTGATTACAGGCAACACCGTTCCATCATCGAATCTTCCGGCATATTTGTCGAGGATTCTCTGTGCCGGGCCAAGGAGAGGAACGTTGACATTGGTCTTTGTTTTCTTTCGGTGGGTCACTATCCACATTTTGCCGTCGAACATCTTTTGGATATTATCCTGTTTGAGTTCGGCTATGTCAGCGTATGCTAAGCCAGTGTAGCAAGCGAAGACAAACAGGTCTCTCACCATGTCGAGCCGGGGAATGTTTATTTCCTTCTGCGCTATTTTCAGCACCTCCTCCTCTTTAAGGTAGCCACGGTCAACAGCCTCCTTCTTCATCTTATAACCGAGATAGGGATCCGGGAAGACGATACCCATTCTTTGGGCTTTAAGTATCGGCATACGCAGCAGCTGGAGGAACTTGTAGATTGTGTTAATGCTGCAATTGTGCTTGGTGGCAAGGAACACCTCGAAGTCAACGAGGAAGATTGGCTTCAGGTCACGCAGTGCGATGTCGGAAGCCTTGTACTTGTAGTGGAGAAACTCCACCACACGGCGATAGCATCGCTCATACTTCTCGTAGGTCTTCTGACTTTTCTGAATGCCGACCAGACCTTTGGTCTCTTCAAGGAACTCCTTATATATAGGGATAAGGGATTCCTGCTTGGCTGTGATGCCGAGATAGGCATTCTTTACCATCTCACATGTCACATAACCATGCTCCTTGTTGATGTCGTAGTAGTGGCGGGAAAGAATCATCTGGAGGTCGCTCAGAATACGATTCTTATCTTGGATGGCTGACGTGCGACCGATGAGCCGTCCACTTCGCGAGTCCCATATGTCAGGACTTGTGAATACATGGGTAGAGAAAATCTCTCTTTCTCCCTTGATTGTCATGCGACACATAATCGCACATTCTCCGTTTTTGTTCACCTTCGACTTCTGAATATAGAAGAGGATGTTGAAAGTGTCTGCTTTTTTTCTCATAAGTTTTTGTTTTTTGTTTCACGCTGGATTTGTGGTGTTTCAACAGTGAAACGATTAAACATTAGATGGAGTTGTGCCAGACACAGGCCAATGCGAACACGAAACTGGCCAATTTCAATTTTTCTCAAAAAAAATGAATCAATCAGTAAAAATCCATAGGAATTGAACCGACTATCCTTTGACTTCAAGCCGTCAGGGGTATCCAATCGTTAGCTATTCTATTGTTTTGTCCTTTTAATGGCAATTACGAGCTGATAAAAGTTAGCAACTAATATTTTGTATTCTTTTGGTAATCAGCTTTATACTGCTTATATGGTTAGCTAAAACCGATTTAAAAAGGTTGCAAATGGTTAGCTATTGTCAAAAATCAGCCTAAAATTGGCACATTTTCTGCACTTCAATGGCAACTTATTGTCTTGTATATATCTGAATGCAAATCAGTTATATTCATAAAAGGTAGCAATTGGTTAGCTGTAACACATTTTTGATGTAGCTAACGATTGGATACCTTTTATATGGTCAAAGTCGCGCAATTGGGTGGCAAATGGGTGGCAAACGGGCTGATTGCTTGAATGCAGAAAAGCCTCAGAACTAACTGATAGTCTGAGGCTTTATTCGCTTTCGGCACTTATTCAGTACCGAGGGTTGCGGAAAGACAGGGATTCGAACCCTGGGTCCCCGAAAGGGGACAACGGTTTTCGAGACCGCCCCGATCGACCACTCCGGCATCTTTCCTGATGCGGTGTTTTGGTGGTGCAAAATTAGGGGTTTATTTTGGATTTGCAAAACTTTTTAAATGATTATTTTCTGGTGTGGAGTTAAATCGAGCGAAAATCGAGCGAAAGGAAGTGACATTTAATGACGTTTATGAAAAGGCATTGACTAATTCACAAAATTGGTGAAAATGTTGGATTTGGGTTCAGGTGAGGAAGACGACGATGAGGCTGGAGAAGACGAGGACGAAGTTGGCGACGGCGTAAGTGACGGTGTAGCCGATGGCTGGGAGGTTGCTGCCGAGGGCGTCCTGAATGGCGCCTATCGAGGCGACTCCGCATCGGCTTCCGGCTACGCATCCGAGGGTCTCGGCGCAGGAGAATTTAAATACTTTATGGCCGATTATCGTCATGAGAATCAGAGGAATGAGGGTGCAGACGATGCCTACGAGAAAGAGGCTGATGCCGACCTGCGAGATGCCGGTAATGAAGCTATGGCCTGATGTGAGGCCGATTACGGCGATAAACATATTGAGGCCGAGCTTGTCAAAGAGCCATGAGACGGCGGTAGGGATGTGGCCGCACGTAGGCTTGCGTGTGCGGAGCCATCCGAAGAAGAGGCCAGAGAAGAGCGCTCCGCCGCTGGTGCTCAACGAGATGGGTATGCCATTGACCATGAAAGAGATAGCGCCGATGAAGCAGCCGAGTGCGATGCCAATGCCGAGGAAGGTCATGTCAGTGGCGTCGGTCTGGCGATCAGCATATCCGATGTGGTTTACGGCGATATCTACCTTGCGGGGGAGGCCGACGAGGGTCAGCACGTCGCCTCGTTCGATGACGGTGCGGGCGAGGGCGGGGATTTCCACGCCATTGCGGGTCATGCTTTTAATGAGCACGCCGTCCATGAACGGCTGGCGGCGCAGCTCGTTGAAGGTCATACCGGCGGCGCCATTTTTAGCCACCGTCACGGGGAGATTCTCTGAGCCGAAACTAAGCAGCTCATGATCGGCTACTTCAGGACCAATGATGTCAGGATGCGTCACCATCATCTCCCGGCGTCCACCGAGCACGATGGTATCGCCACGATGAATGATGAGGTTAGGCTGCGGGTAAAGCAGTTTGCCATTGATTCGAAGTCGCTCCACGAAAATACGGGCGTTTTTAGCGGCGAAAAGTTGCTCGATATAATGGACAGAGCGAGGCTCGTCAAATATTTCAGATTCAGCCTTATAAGCTCGGAAGGCAACCGGGCGGTTGGCATCCATCATCCCCGGCTCAGGGTCAAACGAGCCATCGTCCATCTCGGCCTCGATAGTCTTGGTTTCCTCCTTGACCTTCTTCATGCCACCGAGAAGCCACGGACCGACGTTTGACAGAATCCATGCCGAGCCGATGGTGCCGAAGATATAAGTAACTGCGTAACAGGTGGGTATCATCTCGGTGTAACTCTCCTTCTGCTCGTCAGGGATAAGCATCTGGCGGATGGTGTCGGCTGTGACGCCGAGCGAAGCCGAGGCTGTCTGCGAGCCCGCAAACAGGCCGCAAGCCGCGCCTGTGTCGTAGCCCATGATTTTGGCGGCAATAACCACCGTAAATGCGCAGACCAGAGCTTCAAGCACGGCAAAGCCCACTTGCTTCAGCCCACGGCCACGAAGTGAGCTAAAAAATTGCGGGCCAACGCTGTAGCCGATGGAAAACAGAAATAACATGAAAAACACTGTCCTTACCGTGACTGAAATTTCGATGCCTATCTGGCCGATAATGACGCCCGTGATCAACGTAGCCGCCACCGGACCCAGCGAAAACGACTTGTATTTCAGCTGGCCGATGTAGAAGCCGATACCTAACGTCAGGAAGATAGGTATCACGGGATTATTACGCAGTATGTCAAATATATAGTCGATCATATTCACGGAGGTGACAATGTCAGCTGATCATGAGGTATCCTCGATCCTGAAGAGCCTTGAGCATCGAATAGTTCATGCCCTCACGATAATAGCCGAGGATTTCGCCGATCCAATCCTCTTCAGAGGTGTTGGAGGAGCGAGTGCGGTGATATTCGGTGAAATCGTGGTCATATTGGATGAGCTTTTCGGCCATATCGGGGCAACCGTATTGGTTGTTGAAAATCAACAGATCTTCAGGTTGTTTCGGCTTCATGTCAGGCATCTCCGCCGGAACGCCTACGGCAAGTGCGCAAACTACAAACACCCCCTGAGGCAAGCCCAGGAGTGCGGATATAGCTTCCGGATCAGCAGTGCGTGCATACCCAATGGGGCATACTCCAAGACCACGCGAAACGGCTGCTACGATGGCGCTCATCATAGCTAACGAAGCATCGATAATGCCTACGATCGCGCCGTCGGTCGTCCTTTCAAATCCCGGATTATCAAGATTTTTGGCCTTGGCAGCTACAGCAATCTTATTGTAATCTGACAGGAATACAAAGACACGCGCCGAAGTTTTCATCTGTTTTTGGCCGACGATATCCTCCAGCTTAAGCTTGATGTCCTGATCAGATACTTCGATGACTGAGAATTGCTGACCGTTGTAACTTGTAGGGGTGTTGCGGATAGCGTCACGGATAAACTGCAGATCTTCATCACTGATGGGTTGGCGCTCATAGCGGCGGATGGAGCGGCGCCCGAGCAGGGTGTTTTCAACTGATTTTTCCATTTTTGAATAAGATTTTTTATTAGAACAACCGGACATAAAATTTTGTTGAAACCGGCCGAATTATTATCTTTGCAATATGGCAAGGAAACTGAAATCCAAGAGCCCGACAACGCATCGGGAACATATACAACAGCTTATCGAGTGGATGTCGCAGGGGGTGTATGAGAAAGAGCAAATCATAGCAGTGGCACTTCTGAGCGCGATAGCCGGGGAGAACATATTTCTACTCGGCCCTCCGGGTACGGCCAAGAGTATGGTAGCCAGCCGACTGAAGATGGTGTTCAAGGACGGAAAATCGTTTGATTACCTGATGTCGCGTTTCTCCACGCCCGACGAAATATTCGGGCCGATCTCGATCTCCCGGCTAAAAAACCAGGACAAATATGAGCGCCTTACCGAGGGATATCTTCCCGAGGCCGACGTAGTGTTTCTTGACGAGATATGGAAAGCCGGGCCGTCGATACAGAACACCCTACTGACAGTAATAAATGAGCATATCTTCCATAATGGTGGGCAGATAGTGCATACGCCCATGAAGATACTCGTGGCGGCGAGCAATGAGCTTCCGGCACGCGACGAGGGGCTCGAGGCGCTGTGGGATCGCTTCCTGATGCGTATGGTGTCAAACTGCATCGAGAGCGATCAGGCTTTTTTCAAGATGCTGCGGTCAGGCCTGGAGGAATTCAAACCCCTTGACGACCAGCTATATATCACAGACGAGCTTTATGCCAAATGGCAGGAAGAGTCGCTTGTCGTAACGATAAGCGACAGTGTGGTTTCCGCTATCAAGGCTCTCCGCAAGGCTCTCGCCGGGCTCGAGAAAGAGGATGGTAACCGGCTGAGATATTATGTGTCAGACCGCCGCTGGCGCAAGGCCTACCGCCTGATGCAGACCTCGGCCTACCTGAACGGACGTAGCGAGATAGATCTCACTGACTTCATGCTGCTTACCCACAGCTTTTGGAACGATGTGGAGGCTATCCCCAACATACTCTCCGCCTTCACCACGAGCATTGCCGAGCCAACGACAAAGCAGCTCGGAAAGATCGAGAAATCGCTGCGGCAGATGATGACGCCCCAGAGCGGCAAGCAGGCGGCTCCACGTCCTTCGGGGCTGAATATCAATACCAACGAGTTTGCTGAGTATGACTACTTCTATTATCTTGTGGAAAATTATCCTGCCGGGGAGACCTACTTCTCAAAATGGGATTATTCGGCCATGAATACATCGCCGCGCGATGCAGTGAGCTATTACGACACCAAGCGCAAGAAATATATCATCCATACGATAGCGGCCGGAAGCCCGTTTGACGCCAAGGCCCAGAATGCGTCAGGTCTGACCAAGATTCGGGTGCAGAAGTGTCGCAACGGAGCGATTATTGACGGCACGCCATACTCGTTCAGGAGGCTCGGCTCAACAGTAAATGATGAAGAGATGCTGCGCAATATGCCTGTGTATCAGCGCATAGAAGCAGTAAGGCAGCAGTTTGACCGTTGTGTTGGCGACTGGGATCGATTTGTCACAACCACCCGCGCGGCCGGTGACAATATCTTTCTCTCGACGGCCGACCTCGCCCTACTTGACAAAATAGAAAAGGAAGTCAATGACCAAATTAAAGCTACTGAGGTGAAGCTCAATAATGTAGCGATGATGATAAAATGACCGATTATATTGACGTTGACTCAAAGCTCGACCAGTATAGCGAGGCGTTTGATTTCTATATGGAGCGAGGCGAGATGCCCCCGGTCATAGAGGAGGATGACTGCCTTGCCGGGTATATGCAGGAGGTCATTGACAGCAATCCTCAGATAGATGGGAATGATCCTACATGGGTGGAAGTGCTTAAGGAAGACCTGATAACATTTTTCGGTGCATTGCTTGAGCAATATCGGGTCATGCAGCTTGAGGCCATGCAGGAGCTCGAACTGATCGAAAAATTCGCACAAGCCCCCATCGAAGAAAAGAGACAGATGTGGCAGCAGGTGGCGCAGACCATCTCCAACGGGTATTCCAGATATGAAGTGAATCTGCCCGGATATATTGACCAGTTTAAGGGCGATGATAAAGAAGCAGTGTTCAAGGCTCTTACCGGCGACTGGAAAGATGCCTGCATGGGCAAGTTGCAGCGCCGGGAGCAGCAACTGCTCGACCGTTCGAAGCCGCAGTTTGAAAAGCACTGCCGAGAATGTGGCGCCGTAGATTATGACAACCGCAAGCGCGTGGACGCGTATGTCCACCGCTATCCTCAGCTTCAGGAGATTGTCGACATGATAGGGCGCGACAAAAATCCCTCCGATGAAGAGAAAGACACGGTGATTTACAAGTTCTTACCCATCACCGTGGCGCAAAACAGCTCCGTGGAGGAGATTGACCGCGTGGAGACCGGCAACAATCTCGAGCGGGTGCTTCCTGTTGAACTATCGATGCCTGAGACGCTGTTTTTCAAGCGGTATGCCACCAAAGAATTACAGCAGTTCAGCAGCCCCGGCAAGGACAAGCCCCACAAAGTGGAGGATCATAAGCGGGACTGCCGCCTGACCAAAGGCCCGATCATCGTCAGCATCGACACGAGCGCATCGATGAACGGCCAACCGCAGAAGATAGCCTTCTCGCTCCTGAAGCAGCTGCTGCGCGTAGCCCGAAAACAGAAACGCCCCTGCTTCCTGATAAGTTTTTCGGTAAGGGCTCAGTCAATAGACTTGTCGCGGCCGCGCAACTGGAAACGCGTCGATAGCTTCCTTGAGCATGGGTTTAGCGGCGGCACTAATGGAGAGCAGATGCTTTCTGAGGCTATCCGAGTGCTTCAGGGGGATACCTTTGAAATGGCTGATGTGCTGATAATCTCCGACCTGCAATTTCCCCAGCCGATGCCCTCGACCTTGAAGAAAATCTATCGCGAGAAGACACTCGGGACACGGTTTTATGCCCTGCAGATCGGGCAAATGTACCATGATTACTTTGGAGTGATGGACAAGATATGGCAGGTGTAAGTTACAAGATAAATCCTCGATTCAGGTTGACAACTACTTACCTGTCGGTTCGTTGGCATCAGATCGACAAAGAGGTAATCGAGAGCGAGGCAGCTTTCCCGATAGAGGGCAGATATATCCTCCGGAGTAAGGCCGGAGTGGAGCTGATGGTCCATTTCCATGCCGGAGTGATGGATGTGATATACCATCATTCCACTGATTTTGAAGCGGTAAAAACTCAGAAATGGCTGCGCAGCCTCTTTCGCGACATCATAATGCGGGTAGCCTCAGAGGTGCTTCCGCAGCGCGTGAAGTATTGGGAAAATCTTAAAGGGCTGCATGGCAACGGAGTGTCGGTCAAGCGGCTACGCAAAAACATCCTCGGGCAATGCTCGATGGATAATCATATCACCCTGCCGCCTTACCTCGTGATTTTCAGGCAAGACTGGATGGACGGCGTGATCCTTCACGAGATGGCTCATTATCGCCATAAACATCATCGTCAGCCATTTTGGGATTTCCTGTCTACACTATTAGGGCAAGATTCACGCCTTGCCAAAGTCAAAGACGAAATCGCCCTCTCTCCCTACTACGACTACTACCTCTACCTCACCCGATAGAATCCTCAAGATCATCGGCCAGGTTGTCAAGTTCCAAGGAGATAGTGCGAAGCGCCTCCACGAGAGTTTTCTTTTCAGAAATGGTAAAGTCATCCGGTTTACCATTTATCATGTTGTGATTGAGCTTGTGAGCGATCCAAGAGCGTGACTTTCCGAAGAAGCGGTCAGCGATATATGACGCTTTCAGAACCTTCATAATATCTTGCTCTTTGAGTTCGACGTAACCGGCCTCCTCAAATCTGCGGCGGGCTCTTTCGATCACCTCATCAATGTCCATCTGCTCGGCCATCTTCATGCCTACTTCAATTGCTTCTTCTGTCTGTAGTTTAATGTCGTTGTCCATAAAAGAAAAATTTTCTGCAAATATAGTCAACAAAAGTTGAATTTCCAAATTTTCAATTATTTTTTTATATTTGCAAAATGGAAAGAAAGTATACACCGGAGAATATCACTCATCTTGATCAGGATGAGATATTTGTTTTTGGCAGCAACTTGCAGGGGATGCATGGCGGCGGAGCAGCCTATGTGGCCTTGAGAAGATTCGGGGCGAAGCTTGGGCAGGGCGTCGGATTGCAGGGACAATCATACGCCATACCCACGATGCAAGGGGGCGTTGAAACCATCAAACCCTACGTCGATCAATTTATCGAGTTTGCTCGCGAGTGTGATCAAAACACATTTTATGTGACACGGATAGGGTGTGGCATCGCCGGATTTACTGACGAGGAAATAGCCCCGCTCTTTGATGAAGCCTACGATCTCTACAACGTACGCCTTCCGAAATCTTTCGCCGACATCATCGTCCGCAACCGCAATAACCGATAACTGATCGATATGACACAACTGCAGAAATATACTTGGCTGATAGAGACGATAAGGAGGGCTGGGAGGATTTCTCACCGCGAATTGTCAGAGAAATGGGAGCGCTGTAAGGATCTCAGCGACAGCAAGCCGCTGCATCGCGCGACGTTCAACCGCTGGCGCGACAATATTTTCTCACAATTTGGCATCATTATATCATGTCAGCGCGTAGGCGGATACCTTTATTATATAGAGAATCCTGAGGATATTGATGAAGATGAGTTGAAGAAGTGGATGCTCGACTCGTTTGCCGTGGGTAATCTTATCGGTGAAAACCTTTCGCTGAAGGGGCGGATTCTAGTGGATAATATCCCGTCGGGGCGCGACTATCTTACTACCGTCCTTGAGGCGATAAAAGAGAACAGAATCATAAATATTGAGTATAAGGCGTTTAAATACAACCGCTCGTTCAGCTTCCCGGTGGAGCCTTACTGCGTGAAACTTCATGAAAACCGGTGGTATCTGTTAGGGCATAACCTGAGCAAGGATCGTATCCGTCTTTACGGACTGGATCGCATTGAGTCAGTGGAGATTACTGATCAGGAATTCAAGCTACCAAAAAATTTCAATGCCTCGGACTTTTTCACTGATTATTTTGGCATAGTGATTGACGATCGTGTCAAGCCTGAGCGCATCGTCATCCGCGCCAACAAAAATCAAGCACCATATCTCAAGTCACTTCCTCTGCATCATAGCCAGAGCCTGATAGAGGAGACGGCTGAATATACTGATTTTGAGCTATATGTTGCTCCTACCTACGACCTTGTAATGAAGTTCCTTCACACCGGACCGGCGATCGAGGTCATCTCCCCGGCCTCTCTGCGCGATACCATGAAAGAATGGATCGACGCCATGCACGATCTCTACAACTGAGGATTATGACTGCTTGCGATAGGTGAGAGCCGCTATGGTATTGGTCAGCAGGGCAAATCCTAACACCACGAAATACTGGAGATTCAGGGCGTCAATGGGAGTGGATTTCAGATATATCGAGCGCATGATTTCGATGTAGTAACGCGGAGGGAGAAACCAGGTTATATTTTGTGCCCATTGCGGCATGGGAGATATCGGGGTAAGAAGGCCGCTCATCAGTACAAAGACAACCACGATGCCCCACTATTATTTCTTTCGTGCGGAAATAATAGCGGAGCATCGTATGGGTAACGTCCGCTTCAGCTGCGATAGTCGTAGTGCGAGCACCATCAAAACCCTTTGATGAAAATTCCTTTACTGCAGCCTCAAGTATCAGTTGCTCAGTGTCTTTGTTAGTATCTGCCATCGTGGTATTTCTTGTTAAACAATTTTGTCGAACTCAAAAGTAAGTATAAATATTGACTCTTACAATTTTTTTATCGTCACTTAATCAACTTTATCCCTATGTGACAATAATCCATGACAGTACGACATCACTTCAGAGTGACAATATATAAATGTATATCTACGTTAGGATAGTATGGTTATATGGAATCCTTGGCACGGATGCCACCGAGTGAGCGAGGGATGCGCGCATTGCTATATGTATTTCCTCGACGGCAAGCGGGGTGTGGACACTTCGCAGGTGGTTCGCACTGCCAATTTCAATCTGCCGCTACGCCGCGACCGGTATGGCAACTATAAGCTTAAAGCGGGAATGCAGCTCTATGTCGGACTCTCTACGGATTTCTTTGTGGAAGAGGCCGATCAGTGGCGAGATGAGGTGTGGCGCATCATCAGTCAGCGCCATGATATAGCATTCCGCATATTGACCAAACGTGCTCATCGCATAAGGGATTGTCTTCCTGCGGATTGGGGCGACGGTTACGATAATGTAATGCTGTCAGTCACTTGCGAGAATCAGCGCAGGGCTGATGAGCGGCTGCCGCTGCTCATTGATGTTCCGGCAAAACATAAAGGATTTATGGCTGCACCATTCATAGGACCGGTTGATGCTGAGAAATATCTTGCCACAGGGCAGATTGAAGAGGTGCTTTGTGGCGGTGAGAATTATGATGGCGCGCGTCCCTGCCATTACCAGTGGGTGAAAGTGCTGTCAGATCAATGCGCACGACATGATGTGACGTTCAATTTCATCGAGACCGGCACAGTCTTTGTCAAGGAGGGAAGGACGTATAATATCCCCTCAAAACGAATCCAAAGTCTTCAGGCTTACAAATCCGGGCTAAGTCACTATAATGGCAAACCGATCTTCAATCTGATCCCTACGGGCAACTCTATCTTCGGCGAAGAGGCGTATCAACCATATTTCCGCTCACATTGCGAAACCTGCGGCTCACGACTCACCTGTAACGGCTGCTCCAAATGCGGAAACTGTGACGAATAACAAAATAATATCATCATACATCATCGGCTTGGAAAAATCATAAACTATGTAAGAAAAAATTATACTTGAACCGGAGGTGACACAAGATGAAATCTCAACAGCTAAACATATTGTTGATCTTGAGAAGGATGCCCTCAACCTTTGGTTCAATGGTCAGACCGCAGGATATAACCGACTATGGAGCCGTGAATCATTCCCTTACTTCGATGTAGCTGTCATGAAACGCGTCGATAGCCATGCTGCAATCGAAGAAGTGCTGAAAACCATTGAAGGCAAGCTCTTTGCCCCGTCCTATTAAGGATTTTCCCTAAGTGAGTGATTCGCGAATCTTTTTAGGTAGTTTATCGATGATGAGGTCATAGCCATCTTTGATAAGCTGCTTTATTGTCGCGTCAGGGATGTCTGACTCTAATTTTACGCCGAGCCAATGCTCCTTGTTCATGTGCCATGCGGGGAATGCGCCTTCGTAGCGGCTCTGCATCTCCGCGATGGTCTCGGGAGAGCATTTCACATCGATAAATTTTTTGTCAGGGTCTTCGAGCATAAACCATTTGCCACCAATCTTATAGGTGATCAACATCGCATATTGAGGCTCAGTCCATGGTTGGTTTTCCTCTACTTTCGGCAGTGAGAGCACATACTCTCTGAGTTCTTCAACGTTCATAGTTTTTCAGTTTTAAGTTTCATCATATCATTCATTTCCTCGAAACCGAGTGAGACATAGATCGAGCGCCCCTCGTCCGTCGTCTCGAGGAATATCTTTCCGCATCCGCGCTCCGTGGCTTCAGTTATCAACTGCCTGATGATCGTGTGAGCCACGCCGCGCTCCCTGTAAGCTTCGCGGACATATATGTTCATCAGGTAGGCACACCTGCCCGAAGGATTGTCAGGTGAAGGCAACTCCCCGGAAAGGCAGATGGCTCCACAACCGCAATCCACTCCATTGACTGAAGCAATTATGGCAAGATGGTTGCCATCGGCTATATTTCTGGCATAATAAGCTTCATTGGCTTTCATCAACTCAGGACTTGGTCGTGTGCCGAACACATTGAGAATCACTTCCTCTCGCCACTTGCAGAGCGTCTCGATATCAGTAGCCTTGCGAAGTTCAATCATCATACACCTCCTTCTTTCATTACTACCGGTAGAGCTCCGGTATCGACCTTGCCCCTGCGTGTAAGCGGAATTTCCTTCATTTTTACAAAGAATTCCGGTATCATATAACTGACAAGTTGCGATTCAAGCCATTGTTTTATCTTATGAAGCGAACAATCAGGCTGTCCTACAATGTAGGCCACAAGATAGTGTAATCCATTTTCATCAAGAATAGCTCTGATCACACCCCGCTCCACACACGGGCAAGTGTTCAGCACATTTTCCACCTCCTCGGGCTCTACACGTTTACCGAGAATCATTACCTGGTCATCTTTACGGTGAAGGAAAGAGATATTACCGTCCGGTAATTCGTAGCCGAGGTCGCCGCTGCGATACATTCGTCTGCCATCCTTTAGCTTTACAAAATTCTTTTGCTCCGGCGGATTGCCGAGATAACCGCGACTCACACCTTCGCCGAAGATGCAGATTTCGCCTACCTCCCCCCTTGGCACTTCATTCATATTTTTATCAAGAATTTTCACCTCCACCCCCTTGATAGCCTTGCCTATGGGGAATGTGCCATCGGCGAGTGGTGCGACATTATCGACACGATAGTAATTAGAGCAAACGGTAGTCTCTGAAGGTCCGTAAGTGTTGTAAATCTTCACTCCTTTGTCGCGTAGATTGGTAATATAACTACCTCTGATTACATCGCCTCCGCTGATTATCAGCTTGATGGATTTAGGAAGCTCGGAAAGTTTGTTCATCTCGGTAAGCAAATATGGGAAACCATCGACAATTGTAACACCGTGACGATCAACAAACTGCATCATATTATTCAGCGATCCGTGATGCACGGAATATGGCGGGATGCAGAGAGTGGCGCCATTGAGAAGCGTAGTAAAAACCTCCTCTACAAATATATCGAATGAGCACACGGAATATTGCAGCATAACGTCGCCAGGGCCGGTATGGAATTCTGCCTCAAAAGCCTCAGCATAGTTGACAACTGAATGATTCTCCACCACCACCCCTTTGGGCTTTCCTGATGTGCCTGAGGTATAAAGAATATAGGCTACACCATCAGGGCTTGACCGGTCGGGCATATCGCGCTTCTGCGGATGAAGTCGGCGGCAATAGTTGTCGGTGATTATAAGGTTAGCTCCGGCAGTCAGCATCATATAGTCAATGCGCTCCTGGGGTAGAGTAGGCTCTGCCGGGACATAAGCCGCGCCGCTTTTCAGCACTGCCAACATAGCGGCAATCTGCTCAATACCGTGATGCATCACTATACCGACGACCGATGGTTTGTCATCATAAAACTTGGACATAATACTGTCGATCAATTCGTCAAGTTCCTTATAAGTAACCGTACGATCGTCCTCCACTATAGCGGCTGCCTCCGGCTGTCTGCTTGCTATCTCCTTAAATCTTGAGTATATAGTATGGGTTTTCATCCTAAAAAAAATTTTATATCCTTAAAACGTGAAAACACAGTTTAAAGTTTATTCTGATAATAGCACGAAACGTGACAAGGTTAGCACATTAACCGAGTCAACCTTTTCAGGAGCGGACAGTTTCTAATGGTTTGTGATGGTTAGTGACTATTTTGTCATTTGCCGATGCAGAAGAAGTGATATTGTTGATATACAACTGATTACAAATCTAAACCGTACACGAGCCGTACAAGTGGCTCAGATGAGGGGTTTCAGTTGCCTTCTGCCGGGCAGTCATTGGTTTTGAAGACATGCGGCTCTTATGCCGGAGGTGTGGTCGTTGACCTTTTGTTTTACATTCCGAGCATTGCTGCCGGAGCTATTCCGAGGACTGTGCAGATGGCTCGCGCTATTCGGAGCGTAGGCTCTGCGCGTCCTGAAATATAGTCGTTGACTCTTGACGGACTCACACCAATTTCTGATGCGAGCTGCTTCTGAGTCATTCCTCTTTCTTCGATAGAAAGGCTGATGAGATCTCCAATCGTCGGTTTAGCGATTGGATAATGCATCTTCTCGTATTCCTCGACCACATCGGAGACAATGGCAAGTTCCAGCGCATTTTTGTCGTGGGCAGGAGTCTCGTCTGTCACCAGTGGCAACAGTTCCTCAATGCGGTCAAGAGCGTATTCATATTGTTCTTTTGAAATCTCCATATCCATATATTTAGATGGTTGAACAATCAATTTTGTCATATTCAGCATGTGTTCCCACAAAACGGATGAAAATTCTTCCTATAGTGAATTTGATTACAACGACAAGTCGGTATTTATTACCTCGTATGTCAAATACATAATGTTGATTGCCGACATAGTCCGTCGTAGGGAAATCATCCTTTATCTCGGATAAGTTGTGCCAATCGGCACTGAGGGCGGCATTGTACCAACGTTCCAACGCCACTTTGGAGTCTTCTCGGCCCGGAGTTTCATAGAACTCCTTCAACTTTCTATGTGAGATTACATGCATATCCTTTGTTTTCTTTCTGCAAATTTAGCAACAAATTCTGAATTGCAAAAGTTTTTGCTTGAAAAATTTTGAAATAATGGTTTTTATAACAACAGGCATTCACAAACTTACGGCAATTCTGAATAAATGCCGTGAGTTTGTGGATTTAAATAAAGATGCGATTAGGAGCCGTGAGCACTACGTAGTTGAGCAAACAGTTAAAAAACTTTGAGTCTCAACATTGATATGTAGGCAAAGGTAGCGCCGGTTTATCTTAAACTTTCCCAATATGGTCGCAACTTCGAAATAATGAATTTGACAACGTCAGGAAATTGCAATTTCATTTCAAGTTTCATTTTTGAAATATAGTTAGCCCACCTTGAATTTAAATTAACTGATGCTATGAATTCATTGGTAAAAACAACGTTGCCCTCAGTGTATACAGTGCCACGATTGTTAAATGTGGCTGCTATCGCATTCTGCAAATCCGCTGGATTGAACTGATGGGTCGATAGTATTCTGTACAAGTCGAAATAATCTTTCATACGACTATTGTATATCCCTCTTCTATGTTGCCGGACAAGTTTTTCGGCAACATTAACATATATTTAACA
>JAMPAP010000030.1 GCA_023667185.1 Lachnoclostridium sp.
ACCCCTCCCCGGTAAACGGGTTGTAGAGCTCCTCATCGATAGTCTGATTTCTTTTGATATTCTCTATTGCGATTTCCATAGCATAAGTATTTTTGCTCGCAAAAATACAGCCGCCTCGCGGCGGCCGGAGACCATCGTGGCAATCTCATGACGCATCAAGACGCATCATGATTTTTAACTTGACAAGGGTGAAAAAAATTAGTATCTTTGCATAAAACAATATTCAGATGTATCACAAATATAATCTCGGCTTTATTTCTGACGAGGATATCTATAACCATGTTAAGAAGACGGTGGAGGCTTATCGTCGTGAAATAACACTTGATCAATTTAATGAAAATATAATCGATCCCATCAAACTGACGTTTGATGCAAAAGTCTATGGAAAAAGTTTTCATCAGGCAATAGAAGACGAATGTTTTCGTCAAATCGACAAGTCAAACACTAATCGCATAGGATATTTCCATCAAAATCTCTTCAAATATGCCAAAAACGGCTGGATGGTTCCGGCATCAGGTTTTGATGTAGAAAATAACGAACTTCATATCTACGTAGAGATGAAGAACAAACATAATACCATGAACTCAGCGTCGTCACAAAAGACATATATGAAAATGCAGCATAAGCTTCTGGAAGATGATGAGGCCACCTGCTACCTTGTAGAAGCTATTTCCAAACATTCACGCGACGATGCCTGGAAGATATCCCTTGATGGCATCACTCATGAGCACAAAAAGATCCGCAGAATGTCAATGGATAAATTCTATGGTCTCGTATTCGGTGATAAGGAGGCATTCTACAAGTTGTGTTCAGCGCTACCATCAATTATCGAGGACGTCATTAAGGACAATCCATCATTTACGCTTAAAAACACTGTATATGACGAACTGACGCGAGAGCATACAGATATTATGACCGGACTTTATATGCTTGCATTTGCATCGTACGATGGGTTTAATTTTGAAAATGGGATAAAACGGGATGAATAAGGATACTCACATATCGCTGAATAATTTTGCTGACATTGCCGGGGTATCGCGCTTGACGGTTGACAAATGGATAGCCAATGGCAAATGTAGGGTACATACAGGAAATGATGGAAAAAAATATCTTGTCGCTTCTGAATTATCCATCTTTCCGGAGATATCAGCAATGCTGAATACCCAATGGAATGAAGAGCTCGAAGTCACACCATCAAGAGATTTTACCTCAATCGAGCTTTTTGCCGGAGCAGGTGGCCTTGCTTTAGGAATGCATCTTGCCGGATTCAAACACGTAATGCTGAATGAGTATGACAAGGATGCCTGTGCCACACTTCGTAAAAATATGCCGCAGTGGAATGTAGTGGAAGGTGATATTCATGACGTAGATTTCACGCCTTACCATGGCAAGGTAGATTTTCTATCAGGAGGCTTTCCGTGTCAAGCATTTTCTTACGCGGGCAAGCGACTCGGCTTTGAGGAAACACGCGGTACGCTTTTTTTTGAGCTTGCACGTGCAGTGAAAGAGATACAGCCAAAGGCGTTTATGGCAGAAAATGTAAAGGGGTTACTTGAACATGACAGTGGCAGGACAATTGATACCATAAAAGGTGTAATTGAAGAACTTGGCTATACATTAATAGAGCCACGAGTATTAAGGGCAATTCAATATGATGTACCTCAGAAACGGGAGCGGTTAATCCTTATAGGCATACGTAATGACATTGCATCCAAGGTGTCGTATAAATGGCCCGACGTCAGCGGTGAAATACGTACTTTACGGGATGCATTCTTTGCCGGGTCACTTTATGATAGAGATGTGCCTGAAAGCGAAGGCCAAAAGTATCCTGCCTCCAAGGAAAGGGTTATGAGACTCGTACCTGAGGGAGGCGACTGGAGAAATCTTCCGGTTGAAGTTGCCAAAGAATACATGAAGGGCAGTTATAATCTCGGAGGTGGAAAGACCGGAATGGCTCGCAGATTGTCAATGGATGAGGCCAGCCTTACTCTCACATGCGCTCCGGCTCAAAAACAGACCGAAAGATGTCATCCAACGGAAACACGTCCGCTAACGGTAAGGGAATATGCCCGCATCCAGACTTTTCCTGATTCGTGGGAGTTCTGCGGCTCTTTATCGTCAAAATATAAGCAGATAGGCAATGCCGTACCGGTGAATCTATCATACGCAATAGGCCGCTCGCTAATACGACTCTTTAACCAAATCGAGGACGTGATGCCTCAGAAGGATGTAGACAGGTCAATCTATGAGTATCAGCCTGTAAATAGGTTACATGGTATTTTTGAAGGAATGGCATGTGAGCCTGACTCGCCTGAGATGTGATTTCCATAGCTTTTTTAGGGGCAAAGATAAGGCCGCCTCGCGGCGGCCGGGGACCATCGTGGCAATCTCATGACGCATCAAGACGCATCATGACACAACATGAGGTGCATGAGGGGGCATGATGCATCATGATATTGGGGATTAGAGGATGACCTTGGTGGTGGTGTTGCCCTGGCGGCGGATGTAGATTTGGCCGGGGGCGGGGTTGCTGACTTCGATGCCCTGGAGGTTGAAGTAGCGGGCGGGGGCGTGGTCGTCGTCAGTGGCTATGGCTTCGATGCCGGTGGCGTCCTGGAGGTTGATGAATACGGGCTCGGAGGCCGATGAGCGCTGCTTGTCGTTGATGGCGGTGACGGTGAAGTAGTAGGAGTCGTGCTCATCTTTGAGCTTGTCAACGCGCATCTCGGTTTTTCCGGTGGTTGAGGTGGCTACATAGTCGGGGAGAACCTCGTCAGGGAGGCCATATTTGATGTAGATGTCGTCAAGGACAACATCGCCTGATGTTTTCTTAAGCTGGAACCGGATCTGGCGTCGGCCTTCACCGATGTTGTCGCTATTGAGCTCGGCGATGCCGCCGTAGCTGTTGCCGTAGAGGGTGTAGTATAGGCCGGAGAAGGATCCGTTGCCGTCGCCGAAATATACATAGAAATTCGATGACATATTTGTGCCTACACCTTGGAAGTAGAAGTTGAGTGATGAGATGTCGCCGGGCAATACGGGTGAGAGCAGATATTGGCCGTCTTCGGTGAAGTAAAGGCCGGGGGCTGAGTTGCCGCAATAGTTTGCCTGGTTACACCAATAGGTGCAGTTGGTGGACCATCCTGAGGGGAATACCTGGTCGTCAAAACCGATATTGAGCTCGCCTTCCTGGCTTTCGGACTTGGCGTAGACGGTGAGCAGATAGTCGTCAGCGCGGTCAACGGCGGGCCATGAGATGTCGAAGTATCGGTCAGTGGCCGAGTGTCTGACGACCACGGGCTTGGGCGCTTCGAGGCGAACGCCGCCGCCGTCGACGTCAAATGTTATCACTCCGTCGGCTGATTCTTCGATGCCGGTGATGGGGAGGTTAATGGCGGTGCCGCTCCATGATACCATGGCCGGAGTGGTGGTGGCGGTGAAGGAGGTCTTGGCCGAGGTGCCGGGGAAGGGCCATCCTGCCATGGCGTTGCGGTTGGCGTTGTTGGGGGTGTTGTTGGCTTCCTCGATGTCGACGTATTGGTGAGACTGAGTGTTGTTTACGACGTTTTGAGAGAAGGTATTGGCGTTGTAGTCCACGTGCCAAATGAGCATACCGTGGCCGGGGATGTAGGCGTCCCATCCCGTCAGCTGGCGGTTTTCGAGGAGGAAGAATTCTGATGATGTATCGGTGGGAATAAGGCAGAATTGTCCGGTGGATATGGGCTGGAGGTTAAACGTCTCGGCGCCGGTTATCTCAATGGGTTCCACCCAGTTGAGGGCGTTTTTCTCGTAGGCGCCATAGTTGGGCGGGGTGCATCCGCCGTTGTTGTATGGGCCGTAGTCGAGCACAGAGTAGGCGCCCGGGGTGCAGACAAGTGACTGGCCGTTGGTATCGTAAAGGTCGGGCAGACCCATCACATGGCTAAACTCGTGGATGAAAGTGCCTACGCCATCGGGGCGTGACTGCTCCCATTCGTTGGTGCAAGCGTAGTGGCCGAGGGTTTTGCCGTCGAGAGTCACATAGTAGCCCGGGGAGCGGACGTCCCAGGAGTGGGGCCAAATGGATTCTGCCGGGCCATAGGATGCTTCGCCCTGGCCGGCGTAGAATACGAATACGTTGTCGATAAGTCCGTCGCCATCAGTGTCATACTGGCTGAAGTCGACCTCGCTGTCGAGCAGCTGGCATGCCTGAACCACCATGCCGGCGGGGTCAACGTCACTGCCACCCTTGCTTGAAGAATTACCTCCGTAGTCGGCACGGTTGCCGGAGAGGGTCACGGGCCCGTAGACGTCAAACGACGGGGTGAACAGTCCGCCTGACTGCTCGGTGAAGTAGTCGAGCGCGCTGCCGGTGCCGCCGTATTCGTCAAATCCGGGCTTGTTGATCATGTCGCCGAAATATTGGGCGGGGTCAGGGTGAGTGAAGCTCACGTCCTTATATTGCACGAGGACAATCAGTCCTTTGGTGCTCCCTTTGGAGGGGTAGGTGGAGCTGACCAGGCCCATGCCCGATTGGGGAGCCCGCTTTATTGCATTATTGTTGAGAGGTTCGAAGGGCATATAGGATTGCATACGTCGAGTCATAACATCGTGGCGGCTTTCGATCTCGGCGATGTCGAGCTGGTCAAGGCGCTGGGCGTTAATGGTTTCGGAGGCAGAGCGAGCCTCGGCGTCGCGAGCGAGAATACCGGTAGACACTACGCATCCGTCGGCGTTGAGGCGGCCGTAAGTGAAGACACCGTCAGCTTCGTAGACGAGGTAGCCGTCAGTGGTGGTGGTGAAGTGCAAGGCCTCGTCGCCGGTCTTGATGATCTGCAGCGTGGAGCCGTCAGAGTTAGTGACGGTGATGGGGTCACGCATGGCTATGATAGCGTTGGCTGAGAAGGCCGTGGCGGTGAGAATCAGGGCTGTAATGGCGTGTGTAAATAATTTCATAATCGTAAATAAAATGTTGTAGAAGGCAAAGATACAAATAATTTTATCATTCGCAAAAAGTTGAGCCACCATCAGAGGAGACGGTGGCTCGGGGGGTGCAAACCGATTGTCTATTCAGGCAATGTTATACGTATCCTCGGATGATGCCACGCTGGGAGTTGCGGATGAAGAGGATGATTTCGTCGCGCTCGCGGGTGGCGGGGAGTTCGGCTTCGATGCGCTCTACGGCGTCAGAGAAGTTGAGGCCGGAGAGGTAGAGGTAGCGGTAAACTTCCTGGATGTCAGAGATCTGCTCGTTAGTGAAGCCGCGGCGGCGCAGGCCTATAGAGTTGACGCCGACGTAAGAGATGGGCTCGCGGGCTGCCTTGACGAAGGGAGGGATGTCCTTGTTGATGAGAGCGCCGCCCTGGATCATGACGTGGGAGCCGAGGTGGCAGAACTGGTGGACGAGAGTACCGCCGCCGATTACGGCGAAGTCGTCGACCACTACTTCGCCGGCAAGCTGGGTAGCGTTAGAGATGATGACGTTGTTGCCGACTTCGCAGTCGTGGGCCACGTGGCAATAGGCCATGATGAGGCAGTTGGAGCCGACGATGGTCTTGCCTTTGGAGGCAGTGCCGCGGTTGATGGTGACACATTCACGGATAGTGGTGTTGTCGCCGATGATGGCAGTGGTTTCCTCGCCGTGGAACTTGAGGTCCTGAGGGATGGCTGATATAACGGCGCCGGGGAAGATGGTGCAGTTTTTGCCGATGCGCGCGCCGTTGAGAATCGTGACGTTAGAGCCGATGCGGGTTCCATCACCTATCACTACATCGCGGTCGATGGTAACAAAGGGGCCAATGACTACATTTTCGCCGATCTTGGCGTCAGGATGTATAGAGGCTAATGGTTGGTTCATAGTGAAGGCGGATTTATTTGTTTTTGATAATTTGTGCCATGAATTCACACTCGCTGACGATCTTCTCGCCAACGAAGGCGTAGCCCTTCATCTGAGCCATGCCTCGACGGAGCTCGGTCATGAAAGAAACGTGGAACACGAGTGTGTCGCCGGGGACAACCTTGCTGCGGAACTTGACGTTGTCAATCTTCATGAAGTAAGTGGAGTAGCGCTCGGGCTCTTCAACGGAAGAGAGCACGAGGAGGCCTCCGGTCTGGGCCATGGCTTCGATCTGGAGCACGCCGGGCATGACGGGTTCCTGGGGGAAGTGTCCGGGGAAGAAAGGCTCGTTGGCGGTGACGTTTTTGACGCCTACGATATAGTTGGTGCCCTTCTCGATGACTTTGTCGACGAGCTGGAAGGGATAGCGGTGGGGGAGGAGTTCGCGGATGCGGTTGTTGTCCATCAGGGGCACGGCATTGGGGTCGTAGAGGGGAGCGAGTACGTCGTGCTGGCGGAGCTCACGGCGAATCTTCTTGGCGAAGGTGGTGTTGATGGTGTGGCCGGGGCGTGTGGCAACGATGTGGCCCTTGATGCGGCGGCCGATGAGGGCGAGGTCGCCCATGACGTCGAGGAGTTTGTGGCGGGCGGGCTCGTTGTCGCAGCTCAGGGGACGGTTGTTGATGTAGCCAAACTCGTTGACGGTCTTGTGGGGGACGCCCATGAGGTCAGCGAGAGCGTCGAGCTGGTCCTGCTCCATGGGTGCGTCGTAGATTACGATGGCATTGTCGAGGTCGCCACCCTTGATGAGGTTGTTTTTTACAAGCGGCTCGATTTCGCGGACGAAAACGAAAGTGCGGGAAGCGGCGATTTGGTCAGCGAAGTTGTCGATGGAGTCGAGCGAGGCAAACTGGTTGGGGAGCACGGGGGAATCGTATCCCACTTTTACGTCGATCGAGAAGTCGTCAGCAGGATAGACCACGATGGATGAGCCGGTGGCCTCGTCGCGCACCTCGGTGCGGGTCTTTACGACGTAGAACTTCTTGTCATCGTTCTGTTCCTGAAGGCCTGCTTCGGCGATTTTCTCGCAGTAGATGCGGGCGCTGCCGTCGAGGATGGGGAGCTCGGGGGCGTTGACGTCGATGATGCAGTTGTCGATGCCGGCGGCATATAGGGCGGCCATGGCGTGCTCGATGGTAGAGACGCGGACGTCGCCTTTGGCGATTACGGTGCCGCGGCAGGTGTCAACAACGTTTTCGGCTACGGCATCCACGGTGGGGGCGCCTTCGAGGTCGATGCGGCGGAAACGGTAACCGGTATTTTCAGGTGCGGGATTGAAGGTGGCTTCGATCATCAGACCTGTGTGGAGACCTTTACCTGAAACGGTGAAAGGTGCTTTGAGAGTCAGCTGGTTCATATTTTGAGTGGAGGGTTATTTTTGTTTTAACTGTTTTTCAAGGTCGCTAACGCGCTCATAAAGCGAGGCGAGCTTCTTGACATATACGAGGTTACGGGCGTATTCACCCATATCGACGGCGGGTGTTCCCATTAGGCGGTCGCCTGGCCGGGAGCCCTTGTTGACGCCGCTCTGGGCGCCGATCACGGTGCCGTCGGAAATGGTGATGTGGCCTACGATGCCCACCTGGCCGCCTATCATGCAGTTGCCTCCGAGCTTGGATGAGCCAGCCATGCCGGCCTGGGCTGCGATTACGGTGTCGTGGCCAACGACGCAGTTGTGGGCCACCTGGATGAGGTTGTCGAGCTTGACGCCATGCTCGATGCGGGTGGCGTCCATCATGGCTCGGTCAATGGTGGTGTTGGCACCGATCTCTACGTCGTCAGCTATTTCGACGATGCCGGTCTGGGGTATTTTCTCGTAGTGGCCGTCGACGGGGGCAAAGCCGAATCCGTCGGCGCCGATCACAGCTCCGGAGTGGATGATGCAGCGTGCACCTATGTGGCAGCCTTTGTAGACCTTGACGCCGGGGTAAAGGACAGTGTTTTCACCTATGGTGACATCGTCGCCGATGAATACCTGGGGATAGATTTTGGCGCCTTTGCCTATCACGGCGCGGGGGGAGATGTAAGCGAATGCGCCTACGTAGACATCCTCGCCGATGGTGGCATCAGGGGCGATAAACGATGGCTGCTCAATGCCTTTGCGGGTGTCGGCGGCCATCTTCTCGACCATCGTCAGGAGCATAGCTACGGTGGCATAGGGGTCATCGACGCGGATAAGTGTGGCCTTGACCAGATGCTCGGGGGTGAAGTCGCGGCTTACGAGAACTATGGTTGAGAGGGTGTCGTAGATGTAATGGGTGTATTTGGGGTTGGCCAGGAAGGATAGGGCGCCTTCATGACCTTCTTCAATTTTGGCAAATGTGTTCACACGAGCCTCGCCATCGCCTTCGACAGTACCGTTGACCATGGCAGCCAGTTGTGAAGCTGTTAGTTCCATATTATGCACTATAATGTTTAAATTTCTGCAAAATTGCAAAAAAAAATTGAATTAAAAAAATTGAGGTGGGTCAAAACGGATTTCCGCAGGGACGGGTCTGACGGGTCTGACGGGTCAGACGGGTCAGACGGGTCAGACAAGTCGGACGTGCCGGGGTTATTTTTTGCGGCGCTGCTTTTCCTGAGCGCGGAGCTGGGCCTGCTGCTGGCGCTGCATTTCTTCGAGGCGGGCCATGAAGCCTGACTTCTTGCGGGGCTTCTTGGCGTTTTCGGCCATCTTGGCTCGCATCTTGTCTTCAGAGACTACGCGGCGCATGATGTAGGTCTGGATGATGGTGATCAGGAGCGACAGGAAGTAGTAGTAGCTGAGGCCTGAGGCGTAGTTGTTGAAGATGAAGAGGAACATCAGAGGCATCAGATACATCATCCATTTCATGCCGGGCATGCCGGTGGAGGGTTGCGAGGCCATGTTGATCTTGGTGTAAATGATGTTGGTGACGGTCATCAGAAGGCAGAAGAGCGAGATGTGGTTGCCGAAGGTGGATGATATGAAGGGGATGTTGAAGTTCCAGGAGATTATGGCGTCAGGGGCTGAGAGGTCATGAGCCCAGAGGAAGTGCTCTCCGCGGAGCTCGATGGCTGAGGGGAAGAAGCTGAACATGGCCACGAGGATGGGCATCTGGAGGAGCAGGGGCAGGCAGCCTGACATGGGGTTGGCGCCGGCGCGGGAGTAGAGGGCCATAGTCTCTTGCTGGCGTCGCATGGCGTTTTCGTTGCCGGGGTATTTCTCGTTGATGGCGTTGATCTCGGGGGCAAGGAGGCGCATGCGGGCCTGGGAGATGAAGCTCTTGTAAGTGAAGGGGAAGAGGATGAGCTTGATGAAGAGGGTGAGGATGAGGATTATGATGCCGTAGTTAGAGATGTAGTGGCCGAGGAAGGTGAATACGGGAATGATAATCAGGGTGTTGATCCAGCGGAAGATGGGCCATCCGAGAGGGATCAGCTTGGTAAGGTGCATATCTTCCTCGGGGTAGATGCGGGTCTGGATCTCGTCGAGGAGGGGATAGAGGTTGGGGCCCAGGTAGAAGGTGAATGAGGCGGGGTTGGCCAGGGCGGGAGAGTATTCCATGGTCATTTCTGAGGAGAGCTGCTTGATGAACAAGGGGTCATTTTCAAGCTCTTGGGAGGTGAGGTCGGCTGAAGAGAAGCAGGTGCGGGCCATGAGCACCGAGGAGAAGAACTGGTTTTTGTAGCCGATCCATTTCACCTTGTCAGTGAACGATTTAGACTTCGTGCCGCTCTCCGAGAGATTGTTGACGTCGCCGTCGATAAACATATAGTAGAGAGCCGAGTTGCGCTCCTCGAAAACGCGGCCTGCTTCGTTGCGGCGCATTTTCTGCGACCAGGAGAAGTCCATCGAGGCCACTGAGGAGGGGATGATGGATTGCATGCCCTGCTGGATTACGTCCATCGTAACGAGGTAGCTGTCAGGATGCAGTGTGTAGCGGATGCCGAATGTGGCACCGTCGCCGAGGTCGAGCTGCATGGTGACGGTGGAGTCAGACTGGGCGATGGGGGTGAAGTAAAATTCGCGGGTGTCAAATCGCTGGGTGGATGAGGTGAGGGTGAATCCGTAGGTGTCAGTCTCGGGGGAGATGGGGCGGATGAGGGTGGAATCAAACGACTTGTAGTCGTTGAGCGAGGCTTCGGCGATGACACCGCCTTTGTTGGATATATTTATGGAGATGAGCTTGTTGGCGAGGGTGACGGTGGTGGAGTCGCCGGTGAGGTATCGTGCGAATCCGCGGTATTTAGCGGCGTTGCGGAGACCGTTTCGGAGGGTTTCCACGGCCTGACGTGCTACGGAGGGCTTGAGCTCGTTCCAGCGGTTGTCAATGAGGGTGAGGATGTCGACGGTGGCAGCTCCGGCTTCTACGTAACCACCGAGCTGGCCGTCAGAGTCGAGTGTCAGGTGGAGGCCTGAGAGGTCAAGGCTCGTGGTGCCGAGCGAGTCAGCTACGCCGAGCTCGCGTACTGTGGCAGCGATGCGTGCGGCTTCGGCGGGGTTGAGAGAGTCGACAGTGAGCACAGCATCTGACTCCGAGCGGCGGTTTTGCTCTTCAGCTTGCTCGAGGGCTTCGCGGCGCTGGCGCTCGATTTCTTCGGCCGAGGGGCGGTTGAGGTATGAGAAACCGAAAATGACGGCGGCCATCAGAATCAGGCCGATGAAGGTATTTCTGTCCATGCGTGTTATGGTGTTGTTTTTTTATTTGTTAGAGCGGTCGTGGTTCATTTTCACGGCAGCGCGGATGAAGTCGAGAAAGAGGGGGTGGGGGTGAAGGACGGTCGAGGAGTATTCGGGATGGTACTGGGTGCCTATGTACCAGCGGAGTGAGGGTATTTCCACAACCTCTACAAGGTGGGAGGCGGGGTTTTCGCCTACGCATTTCATGCCGGCCTGTTCGTAGCGGGCGCGGTAGTCGTTGTTGAACTCGAAGCGGTGGCGGTGGCGCTCGCGGATGTCAGTGACGCCGTAGGCCTCAGCGGCGCGTGAGCCGGGGGTGAAGTGGCAGTCGTAGGCGCCGAGGCGCATGGTGCCTCCCATATTGGTGATGCTTTTCTGCTCGTCCATGAGGTCAATGACATTGTCGGGGGTGTTGACGTCCATCTCGGTAGAGTTGGCGTCCTTGAGACCCAGGACGTTACGGGCAAATTCGATGACCATGCACTGCATACCGAGGCATATGCCGAAGGTGGGGACATCGTGCTCGCGGCACCAGCGGAGGGCTACGAATTTGCCTTCGATGCCGCGCTGACCGAATCCGGGGGCTATGATTACGCCGTCGAGGCCGGAGAGCTTTTCGTCGACATTCTCAGGGGTAAGGCGCTCGGAGTGAATGTATTGGAGGTCGAGGATGCGGTCGTTGTAAGTGGCGGCGTGGAAGAGAGCCTCGGTGATCGACTTATAGGCGTCCTGGAGCTCTACATACTTGCCTACGAGGCCGATACGGACTGTCTCGGAGGCGGATTTCATTTTCTCGAGGAAATGATCCCAGCGGTCCATCTTCAGTGGTGCGGGGTCAGTGATGCCGGTTTTGGCCAGGACGATGTCGTCGAGGTGCTGGCGGTGCATTTCCACGGGGACTTCGTAGATAGAGGGTACGTCGGGGCTCTGGATTACGGCGTCGGGGGATACGTTGCAGAATTGGGCTATTTTCCTGCGCATTGACGCGGGGATGTCGTGTTCGGTGCGGAGGACGAGGATGTCGGGCTGGATGCCGACGTGCTGGAGCTGCTTTACGGAGTGTTGGGTGGGCTTGGTTTTCAGTTCTTTGGCGGCGTGGATGAAGGGGACGTAGGTGAGGTGGATGCAGATGCAGTTTTCATCCATGTCCCATTTGAGCTGTCGCACGGCTTCGAGGAAGGGGAGCGACTCGATGTCGCCTACGGTGCCGCCGATTTCGGTGATTACGAAGTCGAAGTTGCCGGTGTTGCCCAGGAGCATCACGTTGCGCTTGATTTCGTCAGTGATATGTGGGATGATCTGTACGGTTTTGCCAAGGTAGTCGCCGCGGCGCTCTTTGTCGATGACGCTTTGGTAGATGCGGCCTGTTGTGACGTTGTTGGCGCGTGTGGTGGAAATGTCGGTAAATCGTTCGTAGTGACCGAGGTCGAGGTCGGCTTCGTGACCGTCGACGGTGACGTAACATTCGCCGTGCTCGTATGGGTTGAGAGTGCCCGGGTCAATGTTGATGTAGGGGTCAAATTTTTGGATGGTGACTCTGTAGCCGCGTGACTTAAGCAGACAAGCGAGCGATGAAGAAATGATACCTTTTCCGAGGGAAGATACTACGCCTCCGGTTACAAAAATATACTTTGTTTCCACGTTGCAGAAATTTTAAAGTGCAAAGGTACGAATTAGTTTTTAGTTTTTAGTTGATAGTTGTTAGTTTTTAGATTTTAGTTTTTAGATTTTAGTTGTTAGTTAGGCCATGGTGGTCGTGCATATAAAAGGTATTACAGTAATTTTGTCGCTACCACAACATCGGCTCTCCGAGCCTCAACTGTCTGTGGGTGTCTACCTATCCCA
Organism: Lachnoclostridium sp.; assembly: GCA_023667185.1. Classification (GTDB taxonomy): domain Bacteria; phylum Bacteroidota; class Bacteroidia; order Bacteroidales; family Muribaculaceae; genus Duncaniella. Next base: position 12,363 of record JAMPAP010000030.1, read on the forward strand.
CCCCCGCAAGCTCCGGGTGGGGTTACACTTACCTTCGGCGCTCCGCGCCTCAACTGTCTGTGTGTCTACCTACCCCACCCTCCGCAAGCTGAGGATGGGGTTAAAGACAACGACGGCCCTCCGGGCCTCTTTCGATATTAACGACGAAGGAGGCGCGGAGCGCCGAGGTTGTCGGAAACCCCACATTTATGTGGGGTGGGTTGATAATCAACCGCTTGAGCCTCGGAGAGGCGATGTTGTGATAATGAAATAACAGTTACCACGACATCGGCTCTCCGAGCCTCTGTATCAGAAAGATAGCATTGACCCCACCTGAAGGTGGGGTTTCTGACAACCCCGGCTCTCCGAGCCTCTTTCGATGCTATCTTAACTGCAACCCGGCTCCGGGTGGGGTTTCTTCGCTAAAGCGAAGCGCTAAAGCGATGACTATGCCAAGGCATAGCGCTAAAGCGGTGACTTCGCTAAAGCGAAGCGTTAAAGCGATGACTATGCCAAGGCATAGCGCTAAAGCGGTGACTTCGCTAAAGCGAAGCGCTAAAGCGATGACTATGCCAAGGTATGGCGCTAAAGCGGTGACTATATGCCCAATGGAAACTAACGGCCGGCTCTACGAGCCTCTAATTTTCTGATTTTACAATATTCCCCACCCTCCGCAAGCTCCGGATGGGGTTACACTTACCTTCGGCTCTCCGAGCCTCAACTGTCTGTGGGTGTCAACCTACTCCACCCGGAGCTTGCGGAGGGTGGGGTTACTTGAAGTAATCAGGTAGGAATATCCAATGATGATGGCTATAAAACTCAGTTAGTTCGTCTTCAAGAGATATAAGTCCATGATGTGATTCCTGATTTTTTATATATTCAATTTTAGCAGGAACGTCATCACGTGACACGGTTTCTGCAAAGTACTCATTACACCATCCTTTGAAATATAAGAAACGGTCATCGTTGCTCATCCAATGGGAAGTAATTGTTTTGAGCCTGTTGACTATAGTGGATAGAGCAATTGTTGGATGAAGATTGAATAGAATATGGACGTGATTTGACGTACCATTGATCCTAAACACAAAACAGTTGTTTTCTTTTAGTATGGTATAAAGCATCTTGTATACGTCACGTCTTAGTTCTGTAGGGATGGTTGTACGACGATTCTTGGTCGCAAAAACCAGATGATATGTAGAATCAACTTTGCTCATATCGCAAAGTTACATATAATAGTGATGGAGTGAAAATCTTTACTGATTTTTTTTGAAGATAGCATCGAAAGAGGCTCGGAGAGCCGGTGGTCAGTGTAACCCCACCCGGAGCTTGCGGAGGGTGGGGCCTTAGTACATCCCCTTATAAATGAGGGTCGTAGACCCGGCCGTTATTATATGCCAGCGTTAACCCAATGGAAACTAACGGCCGGCTCTACGAGCCTCTAAGTTTCTGATTTTACAATATTCCCCACCCTCCGCAAGCTGAGGCCACTGAAAAAGATATCAAATTTCGGGATCCCCCCGGAGGCATCAAAATGG
>JAMPAP010000031.1 GCA_023667185.1 Lachnoclostridium sp.
GGATTAGAAAAATCATGGATTTTTGTTTGATTTTCTAAGAAAATAGTGTACCTTTGCGCCGGATTTATCCAAAATAGTTACATTTTTCTAAAAATCATCAACTATGAAAGCGACCGAAGTAATCGCAGATCTTAGCCGCCGGTTTCCTCACGAGCCGGAGTATTTACAAGCAGTGGAAGAGGTTCTGACCTCGATAGAGGATGTCTACAACGAGCATCCCGAGATGGAACGCTACAATCTCATCGAGCGACTGTGTATCCCTGACCGTATTTTCTCATTCCGTGTCTCATGGGTCGACGATAAAGGTAACGTCCGTAACAACATGGGCTACCGCGTCCAGCATAACAATGCCATCGGCCCCTACAAAGGCGGTATTCGCTTTCACTCATCGGTAAATCTATCAATCCTGAAATTTCTTGCCTTCGAGCAGACGTTTAAAAACTCCCTGACTACGCTGGCCATGGGCGGCGCGAAAGGTGGTAGCGACTTCTCACCTCGCGGCAAGAGCGATATGGAGGTGATGCGTTTCTGCCAGGCTTTTATCGAAGAGCTGTGGCGTCACATCGGGCCTGACACAGATGTTCCCGCCGGAGATATCGGCGTAGGTGGTCGTGAGGTCGGCTATATGTATGGCATGTATAAGAAGATGACTCGCGAGTTTACCGGCACATTCACCGGTAAGGGTCTTGAATTTGGCGGCTCACTGGTGCGCCCCGAGGCTACCGGTTACGGCAACGTCTACTTCCTGCTTGAGATGCTCGCCACCCGCGGCATTGACCTCAAAGGCAAGCGCGTGGCAATCTCCGGCTCGGGTAATGTGGCTACCTATACTGCCGACAAGCTTCTACAGCTCGGAGCCAAAGTGGTGTCAATGAGCGACTCTGACGGCACTATCTATGTGCCCGACGGACTGACCCGCGATCAGCTCGACTATATTTTCAAACTGAAGAACTTCTACCGCGGTCGTATCCGTGAGTTTGCCGAAGAATACGGTTGCGAATATTTCGAGGGCGAACGTCCCTGGCAGCGCGTAAAGTGCGATATCGCTATGCCATCGGCCACTCAAAACGAGATCGATGCCGACGATGCTCAGGCTCTTGTAGATGGAGGCTGCATCGCCGTCAGCGAAGGCGCCAACATGCCCTCTACCCCTGCCGCTATCAAGATATTCCAGCAAGCCCGTATCCTTTACGCTCCCGGAAAAGCGGCCAATGCCGGCGGTGTTTCGGTTTCAGGACTCGAAATGGCTCAGAATTCCCAGAAACTCAACTGGAGCGCCGAGGAAGTGGACAGCAAGCTCCGTGGCATCATGAAGGAGATCCACAACCAGTGTGTGAAATATGGCACTGAGGCTGATGGCTACATCAACTATGTGAAGGGCGCCAACGTGGCCGGATTCATGAAAGTAGCTACCGCCATGATGTCGCAAGGCATACTTTGACAGATTATTTCATCCATTACTTAGTGTCGATTAAAAAATAACTTGGTAAACTTGTTCTATGTTATTTTTTAATCGTCACTTATACGGAGCAGGAATTTTTTTCTGCTCCGCTTTTTTTTCGACAGAATAATCATTAAATTTGTGTCAATTATGAGACCTGCATTCCTGATAACATTAATTCTGTCGATCATCAGCTACGCCGTAGCTGATGCCGGGTTGGTCAAGCGGCTCGATGCACCTGAAGCGCCCGGCGGTCTTGATGGTCGACACATAGCTCTGTGGCCAAGCCACGGCTATTACTATGACAGCTCTGACGGACGGTGGAAATGGCAACGCGGCCGATTGTTCGGGACAGTCGAAGATCTATTCTCCGAATCATTCGTAGTGCCACTGCTGATACCCATGCTCGAAAATGCCGGAGCATGTGTGCTCACGCCTCGTGAACGCGACATCAATACCAACGAAATAATCATCGACCGCGACGGCGGCCGCTCCTCCGGGCACGTAGATCTGCATTCTACCAACAATCATAAATGGGAGAAATGTATCGACCAACCCGGCTTTGTCTATCGCACACCCATTCTGGAGGGGACGGTAAACCCCTTTGCCGAAGGATCAGCCGATTTTGTCACCACATCTGCTGACCCTGACAACGCTCCATCAGCCTGCTGGTGGGGAGCGATCCCTGAGGATGGCGACTATGCCATCTACGTAAGCTATATCTCCACGCCTGAATCAGCGCCCGATGCTCATTATACGGTCAACTCTGCCGCAGGGCAAGAGGAATTTGAAGTGGATCAGCGCATGGGGGGCGGCACTTGGATATATCTCGGCACTTTCCCTTTCAAGAAAGGGCATAGCGATGAGCCTTTGGTAGTGCTTACGGGCTCGTCATCGCGCCGAAGCTCTATCGTTTCGGCCGATGCCGTGAAAATAGGTGGCGGCATGGGTAACGTAGCTCGCGGAGGAAACACCAGTGCCTATCCCCGCCATTGCGAAGGCGCTCGCTACTGGCTGCAGTGGGCCGGAATCCCTGACTCAGTGTACAGCGTCACTGCCGGCGAGAATGACTATATTGACGATTATAAATCACGCGGTCTTTGGGTAAACTATCTCTCGGGAGGCTCCCGCTCTAACCCTGATGCTGAAGGACTCGGAATACCTATCGATCTGTCTTTTGCACTTCACACTGATGCCGGAGTGACCACTGACAGTTCCACCATAGGCACCCTCGGCATCGTAAGTTACGGCCGCAAGGATAGATTAGGTGACGGACGCCTCCGCTCCACGGCCGACGATTACGCCCGCGCCGTTACTTCCCAGATAGTAAACGACATACGCGCCATTTACAATCCCAGCTGGAATCAACGCGCCACCCGCAACCGCCAGTATCACGAGGCATCATCTCCTGTGGTTCCGGCTCTGCTTGTAGAGTTGCTCAGCCACCAGAACCGCGCCGATATGGAGTATGGCCTTGACCCGGCATTTCGCTTCAACGTTGCCCGAAGCATTTACAAGGGGATGCTCCGCTATCTTGGCGCAAGCGATGGGCGGCAATGCGTGATCCAGCCACTGCCGGTTAACTCATTTGCCATATCCGGACAAGCCTCTGACTATATCCTTTCATGGAAACCTACCCCCGATCCACTTGAGCCATCTGCCCTCCCCACATATTATATAATAGAAGAGCGCATAGCTGATGGTGCTTTTCACGAGCTTGCCATAAGTGAAGACCCTTGGATTACCGTCAATATCGACACTAACGATATCTATTCCTACCGCGTTAGAGCCGCCAACCGGGGCGGAGTGTCATTTCCGTCCGAGACGCTCTCGCTTTGCCGCAAAGGGGATGCCTCGCGTCAGGTAATGATCGTCAACGGATACACCCGCATTTCAGGACCTGACACTACGGAGGGTGGTTTTGATTACCTGACTGATCACGGCTCGCCATACCTATACGATACCGCTTTTACCGGCGAACAGACCGAATTCCGAGCTGACCGACCCTGGGTGAGCAACGATGCTCCGGGAGCCGGCGCAAGCCGCGCCTGGTATGAACGCAACGTCATGGCGGGCAACAATGGCGACTTTGTCAGCATCCACGGCGAGGCTTTGCGTCGGGCGGGAATACCATTTATATCGGCCAGCGCTGACGGTTTCACTTCATCCATGCCTGAAGTCAGATACATCGATCTTATCCTCGGCAAGCAGAAAGAGGTAATGCGCCCTGATGGCTCGGCAGCCTACCCGGTGGTATCGGAAGAGATGGTATCGGCCTTAAGCCGTTTCCTTGATTCGGGAGGACGGTTGCTCGTCTCCGGCTCTTACATTTCATCAGATATCTTTGATAATCCCCACACTGGTAGTGACATCCGCCGCTGGGCTCGCCGCTACTTAGGCATCGACCATTCGTCAGGCCGAGCCACCGTCACCGGCCAGGTGGAGATGATTAAGTCTCGCTTCAAATCCTTCCATCCCGCGTCGCTCTCCTTCTGCCAAAAACTCAATGGCGAAATCTACGCTGTAGAGTCGCCCGACGCCTTTAATTCCACCTCTCCGTCATCAGCTACCGTGATGCGCTATACCGAAAACGGGCTATCAGCCGCCGTAGCTACCGAGACTGACTCGTTCAAGACCGTCACTATCGGGTTTCCGCTTGAGACCGTCACGGGCTCAAGTCAACTCCAGGCCATCATGACTGATGTGATGACATTTTTCGATGCGCCCATTACTCCGGTAATCTCTAATCCGGCCTCGGCCGCCACTAAGAAAAATACCGTTAATAAGAAAACAAAAAAGAAAAAATCGGGTAAAACCAAGAAGAAATCTAAAAAGAAATGACTGATTCACCTGCATTTACACTGATACATCTCAATCCCGGGACTGAAATCAGGCTCGAGCCCCTTGCCGCTGAGCGCATTGAGGCCGCAATCTCCACGCCCGGTGTAAGCATGGTTTACACTGACTATTTTGAAGACACCACACGCGTCAGCCTGATCGACTGTCTCGATGGTGCCGTGCGCGACGACTTTGACTTCGGTCCCATGGTCGCCATCAACAGCAGCCTCCTCGGTGAAGACTTCACTCATCCTGAGGACCCTTTCCAATGGTACGAACTGCGACTATGGCTGATGCGCCACGGAAAGATCATCCATCTTGCTGAGCCGCTTTACCGCGTAAGCCGCAAGGACGACGATGACAAAAGCCAATTTGACTATGTAGATCCGCGCAACCGTGACTATCAGCTGCGCATGGAGGAAATATGCCGCCGACACCTTGCCGAGACCGGAGCTCTGCTGACCGCCCCGTTCAAGGAGGTAGATCTGAGTGAAGGCCAATTTCCGGTAGAGGCCTCGGTGATCATTCCGGTGCGTAATCGCGTCACCACAATAGCCGATGCCGTTAAATCAGCCCTCAGCCAAAACGCAGGATTTGACTTCAATGTCATAGTGGTAGACAATGGTTCCACTGACGGCACATCCGAAATCCTCGCCTCATTCTCGGATCCCCGTCTGCACGTAATCACCGTCACACCCTCTTACAATACACCCGGGATTGGCGGCTGCTGGAACCGCGCCATTTTCAGTGAGCACTGCGGCCGATTTGCCGTCCAGCTTGATAGCGACGACGTCTACTCCTCCCCTTTCACCCTCAAGACTATTGTTGAGGCATTCTACCTCAACGACTGCCCCATGGTCATAGGCTCGTACACCCTTACTGACTTTGACCTCAACATCCTACCTCCCGGCTTGATCGACCATCGCGAGTGGACCGATGAAAACGGCCGAAACAACCTTCTGCGAGTAAACGGAGCCGGAGCACCCCGTGCATTCTTCACTCCCATTGCTCGATGCTTTACCTTCCCTGACGTAAGCTACGGTGAAGACTACGCCATGGCTTTGGCTATTTCACGCCAATATCGCATAGGACGTATCTACGACTCGCTCTACTTCTGCCGCCGCTGGCATGACAACACCGATGCTTCGCTTGACGCCGCCCGCATGGCCGCAAACAATTTCTATAAGGACACACTCCGCACGCGCGAGCTTCACGCCCGCATAGCCCTCAACAGAAATGATGACCCTGAGTGAGATACGTAGCTTTGTCGACCGACAGTGTGAACTATGGCCGGAGTGCCGCCGCAATATCGAGGCGCTATCCGGCTTGCGTACCCGCGAGCTAACTGCATCCGACGGCTCGCGCCGCTTCCTGCTGATGCATAACCCGGTACGCATAGCCTCATCATCAGCCAAGGTGGCAAAACAGGATGGGAGCGTATCGCGTCCTTGCTTTCTCTGCCGCGAAAATCGACCTAAAGCCCAGCTCTTTATAGAGCATGAAGGATATGAAATTCTCGTTAATCCTTACCCCGTGTTTCCACTACATCTGACGATAGCATCTATCAGCCACCAGCCGCAACGAATATCATCAAATGTGGGGCAGATGGTCCATTTTGCAGAGCTACTCGAAGGGCTAACCGTGTTTTACAATGGTCCATTCTGCGGGGCTTCAGCACCTGACCATCACCACTTTCAGGCTGCTCTTTTTGACCTCCCTGACCATATCCACGGCAGTATGGATATAATTGAGAATGATGCTGTAAGACTCGCAGCCACTACTGAAGGTATCCTGAAGAAACTCCCGGCTGAACTCCCGGAGCCAAAAGTCAACCTGCTCTGCCGCCGTCTTGACAATGGTCGCTACCGCATGGTGATAGTCCCGCGACGAAAGCATCGCCCGGATTGCTACGGCGATATCCTCGTAAGTCCCGCCTCAGTAGAGGTGGCCGGATATATCGTGACGCCGCGTGAAGCCGACTTCAACTCCCTTGATTACGCGCTCACTGCAAATATAATGGATGAGGTAACCTATTCTGACAACGAAATTAAATCTATATGCAACCATCAGTAAGCGTAGGCCTTATGACCGCTCCAAAGGTCAACTTCTCATTGACCGGAATATATTCTACCGAGAATCACGACATTGTATCCGGCCGGCAAGAAGCGGAAATGTCTGACTCCGGACTTACATTTCTCTGGAATGGAGCAAATTATACATCACTCATCTTCACGCCAAGCTCCGTGGAAGGTGACAGTTTTGAGGTCGACGATATTACAATCGGAGTGAAATTTCATTGGGAACGTCGTGAGAACCAGCGATTTCGCGGTGCGCTGAAACTACTTGCCGATAATGGCGCAATTACGGTGATTAACATAGTGGATGTGGAAGAATACCTTCGAAGCGTGATTTCAAGCGAGATGAGCGCAAAAGCATCCATCAATCTTCTCCGCGCCCACGCCGTAATATCACGCAGCTGGCTTATGGCACAGCTTGAGGCATCCGATGGCGACAATAATGCAGGCCGGGAGGTAGTGATCCGCGATATTCCGGGCGAAAGAATCAGATGGTGGGATCGCTCTAACCATAGCCTGTTTTATGTATGCGCCGATGACCACTGCCAGCGTTATCAGGGCATAGGGCGTATAATCCGCCCTGAGGCGGCAAGCGCTGTTGACGATACCCGCGGCGAAGTGCTGACCTATAATGGCAAGATCTGCGATGCGAGATTCTCAAAATGCTGCGGCGGAGCCCTCGAGACCTTCGATACCTGCTGGGACGATACGCCTCACCCCTATCTCCGTGCCGTAAGAGATAACCTCTCCGAATCGCCGCTCCCTGATCTCAGCAACGAAGAGAAAGCCCGGGAATGGATTATGGGGTCTCCTGAAGCCTTCTGCAATACCTCCAACGAGCGGATACTCAGCCAGGTGCTGAACGCGTATGACCGCGAGACCGCTGACTTTTACCGCTGGGAAATATCCATCAGTCGCCAAGAGCTTTCACAGCTCTTTACCGCCAAGACCGGAGTTGACCTCGGCATGATTCTATCACTCACCCCACTGAAGCGCGGGAAATCAGGTCGCATCAGCCGCCTCGAAGTCAAAGGCACCGCCGGAAGTATCATCATAGGCAAGGAGCTCGAGATAAGGCGCGCCCTCTCCACGACCCACCTCTATAGCTCGGCATTTGTGGTTGAGACCGCGGGTGATACATTCCGATTCCGAGGTGCCGGCTGGGGACATGGTGTAGGCCTTTGTCAGATAGGGGCCGCCGTAATGGGCGATCGCGGGTTCAGCTATCGCGAGATTCTTTCACATTATTATAAGGACACTGAAATTACACGACTCTACTAATGAAAATAACTTTACGCAGAAACTCCCCCTGGGCATGGGTGCCTTCGCTATATTTTGCACAAGGACTACCCTATGTAGCCGTGATGACAATATCAGTGATCATGTACAAGAGGCTGGGGATATCCAATACTGACATCGCGCTTTACACCGGATGGCTCTATCTGCCATGGGTGATCAAGCCATTCTGGTCACCGCTGGTCGACATCTTCAGCACCAAGCGCCGCTGGATCATCGTGATGCAGTGGATGTTAGCTCTAGCGTTGGGCGGCGTGGCGCTGACACTGCCGCTGAGCTCATTTTTCACCCTATCGTTAGCCTGCTTCTGGATAGTGGCTTTTGTATCGGCCACCCACGACATTGCAGCCGACGGCTTCTACATCCTTGCCCTTAGCCAGCATGACCAGTCACTCTTTGTAGGCATCCGCTCTACGTTTTACCGTATAGCCACGATTGCCGGGCAGGGCGGTCTCGTCATACTCGCAGGCTTTCTCGAAGAATATCAGAAAGATATCCCGCAAGCATGGTCGATAGCGTTCTGCGGGCTTTCATTTTTATTCCTGCTTGCCGCAGCATATCACTCATGGATATTGCCGCGAGTGGAAATTCCCGCCAAAGAACCTACTGACCTCAAAGAAACTGCCGACAAGTTCTTTGATATATTCCGTAAATTTTTCTCCAAGCCGCAGATTCTCACCGCGATGCTCTTCATGCTCCTATATCGGTTGCCCGAAGCGATGCTTGTCAAGCTGATTAACCCGTTTCTTCTCGACCCGGCCGAAAAAGGAGGCCTCGGGATGTCAACCACGCAGGTGGGATTCACTTATGGCACTATCGGCGTCATAGGGCTGACAATGGGAGGCATCATTGGCGGACTTGTAGTGGCTCGCGGCGGATTGAAAAATTGGCTTATGCCTATGGCCTGGAGTATGTCATTGACCTGCCTTACGTTTCTCTACCTCAGTCTTGTGCCTGACAGCTCACTGATGGTCATTAACTTATGTGTATTTATAGAGCAATTTGGCTACGGCTTCGGATTCACAGCCTATATGCTCTATCTGATATACTTCTCCCGCGGAGCTGAATCCACCGCCCATTACTCTATCTGCACCGGATTTATGGCTTTGGGCATGATGCTGCCGGGCATGGCCGCCGGCTGGCTTCAGGAAACAGTAGGCTACACAATGTTTTTCAGCATAACCATAGCCTGCTGTCTGCTGACCATATTTGTATCATCACTGCTAAAAATTGACCCCTCATACGGTAAAAAATGAAACTCCGATTTCTTAACATTCTGTTAATCACATTACTGGCCACCATCTCAACTACGGCTCAGGTCACCACCGGCATCGAACGTCTTCAAAAGATAGACTTCGCTCCACTTAAAGGCAAACGGGTAGGCCTGATTACCAATCCCACCGGGGTAGACCGTAATCTCCGCTCTACCATTGACATCCTTAATGAGGCTGAAGGCGTGAAACTCGTAGCCCTTTTCTCGCCCGAACATGGCATACGCGGCAACGTAAAAGCCGGTAATGCCGTGGCCGACAGCACCGATCCCGTCACAGGCATCCCCATCTACTCACTTCACGGCAAAAATCTCGCCCCTACGGCCGAGATGCTCAAAGGCATTGATGTACTCGTCTACGACATTCAGGACATAGGCTCCCGATCATATACTTATATATCAACCATGGGAAAATCCATGGCTGCCTGCGCCCGCGCCGGCGTGGAATTCATGGTACTTGACCGCCCGAACCCTCTCGGAGGAGTGAAAGTGGAGGGGCCGATTGTAGAAAAAGGGATGGAATCATTTGTAAGCCAATATCCTATACCATATATTTACGGCCTCACACCGGGCGAACTTGCCAAAATGCTATGCGGCGAAAAAATGCTGCCGGGAGGTATATCGCCCGAGCTCAAGATAGTGAAGATGGAGGGATGGACTCGCGACATGACCTATGACGACACCGGACTTCCCTGGGTACTCCCATCGCCCAACATCCCTTCAGCCGAAACAGCCTTCCTTTACCCCGCTACAGGAATCGCCGGCGAGCTTGACGGCCTCTCGATAGGCATAGGCTACACCCTGCCCTTTCAGGTGATGGCCGTACCCGGCACCGATGGGCTCAAACTTTCATCGGCTCTCAACGATCTGAAGATACCCGGTGTAATGTTTCGTCCGATAGCATTCAAGCCCTTCGCAAGCAAGCATTCCGGCAAAAACCTTTCGGGCGTCCAAATCTATATCACCGATCCCGCCGCTGCACCGCTTACCCTCATCCAGTTTTATATCCTCCAAGAGCTTTACCGTCTCAACCCCGGTCTCAAATTGCTGGAAAACGAGACACCCGCCCGACTCAATATGATCGACAAAGTCATAGGCTCTCCGCAGGTGCGCAAGCTCTTCAACAAGCGTCATTCCGTGGCCGATATTCTCGAATACTGGAATAAAGATGCCATCGACTACAAAAAAATCAAACAAAAGTACCACATTTATTAAAATAATTACTACTTTTGCACACATAAACAAAGTTATCCTTAATAATTATCCAACAAAGAAAAATCTTAAATTACTATGGCTTACGTAATTACCGACTCTTGTGTGGCTTGCGGCACTTGTCTGCCCGTTTGCCCCGTTGAAGCTATCTCTGAAGGCGACATCTACCACATCGATCCCGATACTTGCATCGAATGCGGTTCATGTGCTGAAGTTTGCCCCAACGATGCTATCATCCCCGGCGAATAATCCTCACAGAGAAAAAATTATTGCAGGCGACTGAATATCTTTCAGTCGCCTTATTTTTTTTGCAAAAAAATAGAATTAATTGTAGAAATTTTTCTTAAATTTGCCTTTGATTAAAAGAAAATATTGTTTCTCAATTCTAATATTTATCCTACTATGGTAAATTACAAAGACTTAGGTCTTGTCAACACACGCGAGATGTTTGCCAAGGCCCTCAAAGGCGGTTATGCTGTACCTGCCTTCAACTTCAACAACATGGAGCAGCTTCAGGCCATCATCAAGGCAGCCGCTGAGGAGAAATCACCCGTGATTCTTCAGGTATCAAAAGGCGCACGTAACTACGCCAACCCCATCCTTCTTCGCTACATGGCACAAGGCGCCGTTGAATACGCCAAGAGCCTCGGTTGGGAAAAGCCCCAGATCGTGCTTCACCTTGACCACGGCGACTCTTTCGAGCTCTGCAAGGACTGTATCGACAACGGCTTCTCATCAGTGATGATCGACGGTTCTCACCTCCCCTTCGATGAAAACGTAGCCCTCACCAAGAAGGTTGTAGACTACGCTCATCAGTTTGACGTAACTGTAGAAGGTGAGCTCGGTGTACTCGCCGGCGTTGAAGACGAAGTATCTTCTGACCACCACACTTACACTGACCCCGAAGAAGTTATCGCATTCGTTAACGGCACCGGCTGCGACTCACTCGCCATCTCTATCGGCACATCTCACGGAGCTTACAAATTCACTCCCGAGCAGTGCACTCGCGACCCGAAGACCGGCCGTCTCGTACCTCCCCCTCTGGCATTCGACGTACTCGAGAAAGTAGAAGCCAAGCTCCCCGACTTCCCCATCGTACTCCACGGATCATCATCAGTACCTCAGGAATATGTCGACATGATCAACGAATATGGCGGCAAACTCCCCGATGCAATCGGTATCCCCGAAGACGAGCTCCGCAAAGCAGCTGCTATGGACGTATGCAAGATCAACATCGACTCTGACAGCCGTCTTGCCATGACAGCCGCCGTTCGCAAAGTGCTTCACGACAAGCCCGGCGAATTTGACCCACGCAAATACCTCGGCCCGGCTCGCGACGAAATGGAACGCCTCTACAAGCACAAAATCGAAAAAGTGCTCGGCTCTAACGGCAAAGCATAACCCATCCCCTACAAAATACTCCGCAGGAGGCAACCACCCCGGTGATTGCCTCCTGCCGCCATTTTAATCGTCACTTAACATAACTAAGAAAGAGCGCCTTTAGGTGCTACACAGAGGTAGTCCAACGCAATTTTATGAGCACAAGCCGTTATTCCAGTGCATTTGTTAAAAAGCATGGATAAGAAGTGTTAAAAAATTAGGCATCGAGTTTGAATAACCGAAAGATGAAAAATGTCTGTCACGAACCCCTTTCATTTGTGCGCGGAAATTTTACCACATGTGGCATAATGTTGAGTTAATGTAGGCGTGCATCCGGGTGTTTCTTCGCTGAGGCGAAGCGCTAAAGCGGTGACTATGCCAAGGCATAGCGCTAAAGTGATGACCGACAACGACGGCGCTACTCGACCATGCAACTGCGCTACTCTAAGGTCATCTCCAGAAACCATATTAGCACCCCGACCGGATGGGTGGACGAGTGGAGATCACTGACCAGCTAGTTGGCATAGCCAACACACGGTGATATAGAGATGCGCCCTTCGGTCTTTATATTACATTATAGTTCCTATATGTCACCATGTATGATAAGTATTTTCTGACGTTTATAAAATATGTGACGAAAAGCCTCAAGATAGGCGCTCCATGCTTGAAATTAGTAATTTATCTTGGTACATTACAACGTGCACACCTATCATGGAAATGAGAAGTATAGCGTTTACAATATGGGCATTTCGTACCGTTAGGATTATAGTATGCCACCCAATTAGAACGTGAGCCACCCGTATTTGGTGTTTTACTTACGCCCGTTCCCCCACAAGAGGAACATTCTTCTGAATAATCATCTCTCGTTCGGCCTCCGCGATTTGACGCACTCCAGGCTTCTGAATAACTATTAGCGTATCTTCCACCATCTTCACCTGCATTTGTATAGGTATTTATCATTTGAACAGTCATCCCCCCGTATGATGAAGTTAAATGCTCTTCCATACGTTGAAGATCTGCTGAAAGTAATACTCCTTGAAGTTGAGCCATAGGCATACCAGCGTATCCAGATGGATAATATGCTACGGATCCGTCGCTATTTGTCTGACCTTCATATAGCTTACCATACATCGGATGTATAATGTATCCATCTCCTACTGTTAGGCTAATTACTGCACCGCCACCACTTACTAAACCCATCTGCGGGCTATAGCAGCTTATCTGACCAAAGCTAAAAGTTCGATCTGCCAAAGCTGTAAATGCTATTATAAGACTAATTATACTTAACAATATCTTTTTCATGGTATCAATTTCTGGCTAACAGATTATTATATATAGGAGGTAGGGGGATTATTCGTCGAAGGTCATTTCGTCGAAGCCGGCGGCATCAAATTCGTCTTCGTTGAATTCTGTGTTGCCGTAGAAGTCATCGTCCATGTCGGGATCAGCGGCTGCTTGGGCTGCTTTAGCGTCAATCTTGGCATCAAATTCGTCCATGTCGACCATCTGGGCCGGGGGCTCGCCCATCGAGATGGTGCAAAGGGCATCTTTGAGGGTTTTGCCGGTGATGATTTTTTTCATTTCGATGAAAAATGAGCGGTCAGTCAAGTAATCAAATACCCATACGAGGCGCTGGCCTTCTTCGTCGATGAAGTCGCTCAACGGAGTGTCTTCCATCAGGTAGACATCCTCGGAGGAGTCAGAGCCCATATCTTCGAGGGTGATTTCACGGCCGCGTTCCCAGCCGTCATCACATATAAAGAAAGAACTCATCTGCCCTTTGTCAAAGCCAGTGCAGTCACAGATGGCATTCCGGAGGTCAAGAAACGTAGCATCTGAGTCAATTTGTATCTCTCTTTTGAAATTATCAACTTCGTCAGAGACAATGCGGAAATTGTATATCATATCGTAATTCGTTTTAATCGTTGTCATGAGGCTCTGTTCAGAACCACACTGCGAAAATAATAACTTTTTTCTAATTCAAGAAAAAAATCAAAGTTTGTATATAAAATTTTTTATCATCGAAGTTGTCTAAACTAATTTGATTTGTGAATTTTTTTAAGAAAAATAACGATGAA
>JAMPAP010000032.1 GCA_023667185.1 Lachnoclostridium sp.
GCTTCGTCCATGGTTCAAATCGTTTTATCGGTTCTTCTGCAAATATACAAAATTTCAGAGCCAAATCCAAATATTTTAGTGACTATCGTGACTATCTGCCGTGGTATCGGGCGACGATGTCGTCAATGGAGATACCGAGGAGCTCCATCTCACGGAAGAGAGTGGTAAGGGTATTGTCGAAGAAGTCGCGGCGGCGGGCATCGTTGACGCGGCTTGCGGCATCGTCAGCAAGGTAGAAGCCCATGCCGCGGCGCGGATATATAATACCCTCAGTCTGAAGGTATTCGTAGGCTTTGAGAACCGTATGTGAGTTGACCGCAAGCTCAGCCGCAAGCTCGCGCACCGAGGGCACACGCTCTCCGGGTAGCCATTTGCCTGAGATGATGAGCGTGAAGCTGTAGTCAACTATCTGACGGTAAATCGGTTTGTTATTATTAAAATCCATAGCTGCGGTCAGACTTGACGGTTAACAACCTTTCGCCATGAGAGGTAATAAAACAGCACGGCGATGGCGATGGAGACTATCGTTACGATTTGAAAGTAAGACATCAGTATATCAGATATATAGCCGAGAAATTCCGATGAATCGGGATTGATATTTTCAAAGCTGCCAGCACTTTCCTTTATCGCATATATCTTAGTGACAGCCAGTATGATACCCGCTATAAGTCCTAAAATCGATGAGGCAATATTGACACCGATGGCGGTGAGGAGTCCTTTGACGATACGGTTGCGTGAGGATGAGATGACCACAAAAAGGGTAATTGACGCTATTGTATCCCATTGCAGCGGCACTGAATACCATTTCATTATATCTGACAGCCGGAATGGAAGTTCCTCACTGTCAGACACTATTGAGATACCGAACAGATCCTTAAAGGCGGGTGTCTCAAATGGCATCACAGATCCGATAGCTGAGCATAGCCCCCATACGGCGATGACAAACAATGGGATGAATACTGCTACGTAACCCACTATCACCAAGGCCTTTTCGCAGCCGCGAGCCGGGATGAGGGTTGTGATCATCGAATCCTCGTAGCGGAAGTAGACCAGCGCGCCGAGGTAAACCATATAATTAATTGCTATAGAGCCGAATGCCCATAGTGGCAGCATCGAGTCGAAAAAGTGGATCGAGACGGCCGACATGACATATACAAGCGCCGTAATCAGGAAATAGATGAGGAGCTGGATGCGGATAGCGGCTCCGAAGTAGCGGGTGACCAGACCTACGCGATTGATGGAGAAATTATTGATAGTGTCCATGTTATGCAAGATTTGAAAGAATGGAAGGTGCTGCCGGCGAAAGTAGTGCCGAGTAGAGAAGGCCGAAGTCGACGTCAGTGTCGCAGCCCGTGCAGTTAGGCGCTATATAATGGAATGTGCCGAGGTCTTGCTCAAAATAAATGGCCTCGGGCGGGATTACGGTGGATGTGCCGAAAAGGAGGCGGGCAGCTATGTCAGAGGTCATCATATTGAGGACCATTCGGCCGGAGTGGATCACCATTACACCATCAAACAGGGCTTCGAAATCAGAGAACGTGTGGGTGGAAACGATGACGGTGGTATCCTCGTCCATGCAGCGGGCGAGCATGGCGCGGAGCTGCTTGCGGGAGTTGATATCCAAGCCGTTAGCCGGTTCGTCGAGGAATAGATATTTCAGCCCAAGCGAGAGGATATATGCCAGGACTGCCTTATGACGGGTGCCGGTGGATAGCGCCACGAGAGGCTCGTTGCCCGTGAGGCCAAATTCCATGAGGTTAGCCGCAAAGATCTCCTCGGAAAACGAGGGGTAAAATGGCGAATGTATCTCGGCAAACCGTCGGATGGTGGTCGACGGAATATCCATCACATCAGGGAGAAAGAAGAGATTCTGAAGGGTGGACGGGAGGCGGTCAGCTACATTTGCGCCATCGATGATTACGCTACCGGTAGAGGGAGTGAGCAGCCCCGAAAGCAGATGCAGAAGGGTGGTTTTGCCGGCTCCGTTTTCGCCAAGCAGGAGGTAGAGACCCGACCCAAGCGATGAGTTCAAGTCGACCACTGCGCGAATGCCTGACTTGTAAGTATATGAAAGATTGGAGATTGTGATCATTGTGCTATATCTTTTTTACGTGATTCATGCATAGGTATGGCAAGCGCAAACATTGAGGCGACTGGGAGCATCCCCAGGAGGAGGCGAAACCAGTCAGCATTACGGGTGACGGTAGTAACCGTAGTGCCATCAGCTGTGGTTACTATCTCCGGAGCCTCGATGACGTTGAGCATAGCCTGTAAGTCGCCGTCAAAGTATGCCGAAAGGAAATTTCCGGCCCGGGCGTCTACGGCGGTAATGGCCGTAATGGCAAGAAGTGTGATAATTACTCGTTTCATAAGTGGTTATGTGAGGTGATTAGGTGTTGTACACAACTACAACACCGCAAAGGTATAACAATAACTTTAATTTGCAAAAAATTCCCCTGTTTTTTTTATTTTTTTTGAAAAAAAAGTAAATTTGTCATTGAATTTTACGAAACATTCTACATCGTGACGATTATAAATAATGCATGATCTAAAACTGTCTACGCCAAGGGCACAAAGCATAATATTTTTTTTAGCAGCACTGATATGCCTTAACTTGCAGTGGCTATCGTTTTTAAAACTATGCCCGGTGACTGATTATGGTTTAGCATCATTAGTGGTGGCCGGAGTCCCCGAGACAATTCTATTACTTCTACCCTACTGGTTTATTCCACCGCGATTTCGCGCCACGATATTCATAGTATTGGGATGGTCGGCGATATGGTTTACGGCCAACATCCTCTATTTCCGAAATTTCGGTGAT
Source organism: Lachnoclostridium sp. (assembly GCA_023667185.1). Lineage (GTDB taxonomy): Bacteria > Bacteroidota > Bacteroidia > Bacteroidales > Muribaculaceae > Duncaniella. The sequence continues at coordinate 2,822 of JAMPAP010000032.1, forward strand.
GTATTGTCAGTCGAGGCCATCGAGATGACGGAAAATCTTAACGGCTTTGTGGTCGATAGCGCCATACATTCATTTCGGATAGTCGATCTAATATTTTTCTTGCCTACTTGCCTGCTAATAATAGTATATGCACTTTATTTTCGCAGATCAGTGACGGCCAAAGATTCAACATTTGGCAGGCTAACAAAACTATATGCTCTAACGATATCGATTATTATAATTGTATTATGGCAAGGGTTTCTGCTGTATCGTGACTATCGCGAAGAAGTGAGCCCCTTAGAGCATCTGACTGATTTCACCCGCGTAAAGCGCAGTGGCATAATACGTTCGTATGGGTATATACATTATATGCTGCTCGATATATATCATACAATCCGATCACCTTACATTCCACTGGGTGACGACAGGCTTAAGATCGAACACTATATCAAGTCGAGGTACACCGCAGCAAAAAGTGACGATGAATCCTGCCGGCATACCCCTCCTAACCTTATTCTTATAATAGTGGAGTCCCTGAATTCCGATGCAATCACTATAGAATATTCCGGCAAACAAATCGCTCCACATTTACAAAGGCTACTGGCTGACAGCTCGGTATTCCGTGCTTTAAATGTGAAACAAATGGCTGGAATCGGACGCTCAAGCGATGGCCAGTTTATCTATAATACCGGCCTTCTGCCGACTACTGATCGCGTTACAGCCTTCACTTACGGAAACGCTGATTATCCATCGATTGCGAAAGCTCTTGGAATCAACGCCGAAGAGATTATCGGCGAAGGGAGAGCGTTATGGAACCACGCTTCTACATCCAGGAGCTATGGGTATAACCACTTGCACGACATCACTGAATTGCCTGACTACAGGAAATCGGAGTCAGACAGCATGATTTTCAACCGAGCCATCGCATACGTTGACTCTGTCAAGACACCATTCATGTTAGAAATCACTACTCTGTCCATGCACCAGCCATATCTCGAGAATGACTATCCCGCCGGTGAAATACGCGATGCTATCGGCAACAACGAGAGAGCTTACTATCTCGAGTCAGTCAATTATTTCGACCGCCAGCTCAACAGATTCATAAATCATCTTGACCAGGCAGGAATTCTTGAATCATGCGTAATAGCCCTGGCCTCAGACCATATTGCTCCATTACAACTTACCACCGGAGCGACAGCCTACGACCTCACCTTTATCTTACTCAACGGCCCAAAGGGAGGAACAGCTAATGGAGAAATCCTCCAGACCGACCTTTATCCCACGCTATTGTACGCCATGGGGCGTACTGATTACTTCTGGCAAGGAGTTGGACGCAATCTGTTTATCGAGTCATCAAAGGCAACACCCGTGGACTCAGCACGCCACATCTCTGACTTGATTATAAAAGGTGGTTTTTTCCGATAGATTTTGGGAGATGATTTTTTAGGATTAGTTAAGACGGGAATTTGGGGGAATGAGGAAAAAAATCACTAATTTTGCAGTTTAAAACGATAACTATTGTCAAAACATGACTCAAGATAACGAAAGCCGTCAGGAAATGTCGGCCAAGAAGCCGGAACGCGGAATATGGAAGAAACTCATCATAGGTATGTGGATCCTGTTTGGAGCCGCAGTGGTGGGTGTTTTGTTTTTCCTGTTTCTTGTATATAATGGTGTGATTGGCTATATGCCTCCGGTGGAGGAGCTTCAGAACCCGCGAGACAGGTTTGCATCCGTGCTTTATTCAGCTGATGGCCAGGAGATAGGCCGATATTTCAAGGGCACGGGCAACCGCGTGTATGCTGACTATGACGAGATCTCGCCCAATGTGGTAGATGCTCTGATAGCTACCGAGGACAAGCGATTTCTTGAACATTCGGGAATAGATATGCAGGGACTCGGGCGTGTGTTGTTCAAGACTATACTGATGGGCAACAAGAATGCCGGAGGAGGCTCGACGCTGACTCAGCAGCTGGCCAAGCAGTTGTATTCGCCGAGCAGTTCGGGCCTGTTGTCGCGCGCCATGCAGAAGCCTATTGAGTGGATGATAGCCGTGAAGCTTGAGCGCTATTATTCTAAGGATGAGATTATTAAGATGTATCTCAACCAGTTTGACTTCCTTTATAATGCAGTGGGCATCAAGTCAGCCGCCTACGTGTATTTCGGCAAGGATGCCAAAGACCTTAACGTAGAGGAAGCCGCCACACTCGTAGGTATGGTGAAAAATCCTGCTTACTATAACCCTGTGCGTCAGAATGAACGCACCCGCCTGCGCCGCAACACGGTATTGAGCCAGATGGTCAAGGCCGGAAAGCTGACTCAGGCTGAGTGTGACAGCCTGTCGGCTCTTCCTCTGACGCTGAAATTTCACCGCGTGGATACGAAGGATGGCGTGGCGCCCTATTTCCGCGAGGAGATTCGCCAGATGATGACGGCCAAGAAGCCTGAGAAGAGCAATTACCGCGACTATGAGCGTCAGCGGTTTATCGACGATTCTATCGCTTGGGAGACCAACCCTCTCTACGGATGGATCGAGAAGAACCCCAAGCCCGACGGCACAAAATATGATATCTATACTGACGGACTGAAGATCTATACCACCATCGACACCCGTATGCAGCAGTATGCTGAGGAGGCGGTGGCCGAGCATATCGGTGGTTATCTGCAGCCAACATTCTTCCGCGAGAAGCGCAACACCAAGGGTGCGCCCTATACCACCAACCGCACCGAATTATCAGAAATTCGTCTCAATCATCTGATACGCAACGCAATGAAGAATACTGACCGCTACCGCAAGATGAAGCGGGCAGGATACTCGCGCGAGGAGATCGACAAGGTGTTCAACACTCCGCGCGAGATGAAGGTGTTCTCTTACAGCGGGCAGATTGACACGGTGATGACGCCACTTGACTCGGTGCTCTACCACAAGCACTTCCTGCGCTGCGGATTCATGGCCATGAACCCCGTCAACGGCCATGTACAGGCTTATATTGGTGGACCGAATTTCTCTTATTTCCAATATGATATGGTGTCAGACGGACGCCGCCAGATAGGTTCTACCGGCAAGCCGTTCCTCTATACCTACGCTATGGAGGAGGGATATACACCTTGTGATATGTTTCTCAACGCTCAGCCGATACTTCACGACGAGGCCGGCAATGTGTGGGCGCCGCGAAACTCGGGAAGTGCCCGCGTGGGCGAGATGGTGGATCTCAGATGGGCGCTGACCAACTCTAACAACTGGATTTCAGCACGCCTTATCAGCCAGCTTTCGCCGGCATCGCTCGTAAGGACGATGCACAACTTCGGCATCACGGCCGAACTGCCTGCTGTGATGTCGCTCTGCCTTGGCCCGGCTGATGTGTCAGTGAAAGAGATGGTTACGGCTTACTCGGCATTTGCCAACAATGGTATGCGCGCTGACCCGGTGTTTGTCACCGCCATCGCTGACAATAATGGCAATATCATAGCTGACAATTTCAACCCCGTACATACCGAGGTAATCAGCGAGAAGGCTTACTATAAGATTCTCTCGATGCTGCTCAATGTGGTCAACGAGGGTACAGCTCACCGAGTACGCTCCCGCTACGGCCTCACAGCCGAGATGGGCGGCAAGACCGGCACCACCAACTTCAACGCTGATGGCTGGTTTATGGGCTTTACGCCGCAGCTTGTCACCGGTACGTGGGTAGGTGGCGATGAGCGCTTTATCCACTTCAACTCCATGGCCAACGGTCAAGGCGCGGCAATGGCGCTCCCGATCTACGGACTATTTATGAAAAAAGTATATGCCGACAAGTCGCTCGGCATCTCACCTGACGCCAAATTCAACTTCCCCGAAGGGATAAACCTCTGTGAGAAAGAGTATTTCGGCGCCATCACTGAAGACTACGTCGAGGACAAACCCGAAGAGGAATCTATCGAAGGCGTCTTCGACTAATAATGTTAGTTGTTAGTTGTTAGTCGTTAGTTGTTAGTTGTTAGTTGTTAGTTGCAGCTAAAAACTAAAAACTAAAAACCAAAAACTAAAAACTAAAAACTAAAAACTAAAAACCAAAAACTAAAAACTAAAAACTCGAAACTAAAAACTCGAAACTAAAAACTAAATAAAAAATGGCAACGAAACCGTTTAAATACCAGGAGATGTTTCCGCTCGGACCTGACACGACGGAATATTATCATCTGACATCCGACTATGTCAAAGTGGAAAACTGGGGAGGACATGAGTTCTTGGTTGTGGATCCCGAGGCGCTGAGAGTGCTTGCTCGCCAGGCCACACACGACAATGCATTCATGCTCCGCCGCGAACATAATGAGATGGTAGCCAAGATATTGGCTGATCCGGAAGCAAGCGAGAACGACAAGTTTGTAGCTCTCACCATGCTGCGCAATGCCGAGATAGCCGCTAAAGGCCAGCTCCCGGTATGCCAGGATACCGGTACCGCTATCATTCATGGCGAGAAGGGCCAGAATGTCTACACCGGCGCTAATGATGAGGAGTATCTGAGCCACGGCGTATATGACACTTATACCATTGACAATCTGCGTTACAGCCAGAATGCACCGCTCAATATGTATGACGAGGTCAACACCGGATGCAACCTTCCGGCTCAGATCGACATCCATGCCACCGAGGGTGACGAATATCACTTCCTGTTTGTAGCCAAAGGGGGCGGTTCGGCCAACAAGACATATCTCTATCAGGAGACCAAGGCTCTGATCAACCCCAAGACCCTCATCCCCTTCCTCGTGGAGAAGATGAAGACTCTCGGCACCGCAGCCTGCCCGCCTTACCATATCGCATTCGTAATCGGAGGCACTTCGGCCGAAATGAACCTTGCCACCGTCAAGAAGGCTTCAGTGAAATATTACGACAGCCTGCCTGACAAGGGTAATGAGCTCGGACACGCCTTCCGCGACCTTGAGCTTGAAAAGCAACTCCTTGAGGAGGCTCACAAGATAGGCCTCGGCGCTCAGTTTGGCGGCAAATATTTCGCTCACGACATCCGCGTGATCCGTCTGCCTCGCCATGGCGCATCATGTCCCGTAGGTCTCGGCGTATCCTGCTCGGCTGACCGTAATGTCAAAGCAAAGATCAACCGTGAAGGCCTCTGGATAGAAAAACTCGATGCCAACCCCGGCGAACTTATACCCGAGTCGTCACGCAAGCAGGGCGAAGGTGAGGTAGTGAAGATCGACCTTAACCGCCCGATGAAGGAGGTACTTGCCGAGCTTACAAAATATCCCGTATCAACTCGTCTGTCGCTCAACGGCACTATCGTGGTGGCTCGCGATATCGCTCACGCCAAGATTAAAGAGCGTATTGACCGCGGCGAGCCTATGCCTCAGTATCTTAAGGATCACCCCGTGTATTATGCCGGCCCTGCAAAGACACCCGAAGGTATGCCCTCAGGTTCATTCGGGCCCACCACGGCCGGACGTATGGATCCGTATGTAGATCAGTTCCAAAGCCTCGGCGGTTCGCTGGTGATGATCGCCAAGGGCAACCGCAGCAAGCAGGTGACTGACGCCTGCAAGGCCTACGGCGGATTCTACCTCGGCTCGATAGGTGGCCCGGCAGCCATCCTTGCCAAAGACTCGATCAAGAAAGTAGAGCTGCTCGAATATCCTGAGCTCGGTATGGAAGCTATCTGGAAAATCGAAGTGGAGGACTTCCCCGCATTTATCCTCGTTGACGACAAGGGCAACGACTTCTTCACCATCATCTCTGAGAAGTGCAAGGATTGCGGTCTCGCAAAGTAAGCTTTTTTCTTTCATAACTTCAGGGTGCGGGGCTTGCAAAAGCAGGTTTCGCGCCCAACTTTTTGGAGAGTTAGTTGTTATGAAATTATAGTTTCAACTAATTCTTCAAGGCGATGAAATCACAATATCTCGTAATTACCATGGTAGCAGCCATTTTGCTGCTCGCCAACTGTAGCAACGAAAAGGAATCATGGGAACAGCTGCCGTCGACACCCATCACCGGGGCCGATGCGACAATAACCTTTAACGGTGAGCGCTCTTACGGTATCGTGACTCTTGATGCTCAGTCGGCCACCAAGGGACTCCTTACGCTCGACAATGTAATTCCGGGATATGCTCTTGAGGAAGTGAATGTTACACTTGACGAAAAGACTGACGGATCATTTGCCGTAGATGGCAGCAAGATGCTGATGAATCCTCCGGTGATCATGCCGATATCGCGCGCTGAGGCTTCTCCTACAGGGATTTACGAGCTTAAAGCTACCGGCGTGGTGACCAAGGAGGGTAAAGCCTTCATTGACATCACAACAGCTCTTACCACTGAGGCCGGCAGCAGTATGGCAGGGAGATGGATGCCGGAAAATATGCTGCCGGTGGCTATGCCTTATCTGTCACATTCGCCTGCAGTAGTGAGTGTTACACTCGCCGGGAAGCCCACGGAATCAGCCGAATTATCCACCAAGCTTAGTCTTGCAGCCGGAGCTATTATATATAATGTGATTGGCGCAGTGGAATTGGCATCTGATGGCAATCTCACGGTGGAGTATTCGCCGGAAATAGATGCGGAAAAGATTATCGCAGAGGGAATTAATGAAGCAGCCGGAGAGTATGCTGATATGAAACTGCCCAAGTTGGCCTCCGCTAAAAATATGATATTCTGGTATGCCACAGGGGAAATGCTTTCCATATCCCCCATCGTTCCGAAAATCATCTACCAAGTGGCTGTAGATAAGGGAGAAAACCCTAACCTCAATGATGGCGCTACAACCGAGAAAACTGAGAAACTTATTGCTGACCTTGCTGCCAAGGGAGTTGATACTGCGAGCCTGCTGAAAATGCTCAACGAGCTGAACAGCACCGGCATACCTATGGGGCTGAAGCACGAAGGCAACAATATGTCAATCATCATCACCAAGGAGATGGTTGATCCTATAATAACCCTGCTCTCCCCTGCCCTCCCCTCATTGGGTATCAATGAGTTAGAGGAATTGGGCAAGGTATGGCAGGAGGTGACAGACTTCAGCCTGACATTGAATTTTAGTTGTTAGTTGTTAGTCGTTAGTTGTTAGTCGTTAGTTGTTAGTCGTTAGTTGTTAGTTGCGACTAAAAACTCGAAACTCGAAACTAAAAACTAAAAACTAAAAACTAAAAACTAAAAACTAAAAACTAAAAACTAATCAACCGCACTTGGAGGTGCCGCAGGAGGTGCAGATAAGGCAACCCTCCTGATAGATAAGGGTTTCCTGACCGCAGTTAGGACACTTCTGACCATTGGCGGCGGTGCCTGAGGGAATGTACTTCTTAAGGGCGCGCTCGACACCCATCTTCCAGGTGTTGATTGACTGAGAATCGAGTTCAAGGCCGTTTACAAGCTTGATAACCTGATCGATAGGCATACCGTAGCGGAGCACACCCGATATAAGTTTGGCGTAGTTCCAATACTCCGGGTTAAACTTATCCGAGAGGCCCTCGATGGTGGTTTTGTAGCCGCGCTTGTTGATAAACTGGAAGTCGTAACGCTTGTTACCATTTTCATCAACAGCCTTGATAATCTTGCCTTTAGCTACAGACTTGGGGCAGAAGATACCATCTTCATCGTCAGCCAGACCGGTGAATATCTCGTAAGGACGACCATCAACAAGCCCGATGAAAGCTATCCACTTCTCCTTATTGTTCTGGAAACGAACCACGTCGGCCTCCAGCTCGATGGGGCGCTTATGGACAAGCGGCGTCATCGCGGGGATAGCGGCCGGAGCCTCAGGCTTCTTGTTTTCGATAGCCACCAGCACACCGGAGCGGCAGCCGTCGCGATAGATGGTGCACCCCTTGCAACCCGAGCGCCAAGCCTCGACATAGAGTTCATTGACCAGTTCGACCGAGGTATCAGCCGGGAGGTTGACTGTCACGGAGATGGAATGGTCTACCCACTTCTGGATGCGGCCCTGCATCCTCACCTTTTCGAGCCAGTCGATATCGTTGGCCGTAGCTTTATAGTAAGGCGAGCGCGCGATTAGATCGTCAATTTCAGCCTGTGAATAGTCATCACGCACCTCGATGCCCTGAGACTTCATCCAGGTGATAAACTTGGGATGGTAGACGATGAATTCCTCGAAAGCATCTCCTGACTCGTCGACGTAATCGATGCGGACGTCTACATCGTTGGCATTCACCTTGCGGCGGCGCTTGTAGACGGGCATGAACACCGGTTCGATGCCCGACGAGGTGCGTGTCATCAGCGAAGTGGTGCCTGTAGGGGCTATGGTCAGGCAGGCGATGTTGCGGCGACCATGCTTAGCCATCATGTCGTAAAGATCCGGATCAGCCTCCCGGAGACGGTTGATATAGGGATTATTCTTCTCACGCTCAGCGTCATAGACTTCAAAAGCACCACGTTCGCAAGCCATTTCCACTGAAGAGCGATAGGCAGCGAGAGCCAAAACCTTGTGTACCTCTACGGAGAAATCAGTAGCCTCGGTAGTTCCGTAGCGGAGGCCGAGAGCGGCGATCATGTCACCTTCGGCGGTGGTACCCAGGCCGGTGCGGCGACCTTTGAGAGTCTTTGTGCGGATCTTGTCCCAGAGGTGCAGCTCAGCGCTCTTGACCTCATCAGTCTCCGGATCCTCCTTGATTTTATTGATAATGGTTTCGATCTTCTCCATCTCCAAGTCGATTATATCGTCCATAATGCGCTGTGCTTTAGCCACATGAGAGCGGAAAAGATCAAAGTCAAAGTAAGCCTCAGGGGTGAACGGATTTTTCACGTATGAATAGAGATTGATGGCCACGAGGCGACAGCTGTCGTAAGGGCAGAGCGGAATTTCACCGCAGGGATTAGTGGAGATGGTGCGGAAACCGAGGTCAGCGTAGCAATCAGGGACACTCTCGCGGGTAATGGTATCCCAGAAAAGTACGCCCGGCTCGGCTGATTTCCAGGCATTAAATACTATCTTGTTCCAAAGAGCGCGGGCATCAGTAGGACGTGTAACCTCCGGGGTGGATGAATCGACGGGGAACCGGCGGATATACTCCTTACCATCAATGGCAGCCCGCATGAAATCGTCGTCGATACGCACTGAGACGTTGGCTCCCGTGATCTTGCCCTGCTCCAGCTTTGCGTCTATAAAATCCTCGGAGTCAGGGTGCTTGATAGATACAGTAAGCATCAGTGCACCGCGGCGGCCATCCTGTGCCACCTCGCGGGTAGAGTTAGAATAGCGCTCCATAAAGGGGACCAGACCGGTGGAAGTCAGAGCCGAATTTTTCACCGGAGTGCCTTTGGGGCGGATGTGTGACAGGTCATGGCCTACGCCGCCGCGGCGTTTCATCAGCTGCACCTGCTCCTCATCGATGCGGATGATGCCGCCGTAAGAATCAGGCTCGCCATCGAGGCCGATGACGAAACAGTTAGATAGCGACCCCACCTGATAGTTATTGCCGATGCCCGCCATGGGGCTACCTTGCGGCACGATAAAGTCAAACTTATCAAGGAGTTCGAATATCTCGTGCTCCGTCATGGCGTTAGGATACTTGTTTTCGATGCGTGCCAGCTCGCGGGCAATGCGGCGGTGCATATCAGCCGGTGTTTTTTCGTAAATATTTCCGAATGAATCCTTTAAGGCATACTTGCTGACCCATACGCGGGCAGCGAGTTCGTCACCGTCAAAGTAATCTTTAGAGGCCTCGAAAGCCTCGTCGTAAGTATAATTTGTCATAAGAGATGAATGAATTTTCGTGATGCAAATTTGGGAAAAAACGAAGTCATCTGCAAGAAAAGCGGGTGGAATTTGACTGAAATGTTGAAAAGTCGTATCTTTGTAGAAAAGTAAAAAATTATGAAAGAATCAGAATATTTCACAGGACGCCATACGGTAAGAGCTTACGACAAAAGCCGCGAGCTGACCGACGAGAGCCTTGCCGAAATGATCGAGGCAGCCTCACACGCGCCCAACACCGGTAATATGCAGGCATACAGCGTAGTAGTCACCCGCGATGAAGCCATTAAAGAAGCCCTTGCTCCGGCTCACTTCAACCAGCCATCAGTGATGGGGAGCCAGGCCGTGCTGACATTTTGTGTAGACTTCAACCGGTTTGAGAAATGGTGCCTGGAACGCAAAGCCGAGCCCGGCTACAACAACTTTCAGGCCTTCATGTGGGGTGTGATTGACGCGATAATCTTCGCCCAGCAATTTGTCACCATAGCTGAGATGAACGGGTTAGGCACTTGCTATCTGGGGACGGTGACCTATAATGCGCCGCAGATAGCCAAAGCGCTTGACCTGCCCAAGCGGGTGGTGCCCGTGGCAACAGTGACGGTAGGATGGCCGGCCGGAGCGGGTAAAGTGAGCGACCGACTTCCCGTGGAAGCCATACTTCACCGCGAGAAATACACTGATTACACCCCCGAGGATATCGAAAGACTATATGGACCTAAGGAAGCGCTTCCTGAGAATCAGGCATTTGTAAAAGAAAACAATAAAGAGACACTCGCTCAGGTATTTACTGACATAAGGTATAAGAAAGAAGACAACGAATACTTCTCCAAAGTGTTTGAGGACTTTATAAAAGAAGCCGGGTTTTGATGACCCGGCTTCTTTTTGTTCGCCCGACATGGGCATAATCTAACGGGTGCAAGTCCCGAGCGCGCC
>JAMPAP010000033.1 GCA_023667185.1 Lachnoclostridium sp.
CCAATACCCGCGAGGAAGGCCTCGCCGAAGGTATCGAGATCGGCAAGGAGCTCGGTCGCGAGGAAGGCCTCGAAAAGGGCAAAGAGCTCGGTCGCGAAGAGGGGAAACGTGAGGCGATCGATGAGATAATCCGCAAGATGAAAGAGGTCGGCATGACTGATGACATGATATCCAAAGTGCTATAAATAACACTGCTTGTTATTCTTAACGCCACATTTGTGTCAATGCTGTTAAGTGACGATTAAAAATATAAAATAAATAGGGTTATCTGCTTGAAACCTTGATAAAATTTAGTATTTTTGCAATTATAAAATCGTACTTTATAATTGCAAAAATATGATTGAAAGAGATTTAACCTCAAAAATCAAGCAACTGAGTGAGAAATTCCCTATCGTGACTGTTACCGGCCCCCGGCAATCAGGAAAGTCTACCTTGCTTAAAAATATCTTCCCTGATTACAGATATGTGTCCTTGGAAAATCCCGATATGAGGTTGTTTGCTTTCGACGATCCCAATGGATTTATCAAAACCTTCGATAATCATGTGATTATTGATGAAGCGGAACGTGTACCATCGCTATTTTCATACTTGCAAACACATATAGATGATGTGAACGAAACCGGGATGTATATGCTTGCCGTGTCACGAAACTTCCATCTTTTGGCTGCTATAGATCAATCACTGGCCGGACGCACGGCAATAATGAAACTTTTGCCATTCTCGCGACATGAACTCCATAATGCCGGACAACTGCCGTTGACTATAAATGAGCAGATTTTCAAAGGTTTTTATCCACGAATCTACGACAAGGATATAGCTCCTGCCGACTATTATCCTTCGTATATATCCACCTATGTGGAGCGCGATGTGAGAGCCATGCTGAATATCGGTGACCTGGCACGCTTTACCCGCTTTATCCGGCTATGTGCAGGCAGAATAGGGCAGCTTCTCAATAAGGCTAATCTGGCAACTGAAGCGGGAATCTCAATTCCTACGGTTGAATCGTGGCTTTCAGTTCTCGAAGCAAGCTATATTGTTTACCGATTGGAGCCAAATTTCAATAATTACAACAAACGTATTGTAAAGACCCCAAAGCTGTTCTTCTATGATACGGGGCTGGCTTGCAATCTTCTCGGAATAAGTTCTGCGGATCAACTTGATGCGCATTTTCTCCGAGGTGGGCTGTTTGAAAACATGGTTGTAAACCAGTTTATAAAAAATGGACTGAACAAAGGCGTTAATCCGGATTTAACCTTCTGGCGCGATAGTACCGGTCTGGAAGTGGATCTTGTAGAAACCAAGGGGCTTGAGCAGTTTGGGTATGAGATTAAGTCGGGAAGTACCTTTAACCCAACATTCTTTGACGGACTTAAAAAATGGGGAGAGCTTTCCGGCACTCCCGAAAGCAGACGATCAGTGATATATAGTGGCGACAACACGCTTCAAACTTCATATGGCAAAGTCGTGGCTTTCAGCAATGACTTCTAACCCTTTTAATTTTTAATCGTCACTAATGGAAAATTGTCAATATGACAAATTTTTTCATTAAATTTGCACTTTGAAAAAAATCAATCTTCATTGCAATGAATATTTCATATAATTGGCTTAAAGAATACCTTACTTTGCCGCTTTCGGCCACTGAGGTGGCGGATGCCCTTACATCGACCGGACTCGAGACCGGCTCGGTGGAGGAGGTGGAGTCGATCCGCGGCGGACTGAAAGGTATCGTGATAGGCAAGGTGCTTACTTGCGAGGAGCATCCCAATAGTGACCATCTTCATATCACCACTGTCGATCTGGGCGGCCAGGAGCCGGTGCAGATCGTGTGTGGTGCGCCTAACGTGACTGCCGGACAGACTGTTGTCGTAGCTACCGTAGGTACCACTCTTTATGATGGTGACAAGGAATTTCAGATCAAGAAATCCAAGATACGCGGTGTGGAATCACTGGGTATGATATGTGCCGAAGATGAGATAGGCACCGGTAATTCTCACGATGGCATTATCGTAATCACCGGCTGTGACGTAAAGCCCGGCACCCCTGCCGCTGAATATTTCAATCTCACCTCTGACTATCTTCTTGAGGTGGATCTTACCCCTAACCGCATTGACGCCGCTTCTCATTATGGTGTGGCGCGTGATCTCGCCGCATGGATGAAGCGTCACGGCTACGAGCCTGACCTGCATCGCCCATCGGTGGATGGCTTCACTGTAGAGAAGGCTGAAGGTGGAGTGACAGTGAAGGTGGAGAATACCGAGGCCTGTCCCCGCTACTGTGGCATCACTGTAGAGGGTGTCACTGTCAAGGAGTCGCCTGACTGGCTCAAGACCCGCCTTACCACTATAGGTCTCCATCCGATCAACAATGTGGTGGATATCACCAACTATCTTCTCCATGCCACCGGCCAGCCTCTGCACTGCTTTGATGTGGCTAAAATCAAGGGGGGAGAGGTGATAGTGAAAAATGCCCGTCAGGATGAGAAGTTTGTCACACTCGATGGCGTGGAGCGTAAGCTCGACAGTGCTGATCTGATGATATGCAATGCTGAGGAGCCGATGTGTATCGCCGGCGTGTTTGGCGGCCTTGACTCGGGTGTGACCGAGAGTGCTACATCGGTATTTCTTGAGAGCGCATGCTTCAATCCTACATCAGTACGCAAGACTGCCCGCCGTCACGGCCTGAACACTGACGCGTCGTTCCGCTTTGAGCGCGGTGTGGATCCCAATGGTTGCATGTATGTGCTGAAGCTCGCTGCATTGCTCGTCAAAGAGCTCGCCGGAGGCACTATCACAGGTCCGCTTGCTGATGTATATCCCGTGGTGAAAGCCCCTGCCCGCGTAGAGCTCACCTTCGATTATATTGACCGCCTTATAGGTAAGAAAATAGCTCCCGATGACGTAGAGCAGATACTCAACTCGCTTGAGATGACCACTGTGACACGCTCGGCTGAAGGTATCACCGTGGATGTACCCACTTATCGTGTCGACGTCACCCGCCCCTGCGACGTGGTGGAGGATCTCCTTCGTATCTATGGATATAATAATGTGGAGATTTCCACTACACTGCACTCTTCACTGTCGTTCAAGTGTCGCGAGGATGAGGATAATACCCTCCGCAACCTCGTGTCAGAGCAGATGACGGCACGCGGCTTCAACGAGATTCTCAACAATTCACTTACTGCTGAGGCTTACTACGACGGCCTGGAGGCGTATAAGGCTGAAAATTGCGTGAAGCTGCTCAACCCGCTCAGCAACGACCTTAACGTGATGCGCCAGACACTCCTCTTCGGCGGCCTTGAGTCAATAGCCCATAACATCAACCGTAAGTCGTCTGACCTGATGATGTATGAGTTTGGCAACGTATATACCTTCAATCCCGCAGCAGAGTCAACCGCTGAGGCCCCGCTTGCTCCCTTCAAGGAATTCTCGCGCTTAGGTGTATGGATGACCGGTGACATGAACGCCGCCAACTGGGTACGTCCCGCTGTAAAATCTACATTCTTCGATCTTAAAGCCGTGGTGGCCAACGTGTTTAACCGCCTTGGTATCAACCCTGCCGAGATCAAATATCAGAAAGGTGACTCGGATATCTACTCCGCATCGCTCAATATCCTGACTCGCTCCGGTAAGCTCCTCGGCTCGCTCGGTATCGTTTCAGCCAAGTTGCTTAAGAAGCTCGACGTCAAGGCTGAGGTATTTTATGCCGAGCTCGACTGGCATGCCCTCGTCGACCTCGCATTAGGCCGTAAGGTGACATATCACGCGCTGCCCCGCACGATGACCGTCAATCGCGACCTTGCACTGCTGGTGGATAACGCAGTGACCTTCGAGCAGATCGAAGCCACCGTCCGCGAAAGCGAGCGCAAGCTCCTGCGCAGAGTAGAGCTCTTCGACGTCTACGAAGGCAAGAATCTCCCTGCCGGCAAAAAATCGTATGCCATCACCATCGATCTCCGTGACGATGAAAAGACTCTCAACGACAAGGCTATCGACGCCGTGATGAACAAGATAATCAATAATCTTACCAAGAAACTCGGCGCCCAACTCCGCTGATTATCATAATTTTAAAATCATAAATAATATCAATCATATCTCACACTATGGGAAGAGCATTTGAATACCGCAAAGCACGTAAACTGAAACGCTGGGGTAATATGTCGCGCACATTCACCCGCATAGGTAAGGAAATCACTATCGCTGCCAAAGCCGGTGGCCCCGATCCTTCCACCAACCCCCGCCTCCGCGTGCTGATGCAGAACGCCAAGGCTGCCAATATGCCTAAGGATACCGTAGAACGCGCCATCAAGAAGGCTACCGATAAGGATGCCGGCGACTACAAGGAAATCACTTACGAGGGATACGGCCCCTTCGGTATCGCTATCTTCGTAGAGGCTGCTACTGACAACAATACCCGTACCGTGGCTAATGTCCGCTCTTATTTTACGAAACATGGCGGCACACTCGGCACTCAGGGTTCGCTGACTTTCCTCTTTGACCACAAGAGCGTGTTTAAAATCAAACCTAAAGATGGTATGGAGCTCGAGGAGCTCGAACTCGAACTTATCGATTATGGTGTAGACGAAATCGAGCCCGATGAGGAGGAAATCGTACTTTATGGTGCGTTTGAGGAGTTTGCCAACATTCAGAAGTATCTCGAAAGCAACGGCTATGAGATCATATCAGCTGAATTTGAGCGTATCCCCCACGAGCTCAAGGAGGTTACCCCCGAGCAGCGTGCCACTCTCGACAAGCTTCTTGAGAAGCTCGAGGAGGACGAGGATGTGCAGAACGTCTTCCACAACATGAAGGAGGACGACGTCGAAGAGTAAGACGTCAAAACTATCAATCAATAAAGCCCCATTTGACCTCGGTCAAATGGGGCTTTATGATGGTTAAAAGATTGCGATCAGATGTCTTCTTCGATGGCGAAGTCGTCAGGGAGTTCGGCATCAAAGTCGTCGAGCTCGTCAGCTGCTACGTCGGCCTCGTCCTGAGCAGGGGTGGGGGTAGCAGGCTTGGATGCGGGGCGTCCGGGGCGGGATGTAGCTGACTTTTCGTGGAGGGCTTCCATGATTTTTGCTTCGAGTTCGTCGGCCAGCTCGGGGTTGTCCTGGATCACGCGCTTGGCGGCATCGCGACCCTGAGCTATCTTTGAGCCGTTGTAGCTGAACCATGAGCCTGACTTGGCAATCACTCCGAGGTTTACACCCAGGTCGATGATCTCGCCTGCGCGGGAGATACCTTCGCCAAACATGATGTCAAACTCTGCGCGCTTGAATGGGGGTGCCACTTTGTTTTTCACCACTTTCACCTTGGTGAGCTTTCCGAGCACTTCGTCGCCATCCTTGATGGCGGTGGAGGGACGGATATCGATGCGCACTGAGGCATAGAATTTCAGCGCGTTACCACCGGTGGTGGTCTCTGAAGGGCCAAACATCTGGCCTATCTTGTCGCGGAGCTGGTTGATGAAGATGCAGGTGGTGCCGGTGCGAGAGATGGCGCCGGTGAGCTTGCGCATGGCTTGTGACATCAGGCGGGCCTGAAGACCCATGTTGCGTTCGCCCATTTCGCCGTCGATTTCGCTCTTGGGGGTAAGGGCGGCCACGGAGTCAACTACGAGAATGTCTATGGCCGACGAGCGGATCAGTTGCTCGGCTATTTCGAGGGCTTGCTCGCCATTGTCAGGCTGCGCCATGAGCAGGTTGTTGACGTCAACGCCGAGCTGCTCGGCGTAGAAGCGGTCAAAGGCGTGCTCGGCGTCGATGATGGCTGCGATGCCTCCGGCCTTCTGAGCTTCAGCGATAGCGTGGATGGCAAGGGTGGTCTTACCTGATGACTCGGGACCGAATATCTCGATGATACGGCCGCGGGGATAGCCTCCTACACCGAGGGCGAAGTTTAGTCCGATGGAGCCGGTGGGGATTACTTCGACGTTTTCCACAACCTCGTCGCCGAGTTTCATGATGGCGCCGCGGCCAAATGATTTTTCAATCTGGCCAATGGCTTGCTGCAGAGCGCTGAATTTCACCTTGGTGAGATCCTGCTCTTTATCGGTGACGCGCTTGGGCGCCGCTTTTTTCTTTTCCATGTTACAGTATTTTATTGTTTTGATATTTTCTTGATTTGATATTGCAAATTTAATGCCATTGGTGGGCAATAATATTACACATAGGTGTTAAAAAGCTTTAATGTGATAAAATCTGCAATTCTCTACTCACAAAAGTAGCGAAAAAAACGCTAACATCATCGAAAATTACTAATTTTGTAGATTAAAAATCTAAAAAGAGAATGGACAAGCGACAGCAGCTTGACAGACGATATCTGCGTATGGCCCGAATATGGGCGGAAAACTCCTACTGCGAGCGTCGCAAGGTGGGGGCACTTCTGGTGAAGGATCGTGCTATAATCTCTGACGGCTTCAATGGCACGCCGGCAGGGTTTGAGAACGTGTGTGAGGACGCCGACGGCCATACCAAGGTCTATGTGCTCCATGCCGAGGCCAATGCTATTACCAAGGTAGCCCGAAGCAGCAATTCAAGCGATGGAGCCACGCTTTATGTCACAGCCTCGCCATGTGTCGACTGCGCCAAGCTGATCATTCAGGCCGGAATACGCCGGGTGGTGTTCAACGAGCTTTACCGTATCACTGACGGTATCGAGCTGCTGCAGCGTGCAGGTGTAGAGTGTTGCCATATCGATGAAAATCTCGACTGACTGTACATAACAATACATATATTTCATATTTCAAAAAGCTATTTATAGAGTTTCTGATGAACCAGCAATTTAAGAAAACATCCGTGTGGCTGCCTCTTGTAGTCGCTGTGACTCTTGTAGTGGGAATGTGGTTAGGGAAAATCGTTTTTACTGACTCGCGCTCGGGCGGTGCCCGCGACAAGCTCGACGAGATAATGCGTCTGGTGGAGAAAAACTATGTGGACGTAATCGACACCGATAGCCTTGTAGAGGTGACCATCCCTGACCTGCTTGCACATCTTGACCCTCACACCACCTATATCCCGGCTTCTGACCTTCAGGTGGTTAACGACGAGCTCGGTGGCTCGTTTTCAGGTGTGGGAATACAATATAATCTCCTTAACGATACTATCAATGTACTTGAGGTCATACCCGGCGGGCCATCGGAAAAGGCCGGTCTGCTCGCAGGCGACCGTATCGTAAGCATCAACGACTCAGTGATTCCCGGCAACAACTGGGATACTAACCGTGTGCTCCGCACTCTCCGCGGCGAGAAGGGATCGTCAGTGAAGGTGGAGGTGGTGCGTCCCCTTGCCAAGCATCCGCTGACCTTTGAGATAATCCGCGATGACATCCCCGTCAATACTATCGACGCTTATTATACCATAGAGCCCGGCGTAGGATATATACATATCAATAAGTTTGGCGCCAACACATTCTCCGAGTTCCTCCAGGCTATGATTCTCTTCAAGGCCGAGGGCGTGGACAACTTTATCATTGACCTTCGCGGCAACGGCGGCGGCTACATGGAGCCTGCCGTACTGATGGCTAATGAGTTTCTCGAAGGGGGACTCCCTATCGTGTCGATGCACGGGCAGAACTCTGACCACGATGGCGCTACCTTCAGCGACGGCCGCGGCTCGTTTAAGTCAGATAAGGTGGTGGTGCTCATCGACGAGCTTTCGGCCTCAGCAAGCGAGATCTTTGCCGGAGCTATCCAGGATAACGACCGCGGACTGGTGATAGGCCGTCGCTCCTTCGGCAAGGGTCTGGTGCAGCATCAGCACGAGTTTGCCGACAGCAGCGCCATACGCCTCACGATAGCCCGCTACTACACCCCCTCGGGCCGCTGCATTCAGAAGACTTACGCTCCCGGCTCTGACTATGCCAACGATATAAACAACCGCTACAACCATGGCGAATTTTACTCGGCTGACTCCATCAAGCTCGACAAGACGCTGATGTTTGAGACTCTCAACGGCCGCACCGTCTATGGCGGAGGCGGCATCATGCCTGACATCTTTGTTCCTAACGATACTACCGGCATCACTTCCTGGTATCTTGATGTGGCTAATGCCGGACTGTTTCACAAGTGGACATTCATGTTCACTGACGAAAACCGCCAGCGCCTGTCATCGGCTGTAAACGTAGAGCAGCTCAAGAAACTTCTCCCCTCTGATGCCGTCCTGCTCAACGACTTCGTCCACTATACCATGCGCGAAGGCATACCCGTAAGAATGGGCTATGTAAACCAATCGCGTGACTTGATTGTTAATAACCTGAAGGCTCTGATCACCCGCAATATGCTCGGCACCCAGGCCTTCTATGAAATTGACAATTCCGTGGATCCGACAGTCATCGAGGCTCTCGACGCCATCTCGCGTGGCGATGCTGAGTTCCCTCTGATGCCTGACAAAAATTAGTGTTATGAACAAAGATGATATCCGCCGTCGTGTAAAAGCTCGCAAGACCCTGCTTACAGAGCAGGACAAAGTTGACGCCGCAGCCCGAGTGTTTGCCCTGCTGGAGCAGACCGCCGAGTTTATGCTCGCTGACCATATCCTGATGTACCACTCTCTCCCTGATGAGCTTTCCACCCGCGCATTCATCGACAAGTGGAGCGATCGCAAGCACTTCTTCCTGCCCCGCGTCAATGGCGTGAACCTCGACATCCTCCCTTACGACAAGCAGCAGCTCGCCCTCGGCTCGTTTCATATCGAAGAGCCCACCGGCGACGACACCGTGTCAGTGGACGACATCGAGCTCATCATAATCCCCGGCGTCGCATACGACCGCCGAGGTGCCCGCCTGGGACGTGGCAAAGGTTACTATGACCGATTGCTCGCATCGTCGCGCGCCGTAAAGATAGGTGTAGGCTACGACTTCCAGCTTTTCGATGAAATCCCCGTCGAGGATCACGACGTGATGATGGATACTGTAATAACCGAAACCATTGTTATACGCCATAAATGATCATTACCCCTGATACCCTGCTCTCGGCAGTCATCATCCGTGACACCGAAATCATACCCCTGATCAACCGCCTCGGCATACGTCTCGGCACGGCCGACATGACCGTCGACCAGGTTGCCGAAGCCCACGACCTGAACCCGCAGTTCCTCCTCTGCATTATCAACACCTTCACCAACGATAATTACTTCCCAGAGACAGCCCTCCGCAAGGTGGATATCTCAACGATGATCCAATACCTTGAGCTCACTGATCGGTATTATCTCCACTTCAAGATTCCTAACATCGAGCGCCACTTCAACGCCCTGCTCTCATCTAACCCCGAAAATTCAAGCCTGAGCCTCCTACACCGGCTCTTTGACAAGGCCAAAACAGACCTCAAAGCCCTCGTACGTCACGACCTCGACACCCTCTTCCCGGCAATCGTCACCGGAAATACCCCCGCCTCGCTTGATGACACACCAGCGGCCAAAGTAGAGGAAATGTTTGCTGACCTTCTGTCGATGATCGTAAAGCACATCTCAGGCCCGTTTGACGACAACCTCTGCTACGCCACCATCGTAGCCGTGCAGGGTCTTCTGAGCGACCTTCGCAAAAACAACCGCCTGCGCAACCTGATATTCCTCCCCGCCGCCCAGGCTCTCAACCACCAATGATAGCCATCCTTGACCACGACCGCCTCCGAGCCCACGGCCTGATCCACCTCCTGGGGATGATCACTGACCATCACGTCGTTACGGCCTCATCGCCCGACGGTCTGGCCTCCGAGCCCGATCTGCTCTTTGTGGCGGCTGACCTCATCGCCGCCCATATCGCATGGCTCATGCCCCGCCGAGCCAAAGTCGTAGCCATATCATCAGCGCCGTCTGACATGTTTCGTACCATCGACCCCGCGGCCTCTGACGACCGCCTCATCGACACCCTTACCACGATAATACAACAGCTCCACAAGCCCGCAGCAGCGCAGCCAGCGCTCTCGCCCCGCGAAATAGAAGTGCTCCGACTCCTCGCATCAGGATGCATCAACAAAGAGATCGCTGACCGCCTCTCCATAAGCATCAACACCGTCCTTTCCCACCGCAAAAACATCACCGCCAAGCTCGGCATCCACTCCAGCTCAGGCCTCGGCATCTACGCCCTCCTCAACGGCCTCGTCACCGACTCCCCCCTCTGACCCCCTCGATTATAATCGACGCCAGAGCGCCTTTAGGCGTGACACACTGGTAGCCTCCGGCTCATAAAATCGCCCGAGGACCATCATCCTTGTTTACCACTACGCCTCTGCGCCCATGGAAATCTGCGTTCGTCACCATATTGATCATGGCTTCCCTGATAGCCTTATGCACCGGAGTATTCTCGTCGCGGAGATTACCGTTAAACACCAGCGGCACTTTCAAATCGGATTGAAGCTTAGGGATAAATTTCAGAAGGAAGTCAAAAACGTTTCCGCCCCAGTCGCCCGTATGACACGTAATGCGGTCAGTCCACCGGGCATCGCCGTTGCTGCGATAACTGCCGCTACGAGGGTCGCAACCCACATATACAGGTTTTGTGGTGCGCTCCGCACGTGGAACACGAATCACAATCACATCCTTTCCTTCACACTTTTCAATATTGACCATTGAATCCGTGAGGATATTGCAACTCACTTTCTGCCGGTTGTTGACCGTATTCCAAAAGTCTTTCAGCATCTTATGAGCATCTTTCAGACCTTCGACCAACAACGAGCCGTCCTCACGTTCTTTCACGCCGAGCACGATGACACCGCCATCGCTGTTGGTGAAAGCAGAGTATGTCTCCCAAAGGGAATTGGGCAGACCTCCCTTGCCGTCTTGGCTTCAAGCCGTTTCCCCTCGCGATACGTCTGTAGGTTCTCCAATTTGAATGATGCTTGATTTGTCATACATGTTTAAGCGTTTTCTATGTGCAAAATTATTCAAAATTTCCGAGATAACTTTGCAATGGTTTGGAAATGTTGAACTTCCAATAGATTTTATTTCCGTGCCGACAATAAAACGGAAATTTTTTAAGTGGTTTCTACTTTTTGATAATCATGCCTATGACGAGATAGCTGTATCTGTCGTTGCCCTTGACTTGTGATGGTTCTCTGTGAATGTACGTAGTGCGCAGATTTATGATACCATTGCCTCCCTTGGCAAGTTCATGGTTACATCTTGATTATAACCCGATTGATTCGCGAGTCCTTTTGGGCAGTTTGTCAACAATGAGATTATAGCCATCCTCGATGAGTTGCTTGATGGTTGCATCGGGTACGTCAGAATCCATCCTTATGCCGAGCCAATGCTCCTTGTTCATGTGCCATGCCGGGAACGCGCCTTCATAGCTGCTTTGCATCTCGGCGATCGTCTCAGGATCACACTTTACATCGATGAATTTCTTGTCGGGGTCTTCGAGCATAAACCACCTGCCGCCCACCTTGTAGGTGATGAGCATTTCATACTGAGGTTCTGTCCACGGTTGGTTTTCTTCCACTTTAGGAAGCGAGAGTACATACTCTCTTAGTTCTTCTACGTTCATATTTTATTTCCTTATTTTCATTGTGTAAACAAAGACCGCAAAGTGTTGGTTGACTCACCTGATAGCACGAAACGTGACAATAATAGCACAATATCTTAGGATATAATAATGGAATGTTTTGTGCTATTGAACCGCATTTAGTTGTTATATTTGCAGAGTAGAAAACTTGAGATTTGATGAATGAGATAAAACTATACAAATTTCAGCGGCGCAAGTATGGCATGGAACTCAAGTGTGATGCCATGGACTTTGAGTCAATCAAACACGGGATTATGGAGTATCCTGTACACAGGGAGTCCTTTTTCTGTTTCATACTTGTCGAGGATGGAACAGCCATATTGAAATTGAATGGAAAAGAAAAGAATGTTGAGGCTAAGACAATAATCTGTGGCTTGCCCGGTGAGGTATGGGAATGGAAAGATGCTCGAAATCTTGCAGGAAAAGTAGTGATATTTGAGCCGGACTTCATAATGTCAGCGGTAAAAGACCCTCTCCTGCTTCAGAGACCATCATTTCTCCATGCCGATGTCCATGTCCCCTTTATAAAACTGAGCGACAAAGGGTTCTTGTGGATTCGCGACATAATTGTTGAAATGATGGAAGAGATAAAGTCACCGGTCAAATTCCAGGATCTGCTGAGGGCGCAGCTCTGGCATCTCATTCTCTTGATAGAGAAAGAATACCAAATGAATCCGAATTCTGTTGCCGGCGAACTGCCTCAAAAGAATTATGCAGCCGGCTTTGTCAATCTCGTGGGCATGGCATTATACAAGCATCACGATGTGGAATATTACGCCGACCGTCTGTGCATCACCGTAAACTATCTGAACAAAGTATCGCATGCGGCACTCGGAGTAAGCGCCCGGAAATATGTGCAGGGACGTATTATTGCGGAGGCAAAAAATCTGCTTTCAATCACAAGGATGAATGTGAGTCAGGTGGCTGATATGCTCGGGTTTGAATCATCAAATTACTTTATACGTTTTTTCAGGAAACAGACAGGTCTGACTCCCGGGGAATATAAAGAAAGTCATCAATGATGCTAAATCTGTCATCTTTTGTGCTATGATAGAACGAGTAAAAAGTCATAACTTTGCACTTCCAATAATTTTGGGAAGCGACAACTATGATACACTGGATATATCTTATATTGGCAGGACTGTTTGAGGTCGGCGTCACATACTGTTTGGCCAAACTCAAGGATGCTGCCGGACTCGAACTTGCCGGATGGTCCGTGTTGCTCCTTTGCGGCATGGCCATCAGCATATTCTTTGTAAACAAGTCGATGGAGAGTATTC
>JAMPAP010000034.1 GCA_023667185.1 Lachnoclostridium sp.
AATTTTTGATGTCTCAGATTAAAGAGCGTGGGCATCATCGCTCTGCATGCTTACTCACCACCTCTACACGCTGTCAAAACCGGTCAACCCCATTATTATGTTAGCTTGCCTTTTGCGGTAAGTAGTGCAAAGGTAATGTGTTTTCATGGTTTTTGCAACGGGATTAACCTTATTTAACTTGCCTCGGGGTTGTTTGGGGAAGTTAGGAAAAGGACTTCCGCCGATAACTGAGGGGGTTAGGGCGGAAGTCGGGGTTATGGGATGATGAGATGGGATGTCAGAAGATCATTTTTTCGAGGCAGTAAATTGCAGCACCGCATAGGTAGCCGAGGAGGGCGAGCCATGAGAATTTTTTGAGATACCATCCGAAGGGGATTTTCTCGAGGCCCATAGCAATTACGCCGGCTGCTGATCCGATGATGAGGATTGAGCCGCCTACACCGGCGCAGTAAGAGAGGAGTTCCCAGAATGTTCCATCCACTACGAAGTTGGCAGCATAGCCTACGGCACCGGGATCAACTACGGGATACATACCCATTGCTGCGGCAACGAGGGGTACGTTGTCGACGATAGATGAGAGGACACCGAGGAGTACGTCGATAATATAAACGTTGTGAACCTGAGTGTCAAGATACTGAGCGAGGGCGCCGAGGATGCCTGTTGACTGGAGTACTGCGACAGCCATGAGGATGCCGAGGAAGAAGAGGATGGAGGGCATATCGATGCGTGAGATTACGCGGGGGATGCGGTGCTCTTCAGCTTTTTCGAGCATTCGTTTGTTGTAGTAGATTTCAGTGAATATCCAGAGTATGCCGAGCACGAAGAGCATGCCTACGAATGGGGGGAGGTGGGTGATGGTCTTGAATACGGGGACAAAGATGAGGCCACCTACGCCGAGGTAGAACATGAGGTTGCGGTCTTTGCGGGGGATGGGGAATGATCCGTTGTCAGTAGCGACAATGGGTTCGAGCTGTCCTTTGAGGCCGCGTGATATGATGAGGACGGGTACGACCATTGAGATGATACTGGGGATGAGGACGTATTTGATAAGAGCCACTGCTGTAACGTTGCCTTTAACCCAGAGCATGATGGTGGTAACGTCGCCGATGGGAGACCAAGCGCCGCCTGAGTTGGCTGCGATGATGATAGCTCCGGCATATAGCCAACGTTCTTCTTTGTCGGCAACGAGTTTTCGAAGGAGCATTATCATTACGATGGTGGTGGTGAGGTTGTCGAGGATTGCTGACATGAAGAATGTGCAGAAGCAGATGATCCAGAGGAGTGAGCGCTTGTTGCGGGTAGTGATCTTGTCAGTGATGATACGGAATCCTCCGTGGACGTCTACGAGCTCGACGATGGTCATTGCACCGATGAGGAAGAAGAGTGTCTGGGTGATGTCGCCGAGGTGTTCGATGATGTCGACGTTAAGGATGTACTCGAGGGCTTGACGTCCGAGTGATTCTTCGGCCAGGGCGGGATGTTCTTCAAGGAAGCGGGTGAAGTTTTCACCGGCGGCAGTAGGGACGATTGATTCGGCTCCGAAGGCGTAGAGGATCCAGAGGAGCATACCGAGGAGGAGTGCGGTTGCGGTCTTGTCGATTTTGATCGGGTGTTCGAGTGCGATCGCGAGGTAACCGATAACGAAGATGACGATTATTGTCGCAAGCATTTTGATTGGTTGGTTTTAATGATTATTAAAGTAAGGTTAATTTTTGTGCAAAGTTAGTAAATATTTTGTGACGTTGTTACATTATAGGGTTTACTGTCGGCCGAGAATTTCGATTTTTTCGGCGTAGATTTCAGTGATGGAGTGCTTTATGGTGTTACGATCCTCCCACATCCGGTAAGAGATTTTTCCGTCGACAAACAAGCGGGTGCCTTTGCGGATATATTTTTCGGCAAATTCGGCATTTGCGTCCCACAGTACAATGTTGTGCCACTCAGTGCGTTGGGGAATTACGGTGCCGTCAGGGCGCTTGCGTGCTTGCTCGGTGGTGGCAAGGGGGAATGACGCCACCGGACGGGTATCGACGTAACGGATTTCGGGATCACGCCCTACGTTTCCTATAAGTATTGCTTTATTGTAACTCATGAGAGCAAATTTAAAGTTTTTTTATTGTCTGTGCAAACTTTTATGATATGAAAGTTGTTTCGTTTTAAAAAGCGTTAATGAATATTATGTAGAATCTTTAATAAAGAATGTTATGAAGAAATATCTTTTATGCCTGGGTTTAAGTGTATTAGCGATCGTAGGTCTGACCTCATGTGATGAGGCTTCGCGTCTTGCCAAGAATATATGTGGTGCATGGACGGGTACACCGGTAGGTATCGCCGGCAATACATTGCAGTCGACAGCAATCGAGACTTTTACTTTTACACTTGATGAAGCGGCTAAAGATGCCCGCTCGGGTAATCTTACCATAACATCAGTGATCACTTCGCAGTCGACATTTGGCGGCGATGCCGTAGCGGGTCTTCCGGCAGTCAATCTGTCAATAGCTTCTACGGGAAGTATCACGGGTACATGGACGGCGATTGACGACGATGAAATTTCCGTATCGCTTGATCCTCGTTCGCTGCTTGTAAATGTTGATCCTGACGCCGTGGAACTATCTTCAGGAATGTTTACGGCTGATATGGGATCACAGATTGATTCGCTTCGTCCGCAGCTGACTAATGCCGTAAGGATGGAGTTGATGAATGATCTTGCCACGCGTTATTCGTCATTTAATCACTTTGACGATGTAAAAGTAAAGAAGGGTGCACTGCTGAAATTTGAGATTGGTCCTACTGATTACGTTCTGACCCGCACAGGCAGCGTATCGGAATAATCGTTACTAAATACTGCTTCGCGACTGCATACGCTCGGCATGCTCGAGGTCACGCTCGACTTGCCGGCGTTGTTGTCGTGTCAATCTGACCTTAGGACTTATCTTGAATTTGAAGCCATCCCTGACAAAGTCCTCACCCTCGAAAAGGGTTATATCATATTCTTCCACGTAGATTGACCTTGGCATTTTGTAAAACTCATCCTGAGTTATGGTATCTTGCTTCTGCTGCTTGCGCTCGGCTGCACGCTGGCGTGCTTTGCGAGAGCGCTCTATAGCTGTCATTATATCCGAAGAAATATACTTGAATATCGATTGGGTCATCTGGTCATCGGAAGTAAGATCAGGCATTAAGCCGTCAGTCATAAGTCGGTCGGCCAAAACGATAAGCCGATCGGCAATTTTGCCTTGAAAAGATGATGAGATTTTTTCGATAATTGTTTTACGGAATTTCCGTGATACTGCTAACTGTTTCATATTGCTAATTTTTTAGCAAAAATAAGTTGCTGCATCACGCGAAAGTGACCATCGTGGCAGGAAATAGTTGTTAGTTGTTAGTTGTTAGTTGTTAGTTGTTAGTTGTTAGTTGTTAGTTTAAAGATAGGTGGGTTTTGCCGTTGTCACAATGTCTCCTCTACGAGGCTCAACTTTCTGTGTGTTAGCCTGCCCCACCCTCCGCAAGCTCCGGGTGGGGTTTAAGACAATGACGGCCCTCCGGGCCTGAGATTAGTTTTGCGACACCCACCTACCGGATGATGGGGGTGACATTTCAGGGGGCGATGGTTTCGATGCTGATGATTTTATCGTCGGAGATTTCGAGCTTTACGGGTTCGTTATGGTCGTTGAGATAGAGGGTCTCGCGTGGGAGGTATTCCTCATCGGTCAGCGAGGCTTCGGGCTGATATACATTAGTTTTAACGTGTCCCAAGCCGAGGGCGGTATGGAAGAATGATCTGCTGCTGGAGATAGGTTTGTTGATATTTTTCTCTACAAAATAAGATATTTGTCCATATTTATAGTAATACGGAATGGACATCCATACGAGGAATGGCACATGAATCTGCTTATATGTAGGTAACGGTGAGGCATGAAGGAAGTAGCCGTTTTCATCGTCGTAGATATCCTCACCATGGTCAGAGGTGTACATCATGGCACTAATGCTATGATATTGTTCCAAATACCAAATAACGTTGGAGAGAAAGATGTCAGTAGCAACGATGGTATTGTCGTAAGCGTTCACAAGTCGGTCACGATAAGCGGCCGAGGCTTCGGGATAATCTGTAGGGGTGAACTTGGCGTCACTTTCTTCGTATCGGTCGTTGTAGTTGAAGTGGGATCCATAGGTATGTAATACGATGAGTTGGCGGGGGTTGTTTTTCTGGAGAATCCGTGGCAAATAGCCTAACAGTCGGGAATCAGGGCTGATATCGCCGTCAAAGTCATCGCGGATGAATGCCACAGTGTCAGCTTCTTCGCCGAAGAAATCGATAAAGGAATTGTTGCGCCGTTGGTTAGATAAGAAAGCCGTTGAGTAGCCTGCTTCTTTAAACGCCGTTATAAGGCTTTTGATATTGTATATCTTATTGAAATTGGTGGCATCCACTTCACTCAGAAGCATAGGGACGCTCTTGTGGGTGGTATTTGATTCGCTCAAGGCGTTGGCGCCGAAGAAAAGTAGATTCTGTTTTGAGAGATTTGGATTAGTAGGGCGGTCATAACCGGCCAGTTGCCAGTTGTCGGCACGGGAGGTCTCCCCTATCACGAGCACTAACACTTCCGGCGTATCTTTCTTATACGGGTATTCACCATTATAATAATCATCTTCAACAAATTCAGCGTCAAACCGATAATCGGCAGAAGTATTGTGATAATCAGCTGTTTTGGCAGTTCGGTCTACAGCAAGAGCAACGTTATAGCCGATGTTTACCGGATAAAGATCCGTAGAAACGCGATAGTTTCCGGGCAGAAGATAGGCAGCGACTACTGCAATTATTCCCACGCCGGTAAATGAGACCCCTATTATCCTGTTTATTTTAACGAACTTACTATCAAGCAGCGTTTTGCGCCGCCATAATACTCCCGCCGCTATCAGCTGTGGCAGAAATACGACAAACACGAATATCACCACCGGCCACATGTTTGACAATAGCTCCGTGACTTCTCCGGCGTTGGTAGTCACCAGGTTAAGAAACATATCCACGGCAATAATGCTGCGGCCATAAAGGTCGAGAAGCACTATCTGAAAAGCTGCGATAAACATCAGCGGAAACATTAGCCAGACCGTTCGGCCGAATTTTCGCGAAAGTGATGCCAGTAGCCATGTCACGCCTAAAGGCACAGTAGTGTTGGCTATTTTCCCCGCCACTGTGTAATGTTCTGTAAAAGAAAGTATTACAGCGGGCAGTACAAGCGTAAATATAAAGAAATAGAAAAATATTTTGAGGATAATCTGTGATGACAGTTTGATTTTCATGATTACTTAAAATGCTTCATTGATTTGAAAAACAAGCCCTGACTCACCACGGCCAATGCCATAGTCGAGCCTGACACAGGTGCGCTGCTTGAACTCCCATCGGTAGCCAATGCCTACGTTAGGGAGGAGCTTCTTCCACCGCATATCGTCAAAGTGGTGAAACACAGAGCCTATACCACCCCATATCGCCACGCCGCTTCGTATCCAGAAATGCTGGCGCAGCTCTATGATGGCATCTATCTCGTTGCGGTCACGATAGCGTCCGTCATAGTAGCCACGAAACCCCATCGAGCCTCCAAGTACGGGCATCATGTTCCACAACGATTCACCTATGGTAAACTCGCCATGGATATGACCGGCCACTACCCCACCCTTCCATACGGTCTTGTAAACATTGAAGTTAGCTTCCGTAAGAGCGAAGTTTCGGCTATGTCGCCCGAATATAGAGGGGAATATCCGCTCCGACAGCTCGAGCAGCACACCACTATAAGCTGAGTTGATGTTATCGCGGGTGTCAAGACGGAGAGCCATACCTAATCCTGCACTTATTGCCGAAAGAGGCTCATGCTCCCACAGACTTAAGTCACTGACCTTATGAGCATAAGTATAGTCAAAATAGATCATCGGGCCGAGGAAAAATTTGGGAGCAATCTGCCATGAATAGTCGGCCGAGAGCATGAAGTTGACATGATCGTAGGCTGACCGGTTGGCGTTAATATGCTCATCATCAAAGCCTATGCCCCAGAAATATGTTGAGAAGGAATAGATGCGTGTACGATAGTTTATGCGGCGGGTATCATGGGGGAAAACGTGGGTTCCTCTTGCGCCAAGCATATAGTATCCGGCCGTCGATACCTGCCCGGTAAGTGATATATTGGAGTGCATCAAAGAGGTATCCGTAGGATCGGTGCTATACAATCCGGCGGCGAGCAGACCGATACTAAACTTAGTATCAACCGAATAGCTCGGGCCACCTATGAGGCTGAACCGTGGATGAGTGGTGATTTCCGTCTTATTGGAATTAGCGAAATAGTCGAAGAATTTCTGAAATATGTTTCGCCGATGCTTTATCGAATCAGCTGACACACTGGCAGTTGGAATACTGTCAGCCGCTTCGTCAGCCCTTGCAGCAAAAGGCATCAAAAGCGTCACCAGAGCCACTGTAATAAATATATATCGTTGAAGCGCGTAAAATTTCATTCTGCAAAGATAGGATGAATTTTGATAATTTTTTGGGTATAATGTCATATTTTATTTTCCCTTTGTCATAATGGTAATATTAGTTGGGATTTTTTTACGATATTTGTATGTCCAATTTCTAAGAATATGAATAAACGTCTGAACATTATTATCATGGCGGCTCTGAGCTCGATAGCTTCAATAGCCCAATCCATTGAATATCTGAAATTTGGCGACATGAACCAGTGGGTTACCCGCCATATCCACGAGTCGGCCGTCATAGGCGGTAATGACAAAACAGTCTATGCCATTGGCCCTACCCAGACAATTGAGGGAAACAAAGCCTATACCAACCTCGGAGGCTCGCCGTGGGCCACGAGCAACGTCTACGCCCGTGTGTCAGGTGTCACCAAGACCTCCAATGCAGTCTACCCCTTCAGCCGCGCTGAAGGCGACAATGCCGCACGCCTGACCACCCAGATCGAACAAGTTAAGGTGTTAGGACTCATCAACATGGATGTAATGGTGGCGGGCTCGATGTTTCTCGGCCAGATGTTTGAGCCTATCACATCTACTAAAAATCCCTACTCCAAGATGGAAATGGGAGTGAAATACACAAGCCGTCCTAAGGCTCTTGTATTTGATTATAAGGTAGATATGCCCGCAGTAAACACTCGCGTGAAATCCACAGGATTCAGCTCGAAGAAGACTCTTCCGGGTCACGATAACGCCGTGGTTTTCGTATTTCTGCAGCGCCGCTGGGAAGATGCCGAGGGCAATATCCACGCCAAGCGCGTTGGCACCGGTGGCCGACTTTTCACCAAAAGTTCTGACTGGGTAAACGGCTACCAACTCCCTATCTTCTACGGAGATATATCCAAGGAGAAAACCTTCCAGCCATTCCTTGCCCTCCGAGATAAAGATGATGCCTACTGCGCACGTAATTCCAAAGGCAAACTCATGCCGGTAATCGAAGAGGGCTGGGACGATCCCTCGGCACAACCCACTCATCTTGTAGTAATGTTCTCGGCCGGAAGCGGCGAGCCATTCATAGGCACTGAAGGCCTTACGCTTTATATAGATAATGTGGGGCTGAAAAAATAAAATAAGTATGTTCAGCTTCAAGCAATTTGACGTTGACGACACCCACTGCGGCATGAAGGTAGGCACTGACGGTGTGCTGCTCGGCGCTTGGGCTGACCCCTCACGCGCCCGCACTATCCTTGATGCCGGAACCGGCTCCGGATTGATAGCCCTCATGCTCGCCCAGCGTGCTCCTCAGGCGTCAATCACCGCTATTGACTGCTCAGCCGATGCCTGCCATGATGCAGCAGCCAACGCCCGCCTATCGCCATTCAGTGATAGGATTAAAGTGCTTGAAAGTGACTATAATACATTCAAAGCTCCGGCTGGAGGCTTCGACCTGATAATCTCCAATCCTCCATTCTTTACCGAACATCTTCACTCCCCGTCAGCCTCTCGCGCATCGGCCCGACATGAAGCCGCATTCGGTGTGGAATCCCTAATCAGCCGCTCACGCGACATCCTCGCTGAAAATGGTGAAATAGCATTTATCGCTCCGTCGTCACGCACTGCTGATATTGAACTACTTATCGAGATCAACCGATTTCATCTCATCCGCCGCTGCGAGGTCAGATCCGTTGACTCAAAACCACCTTACCGCACCCTCTGGCAACTCGCCATATCACCGTTGACACCCCCTGAAAAATCATCTCTATCCATCCGTGACTCCTCCGGAAAATTCACCACTGAATATCAATCATTAACATCCGACTTCTATCTTTGAACGATGAAATACCGTCTTCTTCCCGCCCTGCTTATCCTCCTGGGCATCACGCTCCTTTTCTTGATAATTGACACCGTCGCAGGCGGAATGATCGTAATGCGAGGATTCACCACCGCCCATCTCCGTAGTTTTGCCGTCCTGCAAGACCTGCTTGTATTCATCCTCCCCGCCATAATCACCGCCTTGATAGTAAGCACCACGCCGGCACGTCTGCTTGCCATCGACCGCTCTCCCTCTACAGCGCCCATACTGATGGCGCTCCTTGCCATGGTAGTCGCCGTTCCGGCCATGAACTTCGTAATCGAATGGAACGAATCACTCTCCCTCCCCTCAGCGTTCAGCTCCATCGAGGCGTGGATGCGATCATCGGAAGACGCTGCACAGCAGTCAGTTGAAATCCTCATGGGAGGCACCTCAGTCAGCGACCTCATTCTCGGCATTCTCATCATCGGCCTCTTTGCCGCACTGGCTGAAGAACTCTACTTCCGCGGGACAATAATGCGAATGATGCTATGCTCAGGCATTAACCCTCATGTAGCGATATGGGTTACCGCATTCATCTTCAGCGCCATCCATGTGCAATTCTTCGGATTCTTCCCCCGACTTCTTCTCGGAGCATTCTTCGGATACCTCACCTTCTGGCGCAGCTCAGTATGGCTATCAGTAATCACTCACGCCTTCAACAACTCCATCGTCGTAATAACCTCCTGGCTCGAGCGCCGCGGCACCATTGGTCACGAAATCGACACCCTCGGCTCTGAAAATTACATCCTTATCCTCGCATCCGTAATCCTCACTGCCGGTGTAATCCGCGCCATGAAAAAGCACCTCTTCCCCACCCCCAAATGAAATACAATAAGCCCATTAGAGCGGTTACATAAGCAAAGCCCCATGATGATGCATGAGGCTTGAAAAATATAGTGGGTGAAAATGATTATCGGATGAGGGATCGAGCTTTATCAGTCATATAAGGGAGAAGACTGTCGTATGGCACTACAAAGTGAAAAGCTCCCGCCGCCCAGCAGCTGATCTCGTAAGGCTGGAATGAGAATACCACTCCCCTATCAGTCAACGCTCCCTCAGGCAACTCAAACACGTATTCCTCCTTAGGTTCTTCCCATTCCGTACCATCAAGCTCCGGATCCGGAGCCTGACAGCTCTGAATCATCAACTCCACGTCAGCTGCCGTCCTTACATCCTGACACCAATACAAGTAATGCGAATCAGCAGCCATCGTTTCAAACAATGCTGTCTTCACCTTGTCAAGCGATTTAGGTAGAAAAATATCCTTGTTTGACAATGTTTTTCCTGTAGTCAGGTCAAGAGAATGAAATGTCTCGGTATACATTCCATGGCCTAAACCTATCCTCTCATATTCAAACTTGCTCAGTGTCACATATCGGGGATTGGCTATATGCGACCTTATTTCTAACTTCGCTGTATTTGACATTTCATTGACATTATCACCTCTTTTCCAATTTTCAAAAGTCTTATGGGCAAGGAAATCCGAAAGACGATTCATGTCATTGACATCACCCGTATAAACAGGACGGTAATACTTCATAGGATCATAACCCGCATAGAATACAGACAATTTATCAACTTTAGCTTTTGCATTATCTGATACGCCGGACAATTCACATATAAATTTATTAATCTTGACAGCATCTGTCAATAAACTGTCAGGGAAATCAACTGTAAATGAAAATTCTCCTACACACGTCATAGTGCCATATTCTTCATCCACTATCGAATCAAGAATCTCTTCATAATCTTTACTAAATCTCCTGAATCCTCTGAGAGGATTAAAAAAATCCTTGATTTTGTCAACAGCTTTATCATCATTCAAGTCAACGATGAGATTTCTTGTAACGAGACTCAATTTCAACGATGACGGACCGACAGAGTCATAACTCAACATGAAATCATCCCCTACGGGGATAGTATCATAATACCAACCACCCCACACAGAGATATCACCGCTAAACCCGAAAGAATGACCATCAACGCTCGCAACAGTATCAAACCACAAGTGACGTTCCGTAACATCGTCATCTGACGAAAATTTAATCTTATCCCAATCCACTGCTACGAAAGTCACGGCACCGATAATGACTAACAAAATTATAAATAACAACTGTTTCATTAAAAAATATTAGCTACAATGGCTCTCTATTGGATGATTGTTTGATATAAATTAGAGCCGGGTCTCGGGTGAGATCCGGCTCTGTAGAGGGGGCGGTTACCTACTTTCCCACTTTCGCAGTATC
>JAMPAP010000035.1 GCA_023667185.1 Lachnoclostridium sp.
ATACTGCGAAAGTGGGAAAGTAGGTAACCGCCCCCTCTACAGAGCCGGATCTCAATTGAGACCCGGCTCTTTCTATTTCCGGCCCCCGCCATTAGAATAGAAGATCATATTTAGTGAGCTGCTTCAGGGGGTGAAGGGATAGCTTGGCTGCGCGGAGGCCGGGGTCGCCGGCGTCCTCCTCGCGGTTCTCGTAGCGGAGTGAGGGGCTCTGAGCGAGCATCATCGCTGCGAATTGCTGACATATCATTTCTCCGGCTCCTGGAATGAGATGATTCATTTTCTCAATATGGACATAGAGTGTGTCACCTATGGTTTCTCCTATGGCAAAGGCGACGATGCCTTCCGTAGGCGTTGAAAGGACAGCTCCGGTGAATGGATAACTGCCGTAGTGGTCGAGTACTTTCATTACTTGCCGGCGCTCATATTCGGCGGATTCCGGTTTGCCTTCGGCGAGATGCTGTCTGACGTAGAAGTCACGTACTTCAGGCAATAGATCAGCAGTCAGAAGCGTGAGTACCCATTCAGGATTGTCAGATTTGAAGCGGTTGACGTGGTTACGCTTTTTGTTTAGCTTTTTGCCGGCTAACGTGGCAAGAGCTTCGATGTCGTAAAGATAGTCGCCCCAGTCTGACAATGTGGATTGCCTTATGAATCCGAGAGCTTCAAGAGGTGTAACCAGCTCTTCAGGCACTGCCGATAGTCGAAGTGGGATATGATCCAGTTCGCAGTATTCCTTAAGTAGTCCTATGGCTTTATTTAGCGGCATCGCCCCGACAGGTACGGCAAATGCTATGGAGCTGTTGTCATCTTCACTGACCCCTTTCAGAAACAGTGTGTCGTCGACGATATCATAGCTGTAGTGGAAGTAGTCCACCCACATCAATATTCCCCCGATTGTATAGTCGCAGGTTCGTGAAAGGTTATAGCGCTGAAGTATACTGTTAAGGATGGGGATGGTAGAGGGTGTGATTTTACGGAATTGCAGCGGTCGGGATGCGGCTGTGTGCCGCTCGGCTTTCAGAGATGAAATTCTTGAGTTGGAAACGAGAGGTCTCATAATATTCAGTTCTTATACGTTCTTATTTTTTTTATAGTTAAAACAATGGAGAGGGTATTGAAGTTGACAGAAAATTTGCTATTTTTGTAGTCATGGACAAGTATATCGTATCAGCACGCAAGTACAGGCCGTCGACTTTTGACTCCGTAGTGGGGCAGAAAGCGTTGACGTCAACGCTGAAAAACGCTATCGCCACTCAACGACTCGCCCACAGTTATCTTTTTTGCGGGTCAAGGGGTGTAGGCAAGACCTCGTGTGCCCGTATTTTTGCTAAAACTATTAACTGCAGCTCTCCTACGGCCGACGGGGAGGCATGTAACCAGTGTGAATCATGCAGAGCCTTCAATGAAGGCAATTCGATGAATATTATCGAGCTTGATGCCGCATCAAACAATGGCGTGGATGATATCCGCCTCCTTGTGGATCAGGTTCAGGTGCCACCCTCTACAGGACGCTATCGAGTGTTTATCGTCGACGAGGTTCATATGCTTTCTACCCAGGCTTTCAATGCGTTTCTCAAGACACTTGAGGAGCCGCCGAGCTATGTGATTTTTATCCTTGCAACCACTGAGAAGCACAAGATAATACCTACTATCCTTTCGCGCTGCCAGATATATGATTTCAACCGTATATCGGTTCGGGATATTATTGAGCATCTTAGCGGTGTGGCACAGAAAGAGGGCTTTACTTTTGAGCCGGCCGCCCTTAATGTGATAGCTCGCAAGGCTGATGGCGCTATGCGCGATGCCCTGTCTATATTTGACCAGGTGGCTGCATCCTCGCGCGGTAACATCACCTATGCCGCCACGATAGAAAATCTGAATGTCCTTGATGCGAAATATTTTGACCGTCTGCTCGATTGCTTCCTCGACGGCAAGGTAACTGACTCTTGGCTTATATATAAGGAGATACGCGACCGCGGTTTTGACTCTCATTTCTTCATAACCGGCCTGGCCGACTATCTGCGTGACCTGATGGTGGCGCGCGATCCGTCGACCATTGTGCTGCTGGAGACTGACGATGATGCGCGAAATGCTATGGCTGCGACTTCTCAGCGGTGTACGCCGGAGTTCCTGCTCGCTGCCATGAAATTATGCAATGAGGCGGATCTGAACTATCGTGTAGCGTCAAACAAGCAGTTTCTCATCGAGCTTACGCTCGCCAAACTGTGCCAATTATGCAGCCCCTCCCCGGTAAATGACGGCAAAGGAGAGGGGCGACTGAAGAAAATAGCCGTATCAGCCGGGGCATCACAGCCACAGCCTCAGCCTCAGCCACAAGCACAGCCTCAACAACCCCCGCAAGTGACGGCGCAGCAAACTGCTCCTCGGCCGTTGACGATGCCTCCTGTATCGACCCCGAAGCGCCCTGTCATGCAGCAGCAGGGCAAGGCTCCGGCATCGTTTCACATAAGCGCCACTGCGCGCGCTGCTACTGCCGCACAAGCCGCTCCTGCAGCCGCTGCTGCAACACGGCAGCCGGCCTCACTACGCGAGGAGGCTTATACCGAGGAGACGCTCAATCGTGCGTGGCATGACTTTATGGATGCGCGTCCGGCAGAGCATATCCTTGTGAATACCATGCGCGCATCGTTCCCGCAGAAGGTAAGCGGTGACTCTTTCAAGATGCTTGTGGAAAATGAGATGCAGGCCTCGCTGATGGCTTCTACGATGCCTCAGCTGCTCAAAGAGATACGTGACAAGTTGTCAAACGATCATTTTACTCTCGTTGTAGAAATAAATCAAGGTGAGGCGGCGCCACACACATGGAACGAGCGCGAGGTGATGAATCACCTGATGACTACCGTCCCGGCAATGAAGGAATTTGTCGAGCAGTTCAAGCTCTCTATCGGGTGATGACCTTGTATTCGCCCGGTCCGCCGTTGACGATATGATAGCGTTTCAGCGCATAGCCTGCGCGTGCAGCCGGCCCTGACAGAGGCATACCATAGTTAGTGAATACCTCATAAGTGCTTCCACATTCAGGGCAGCGGGCATGGGTCTCGTTGGCCGGGATGTAGACGCGAACCGTCGGCCTTACCTCTACGGGACAGCAGAGGTCATACACCTGCTCCTCGCCCATGATGTCGCCTACCAGAAGCAGCCCTCCGTAGCCGGTCTCATCAAGCGCCGTGTAAGGGAAGTTGGCCGGGACTTTATCGGCCTTGATAAAGCGGTTGACTGACGTAGCCCCCGTCTTTACATAGGTATTCCATACGCCTACGGTGGAGAATGTCACTCTCACCGGAGCATATGGAATACGGTCGTCATTTACGGAGTCACACCCCGTAATGACGACCGCCAATATCATTATAAGGAGAGAAGCGAGATATTTCATTTTACCATATTGGCAAATACTTCGCCGAATTTATCGGCTGCCTCCTGAAACTGCTTGCCGAGCATGGGGCGCAGCATAGCCGGGATCTCGATGTCGATGCTCGGAGTAAGAATAGTGCCTCCTTCGGCAGCATTCTCGAGATCAATGGAAAGTGACATCGGCACGATGCTCTTTGCAGCGACGTAGCTGACATGGGTAGGCTCGATCATCTCGTCGAGCTCAAACTTAATCTGGCCTACGCCGGGAGCCTCGAAAGCAAAGCCCGTTTCGTCCACGTTGACACCCTTGAGCTTCTCTTTGTGGATCTCCGGAGCATTGTCAAGCATCTGCTTGAACGTGCCCAGATTAGTAAGGCGGTCATAAATCGAATTGATGTCACTCGGGATGGTGACGCTTTTGCCTGTATATTTGCTCATCGCCGTAATCAGTCAATAGATTTCTTAGGAGTCCACTCTGCGGGATTCTCACGCCACAGACGCAGCTTCTCAACATCGTCCTTGCGGATAAATCCGCTTTCAAGAGCGGCGGTGATAAGGGCTGTATAGTTGGAGAGTGTGATGAGCTCTACGCCCGAGCGCTTGAAATTCTCAATAGCTATGGGGAACTCGTATGAGAATATAGCAGCCATACCTACGACCTCACAACCGGCGGCGCGGATAGCCTCCACAGCTTTGAGCGAGCTGCCACCCGTAGAGATAAGATCCTCGATAACCACCACTTTCTGACCCGGCACAAGGTTACCCTCGATAAGGTTCTCCAGACCGTGATCCTTGGGGGTAGAGCGCACATATACGTATGGGAGGCCGAGCGAATTAGCCACGAGCGCGCCCTGAGCGATTGCGCCGGTAGCCACGCCGGCTATTGCATCAAAGTTCTCGAAATTCTCAAGTATCACCCTGCAAAGCTCAGTTTTGATAAAGTTTCTGACGTCGGGGTAAGAGAGAGTCTTGCGATTATCGGTATAAATAGGGGAGTTCCAGCCTGAAGCCCATGTGAAAGGATTTTCGGGTTGAAGCTTTATAGCGCTGATTTTGAGCAGCTTTTCTGCAAGAATAAGATCGAGATGTTTCATTGATACATGGTTATATGATTCAAGTCACAAAATTACATTATCGTCGCGCTATTTGCAAGTGAAAAAAATAAAAAAATCACGCAACGGAGCAGTCATTCCTGATTGCGATACCAGTCGTCAGCGGTGATGGCATCCTCAGCAATACCAGTCTCCAGCCCATATTCTTCATCGTGCTGTGATTTGTCAAGTCCGATTTCCTCACTGCTGCGCGACACTCTCATAGGGGTGATTTTATCAGTAATCCAGTAGAGGGCATAGCTCATCACAAAGGTGTAGACAAATACCATAACCAGAACGATTATATGGTTGATGAAGAAACTCCATCGCGAAATCATATCGGGATTGCCGGTGGCAAAGAAATCATATGCAAAAATTCCTGTCAACACAGTGCCGATTATGCCTCCGAGACCGTGGGTGGGGAATACGTCGAGAGCATCATCGAGCATATTGCTATAACTTTTCCAAGCGCATGCGAGATTGCAACATACCGTGATAATGAATGAGATAAATATGCTCTCTCCCACGGTGACCCATCCGGCGCACGGAGTGATGGCTACCAGGCCCACCACTGCTCCAATGGCTGCACCCATGGCCGATGGTTTGTGGCCGCGTACACCATCCATAGCCACCCAGACTACCATGGCCGTTGCAGCTGCGGTGTTGGTGTTGAGGAAGGCTGAGATTGCGATACCATCGGCTGCCAAAGAGGAACCTCCATTGAAGCCAAACCAGCCAAGCCAAAGCAATGCCGCTCCAAGCAAGACAAAAGGCACGTTAGCCGGTTTTGAGTCGGTGCGGTTCTTGCGTTTACCTAAAAACAGAGCGCCTGCAAGAGCGGCAATTCCTGATGCTGCGTGAACTACGATGCCACCGGCATAATCGTGTACATCCATTAGGCCAAACAGTCCGTCTGGATGCCATGTGCAATGTGCCAACGGACAGTACACAATGACAGTCCACAGTACCATAAAAAGTAGATAACCGGCAAAATGTACTCTTTCGGCAAACGAGCCCGTGATAAGGGAAGGGGTTATGATGGCAAACTTCATCTGAAATAAAGCAAACAATGCCAAGGGTATCGTAGTGGTGGCAATTCCTATTTGCGACATTTCGGAGGTAGGATCAGTCACGTTGCCAACACCTACATTGCGCAGCATAAAAAAGTCTGTTGGGTTGCCGATGACATGAAAGATGTCGTTGCCAAAAGCTAATGAAAATCCAAATACCACCCAAATCACACTTACCACTCCCATGACAATAAAACTCTGCAGCATCGTTGATATCACATTCTTAGTGCGCACCATACCGCCGTAGAAAAACGAAAGGCCCGGTGTCATCATCAACACGAAGATTGTGGCTGTGATAAGCCATGCAATGTTGGCATAAAGATGATCATTGCTCATAATGAAAAGATTCTGGCCGAAGTCAATGAAAAGTCCGGCAATGGCTGAAAAAAACATCAGTAATAGAACGATTGTCCATCCTGCATTAAACTTACCTGAAATTGTACTCATAATGGAATGTATTTAAGTTATAATAATCATATAAAAAAGGAAGCGGGGTGTTGATGGCAACACCCCGCTGAATTTCTTGCTTTCGGCAACGATTCCTCTGCGACATTGGTCTTATATGCAGCAGAAAGTATCAGACGTTTATATGACACTTTATAAGTAAAATTCATATTTTTCGCTAAATATAGCGCAAAATTATAAATAATTATTGGAATATGATAGACGATGACGATGAAAAATCTTAATAAACCGGAAATTTTTTACAAATTTTTTACATTCTGCCAACGATAAACCCCGGGTCGATCCGAGGATCTGACACCAGGGTTTGCGCTATTAATGATATTAGAAAGTAATATCAGCTTTTAAGTTTGTCGGCAAGGCCGGAGATAGAGTCGCTTACCGAGTCGAGCACAGATGCCGTTTTGCTTTTAACCTTGTCGACGTAAGGAGATGCTTTCTCCTTGAGGTCGTTAACTTTATCGGTGACGGTGTCGGTCAGATCGGCGGCTTTGTCAGAGATAGTGTCGGAGAAATCAGCGGCTTTGTCGGCGAGTTTGTCTTTGAGCTCAGCGGCTTTATCGGCAATTGATTGTTTCTGAGCTTCAGCCTCGGCTTTTGCTGCTACGGCGCCTGCCTCGGCCGATACTCGGGCGGCTTCTTTAGAAACAGCGGCTGCGCTTGCGGCCATTGCTTTCTTAGTTTCAACAGTTGTATTCATAGTCTCTACATTTTTAAGTTTGATATAGAAACAACTGTGGCCGTGTTAAGGTTGTGATAAAAAAGTTAATCGTCACTAAATGCGGTCAAGGACAGTGGCTACAAGGTCGTGGATGGCACTTTTATAGTTGGGGGTTGCCTCGTGACACATACGGTTGGCGATGATGGAGCAAACCGTCATTGCACGATGTCCCATCAGTCTGGCAAGACCTTGCAGGGGAGCTGATTCCATCTCGTAGTTGGTGATACGACGGTCGAGGTAGCGGAACTCCTCGATGTGGCGGTTAAGATCCGGGTTGGCCAGCGGAAGGCGCAGCTCGCGGCCTTGCGGGCCGTAGAAACCTACTGCCGAGATGGTGTTGCCTCGCACCATATCGTCGCGGCCGATGATGTCGACGAGCTCCTCGTCAGCCTTGACAATGTAAGGTTTGGCCCAGAGAGGATTCCAGCCCACTGCATCGCAGAAGGCATGCTCCATATCGAGGTCAGCCACTTCGTTGCGGCCGGCATAATAGTTGAGCACGCCGTCAAAGCCTATGGCACGCTCGGCTATTACCGGAGTGCCAAGCTTCAGCTCAGGCTGGAGGGCGCCAGAGGTGCCGATTCTCACCAAGGTAAGACGACGCTTTTCAGGGCGCACCTCGCGGGTAGTGAAGTCGATGTTGGCCAGAGCGTCGAGCTCGTTGATAACGATGTCGATGTTGTCAGGCCCGATGCCGTGGCTCAGACACATTATAGGCTTCCCCTTGTAGGTGCCACCTATGGTATGAAACTCGCGCGAACGCACTTCGAAGTCAGTCGAGTCAAAAAACGAAGCTACCATGTCGACTCTTCCCGGGTCGCCGACGAGGATTACGCGGTCAGTCAGCTGGTCAGGACGGAGATGGAGATGAAACACCGAGCCATCAGGATTGATGATCAGCTCGGAAGGTGCTATTATCTTATTTTCCATATTATATATTTTTTTCGTTAAACAATTGCTCAGATTATAAGGTTCAAGGGGTGACCCATTCAAGATCGGGTAAAGACCATCCTTTGCCGGGACGGGATCTTAACACCTGTCCGTCAAGGTAGAGCGGTGAAGGGATGTTGTTGGAATAAATCCGGCCTGTGCCGAGCCCCTGGCAGAAAGTGCCGATGTTATATTGGCTTGCAAACCGGGCTATGGCGTTGAGTCCTATGTTTGATTCCAAGGCGGAGGTAATCCACCATCCGATGCCCCGATTTTCAGCCTCATGAATCCACTCCTTAGTGCCTGAGAAGCCGTTGATCAGCGCGGGCTTAAGAACTAAATAGCGCGGCTTGAGATACGATAACAATTGTGAAGGCTTGAGCCGAGGGGCGATAAGCTCCTCATCCAGAGCGATATCGATGGGAGAGTGGGCGATCACATCCTGCATTTCATCGTATCGGCCCGCGGGGATGGGCTGCTCCAGTGAGTGAATGCTATATTGCGCGTACCTGTGCAGACGGTCGATAGCTTCACCTACTGATTTAAATGCGCCGTTGGCGTCAAGGCGGATCGTGACTCCGGGCCTCGACTTGCGGAGGAAGCGAAGAATCTCAAGCTCTTCGTCGATGTCAAGACGCCCCACCTTGATTTTTATTACATCGAAGGTCTTCATCTTCTCCTCCACGGCGCGGATTGTGGAGTCAAAATCTGAGATCCATATCAGGCCGTTGGTGGGGATATTGATAGGTGCTGTGGAAAACGGCTCCATCTTCCCGCTGTTGATAAAGTCAGCAAGAGCTGTCTCGATGCCGAAACGGATCGAACTGTACCTGTGGCCAAGTATTTCCGAGCCTTTGCGGTTCATCTCCCGGCAGGCATCCTCAAGCACATCCTCATAATCGTCATAGTCGTCGGGCGAAAGCCCCTTGAAAAGATTGGCCTCCCCGTAAGCTATGCGGTCTCCATCTGCTAAGCGAATGAAATACGTGTCCTTCTGCCGCATCTCATTTCGTGAGGTGATGGCAAGGAAGTTGAAATCAAGGGTGTATTTGCAGTAGGAAGCTATCATCTCTATCAGGGGAATTTGGGGAACTGGTCAAAGTCAGGGTCGCGCTTCTCGAGGAAAGCATTTTTGCCCTCCTGAGCTTCTGCCATGAGATAGTACATCAGAGTGGCATCGCCGGCAAATTCCATAAGCCCGTGCTGGCCGTCGAGCTCGGCGTTGAGCGCGCGCTTGATCATGCGGATAGCCATCGGGCTCCGCTTGAGGATAGTCTCGCACCATTCCACGGTCTCGTCCTCCAGGCGCTCAAAGGGCACAACTTTGTTGACCATCCCCATCGCCTCGGCCTCTTGAGCCGTATACTGGCGGCAGAGAAACCATATCTCGCGAGCCTTCTTCTGACCTACGCAGCGAGCCAGATACGACGAGCCGAATCCGGCATCGAAGCTGCCCACCTTAGGGCCTGTCTGCCCGAACCGCGCATTCTCCGAAGCGATTGACAGGTCACACACCACCTGGAGCACGTTGCCGCCCCCGATACTGTAGCCATTGACCATGGCGATGACCGGCTTGGGAATGGAGCGGATAGCCTTGTGGAGCTCAAGTACATTGAGGCGCGGAGTGCCGTCAGCATCAATGTAGCCGCCTATACCCTTGACATTCTGGTCGCCGCCCGAGCAGAAAGCCTTGTCGCCGGCACCGGTAAGAATAATCACGCCTATGTCCTGCGATTCACGGCAATAAGCCATGGCATCGAGCATCTCGGCGTTGGTCAGCGGGCGAAACGCGTTGTAAACCTTCGGACGATTGATCGTAATCTTGGCGATACGTCCGTATCTCTGAAACAGAATATCAGTGTATTCCTTGATAGTAGTCCA
Source organism: Lachnoclostridium sp. (assembly GCA_023667185.1). Taxonomy (GTDB): domain Bacteria; phylum Bacteroidota; class Bacteroidia; order Bacteroidales; family Muribaculaceae; genus Duncaniella. The sequence goes on from JAMPAP010000035.1 coordinate 9,528, forward strand.
TTCTCTCATAATGCAGTTGTAAAAATGAGGTGCTAATTTCGCAAAAAATTTCCAATCACGCAAATGGAAATAGAAGACGCCCCGCAGCTCGGGTGAGTCACGGGGCGTCAGTAGCAGTTAGGTAATACTTTACTTTACGGCGAATTTGAGTGTTGAGGTGTGACCTTCAGCGTCAGTGGCGACGGCGACGTATACGCCGGCTGAAAGCGAGGTGACGTCGATTGAGTCACGACCTCCTGACTTTGACAACTTTTGGCGGGTGGTTCCAGATGAGTATTGATTATTAGG
>JAMPAP010000036.1 GCA_023667185.1 Lachnoclostridium sp.
TTTTAGTTTTTAGTTTTTAGTTTTTAGTTTTTAGTTTTTAGTTTTTAGTTTTTAGAAGGTCGTTACCACAACATCGCCTCTCCGAGGCTCAAATATTTGATTATCAGCCTACCCCACGTAAACGTGGGGTTAAGGACGACGACGGCGCTCCGCGCCTGATATTGGTTTTGCAACTCCCTCGCATGTGTTTAGTTTTTAGTTTTTAGTTTTTAGTTGTTAGAGGGGGAGTCGGAGGAGGCGAAGATGCGGGAGAGGTATTTTTCGCGGAAGTTCTCGAGGAGTTCCCAGAAGTTGGGGACGAAGAGCGTACCTACGATGGCATTCACGGCCATACCGAATACTACGGCAGTTCCGAGCGAGATGCGCGAGGCTGCACCGGCGCCGGTGGCGAAGAGCATGGGCATCACTCCGAATACGAATGCGAAGGCGGTCATCAGGATGGGGCGCAGACGTATCTGTCCGGCGTCGAGGGCTGCCTGACGCACGGGGTTTCCGGCCTTGCGGAAGTCGCGGGCATATTCCACGATGAGGATGGCGTTTTTGGCCGACAAGCCGAGCAGCAGGATGATACCTATCTGGGTATAGATGCTGATGGATTGCGACATGAGGATACATCCGAGGACTGTACCGAGGATGGCCGTTGGCATCGAGATAACTACAGCTACAGGGTCAGTCCAGCTCTCATACTGTGCGGCCAGCACGAGGATGGCGATCACTACGGCGAAGATCATGACCATGGTGATGGTGGTGCCACCCTGAGTCTCCTGATAGGCCTCGCCGGTCCAAGCGTAGGAGTAGTTTTTGCCAAGAGCCTTGGTGACGATTTCCTCCATGGCTTTGATGGCGGCCGAGGAGCTTGTGCCCTTCGAGGGAGTGGCTGTGACGGAAGCCGTATTATACATATTATAACGGCTTACGGTAGACTCGCCCAGCGTAGGCTCAAGTGAGGCGAAGGCGCTGAACGGCACCATGTCGCCGCCGGAGTTTCTTACCGAGAGCTGAAGTACATCATCACTATGTGCACGGGCTGCGGCATCAGCTGAGAGCGTGACCTGATAAGTGCGGCCAAACTCTACGAAGTCGTTGACGTAGGTGCTACCCATGAAGCTGCCGAGTGTGGAGTAGATATCCTCGAGGCGAAGGTCGTACATCTTCATTTTGTCACGGTTGATATTGAGGCTGTACTGAGGCACTTCACCCTGATAGGTGGTGGTCACCTGAGCGATGCGTTTATCCTTTGCCGCTTCGGTCCGGATAAGGTCAATAGCCTGAGCCATCTCCTTGGCACCAAGGTTGTTGATGTCAAGTAGCTGCATCTGTGCGCCCGAAGTCATGCCGAGACCCGGGATGGCCGGCGGGTTGATGGAGAATACGATAGCCTCCTCCACGGGAGCTGACATCTGCTGCACCTTGGCGATGACGGCGTCGACGCTCTCGTCCTTGCCCTTGCGCTGCGACCAAGGCTTCAGAACCACGAACATTGAGCCGAGGTTGCTACCGTTGCCGCCACCCATCATTGATTCGCCTGAGATGGAGATCACGTTGGCTACTTCAGGGAGAGTTTTTACCTTGTCGGCGAGTGACTTGACTACCTCGTCGGTGCGATTGAGCGAGGCACCGGTAGGGAGCTGGATGGAGGTCATGAAATAGCCCATATCCTCTTCAGGGACGTAGCTTGTAGGCCACTTTATGAAGCCCCAGAAAGCTACAGCCGTCAGGATCAGATATATGCCGATGGCCACGATAGGACGGCGGAGGAATGCGCCTACGATCTTCATGTAGCGCGATTCGAGCCATGCCTGGCCTTTGTTAAACCAGCGGTAGATGAAGAAGTTGGAAGCCTTGCTCTTGCGCAGGAAGAGCGCACACATGGCCGGGGTGAAAGTCAGAGCGTTGAAGCCGGAGAATGCTGTGGATACGGCAATCGTCAGGGCAAACTGTTTGTAGAGCTCTCCGGTGATACCGGAGATGAAAGCCGTAGGGATAAACACGGCCAGCAGCACGAGCACTTCGCCGATCACCGGCCCTTCCAGCTCGTCCATAGCCTTCTCGGCAGCCTGGCGGGGAGTCATCTTCCCCTCGTCGACAATACGCGAGCAGTCCTCCACGACCACTATCGCATCATCGACCACAATGGCGATGGCCAGTACCAAGCCGAAGAGAGTCAGCGTGTTGAGCGAGAAGCCGAGCAGCTTCATCACGGCAAACGTGGCGATGAGCGAGACGGGTATGGTCAGCATAGGGATGATTACCGCGCGCCAGCTCTGGAGGAAAATGAGGATCACGAGCATCACGATGAGCGTCGTCTCGACGAAGGTGACGAGCACCTCGTCAATAGATGCGTTGACAAAGTCAGTGGTGTTCATTATGACGTTATAGTGGACACCCTCGGGGAAGTAAGCCGAGAGCTCCTCCATCTTTTTGGAGACACGGTTGGCCACATCGAGGGCGTTGGCACCCGGGAGCTGCTGGATACCTATCAGTCCGGCTTCGCGACCCGAGACGTGGGATACTGTGGAGTAGCTGCTGGAGCCCATGTCGACGGTGGCGATGTCGCGAAGGCGGAGCATGGAGCCGTCTTCGCCCGTCTTGATGACAATGTTGCCAAACTGTTCGGCCGTCTTGAGGCGACCCTGAGAAGTAAGGGTAAACTCGAAGTCGACATTTGAGGGGGTAGGTGACGAACCGATCGAGCCGCCTGATACCTCGATGTTTTGCGAAGTGATGGCAGCTGATACGTCAGCGGGCGTGATGTTGCGGACACGCATCTTCTCCGGGTCGAGCCATACTCGCATACTATACTCACCTCCGCCGAAGGCTGCCGCTCCGCCTACGCCGTCGAGACGCGAAAGCTCGTCGATGATGTTGAGCTTGGCGTAATTGGTGAGGTAGAGCGCATCGTAGCGTTCAGTGGAGTCACCCTCGAGGGCGATAAACATTATAATGTTGGTTGACTGCGACATAACGGAGATACCCTGCTGCTTGACGGCGGTAGGGAGTGTAGGTTCGGCGAGCGAGATACGATTCTGCACCTTTACGGTAGCGATGTCGAGGTCAGTGCCCACTTCGAAGGTGATGGTGAGGGAGTAAGAGCCGTCAGAACTTGAGTTGGAGCTCATATACATCATACCCTCTACGCCGTTGACTTGCTCCTCGATGGGGGTGCCTACGGTTTCGGCTACGGTTTCGGCATCGGCGCCGGGATAGCTTGCGGTGACAAACACCGTGGGAGGAGTGATGTCAGGGAACTGCGCGACAGGGAGAGTCTTCACCGTCAGCAATCCCACGAGGATCATTATAATGGCGAGGACCGTGGCGAAGATAGGCCGGTCAATGAAAAAACGTGAAAACATGAGGCTGAAGGATTAAATAGGTGAAACTACTTTGTGAGGACGGGCTTGACGGCCATGCCGTTACGCACCTTGAGCATGGCCTTGGTGACGTAACGCTGACCGGGGGCGATGCCCGATGTAACGATACGCATTGAGTCATCGGCCATCTGGCCAATCTGGATAGGGGTGTAGACCACTCGGTCAGAATCGTTGACGGTGTAGAGGTATTTGCCGAGCTGGTCAGTGGAGATCGATGCGTCCTTGACAAGAATAGCCTTTGGGTCAGAGGCTACGGGGAGATCGATGGTAGCAAACATACCCGACTTCAGTTCACCGTAACTGTTCTTGATTTTGGCCTGAATCTTCATCGTTCCGGTGTTGGGGTCGAGAGATGGTGCCATATATGAGAGGTCGGCGGTGTAAGTGTGGGGTAGGCTCTCGGAGAACTTCAGCGGGATATGCTTGAGGTCTTCGGTGACGGCTATGGAGTCGCGCAGGAGCTGGACGTATTGGTCATCGTCGATAGAGAAGGTGACATCGAGGATGTCGTCCTTATAGATGGTGGCGAGCGTTACGGGAGCACCTTCGCCGCTGATGTAGGCACCGGGGTCAGCGTTGGCGCTTGTGATGTGGCCGGAGATGGGAGCTGTCACCGTGCAGTAGCTGAGATTCTGACGGGCGGTAGACACGGCTGCCTGAGCGCTCTTGATCGAAGCCTCGCTCTGGTGGTAGTCGCTCTCGGCCTGCACGAGATCCATCTGCGAGACGGCGTCGCTTGCGAAAGCCTTCTTGATGGCTTCGTAGTGTTTTTTGTTGTACTCGTAGGTACTTTGAGCAGTGGCGAGTTGGGCAAGCGCCTGATCAAGGGCATCGCGATAGGTGGTTGGGTCGATGGTGAACAGCACCATTCCTTTGCTGACAAATTGGCCACCGTCGTAGGTCTTGGTAAGGATCTGTCCGTTGACGCGTCCTACGACGTTGACGGTGTTGTCAGCCTCGGTGTAGCCGGGGTAGGTGGAATAGAGGGTCACGGAGTCAGTGACAGCTTCGGCGACTTCAACGGGGAGGACGTCAGAAGAGTCAGACTCTGATTTATGAGAGCACGAAGTGGCTACGATGGCCAGCGATGCAAGAAGGTATATCTGTTTCATAGTCAGGGGAATTAGCGTGAGGTATTACATATCGGACCATCCGCCGCCGAGGGCTTTGTAGAGGTCAATCAGGTCAAGGAGCGCGTTGCCCTTTTGGGTAACGAGTGAGTTAGAGTAAGTGAGCATATTCATTTGGGCATCCACCACGGGGGTAAGTGACTGTAGACCATTCTTATACTGATCCATGGAGAGCTCAAAAGCTGTAGTGCTTTCGTCGTAGACTTGCTTGTCGAGGTCGATGGTCTGGAGCGTGAAATGGTAGTCGCTAAGGGCGACGTCAGCTTCGCGGACAGCGGTCATAACGGTGAGATTGTAGGAGTCAATGGCCGATTGCATCTGCTCGCGGGCCGAGGCGAGAGCATACTTTCGCGACAACCCCTCGAAGAGAGTCCAGGATAGGGTGGGCGCGATGGTGTAAGAGAAGCTATTCTTTTTAAAGAGGTGGTCGAAGTTGTGGGCGGAAGTGCCGATGGAGCCGTCGAGGGTAAGCGTAGGGAGGAAATCCTTTTTGGCGATACCGAGGGCTGCAGCGTAGGCAGCGACGTTGTATTCAGCCTCGATGATGTCAGGGCGACGGCGGAGTAGATCCATGGGGATGCCGAGTGCCACGGGCTGATGATAGTCGGGCAGGTCAGCCTCACGGGAAAGCATATCGACGATCTGCCCCGGGTAAACGCCCAGCATCAGGGCGATGGAGCTGATGGCCGAATTGATAGCATTCTCAAGCGACGGGATTGAGGCCTGAGTGGATAGATAGAGGGCACGCGCCTGGGCGACGTCGAGCTTGGAGGCGAGTCCGGTGTCGTAACGCACCTCGGTGATTTTCACAATACGGGCTTGTGATTCAAGGTGTTGAGTGGCGACCTGGAGCTGTGCCTGAAGCACACGGAGATTAATGTAATAGGTGGCGGTTTCGGCAGCAACGGAGACGAGCATACCGTCAAGTTCGGCACGTGAAGCTTTGTAGAGCGCTTCACGATTGCGGGATTGCGCCGTGATTTTACCGAAGAGATCGATCTGCCAACTCATATCCAACCCAAGTGAGAAATAGCTCGAATTAACAGCCTGACCGTTGTCTGTGGTCATCGCACCTGAGGTGCGGCTCTTGGACCAACCGCCTTGAAAGTTAAGGGAAGGAAAATACTGCGAACGCGCCTGTTTCAGGGTCTGCCTGGCAATTTCCATCCTGTGAGCGGCTATTGACACGTTGAAGTTGTTGGTGATTGCAGTCTCGATGAGCGAGTCGAGAATCACGTCGTTGAAATTTTTCCACCACTTGTCGTTCTCAGGCGATACGGAGGGAATGTCAGTGACGTATTGCCATTGAGAAGGGACTGTGTCAATGAGATACTTCGTCGGGTCAGGCTCTCTTGCCTGAATAGGAGCCGCGGCGAGTATCAATCCCATAAATAAAATCAAAACGTGAGTAAAATTTTTCATCTTAGTATCTCAAATAGTTTAAAAATATAACCACCGAAGGGGGTGTAACGTTTAAGGGAGATAGGGGAAATTAAGGAAATTTAAGGAAAAATCGGGAGCAGGGCATGAAGTAGCATGACGCAGCATGAGATATCATGACACATCATGATGCAGCATGATGTATCGTGATGTAACATTAGGGGTGGATTAGAGGAGGGGGAGGATTTGGGGGAGGAGGGGGGTGGTGTCGTCGTTGAGGAGGATGGTTGTGTCGGGTGTTAGGGGGATGGGAGCCTGGGAGGCGATGCGGGCGCGGACTTGGGGTTCGGTGAGGGCGTTGCGTCGCATTACGCGGGTGATGCGGAGTTCTTCGGGGGAGGTGACGAGCCATACGTGATCGGCGAGGTCGTCGAAGCCGCTTTCGTAGAGGATGGCTGATTCGATGAATACTGTTGCTGAAGGGAGGGATGCGCGCCAGCTGATGAAGTGGCTGCGAACGGCGGCATGGACTATGGTGTTGAGTCGGGCGAGGAGCTCGGGGTCGTTGAATACGATGGAGGCAAGGGTAGGGCGGTGGATGCGTCCGTCGATGATGGCGTCGTGGGATATTTCGTCGGCAATGCGGGCGATGATGGCGGGGGTGGTGTCCATCAGTTGGCGGGCTTGGGAGTCAGTGTCGTAGACGTGGTAGCCGAGGCGTGATACTATTGATGCGACGATGGATTTGCCGGAGCCTATTCCGCCGGTAATGGCTATGGTGGGGTGTAGAGGGTCAGTTGACATTGTGCTCGATGATGTATTCGACGCTGTCAGGGGTGATTGTGATAGAGCTGAGTGATTGGGGGAGTGTGGAGAGGGTGATGGGGAGCTTGTTGGATGCTCGGGTTATGTCGTTGTAGTTGACATAGGCTTTGATGTTGAAGTCAGTGGAGTACTGGCTCATGGGCACGAGGTAGGAAACTTCCACTTTTGGGGGGAAGGTGATGATGTGGGTACCGTCAGGGAGGTCGCTCGGGATTACGGAGAGTGAGATTTTTTTTGAGATGAGGGGCTCGACGGGGACTGTGACGATGACCTTGTCGGGGACAATGCGAGCTCCGGCTACGGGCTGTATTTTCACTTCGTAGCGCACGGTGTCCTTCATTCCGGAGCGTACGAGTGGCTCGGTGGTGACTTGCTGGATGGAGTGGGGCAGGTCAGTGGTGGAATATAGTGTTACGGAGTCGACGTTGGCGGTGATGGGACCGGAGATCACTGACTGGAAGTTGGGGTGGATGTCAGCGTTGATGTTCAGCTTTACTCGTCGGCCGGGAGAAGAGGTAAATGGGATTATGAGCGAGTCAGGGCGGCACGCGATGATTTGAACGCTTGAACCGAAGAAGTCGCGCAGGCGTGTGTCAAGTTTGATCTTGGTGATGTTGAGCTGCGACTCGGTAGAGTAGTCATTCCATTTGAAGCGGATGGTGGAGCTGCCACCCCATTCGAAACGTAGGAGCTGTGATTCTTTGGCTTTGACGCTGACGTCGAGATAGGGCGGGAGGATGTTGATCAGGGTAATGCTGTCGGGCATATCCTGGAGTTCGAGGTTGACGCGGAAGTCGCGTTGGACTTCAGTGTCGAGCGACATGAATAGCCAGAAGACGAATGCTACGCAAAGACATAAGAGGTAGAGCAGTACATCTTTACCACGAGAGGAGTGGATGGCCTGCTCTACTTTAGAGAATATTTTGCCGAGCCTTTCGTTCATGGCCGGGAGAGGGGTTTACTTTTTGAGGGTCTGCGAGTTGTCAGCGGCAGCGGCAGAGTCGTCAGCGGAGGGGTAAACGGAGTTTTTGTCGATGGTGAGAGATACACCTGAGGTAACCTCGACTACGAAGGTGGTGGATTTTACTTCCTTGATTTTGCCGTAGATACCACCGGCAGTGACGATTTTATCGCCGACAGAGAGGCCTTCGCGGAATTTCTTGATTTCGTTCTGGCGTTTCTGCTGTGGGCGGATCATGAAGAAGTAGAAGATGGCGATAAGTGCAACGATCATGAGTATGTTCATGAGACCGGCACCGTCTTGAGCTTGAAGTAGGAGCATATTTAGTTTTTAGTTTTTAGTTTTTAGTTTTTAGTTGATAGAGGGTTTACAAAGGTAGTGATTTTTGGGGAGGTGGGTTGCCTTTGTTGCGTGGAGAGGGGGAATTTTTTGATAAAATTTGTTAAATATGATCGTCGGATAGGGGTTTTGTGAGGATGCCTTCTTCTTTGAGTGACGATAGGACTGAGAATAGGATGCCGTTGATGAACTGGCCGGAGCGGGGTGTGGAGTAGTCGTTGGCAATCTCGATGTATTCGTTGAGAGATACGGCTACGGGGATGGCGGGATAGTTGAGGATTTCGGCCAGGGCGGTTACCATGATTACGATGTCCATGAATGCGAGTCGATCGGTGTCCCACTGTCGGGTGTTGACGAAGCGGTTGATGAGCTCCTTATAGTCGTCAAACTTGTTGATGGCGAGGACGAAGAGCTCCGGGCCGAAGTTGCGGTCTTCCTCGTCCTTGAACTGGGGGAAGAGCTCGACGTCGGAGGTTTCGGTCTCGAGGTGGGCGATGCGGCGGATGGATTTGAGGACAAATGTGCCGATAACGTGGATGTCGTCGTTCCAGTAGACGCTTTTTGATTCGAGGACTTCGGCGAGGTCGTCACCGGGGAGGATGACGTTTCGGAATATTGCACGCCAGAACTCGCAGTCGTCTTCGAGGTCGTCGCGGAAGCCGTCCATGTATTGACGGTATATGTCACTCTCTTTGATTTTAGCCAGAAGTGACATAATGAAAATGGGCTCGTCGGACCAGTAGGTGCGACCGTCGGCGATATAGTCGACCATAGCGGGAGTTTCGGCGATGATTCTGGCGAGGCGATTTTCGACGAATTTGAGGTTGGGGTGGAGCTCGGCGTCGGTGGCGAATGGCTTGTGGCGCGCTTCGTCGAGGTTGCGTGCTTCAGCGTTAGTGAGCTCTACGATCAGGGCCAGGAGGTGGAAGTAAAGCTCGTGAGCTTTGTTGAGCGACTCGGTAAGCGAGTTTCGAGCCTGAATGAATAGCTGGCGGTTGTCATTGTATCCGAGGAGGGTATCAACGGTCATCTGAAGGCCCATTTCGAAGCCGCGGATGGTGAAGTCGTCGTCCTCACGTGCAGCGGCTGCAAATTCCGTGTCGCGGGCGATGAGGGTTGAGAGGATTGATACCCATAGCTCCACTTCGTCCTTAAGCTCGGGCTTTTTCTTGCGGATGAAGCTTTTGTAGGCGGGGAGGGCTTTTATGGCGTCGTAGATGTGAGGAATCACCTTGTCAAATCTGTCGAGTGAGCGGCGTCCTTCGAGGATGAGTGTGCGGAGCTGGTCGAGCGAGTTGAGAGATTTTGCGAGCTGGTTGTGGTCAATGTGCTTGTCGAGGGCAATGCCTGCAAGGTGTTTGCGTCCGTTGATTTCGTAGCCTGAAAGCTCGAGGATGAAGAGTAATAAATCGAGATAAAGGCGGTAAGCGTATTTGCGGTCACGATTAGCATTGTCGTCAGGTGCGGCAATAATTTTGAATTCACTGCGGCTCAGGAGGTAGCAGTAGAGCATCTGAACCACTTTTTGACGGATTAATACTCGATTTATCATAACGTTTAATGTTCTTTTCGGGTGCAAAGGTAGGATAAAATCGGGGAAATTGCAAATTTTTTTCTTGAGGGGATGGGAGGGGCATCAAGATGTATCATGAGATATCATGACGCATCATGAGGGGATGGGAGGAACGGGAGGGATGGAAA
>JAMPAP010000037.1 GCA_023667185.1 Lachnoclostridium sp.
TCCTAATGCCGTTTCACATACTTCCAATCACGCCTTTAACTGAATATCCCTAATTTAAAACAACATAATATCAATTTTAGTTGTGTACGCCCCTTCAATTTTGTAATTTGTCAAATTGACTTCATGACTTTTTTAAAATAGTAAAGGTCGCTTCTCAGCGACCTGTCCTATTTGAGATATAGATGTTTCTTGAATTTGAGTTGGTGTCTAAATTTGCAACAATGTTTTCTGTGATACTGATTATATATCTTGAGCTACCGAAGTGGTAGCGTTTTGTTCACGTTGCAAAGGTAACGCAGTGAAGTTACAATCGCGTTACATCGTTGACACAATGTTGCAACATTTTCAAAAATCACAATGATTTAACATTTCTTTTCAGCCCGGCGAGTTTTGTACGCTTTATAGGAGAGCGAGTAAAGACAGTAGAAAAGGTCGCCTGATCCATTCGATCGACATCTTCTTTAGTCAGCGAAAGGATGCTTTGTCGGGGCTTAAATTCATCGGGATACAGGGTAGCAGGATGGTTATGGGGGCATACGTTCAGGCAGATGTCACACCCATAAACCTGTCCGCAGAGATTCAGGTCAGGCGGCAACTGCTCGTCTCGACATTCTATCGTAAGGTACGACAGGCATTTGCGGGCATCTATCGTGCCATCTTCGCTGATGGCTCCTCCGGGGCATGCATTGATACATCGTCGGCATCCGCTGCAATTCTCATGAGACGACTCATCCGGGTCAATGCTGAGGGTGGTAACGATTTCAGCAAGAAAGATTCTTGACCCGATGCCGGGCACAATTATTTGGGAATTCAATCCTTTAAACCCCACTCCGGTACGCTCTGCCCAATATTTTTCAAGTATAGGCGCCGAGTCAACACATATCCTTGACTCAGCATCATATTTTTCCTTAATCATCGTCACCACATGCTGAAGCCTGCGGCGCAACACATCGTGGTAATCGTCACCAAGTGCATAGGAAGCCCATCGGAGATTAGGAAATTCGGGAGGCGCAGGATAAGGGAAGGCTATAGAAATCACGCTTTGAGCACCTTCAAGAAGTAGCCGCGGGTCGAGCCTGATGTCGTGATATTTTTGCATATACTCCATCGCGGCATTGAAGCCGCATTGCAGCCAATGGTCAAACGACTGTGCTGCTGTGTCATCCACAGCCTGTGCAGGAGCCACACCCCAGGCCACAGCTCCCGCAGCCCGAAGTGCATCATCGAGTTCCATTCTACATGGGGAGAGGTTCGAATTCATAGCCTTGGCTTTTAAGCCACTCGATAGCGCGTGGTAAGGCGTAACGCATATTTTTTGAAGCTTTAATCGAGTCATGAAACACGATAACTGATCCATTGCGGGCGTAACGCTTCACATTGTCGAGCACTTGCTCAGGGGTCATGCGGCGTGAATAGTCGCGCGTCACCAGATCATACATCACGATATTGAAATGCCGCTTGATTTTGCGGGCCTGGCTCCATCGCATGATACCATGAGGAGGGCGGAATAATACGCTGTCAATCAGTTCGTCAGCTTCAAGGATGTCACGGAAATATTTCATGGCGTCCTCCTTGAAGCCCTGCAGATGATGCATGGTGTGGTTGCCCCACGAATGTCCGCGACGCTTGATCTCCTCGAATAGCTCGGGATGACGCCTTACGTTGTCACCCACGAGGAAGAAGGTTGCTTTCACGCCGTAACGGTCGAGCGTATCAAGTACCCAGGGAGTCTCCTCGGGCACGGGGCCATCATCAAAGGTAAGATACACCACCTTACGCCGCTTCTGTTTCAATCGCCATAAGGCTTCAGGAAACAGAAGGCGGTATAGTAGCGGAGGTTGTTCGATCAGCATCGTAAGCGATTATCGGTCAAGCAGAGCCGCAATACGGTCAAAGTTAACACCGGCATCCTGCATCTCGGCAATAGCTTTCTCTACGTCGCCACCTTGATCCTGAAGATCCTGGAGGAGTGAGATGATATAGCCAGCTTCGATATAGCGGTCAGTGAGTTGGAGGGTGCTGTGCTGCGAGGGTGTAAGGCTCTGATAGTAGAGGAGGTTGCGGGTGTATTTGCGAAGCTCGTTTTCAGTCAGAGCGATAGCTTTGTCAGTGTACTTCTTATCACCGGTGACGAGGCCGAGACGTGAATAGAGGTCAGCCATCTGCTGAGGAATCTGAGCCGAGTAAGGAGCAGCCTTTTCGGGCAACTTCTCTTCCATGAGCTCGAGCACCTTGAGGGCTTTGCCGTAGCGGTCGGCCTTATAGGCTTCAATCTGAGATTTCTCTTCAGGTGTTACGGCTGCAGAGTCGACACGTTCGGCTACGACGGCTTCATTGACGAGAGCCGTAGCAAGGTTGAGCATATACGAGCGGGTGGTGGTGACCATACGGCGAACTGTCTCATCAAGATAGATCGGCTTGCCCTCGTTGACACGGTCAAGACCGCCCCAGCGGAATTTTTCGGTAACGTTACGGTAAGCCTTGTCAGTATTCACGGCTACGATATCATTAGGAGCATTCTCGGGGTGGAGGAGCGGAGTAACTTCGTAGGCCATACCGGTGGATGCCATGTAGGGCTGCAGACCGAGGTAGTAGTCAGTGGGGACTGTCGAAGCGAAGTACACTGGGCGCTTCCATCCGTCTTTCACTGAGGTTGCCACCATGTCGAGCGAGATGAGCTGACTCAGGGTCATGCCTCCGTGACGTCCGGCTTCACGGTCGTCCATGAGGTTGACATATATAGCGTTTTCTGCAAGATCTTTCTCGTCAGCGGTAATGCGTCCGGCCTCGACGGCAACGTCGCGATCGACAGGAATAAAGATGTTAGGATACTTCATCATAGGCACACCCCAGCGGTTCTTGTCCGAAGCCTTGTCGTAGACCTGAGCCAAAGAGTAGAACACATTGGTGGCCGTAGTATCGGGTGCCTGGTCGAAGTAGCTGAACTGCAGACGATCATATCCGTAATCTTCGGGTTTGGCGAGTGTAGGGATGGCTTTTGCCTGATAAGATGGGTGTTTCACCTGATCCACATACCAGTCAGTAGTGAGATACGAGAGGTTGACCACTTTGACGTCAGTTCGGTAGTTCTCTACTTCCTGGGCATACCATAAGGGGAAGGTGTCGTTATCTCCATTTGTGAAAATTATACCATTTTCATCCACCGAGTCAAGATAGTTCATACCGAAATCGCGGGTGGTGTAGCGGCCTGAGCGGTCATGGTCATCCCATGTCTGCGACACCATCTGCAGCGGTACAAAGAGGCCGATAAGGCAGCACATCACGGCAGCCACCAGCGAAACTTTCTGCTGCTTGGGTGTTACCTCATCATCGGGTCCTTCGGTGACGGCAGCGTCACGGCGTTTCTCAGCGGTGAGCTTGCGGATCAATGCCCACAGTCCGGCGACACCCATTCCCACCCAAATCGAGAATGCGTAGAACGATCCTGCAAACGCATAGTCTCGCTCGCGGGGCTGGGTAGGCGTCTGGTTGAGGTAGAGCACGATGGCGATACCGGTCATAAAGAAGAGGAAGAATACAACCCAGAACTGCTCGATGCCACGCTTAGAGGTAAATGCCTGCCAGAGCAGACCGATAATACCCATTATCAGCGGCAGCATATAGAACACGTTATGACCTTTATTTCCTTCGCCATCAGCATAAGGGAGGAGCGACTGGTCGCCGAGGCGGGGATTGTCGATAAACGGTATGCCTGAGATCCAGTTGCCATGGTTCACCTCACCATTACCCTGAATATCATTCTGGCGACCGGCGAAGTTCCACATGAAATATCTCCAGTACATGTGATTGAGCTGGTAGACCATGAAGAATTGCAGATTCTCAGCCATGGTGGGCTTCATTTTCACATCAGAATATCCGGTCATGGGATTGCCCTCGGTATCTACATAGGGATAGACGTCGGTAGGCACACCCTTCATGCCAGTCCAGTCAGCATAAGCAGCAGCGTGGGCGCCGCTATAGATACGCGGGAAAAGCATATCGAGCTCGGGCGACATCTTATAATCCTTCTTGTAACCGGTAATTATGTAGCGGTCAGGCTCGTCGGCCGATTTCTTCACCACCTTAGAATATATAGGCTTACCCTCCTTGTAGAGGGGAGAAGTATTCATGTTTCTATCCACCTCATAAACAACCGATGAGTTGAGCGTCTGACCATAGAAAAGCGGACGGTCGCCATACTGCTCACGGTTAAGATAAGACGAAAGTGCAAACACATTGTCAGGAGCATTCTGATTCATCGGCGGGTTGGCACTTGAGCGGATTAGCAGAAGCGCGTAGGATGAATAGCCAATAAATATCACGAAGATGCTTGTAACCACAAGATTAAGTATCCTTACCGGGAGCGCCTTTGCCATAAAGAGGTAGAGCAACACGGCCGCCATCACTATCACAGGTATCCAGAGTGAATCACCGATAAAAGGGATGCCTGACAGCAGAATGGTCAGAGCCACTGACCAACGGATGCGGCTTACGCTATCTTGCCGATACAACTCGTAGATAGCCCATATAAAGCATGCTACAGCAAGGATGGCATAGATGATCACACCGCCATTATAAGGGAGGCCGATTACGTTGACTGCAAACAGCTCAACATACTGCGACACCTCGATGAAACCCGGGACGAGACCATAGAGTATCAGTCCAACCACAGCTGCAGCAATAGCCAATGTGATCAGCGAGCCCTTGGCCGAGGTCTCAGGCCACAGGCGATAGTAGATCACGAGCGCAATTGCGGGAATACAGAGCAAGTTGAGCAAGTGAACTGCAATTGAAATACCTATTACATAAGCGATTAGGATGAGATACTTATCGCTATGCGGGAGTGCGGCACGGTTTTCCCATTTTAAAATAAGCCAGAACACGAGAGCCGTGCAGAACGATGAAAAGGCGTAAACCTCACCCTCGACGGCTGAAAACCAGAAAGTATCGCTCCAAGTGTAGACAAGCGCACCACATAGGCCTGAACCGAAAATCACCAGCATACGAGGCAGCGGGATAGTCTCGGCATCGTCATTCACCACGAGCTTTTTCACCAGATGTGTTATAGTCCAAAACAGCAGCAGAATAGTGCCGGCCGAAAGGAGTGCCGACATGGCATTGACCATCACGGCCACACGTGACGCATCACCGAAAGCAAAGTTCACAAAGAATCGGGCGGCGAGCATGAAAATAGGGTTGCCCGGCGGGTGACCCACTTCAAGTTTGTCACCTTGTGCTATAAATTCGGGACAGTCCCAGAAACTTGCCGTGGGCTCGAGAGTCAGCAGATATGTCACTGCTGCCACGACAAAGCATAGCCAGCCCAGACAGTCATTTATAAGATTGTATTTTTTCATTTTCAGTATGCACACTGTGGTTTCAGAGTGCAAAGTTACATCATCGCCCCGCCATTTGCAAGTAAGTGGCGATTAAAAAGATGTTATTTTTGCCATCAGTCCTGGCCGCCAATGTTGGTGAGAATCTTCTGCAACTCATTATCAGTGACAGTCAGACGGTCACGGCAAGCAGTCAGAAGCTGCGAGGCTCGGGTGGTATATACGGCCAACAGGTCGATGTCGCAATTATCAGCTTCCATCATCTTGACTATCCCCTCAAGTTCGGTAAGGCATTGAGAGAAAGTCATTTCAGATATTTCTTTAAATTCGGGTTTATTCATAATCTACATTTTCACTGATTAGTCTTTAATGGTACGACCGGGATATGCCTTGAGGGCATGCTCAAGCACCTCGATAGCGTGGCCGAGTTCCTCAGTATTAAGCACATAGGCCATGCGCACCTCATCATGCCCCATGCCGGGTGTAGTATAGAATCCTGAGGCAGGAGCCATGAAGATGGTCTGACCCTCGTAGCGGAACTCCTCGAGGCACCAGCGGCAGAATTTGTCGGCATCGTCGACCGGCAGACGCACCACAGTATAGAATGCGCCCATAGGTATCGGTGAATATACACCGGGGATCTTGTTTAGCCTGTCGATGAGGAATTTACGTCGCTCCACATATTCATTATAGGTCTCCAGCATATATTCCTGCGGGGTATCGATTGAGGCTTCGGCTACAATCTGCCCGAGCAGAGGCGGGCTCAGTCGAGCCTGGCAGAACTTCATAATATTGGTTTTCAGCTCCTTATGCTTGGTAATCAGAGCTCCGATACGTATACCGCACTCATTATAACGCTTTGACACAGAGTCAATCAGCACCACCTGCTCCTCAATATCAGGCAGATGAAATGCCGAGATGTAAGGCGCTCCGGTATAGCAGAACTCACGGTATACCTCATCGCTGAAGAGAAACAGGTCATGCCGCTTTACGATGTCGCGGATGCGCAGCATCTCCTTCATGGTGTAGAGGTAGCCGGTCGGGTTATTAGGGTTGCATATCAGGATGCCCTTGGTGCGGGGCGTAATAAGTGCCTCGAAATCTTCGACGTGAGGCAGTGAAAAGCCATCGTCGATGGTAGACGGAATAGTTACAATCTTAGCTCCTGCCGAGATCGCAAAAGCCATATAGTTGGCATACGCAGGCTCGGGCACGATGATTTCGTCGCCCGGATCAAGGCAAGCCATGAATGCGAAAAGCACAGCCTCGGAGCCTCCGGTGGTGACGATAATATCGTCAACATCCACGTCAATACGGTATGTAGCATAATACTGCCTCAACTTCTCGCGTAACGAATCAAGGCCAGCCGAGGGGCTGTATTCAAGCACTTTACGGTCAATATGTTTCAGCGCATCAAGTCCACACTGAGGGGTGGGTACATCGGGCTGACCGATATTGAGGTGATACACCTTCACACCTTCATCCCTGGCTTTGGCTGCCAGCGGACCGAGGCGGCGTATAGGGGAAGCCGGCATTATAGAACCGCGTTGTGAAACTTTTGGCATAGTAGGTCATTTTGGGTACTGTGAGCAAAGTTAACGAAAACTTTCATTTTTCCAAAGTGACGGGCCGCTATTTTTGGATATTTTTGGCGTCGAGGAAGTGACGCTCGTAGAAATCACGACGCGTAATTGCGGCCGTTATGAAGAATGATACAGCCGAAGCAAGCACTATAGGCATGAACAGATGGAAGTTGCCGGTCATCTCGGCTGTAAGGAATATAGCCATCAGCGGGGCACGTATCACCCCGGCCATCACTGCCGCCATCCCCACCAGCGCGAAATCAGCCACTGGCAGATCCGTATGAAACAGCAAGTTACATCCTGCAGCAAAGACATATCCAGCCATACATCCGGCAAAGAACGTTGGCGCGAAGTCTCCTGCTACACCTCCCCAGGTGGTAGAGGCCGTGGCAAATGCTTTGACCATCATTACTCCTGCCGTAACGCCAAGGATCAGCAACGGCCCGGGGACGGTCTCGTGCCAAATACCGCCGTCAAGTATCGACATAAAGTCGCCGTTAACCATCTTGGTCATAATACCATAGCCCTCGCCATAGAGCGCCGGAAACAGGAAGAGTAGCAGCCCTAACACAATAGCCGCAGCTATCGAGCGTATCCACGGCGAATGCATTCCTCCGAGCCAATGCCCCATCTTTTTCATTATAAATGAATACCATAATGAATAGAAGGCACAAAACAGCCCGAGTGCCACCACCCATATATATATATGTGGTTCCAAGGATGTAGTCTCAATGAAATTGACATCAAAAGTGAATCCCGTAAACGAGTAGCAGGTCAATGCAGCGACAATCGATGTCACCAGCAAGGTGATGACATTAAATGTGGTCAACGGCAGCCGAAGCACTTCGAGCGTGAACAGCATTCCCCCAACCGGCGCCTTAAAGATGGCAGCGATACCGGCTCCGGCTCCACATCCTATCATTATCATCAGTCTGTGGCTGTCGAGCTTCATCCATCGGCCCAGGTTGCCACCTACGGCCGCGCCTACCGTGGCGATAGGTCCTTCAGCACCGGCCGAACCACCGAAGCCAAGAGTCATGGTGCTGGCTATCAGAGGCGAGCCCATCAGCGACGGACGGATGTAATAGTCTTTCTTACGTAATTGCTTGATTACCTTGTCGATACCATGAGAGATATTGTGATGGAGCACATAGCGCATAAACAGCATCGTCAACGTGAAGCCTACCAAGGGGAGGCCGAGCAAAAAGTAGTTGGCACCGCTCATGGTGAAATGCGAAGTTACAAACCCTGAAACCGTGCCTATCAGCCACTTAAGCAGAAAAGCAGCAAAGCCTGTCACAAAGCCTGTCAATATCGATATGGCAAACATAAACACACGCGACGGGAAGTGTCTCTGACACCAAAGCCCGAAACGTCCTGCCTGAGTAGATATTGAAAATTTCGCATTCATGATTTTTTAACAAATTAGAGCCGCGAAATGTTGTCATTATAGTATCCATTTTGTAACTTTACGTCATGTTCACGATCACTCTTATCGCCCGGCCGCTCATAGGTGCGGTCATCGGCTACATAACCAACGACATAGCTATCCGTATGCTGTTTCGCCCGCGGCGTCCCCGCTTTATCGGGCGATGGCAAGTCCCGTTCACTCCCGGCTTGATTCCGAAGGAGAAAGCCCGCATTGCCGCATCCATAGGCGATGCCGTCAGCAAGAACCTTATGAATACCGAGGTGCTTCAGCAGTGGCTGCTATCTGACGAGATGACGGGTAAAATCCGCAGCTCCATAAATAGCTACATCGACGCCCGACGCTCTGACCGGCGCAGCATCGAGCAATTTCTTGAGTCGTTTCTGAAGCCGTCAGAGATAGAGGTTCTTCGTCGGGAGACCATCTCCACCGCCACTTCCCACATCCACCGCGCACTTGCATCATCATATCTCGGCGACAAGATTGCATCAATCGTGGTTGACCATGCCATTGCAAAGATCGACCGCGGGTTCTTAGGCATTTTCGCTGCCGACAAACTGCTTCAAGCTATCTCACGCCCTCTTGCATCGATGCTTGCCAAGAATATTGACGAGATGCTACGCAGCAACTCCTATTCTATCGTCGGAGGCATAATCTCTGATTTCGCTGACAATCTCCTCGATATGAGGGTATGCAACATCGTAGCCGAAAACGAGGATCGTCTCACCCAAGCCTCTGACACGCTGCTTAACATCTACCGAGCCATTGTCACCGAGCGGCTTCCGCGCATCCTCGAAGCAATAGACATCAGCCGCATCATTGAGACCCGCATCAACGACATGGATGTCGAGGAATCAGAGCGTATCATCCTCGAGGTAGCCCGTAAGGAGCTGAAGGCCATCGTATGGCTTGGAGCTCTTCTCGGCTTCCTGATGGGATGCATCAACCTCCTATTTTAGTAATCATTAAAAAATAAATAAGGACACCTGCTTGGTCTATTCGGAATCTTTGACGAATGCCCGGCAGTCATGTAGCTCGCTACACTCCCTTATTGGCATTGTCAAAAATTCTCGAATATACCCGCGCATTTGCCCCAAGTTATTTTTAATGCTTACTTAGTGACGATTAACCAATCGAGTAGGAGGTAAACACTAATCGCAGGTGCTTATCTCCTACTTTCGTGTCT
>JAMPAP010000038.1 GCA_023667185.1 Lachnoclostridium sp.
TTAACACTTCTTATCCATGCTTTTTAACATATGCACTGGAAAAACGGCTTGTGCCTTACTTAACGCGCTTATAACTGATCCATTCTTCATCGTCACCGATTGTCATGGTGTTGCCATTGTCGGATCGGTTTAGATACTTGGTCTGCATAGTTAATGATTAGTTTGTGTGTTAAAATTTTTGACAAAGGTAAGGAAAAATAAGTGAATTACCCCCCCCCAATCATTAAATAATGTTAATAAAATGTAAGTATTGTATAATATTAAGGTGAAAATAAAATAAACTACCAGCCGCCCCTATCAGCTGATCCGAATAATTTAAGGTTCTATGTTTGGCTATCAAATAAAAATACCCGGCTGGAAGGCCGGGTATCTTGCTTTTAATGCTTTGCTATTTGTAGTCGGGGTGACTAGATTCGAACTAGCGACCACACGCCCCCCAGACGCGTACTCTAACCGGGCTGAGCTACACCCCGCTTTGCCTTAAAAGCGATGCAAAGGTAAGGCGTTTTTTTATACTGTGCAAATTTTTCGGCGTAATTTTACAAATTTTAAACCATCTACTAATTTTTGTAAACTTTATTTCATTTCGGCGACGAGGCGGACGGTTTCAGTGGGGTTGATCGGGTCGTTGGCAGTGATGTTGATACGTGCGTTGAGGAGCTCGGTGCGTCCTACGAGTGAGGGGTCAACGGTGACCGTTACGGTAGCCGATTTGCGTCGCTTGATTTTACGATCGGAGATCTTAATGGAAACGGCTTTGTCGGGGCATGATATCTGACGGATAATCAGAGGAGAGTCACCGGAATTGGTGATGGTGAACGAGCGTGTGACGGGTTTGTCGGCGCGGGTGAGTTTCCCAAGATCGATATTTGTGGTCGACGTGGTCATTACGGGGCGCTTGTCCATCTGCTCCGTGGTCATTTTGGAGAAGTCTTCTTTAATGATTGCCACGGTCTCGATGTTGACGGGAGTAGCGTCAGGGGTTGGGCGAAGGTTGAAACTACCGGTCGTGAGTCCCCAGTCGTTGCATTTATCGGAGTGGAAAATAGTAGATATTACGAATTGCTCGCCCGGAGGCACTATGTTCGGCTCGATGATAACACTGATGTGGGAGGGCGCGCCGGTGACCAGGGGGCGCAACGTATCGGTAGAAGTGTTGTAGCCCTCGAGGTATTTGCCTCCGGCATGGTCTTTGAGGATCTGTCCGTAAGCTATTGTGGTGCCGCGCAGGCGCATTGGCCCGGCTTCAACGGGGAAACGGGAGCGAAGCGTGTTGCCGGCGCCGATCACCGTGCCGTGAATCTCGAGAGTAGTGCGTGGCGGGGTGGTATTGGCATCGACGTAGATGTATTTCTTGAATTTCCCGGGGCGTCCTTTGGGGTCGAACCCTACGGATACGATGGCCGTATCGCCGGGCGCGATGGGTTTTGTCGAGTACTCCGGGCGAGTGCAGCCGCAGTTGGCACGGGCATTGATTATAGCCAGGGGCTCGTCGCCGGTGTTGACAAGGCGAAACTGGCATGTTACTATTCCGAGGTCTTCGTCAAAGGCTCCGAAATCGTGAGTGGTTTCAAGCCAAGTGCCGTCAGCTTGCGCCGAGAGGATCGAGGTGAGGATGGCGGTGAAAAGGATCAGTCGTCGCATTGTCAAGGGATTATAGTTCCGGAGAAGGAGAGCTTTTCGCGTTGCTTTGAGGCGTTGGTCTTAACCTTGACCACTCGTTCAAACTCGCCTGCACGGCCTGCGGGGTTGAATTTGATGGTTATCTGGCCTGATTTGCCGGGCTGGATAGGCTCTTTCGGATAGGTGGGCACGGTGCAGCCGCATCCGCCATTGGTGACGGAGATTATCACGAGTGGCTTTTGACCGGTGTTGGTAAACTTGTAGGTGGCCGTCACCTGACCGCCGTTGGCACGGATAGCTCCGAAGTCATGGCTGACGGTCTCAAATTTAATTTCGGCTTTGTCTTTTGCAGCGAGAGTGAGCGTAGCTGTCAGTAGAGCGACGAAAAGGAATATGATTTTCTTCATAACAGATCATTAATCGGGGAATAATCAATAGCATAAAATAAGATGGTGACTATAATGCCTAATATGCCGCATATCAGGGCGATAGTAGCGAGAGTGCGTGATGAGGCCGCTTTCTGGCAAGCTGCTTCGTAAGCCCCTTGGGCAGCAAGATTATTAGCCTGGTTGGCTTTGATTATGGCAATTACACCTATTACGCCTACAAGGCAGCAACACCCTAAGAATGATACGATGGTAGATATAATGGCATACGTCAGCGGATTAGACTGTAATTGCCGCGGCTGGGTATTGTTGTTAATTATCGTTACGCCGGGACGCAAATAAGGATTGCCGAGGTAAGGAGCGAGCTCGGGTACTTGTGAAGCAGGAAGCCATCCGGGCAAACCTTCGTGCCACACCATCGACTGAGGCGTCAGGCCATAGGCCGGGAGCTGTTCCGGGTCAAGCGGACCCACTTGCTGCCCATTATAAATAATGTAGTATTTCATAAGCGAATATCTTGAACACACAAAGATAACGTTTATCAGCGATATTTTGCTCAAAATAATCCGAAAATCTAGCTTAGAATAGTAATAATGACTTGAAGTTGGTAATACTATATTTTTAAAATTATTCAGCCCTTCGAACCGGGCTTTTGTCCTAAGTTATTTTTTAATGCTTACTAAGTAGTTTCCGAATTTTATGCATAAATTTGTATGTGATGGCGATGTGGAGGTCTCCGGGCCTGAGATTTGTTTTGCAACATCCCATCGAAGAAATTGAATTATCTATTCTAAATCCAATAACGTTATGAATGAAACAGAAATCCGTAGAGCATTTTGTAGCGAAGAATTACGACAATATATTGCCCTGAGTTACGACTTTGACATAGCTCCAATGCTTGCCGACGGCTGTGCGCAGTTTTCGACCTTTACCGGCGATACTTTAATCGAGGCAGTCAGCAAGTTAGTTGATTCGGAATTATTCGATTCAGCAAAAGCTGTCGTTTTCAATATCGTCACCGGACCTGAGGCAGACCTGAAGATGAGCGACTTTAAACCGCTGAACGATTTTCTCTCCACTCTTCGCGATGATTTGGAGGTCATCTGGGGATTCGCTGCCAATCCTACTCAATCCTCAAACGTAATGATAAATGTGCTTATCAGGCATCAGGGATAAATTTATTTTTGTTGCCTCTGAACAGTTGGGATGGAGTGTTTGTTATAGGTTCAAATAGTGCATACAACCTAACATAAAAATACATATTATGGCAACAACAAAAAACTATTCACCTGTCGTGCAGGAACTCGTCGACATGATTGAGAAAAATGGCTGGCAGGACAAGTTTCAGCAGGCTCTTGACAAATGCCATGAGCTTAATGTAGTAGAATATGAGAACATCAAGACTGTTGACGATTATCTTGACTGGTGTGAATCAAACCTCCACTGGGTGCCTAAGGAAGATCCCGAGGGTGATGTCGTATATCAGCACGTCACGATGTTCTATTTCCTTCTTGATCAGAGCCCGTTGAAGGAGCTTCAGACTCCTATTATCCCGAGTCAGTTGAAGGATAATGTGATGCCTCCGTTGACACCGCTGTCGACCTGGATGAGAAAGTTTGTGATCTCGCTCGGACAGTGGATGGATAAGCCTGAGTCACTTGACGATGAGGCTGTGAAGTCGTATTACAATTCGCCCCGCTACAATATGGGCGACTATGAGATGCCTATGGGCGGCTGGAAGACTTTCAATCAGTTCTTCGCCCGTAGTGTCAAGCCGGGTTACCGTCCTGTAGCAGCTGTGAATGATGATCATATCATCGTATCGCCGGCTGACTCTACCAACGATGGCCAGTGGGAAGTAAATGCTGATTCTCAGGTTAATATCAAAGGCCTGGAATGGAGCATCGAGGAGCTTCTCGAGGGTTCGGCTTACAAGGATGATTTCCGCGGCGGTATCTGGATCCACCAGTTCCTCAACACTACTGACTATCACCGCCAGCACGCATCAGTAGGCGGTAAGGTGCTTGAAGCTCGCGTGATCCAGGGCGCTACATGGCTTGGTGTAACTGCTGAGCCTATCGAAGGTGATCCTGATGGCAAGCAGCACATCGTACGCCGTAAACTTACAGCGCTTGACGAAGCCGGCTATCAGTTCTTGCAGACCCGTGGCTTGATAGTTATCCAGTCAAAGATTGGTAAAGTTGCCATATTGCCAATGGGTATGGCTCAGGTATCTTCAATTGTGGTTACAGCCGAGGAGGGTGTGACACTTCGCAAGGGCGAGGAGATCAGCTACTTCCAGTTTGGTGGATCAGACATCGTGATGGTCTTCGAGCGTGCCTCCAATGTCAGCATCACTGCCCAGCCGGGTGTCCACTATAAGACCGGCACCAAGATTGCCCAGGCATATCCTGTAGGAGAATAAATATAGATTAAATCTTTCATATCCGTGGCCGGGAATAAAAAACCGGCTGCGGTTTTTTCAACATAATGAGAGTATGAGCAACAATAATCAATCCGGGATGAATCAAGGCGTCACCCGGTCAGGACGCAAGAAAATGGTGTCGACGGCGAGCGGAACGATCACCATGGCCGCAATGGCTATCATGATCATCACGTCGATACTCAGTCTGAGGGGACTGCCATCTGAAGCCAAGTATGGTATTCAGTCGATATTCTATTATCTGTTTGCGGCGATAGTGTTTCTGCTTCCATTCTCGCTGGTGTGTGCCGAGCTTGCCTCGACTTATACCAAGCAGGGCGGTCTGTATCGCTGGGTAGCCGAGGCTTTTGGCCCGCGCTGGGGCTGGACGGCAATGTTTCTCGAGACGATGACTATCGTGATGTGGTTTCCTACGGTGCTGATGTTTGGCGCCGCGTCGCTGGCTTACATCGCATGGCCTGAGAGCTTTGATGCAGCTTTGGCCTCGAACAAGATCTATACGCTCGTGGTAGCGTTTCTGCTTTACTGGCTTGCCACGTTTAATGCCTTCCGCGGGCAGCGTAAAGCTAATGTGTTGAGTACCTACGGCGGTCTTGTCGGGACAATTATCCCGGGCGCGATACTAATAATATTAGGTATAATCTACGTCTGCATGGGTAAGCACAGCTACCTTGCAGATGTGCCGTTCTTCCCTGACTTCACCAATATTGGCACTGTGGTTCTTGCAGCCTCGATATTCCTCTTTTACGCAGGTATGGAGATTCAGGCAGTGCACATCAACGATATGCGTAACCCGGCCAAGGATTTCCCAAAGGCTGTGTTTGCGG
This sequence comes from Lachnoclostridium sp., assembly GCA_023667185.1. Lineage (GTDB taxonomy): Bacteria > Bacteroidota > Bacteroidia > Bacteroidales > Muribaculaceae > Duncaniella. The sequence goes on from JAMPAP010000038.1 coordinate 5,280, forward strand.
CTATCGGCGTAATCGTGGTGGTGTATGCCCTCGGAACTCTTGTGATAGGCCTTGTTATCCCTACAGAGAATATCAACCTGCTTCAGTCGCTACTGGTGGCTTACAAGGCTCTATGGAAGAGTTTCGGCCTGAGCTGGCTCGGTAATGTCATGGCGCTTGTGATAATGTTTGGCGTCATCGGTCAGATCTCGGCACTGGTCACCGGCCCGTCGACCGGTCTTATGGCCGTGGCGCAGTCAGGCTACCTGCCTCGAAGCCTGCAGAAGGTCAACAGTAACGGTGTCAACAAGCGAATACTCTATATCGAAGGAGCTATTGTATCAGTGCTTTGCCTCGTACTGATAGTGCTTCCTACGGTGGAGTCAGCTTACCAGATAATGTCGCAGATGGCCACGGTGATCTATCTTGTGATGGTGATCATGATCTACGGCGCGTTTATCCGCCTCCGCCGTACGGAGCCGGGTCGCAAGCGTGGTTTCAAGGTGCCCGGTGGTAAGCTGGGCGTGATTGTAGTGTCTGGCGTGGGTATTGCCGGGTCGCTCTTGGCGCTCGTGCTCAGCTTCTTGCCGCCGTCGCAGATAGCTACGGGCAGTCCGGTGGTCTACATCAGCATTATAGCTATAGGTGTAGCTATATTCGTAGCACTTCCGCTGGTTATTTACTCTAAGCGCAAACCATCGTGGCGTAATCCTGACGCTCATTTCTATCCCTTTGACTGGCAGATAGAGGGACGTAAACCCGATGAGGTGTCAAAGTGGGCACCGGGTTACGAGCCGTCAGAAGATGAGGTGGAGAAAGCCGAAGCTGACGCCATAGGTCGCCACGGCAGTGGTCACGAATAGTCTAAGAGTATGTTTACTTTTAAAGCAGCGCGTCGGCAATACGGGGACAGGCTTTGCCGTCGCCGTAGGGGTTGACAGCCTGCGACATAGCTTTATAGGCCGCGGGGTCGTCGAGAAGAAGACTTACGTTTTCTACGATGGCCTTGCGGTCTGTCCCTACGAGCTTTACTGTGCCGGCATCGAGGGCTTCGGGGCGCTCGGTGGTGTCACGCATCACAAGCACGGGGATTCCCAGGCCGGGAGCCTCCTCCTGAATGCCGCCGCTATCGGTAAGAATCACGGAGGCTTTGGACATCAGGTGGACAAACGAAAGGTATTCAAGCGGCTCGATGAAGTATAGGTTATCGCGCTTCTCGGTGCCGAATACTTCGTTGATGGGGCGGCGCACATTAGGATTGAGATGCATTGGATATACGAAGTCTACGCCGGGATATGCCTCGGCGAGCTCTTTGATGGCATTGCAGATGTTGAGAAACCCTTCACCGAAGTTCTCGCGGCGGTGGCCGGTGATGAGCACAAGGCGACGGTCACCGTCAAGGCGTGAGGTGTCATAACCACTTTCGCGGAGCAGGTCGTCGAGCCCGGCGGCCAGTGATGCATCTGACTTGATTTTGTCGACCACGGTATAGAGGGCGTCGATGACGGTGTTGCCGGTGATGGTGATTGACGAGTCAGGGATACGCTCGGCTACGAGGTTGTCATGCGACAGTGGGGTAGGGGCGAAGTTGTAGGTGGCGATTCGTGAGGTCATCTGGCGGTTGATTTCCTCAGGCCAGGGGGAGTATATATTATATGTGCGGAGGCCGGCTTCGACGTGGCCTACGGGTATCTGACGATAGAAGGCGGCAAGTGCGGCCGCGGTGGAGGTGGTGGTGTCGCCGTGCACGAGGATTACGTCAGGCTTGGCCTGGTCAATGACATCACGCATACCGGTGAGCACACGGGCTGTGATGTCGTAGAGGTCCTGACCGGGCTTCATTATATTGAGATCATAGTCGGGTTTTATGTCGAAGATTTCGAGAACCTGGTCAAGCATCTGGCGGTGCTGGCCGGTTACGGTGACTATGGTCTCGAATTGGTCAGGGCGTGACTGGAGGTGCTTGACAAGCGGAGCCATCTTGATGGCTTCGGGACGCGTGCCGAATACTAACATTATTCGTTTCATTTCTAATGATGTATCTTTTATCGCGGCACTTATAGCTGGCCGGTGTAAAGTTTCAGAGCGTAGATCAAGTATGACTTCAGGCGTGGAAGGCGCATAGGAGTGGCATAGAAGCGGTAGAGAAACTCCAGATTGTTGTTGCGCCACCACTCGGGGGCACGTTTCTGATGACAGGTATATACGTCAAAGCTGCCTCCGAGCCCCTGATAGATGGCTGCGGGGTGGACGCGCTTCATATCTGACATCAGATATTCCTGCTTGGGTGACCCCATGGCCACAAATACTACATCAGGTGCCGTGAGCTTAATGTCGTCAATGAGTGCTTGCCGCTCGGCATCGTCAGCGATATAGCCGTTGCGGCTTCCTGCGATGCGGATCTCGGGATATTTTTCGCGCAACTTGGCTACGACCTCATCCACCACGCCGGGCTTGCCGCCTACGAGGTAGAATGACTTTGTGTCATGAAATCTGTCGATGATGTGCAGCCAAAGCTCGCAGCCGGGTATGCGCACCACCTCGGGATGCCCCTTGTAGCGGAGTGCTTTGACAGCTCCGGCGCCGTCGCAATATCCTATGTTGTCATTGATGATGTCTACGAGAGCCTGCTTGGCGTTGACCACCTTCTCGGCATTGATGGCTACCAGGAGCGACGGATGAGCACTGACGTAGTCAATCAACTCGTTGATCGAGCTGAAGTTGAATACGTTTATCCCCTTTACGGGGACGGTCGTCAGTTTATGGGTATGGTCAGTCATCTCCTGCATTTTTTTATATATAACGCGGAGATGTAAGATTTATTGTGAAAAAATGCAAATTATGCGTTAAGCCCGCAAAAATCGAGGATGACTTTCTCGGTGCCCACTGTCGGTAAGGCCTTGAATACAGTGTGGCCGGTAAGGAATACCACGATGTCGGCCTCTGTGAATGCCTCGGCCGCAGGGGTGAGCTCAAACTTCGGATGCTCCTTGATATTAGGCTCAACGATCATAAACGAGGCGTCACCGGCGCAACGGGCTACGACGTCAGCGGCGATCTCGGCTGCCGGCGATTCGCGGAGGTCGTCGATATCGGGCTTGAATGCCAGACCCATCAGAGCAACGCGGGGATTGCGTCCATTGTCGAGCTTGAAGCGGAGAATAGCATTGACGATTTTCTCGGCGCTCCACTCAGCCTTGTGGTTGTTGATGCTGCGGGCGGCGGCGATTATACGAGCCTCTTCGGGGAAAGCCGCGGTAAGGAAGTAGGGGTCAACGGCTATGCAGTGGCCGCCTACGCCACATCCGGGGCGAAGGATATTCACGCGGGGATGACGGTTGGCCAGACGGATGAGCTCCCATACGTTGATTCCGGCGCGGTCGCATATCATCGAAAGCTCGTTGGCAAAGGCGATCTGAACGTCGCGAGAGGAGTTCTCGGTGAGCTTGCACATTTCAGCTGTGCGGGCATTGGTGTCATGAAGGTCGCCCTTCACGAAGCGGCCGTAGAAACCTTTGGCGGCCTCGGTGGACTGCGGGTCGATGCCGCCGATCACGCGATCGTTGTGGATCAGCTCGTAAATTACATTGCCGGGGAGCACACGCTCTGGGCAATATGCGATGCTGATCTTGCCCTTGAGCTCGGGGCGCTTCTCGAAGATAAGATTGGCCATGAGCTCGGTGGTGCCTACGGGTGATGTAGATTCGATTACGAAAAGATTGCCTTCTTTAAGATAGGGGATCACGCTGAGAGTAGCTGCTTCAACGTAAGATATATCGGGTTGATGATCGCCCTTAAACGGAGTAGGAACTACGATGAAAAATGCATCAGCCTCGCATGGCGTAGTCGATGCGTGAAAAGCTCCATCGGCTATCACTTGCTGCAACAACTCCTCCATTCCGGGCTCGATGATATGAAGATGCCCGGCATTTGTCTGATCTACAACCTTCTGGTTGATGTCAACACCGTGAACTTTGATGCCGTGACGAGCGGCGAGAATGGCTGTGGGGAGGCCGATATATCCTAATCCTATAAAGCAGGCTTTCATTTTGATAGATTGGTTTTTCGTTTTCAAGGTGCAAAATTACTAATTTATTCTATATAAACAAAGGAAAAAGTAACTATTCAGCTATGCGACAACTTATATCTCATTGATTGCCAGTGTGTATTTA
>JAMPAP010000039.1 GCA_023667185.1 Lachnoclostridium sp.
GAATAGATTACTAACTAACTCTCTTGAAGTTCAGTCATTTCAATATTTTACCCTCAAAAATCGCCCTTAGATAGCAAAAAATTGTGAGATTACAGCTTTCTTCGACGAAGTTTGCCTGATGATGTTAAAATAAATTTATTTTAATTTATGAACTTTTCACCTGATTACATTGTTTTTATAAAAAATTAATTAGTAATAACTATTAAATCAATTTAATTCATGAAACAATTTCATTTTGTTGTTCTATTATCAATTATTTTTTCAAGTTGCTCTCAAACAGAAGAGTTAGATTACTACAATAATGAAGATTCTAAAATTCTCTATGAGAAACTTAGCCAAATTCCAACATCTCAACTATTTAGTAATGAATTTAGCCGAACATCAGGAAGACATACTCACTTTAACTTCACAGAATCTGATGCAGACTCATTATTTTCAATGAGTCAAGAAGATCTAATCCAATTACGAAATGATATATTATCAGTAATCGGTGAAAATGCGGAGGATAAAATTGATGACCTATATGATGAAAACTATTCAAGAATTTTAAAGAAAATGAATGGACCTAATGGTATAGATAAATTGATCTCTTACACTGATTCATACATGAAATCTCCTGGAGGATGGAATATCATAGATAAATTATTACCTGAAAATTTATCTAATGATAAAAAAATGTTTATATAGCAATGTCAGTATATGTCGATAAAATTGCCCACCCATATTATGATGCATTGAAAAATAAAAATATGCATAATTTAGCGGATCGAAGGGAATGTGTTTTGGCGGCAGAAACAAAACTAGCATTGTGCGGAATCAATATCGGTGTAGATGTCCTTGTTGACATAATGACTGGTGGTGCTACAGTAGAATTAACACCGCTGGAAACGGCCGCACTACAGTGTGAACTTATTAATATTTGGCTAGATTATGAGGTATGTAATGGCCGATGGCATTAAGACAACGAAGACAACGAAGACTATGAAGACTATGAAGACTATGAAGACAACGAAGACTATACAGAACCCGAATCAATGGAAACTGAGTATTGCACTCATACCTGTCCCCATTTTACTTGTATACGTTGTGGTGACAAGAAGTTTTCCGTCATGGATTTGGATCGTTTTTTCTTTGTCAACAGCCCTTTACATGGGCTTGCTGACATACTACTGCATCAAGCAAAAATGCTATACACAGTTGATAAGAAATTATATTGCCCTGATTTTATGGGTGGTAACGTTTATAGCGACGAGTCGCATCGGGTAGATTACAGCTTTCTTCGGCGAAGTTTGCCTGAAGATGTGTATTGCGGGTGCGGATCGTTGATGTAATCTTTTGGCTGACTGTATTTTGGAAGAGCTACTGCGATACGCTGGCGAAGCTCGGGGCTTACGGGATGATCATCAAGGAGTATCATGACCACTTCTTCGCCCCATGTGTTGCTACGGCGTGAGGTGATATAAAACTGCCTGTCAGCCATAATCGGCGTCAACACCTTCTCTATCAGCTCGGGATGCAGCTTTACGCCGCCTGAGTTGATAGCATTGTCAGCGCGGCCGAGCCAGCGGAATTTCACCGGAGATATGAGTTCAACCACGTCACGGGTAACAACTTGGCCTATGGTCATTTCCGGAACGTTCACAATCAGGCAGCCGTCAGGGGCGGTATCGAAAGTTATTCCCGGCATGGCTTCATAGAAAGGATCACCCACCCGGCGGAGAGCCACATGGCTGCAGGTCTCGGTCATGCCGTATGTGGCAAAAGCATTCACCTTCGCTTCGATAAGGGCGCGCTCCTGATCAGCGGAGATAGGCGCACCACCTATTATTATATTATGTATAGCAGCCGTAGTGGAGGCATTGAGCACCCCCTCGATCTGCGATGGCACTATAGCGAGGAGATCGATATCCCGGCCGGTGTATCCGTCAAGAGGTCGGCGTGAAGGATGAAGCTCCACAAGCTGCGCGCCTGACACGAAGCTTCGCACAGCCATCATCTTCCCGGCTATATAGTCGGCCGACAAGGGGATAGCGAGTACCGAGCCGGAGCGGATATTGAAACGTCGGCACGTAGCAAGTGCCGACGTTGTCATATCAGATTTCTTCAGCCTGACGGGTTTGGGTACGCCTGTTGAGCCCGAGGTGTGGGCCATCACGCAGTCGTCGGCGTCAAACCAGCAGGAGCGGAATTCGTCAAAGGTCATCGTGCGGCGATGACTTCCACTTCTACGAGCACCTGCTTGGGGAGCTCACGAACAGCCACAGCCGAACGTGCGGGATAGGGCTCGGTAAACTCAGCGCCGTAAACCTCGTTCATTTCGCCGAAAAGGCTCATATCAGCAAGGAAAACAGTGGTTTTAACTACATTATCAATGGTCAGACCGGCTTCCTTGAGGATAGCCTTTACGTTAGCAATAGCCTGAGCAGTCTGTGCCTTGATGCCTTCGGGAATCTCGCCGGTAGCGGGGTTGATGGGAATCTGGCCTGAGCAGTAGACGATGTTACCGAGGTCAATAGCCTGAGAATAAGGGCCGATAGCGGCGGGAGCAGAGGTTGTGGAGATTACTTTTTTCATGATTGGATATTTTGTAATTTAATGTCTTTCAGGAGTATATGATCATCAGTGAGAGCGAATTGCTTGTCGATGTCATTGCAGATGTCATCAATCTGCTTAAACTCGCCGTCAAAGGCTTGCACGAAAGCCGATGCCCCCGAGTTGCGCAATGCGATGATCACGCCCGACACCGTATAGTTATCGAGACCCATCGACGGGAGCATGGGGTGAGCATCCTCATCGGGCGAATTATATTCGCGGGTAATAAGGCCGGCCTTGAGCAGGTCAGAGGCTATAATCTCGCAAAGCCTCGGCGGGACATGGTAAATGTCGCTGAAACGCTGGACGGTAAGGGGCGGGAACTTCAGTTCAAACCGCTGCACTATCACCGTCATCATCGCAAGAGCCACGCGGCGGCGGTAGTCGATTGATATAGTGCTTATTTCGTCTTCAAAGCTGAAGCGGAACACATTTTGCGACGAGTAGCATATCAGGGCTCCGGTCAGGGTGATAAGCCACGATAATTGAAGCCATATCAGCATCAAAGGCAGGAAGGAGAATGTGCCGTAGATGGCATTATATTTGGCGACGTAGAGCTGACCGGTGGCGAAGAGCCATTGAAGGATCTGAAACGACGATCCGGCGAGCACTCCGGCCACAAAAGCATTCTTAAACTTGACCCTCGTATTAGGTATCAGCATATAAGCTCCGGTGAAGAAGAGCCAGCCAAATACCCACGAAGCCGCGTCAAACACCACCTCAAGAACCGGCGTCATGAAGTGGAACGGCAATATGCGCTGGATGGTGGTCGACATGAAGATCTGCAAGCCGCCCGAGCATATCATCAGTATCGGGAGGATAATGCAGATAGCCAGATAGTCAGTCATCTTACGGAAGATGGATCGGCCGTCGGTGATGTTCCAGATATGGTTGAAGGAATCCTCGACATTCCCTAACAGCGAGATGACAGTCCAGATAAGGAAGGCAAGACCTATGCCGACAAACAGCCCCTCGGATGCCTGGGCAAGGCATGAGTCAATAAACCGCATCGCCATCTGGAGGGCCTGATGCTGCGACGGGAACATCTTGAACAGCTGTTCCTGCAGGATATTCTGGAAGCCGAATCCACGCCCTATGGCAAAGACCATGGCGAGTGCCGGCACGATGGCAAGCAGGGTGCGGTAAGTCATGGCACATGCCGTCGACTGCAGGTCAGTGTCGAGAAACGATTTGATGGTCAGGTTGAGAGTCTTCACGGTGTTCACTTTCCAGTTGGATCGTGTGTCGCGCCAAACACCGTCGGAGACGTAGTTCCACCACGCCATCGCCTTGTCAGTCAGGCGTGTTACCAGTGAGGGCTTGGTGTTGTTGTCGTTTTTGTCAGTCATAGTCATACAAATATAAGGCTTTTTGATGGCATTTCGTTTAATCGGGAGGAAATTTTTTTTAAATCATGTTGCATCATGTTGCATCATGTTGCATCATGTTGCATCATGATTTAACATAATTTAACATCCCGTTACTGAATTATTGCCCGGGCGGGGTGATACCTTTGCCGATGTAATCACCCTCAAATCCCTCAATCATGAAAGCTACATTCACCATCTCACCCCGCGTCATCAACACCATCACCTCACTTCCGGCAGAAGACCGCGACGTAATCACCACCGCCCTTGCGCGCGAGCTCATTCTTGGACAGGAAGTTGACTCCCAGCTTTCTCCGATGCAGGCTATCGTATATGCTATCGTGAAGCATTATGTAAAGCAGGATTCGATGGCGTAAGTAAGCGCAGGAAATTTGAATATTCCGGCAAATTGTGTACCTTTGTCGTCTGAAAACAACAAAACCGACGATATCACACAATGGTTGCATTTTTCAACAACGGAGCAGAGCTCTATTTCGCCGTTGAGACTGACCACACCCTGTCAGCGGCCGAAATAGAAAAGCTCGAATGGCTCTTTGATGGCGCCCGCCGGATTGACGGCGCTGAAGTGAAGGGTAAGTTTGTAGGCCCCCGCAAGGAGATGATAACACCCTGGAGTACTAACGCAGTGGAAATCACCCAGAACATGGGTCTGACGGGGATAACCCGCATCGAGGAGTTCCGTCTTACCGCTGAGGCTGAGCCCCGGATGGACAAGATGCTCAACCGCCTCTACGACGGCCTTGACCAGAACGTGTTTACCACCTCCATGACCGCTGCGCCGATAGTATATATTGATGACATCCACCAGTATAACCTTGACGAAGGTCTGGCCCTGAGCGCCGAGGAGGAGGACTACCTCCGCAGCCTTGCCGAAAAACTCGGCCGACCGCTGACTGACAGCGAAGTATTCGGCTTCTCACAGGTCAACTCCGAGCACTGCCGCCACAAGATCTTCAACGGATCGTTTGTGATCGACGGCGAGGAGAAGCCATCTTCACTCTTCAAGCTCATCAAGAAGACATCACAGGTCAACCCCAACGGCCTGGTGTCAGCCTATAAAGATAATGTGGCGTTTGTAAAAGGCCCCGTGGTAGAGCAATTCTACCCGGTCAACCCTGACCGCCCCGATTACTTCGAGGTGCGCGACCTTGAGACCGTGCTCTCGCTCAAGGCCGAGACCCACAACTTCCCCACCACCGTCGAACCCTTCAACGGCGCAGCCACCGGTACAGGTGGCGAGATCCGCGACCGTCTCGGCGGCGGTCGTGCCAGCCTCCCTCTTGCCGGCACAGCGGTCTACATGACCTCTTATCCACGCATGAGCGAACAGCATCGCTGGGAGCTGATGATGAATCCCCGAGTATGGCTCTACCAGACTCCGGCCGAGATTCTTATCAAGGCTTCAAACGGCGCATCTGACTTCGGCAACAAGTTTGGCCAACCGCTTATCTGCGGCTCACTTCTGACCTTTGAACACGACGAGAATGGCCGCATGTATGCCTACGACAAGGTGATCATGCTCGCCGGCGGCGTAGGATATGCCGCTGCAAAGGATGCCCTGAAGGCCAAGCCCGAAGCCGGCCAAGCTGTAGTGGTGATGGGAGGCGACAACTACCGCATCGGTATGGGTGGCGGAGCAGTGTCGTCAGTAGAGACCGGACAATATGCCTCAGGTATCGAGCTCAACGCCGTGCAGCGTGCCAACCCCGAGATGCAGAAGCGTGTATCAAACGTGATCCGCGCCCTTGCTGAAAATGACAATAACCCCATCGTTTCTATCCACGACCACGGCGCAGGAGGTCACCTCAACGCGCTCTCTGAACTCGTGGAGGAGACCGGCGGTATTATCCATATCGACAAGCTCCCTATCGGCGACAAGACTCTCTCGTCACGCGAAATCATCGGCAACGAGAGCCAGGAGCGTATGGGTATGGTGATGGATAAGAAAGACCTTGACTACGTGCGCCGTATCGCTGACCGCGAGCGCGCCCCGATGTACACCGTAGGCGAAACCACCGGCGACGACCGCTTCGTGTTTGAGCAGGCCGACGGCGTCAAGCCTATCGACCTCGCAATGGGTGATATGTTTGGCTCATCTCCCAAGACCACCCTTACTGACAATACCGTCGTAACCACCTACGAGGATGTAACTTACAGCGAGGATAACATCGGCCAATATATAGAAGATGTGCTCTCGCTCGAAGCCGTCGCCTGCAAGGACTGGCTCACTAACAAGGTTGACCGCTCAATCACCGGTAAGATTGCCCGCCAGCAGTGTCAGGGCGAAATCCAGCTCCCGCTGAGCGACTGCGGCGTGGTAGCGCTCGACTACACCGGCACCCGCGGTATGGCTACCTCTATCGGCCATGCACCCCAGGTGGCCCTCATCGACGCAGCCAAGGGTAGCCGCCTCGCTATCGCTGAGTCGCTGACCAACATCGTCGGTGCCCCTCTTGCCGAAGGCCTTAAGTCAGTATCACTCTCGGCCAACTGGATGTGGCCCTGCAAGAACCCCGGCGAAGATGCTTCACTCTACGCCGCCGTCCAGGCCTGCAGCGACTACGCCTGCGCCCTCGGCATCAATATCCCTACCGGCAAGGACTCACTCTCGATGACCCAGAAGTATGGCGACAAGAAGGTTTATGCCCCCGGCACTGTGATTATCTCAGCTGCCGGAGAGGTTTCAGAGGTAAAGAAAACCCTCTCGCCCGTACTCGCTTACAAGGATTCGATACTATATTATATCTCGTTTGCCGACGGCAAGCTGAAGCTCGGCGGCTCGGCATTTGCCCAGACACTCAACCGCCTTGGCGCTGAAGCTCCTGATGCCGCTCCCGCTGAGAAATTCGCCGCCACATTCGCCGCCGTCCAAGCCCTCGTCAATGAAGGTCTCCTTCTTGCCGGACACGACGTTTCAGCCGGTGGTCTTGTCACTACGCTCCTCGAGATGGCATTTGCCGACACAGCCGTAGGCGTAGAGCTCAACACCTTAGGTTTTGCCGAAGCCGGCGAAACTGACCTTGTGAAGATACTCTTTGCCGAAAACCCCGCCCTGGTGGTTCAGGTGTATGCTGACGATGCCAAGCGCGTGGAGAAGCTCCTCAATGAGGCCGGTGCCACATATATGAATATTGGCTCCGTAATCTCCGAGCGCAACTTCATCATCAACCACGACGGCAAGCAGAAATGGATCGCTATTGACAAGATGCGCGACGTATGGTTCCACACTTCTTACCTGATGGATGCCCTCCAGAGCGGTGAAAAATGCGCTGCCGAGCGCTTCGAAAACTATAAAAACCAGCCGATTATCTACGAGCTGCCTGACGACTTCGACGGCTCACTCGCAAGCCGCGACATAACCCTCCGCCACGAGGGCGACAAGAAGCGCGTCCGCGCCGCCATCATCCGCGAAAAGGGCGTAAACGGCGACCGCGAAATGGCTTACTCGCTCTACCTCGCCGGATTTGACGTCAAAGACGTGCACATGACTGACCTCATGAGCTGCCGCGAGACCCTCGACGATGTCAACATGATAGTGTTCTGCGGCGGCTTCTCCAACTCTGACGTTCTCGGCTCAGCCAAAGGTTGGGCAAGCGGATTCCGCTGGAACGAGACCGCCCGCGAGACCCTCCGTCGATACTACGATCGCGAAGACACCCTCTCACTCGGCATCTGCAACGGCTGCCAGCTGATGATAGAACTCAACCTCATCAACCCCGAGCACCCCAACCGCACCCGTATGCTGCATAACGACAGCCACAAATTCGAGTCGCAATTCCTCGGCGTCACCATCCCGGCCAACAACTCCGTGATGATGTCATCGCTGGCCGGATGCAAGCTCGGCATTTGGGTAGCCCACGGCGAGGGCAAGTTCCACCTCCCCATGCCCGAGAATGACTACTGCATCGTAGCCAAATACACCTACGACAAATATCCCGCCAACCCCAACGGCTCAGATTACAACGTAGCCGGCCTATGCTCGGCCGACGGTCGACACCTTGCCATGATGCCTCACCTCGAGCGCGCCATCTTCCCCTGGCAATGTGGCTACTGGCTCCCCGGCCGTCAGGATGAAGTCACCCCCTGGATCGACGCCTTCATCAACGCCCGCAAGTGGGTCGAAGCCAAACTCTCCTAAGTGACGATTAAAAATTAATCAAACTATAATCGAGTAGGAGGTAAACACTAATCGCAGGTGCTTATCTCCTACTTTCGTGT
>JAMPAP010000003.1 GCA_023667185.1 Lachnoclostridium sp.
GATTCATAAATAACATAGAAAAGTTTACCAAGTTATTTTTTAATCGTCACTTAATAATATAAAAAAGCGCTGCGAATCGAGGTTCGCAACGCTTCTTTAGAGTTATAATCGGGTTAGATTATTTTGCAGCCTTGATGGTGACAGCGCGGTCGAGAGATACATATTTCTCACCCATGTCGTTGAGGTTGCCATTGTTGGTGTTTACGATGAGCTGGTCAGCGTTAACGCCATCGCGGAGAAGAGCTTTTTCTACGCCTGCTGCACGAGCCTTACGGATGCGGTCGTTGATAGCGTCAGTACCGGTGTAGTTATCAGCCCAACCTGTAACTTCGTATTTCTGATCGGGGTTAGCTTTCATTACTTCAGCTACAGCACCGAGGACCTTGCGGTCAACGCGAGAAAGACGAGTACCGTTGATTACATAGTAGATAGTAGCGAGGGGGCCTTCTTCCTTAACTTCCTTAACCTCTACAGGGCGAGAGAGGCAGTCTTTGAGTTGACGCTCGAGGTCAGCGATGCGTGCGTTGGCAGCCTGAAGGCGTGCTTCAACAGCGTCGCAGTTCTGAGCGGGAGGACAAACAGGAACGATGGGGGCAGCCCAAGTTGTCTTGTTGAAGTTGTAAGTGACACCTACATAAGCCTGAAGATCAGAGCAGAGCTTTGAACCTATGCCGTCAGTGCCGTCACTGTAAGCAGCATAGCGGATATCGAGGTATACGCCGAAGTGTTTTGAAACCTTGAAGTTATTGATAAGACCTACATGAGCAGTGAGGTCAGTATCGTGGTCATATGTCCAGCCGTCGCGCTTGTTGCCGTCATAGTTGGGCTCCCAAGAGAATGCGAGACCGCCACCTCCGTAAAAAGTAGCGTTGTAAACGCGGTTGGGGTTGTAGCCACACCACCAGTTGGTGAGGTTAAGCATAATGTCAACAGAGGGAGCGAAAGCGTTGCGTTTCTGCTTGTACATATTGCCGGCTCTTTCACCGAGGAGTACATAAGACTCATCCTCAAAAGGAGTGATGCTCTTGAGCTGAGTGAAGTTAACGCCTAAACGAGCACCGATGATGGGTGAGAACCATTTTCCAACCCAGAGAGATGCGTTAGGTGCGATACGGTTTTTTGTGCCGAGCTTGGAGTCATACTTGCTGAAGAATACGTTGGCACCACCTTCAACTGAGATAAACCAGTTGTCTTTGAATTGATTGAAAGTGTAGCCCTGAGCAGGATCTTCAACGTAGGTTACTTCCTGTGCGGTCTGAGCCATGAGAGTCTGACCAGCAAATGCTGCACATACCAATGCTAAGATTGCACTTTTGTTCATAATGATAATTTAATAAATAGTTGATAATTAGATTGTCAAATTATATTTACATAGCATTCGCCGACCACATAAGTTATGCCGTCATTGAATACCATGCGTAAAAACAGTCCAAAGATATATCTTTTTTTTAACATATACAATTTTTTACTGAAAAATATTAAAAAATACGAAAATTTTATTTCAAAATATGTCGTTTGATATATCTGTAAGATTCGCCGACGAGTAAAACCGGTGATGTGGCCACGATGATGATTATCCAATCAGTCAATTTCAGCGGTACGGTATTGAAGAATGCATTGCCAAAATTTACGATGATTACCTGCCCAATGATAATCACAAGTACCACGAATATAAACTCTCCGCAGTCTTTGAGATTGAAGGCTGTGTGGTTACTATCGTAAGCGCGGGAGTTGAAGATGTTCCATATCTGGAGCATGACAAATATGGTGAAGAGCAGAGTCAGCTCGTAAGGGCTGAGATTTCCTTCCGATCCGAGATGGAGATGGGTCAGCTGTGTCAATGAAGTGATTTCAGTATGCTCGAAGATGTAGATCAGGATAATAAGAATGGCAAAAAAAGTCAGTCCGGCTCCGAGGATATTGCGCCACATAGATGGTGCGATTATAAACGAATCACGTCGACGTGGCTGACGGTTCATGACATCGTGGGTAGGGGGGAGGGTGGAAAGAGCAAGGGCTGCGAAGGTGTCCATTATCAGGTTTACCCATAGCATCTGCGTTACGGTAAGTGGTGACTCTGTGCCCATATAGGAACTTACCAATACCACAAGGCAAGCCACGACATTAACTGTGAGCTGAAATCCGATGAATCGTTGCAGGTTGATATACAGCGATCTGCCCCACATCACGGCTTTGCCGATGGATGTGAATGAGTTGTCAATGATAGTAATGTCAGATGCTTCTTTGGCTACGGAGGTGCCGTCGCCCATCGACAATCCTACGTGGGCGGCCTTGAGGGCCGGAGCATCGTTGGTGCCATCGCCGGTCACTGCCACTACTTCGTCGAGGTCACGCAGTGTCTCTACGAGTCTTTTTTTATCCATTGGGCGAGCTCTGGCAATAATCTTTATCTTCTTGATGCGGCGGCGGAGTTCCTGATCTGACAGGGCGGCAAATTCCGGACCGGTGATGATGTTTTCATCGCCATCCTCCGGGAGCCATAGGCCTATTTGGCGTCCTATCTCTCGGGCGGTTGCCGGTGTGTCGCCGGTTACAATCTTGATATCTATACCTGCTTTGAAACATTCTTCGACGGCTGAGGGAACATCTTCTCTGACCGGATCTGAGATGGCGGCTATGCCGAGGAAGTCAAGATCCTTGAGATTGAGTTGTGAGATGGAGCTTATGGAGGATGAGCAATTCAGGCTCGCAAAGCCGAGGGTACGCATCCCCTGATCCTGATATTCAGCCAATGAACTGTCTATTTCCTTTCGAAGCGATGAATTCGCTGAACCTTTACACATACCGAGCACAATCTCGGGCGCGCCCTTGACATATAAGATCCTGCGGCCGTCAGCATCATCGACGAGCGTAGCCATATATTTGCGCTCGGTGGTGAATGGAAGTTCGTCTACAATAACTGATTGCTGCTTAAGGATTCGATAATCCACTCCACTGTCATGCAGCCAAAGCAGAAGTGCTCCTTCAGTAGGGTTTCCGAGCACTGATATTTTGCCATAGTCATCGTTTATCTCGAGCTCGGCAGTGGAGTTGACGGCTATATTGTTACGGATCAATCGTGCACCTTCAGCACCATCCTTATCAGTAAGAATATCAAGGTGATAGACTGTCATGCGGTTGCGCGTCAGTGTTCCTGTCTTGTCAGTACATATCACAGTGGTTGCACCCATGGTCTCACAGGCGTGAAGCTTTCTGACGAGATTGTTTGACTTCAGCATACGGCGCATACTGTAGGCCAGCGAAAGTGTAACAGCCATAGGCAATCCTTCAGGCACTGATACTACAATAAGAGCCACGGCAAGCATAAACGTCTGCAGCAGGTAAGTCATGAAGTTGACCAGATTAAAGTCATAGTTATCTCTGGCCGGATCAGGGTCGATAAAATACATCAGTACTCGCCCTATGACTATTGCGATGGCAATTACGTAGCTTGCGCGGGTAATATAGACGCTTAGTCGGTTGAGCTGGCTGTCAAGAGGCGTGACGATGTTATCATCGATATGGGATGCCTCATATACTTTCCCGTTTTCAGTCATGTCGCCTACAGCCGTAACCTTGTAGATGCCGTGTCCTTCCATTACTTTGGTGCCGCGGAGCAGGTGGTCAGTAGGGAATGTCGCTTCCGGATCAGCCTCCTCAGGGAGGGCTGATTTGTGACAGATAGGCTCACCCGTAAGGGTGGATTCGTCGACATTAAGTGACACTGACTCAAGAATGACACCATCGGCCGGAATCTCCTGACCTGTGGAGAGTACAACGATGTCGCCTACTACGATATCGCGTCGGGGCACATTGGTCAGTTTGCCATTACGATATACCTCTACAGGTTCATCGTCATTGACCTTGTTGAGAATAGAAAATTCCCGCTCGGCTTTCTGTTCGAAAATAAATGCAAGTACCGTGGCAAGAAACACGGCGATAAAGATACCTACAGGCTCAAGAAACACCGAGGCGCTTTCATTCAGAGCGGTATATTCATATATAGAGATACCTATTGACAGCAGACCGGCAACCAGAAGGATGATTATCAGCGGATCACGGAACTTGTCAAGAAGCTGCAACCATACTGACCTCTTGACCGGAGGGGTCAGTATATTAATGCCGTGCCGTGAACGTGATTCAAGAACTTCAGCATCACTAAGGCCGGAATACTGTCTATTACTCATGCAAGGGCTACTAATACGTCATTAAGATGGCTGATGGCTGATGGATGTGTCACTGCGTCTTCCTCCGCAGTCCAACCTTTACCTTTGAGCCACAGCACTTTGCAGCCTATAGAAAGTGCCGGGAGAATATCCTTTTTATAGCTGTCGCCTACCACGAGCACTTCATCGGCGGAGAGGTCGAGCGCTTTTACTCCAAGGGCGAAAATGGCAGGGTCAGGTTTCCTGACACCTACGACTGCACTTTCAATTATATCTTTGAAATATTTCTCAAGATCGAAGTCTTTCAGCACAGCCTCGACGTTTCCGTAGAAGTTGGATACAAGTACCATAGGATATTTCTTGCTTAGTTGCTCAAGCACCGGGCGCGCTTCCTCCACGCTGCTTCGGGCTGCTTCGTAGCAATAGCGGGCTATAGGCTCGGCAAGGGCATTGGCGCGCTCCTGGGTAAGATGGCCGGTGTTGACAAGATACCCGAGCTCAAGTTTCATCTTGATCAGCAGCAAGTCATAGAAATTATGATGGGGGAGGATATGGCGATGACGGGCGAGCTCGCGCTCAGCCTCTACGTAGGCATCGCGAAAGGCAGCTTTGTCGACATCAGCCTCGGCCGTAAGATAGCCGTCGTAAATCACCTCGCTCCAGTGGACGCCGCGACTGTCAATCGTGCCTCCGTAGTCGAAGATTATACCTTTGATTTTGTCAAAATTTTCCATCTTTGAGTTCTGAAGTGAATTTCCGGCAAATGCTCTCATGACGTATAACCATGTAGATGAGCAAAATGTTCAATACCGTAAGTTCAAAAGCGAAATAGAGCCATGGCATGCCGATAAACAGTGAGACAAACAGTGCTATCGTGCGCCAGTTGAACGACAGTATATTGGTGTACTTCATCAGCGGAAGAGAGGCTGTGCGGAAGGCTGCGCGGAACGAGTCAGGTACAATTCCGTCAGGGAATCGCTTGCGGAGCTCGGCGCGGAGAGCCTGCATGGCCGGCGCGGTGGCTTCCTGCTGACGGGTATAGTTAAGATAGGTCAGCATGGTCAGGCGTTTCCAGAATCCTACGTTAGCTTTTTCGTTGTTGTATTGCTGCTGAAGTTCATCAGCGCGTTCGAGTTCGCTACCGTCCTTACCTTTAAGGAAATAGAGATGAAATTGGCGATAGTAGTCGGCCATTGCAGCCTGCTTGGCGTGGCACAGTCCGGTGACAACGGCGATAACCCATATCAGCCAGGGGTGAGCCATAAAGAATGTGGAGGTCATGTTCTCGCGCAAGCAGATAGCGATATAGATTGTTGCAAACCAGATATCACCGCTGAGACCGTCAAGAATACGTCCCAGGCGGGAATACTGCTTGGTCATGCGCGCAAGCTGACCATCAGCGCTGTCAAACGAGTTGGCCCATATCAGCAGCAACATACCTATTACATTAATCCATAACACAGGGTAATAGAAGGCAATACCGGCACCTATACCTATTATTATAGAAGCAATGGTGATAGCATTAGGAGTGACACCTAACTTCTTGGCCAGACAGGCCCAGGCGTATCCGATAGGGCGGTAGAAAGCAAGATCAATATGCTCTTCAGTATCCATTGACTTGAGAGAGTCACGATAAGAAGAGGATGTAGCAGATTCTGACATGATTGATTAGCGCTTTTTTATGATGTTAAGGATAGCTTTGGCAATAAAAGGAGCCGCTTCGTTGCGGCAAGGGGCGAAGCTTGGCCAGTCGTTGAAGTCGATGATACGGATCTCTCCTTCGGGCGAAACTATACAGTCACCACCATAGATCACTACGTCAAGTGCTTCAGCCGCGTTATGACACATATTAATAAGGTAATCTTTGTCAAACTCTATGCCGCGGGCTTTGCCATTGATGGCCTCGTGACCATATTTGCTGTGGCCCTCATCGAAAGGATAGAACCAGTAGAAGAACTGGGTACCGGCCACGCCATAAAACTTGATAAGATCACCCTCGAGATGTCGGTTGATCACCGCGCGCTTGATACCGCGGAGGAAGTATTCCTGAAGCACTTCCTGCGCTTCCTCGGGATGGCGCACGTAGCTGACATCCTCTTTGTGCATGGCGTGGAAGTCGCCGCGCTTTATCCAGCAGCGTGAGAACCCGGCTTTCTTCAGAGCATCGGTCACCATCTCGTTAGTGTTAACCATAAGGCTCTCGGGGTAAGGGATATTGTTTCCGAGAAGAATACGTGTCATGCGCTCGCGTGTACAGTTTTCGATACCGTAGCCTGAGTTGATGACAATGCAGCCGTCATCCTCCATCTGCTGCAGAAGGTGGATCGATTTCTGTTCGCGACACATATTTACGATAATGCGCTCTGTAACAGCACCGCTTCCGAGCTGTTCCTCAGAGTAAATCTTCACCTCGCAACCCCGCTTGCGAAGCTGCTCGGCGGTGATATTGAATATAGCCGCGTCGTTGCCTATATGATTAGGGGAGTAGGCTCCGGCTCTCATGATTCCGGCTATTTTTATTTCTGACATAATGTGAATGTATTGGTTGTTTGAAACGTAATCAAATAAAACTTTCGGCCGTGGCAATATCTCCGGCATGATCTACATCGATGATCTTGTCGATGCTGAATGCCTTGAGGTCGAGCCCGGCTTCTACAAGAGCGCGCTGATAGTTGCGCATACGTGATACTCCGCGAGCCATACAGTCGTCAAGCACCGTGATAGCCTTGGAGTTAAGACCGTAAACTCCTCCTGATACGAAGCGAGCCTTGCCATCGGGCTTGTCGAGAAATCCGGTAATCTTCATCCTGTCGTCAGTTGCAACATAAAGCGGCTTCTCGTCGTCGATAAAGGGGGTTACAGCCATATATCCGTCAGCTTTATCATCGGCTATAAATGCTTCGATATACCGGCGGAAATCATCAGCGCGAAATATAGTGTCGACCGTGGTAAGGCAGAATTTCCCTTCAGGTATCACGCGACTTACCTCATAAAAGCTATGCATGGAACTGGGTGTGGACTTGACTACAAGATTCAGCTTCACCGGTAGCTCGAGCGATTCAAGAAACTCCCTTACCTGAGTCATCTGCTCGTTTACGATGATACTCAGGCTTGAAGGGGATACGCTCATGAAAATATCAATAAGCCGTTTAATCATCGGCACACCGTTGAGGCGCACCAGTGGCTTGGGCAACTCTACACCCTCGCTTACGAGCCGGGAGCCTTCGCCGGCTGCTATTATCGCGTAGTTCATGATTTTAGAATGATGATATTATATATAATGTGGGGAGGTGATTATCAGGCATCGGCGTTTTTAGATTCCTGAGGCAGCTTGTCGCTGCCGCGGTCAAAGTTTTGCTTGCGCAGGGGATTGGCGGTGGCAGTGGCGTGTGATAGCCTGTTACGGTAGATATCTATAGCTGCATAGATGGCGTTGCGTAGAGACGACTCGTCAGCTACACCTTTCCCGGCTATATCGTATGCAGTGCCATGGTCAGGAGATGTCCTGACGTAGGGTAGTCCGGCTGTAAAGTTGATGCCTGATTCACCGGCTATTAGCTTGAACGGTGTAAGACCCTGATCATGATACATAGCGAGCACACCGTCAAACTTGGTGTAAGCACCGCTGCCGAAGAATCCATCAGCTGCATACGGGCCGAAGCAAAGCACCTTGCGTGTCTGCGCCTCTGCAATGGCCGGGGCGATGATTTCGTTGTCGGCCGAGCCGATGACGCCGTTGTCGCCGGTGTGGGGGTCAAGCGAGAGGACTGCGATGCGGGGCTTGTGGATGCCGAAATCTTTTTTCAGCGATTTCTCGAAGCTGAGGATTCGCTCGGTGACAAGCTCAGTATTGATAGCCTCGGCAACTTTCTCTAAAGGAATATGGATGGTGACAAGCGCTACCCTCAGTTTATCGGATGCCATAATCATCATGGCGTCACCTTTACTTCCGAGCGACGACTCGAGGTATTCCGTATGTCCGGGAAACGAGAAGGTGTCAGAGTGGATGTTGTGCTTGTTGATAGGTGCAGTGACAAGTACGTCGATGTCACCGGCTGCAAGATCTGCCACCGCGCGCTCCAGTGCTGCAAAGGAGGCATTGCCGGCAACGTCAGTTGACTGGCCGATGTCGAGCCGTGTATCTTCGCCTACCACATTAATTATATTATAGCGGTCGCTTTTTTCGTCGGATGCTTTATCGATGATATATAGCTTGACCTCAGGTAGATTCATTATTTTTCGATATGTAGAAGCGATCTTGGCCGAGCCGTAGATTATGATGTCACATAGCTCAAGCAACCTTACATCCTCAAGCGTCTTGAGAAGCACTTCGTAGCTTATCGAGTTTATATCGCCGTGGGTTATGCCGACGCGTATTCTATTTTCTTGTTCCATTGAAAGATATGACGAATTTGTAATGGCATCAGAAATGCCATTTGTTATTTCAAGTTACAAATTTACATCTTTTTCTTCAACCAAAGGGCGCTTGAAACGTATTACTCTAATCATTCAACATATTTTAACATTACGAAACTGTTAAGGATTTTGGAAACAGCACCCCGGTAATGTAACTTTGTGTAGACAAATATAGTGACACGATGAAAACAATTAAAACATTACTATTATCAATTTCAGTTGCTGCTTTGATATTGACCGGATGTGCGCAGCGGGTCTCACAAGGTAATATACCTACTGATGCAGAAGTGATAGAGATGAGCGAGATTCTGTCAAACAGCAGTTCGCTTGTCGATTCAATAGTGTCGTTCAAGGGCGTGATAAAGCATATATGCAGTAGTACCTCCAATACTGCTTTTGCATTTGATCCGGATAACGACTCGCTCATGGTGAGGTGTATTGCGTCATCGGCCATATATGGTCTGTTCCCTGACGATGTTATGGATAAGAATGTGATTATCAAAGGTATGCTGCGAGAAGAGAGAATGGATGAAAGTTGGTTAAAAGATATCGAATATCAATATAAGATACATTCGGAAAAATATGGAGTGACTGACCCATCTGACTCGCTCGTACAGCTGGGAATACGACGTTGCAGGTATGAAAGAAGATATCGCGGTCAGGATAGCATTCAGGATTTTGACGAATACCTTGCTGACTTCCGCCAGCGTATTGAGAATGCTAAAGAGGCTACCGGAAAAAATTATCTATCGTTTTACTATCTTGAGGTAATCAGCGTAGATTCACTCGAATCTGACAGCAACGGCCGGTGAAATAGTAGATACTATGCGGCTGGGGACTATAAGAATCAGTGCCGCAACGGCAATTACAGCAGCATTTATGCCGGCAATCCACCACCAGTTGATTTCCACCGGTACACTGTCGAGATAATAGGCCTCGGGGTCAAGCGGTATGAAGTGAAAATGGTTCTGAAGTAGTATGAAGCTGATGCTCAGAATGTTGCCGATGACAAGCCCGGTGATGACGAGTCGCTCGGCTACGATGATGAATATGCGGCGGATCAAGCCGTTAGTGGCGCCGGTGGCTTTTAGTATACCTATCATATTGACTCGCTCCAGGACTATGATAAAGAGACTCGATATGAGCGTAAGGCCTGAAACGAGTGTCATAAGCACAAGAATCACTACTACATTGGTATCTATCAGGTCGAGCCAGTTGAAATACATGGCTGCGCTCTGCCTTACATTACTTATGGTCATGACATCTGATGTAATTCCCTGGTATCGAGCCATATTGAGGGCGTGAGAGAGCGTGGACTGAGCCTGATCAATATCACGATCAGTATTTAATCCGGTAATTTCAATAGCAGTAACCTGATTACCGGTCAGCCCCTCGACCTTGCGCATCATTTCTATGCCGGTGAATATTAGAGACTTGTCATAATAGTCAAAATGCGTATCATATACAGCGGCAATATTCAGCCGTCGCTGGCGTATGCCATTGTCTGACACGAAGAACGCGCTGACCCTATCTCCCACAGTGATACCGAGACGATCAGCAATACGGCGTGAAATTATGGTGGCATATCCTGTAGAGTCGTTGACAAATGCCTCAGCTGAGCCTTCCACAATATTTGAAGAGATGAAATCGAGATCAGCTCCCGAGGTAATACCTTTAGCCATAATACCAACAAAGTCATTGTCAGTCTTTAGAATAGCAGTACCCGTGACTGATGGCGCCACTGATGCTTCAGACGGTAATGCTGATGTTATTGTCAAGGCTAATTGGGGTGAGAAATCTATAGCAGAAACCATTGTCGACTCACCGACGGAGTATGGTAGAACCGTAAGTTGTGACTGAAATCCTATGACTTTCTTGCGAATCTGATTCTTAAACCCGAGCATCACGCTGACCGATATCAGCATCACCATAAGGGCTAAAGCTACTCCCGCAATGGCGATAACGACTCCGGTTGACATACGGTCGTCAGCTGGTCGCAGTCTGATTCTTGAGGCTATAAATAGTTCAGTGTTCACCCTGCAAAAGTAGTGAAATTATCCCAAACCACCTAATCTAAATTGCGACGACGCCGGTTTTCTTCGCGGGCTTTTTCACGATTTTTCAGATAAACGTGAAGAATGAAGATAATGATCAGCGTCAGGCCGATTACGCCAAAGTAATAGAGATAATTGCCGTTGTAAAATTCCGGCAGTCCGATGTAGCTCATCACTCCAAGGTAGGCAAGTAGAACCAAAGGGATGATTGTGGACAAACGTAGTTTCATGGATAGTGAGAGATTGTAAGGTAAGAATGAAAAGGTAAGATGTTAAAATGTCAGGTAGACGTAGGAGTATTTTCGTCAAAATTTATTTTGTAAGTGGATTTTTCGGGAGTGAAGCATCCGGATGTAAGATAATCATAAATGCGCAGACATGCCCAGGCATCAATCGAGGCATAGATCTGCTGGCTGTCACTGAGCTCGGGAGCTTCCCAGTTGCTGAGGCGCTTGCTTTTTGATATTCGTTCGTTAAACAATATGCCGTAAATTTTCTGAAGGCTCGAGTCAGCGATATTAAAGGATTTCACAACATTTTGAAGGTCAACAAATCCGGCCGGCTCAAATGGAGCGATGCGATGCAGTACATGAAAGTCATCCTTGAGCGAAAGTCCTACTTTTACGGGGGTAGGAGATTCGAGAAATTCGATCATCTCGTCAAATAGCCCGGTCTTGTTGATACGAAACAGGAATGAGTGTCCTGAAGTGGAAATCTGGATAAGAGAAACCGTGTTAGTGTGTCCTTTGCGAAAGTTAGGTTTTGTTTCAGTATCGAAGCCTACAGCATTTTGGCTTGACAACCAGTGGATAGCTTTGATGGCTTCCTGAAGGTTATCAAGTACGGTTATATCTCCCGGAAATTCCACGACCGGAAGTTCCGAGAGTTGCTCCTTCGATATCGAAATACTGAACGAGTTGAGGTCCATTATATGTTGTTTTATAGGCCTCGTTTTGGTTCGCGGGGTCTTGTTTATATGCTCTTATGCAAAGGTATGGATTTTACCTTAAAATTCGACAATAAATCGTGAAAAATCTTCAAATTTAACATTGTTAAACCCCAAAAGTGATGATTACATAAGGGTAATCATCACTTTTGGATTTATCGGCTGGCGCGATTTTCTTCTCCAAGCTGGAGGAAGTCTTCGTAGGCAAGCCGTATACCATCGTCAAGCTCGGTAGAGTATGTCCATCCGAGGCGGGCTGCTTTGGATACGTCAAGCAGCTTGCGTGGAGTGCCGTTAGGCTTGGATGTGTCCCAAAGTATTTTCCCGGTATAGCCTATGATGTGGGCAACTTTTTCAGTAAGTTCCTTAATGGTGAGTTCTTTACCGGTTCCGGCGTTAACGGTTTCGTTACCTGAATAGTTATTCATCAGGAATACACAAAGGTTAGCAAGGTCATCCACGTAAAGAAATTCTCTCAGCGCTGAGCCGTCACCCCAGCAAGTTACCTCTGTCAAGCCCTGCTCTTTGGCTTCGTGAAAGCGTCGGATAAGTGCAGGTAGGACGTGGGAGTGGGTAGGGTGGTAATTGTCATTAGGACCGTAAAGGTTAGTGGGCATTACTGAGATATAGTCAGTGCCGTATTGGCGGTTGAGATATTCGCAATATTTAAGGCCGGAGATTTTAGCCAAAGCATAAGCCTCGTTGGTTTGCTCAAGCGATGAGGTGAGCAGGCAGCTCTCGGGCATAGGCTGAGGAGCGAGCCTCGGGTAGATACATGACGAGCCGAGAAATTCGAGTTTCTTGCAGCCATTGCGCCAGGCTGCGTTAATGACATTCATCTCGAGCATCATGTTGATATACATGAAGTCAGCCGGAGCTGTGGCATTTGCTTCGATACCACCTACCTTGGCGGCAGCAAGGAATACATATTCAGGCTTTTCCTTTGCAAAGAAAGCGTTAACTGCTTGCTGATCAGTTAGGTCAAGCTCCGTGTGAGTGCGGGTTAAGATGTTATTATAGCCTTGGCGGTGAAGTTCTCTTACGATAGCCGACCCCACCATGCCGCGGTGTCCGGCAACATATATTTTTGAATCTTTTTCCATTACATTGAGTCTTTTCGGCGGATTTTGATACGGATAGCATCATCAGGTATTTCGTCGACTACAAGGGCAAGATGGCCTCCACCGCCTGCTCCGAGCATCTTCCAGGCACGAGCCCGTGGTTTCCACATATCGATATAATCGCTCACACCGGGCTGCATCATAGCCGGGAACATATCTACCTGAGCGTTAAATGAATCGCGGAATGCATCAGCAAAGCGATCAAGGTCTTTAGCCATTATAGCATCCCAGCAGCGGTCAGCCGCTGATGTGAGATTATTTACCTTTTCAGGAGTGATGTCCCTTCCTTTCACCACCGAGCAGTTTTCGCGGCGGGGGAACATTTCCACCAGGCATACATGGTTTTCAAGCCATGATAGGATCTCTTCATCGTGGCATGATTCTATCTTGTCAGGCCAGTAGTGATTGTTATAATAATGGCGGTTAAGCCCTGACATACAGATGCCTATGGCATCCTGAGCACCTGAAATGTGACCATTGTTCTCGGGATCGTTCTCGAAGCAGAAGAGCAGTCGGGCGAGCATCTCTTCGTTGTAGTTGGGGAGCTCGTAAGGCCATATTTTTTTTGCAGCGTTGCGGGTGGAGGTTGACATTCCGCCGCGCTCTATAAAATTGTGGGTGGGCTCTATGGAAGCGGTAATAGCCCATCCGGGGCCGAATTCCGATACGTAGGGCTGGTCAATCCATGTGCCGGCAATATCTATGCGGTAGGGTAGGTTACTCCGGGTGTTTTTGCGGAGCGAAGTGGTAGAGCGTGCCTCAAGTCCGGCATCGGGTATGCGCTCAAGTTCGATATATTCTATGCCGCGCTCTTTGCAGAGGTTGCGTTTCAGATCGCTGCCGCCATCCGAATTCACCACAAACACGTCAGGCTTCACTATATCGAGCGTGTCAAGGAAGTCAAGCATTCCGCTGCCGGGGTTGATATAAGCATCAGTGACATAACGGATTGCCTTTACCATATAGAGGCGCTCCTTTTCAGAATAAACTGTCTTTCGGTTTTTAAGCTGCTGGATAGTGGCATCCGAGCCGATGCCTACATAAAGGTCTCCATATCGTGATGCTTCTTTGAAGAAAGCTACATGGCCGCTATGAAGCATATCATAACATCCTGATACGAATACTTTTTTATTCATGGTTTTAATGTGATTGAATTATTTTACGATACCTTTTTCGAGATATTCGGCAAGATTGGTGCGCACCTGTTCGCCGGCGCGTTCCATTGCCACTTTGGCCATATCGGAGTCAACCATAATATTAACGAGTTGCTCAAACGATGTCCGCTGTGCCGGATCCCAGCCGAGCTGGTTTTTAGCTTTTGTGGGGTCGCCCCATAGATTGACCACATCAGTGGGACGGTAGAAGTCAGGTGATACTTCGATCAGCACTTCACCGGTCTTAACGTTAATACCTTTCTCATCAGCACCTTCGCCTTCGAAACGAAGCTCGATGCCGGCACGACGGAAAGCATAGAGGCAGAATTCACGCACGGAGTGTTGCACACCGGTAGCTATGACGTAATCCTCCGGTTTATCCTGCTGGAGTATAAGCCACATACACTCTACATAGTCTTTGGCATACCCCCAGTCGCGAAGCGATGAGAGATTACCGAGGTATAGCTTCTTCTGCTTGCCTTGGGCTATTCGGGCAGCCGCAAGGGTGATCTTTCGGGTGACAAATGTCTCGCCACGACGTTCGCTCTCGTGGTTAAACAATATTCCCGAGCAGGCAAACATATTGTAGGCCTCGCGATATTCTTTTACAATCCAGTATCCATAAAGCTTGGCAACAGCGTAAGGAGAGTAAGGATGAAATGGCGTTTTCTCATTCTGAGGCACCTCTTCCACCTTGCCATACAGCTCGGAGGTGGAGGCCTGATAGAAGCGGCAAGTGTCAGCGAGCCCTACTTGACGGATTCCTTCGAGGATGCGCAGTACTCCGGTAGCATCCACGTCGGCTGTAAATTCCGGGGAGTCAAACGATACCTGCACATGGCTCTGGGCAGCGAGGTTATAGACTTCGTCAGGACTCACCTTGTTGAGTACCTGGATTATGCTCATCGAGTCGCCAAGATCGGCATAATGGAGGTGGAAGTGAGGTTGTCCTTCAAGATGGGCTATGCGCTCTCTGAAGTCTACCGATGAACGGCGAATTGTACCATGGACATCATAACCTTTCTCAAGCAGGAATTCGGCGAGAAAACTTCCATCCTGACCGGTAATGCCGGTAATTAAAGCTCTTTTCATAAATTAAATATGATATGAATACGTGAAATCGAATCGCAAATATAGTAATTCCATTGCGATTTGTAAAACATATAACAATTTATTTTTCACGTATAGTGGCGAGTTTTAATTTCTCGGCGGGTAGGGTGGAGGATTCGATGGTGAGGGTGACTGGACCTGACTCGCGGCCTGAGCGGAGGATTACCGTAGCCGTACCGTTGTAGAGGGAGCGTGTGTTGCCGGTGGTGAGTTCATCGCTTGAGATATCGCCATTGATCACGCCTACGATTTCGGCCGGACCTTCGACCGAAAATTGAAGCTGATCCGTGGCATCATGTACACGACGACCTTTTTTGTCCACAGCTGAAACTCTGACGTGTTGGAGATCCATGCCGTCAGCTGTCCATTGATGGTTGTCAGGTTCGGCTTTGATACGGGCAGCTTTTCCCGAGGTCTCGATACGGTGGCGGCTCACAGGTTTATCACTGCCTTTATTATAAGCTACGGCTTCGATCCAGCCTGCGGCATAAGGCACGTCAGTCCATTTTATGCGGTTTCTTTCCTTTGAGTCAGCTATATTATTTTTCTTGCGTCCGAGGCTTTTGCCGTTGATTATCAGCTCTACTTCATCGGCATTGGTGTAAGTGTAAAGTTCAAGGTTGCTTCCGGGGGCATAATTCCAGTGCGACGACAGAAGGCTTCCACCCACCACGACGTCGTTCCATAGCATGGAGTTTTCGCCATGAATCACGGCTATTCTTACCATAGGCTCCGAGGACTTGAAGTAGCTCTTGATAAAGTAGGCATCGGGCTTTGGCTCAAGAGAGATGTCAAACACTCCTTCATTCCAGCCCTTCTTAGGCCATCCTTTTGACTCTCCGAGGTAGTCAATCAGTCCCCAGTAAGCGAGACCTATCACCTTGTCGATATCCATGTCAAAGAAGTTGGGTCCCATGTTGCTGGTATTAGCTTCGCTCTGATAGAACATCATCCAGGGGAATCTGCGGCCGTCGCCCGGGAAATACATATATCTATAGTTGTATGCAGCTATATCAGTGGCCATTACCAGGGGTGCGGGAAGTGAATCAGTAAATTCGTTTCTTCCTCGGGGGTGCATGGCTACCGTCACGGGGCGAGTAGTGTCATACCG
This sequence comes from Lachnoclostridium sp., assembly GCA_023667185.1. GTDB lineage: Bacteria > Bacteroidota > Bacteroidia > Bacteroidales > Muribaculaceae > Duncaniella. The sequence continues at coordinate 16,079 of JAMPAP010000003.1, forward strand.
GTTGAGGAGCGTCTTTTGCAGACGATAAGGTGTGACACCCCAGTCGTTATAGGGAAGGTCAGATATCAGTTGAAGCTCGTTGCCAAGACTCCACATTACTATCGATGGGTGGTTGCGGTCACGCCTTACCCATTCAGGCACATCGTCGGGCCAGAGGGCGTTCCAGTCGCGACGGCCTCCGGCATAATTGGTGGTCCACTTGTCGTATAATTCGTCCACGACCAGTATTCCGTATTCATCGCAAAGATCGAGCATCGACTCGCTATAAGGATTATGCGAGCTGCGTATATGGTTTATTCCGAACTCTTTAAGAAGCTGAATACGCTTTTCGATGGCGCGGGGATATGCTGCTGCGCCGAGAGCTCCCAAGGTATGATGGTTGGCGATACCTTTGAGAAGCACTTTCCGGCCATTGAGCTTGAGCCCGAAGTCAGGGGAATATTCTATAGTACGAAATCCGAAACGCTCTCTGATGCGATCATATTCCTTGCCGTCATCACCTAACAATGTCAGCTGCAACGTATAAAGATTAGGATTCTCGATATCCCATAGAAGGGCAGATTCTACGGTGATGGAGTCAATGCGAAACTCGCGTATCTTTTGCCGGCGATTGTTGCGGATGCGGTTGACTTTGTCGTAGATGATGTTTCCATCGTTGTCAAGAATCTTTACATCCACATTTATAGAGTCCAGCTTCAGGTAAGTAGCTACCTCACCGTCAATTACCACTGTCGATTGCTCGGGTGTGGCAACGGGTGTAGTGATTTTCAGAGGATGTCTTACAAAGTAATGACGGGGATCAGTAACGATCAGATTTACATCTCTATACAGGCCACCACCGGTGTACCATCGGGAGTTTTCGGGCTTGCCGGTATCAGCCACTACTTCTATTACATTTTTGCCACCGTAATTAAGATCTTTTGAAATATCGATATCAAAACCGAGATAACCATAATCAGTACCACCGGCATGGCGCCCGTTGATGTATACGTCGCCCACGAGCATGATTCCTTCAAAGTCAAGAAGCACACGCTTTCCTTGCCAAGCTTCGTCAGCAACAAACGTTTTGCGATACCGGCCACGTCCCATCTCCTTGAAGCCGCGCGAGCTCAACCGACTTTTTACGTTAGCCATCGGGTTATCCTCGTCAGGGCGCTCATCGGCCGAAGGTTCAACCCATGCCTGTGCGATCTGGAAATCGTGAGGAAGGTTGACGTTAATCCATTCACCATCAGATGAGTCTCCGTAGCAAAACTGCCAGTCGAAATTCATAGGTACAAATGTCCTGACATCGTTATTATAACGAAATTCAGCATCTGCCGAGGCTGAAAGAATCCCCGTAATTGACGCTGCTACAAAAATTATCCTCTTAATAAAGTCCATGATATTAGATATATATAATGTGTAACGAAAAAGGCTGTCCATTTATTATAATAGGTCACAAGCTGATATGCAGCCTGTGACCTATATCTATCTATTTATATGAAACTTAGTGAAGATCCAGAAATAACATAGAAAAGTTTACCAAGTTATTTTTTAATCGTCATTTAATCTTCGGCGAGGTTGATGAGGTAAGCTTTGGCTTTACCCGAGGGGTAGATGCCTCGGAGAATAAGGAGCTTCTCGTCATCGTCAGATTTCATCACTGACTTGTAAATCTTCTCGATATCCGATGCTGACTTGACGGCTATACGGTTGACCGAGGTGATGATGAAACCCTTCTGCACACCCGCATCGCGGAATTTGCCATCACTTACATCGACCACTTTGACGCCTGAAGATATGCGCAGATGAGAGCGGGTATCGTCATCAATAGCAGCAAATTCAGCTCCAAGTGAGTCGAAAGTTCCGGGCTTGGTGACGGTGGTAGTACCATGATTGTTGAGAAGTTTAACGTCGGTGGTATAGCTCTTGTTGTCACGCAGATAGGTAACTGAGATTTTGTCACCGGGGCGGTATTTGGCCACTTGCTCCTGAAGCTGGGCTACATTGTCGGTATTCACTCCGTTGATGGCGGTTATCACGTCGCCTTCCTTGATGCCTGCTTCCATTGCTGATGAGCGATCAACCACTCCGGCCACGAAGACGCCCTTGGTGGTAGCTTTGATATCGTGCTTCTTGGCGAGCTCGTTGGTCAGATCGGAGATTGATACTCCGAGAACGGCACGCTGTACGGCACCAAACTGGCGGATGTCACCCACTACTTTCTTAACAATAGAAGTAGGAATAGCAAAGGAATATCCGGCGTAATTGCCTGTCTGTGAATATATAGCGGTGTTGATGCCTATAAGCTCGCCATTAAGGTTTACAAGCGCGCCTCCTGAATTGCCGGGGTTGACGGCGGCATCAGTCTGGATATATGACTCTATCCCCATCGGGCGTGAATGAGTCACGCTTCCTATACTGCGGGCTTTGGCTGACACGATGCCGGTGGTAACAGTTGAGGTGAAACCGAACGGATTACCGACGGCAAGCACCCATTCGCCCACTTTCAGCGACTCGCTGTCGCCCATAGGTATAACGGGGAGATCTGAAGCATCGATCTTAATAAGTGCAAGGTCAGTGGTTGAGTCAGATCCAATAACGGTAGCGTCGAAAGTGCGGTTGTCGTTAAGGGTTATTTCAAGGCGTTCGGCATCCTCTACCACATGATTATTAGTCACGATATATCCATCCTCGCTGATGATCACGCCCGAGCCGAGGCCGGTCTGCTGTTGACGGGGTTCCTCGCGCTCTGAAGGTTGCTGCCGACGGCCGGGAGAGCCGAAGAAGTATTCGAAGAAGGGATCTGACATTATTCCGCCATCTGATCCTGAATAGCGGCTGCGTGGGGTGGCGAAGCTTTTGATGGACACCACGCCGTTGATGGTGCTCTCGGCAGCCTTGGTGAAGTCAGCATCATGACCGGTCAGAGGATCGGATACCTTATAGTAACCGGCATTAAGCGACTCGGCATCGTGGTTGACGATATTATCGGCCAGCTCAACCGGAGCAGACATAGCAGATTTCAGTGCAAAACAGGTCAAACCTGAACCAATTACTGCCGAAGCGGCAGATAGCAATACAATCTTTGTCGTTAATTTCATAATGTGTATGAGTTGAGTGATGTTTATTATTATGACGGCAAAAATAGTGCAATGTTACATCTGCAAAGTTAAAAAATAACTAATCTTAATTAAATTTAAGTGTAAATTTAACATTTTAATAAAACGACGCCGATACGTTAAAAAGCATTTAATTTCATGAATGATTATAGGAATTTCAGTTATAAGTTGTAAATTTGTTTGCCAACATCGTTATATCATGACCTATCTTCATAAATCTTTACATAGAAGCGTAATAGCTATATGCTCGCTCACTCTTGTCATCCTGACATCGTGTGGCGCGTCACGCACCGTAACAGCCTCATCATCAAAGTCAAAACGCAGTGTGGAATATGTCAGCATCGAAAAGGGTACCGATCCCAGCTCTAACGCTCTGCTCTCCGAGGCAAAGAAATGGCTCGGTGTGCCTTATAAATATGGTGGCACGGATCATAATGGGGTAGATTGCTCTGCGCTGGTCTTAAATGTATATCGTGATGCGCTGAATATCAAGCTGCCACGCTCATCACGCCAGCAGTTTGACTTCAGCAAAGGTATCTCTAAAAGCGAACTCATTCCGGGCGACTTGCTCTTTTTTGCGACTACTAAAGGGCGCAGCGATGTATCCCACGTCGGGATGTATATAGGTGATGGCAAAATGGTTCATTCGTCAGCCTCTCAGGGCGTCATGGTCAGCCGTATAACAGAGGATTATTTCGTGAGAACTTTTGCCGGCGCCGGGCGTATCGAGAGCTATTATGCAATGGTGAACAAGAAGCGTAAAAAAGATAAGAAATCAGATAAAGCCACCGACCAAGAGCTGTTGCCGCCGTCACAACCGTTTAAATTTGAGCCTGTAGCGTCTATTCCCTCAAAAAAAACGCCTGAAACCCCTGAAGCTATTGCTACAGCTATCGTCACCGGTTCACCTGAAATTTCAGCCGAGGAGGCAAGAATGCAAGTGCTTGATAATCTGATTGAACAAAAGATCGATTCAATATATTCCGCAGTAAAATGACAGATAAAGAGATCCTTACTGATTTATATGTAAAGCTGACCGGTACAAGCCCGGAATCAATAACTAATATTAAGGGGAGCGGCTCTTCACGGCGCTATTATAGGATAGAAGGGCCGCGGCAAGTGATAGGTACTGTAGGTGATAATCTGAAAGAGAATGACGCATTTTGTGAAATATCTTACGCTATGCGTTTGTGTGATATGAATGCACCGGAGGTACTTGTAAGAAGTGACGACGGTATGGCATATCTTCAGACGGACTGTGGAAAGAAGTCTCTATTTGATTGCCTTGACAGAATGGACTTGCTCGAGCGCACTATGAAGCAGCTTGTAGAAGCACAATATGTTGCAGGACGGATGGTGGATCACCGCAAGTGCTATCCGGCTCAAACATTTGATGCCAAGTCGATTATGTGGGATCTGAACTATTTCAAATATTGCTTTCTAAAGTTTACGGGAATCGACTTTGACGAGGCGGCCTTAGAAGAGGATTTTGATAAAATGGCTTCACGATTGAAATACAATGATCGTGACAGAATTTTTATGCTGCGTGATTTCCAGTCGAGAAATGTTTTGATCGACGATGACGAAAATATAACGTTCATAGATTTCCAGGGCGGACGTCGCGGCCCCGCTCTCTACGATGTAGCATCCTTTCTGTGGCAGGCAAGAGCCGGATTCACCCCAGAGCAGCGCCACCATCTGATAGATGTATATCTTGATGCCGTGTCACAATATGTTGATATTGACCGTGATGAAGCCATCAATCAGTTGAATGAATATGTGCTCCTGCGTAGATTACAGACCCTCGGAGCTTATGGATTCCGCGGACTGTTTGAACGTAAGTCTCACTTTATCAATAGTATAGAGCCCGCATTGGATAGCCTGCGCGATTCCCTCTATCTTTATGCCGATACTTATCCTTATCTTACATCGGTGCTCGACAGGATGATAGATGCATATCGTCAGAAATATGGTTATACGCCTACTGACAAATTGACAGTCATAGTCAGCAGCTTTTCATATAAGAATGGTATTCCGGAGGATATGTCGGGCAACGGTGGAGGATTTGTTTTCGACTGTCGGGGTATTCCTAATCCCGGACGATATGCTGAATATAAGCAACTTACGGGAATGGATGCTCCCGTGATCAAATTTCTTGAGGAGCATGATGATGTGGCCGAATTTATAGGAGAAGCCGAAAAAATTGTGGATATCAGCGTAAAAACTTATCTCGAGCGTGGCTTCACATCACTGGTCGTGAATTTCGGATGCACCGGCGGACAGCATCGCAGCGTATACTGTGCCGAACAAATGGCCAAGCATATAAACCAATACTTTAATGTAGATGTAAGGCTTCAGCATCGTGAGCAATGTGTAGATAAACTATTGACTGCCAAATGAAAGCCGTAATCTTTGCTGCCGGATTAGGGACGCGGTTGCGCCCATTGACTGACAATACGCCCAAGGCTCTTGTAGAAGTTGCTGGACAGCCGATGCTCAAGCGAGTCATTGAAAAACTGAAGGCATCAGGCGTGGATTATTTCATAATAAATGTGCACCATTTTGCCGACAAGATCAAAAGCTATCTGGAAGAAAACTCTAATTTCGGAGTAAAAATAATAGTAAGCGACGAATCAGACCATCTACTCGAAACCGGTGGCGGATTGCTGAAAATCAGAGAGTTGCTTGACACCGACAACGAGCCCTTCATAGTGCACAACTCTGATATCCTTACTGACTTCGATATTACTGAGATGCTCAGCCGTCATCATGATCGTAAAAATGATGTAACGCTGATGGTTAACGACAGGAATTCGTCGCGCAAGCTACTATTTGACCATGATTTGCGACTGCGAGCCTGGACTAATCTAATCACCGGCGAGATTAGACCTCAAGGTGTCGACATATCGGCCATGAGTGCCTTATCATTTGGCGGTGTGCACATTATCAATCCTGAGAGATTTTATCCGCTCCTTGCATCTTACACTTCCGAAAGTAAATTCTCAATCACCCCCTTCTACGTAGATCGCTTTAATGAGCTTAAAATCAATGCTTACATCCCCGTTGACGCAAACTATGGCTGGTTTGACATCGGCACCATCGAGAAGCTGCGCAATGCCGAAGCCTACCTGAGGAATAAATAAAAATTTCGTAGGCTTTAATTATTATTGTAGCTATTGGGAAAATTGGGATTGTTGGGAATATTCCCATGATTCCCATCTCTCTTTTAATCGTCACTTAATCAAAGTAGCGTTTCAGAATGTCGGCGCTGTATTCGGGCGGAGTGTGGATAGCGAGCAGGGCAGGACGCTCTTGCTCATCCATAAATTGCGGCAGTGCATTGAGCAGCTCAGCTTCGTCAGATGCCTCAAAATAGCTGATATTGTAAGCCTCGGCAATCTTCATCAGTGGCAAGTTCATGCAGGAGGAGAAAAATCTTTCGCGCCCGGGAATGTCGGCAGTAGATTTTACGAAACGGAATATGCCACCACCGTTGTTATCTATCACCACCATTTTAAATCGAGGTGACATTAGTTTTGATGATAGCGCTGAGAGATCGTATTGAAAGCTCATATCGCCGCTTAGAAGCACGGTTATTCCGTCGTGAACCACTGATGCGCCAAGAGCAGTAGAGGTAGAGCCGTCGATACCGCTCACACCACGATTGCAATGCACATCCTTGAATCCCAGATAGCCAAATAGCTGGGAGTAGCGTATCGGCGTGCCGTTAGAAAAATGAAGTGATGGTGTATATTTATGTAAGAAGCCAAGTGTTAAGTCAAAAGCTTTCATGTCTGACCATCTGACGCGTTCTACATACTCCTTGTGGCTCCATAGCGCTTGGTCGTAAAGACGCTTCCATCTAATGCAATAATCGCTTTCGGCTTCCGTTAACATCTCGATTCTATCATAAATGGCTCCGAAAACCTCTACCGGATCACAGTTCAGGGTAAGGGAAAGGTGACGGAAACAGTCGACAAGATGTTCGCTTCGGCCTATATGCCAATGCCGGATATTATGGCAACCTCTAACGAACTCTTTGATTTTGCGGGATATAAGAGCACCACCTATGGTTATTACAAGATCTGGCCGGTATGCCTCATCCATCTCCGGCAGTAGGCGGAGCACAAGGTCAATGGCCGGAATAATGTTACCCGATGTCGTCACATTTGCCACAGTCTCAGTTAGCACGACTATATTATCCCGCTCTGACATTTTGCCAAGAATCCTTGATATTACCGGGCTATGCTGCATAAATCCGGCGATGATCATTACTCGTGGCGAGGAGGCAATTGCCTCGGCATACGGAGAGATTTCTCCGATAGAAATTTTTTCAGCAAATGCTTCTTTAACTACTTTGAAATCAGGGAGAGCGGTGTCAATGGAGTTACCTAACGGAGCGTCAATGCGGATGTTGATATGTACCGGACCTTTGCGGCCACGCATCGCTATGATAAGTGCATCGTTGATAAGGCGTCCGGCCATCCACTGATCGTCACGCTCGGGAATACGTGCCGGAATGTCGCAGGTGGTCTTGACAAAATTGGCGAGTGCTCCCGGCTGACGGATGGTCTGAGAATCATCCTGATCAATCCATTCAAGAGGTCGGTCAGCTGACACGACAATAAGTGGCAATCCTTCATAAAAAGCCTCGGCAACTGCCGGAGCATAGTTAAGAAGGGCAGTGCCGCTGGTGCACACGATGGCTACCGGTTGATGTGACTCCCGGATCATGCCGAGGGCGATGAATGCAGCAGAGCGTTCGTCTATGACCATTGACATTGTGATAGACTGGCGGCTCGATAGTGCAAGTAGTAACGGGGCGTTACGTGACCCGGGAGAGGCCACTACGCGCTTTATACCGTGGCTTTCGAGCAACTCGGCGAGGATGTTGCAGTTGAGCTTGTCAGTTGTCACCATACGTTACTATGGAGGATGTTTCAAGAGATCGCTTTACATCTACAAGTCGCTGGTTAGCTGACCCTCGGAATCGCAACTTCACATCGCGCTGTGACTCTACATACGGCCCGTCGACCACAACATCAGCATAGTCAAGAATGCGCCTTAGTGACTCGTCTTTGACGATTTCCTCAAAACAGAATCCCGTGTAACACCACAATGTATATCCGCTCTCTTTTACTGTTTTGGCCAAAGGAAGAACTTCGTCGAGAGAATACAGCGGGTCACCTCCGGTGAAGGTTACGTTGAAACCGTTATCGTTAATTACAGTCATTACTTCGCTGACTGTCATCTTTCTGCCGCCTTCCATATCCCATGACTGCGGATTATGGCAGCCGGGACACTTATGGTGGCATCCGGCAAAATAGATGGCGGTCCGGAGTCCCGGACCGTCAACTGATGTTCCTTCTACAATATCGAGAATACGCATTGTGAGCAAGCTGAATTATTTATGAACCACGCGGTCGCGGAGCTCGGCAAGCTTGGCATTGTTCCAGCGATCAGTAGTACCTACGAGATAGCCGGTGATGCGCTGCAGGCAGTCGATATTGTGGCTGTGACATTCAGGACACTCGGTGAGATTTTCCTGAGCATCCTCATAGCCGCAGTCCATGCAGCGATTGCGGTTATGATTTACCGATCCGTAGCCGATGTTGTATTTATCGATAAGGTCTACAATATCAGCGATAGCTTCGGGATTGTGGGTCGCATCGCCATCAATTTCCACATAGAATATATGACCGCCGCCGGTGAGCTCATGGTAGGGAGCTTCGATTTTAGCCTTATGGCGCGGCGAGCATTTGTAATATACGGGTACGTGGTTGGAGTTGGTATAATAAATCTTGTCAGTGACGCCCGGGATTATGCCGAAAGAGCGGCGGTCACGTGAAGTGAATTTGCCGGAAAGTCCTTCGGCCGGTGTAGCCAATACTGAGAAGTTATGCTGGTATTTCTCCGAGAATTCGTTGATACGCGAGCGCATGTGTGACACGATGCGCAGGCCGAGTTTCTGAGCTTCCTCGCTTTCGCCGTGATGCTTGCCGGTAAGAGCTATCAGACATTCGGCCAATCCGATGAATCCGATACCGAGTGTGCCTTGGTTTATGACAGATTCGATGGTGTCATCCGGGCCAAGTTTTTCAGCTCCAATCCAAAGACGTGACATCAGCAACGGGAATTGTTTTACCTTGGCGGTTTTCTGGAAGTTGTAACGGTCACAGAGCTGGCGGGCTGTGATGTCGAGGATTTCATCAAGTTTCTTGAAGAAGCGGTCAATACGCTCCTCCTTGTCGATGATGTTCATGCACTCGATGGCGATGCGCACGATATTGATTGTAGAGAAGCTGAGATTGCCGCGTCCGATCGAAGTCTTTTCGCCGAATCGGTTCTCAAACACGCGGGTGCGGCATCCCATTGTGGCTACTTCATATTTATAGCGCTCGGGGTCATCAGCTTTCCATTTCTCGTGATAATTATAAGTGGCGTCGAGGTTCACGAAGTTGGGGAAGAAGCGTCGGGCTGTAACCTTGCAGGCAAGTTTGTAGAGATCATAGTTAGGATCTTCCGGGAGGTAATTCACTCCGCGTTTCTTTTTCCATATCTGGATAGGAAAGATGGCTGTTGCGCCGTTTCCTACGCCCTCGTAGGTGGAGTGAAGAAGTTCGCGGATGATGCATCGTCCCTCGGCCGAAGTATCAGTACCGTAGTTGATCGACGAGAAAACCACTTGATTGCCACCGCGGGAATGGATGGTGTTCATATTGTGGATAAACGCTTCCATGGCCTGATGTACGCGCGATACGGTGCGGTTCACGGCGTGCTGGACGAAGCGTTCGTCGCCTTCAAGATTATCGAGACCTTTCTTTGTATAATCAGTCAGCGGTGTGTTGTAAAGATGTGATAGATCCTTGCCTGAGAGTGATTCAAGATTCTTAACCTCCTCAATGAAAGAGCTGCGCACAAACGGTGCAAGATAGAAGTCAAATGCCGGTATGGCCTGGCCACCGTGCATCTCATTCTGTGCGGTCTCAAGAGAAATACACCCTATGATACTTGCCGTCTCGATACGCTTAGCCGGGCGTGATTCTCCATGACCGGCAACGAAGCCGTTGCGCAGGATGTTCTCGAGCGGATGCTGCACGCAGGTGAGCGACTTGGTGGGGTAGTAGTCCTTGTCGTGGATATGGAGGTAACCGTTGCGGACGGCATCGCGAGCCTCGGGCGACAGCAGATAGTCGTCGACGAAGGGTTTGGTGGTCTCACTGGCAAACTTCATCATCATTCCGGCGGGAGAATCCGTGTTCATATTGGCATTCTCGCGGGTGATATCATTGTTTTTAGCCTCGATGATTTCGAGGAACATATCGCGGGTCTTGGCGCGGCGGGCTATGCTGCGCTGGTCACGGTAAGCGATATAACGCTTGGCTACCTCTTTGCGGGGGCTCTTCATGAGCTCATATTCCACACGGTCTTGAATAGCCTCCACCGACATTTGCTGCTCGCCATTCATGCCTATGCGGTCAGTGATGCGGGAGATCAACGCTTCGTCTTCGCCCATCTCGGTGGTGAGCATGGCCTTGCGGATGGCAGCCTTGATTTTTTCTTCGTTGTAGCCTACGACACGTCCGTCGCGCTTTATCACAGTCTGGATCATTTTGGGTAATGAGGGATTAGAGAGAAATATTTTTATTAGATTAAATTATCAGATAAGAAGATATCGTTTTAGCGATGACAAAGGTATATAAAATTTAGCATCTGACAATAGTGAAAATCCGTTTTGGATAACTTTTATGTAGTTAAAAAATGTTTATTGTCTGAATGTCAACGGTATATAAAAATTTTTGGAAAACTTTGAAAATTTTGACGTTTCAAAGTTTTCCAAAAAAGGAAATAATCTTAATGTTGAGAAATCAAGCCGTTACACTGGAATCACCATCATAGGGACGTCAATATGAAACAGTAGTTTGTGTGCAATACCGGGGTTGAAGAGCCGGGCAAAGATGTTTTTCTTACGGTTAGGAACTACTATCAGTGATGAGCGAGTGGTAAGATATATCCGCTCGAAATCACCGATGGTATTTTCCTTGGTGATATTCTCGGCCGCGAAGGTGTAGCCATCGTAATGGCGGCGGCAGTAGTTGAGCAGTGATTCTTTGGAGGAGCTGTTGCCCGCCATCGAATACTTCTTCGATGGAAGATTCACGAGCGTCACGTTAAAGTTACCCGTAGGGAACAGACGGTAAAGTGCATCAAGTGCAAGGATGTCTTCTTGATCAAGGCTGCATACCATCATCACTTCCTTGATTGATGTCAGGGAGTCAAGAGTAGTTTTCTCAGGCACGGTGAATACCGGATAGCGGCAAGTGTCGAGGACTTCAGCTGTGACACTGCCTACGAGATCGCGCTCTTTCTTTCCGGCACCACGTGTGCCCATCACTATGAGCATTGGGTGATTCTCTCGTGAAAAAGCGTCAATCACCTCTTCAGGTACACCCTCGAGCACGTCAGCCTTGAATTTAACGGCGGGCAGCTGCCCGTTTTTGATTTTCTGCTTGAGGCCTTTGACGAAGTTATCCATCAAGCTTTGAGTCTCCGTATTGATGTCATGGTCAATCTCAGCATCTTCAGCAGCGTTGTTGTCAAAAGTAAGGACGTCACTCAGAGGCATCGCTGAGTCGAGTGTCGACGGGGCGATATAAGTATGAATGATTCGGATGGAGGCATTATGGTGAGAGGCGATGCGAAAAGCCAAGTCGCAGGCCATGAGGGAATGCTCGGAAAAATCCACCGGAACGAGGATCAGAGGAGAGCGGGAGTCGCTTGCCACAGAACATTCACAGGCGAAGATGTCAAGATTTTCGATAATCCGCAGAGCCAGTGGCAGATCGGCTTCTTTGATACGCACTCTGACACCCGAGGATACCTCCGGATTTTCGAGATTCACATTCTGAAGCGTAGTGGCTACACCCTCTTTTTCGAGGATGTTTTTCAGGTGTTCAGCCTTATCAAGAGTGTGGATGGCAAGAGTGATTAGGCGGGAGTAAGAATCATTCATAAACTCTAAAAAATGCGCAGTCCGGCTCGGGTCTGCGCATTATGGGGATAAGATAACAACTAATTATTAATCTTTATTCTGGCTCTGAAGTATTTCGATAGCCATATCATATATTGTAGTGTCGTCCAAAACCACAATACCGCCGTCAGGACCCGGCTCGATGTGAACACCACAATTTTTTCCGAACTCATAGTTGGTGCCGCCGAAGTAGTTGCGGACGGTCTGGGGAGTGGTGTTCAGCTTGTCAGCTATGAGTGTTATTGAGCCATCGGGGAGGCTGTCCTTGATACGACGGAGGTCGTTGAAAGTGATAGTCTTAGTCATGATACTATAAGTTTTGGGATTTGTATTTGTAGTAGTTATTAATTAGTGTGACTAAATTAGAGTTAAAAAATGACTTAAGCAAATAAATTGAAGAAAAAAATCAAATATCACTGAAAATTTTTTCAAAGCGTCACTTTCGGTCATCAGATGCGCTCTACATCGGCGGCGTTGATCCAGGCGCGATGGGTGTTGTCAACGTTCACGTCAAGCCAAAGCGAGGGCACTGAATCAGCATGATTTAGTACCGAGTCAATGATCGTCACTTTAGTGCCCTCATGCAGAAGCATAGCTTCAAGGGAGCGGTCAGAGGGGGTACGGGGAGCAGTGCTGAGAATGGTCGATGGTGACAACACTATTGCTACATCATCAGCTTCGGATATAGCGGCGGCGCGGAAGGCGAAGAAGATGGCCGTGCCGCACACGAGAATACATATCAGTGCGCCGAAAAATCCGGTCTTGCGCAGGGGAATCGATGTGGTGAAGATGTAGAGGCAGATGCCGATTATGGTAAGCAAGAAGAAAGCGAATGCTATCCAGGCCCATGCGTCTGATTTGGCTTTGTTGGCCATCGAGTCAAGCGCGTTGCTAAGGATGGTGCCTCGCTCGCCGGGGCGGTCGACTATTTTTGAGTTGACAAATGCGAGATTCTCGCGGGCGTCAGTGAAAGTGGGGTCGAGGCGAAGAGCGCGCTCATACATAAGGATTGCTTTGCCATATTTACCGAGCCTGTAATAACAGTTGCCCATATTGTAGAGCAGCTCGGCGGAGGTGCCTTCGGAAGTAAGCGCCTCGGAATAGAGCCCTATGGCTTTTTCAAACTCATCGGCTGTATATGCCGAGTCGGCCTGCTGGATAAGGTCAGCGGCCCGGAGGTTGAAGAGGCTAACTGTGGATATGAAGAGCAGAATTAGAAATCTTGTCATCGCGAAAAAATCATTTAGTGAGTTTGAAATTTTCCATGGAGTTGAGGGCATTGACGCCGTTGTCGTATACGCGATCCATCATCGAGGATGAGTCAGGGGTATAACGAGCCATTTCACATTCGTCAAGCACGTTGATAAACGAGTCGATAACTTCTTGGGAGTATCCTTTATCTGTAAGTGTGGCGGCGATGTTTTCTCGTGAAAGCTGTGACGCCGGGATTGAGAGCTTGTCGGACAGGTAGCCCCACACGGCGCGGAGCATCTCCTCGTAGAACTTGTCAGAATCGCCGGCCTTGACATATTCTCCGGCTTTCTTCAGGCGACGACGAGCCACTTTCGATGCCTTGGCATTGCGTCGGCCTGCAACGTCGGCATTAAGCTTCAGACGATTTCGATATATAAATAATGTGGCAAGCAGAGCTATGATGATTACAGCATACATCACCCAGTACCATGAGGTCAATACCACCGGCGATGAGGGCTGGGAGAGACGTTTGTCGCCTATCTTAATGAAACGGATGTCAGTGTTTTTGCTCTCGATATCCTTGCGGTCAGTATCGGATGAAACCACCGTAGTGCCTTTTTCCACCTTTACGGGATAAGAGGGAGTATTCAGGGTGACGTAAGAGCGAGAGGAAGGATCGAAATATACAAATTCATTTCCGCCGATGGTAAAATTTCCTACTGAGAGCGGAACGAATGCATATTCAACGGTCATTGTTCCGGTAACATCATTCCCTACGACGCTTGTCTCGACATTGGAGTTAGGGGTATATTGCTCAAATTCCGTGGGGAAGTCGATCACCGGCTCCTTGAGGTATTTGATATTGCCGGTGCCTTTTATGGTATATAATAATGTGGCGGGATCGCCGGTGCGGAAGCTTGTGCCAACGAGGCGGGAGTCAACCGTGAACTTGCCGACTGCGCCGTTGAATGCAGCGGGACGCGGCTCGGGAAGCGGGGTGATGTTGATGGAGCCGGTGTTGGAGCTGACCTTAATCTTGAATTCTCGGGGCTGACGCACCTGGAATATGCCCATATTGACATTGTCATACTGGATGACAGAAATGTCGTAGTTGCCTGAATTGATGGTAAGCTTTCCTGAGGTCTGAGGGAAGAGGATGCACTTTTTCAGTACAGCGGTCATGTAATTCTGCCCATTGTAGGTCTCAACCTCATTAAGCGAGGGTTGAACATCAAGCTCCTGAATAAGGAATCCGTCAAAACTGGGCTGACGTGTGGGCATGAACGAAGATATAGAATACTTCGTGTATAGTTTAATGGTACAGCCTATAGCTTCCTGCTCATAGGCTGATGATTTGGAAAGGATAATCCTTACAAACACATCGTCGGCGTTGACTTTTCGTCCGGCAGCCTGGGTATCCACATCATCGACATCTACCGGGCGCTGCGAGGCCGGCTTGTCAAGGTCAGCGCGGGGGTGTACCACGAATTTCACTGCCGAGGTGGTCATCCGTTTGCCATCGGCGAGAATCGATGCCTCGGGGATAGTATATGTTCCGGCTTTACCGGCACGGTAATAGTAGGTGTACTCTACTGTGCGTGAGGAGGTTGCCTTACCGTTAATCACCTGATATGACTGAGAAGTAGATGTGGATGGCCCGTAAAGGAGCTGGCAATCAGGGATGGGGTTTACCTTAAGGTCAGAGCCATCGGCATTAGCAAGACGGAAAGTGACGGGAAATTTGTCATCCTCGTAGACGCGCTGTGGAGCCTTTACGGTGAATGATACCTGAGCGGAGCATGTCAGGTAAAACGTGAGTAATAATATTAACGACAGGAGACGGTTCATAGACACAACTGTTGTAAGATTACCATGGGTTTCCGGTAGCTTTGGAATTTAGAGAGTTAGACTTTTTCTTTTCAGCGTTTTCGCGTTCTATGCGCTGACGTGTAGCATTTTCAGCATTTTCCATAGCCTTGAGTATCTGCTGGGCGTTTTCAGGGCTTATCTGGCCCTGGCGCTGCTGCTGAGGCTGCTGGTTTTGCTTCTGCTGATCCTGCTGTTGTTGCTGATCTTTGTTTTGGTCTTTATTCTGGTCTTTGTTTTGGTCTTTGTTTTGATCTTGATTTTGCTGATTTTGTTGCTGCTGATCCTGATCTTTGTCTTTCTGATCCTGATTCTGATCTTGATTTTGATCTTGATTCTGATCCTGATTCTGCTGCTGTTGTTGCAGCATTTTCTGTGCGAGATAGAGGTTTTCGCGCGCCTGGTCATTATCAGGATTCTTGCGGAGAGCCTGCTTATAGTTCTCAATGCTTGCCTGATAGTCCTGCTTGTTGAAGGCAAGATTACCGAGGTTATAGAACGACTTTTCAATCAGCGACTCGTCAGCGACAGCCGAATTGGCAAGCGACTGGAGCAAGTCTACAGCTTCAGCAGCTTCAGTATCAGCCGTAGAGCGCTGTTTGAGCAGTGATGCAGCAAGGTTAAATTGGGCTACACCATAGAATGGATCAGCTTCAATGGCTTTTCTATAAGCTACTTCAGCTTTGTCAAACCGGTTTTCGCGGAAGAGTTTGTTGCCATCAACCACATAGTTGCGAGCCTTGCGGCTATCGGAGCTCGACAAGGCTGCAGAGGGGGAGTCGGCCATAGCCGACATTCCTGAAAGTGCTAACAGAGAAACTAATAATAACTTCTTCATATTCATTTCTCCTATCATTTACTAAAGAAGGTGAATTTTTTCAG
Source organism: Lachnoclostridium sp. (assembly GCA_023667185.1). Taxonomy (GTDB): domain Bacteria; phylum Bacteroidota; class Bacteroidia; order Bacteroidales; family Muribaculaceae; genus Duncaniella. The sequence goes on from JAMPAP010000003.1 coordinate 32,156, forward strand.
CCATGAGATCTTGCGTGTGACGGTGACACAATAAAGTGTCATCAGTATCAAAGCTATCCATGCAAGCACGGGGAACTGCTCTGACTGTGGCGAGAATGACTTTCGCTCGTATTCGGTCTTTGACAGAGTGTCAAGTTTCTCGTCTATCTCATTTACGGCCGAGGATGATGCGCCGTTGACGTATATGCCATCGCCGGCTTCAGCTATCTGGCGGGCTGTGGCTTCATCGAGCTTGGTGAATACAGTTTCGCCATTGGCCGGGTTGACCATATACTGGCCATTACCCAGAGGAATTCTGACACTTTTACCCGAGCCCATACCTATGACGTCAACCTGAATACCATTTTCGCCGGCACGACGGGCTGATTTGATGGCATCATCCTCGAAGTTTTCGCCATCAGTGATGATGATGATGGCTTTCTGGAAGTGGTCATCAGGGGTGAAAGAGTTCATGGCCATATCAATTGCCGCACCGATGGCGGTACCTTGAGTGGGCACCATATCGGTGGAAATGTTGTTGAGAAACAGTTTGGCAGAAATATAGTCACTTGTAATGGGGAGCTGGGTATAAGCATCGCCGGCGAAGACTATAAGACCCACCTTGTCATCGTTCATCTTGGCAATGAGCTTTTCAAGAATCTGCTTGGCGCGCTGCAGGCGGCTGATACCGTTTTCGCTATCAGTGGCTGATGCCATCATTGAGTTAGAGACATCGATACATACCATTACCTCGATACCACGAGCCTTGACTGTCTCGGTCTCAGCTTCATCGCCAATGCCGGTGGTAGCTCGCGGCCGTGCTATCATAACTATCAGTATTGCCATCACCACAAGGCCAAGTACCATTTTCACCCATGGCATATATTTTGATGCGTCAGGCATGAGCGCTTCCAGGACGGCAGGATTCCCGTAACGCGCAAGCTTTTTGCGCCGGGCCATCCGCGCCCAGATGAAAAGGCCTGCCATTACGGGCAACAGCAGTAGCAGGTATAGAAGATGAGGATATGCGAAACTAAACATAATACATGCTGTTAGAGGGTTAGGGGATAGTTCTTACGACTGTATATCTCATCAGCAGAGCTAAGCTGAAGAGTGCCAATGCGGCAATGGCCCAGGGTAGGTAATCGTCCTCAGTAGATGAGAAGTTGCGAAGATCCATTTTGGTCTTTTCAAGCTGATCGATTTCAGCGAAAATATCCTTGAGCACATTGTTACCGGTGGCGCGGAAATATTTTCCTCCCGTGGTGGCTGCGATGTTTTTCAAGGTAGTCTCGTCAATCACAACGGGCAGATTCACATATTCGATGCGGCCAAACATGTTTTCCTGAGGATAAGGAGCCTCGCCGTTGGTGCCTACACCTATGGTGTAGACCTTGATGCCGAGTTGACGGGCAATTTCGGCGGCTGTCATCGGAGCCACTGTGCCGGTGTTGTTTGAGCCGTCAGTAAGGAGGATGATGCTCTTGGATTTAGCTTTACCGTCCTTGATGCGGTTGATAGAAGTGGCAAGACCGTCACCGATAGCCGTACCGTCCTGAAGCATCCCCATCTTGATATCGTTGATATAGTTGGCGATCAAGGAGCGGTCAGTAGTCATAGGAATAGTCGTGAAGCTCTCGGCAGCAAAAATCACTACGCCGATATTGTCGCCGTCACGGCCGGCAACGAATTTTGCAGCTACATCCTTTGCGGCCTCAAGACGGTCAGGCTTGAAATCGCGGGCGAGCATACTTGTGGAGATATCTATTGCCAGCACGATGTCAGTACCCTCGACAGTGGAAGTATTCCAGGAGTCGCGTGTCTGAGGACGTGCAAGTACGATTATAACACATCCGAGGGCGGCTAACTGCAGGGCGAAAACGACGTGGAGCAATATTTCGCGGAATGATCTTCCCACCTTTGCAAATGGCATGGTGGAGGAAACCTCCATTGATGCGTAGAGGTTTTTATACTTCCATATATACCACGCTATCAGCGGTATAAATAGCAGGAAGAGCCATAGACAATTAGGGTTAGCTAAGAGCATATATCGGAATGTTATTGTTTAAGTGTTGAAGTGTCGGGTTCAATGATTTCAGGCAGTGGCTTTGTCTCTTCGACAAACTGCATTGCAGAGTTGAATGCCTGCACATTATCATCAGGCAACGGACGCACTTTGGCAAACTTGACAAAGTCAGCGACCTGAAGAACCTGATTCATATATCGGCGTGGCAAGCGGGTGTCGGGGTTGGATTCGAGAGCGTTCAGTATCTGGGTGGATGTCATCTCCATAGCGTTGATGCCGAAGCGGCGCTGCAGATATACACGAAGGATCTCGGTAAGAAGCGAGTAATATTCTTTCTCATGGCCGCTCTCGCAAAGTTTGCGTTCGCGTAGGCTGAGAAGGTCAGCCACAGCCTGCTCGTAAGGAGGAAGCAAGGGCTCTTTGAGGTCTTCTTCAGCTGCTACCTTGCGCTTGCGGAAGTAGAACCACCATATAGCTCCGCCACCGGCGAGTAAGATGACAATCAGGAATATCCACCAATAATCTATTAGGAAATCAGGCAGATAGTCGGACCATTTACGGTCAACGTTACTGATGTCAGCAAAGTCGTTAAGCGTGATAGAGTCACCCACAACCGGGAGCACACGCAAAGCCAGAACATTGGAAGAGATGGTCTCGCCGCGGCTGAGGAAGAGAATAGGGTTGAGCCGATAGTCACCGGAGTCAAACGACTGGATGAGAATATCGCGATTGACTTCCAGACGGCCGTTGCCGTGGTCTATGGTGTCGGCATCAAGGATGCGGAGAATTTCCACCTTGGAGTTGAGCGTGTCCCTCGGGATAAGAAGCTGATCATTCTCTCCGAGTTCACCGATAATGTTGACATGGATGGGTGTAGCCTTACCCATCAGTAGCTGGGCGGAGTCAAGCGATATTGTCAACTTCACCCCCTGAGCCGCATTGGCCGATGCAATGGCTGAAAGAATGACTATAGCGGATAATATGTAGCGAAGTAAGAATTTTTTCATTACAATATCATTTAAGACCACGGTTTTTAAACAGTGACATAAGTGCTTTGACATAGTCCTCGTCAGTGGCCACTGTGGCTATGTCGACGCGACTTTTGCGCATAGAGTCGATCATGCGCTGCTGAAGGTCATACCACCACTTGCTGTAAGTGCGGCGGATGCTTTTTGAGGAGGTGTCGATCCACTTGGTAGCACCGGTCTCAAGGTCAGCAACACGCATCAGCCCTACATCGGGAAGCGAGGCATCACGTTTGTCGTAGACCTGAATGGCTATGACGTCGTGCTTGTTGCAAGCTATCTGAAGTGACTTGGTATAGTCGTTATTATCAATGAAGTCAGATATAAGGAATGTGGTGCAACGTTTCTTCAGTGCATCCGTAAAATAGCGCAGAGCCTGAGAGATGTCAGTGCCCGTGCCTGAAGGCTGAAAATCGATAAGTTCGCGAATGATAAGCAGGATGTGTTTTTTACCTTTCTTCGGGGGGATGAACTTTTCAATCTTGTCAGAGAAGAAAATCACGCCTATCTTATCGTTGTTGGTTATTGCCGAGTAAGCGAGGGTGGCTGCTATCTCGGCAATAATTTCCATCTTCTCTTCGCCAACGGCACCGAACAGGCGACTCCGCGATACATCGATAAGGAGCATCACGGTAAGTTCGCGTTCCTCTTCGTAGACCTTTACAAAAGGCTTGTTGTGCCGAGCCGTAACGTTCCAGTCAATGTCACGAATGTCGTCGCCATACTGATATTCTCTGACCTCCGAGAAGATCATACCGCGTCCTTTGAAAGCAGTGTGATATTCGCCCGCGAAAATGTTTTGTGACAATCCGCGGGTCTTGATATCTATCTTGCGAACTTTTTTTATCAGTTCATTAGCTTCCATATAAGTGACGATTAAATATCAGTGATGGTTATCAGGGAACTTCTACCTTGTTGAGGATTTCAGAGATGATCTCGTCAGTAGAGATATTGTTGGCTTCGGCTTCGTAAGTAAGTCCGATACGGTGACGGAGCACGTCGTGGCATACGGCTCGTACATCTTCGGGAATCACGTAGCCTCTTCCGCGAAGGAAAGCGTAAGCGCGCGATGCTCTTGCAAGGCCGATTGATGCACGAGGTGAAGCTCCGAAGTCGATCATGCTGCCGAGCTCTTTGAGGTTGTAGTCGGCCGGGTTACGCGTCGCGAATACAATGTCAACGATATAGCGTTCGATTTTCTCGTCGAGGTAAATCTGCTCAACAATTTTCTGCACTTCGATGACTTCTTCCGGACGGAGAAGCGGGCGGATGTCAGTGCGGCCACCGTTGATATTCTGACGTACGATGGTCATTTCCTCGCTTTTCGAGGGGTAACCTATTACAACTTTCAGAAGGAAACGGTCAACCTGAGCTTCGGGCAGGGGATAGGTGCCTTCTTGCTCAATGGGGTTCTGGGTAGCCATTACCAGAAACGGCTCCTCAAGGCGGAAAGTCTCATCGCCGATGGTGACCTGACGCTCCTGCATGGCTTCAAGTAATGCACTTTGGACTTTGGCCGGCGCACGGTTAATTTCGTCGGCAAGGACAAAGTTGGCAAATATGGGACCTCGTTTAATCTGGAACTGCTCCTTCTGTACTGAGTAAATCATAGTACCGGTGACGTCGGCCGGAAGAAGGTCAGGCGTAAACTGGATACGGCTGTATTTGGCATCGATAATTTGAGCCAGTGTCTTTATTGCCAATGTCTTTGCAAGGCCGGGGACGCCTTCGAGAAGCACGTGTCCGTTAGAAAGAAGCGCTATAAGCAGAGAATCTACAAGGTGTTTCTGACCAACGATGGTCTGATCCATTCCACGGGTGACAAGAGTGACAAAGTCGCTCTTGGAAGCAACGAGATCATTGAGTTCCCGTATATTAACCGTTTCGCTCATAAAGATATGTGTTATATTTATAGAGTTAAATTATTCATGTCAGTTACTACTCATAAAACGAGCCGTGATTTTCATGACTGTTTTATGAGTACAAATTTAAATATTACAACAAAGAGAATGTGAAAATAGATTGTTAATTTTAGCTATAATTTACTTAATATAGTTATTTGCTGGCGAGGATGGAGCTTTCGAGGGCACGGGCTTTGGCGATGCTTTGGGCGTCAGAGGGGTCTATGCCGTATTTAGCTTTGTCAGGAATCACGAGCTTTGTGCCGGCATTCAGCATATTTGGATTGCCGATTTTAGCCTTGTTTTCCTCATAAATATATACCCAGAATACCTTGTTGCCATAATGTTTTTTAGCCATATCCACCATAAGGTAACCGGCTTTGACTGTGTCAATTACGGGTTCGGCAGCAACAACCGGGGCTGCTGCAGGAGCTGGCTGAGCTGCTGCAATAGTAGTGTCAGTCGGCGTCTCAGTTACGGTGACTGAGTCAAGGAGCACCGTTGCAGCCGGGTCTTCGTCACGGAGCTCGATTCCATCATCGGCATCTTCAATGGCTTCTGGCTGAGAATAGCGGTCAGCGATAGTGTTGGTAATAAAGAAGGTCAGAGCTGCACCGACGGCGAGGCCTACTATAATTCCTACGAGGAATCCGAGGCCGAATCCACCGTTTTTATTCTCCTCGTACTTGTCGTCGTCCTCGTCCTCATCTCCACAAGCAATCCAATTATCGTAAGCCGATTTCTGATCATTTTGGTCAGCCAATTCCTCCTGATCCTCTTCGATATCGGGAATGGAGCTTTCAATAAATACAGTGGACTGCTGAGGTGTTTCATCGGCAGTTTCTTCTTCCTTTTCTTCCTCCTCGATTATTACAGGCTCAGGTGCGGTTGTAGACACTGATGGAGATTCGCTTACTGTTTCTTCGGGATCTTCAGGGATATCGGGAAGTTCATCAAGTGTAGTAGGCACTGGTGTTGACTCGATGACGCGGCTATTAATCTCCTCGAGCATTTCGTTGCTGACATTATCGTTGAGCACTTCGGGTGAGAATGCCGAGAAAGGCGTGTTGAGTGATTCAGCCAAGGCCGGATCGGGAGTGAATTTGACCTTCTCATCAGTATCCACAAGCGAAAACTCGCCAAGACCTTTGATCTTGACAACTTTATCGCCTGAATAGAAGGCTTCCTCGATTAAGGCAAAGAATTTTTTGATAAACAGTTCGCTGTCAGATTCAGAGATACCGGCAGCCTCGGCCAACTGGTTTGACAGATCGTGAAATGAAATTTTCCGGCTCATAGTTTTTTGCGTAAGAGGATGCTTGGTTTGAAGGTCATAGTGATGGCGGGAGGCATGAGGGTGCGTTTCCCGGTGGATGGGTCAGTGATGACCTGCTCATCAGTTTTTTCAGTGACGAAAGAGCCGAAGCCGGGGATGGCCACGGTGTCGAGCCGGGATGCGTTTTCCTTAAGCAGGCTGACAAGGCGGTCAGCAAGGACTGTGGTCGCAGCCGGAGTGGTCTCGTTAAAAGTTGAAAGACGTGATATAAATTGTTTGTAGTCCATAAATCAATCCATTAAATAGTCCTTAATAGCATATCGGGGACGCCCTTTGACTTCGATAAAGATCTTGCCGATATATTCACCTACGATGCCTATTCCCATAAGGATAAGGCTGCCAAGAAACCAGAGTGAGAGCATGATGGATGCCCATCCCGGCTCTACGACGGGGCTGCGGAAGTAAGAGAAGAATACGTAAGCGGCTACAACGATATCAATCAGCAGAAATATCAAGCCGGTGAGGAAAATGAGCCTCATAGGCTTGGCTGAGAAGGATGTAATGCCGTCGATAGAGAAGCTGAGCATCTTGCCAAGCGGATATTTTGACTCTCCGGCAGCGCGCGATGCGCGTGGGTAGGTCACAATATCAGTGGTAAGGCCGAGCATGGGGATTATGCCGCGGAGAAAGAGATTTTTCTCACCATATTCTGAAAGCAGGTGCATAGCGCGGTTGCTCATCAGGCGATAATCAGCATGATTGCTGATGGTGTCGAGACCCATGGTTTTCTGGAAACGGTAGAAAGCGTTTGCTGAAGTGCGCTTGAACCAGGTGTCAGTATCCCTGGAACTGCGGACTCCGTAGACAATTTCATTACCGTTACAGAAACTGTTGACCATCTTGACGATGGCTTCAGGGTCGTCCTGCAGGTCAGCGTCAATGGATATAGCGGCATCGCAATTATCCATGGCAGTCATTAGTCCGGCAAGGAGCGCATTCTGATGCCCGCGGTTGTGGGCAAGGGATATGCCTTTGATTCGATGGTCTTTGAGATGAGCTTTAGTGATGAGATCCCAGGTGGAGTCAGAGCTGCCATCGTCAGAGCAGAGGATGTAGCTGTTGCTATCGATAATGTTATCATTGACCATACGATCAATGATAGATAACAAGCGAGGAAGTGTTATGGGTAACACTTCCTGCTCATTATAGCATGGGATAACGATGGCTATGACCGGCTTCATTATCTACGGATAGTTAATAGTTGCGAGCGAAAAGGACGCGGCGAGCTGAGGGTTTACCTGTCACCATGCATACTCCCGGAGTGGTGTCGCCATCCAAGGGGATGCAGCGGATTGTAGCCTTTGTCTCAGCTTTGATTTTCTCTTCGGTTTCGGCAGTGCCATCCCAGTGAGCGAGGATGAAGCCGCCCTTTTCGATTTCCTCTTTAAACTCGTCGTAAGTCTCCACAGTTCGGGTCATTGCCTCGCGGCGGTCGAGAGCTTTACGATAGATATTGTTCTGGATATCTTCGAGAAGATTTTCGATGTAGAGGGCGATTCCTTCCATGGGAGCCATGTGCTTCTCAAGGGTATCGCGGCGCATGATTTCCACTTCGCCTTTTTCGATGTCACGAGCGCCGATAGCGAGACGTACGGGAACGCCTTTTAGCTCGTAATCAGCGAATTTGAAGCCTGGACGGCGGTTATCAGCATCGTCATACTTGACGCTGATACCGTGCTGACGGAGCTCACCTATGATAGGCTCAACTTTGGCACTGATTTCAGCTAACTGCTCGGCATTCTTATATATGGGCACGATGACTACCTGTATAGGAGCAAGATGTGGAGGAAGCACCAGGCCGTTATCGTCAGAGTGAGTCATGATGAGAGCACCCATCAGGCGGGTTGATACGCCCCATGAGTTGGCCCAGACGTATTCGGGCTTGTTGTCCTTGTTGACGAATGTTACGTCGAAGGCTTTGGCAAAGTTTTGGCCAAGGTTATGAGAAGTACCTGACTGGAGAGCCTTACCATCCTGCATCATAGCCTCGATGGTATAAGTGTTGACAGCTCCGGCGAAACGCTCGGTAGCGCTCTTGACGCCTTTGATTACGGGCATAGCCATATATTTTTCGGCGAAGTCAGCGTAAAGGTTGATCATCTGGACAGTGCGGGCTTCTGACTCTTCAGCTGTAGCGTGGGCGCAATGGCCTTCCTGCCAAAGGAACTCGGCAGTGCGGAGGAACATACGGGTACGCATCTCCCAGCGCATTACGTTGGCCCACTGGTTGCAAAGCACGGGCAGGTCGCGATAGCTGTGAATCCAGTTTTTGTAAGTACCCCAGATTATAGTCTCGGAAGTAGGGCGTACTATCAGTTCCTCTTCAAGGCGGGCCTCGGGGTCAACGATGACGCCGTTGCCGTCAGGATCGTTCTTAAGGCGATAGTGGGTAACTACGGCACATTCTTTGGCGAAACCTTCTACATGCTCGGCTTCGCGGCAGAGGAATGACTTGGGTATAAGGAGAGGGAAATAAGCGTTTTGCACGCCGGTTTCCTTAAACATTTTATCGAGGGTCTGCTGCATTTTCTCCCAAATAGCGTAGCCGTAAGGCTTGATGACCATGCATCCGCGTACGGCTGACTGCTCGGCAAGATCAGCTTTAACAACAAGTTCGTTATACCATTGCGAGTAGTTATCAGCACGCTTGGTAAGATTCTTAAGTTCAGTTGCCATTATTTATATTCGTGTCTAATATTATTTCACTGAAAAAGCATACAAAATTACAAAAAATAAGTGACGATTAAATAATAACTTGGGAAATTTTCGTGTAGATGGGTTTACCAAGTTATTTTTTATCATCTCTAAATTAGTGGAGAGTCTTTTTATGAGCCATTTCGATCATTTTCGGTCCCGGGACGAGGTAAAGTTCAAGCCTGCGGTTGTCACGTCGTCCCTGTCGGGTGTTGTTAGGCTCGATGGGATCAGTGTCGCCATATTCGTAAGGTATCACTATCTGATCGTCGCTGACATGATCAAGCAGGTAGTCGTAGATCGAACTGTTGCGCTTGTGGGATAGCTCCATATTATAGAAAGGAGAGCCGGTATTGTCAGTGTGGACACCATATACCACCTTATACATATAGGGGAGCGAGAGCAGGTCGATCACCGGCTGAAGCTTTGCCGGTGCTGATGAGGAGAGCAGAGTATCGTTAGGGAAGAAAAGGTCGTCAGTAGGGATGGTGATGAGGATCACTTCATCGTCGCGTAGCAGGTCAACGGTGTATTTTCGTTTGGCCAAATCAGTGGCTATGCGGTTGATATATTGGGTAATTGCCTGATGGCATGACTCTGACACCTCGGGCAGCGAAAGATTTGACTCAAGATCTAATTCCATGAAGGCTACTTCGTCGTAGCCCTTGTAAGGATCAGTATAGTCCCCTTTGGCCAGGGCTGAAAGTCCGAGGCCAATCATGAGTGACAATATGATAATCCTTAAACTCATAGCAGGGAGATAGAGTTTTCGTAGTCAATTTCGGCTTTGACAAGTGTTTCCACATGCTCAGGCTTAACAGGAGAGTCAGCATCCTTAGCGAGGAGCTTTTTGATATGAGCAACTATTGCGGCAAGCTCGGCCGACTCATCAGCGTCATCGTCAATGTCTATATCGGTCAGGCCGTTATCGTCATACCAGTCCCATATCATGTCAAGGATGTTGAGCACTTCGTCATCGTCATATCGTGTGCCGTATGCGGCAAAGAGAGCATCGTTCATTGCCGTAACAGCTTCGTTTTCGTCAAATTCCTTCATTGGTCAATCTACTTTTGTGAGTTTAAAGGTCGAGCAGCCCTTCGGGAAGATCCATGGTCAGTGTCTGATTAGGGATATCAATATCGGTAATAAGCTCTTCGGCCACGGGAATGTATAATTCTGATCCGTCAGGACGTTCTACAATAAATAGAACGTTTTCAGTGGAGTCATTTATTGCGGAGATTATACCTATTTCACCTTTTTCAACATCTTTTAGCATAAAGCCTGTCATGTCAGAGGCATAAAGTCCTTCGGATGCATCATCGTCTATAAAGTCGACATCCGATTTAAGGGCATATACCGGCTTGCGGGAGAAGAGAGCAGCTTCTTTTTCGTTGTCAACGCCATCGATTTTGATCAGTAGCGACGCTTGCCCGCGGCTGCGCACTGACGAGATGAAGAAAGGCACGAATATACCATCCATCTCGGTGACTATGCAACGCAAAAGGGCGAAATCAATGTCGGGCTCGTCGACTATGACGGATATTTCACCATTGATTCCGTGGGGCTTGTTGAAAGTGCCAATCTGAACAAGGAGGTCAGCCGTGATCATTTTTTCTTTTTCTTTTTACCGGTGGCGGGAGGTGGAGCTATTTTGAAATCGTGAAGCTTATGAGTCTCGCAGTCGAGACGGATAGCACCGTGGGAGTAGTCAGCGAGGTCTTTGAAGATTTTGGCATCATCTACTCCATCCTTGTTGACGGCAAGCTGTAGCTTCTTCATGTGGTTGGCGATAAGCATGATTAAAGCATCACGTTCGTCGCCTTCGGGCATTTCCACGGCGCGCTCGATGGCGAGTTCGATATCCTTTCCATAATGGCGGAGTCGTATATAATTTCCGGGGTATGGTACCGGGTCAGGATAAGTGTGGAGATTGTCAGGAGAGATTATCTCAAATGGGAAGTCGATGTCAAGGGCGAAGTCGCTCATAATCATGAGGTGATCCCAGAGCTTGTGGGGCGATTCGGGGTCATCGCGCAGCTGTGGGAATAGGTTTCCCATAGCTTTGATTATGGAGTAAGCGCAGCGGGTGCGTTCCTGGCGATCCTCGATGGTGAGACAGTAGTCGATCATTTGCTGAATGTTTCTGCCATATTCGGGGAGTCGGAGCTGGGGCAATTGGGTATTGTAAGTCAACATTTGGATGGTTGATATATTTTTTTCGGTTATTCAATAAGGAGCTTGTTCTCGCAGCGGACCACGCGGCCCGGGAAGCGGTTGACAAACGAGTGATTATGCGTGGCCATGATTACCGGTGTGCCTGACTGGGCAATAGCATGGAGGCGGCTGACGATGGCGTCTCCCGTGGCCGGGTCAAGATTGCCGGTGGGTTCATCGGCGAGGATAAGCTTGGGGTTGTTGAGAAGCGCTCGTGCGATGACCACGCGTTGCTGCTCACCGCCCGAGAGTTCGAACGGCATTTTGTAACTTTTGTTGAGCATACCTACATTCCGAAGCACCTGCTCTATGCGATCTTCCATGGCGGCCTTGTCTGTCCAGCCTGTGGCTTCAAGTACAAAAAGCAGATTGGAGAAGGCCGAACGATCCTGCAGCAATTGGAAATCCTGGAATACGATACCTATTTCGCGACGCAGATATGGTATGCGGCTACGTCTTAGATTGTTAAGGTCGTAATCGAGCACGCGAGCCTCTCCGCCTGAAATAGGTATTTCAGCATACATTGATTTCATGAGCGATGATTTGCCCGAGCCTACTTTGCCGAGAAGGTATACAAATTCGCCCGGCTCAACTCGCAGGTTGACGTGTTTCAGCACCACAAACTCGTTGCGGTGGATTTCGACATCTCGATAGTTGATAATATCGCTCATAGTCAGCGGGAATAATCAGTTGCCCATCTCGGAAAGGAACTTGATGCGCACCAGGCGGATATCTTCCTCGGAATAGTCATCGCCGAGCTCTTTGATAGCCTCGTTGATGTCGTCGCTTTCGCTCTCTTTGAAGTATTCGAAGATGTCGTCCTGAGTATCCTCGTCCATTTCCTCGTTAATAAAATAGTTGATGTTGATTTTAGTGCCGGAGTAGACTATGGCTTCGATTTCGTCAAGGAGTTCGGAGAACTCGAGGCCTTTGGCATTGGCGATTTCCGGCAGGGGGACTTTGCGGTCGATGGCCTGGATGAGATAGATCTTGAGGTTAGACTTGTTAGGCACGGTGCGAACGCGCAGGTCCTCGGGGCGCTCGATTTCGTTTTCCTCTACATGGTGCTTTATGACCTTGATAAACTCCTCGCCGTGATGTTTGGCTTTTCCGGCACCAATGCCGGGGATGTTTTGAAGCTCCTCAAGGGTGATGGGGTAAGTGGTGGCCATAGCTTCAAGTGAAGCGTCGGAGAAGATTACGTAGGTAGGTATCTTCTGCTCTTTGGCTATTTTTTTGCGGAGGTCTTTTAGTATGCTGTAAAGCTCGGGGTCAGCCGCGTAGGATGCCCCGTTTTTGACGGTAGGCTCCTCCACTTCGTCGTTAAACTCGTTATCTTCAACAATCTTGAACGAAGTAGGTTTCTTAAGGAAGTTTTTACCCTCTTTTGTGACACTAAGTAATCCGAAGTTTTCGATGTCACGCTGGACATATCCGTTAAGAATAGCCTGACGGATAACGGTGTTGAGAGTGCGTTCGTCAGAATTTTCCTCACAGCCGAACACTTCGAGTTCGTCGTGATGATAAGAAACGATATCGTTGGTAGAGCGGCCGAGCATGACAGAAATTACATGGTCGACTTTAAAATTTTCCTTCAGTGCCATTATGGTTTCGAGAACGGCACACAATTCATCTTTAGCTTCCACTTTCTTTTTGGGATTCAGACAATTATCACAATTCCCACAATTGTCGTCAGTGTAGTCTTCACCGAAATAGTAGAGGAGGGATTTGCGGCGGCATACGCTTGATTCGGCGTAGGCCTGTGTCTCGAGGAGGAGTTGACGTCCGATTTCCTGCTCATTGACGGGCTTGCCTTGCATGAACTTTTCCATCTTCTGGAGGTCTTTGGCCGAATAGAAAGTTATGCAGTGGCCTTCGCCGCCGTCACGACCGGCTCGGCCGGTCTCCTGGTAGTATCCTTCGAGCGACTTGGGCATTTCGTAATGGATTACGAAACGTACATCCGGCTTGTCAATACCCATGCCAAAGGCTATCGTAGCGACGATAATGTCGATGTCCTCCTGCAAGAAGGCATCCTGATTGGCCGAGCGGGTGGCGCTGTCCATTCCGGCATGGTAGGGGAGAGCTTTTATGTTGTTGACACGCAGGATTTCAGTCAGTTCTTCTACCTTTTTACGTGAGAGGCAGTAGATAATACCTGAGCAGCCATCATGGGCTTTTATAAAGCGGATGATGTCTTTGTCAATGCTGGACGTCTTGGGACGTATTTCATAATAGAGGTTAGGGCGGTTAAATGACGATTTAAACACCTTGGCGTCAAGCATACCGAGATTTTTCTGGATGTCGTGCTGCACCTTGGGGGTGGCAGTCGCTGTCAGAGCTATCACGGGACGCTCGCCTATTTCGTTGATTATGGGGCGTATCCTCCGGTATTCCGGGCGGAAGTCGTGACCCCATTCTGAGATACAGTGGGCTTCGTCAACGGCAAAGAACGAGATTTTCACACTTTTGAGAAACTCGATGTTTTCTTCTTTAGTGAGTGACTCCGGGGCAACATACAGGAGTTTTGTCTTGCCCTCAACGATGTCAGATTTCACCTGCTCTATCATTGCTCTTGTGAGCGATGAGTTGAGGAAGTGGGCTACGTGATCCTCTTCGCTGATATTGCGCATGGCGTCGACCTGATTTTTCATTAGGGCGATCAGCGGGGAGATTACGATGGCTGTGCCTTCCATCATCAGAGCCGGGAGCTGGTAGCATAGCGACTTACCTCCTCCCGTGGGCATTAGTACAAACACGTCGTTACCCTCGAGCAGACTTGTCATGATCGCTTCCTGATTGCCTTTGAAAGCATCAAATCCGAAGTGAGTCTTGAGGACATCACGGAGAGCTTTTTTGTCAACTAATGTCATGAGTGTGATTTAGGTTGATTGCCTTGTCGTCATCAAGGGGTGGTCTTGACGGCGATTTCAGACGGTTAATAATGTGATTTACTTATTCGTTAAAATATGCATTCTTAAGCTTTTCTTCAGCAAATTCTTTTGTTATCACGAGCTCGTCTATGCCCGAGGAGGGAGAGTTGTACATAGGATCGATCATGATGGTTTCGACGATGGAGCGAAGGCCGCGGGCGCCAAGCTTGTATTCGATGGATTTGTCGACGATATATTCGAGGGTATCCTGTTCGAACTTGAGCTTTATGCCGTCCATCGCAAACAGTTTTTCGTACTGACGTACGATAGAGTTGCGCGGCTCGGTAAGCACTCGCAGAAGGGCTTCGCGGTCAAGCGGGTCGAGGTGAACCAGTATCGGGAGTCGACCGATGATTTCGGGTATCAGGCCGAATGACTTTAGGTCTTGAGGCGCGATGTACTTCAGATAGTTATCCTTGTCAACCTTGCCGCGCACTTCGTTGCCCCGAAATCCTACGACATGGGTGTTGAGGCGATGTGCTATCTTGCGCTCAATGCCGTCGAAGGCACCACCGCAAATGAAGAGAATATTTTTAGTATTTACCGCTATCATCCTCTGCTCTGGGTGCTTGCGGCCACCATTCGGCGGAACGTTGACCACGCTGCCTTCAAGAAGCTTCAGAAGACCTTGCTGCACTCCTTCGCCTGAAACGTCGCGTGTGATTGAGGGGTTGTCGCCTTTGCGGGCTATCTTGTCGATTTCGTCGATAAATACGATACCGCGCTCAGCCTTTGCAACGTCATAATCGCAAGCCTGAAGCAGTCGAACAAGGAGGCTTTCGATATCCTCGCCTACGTAGCCGGCTTCAGTAAGCACAGTGGCGTCAACTATCGCGAACGGCACATTCAGAAGCCGTGCTATAGTTTTGGCAAGCAACGTTTTACCTGTGCCTGTCGGGCCTACCATGATTATGTTGCTTTTTTCGATGTCCACATCGTCAATGTCCTGTGCAAGGCGTTTGTAATGGTTGTAGACAGCCACGGCGAGATATTTCTTGGCTTCATCCTGGCCTATGACGTATTGGTCGAGGAAATCGCATATCTCGCGCGGTGTCAACTGTTTCCCCATACCTGTGGATGTATCACCGTGTCGGCCGGTGGTTTTCTTGTGAGAACCGGTGCTTTCTTCGGCCGAGCGGGTGTACTGGTTGATCATCTCGTTTATTTGTTCAACGCAATCTACGCAGATGTAAGAATTCTCGTCAAGCGGACTTGGAACCAGCAGATTGGTAGCTGATGGTTCGCATCCGCAAAACGAGCATCTTGGTGAATTTTTAATTTTCTTAGCCATTAATATATAATATGTACTACTCTCAATGTTTGGGATAAAGCACGTCGTCGATCATACCGTATTCCTTGGCCTCGGGAGCTGTGAGCCAATAGTCACGGTCAGCGTCACGTTCGATACGGTCAAGTGACATTCCGGAGTGGTCAGCGATAATCTTGTAAAGCTCTGACTTGTATTTTAGGATCTCGCGGGCTGTAATCTCGATATCTGAAGCTTGTCCCTGAACGCCGCCGAGGGGCTGGTGGATCATGACGCGGGAGTGGGGGAGAGCAAGGCGTTTGCCCTTGGCTCCGGCTACGAGCAACACGGCTGCCATTGATGCTGCCATACCGATGCAGATAGTAGATACATCGCTCTTGATATGCTGCATGGTGTCATAAAGCCCGAGTCCTGCGATGACTGATCCGCCGGGAGAGTTGATATAAATGGAGATATCTTTGCCCGGGTCTACCGAGTCAAGATAAAGGAGCTGACCTTGTACGACAGTTGCTGTATAATCATTGACGTCAGTGCTGAGGAAGATGATGCGATCCATCATCAGACGTGAGAATACGTCCATCTGAGCGACGTTAAGCTGGCGCTCCTCAATGATTGTAGGGGAGATGTAAGACGAGGTAATGGCAGGTGAAGCGGCTGCCGATGCAAGAGTAGAGGTAGAGTTCATGTACTGGTCAAGTGACAGACCATTCATGCCTAAATGCTTCACTGCATAATTTCTAAAGTCGTTGTTCATAAGTATCTTATGTTCGTTTAGTTATCAAATGTGTGCATTGTCGCCTTTGGTATCACAGCAAAAATGCAACGTAAAATTATAAAATATTTTAGTAAATTGCAAATATCAAGTTATTTTTATAGAATGATTATCAAAAATCGTGCCTGATTTAAAACGTTTTTAGATATCCGCTTGTTAAATATTACTAAAATTTATGTAGAAATGTTTAAAATTATTCAAAATGAGTGAAATTGACCACAAAAAGCGTGATATGGTACAATATTAATGTTAAAGACTGTTTAAATATTTTATTTTGGAAACAATTAAAGATACTTTTGCATAGTGAAATAATATTAATTGTATGAGAAAATCAATTTTAGTTACAGCCTGCGCATCATTGGTTGCATTGTCAGCAATGGCGGAAGGATATCAAGTAAATTCATTATCAGCTAAGCAGATAGGTATGGGCCATACCGGCGTCGCTCAGAATCTTGGTGCCGAAAGTATGTTCTTCAACCCCGGAGCTTTGGGCTTCATGGAAGAGACCCTCGACCTCGCCGGGTCGTTCACCGCCATCATGCCTACGGCTTACGCAACACATAATGGCATAGAATATAAGACTGATATGTCAATATCCACTCCTATTGGCGTCCATGCAGCATTTGCCATCTATGACAACCTTAAAGCCGGTGTCTCTTTCTATACTCCCTACGGAAGCAATATTGATTGGACCGAAAACTGGCCCGGCGCCGTGCTTAACCAGAGCGTATCGTTGAAAGTATTTACCATTCAGCCTACCGTCTCATGGAAGATAATACCCAAGCTGTCAGTCGGTCTCGGCTTTATGGTGACATGGGGCGGGGTAGACCTCAACAAAGCTATCCTCTCAGGCGCGTCGTTTGATGCTCTGGCCGGATCTATGGGTCTTAATATTCCAGCATTCGGAAACACCACCCCGGCGTCAATTAATCTCAATGGTAATGCTGATGTAACCTTAGGATTTAATATCGGTGCAATGTATGAGATCAACTCCAAGTGGAACGTTGGCGCATCTTTCCGCACCAAGATGAACATGAAAGTTGGTGCCGGAAAAGCATCCGTGACCTATGCAAACGAAATAGCACGCGCGATTCTTGAATCGAAAGTGGGTCTTCTTAACGAAGCTAACTTCAAGGCATCAATGCCTGCCCCCTGGGTACTTTCACTCGGTACTGCCTATAAGCCCATTGAAAAGCTGACTCTCGCGCTCGATGCCCGCCTCACCGGCTGGAGCGCCTACAAGACACTTGACATTGAATTCCTAAGCGAGCAGCTCACAGGCTTCAACCAGCACATCACCAAGGACTACAAAAACGCCTGGTGTTTCTCACTTGGCGGACAGTATGCCGTGACTGATCGCTGCGACCTCCGCCTCGGCCTGATGATCGACACCACTCCGGTTAACAACCAGTATTATAACCCCGAGACTCCCGGTATGACCAAAATCGAGCCTACCTGCGGCGTTTCCTTCCGTCCGATCAAAGGCCTCTCCATCGACTTCGGCTTCATGTATATCCACGGATGCGGCAAGAAGGGCGTAACCGGCGAATATGACAACGTGCTGACCAATAGCACCTCGAAATTCACTGCCGACTACAAGCTCCACTCCTACGCCCCCGCTCTCGGCCTCAGCTATAGCTTCTAATTGTTTATCGTGTTGAAGCGGCGATAAAAATATCAGATAATACGAAGTTTACGTAATTTTTATTGGTTGCTATTTGACTGTTCACCCTTAGACGAGAAAAGAAATGTCGCTCCATGGCTCTAATTCTAATGATAATTAAAATTGAACCATGGAGCGACTTTATTCGCTTAAAGAATTAGATACGCTTTCCCATTTCGTAGGCTTCAGCGAGAGCTTTGTGACCCTTGATGTCACCGGGCATAGTGACGCCGCCGCCGAACACTGAGCCTTTCAATGAGGCTCGTTCGAAGCAGTCAATCCAACCTTGAAGCCCGGAGATGGCACGATGAGGTGTTTCAGGTTCATCATCAGCCGCACTGGTCAGCAAATAAATATCGGTAAACTTATAGTCGGAACCAAAAAGAGGATTACCACGGTCAATCATGGTCTTCATCTGCCCCGACATCTCATAATAGTATATGGGAGTTGCCCAGGCAATCACCTCGGCATCGTGCATCTTCTCGACTATAACGGGCGCATCATCTTTAATGACGCATTTTCCGGTCTTCTGACAGGCGAGACATCCCATACAGTATTTTATTTCTTTGTCACGCAGACAGATGACTTCTACATCGTTGCCTGCTTCTTTTGCTCCACGAGCAAATTCTTCGGCTAAAGCATGCGAATTGCTGTTAGCGCGTGGGCTGGTTGAAATTATGAGTACTTTCTTCATTTTATCATTGTTTTCTTTCCGTTGATAATATATACACCTTGATTGAGATGGCGAGTTGTAACTATTCGACCATTCAGGTCATAAACCTTATCCGTTGCAACTTGGTCCGTCGCTATCTCGTCGATTCCTGACTGTGATGTGAGCGAAATGGTCAACGTAATTTTTCCATTACCGAGAAATTGTCGTACACTTTCAGCAGTGGCATTGTCAATCTTACCTAATGGGGTATAATCCCAAGAGTTTGTGCCATAGAAAATCACCATCTGATTGCCTTGATAGAGCATGATGTCGCCGGGAACGGTAGAGATATCCGTATCGGAAGTGGTGAAGCTTTGGGGTAGCGCTCCTACTTTTTCAAAGCCACCATAGTCGCTCATCGTGATGCTCACGGGCTCCTTTTCGAGTAGAGCGACCAGTTCGCGACACGCCGCATTGTCATCCAGCGTTGCCGTGGCCGTCCGCCCGTCAACAGAGAGAGTCACTCTCGTTTGTGCCGATGCCATAATAGATATTACTGTCAAGATTAACGTAATTGATAAATTTCTCATAGACTCCTCATTTTATAACTTCTTCAGTCCAACCCTTAATTTGGATTTCGTCCATATCGTTCAGCAATTTGCCCGGCTTGAATGTGGCTTTGGGCGCTGACACTCGCAAATCTTTCTCGGTGTAGCCATATTCACTGCCACCTGATGTGGCAAAGGGAATGATTACCTTGCCATCGGTGTTATAGCTTTCAAGAAACGTGTTGATTATGGTCGGAGCAGTGTACCACCAAATAGGAAATCCTAAATAGATTGTATCGTATTGCTCAAAGTTTTCAACCTTGTTGGAAATGCCGGGACGAGTGGTACGGTCTTTAGACTCACGGGTACCTCTTGCACTGTCATTCCAGCCGTCGAGGTCTTCCTCTGTGTAAGGCTGTTCGGGCCGAATCTCAAATAGGTCGCCCCCGGTAGCAGCAGCCACCTTTTCGGCCGCAGCCTTGGTGTGACCTTGTGCTGAGAAATAAGCAATAAGTGTCTTGTTCTCATTGGTTTCTGTGGTGGCTTTCTCGCCTGTTTTAGATGCGCAAGCTGTAAATGTCAGCCCCAATACGCATAAAATTGCTGTTACGATACGGTTCATAACTTACGGATTTGTGATTATTGTTCAGATTTCAAGCTGTTTATAATAACGCAAATTTATCAATTTTTGACGAGCCACAGCCTCATTTCGGTGATTTTGGTAAGAATTTCCATAATATTGTTTAATCCTTGTCACGTGATGACGTGTTTATTTGCTGATAACCAAAAAATATAAAATGAGTATTCCGAACTTTACCCTTCAATATAAAAACTAATCTCAGGCGCGGAGCGCTGTTGTTGTCAGTCATCGCTTTAGCGCTTCGCCTTAGCGAAGAAACCCCACGTTTACGTGGGGTGAGTTGATAATCAGACTATTGATCCTCGGAGAGGCGATGTTGTGGTAACTACCTTTATTACTTATTTTCACAAAGGGTAAAGTTGAGGATACTCATAAAATATAATTAACAAAAATCTTTGGATAAATTCGGCATCAATATTGACTTGATTTGGGCTTGTGACCGAAATTTGTTATTTTTGCAGGAAAAATAATTGGAATATGGATAGTTCACGCCCCTTGATACTAATTAGTAACGATGATGGCTATGATGCTCCGGGCATCAATCAGCTTGCGCGGATTGCTTCACGTCATGGCGATGTAGTGATCGCTGCGCCTGATGATGCTCAGTCAGGAAAATCTTCGGCTCTTACGGTAAGTTCGCCCCTTTATGTCCGTAAACACGCGGCCACGGATTACGCGCGGATTTTCAGCATTACCGGGACTCCGGTGGATTGCGTCAAGCTCTCGATGCACGCTATTCTTGACCGCAAGCCGGATCTTGTTCTCTCGGGAATAAATCATGGATCAAATGCTGCAGTCAACAATATCTATTCCGGTACGATGGGTGCCGCAATGGAGGGGTGTGTGCTCGGTATTCCGTCAATAGGATTTTCGATTCTCAGCCATTCGTGGGGAGTTAACCTTGAGCCCTGCAGCCCGTTTGTAGATCATATTATTGGCAAAGTCCTTTCCACCGGGTTGCCTGACGGAGTATGCCTGAATGTAAATTTCCCGGCCACTAAGCAAATAAGCGGTGTGAAGGTCGTAAGAGCGGCGCGCGGCTATTGGAGTGAGGAATATGCTGATTATGCCACGCCTCACGGCACGCCTTTCTATTGGCTGACAGGTACTTTTGTAAATCTGGAGCCTGACTGTGACGAGACTGATGAATATTGGCTCGGCCGCGGATACGGCTCGATAGTGCCTATTCGACCCGAGCAGACTGCAAAGGATCTCGTAGCGGATCTTGCATCACTTGCCGAGTGACGAGTAAGTGGTGTGTCCGTGAAGGTAATACTCGGTCAGGATATCTACATCATCGGTCATTAGGTCCACCTGAGGATGTGCAGTGTACTGCTTGCGCATCCGGGCAAAGTCACGATGGGCTCGCCAAATAGCGCGTGCATTATCGAAATCAAGTGTAGCTGCAAATTTCAAGAATGCTACAGTGTCAAGCAGTCGGCGTTTTAGCAAACGGCCGGTTCTGACGCTGTCGGGCAGGTTTTTATATAGCATCAGAAGGTTGTTACGGAAGTTGAGATAGGTCTTGCGGGGATTACCTGCAGGCAGACTTCCGCCGCCGAGGTGATAGACTTTTGACGCCGGTACACACCATATCTGGCCGCCGTTGAGCTGCAAACGCCAGCACAAGTCGATCTCTTCCATGTGGGCAAAGAAGTCTTTGTCAAGTCCTCCGGCGCGGAGGTATGCATCGTTTCTTACCATGAGGGCTGCCCCTGAGGCCCAGAAGATTCTTATCGGTTCGTTGTATTGTCCTTTATCAGTTTCGACGGTGCTGAATATGCGGCCGCGGCAGTAGGGGTAACCATTACAGTCAATGAATCCTCCGGCGGCTCCTGCATATTCAAATTTCTCCGGCTCGCTGTAGCTCATGATTTTGGGCTGCACGGCCACGGCTTTGGGGTGAGAAGAGATAAAATCGTAGAGGGGAGTCACCCAGTCGTCTTTGACGGCTACGTCAGAGTTCAGCAGTATGGTGTAAGTATAATCTGCGGCTACTGATGCAATTGCACGGTTGTAACCTTCAGCAAATCCAAGATTTTCACTGAATCGCAGCAACTTTACTTCGGGATAGTTGTTGATGATGAAGTCCACCGAGTCGTCAGTTGACCCGTTGTCAGCCACAATTACGTCAGCAAGCGTCTCGGGCGTATATGCACTGACTGATAGAAGAAATTCCTTGAGAAGTTTTCTCCCATTCCAGTTAAGAATTATTACAGCTATTTCTTTTTTCATGCGAGTTATCGTCAGCAAAGGTTACAGGAATTTTCCAGCGCTTGTGGCTCCAGAGCCAGATGGATGGATTACGGCGGATAGTTGCCTCAAGCAGACGCGCATAGCCGTCAGTAAGCTCGTATGGCACGGTAGCGGATGTGTCTTCAGCCATTAGTCGGGTGGTGATTCGGTAGTGACCGCGGGTGATTTTCTCCATGTCCCAGTAGATTACAGCCATTTTGAGCCTCCTGGCCAATTGCTCAGTACCGGTGATGATAGCTGTAGGATGGTTGAGAAATTCGACTACGTGGGTCACATCGCCGTGGCTCGGCTTTTGGTCGCTCATAAATCCGGTGATTGAGGGGAGGCCTGATTTCATTACGCGAAGAAGGTCTCGGAGCACTGTGGATTTGGGGAACGATTTTGATCCGAAACGGCTGCGGAGATGAAGGAAGTATTCGTCGAAAAACTTGTTGCGCAACGGGCGGTAGACCTGCGCAAACACTGCATCAATGTTTGCCTTGTGGCGGGTGTGAAGCGTGATTGACGGAGCCCATTCCCAGTTGCCGCAATGGGAGAAGTAGACCACAATTGATCGGCCTTCATCCATCAGACGGTCAATTACTTCCGTGTCGACAAACTCCATGCGCCGCATCATCTCCTTGTCAGAAATGTGGTGCAACTTGATGGTCTCGACGAAGTAGTCAGTGAAATTGCGGAAGAATTTTTTTGAAGTAGCTCTGACTTCAGCGTCAGTCATCTCAGGAAATGATTCACGGATATTCTTCTCCACCACATTGCGGCGGTAGCGCACAATGTAATATATAATAATGTATATCAGATCTGACAGCAGGTAAAGCACTTTTAACGGCAGAAGTGATAATCCTTCGAGAAGCCAAAGCAGGGGCCGGTAGGCGAGATCGTTCATCCCATCACCTCCCCTCGCATTTCGCCCTCGGGCGCATCAGTTGTTGTAAGCCTACAGTTTACTATCGTATTGGCGAGCTCGGGGCGCGGTGTCGCAATGTTGACTCTCAGATAGTTGTCAGTAAATCCACCCATCGATCCATCGGCGGCCGGGTGTTCTAACAGTACGGGGCGGATGGTGCCTTCGTATCGAGCCATGAATGATGCTAACTTTTTGTCAGAAAGCGCGATTACTTCTGATGTACGGTGGTGTTTCTCCTCTTGCGATACTACATTGTCAATTTCAAGAGCTTTCGTACCGGGACGCTCGCTGTAAGTGAATACGTGGAGACGGGAAAAATCAATTGACTCCATGAAGCGCTTAGCTTCGGCAAATAGTTCCGGGGTCTCGCCTCGTGACCCTACAATCACATCCACGCCGATGAAGGCATCAGGAAGCGTCTGGCGTACCTTCTCGATCTTGTGGCGAAACAGTGCAGTATCGTAACGGCGGTGCATTAGTCGGAGCACCTCGTCAGAACCACACTGGAGCGGAATGTGGAAGTGAGGCATAAATCGCTTGGATGTGGCTACGAAGTCTATAAGTTCGTCGGTCAGCAGGTTAGGCTCAATGGACGATATGCGGTATCGCTCGATGCCTTCCACCTGATCAAGGCATCGACATAGGTCTATAAATCTGTCGTCACGCCCTTTGCCGAAGTCGCCGATGTTTACGCCGGTAAGCACTATCTCTTTTCCTCCTTCGGCAGCTAC
The DNA here is from genome assembly GCA_023667185.1 of Lachnoclostridium sp. GTDB lineage: Bacteria > Bacteroidota > Bacteroidia > Bacteroidales > Muribaculaceae > Duncaniella. The sequence continues at coordinate 55,700 of JAMPAP010000003.1, forward strand.
GGTTTCGGCCTGCGCGATAAGGTCATCAATCATAGGCGACCGGCTTCGGCCGCGGGCAAAGGGGATGGTGCAGTAAGTGCAGTAGTAATCACATCCGTCCTGGACTTTGAGAAAGTAACGAGTCCGATCGCCGCGAGAGCAAGATGGGGTGAAGGTTCGGATATCGCGGGTAGGAGTGAGGTGAAAGGAAGAGTTAGTATTGCGATTATCAAGGTAGCTCATGATGTAGTCAACGAGCTCGGTTTTACGGTCGTTACCGGCTACGATCTTCACTCCGGGAAGTTCCCGGAGTTTCTCACCAGAAAGCTGAGCATAACATCCGGTGACAGCAATAGCCGCTCCGGGATGCTTGCGCGCAAGGGAGCGTATCATCTGGCGGCACTTCTTCTCGGCGAGTTCAGTGACACTGCACGAATTGATAAGTATGACGTCAGGATGCTCCACACCGGTCACTCGCGTTACGCCCTTATCGGCGAGCATCGAGGCTATGGTCGAGGTCTCGGCGAAATTGAGTTTGCACCCGAAAGTGTGGTAAAGTGCCGTAAACCGTTGTGTTACATTCTGATCAGTCATTTTTTTAATTATTTGATTAATGGACGGATTGCTTGAAACAGGGCTTTTGATGAAGCTATCAAGCTGATATTACGGTCATTACGATATTCTTCGATTATACCTCCTGCTTCCTCGACTACGAGCGATGCAGCGCTTACGTCCCAGCGGTGAAGGTTCATTTCCCAGTAAGCATCCAGATAACCGGCTGCTACGTAACACATATCCATGGCTGCCGAGCCAAGACGGCGGAATCCTCTGACCAGAGGCATCACGCGGCTGACGTTGTCGAGGTTATTATCAGAATTTTCACCCTTGTCAACAGGAAACCCTGATGATACGACGGCGCGATCAAGGCGATCGTTGCTATTTACGGCAATGGGATTACCATTAAGATAAGAGCCTTGGCCTCTGACGGCTGTGAAAAGCTCTTCGGTCATCGGATCGTAAACCACGCCTACCATCGTACGGCCGTCGTATTCCACTCCGATAGATACGCAGCAGAATGGAATGCCGGCTGAGAAATTGGTAGTGCCGTCGATGGGGTCAATCACCCACCGCCAGCCCTGAGTTTGCTCCTGACCTCCACTTTCTTCCGAGAGAATAGAGTGGGAGGGATAAAGACTCCGGATGCGGTCGAGGATATACGCCTCGCTCTGCCCGTCGGCCACAGTAACTACATCAGCCTCATTGAGCTTGGCGTGGGTATCGAGGTGGCCGCTTCGGAAAAGTTTGCTTACAATTGCGCCTGCTCCTCGGGCCATATCCACAGCATCAAGAAGCAGGCGATCAAGATCTTCGTTGGGATTATTCAACATTTTTTTGCTCGATAGGGATAGGACGGTTGAAAACTTCTTTAAACGAAATCAACGTCTCGGTGCGACCGCCTCCGAGCTCCTGCACCTTATTGCGGATGATGTCAAGCAGGTGGTTGTTGTTGCGGGCGAATATTTTGGCCAAAATATCGTATTGGCCTGTGGTGTAGTGACATTCCACCACTTCAGGTATCTCCGAGAGTGCATCTACTACGTTTTGGAATTTAGAGGGATCATTAAGCATGAATCCTATATATGCACATGTCTCGTAACCCACTGACGAGGGGTTGATTATCGTTTCAAATCCTTGTATCACCCCGGCTTGTGTCAGCTTCTTGATACGCTGATGGATAGCTGCACCTGAGACGTTGGTCTCATGGGCAATTTCAAGAAAGGGCTTTCTTGCATTTTTTGACAGCATCTGTAGAATTTTTAAATCCAGAGTGTCGAAGTGTTGACGTGTCATGTATAATATATACTAATTTAAGGTTATTCAGTAAGTGATTTCTTTTGCAAAATTACAAATATTATTCGTTTCACCCAAAATAAATTTTTACGAATCTGTAGATATTTTTGGTAATTTTGTCGGCTGAAAGTAAGATTTTATCATGAAACTGTATAAATTTATTACTGATTGGATATTGATTTTCGCTATACTTGGTGGCATAGTGTCGTATTTCATATATGATTCCATTCCGGCTCTTGACGGGACGCATCATACGGCAGTTCAGGTGGTAGGATTCGTTCAGCCTGTGCTTATATTCGGGATGCTTTTTCTTACATTCTGCAAGGTGAATCTCCGGGAGCTGCGGCTATGTGGCTATCATAAGTGGCTACTGCTGGTGCAGGTGGGGCTGTATATTATTTTGGGCGCAGCTGTCGTGGCTATGCCTCAATGTGGATTGAGAATAGTGCTTGAAGGGGCGATGGTATGCTTCATCTGCCCAACGGCTACCGCCGGAGCAGTTATCGTCAGGAAACTCGGAGGCGATGCCGCTCATATCACCACTTATACTATTTTGATAAACCTCGCGGCGTCGCTGATAATTCCGGCGACCATACCGCTGGTTCATCCTGATGCTTCGATGTCAATGTGGAATGCCTCGGTGCTTATCCTTGGCAAGGTATTTCCGCTTTTGCTGCTGCCTCTGGTAGGTGCATGGCTTGTGAAGCAATTGTTCCCGCAGTTTCACAAGTGGGTTCAGCGGTATGGAAATCTGTCGTTCTACCTTTGGGTAGTAGCACTGACGCTTGCTACGGCTGTTACGACACGATATATCATGCATAGCGATGTAGCACTTTCGACTGAGATTGGTCTTGTCATAGCTTCGCTTCTGGCTTGCGTATTGCAGTTTGCCATAGGGCGCGCTATCGGATCGCCTTATGACGATGCGGTCACTGCCGGGCAATCCCTCGGGCAGAAAAATACGGTATTTGCTATATGGATAGGGTATACATTCTTTACACCAATCACCTCAGTGGCAGGCGGTTTTTATAGTATATGGCACAATGTGATCAACTCCTGGCAGCTTTATCACCACAAGCGTCTTCAGAACGGAAAAAGCACCCGGGCAAGCACCCATGCATAGCGGCCAAACCGTTTTTGATGATTGAATATCATTTTTTGACGGCGTGGATGGCGTGTTGTAGCCATTACGCTGGCGTAAAGGCGATTTGCTTCTTCAATAGCGCCCTCAAGGTAATAGTTGGCAGCGAGTATCATGGCTTTGGCATCTATCCAGTCAAGCAGCAGATTGTCAGAGGCTTCAATTGCTGATCGGCGTAGAGCGGCAAGTGAACTTTCCCATTTGTAAGGGGCATGGCTGAATGCTTGGCCGGTGATAGATTCAACTTGAGAATGTATTATAACTGAGGGTTTGCCATTGATAACCAGTATTTTGGGCTTTAACAGGAGCAGTCGTTGCCCGAGTTCGATGTCATTCCATCCACCTACAGTTACATCCCATCCGCCGACTTCCTTGACAAGCGTGCGTCGCACAACATATCGCTGGGTGGCAAGTATTCCGCAGAAGATGTTGAAAAAGAGCGGACTGGCTTTGGTGAATTTGCCGATATGGACTGTGCCGTCAAGCAGATGCTGCTCTACAGATCGCCCGGCAATGTCGGCTTCAGGATGAGCAGCAAGAGCTTTGGTGAAGTCCTCGACATGGTTAGGAAGCATCTCATCGTCAGAGTCAAAAAACATCACATATTTGGCCGCCGAAGCTTCGAGCCCGCGGTTGCGTGCAGCGGTAGCTCCGGGTGTTGGTTCGGAGAGAATCTCCACTTCGAGGCCATGGGATTTCATTTCCAGCTGCCATCGAGAGAGTACCTCCACGGTAGAATCAGTAGAAGCATTGTCGACAAGAATCACCTTGGCGGGCTGCATCGTCTGGGCCGCGATGCTCGATAGAGTGCGACCCACGATGTCAGCTCTATTATAGACCGGGATGATTATGTCAATGTTACAATTCATATTAGTCGAGCTCTACAACTGTTATTCCTGCTCCGCCGAGACGCACATCTTCGTCATGGAATGACCGTACGCCGGGAACTGAAGCCAGATATTGACGGATATACTGGCGCAATGCTCCTGTGCCTGTTCCATGAAGGATTCTTACTCGGGAGGCGTTAAACTGGATAGCGTCGTCGATGTAATATGTCACGGCCTGCACTCCCTCGTCGACACGCATTCCGCGGATGTCGAGCTCCTGTTTGAAATTGAGCTGGCGTGAGCGTGAGGCCTCGGTTGTGGCATTTGTCACAAAGTTAGTCTTGCCGGCGCCTGATTTTATCTCAGCATTTGTAGGCGTAAGGCGGTCAAGAGCCACATTGGTTTTGAGGTTGCCAAAAGAAACTATGGCGTTTTTGCCGGAGATTTCAATTACTTTACCTACGACAGACTGTCCCTCAAGGCGCACGTTAGAACCGACTTTAATTTCGGCCTTCTCAGTTTTGGTCCGGGATGGAGCAGCCGATGGCCTTTTGCGCTTGGGCACACGGCGCAGCAGCTTATTGTTATCCCCTTTGTCGTCAATATTTTCTATAGCTACTCGGTCTTCACGCAGACGGCGGCGAGCTTCAGCGGTGGCTTCCTTCTCGGCCTGAGCCTTGCGGATGTCGCTTATGGTGCGTTCGACGGCTGCATTTGAGTTGTCTATAATGCGTCGAGCTTCCGAGCGAGCTTCTTCGATTATCTCTTTGCGGTGAGTGCGGAGGGTCTCGGCATCGGAGGTATATTGTTCGAGCAATTGTTCAAGTTTCTTCTCTTTCTGCTTGATAGCCTGGCGCTTGTTTTCCCAATATCGTTTGTCGCGAGTGATGTCGAGAAGGTAGTTGTCAAGGTTGACATAGTCAGAGCCGACGATCTCTTTTGCTTCGTCGATAATCTCAGATGGAAGGCCGGTTTTACGTGCGATTTCGAGGGCGAATGAGCTGCCTGGATTGCCTATCGAAAGTTTGAATAGTGGTTGCATCAGATGCCGGTCATAGAGCATGGAGCCATTGACAAGACCCGGAGTTTCTTCGGCGAAGTGTTTCAGATTTTGATAGTGTGTGGTGATAACGCCCCACATGCCGAGGTCGTTGAAGCGGTGAAGGATGGCTTGGGCTATAGCACCGCCGATTTGCGGCTCAGTGCCTCCGCCAAATTCATCGATGAGCACGAGGGAGTGGCTGTCGCCGCGGTTGACCATCAACTTCATGTTGCGCAGGTGAGAGCTGTAGGTACTGAGGTCGTCCTCGATCGACTGGTCATCGCCTATATCCACGAGGATGTTGGTGAAGATACCGGCGTGGGAATTTTCGTAGAGGGTAGGGAGTATGCCACATTGTAACATGTATTGAAGTGTACCTACAGTCTTTAGGCATACTGACTTACCGCCGGCATTGGGTCCGGATATTATCAGGATGCGCTGCTCAGGTGTGAGAGTTATGTCGATAGGAACGATATCTTTCTGCTGCTTGCGGAGCGACTGCTCGAGAATGGGATGACAGGCATGATACCATTCAAGCTCGGGCTTGTCAGTGAGATGGGGGAGGCATCCTCCGGTGTCGCGGGCAAATGAGCCTTTTGCGCGGATGAAGTCGAGACGGTAAAGTGTGGAAGCCGAGAGTAACAGATTGTCGATTTCAGGGCGAAGAAGGTCGGTGGCTATTGTGAGGATACGGGCTATTTCGCGGCGTTCCTCGATCTGAAGCTCACGGGTAAGGTTGTTGATTTCCACCACTTCGGCAGGCTCGATAAAGACGGTTTTTCCGGAAGCCGATTCGTCGTGTACGATACCGGAAATCTTGCGTTTATACATCGGTGAAACCGGTATTACGAGGCGGCCGTCGCGAATGCTTGGTGAGGCATCGGCATCGAGATACCCTTCGGTGATGGCTGAGGCCATGACGCGTCGCATGATGGAGTTGACGCGGCCTGACATAGAGCGGAGCTTGGAGCGGATTTCGGATAGAGCGGCCGAGGCGTTGTCCTTGACATTCCCGTCGCTGTCGATTATTCGGTCGATTTCACGTAGAATGATGGGACAAGGGGCAATGTCGGCAGCTATGGAGGCAAGTGTAGGGAAGGGGTGATTCCCGCTGTCATCGACTTTGAAGTAGGAGACCACGGCGGCAAAGCAGTGGAGCATGCGGCGTATGGCAACAAACTCTTTTTCCGACAGGAAGTGCCCGGCAACGCGGGCTGCTTTGAGTTGGGTATCAATGTCAGAGAGCCCTTCGAGAGGGACTGCTTCGTCAGATTCCAGCGAGCGGCGCATCTCGTCAGTGGCTTTTAGCTCAAAGGAGATGGCGCGGAAATCGGTCATAAAGGCCATTTCATTGCAACAACGGTGCGCACCTTCGCAGTGGCACCGTTGTTTGATCATGGCTCTGACGCCGTCAAAGCCTATTTTATGTTCTATCTTATCAGGATAAATCATTTAAAATTAGAAAAGGTAAGCGGCGGTTATGGTCCAGTAACGGTTTTTGCCGTCGATGTTAGCTGCCTGACCGTCAGTGAAGTGGTTAACAGCTTTAGTCAGACCAAGACCATAGCTTGCGCCGATCTGGATTTTGTTGATGAATTGGAGTCCGAATCCGAAGTTCCAGGCCCAGTCAGTGGCTTTGTTGGTGTAGCCTTCCTGCTTGCGGTTAGAGGTGAGGAATGCAACGCTCGGACCGGTAGTGATGTAGGGGTGAAGGAATTTGCTTACTACGGGAATACCGATGTTCCAGCGGAGATTAAGGGGTATTTCGATGTAGTCACGCTTATCGTTTGTGATATTGTTTTCACGCATGAATGAAGCGTTGCGGCGAACGTACATTGCTGAGAGATCGGCACCTATACCGATGACGGGTACAGTGAACTGAGCGGTAAGACCGCCTGTGAATCCGGTCTGGTTGTCGGAGTCAAATGTGCTCTTGTCGAAGTGCATGGAGCTGACGGTGACACCGGCTCTTACGCCGAAGCGGAATTGTGCATTTGCTGAGATGGTTGTTCCGAGGGTAAGCACCAGCACTGCAAGTAAGATTTTAAGTGATTTCATGAGTGAAAGAATTTGATGATTAGATTTTGTATTGAAAGGTTTATATGTCAGGCAATCAGTCTGACATATAAACCCGTGGAGATTTGGTTATCAATAGTTAGAACGACCAAGGAGCTTGGCTTCTTCAACGGCGGCATCGATTGAGGCGATGGCTGTGAGGTTGATGATGTCGCGCACGTCAGCGTCGATGCTGATGAAGTGGATAGGCTTGTTAAGACCCATCTGGATCGGGCCGATTGATTCGCCGAGACCCATTTCGAGCATCATGCGGTAAGCCGAGTTAGCTGCCGAGAGGTTGGGGAAGATGAGTGTGTTGACTTCCATACCGTTAAGGCGGTTGAAGGGGTAGCTCTTGTCACGGAGCTCACGATTAAGAGCATAGTTGATCTGCATTTCACCGTCGATAGGCAGCGTGGGGTAATCCTGATGCATTTTTTCAACGACGCTATGCACTTTTGTGCTCTCGTATTCCTTGTTGGAGCCGAAGTTAGAGTAAGAAACCATGGCCATTACAGGCTTGTGGGCGAAGAACTCTACGGCATCCTTGGCAAGGCGTGTGATGTCGAGCAGGGCGTCTTCCTTGGCATCACCATTTACCATGGTATCAGCGAGGAAGAATGTACCGCGGGTTGTCTCAAGGACGTGCATCGTGGCGAAGTGGTTGTAACCTTTGCGGATGCCTACCACCTCTTTGGCTATCTCGCCGATGTAGCTGTTGGCCGAGCGTGTACCGGCGATGAAAGCATCAGCCTGACCGGTCTCAACCATCATCATACCGAAGTAGTTACGGTCAAACATCTTCTCGAGAGCGTCAGGATAGGTCAGACCATCGCGGCGGCGTTTCTCAGTGAGGTGACGGGCGAAGTGATCGCGGCGAACGGCCTCACGGTCGTGACGCGGGTTGACGATTTCGATGCCTTTGATGTTGAGGCCGAGGCGGTCAGCACGCTTCTGGATCATCTCTTCGTTGCCGAGCAGGATGGGTACTGCAAGACCGTCAGCAGCCACAATTGAAGCAGCACGGAGCATATTGTCGGTGTTTGCTTCGGCGAAAACCACGCGCTTGGGGTTGGAGCGTGCTTCGTCGTTGAGGCGGCGCATGAGCTTCTTGTCGTAGCCTTTGAGGCGGCGGAGTTTTTCATCATATTCATCCCAGTCAGTGATAGGACGGCGGGCAACACCACTTTCTATTGCACCCTTTGCCACAGCGGGAGCTACAGATGTGAGCAGGCGCGGATCAAGAGCGGTAGGAAGGATGTATTCGCGGCCGAAGTGGAGGTTGCTACGCTCGTAGGCGGCATTTACTGCCGGCGGAACGGGCTGCTTGGCGATTTCGGCGATAGCGTATACTGCCTTGATTTTCATGGCTTCGTTGATTTCGGTAGCGCCGCAGTCAAGGGCACCGCGGAATATGTAGGGGAAGCCGAGCACGTTGTTGATTTGGTTAGGATAGTCGCTTCGTCCGGTGGCCACGATGATGTCAGGACGAGCTGCCATGGCAACTTCGTAGGGGATTTCGGGGTCGGGGTTAGCGAGGGCGAATACTATGGGGTTGTGAGCCATTGTCTTCACCATCTCGGGAGTGAGCACGTTTTTCACTGAAAGGCCGAGGAATACGTCGGCGCCCTTGATGGCTTCCTCAAGGGTATGGATGTCACGTGAGGTGGCAAACTGCTCTTTCTGGGGGGTGAGTTTGGCGCGATCCTTACGGATAACGCCCTTACTGTCACACATTACCACGTTTTCGGGCTTGACACCGAGGGCGATGTAAAGCTTGGTACATGAAACGGCTGCTGCACCGGCACCGTTGACTACAAGACGAATGTCGTGGATATCTTTACCCTGAATCTCAAGGGCGTTGAGCAGACCGGCAGCTGAGATGATTGATGTGCCATGCTGGTCATCGTGCATCACGGGGATGTTACATTCAGCTTTAAGGCGGGTTTCGATCTCGAAGCATTCAGGTGCCTTTATATCCTCAAGGTTAATACCACCGAATGTCGGGGTAAGAGACTTAACGATCTCTATGAATTTGTCAGGGCCCTTTTCGTTGATTTCGATGTCAAAGCAATCAAGACCTGCAAAAATCTTGAAAAGAAGGGCTTTACCTTCCATTACGGGTTTGCCTGCAAGAGGACCTATGTCACCGAGGCCGAGCACAGCGGTGCCGTTGGAGATCACGGCCACGAGGTTGCCCTTGTCAGTGTACTCATAAGCATCATCAGGATTCTCCTGGATGTCGAGGCAAGGATAAGCTACACCGGGTGAATAAGCAAGTGATAAGTCGTTCTGGGTAGAATAAGGTTTTGTCGGAATAACTTCGATTTTTCCGGGACGTGGATATTTATGGTAATCCAACGCCATTTTTTTAGTAACAATAGCCATTGTGAAATGAAATAGTTGTATTGTGATATATTTCTTTTCGCAAAATTACGAAAATTCATTCAGTAAGAAAAGGATTTTTAGAGATATTTTTTTGAATATCATTTGCGACGGCATCTTCATTGTTTGGTCCGATGATGCGCGAAGCTGCTTTAAGCACTTCAGGCTTGGCATTAGCTACGGCAACACTATCATCGGCTATTGCCATCATCGACAGGTCGTTGAGGTTGTCACCGTATACGGTAATCTTATCAGCTTCTGTGATTTCGGCAAGTCTTTGTATGGCTCCGGCCTTTGATATCCCCCGGGCAAAAACTTCGATGTAATATAATGTGGAGGCATTATCTTCGTAAAATGAAATGGAATATTCGCCGTTTTGATTAAGTGCTTCAGCTACACGATGTAGATTCTCATATTCTCCCATTCCGAAGATAAGAATCACGTCCTTAGCCGAGTCAACCTGCTCAGGCGTTGAGTCAAGGTGAAATCGCTTCAATGGCAAGCCTTTACGCTGATCTACAAACTGCTGCTCCTCTGTTGTCATCCGGCCATGATGGTAAACTTCCAGCATGCCACCCTCGATGCAATAAACAAATGGGCTTACACCAAATTCACGAAAGCTCTTAATTACTTCAGGAACTGCTTCAGGGTTAAGCAGTTTAGCATCAATATATCTTTGTGAAGCCATGTCCCACAGAGCCGCTCCGGTCATGACCACAACCGGGATACGGATGTTGCAATCCTTTAGAAGAGGCACTACGGTAGCCGGAGTTCTTGCCGTAGCAATCGATATCATCGCACCGTCGGCAGAAAGCCGGGATATGATTTCAGCGCTACGGGCTGAAACCTTGGAAGTATCATCCAGCAACGTTCCATCGAGATCTGATATATATAAATGTGGCATATTACATAATTTTTACTGCAAAGATAAGAAAAATAATGCCCTCCCCCAATTCTATCTCTATTGGTTACATAATCATTATAGCTTTTGGATATCATCATCCATAGGTGAGTAGCTACGAGGTAACACTATGTACACAATAAAGGTTAAAATGATTAAAAAGCCGTATTTCAGCACCAAACGTTAAATATGAAGGGTTATTCTGTGAATTTTATGTTTAAAAGTTGTTAAAATATCGTTTTGAATTACCCGCGTATCAAAAAATGTTACTACATTTGCATGTGTGTTTTTCATAGTATTAGATTAAGATAAAGGTTTAAAAAGGAATCGGGATGTCGTGAGACATCCCGATTTTATTGTTCGCCCGACATGGGCATAATCTAACGGGTGAAAGTCCCGAGCACGCCATGATAGTGGGAAGCGCACAAAGCCCGAATAGATTATTGGCACACTGCACACAGTCCTATATGCGTTTTGTCCCCATCCTCCGTAAACTCCGCGCGCGGTTGCATTTACACTTGACTCACCATGCCTCTTTCAACTAACGACTAAAAACCAACAACTAACAACTAACAACTAACAACTAACGACTAACAACTAACGACTAACAACTAACGACTAACAACTA
>JAMPAP010000040.1 GCA_023667185.1 Lachnoclostridium sp.
TTGCGCCCCTCCTCCCCCAATAAGCCATTTGGGTGACCCGTTGTCAAAGTCAGGACCAAAGCACCCCCGCGACCGTGACCGGCCGCAGGGGTGCTCCTTTTTTAGTTGTTAGTTGTTAGTTGTTAGTTAGTCGTTAGTTTTTAGTCGAAGAGATGTGACAGGCGGGATGTTATCTCTGACGCAAAACGGCTTGCGTTGAATGTCGTATCCCACTTTTTCATCGCTGCGGCTGACATGACGGGCTGTATGTCAACTGATGTAATTGCCTGGAGTATCATGTCAGTATACTCTTTGACGGTGGCATCGCGTGGCAAAAGGATGGCACAGGTATCATCGGCAAGCTCCTTGACCTCTCCTACATCAGTGGTGATTACCGGGATGCCATACGACATTGCTTCGCCCATACTTACTGGTACCCCCTCCGAGGAGCTCATCAGGATGAACCAGTCAGGCGCACCTGTAGCATAATATCGCTGTATATCCTCATTTTCCATCATGCCCTTCATCTCTACAGTGAAGTCAGCTGTCATCAGTTGCCGGCCCTTTTGCTGCAACTGCTCCATGCAGTGGCCATCACCTATAAGTGTCCAGGTGATTTTAGTGCCGGGCAGGCGAAGCGACATGGAGTGAAGAAGCTCCATAATCAGGTCAAGCCTTTTGATGGGATCAAGACGCGCCACGGTGACAAATGTCAGATGTTTCGGAGAATACTGTTTACGCTCGGGATGTGGCTCGAAAAGTCGTATTGAGCCTAACGGGCTGTGAACTATCCCGGCCTTACGCTCCGGAAATCGGGTGCACAGATAGTCGTGGCCATTACGGGATATCGGCATAAGGAAGTCAAGATGCTTCAGAAGCTCGTTTCTGATGCGGCGTGATCTGAACAGCATCCTGTCATCATATATATCGGAAGTATGAGCGTGAGAGGCCGAATGCCATCCTTCGTGTGACGACATATAAGCTATGGCATGACCTGAGTCATGGAACCACATCGAATGTAGCAGCGTATTGTCAGGGGTAAACCCGTGCCGGAGCGCCACCCGCCGGATTATATCAGCGATATGTACGGTATTGGCTGCCTGATAATAGCCCTTGATCCATTGGCGTAAGCCATGAGCTTCACCTTTCATCTCGCTGAACGACCACCTTACAAACGGATGAAAAAGATAGGACAACCGGCGGACGTATGACTTAAGAGTCTTATCATGTGCAAGACTCCAGTCCACAGTCACACCTTCAGGCAGATTATTTTCATAGCCGAGCGAATGTCCTTCATCCACTATCGGAAGCAGAACTATCTTCTTGAACTCCTTGCGGAGAGACTCAAGCTCCGGAGTGATGAAGTTTTTCTCAGAGTATATATCTGACGGATATGACTGTGTGAGGTAAATGATATTCTTCTCCATGTCATTTCCGGTGGTTTAGGAGATAGGCTGCCAATAGCCATATAGGGCGGCAGCGCATGATATTAATATATATCTTTCCTTTGATACCGGGGTAAATCCCGGTGGTTGATTCAAAGGCCAGTAATCGCCTGTAGCAGTCAGCCGAAAGGCTGCGCAATGCCATAGCCGCGATATGGTTGGCACATTTCCGATAATATTCACTAACACTTTTATCACCGGGGCAGAAGTAATCTGAAAGTACCTTTGACTGGGCAAGCGCCTTAATCGAATATTCAAATTTCTTTTTATAGTCCACGCTGTGGGATATCGACTCATGCCCTACGGAATAGTTAAGCGTAACTTCAGGCAGAAGGACAATCGTGCCCTTCGTAGCCATAGTAAGCAATATCTGCTGATCTTCGCATGAAAAATCCGGATCAGTCATCAGCCGGGGATGGCGTGCCATCATATCCGTCACTGTCTTTTTGCGATAGAGCGCTGTGCATAAGTGAAATTGCAGCTTGTGGGTGAGAATATCGGGGATGATGGATGCTGAGTTATAGTCAGTGCGCCGGGTGACGATAGCGCCTTCGTGAGATGAGGTTTCAGCCGTGTTTTCATCGAAATGCTGCCACTCGGTAAGCACGATTGACACATCCGGCTCCGCTTCAAGGATTTCAAACTGACGCTGCAGCTTATTCTCGTCGATCCAGAAATCATCAGCCGCACAGTCAGCTATATATCTGCCGCGTGCTTGCCTTACGCAATCGAAGTAATTGCCGAGGATTCCGAGATTTTCCGGTCTGGCGATTATACGGATTTTATCGGGATATTCCAGCTCATAACGGCGACAGATATCCACGGTGTCGTCTTTTGAGCAGTCGTCGCCTATAAGTATCTCATATTCAGCGGAAGTCTTTTGACGCAATATCGCATCGAGAGTCCTCGCTATCGTTTTGCCGCTGTTATACGCCGCTACTATAACCGTGATGTCCATGATTAAATTTCTATCAGTTGACCTAACGCAAGCATCAACTCGCTGTCAAAATATGTAATTCGGGCAGCAGCGGGTGTAAAAGTCATTTCGCCAAACCATATCTTCCCGTTGTTATTGTAAAGATCCACTCTTACAAAAGGGAAATTCTCAGATAGAGCCGCTGCGACGCCTATCATTTCATCCAGATTTTCAGGGCGCGGGATGTCGCTACAGTCACGCTCATCCTCCACAATATGATGAGAATGTGATTTCCAGTCAGGGAGCGAATACATGGCTAATTTACAATTAAAATTATCGGTATTACGCTCGGTACAAACAAGGCAGTATTCGGGTTTGCCGCCGAAACACATAAATTTATAGTCCACAGGCGTCACTCCATCCTTCGTGGGGATGAGCTGCTGAGCAAGTAGCTTAGGCCTGATGCGGGAGTAATGAGGTTCGGCACTGGATGTTGAGAAACCTGACTTAAGCCACTGAGCGGTGGTGCGCTTAATCTTCGCTTCATCTTCTGCGGATTTATCCCTCACAATAATAGTCTGAGCCCAGCCATTATTACTTTTGATGACAAACGAGTCAGGCAACTGCTCAAATGAAATTTCATCTGCCGTATCATACACGCCGTAAATAGGGAGAAGAATATCCTCCAGACCGCGAGCCCTGACATAGTCATATACAGCAATTTTATCGGATAGTTCTGACCACTTGGTAGTATCAGTATTAAACTCGAGCCATAGAATCTTCTCGTTAAGATCCTTGGGATTAGCCATGTCAGCCTTACGACCGACGACAATCCGGTAAAGCCACAGGGCCGCCGTTTCAGGCGAAATAATCCGATATTTAGCCAGTTGGCGCACAAGACGCCGGGAGATGCTGCGGAGGATTTTCATCAGGAAAGCATGGCGGTGACGCGGCGGAGGGCGGCGAGAAATTCGTCACATTCGGCCTGAGTGTTATACATGGCGAAGCTGGCTCGCACCACGCCTTCTACTCCGAGGGCATGCATCAGCGGCTGCGCGCAGTGATGGCCGGTGCGGACGGCTATGCCGAGCTTGTCGAGAAGCATTCCCATGTCGTAGTGATGGATGTCGCCTACAAGGAATGATATGATGGCACATTTGCCGGGGGCGGTGCCGAAGATACGCATTCCGGGAATCTCCATCATGCGGGATGTGGTATATTCAAGAAGGTCATGCTCATGAGCGGCTATGGCGTCGATACCTACGGTCTCCATATAGTCGATGGCCTTATGAAGAGCGGAGATGCCTACAAAGTCGGGCGTGCCGGCTTCAAACTTGAAGGGGAGCTCGGCGAAGGTGGTCTTTTCCCACGATACGCTCTCTATCATCTCGCCGCCACCTTGGTACGGAGGCATTTTCTCGAGCAACTCCTTGCGGCCGTAGAGCACACCTACACCCGTGGGGCCATACATTTTGTGAGCTGAGAAGGTGTAGAAGTCGGCACCGAGGGCTTTCACATCCACCTTGAGATGAGGCACGGCCTGAGCGCCGTCGACCACCACAGGTATGCCGTGGCTATGGGCGAGAGCGGTGACTTCGGCTATGGGATTGACGGTGCCGAGCACGTTAGAGGCATGACAGAGAGATATGATGCGGGTGCGTGGCGAAATAAGGTTGCGCAGAGCCTCGATATCAAGGCTTCCGTCAGCCGTGGCAGACACCACCTTGATAGTGAAAGGTATACGCTGCTGCAAGAGCTGCCATGGCACGATATTACTATGGTGCTCCATGACGGTGAGTATCAGCTCATCACCTTCGTGGAGCGTGGAGCCGCCAAACGATGACACCACCAGGTTGAGAGCCTCGGTGGTTCCGCGGGTGAAGATAATCTCCTCTATGGAGTCAGCATTTATAAATTCCTTCACGCGGCGGCGGGCATCCTCCTGCAGCTCGGTAGCCTCCATCGAGAGAGTATGGACACCGCGGTGCACGTTGGCCTTAGTGTTATAATATGCACTTTCGATAGCCTCGACCACGCATCTGGGGGTCTGCGATGTGGCCGTATTGTCAAGATACACGAGCGGGCGCCCGTAGATCTTGCGTTCGAGGCAAGGAAAATCTTTGCGAATAGCTTCAATATCCATAGTATCAATAGCTAAATGGTTAGCTTTTGCGACAGGTCTCACACGCTGACTGATCACATGCGGCAAACCGGTGCTCCACCAGATGACGTAGTCTGTCGGCCACGCCGGGGATCTCCACCGTCTCCACTACATCGAGCAGGAAGGCCTGCATGAGCATCGTGCGGGCCTCGGCTTCGGGGATACCGCGGGTGCGCATATAGAAGAGCGCTTCATTGTCGAGCTGTCCGGTAGCCGCACCGTGGGAGCATTTCACATCATCGTTATAAATCTCAAGTTGGGGCTTACAGTGCATCTTAGCCGAGGTGGAGGCGAGCAGGTTACGGTCGCTCTGATAAGCCTCGGTGAATCGTGCACCGGGTGAAACGAGGATCGACCCTTCGAAAGCGCCGTCTGACTCATCGTCGAGCACATACTTGAACAGCTGGTTGCTGCGGCATCGGCATGCACGGTGAATCACCTCCGAGTCATTGTCAATATGCATCTTGTCGGTTCCGATAGCCATACCGGCAAGGAGTGTCTCGGCATGCTCGCCGTCAAGAAGCACATTATATTCGTTGCGGGTGGAGCCACAAGTCAGGGTAGCAGAAGTAACAGCTAAGTGAGACCCCTCTTCCTGGTGGAAGAAGTTGAGGGCATGGCGGGAGGTCTCGGCTGATGATTCCTCGATATGGCAGATGCGCAGCGACGCTCCACGAGCCATATCGACTTCCATTACTTGCGAGGCAAGATAGCCGGTGGTGGGATCCTGCGTGTGGTCACACACAAGGAGCGATGCCGAGGCATCCTCCTCGAGAGCCACCACGATGCGACGTATACCCATCATAGGCGTAGGTGCTGAGAATATATTGACAAGCTGCAGCGGCTTATCCATTTTCACTCCGCGGGGCACATAGATAAACACGCCATCGCGCAGCAGCAGCGAGTTGAGCGCCACGGCGGGATTATCCATCGGAGCAAGCCGACCATAGTAGCGGCCTACGAGGTCAGGATATTTTATGGCCGCTTCGCGCAAGGAGGTGAAGATGACCCCTTCGGGCAGTTTAGCTTGCAGCGACTTCACGGGCATGAACGAGTCATTGAGCACGAAGCCCATCAGCGTGGACATCGCCGGCACATCGCAGCGAAACGATGCCGCCACATCCACCGGGATATTCACTCCAGTGACATTGACACCATAGTCAGGGGCAAACATCTCATCGATCGATGTCTTCTCGTATCCTTCGACGCTACGGTCAGGCAGACGCGAGGCCTTGAGAATGTCGAGCGCGGCGGGGCGCAGGGCATTGATCACGTCGGCCGAAGCGCCATCAATCGCGGCAGCGTTCTGGCGATACAGGTCGAGATATTGATTGAGAGCACTCATCAGTTTTCCTCCTTGATCCAGTCATAGCCACGTTCTTCGAGTTCGAGCGCGAGCTCGGAGCCACCGCTTTTCACGATGCGGCCTTTGTAAAGCACGTGTACAAAGTCAGGTTTGATATAATCGAGCAGGCGCTGGTAGTGGGTAATCACTATCGTAGCGTTCTGCTCCGTCTTAAGCTGGTTGACACCACCGGCCACTATACGCAGAGCATCGATATCAAGGCCGGAGTCAGTCTCGTCGAGTATTGACAAGCGGGGCTCGAGGACTGCCATCTGGAAAATCTCGTTGCGTTTCTTTTCGCCACCGGAGAAACCTTCGTTGACTGATCGTGAGGCGAGCTTGTTGTCAAGTTCCACAATAGCACGCTTCTGGCGCATGAGTTTCAGGAATTCGCCGGCCGAGAGGGGCTCCTGGTTGAAATATTTGCGCTTGGCATTGACTGCCGCACGCATGAAGTTGACCATCGACACTCCCGGGATCTCTACCGGATACTGAAACGATAGGAAAAGGCCCTCGTGAGAGCGATCCTCGGGCGACAAACTGAGAAGGTCAAGTCCGTGAAAGTCAACGCTTCCGCCGGTGACAGTAAACGCCGGATTACCGGCAAGCACCTCGCTCAGTGTGCTCTTTCCCGAGCCGTTAGGCCCCATGATGGCATGAACCTCGCCGGGATTGATGGTGAGGTTAACGCCCTTAAGTATCTCTTTTCCCTCCACTTCAGCGTGAAGATCCTTGATGTCAATAAGATGTTGCATTGTTACGTACACTTATTTATTACTATAGTATCTAAACATGAAAGGAGCAGGGATAGTTCGCTCCGTTTCACCCGCGAAAATACAAAAATTCCATCGTTTCACCAAATGTTGCTGCAGTATGAAAAGTTTTAAGAAATGTTTTGTATATTTGCGATATGAAAAAATTATTACTCACATCCATCCTTGCCCTGGCTTCACTGATGACCATGGAGGCAAAAAACCATATCGTGGTTGACAAACCCGCGCTTAAGATCTACGTAATTTCTGAGACTAACGATACACTTTTCCGGGCACCGGTGTGTGTAGGTAAAAATCTCGGGCAGAAACAGCGTAAAGGTGATATGCGCACTCCCGAAGGATGCTTCAAAGTGGTTCAGATTCAGGACGCTTCATCCTGGACTCATGATTTCAAAGATGGCGGCGGCGAGCGTAAGGGGGCTTACGGGCCATGGTTTATCCGACTGCTCACCCCACCCCACACCGGCATAGGCATCCACGGCACCTGCTTTCCCGAGCGCATATCCACCCGCGACAGCGAAGGATGCATACGCCTGCTCAACGAAGACCTGCAGAGGCTCCGACCATTCGTCACCAAGGGCATGGAGGTAATCGTCACCCCCGACTAAGTAATCATTAAAAAATAAATAGGGACACCTGCTTTGTCTATTCGGAATCTTTGACGAATGCCCGGCAGTCATGTAGCTCGCTACACTCCTTTATTGACATTGTCAAATATTCTCGAATATACCTGCGCATTTGTCCCAAGTTATTTTTTAATGCTTACTAAGCTTATTTTCAATAAAAATTTACAAGGGTTTAACTCGGCTGAGTTAAACCCTTGTAATGTAATGTCGTCGGGGTGGCGGGATTCGAACTCGCGACCCCCTGCTCCCAAAGCAGGTGCGCTAACCGGGCTGCGCTACGCCCCGAGTGGATTAGTTTCCGAGTGCAAAAGTAAAAATTTTCAGGCTCGTCACAATAGCCCTTAACATTCTTTAACACTCCAATCATCAAATGTAACTACTCAGCTATCGGCAGGTGGATGCAAAATCCAGATCATATCCTCCCT
>JAMPAP010000041.1 GCA_023667185.1 Lachnoclostridium sp.
GGGCGCGCTCGGGACTTGCACCCGTTAGATTATGCCCATGTCGGGCGAACCAAAACCGGCCGCTCTGACAATCAGGGCGGCCGGTAATATTATTATCTATCGGACTTAAAGCACCTTGGTGTAGAGGGCTTTGATGTCGTCGAGAGTTACGTCGCGGGGGTTGCCGGGGGTGCAGACGTCAGCGAGAGCCTGGTCAGCAAGAGCAGGGATGTCTTCAGCCTTGATGCCGAGGTCGCTGAGGTGCTGGGGAATACCCACCTTCACAGCGAGAGCTCTTACGGCTTCAACAGCAGCCTTTGAAGCTTCTTCCTTGGTCATGCCTTCGATGTTAACGCCCATAGCTTCAGCGATGGCAGGATATTTGTCGAGGCAAGCGCTCATGTTGAATTCCATTACGGTGGGGAGCAGGAGTGCATTTGCCACGCCGTGAGGGATGTCGAAAAGTGAGCCCATGGGGTGAGCCATACCGTGAACGAGGCCGAGACCTACGTTAGAGAATGCCATACCGGCGATATATTGTGCAACTGCCATGCCGTCGCGACCTTCAGGGCTGTTGGGCTCAAACACGGCGATGGGAAGATTCTTGCTGATCATGCGAACTGCCTCGATCTCAAACATATCGCTCATGCTCCAAGCGCCCTTGGTGATGTAGCCTTCGATAGCGTGGGTAAGGGCATCCATACCGGTAGCGGCTGTAAGGCCTTTGGGGAGAGAATACATCAGCTCAGCGTCGATGATAGCAACGGCGGGGATGTCGTTGGGGTCAACGCAAACCATCTTTTTCTTCTTTTCCTCGTCGATAATCACATAGTTGATAGTGGTTTCGGCGGCAGTACCGGCGGTGGTGGGGAGGGCGATCATGGTCACGCTCTTGTGCTTTGTGGGAGCGCAGCCTTCGAGCGAAACAATGTCAGCAAACTCGGGGTTGTTGACTACGATACCGATACCCTTGCAGGTGTCCATGGCTGAGCCGCCGCCGATAGCGATAAGGAAGTCAGCGCCTGACTGCTCGAAAGCCTTGATACCATCTTTAACGTTAGTAACAGTGGGGTTAGGCTTAACGTCAGAGAAGATTTCGTATGGAATACCTGCCTGATCGAGTACGTCAGTTACTTTGGCGGCAACGCCAAATTTGATAAGGTCTTTGTCAGTGACGACAAGTGCTTTGTGTTTGCCAAGACGGGCGATTACTTCGGGGAGCTCCTTGCGGGCGCCGGGGCCGAAGTATGACACTTCGTTAAGAATAAATCTGTGAGTCATAATGGTTTATAAAAAATTGGGTTAATATAAATGGTTGTTAATAGGTTACGTTACAATTGTCCGAGTTCCACCATGGTGGCCACACGCTCGATGATGGCATCTTTGCGGTCTTTATCAGGGTGATACTGTGTCTTAAGGTTGACACCGAAAAAGCGGCCGAAGGTCTGCCAGAAACCGGCACGGAATGAGCCTAAGAAAGCCTTAAGTATATTGTAGCTCGACTGATTGGTCTCACGGTTGATGAGCTTTATGAGCATCTGGGCCTGCGACTTGGTAAACTTCTTCAGCACCGGCTTATACTGCTCGAATACAGCGCTTTCCATGTCCTTCAGATGCTTTTCGCGTTCCTGCTGGGTGGGGAAAGTTTCGATATACTCGTAGGTCTCGATGAGAGTTTCGCAGATGAGCTTGGCATAAGGGAGGGTACGCTTTACATCGCGGACGGTTTTCCAGTAAAACTCCTCCTCCTTCTTGTTTTTAAACTTCATCTCGTTGAAGACGGTCACCTCGCTGAGCACCAGCATCAGCTCATCCTGCCCATCCTCGCCTTTGATGAAATAATACCCCTGGAGCGGCTTGACACGACCCGTACCCACCTCTATCCCGGCCTCCGCAGGGAGGTCAGGGCTCTGAGCCTTAAGCGATGAGAGGGCGGGCATCAGCATGGTCAATATCAGCAGTATCCGGAGTGAGGTCATTAACATTCAGCGGGTTGGGGTGCGGTGCGTGGATAGTCGATCGAGAAGTGCAGTCCGCGGGATTCCTTGCGTTCCTTAGCCTGACGCATGATGAGGTAAGCAACGTTGATGATGTTACGCAATTCGCATATCTCGCGCGAAGCTTTGGAGCATTTGAAGAGCTTCTCGGTCTCCTCATATAGGATGTCGAGGCGGTTCCAAGCGCGGTCAAGGCGCAGATTGCTTCTCACGATACCAACGTATGTGCCCATGATTTGGTTCACTTCCTTGATACTTTGGGTGATAAGCACCATCTCTTCGGGGTGACGCGTACCTTCGTCGTTCCATTCAGGGACGTCAGTGCGATAGGCGTAGTGGGAGGCATTTTCGAGCACATGGCGAGCTGCGGCATCAGCATATACCACGGCCTCGATCAGCGAGTTGGACGCCAGGCGGTTACCGCCGTGCAGTCCGGTGCAGGAGCATTCGCCGACGGCATAGAGGCGCTTAATCGACGACTCGGCATTAGTATCTACTTTTATGCCGCCGCAGAGATAATGGGCTGCGGGAGCCACGGGGATATAATCCTTTGTGATGTCGATCCCTAACGAGAGACACTTGGCATAGATATTCGGGAAATGATGCTTTGTCTCCTCGGGATCCTTGTGGGTAACATCGAGATATACATGGTCGTCGCCGGTAAGCTTCATTTCCGAGTCGATGGCTCGAGCCACGATGTCGCGCGGAGCGAGCGAGAGACGCGGGTCATATTTATGCATAAACTCCTCGCCCTTAAGGTTGCGGAGCACACCGCCGTAGCCGCGCATGGCCTCGGTGATGAGGAATGAAGGACGGTCGCCCGGATGAAACAACGCGGTGGGATGAAACTGGATAAACTCCATATCCTGCACCGTACCCTTGGCGCGATACACCATAGCTATGCCGTCGCCTGTAGCCACGAGGGGGTTAGTGGTAGTCTGATATACAGCACCGGCGCCACCGGTAGCCATCAGAGTGATTCTTGACAAGAAAGTATCCACCACGCCAGTCTTTGTATCAAGCACATAGGCGCCATAGCAGGTGATATCCGGAGTGCGGCGTGTCACAATCTTGCCAAGATGATGCTGCGTGATGATTTCGATGGCGAAATGATTCTCGTAGACGTCAATGTTAGGATTCTTTTTCACGGCCTCGATCAGCGACTGCTGAATCTCATAGCCCGTATTATCGGCGTGATGGAGGATGCGGAACTCCGAGTGGCCACCCTCGCGGTGAAGGTCAAAATTGCCATCTTTGTTTTTGTCAAAATCCACGCCCCATTTTATCAGCTCCTTAATCTGAGCCGGAGCATTTTTGACTACGAGTTCTACGGCAGCAGGATCGCTGAGCCAGTCGCCTGCCACCATGGTATCATGAATATGTTTGTCGAAGTCATCCACTTCAAGGTTGGTCACTGAAGCGACACCACCTTGCGCGAGAGCTGTATTAGCCTCATCCAGAGTAGTTTTACATATCAGAGCCACTCTTCCGGAGTGAGCCACTTTCAAGGCAAAACTCATTCCGGCAATACCGGAACCAATTACCAGATAATCATATTGATGTATCATCTCATAAATATATTAACTAAGGTGGTCACAAAGTTAATAAATGTTTTTGTGAATAGCAAGTATTAGCCAACCGATTACTCCGCAACTGGATTATAAATTTGAAAGCCGTCCGATCTCTTCTTCAATCCTTTTTATCCATGGCTCAGGCACCCCGGCAGAAATTGCATACTTGCGATATGAAGATACCGCATCTACTGCCTTATTAACTATGGATGACGCATCCTTAACGTCGAATCTTGCGGCAATTTCGAGCAAGTCTTTTTTAGATATATCCTGACATTTTCCGTTGAGTGTCAAGCTATGACGATTGACATAAAATGGCCCGGACAAGTCAATTGTAAAAGTATAATCATAAGCAGGAGATATATGCCAAGCACCATCCTTACCCATAATGAAACTGAAGTTTTTGTTGTGATCATCGACGTTTCCGCCCACAACGTTCATCACCATCTGAAGGAACAATTGCTTGACCTCTGATGGAACGACACCAATACTTATTGCAACTTCAAAGAGATCTTCATAAGATGAAGCAAGCGGATTCATTGCAGCAAGAGTCTGAACATGTATTTTCTCATCCCCCTTACGGTCAAAACGTTCGGTAAGGAAATGGGTCTCAAGTTTTCCTTCAAGTAGCTTTGAGGGCATCATCTTCATATCTGCCGCCGTAGCCATCAGGTAATAACTGTATTCTATTCTTGTAGATGGAATTTCAGTGTGCTCATCAAACTTTATAATCATTGGCACAAATCCCGGAAATGGCGCAGGAACCTGACCTGAATAACACTGACCGGATAGAGGATTTACATTTATTACTGCTTTAGGTCTTCGACCACCTGCCGATGTCCCTACTTTAAACAAGCTTTCAATAGCTAAACCCGAATTTATTATGGCGTGAAAATTTTGGGCTTCGGAGAGAGCCATCTGCGCCAACTGTGACAATTCTGCGACCTCTACTTTGAATGGGGTTTCCAACTCAGAAAATGAAGGGGGCACAAACTCAAAAGCACCCATACCTCTTCTTCCAATATATGCAAGTCGGTCAAGCGGAGTTATATCATGCAATCGGATATGACGGGATTTCGCCCATTCCGTAAACAAGACATTACCCCAATGGTCGGGCAAACTGTCAGCTATAAAGGAGGGTAGTCCACCGAATTCCTTACCGCTCTCGGGATAAACAGGCATAGCTCGCTTTGCAGCAACGCCGTCAATGGGAGCACGCGATGGTGCTATATCAATACCTTTTTTTACGAATTCAGCATCGAAATAGTAACATACCTGTTGTCCGTAGCCCCTCTTAGAAGATACGAGAGTACCTGCTTTTTGTCCCCAAAGATATACATCGAGATATTCTAACATTATTATTCCTTTCTTCTTACTCTTTTGGGTATTAATTTATTGATTTCCCTCAGCGCCATTGGGGGAATTGGCAATTCCGGTAGCAGTTCAAGCATTCGTCTTTCCACACCAACACATCGCAACAGTGATATGAAATTACCCAAAGAAATATTGGTATGCTTCCCCTGCTCGAAATGACTGATGGTGGTGTACCCGACGCCTGATTTTTCAGCCAGTTCGCGCTGGCTCATACGTGCAGCAAGCCGATACTCCTTGAGCCTCTTCGCAAGGACGTCGAGAATATCGAGGTTTGTAAGTACGGATTGGTTGTTCATAGTTTAATTTATTGCTATTTGGATGCAAAGATAGCAATAAATATCCACATATCAAACTATATATTTAATAAAATGTCACTCAAAATTAAATTCGAAAGTTGCGTATATAAAATAAATTTGTTCCGAGAAAAGAACAATTTATAAAAGTTATCATTACAGAGACAACTCTACCGAAAGTATTATTGCAATAATATTTTTTCATAAAGCACCTTTGTAATGATAGTTTTTGCAACTTTCGCCGGATTGTTAAACCATAGGTTATAAATGTGAATTTATGTATATATTATAGGGTGATATGTAGCTAAATATTAAATATAGTTAAATGCAATATGTTTTTCAACATAAAAATTTGCAAACTGACGA
Source organism: Lachnoclostridium sp. (assembly GCA_023667185.1). Lineage (GTDB taxonomy): Bacteria > Bacteroidota > Bacteroidia > Bacteroidales > Muribaculaceae > Duncaniella. The sequence goes on from JAMPAP010000041.1 coordinate 5,581, forward strand.
AAAGGCCGTACCTTTCCATCTTTGTCAGTTTTATGGGCATATTCGCTGATAGGCAGAGGGTT
>JAMPAP010000042.1 GCA_023667185.1 Lachnoclostridium sp.
CGCCTTCCAGACATTGGCCCAATCGGCCTAAATCCTAAATCCGAAACTTGAGTAAGTTTTTCGTCATTCTATCCTATATGGCGAGAATTTTTTTGCGCGATATAAAAAAATAAAAGTAACTTTGTGAAAAATAAAAATTTTCAACATTTACATAACATGAAAACTAACTCTGAAACCGGACAACAAAACAGCAACTTGATTGCGATCATTGTGATGTTTTTTGTCTATGGAATGATCTCGTTTGTAACGAATCTTGCAGCTCCTATCGGCACTATCTGGGGATATCAGTTTGAGGGTAACAACGTCCTCGGCATGATGGGTAACATGATGAATTTCCTCGCTTATCTTTTTATGGGTATCCCGGCGGGAAATATGCTCGTCAAGATCGGATACAAGAAAACTGCCCTCTGCGCTATGGCTGTGGGCTTTATCGGCCTTTTCACCCAGTATCTCTCAGGTGTAGTCGGAAGTGAAACTCTCGTAGGTAATGTCGGAGGTTCTCCGGTATATCTCAACTATATCATTTACTTGCTTGGTGCATTTATCTGCGGTTTCTGTGTGTGTATGCTCAACACCGTTGTTTGCCCCATGCTTAACCTTCTCGGTGGCGGCGGCAACCGCGGTAATCAGCTTCTCCAGCTTGGCGGTTCGCTCAACTCTCTTGCCGGCACACTCACCCCGCTGTTTGTAGGTCTTCTCATCGGCAAACTCTCCCCCGCCACCCGTATAGCAAATGTCGCCCCGCTCCTTTTCATAGGTATGGGTATCTTCTTTGTGGCATTTTTCGTGGTTTCAGCAGTAAAAATACCTGAACCCAACAAGGTAACGGGCAAGCGTCCCCACTATACCCACTCTCCGTGGAATTTCCGCCATACCGTCCTCGGCGTGATTGCCATATTCTTCTATGTTGGTATCGAAATAGGTATCCCCGGCACTCTCAACTTCTACCTCTCTGACCAAAGCGGCCGCGGAGCAGGTGTGCTCGGCGATGCTTCGACTATCGCCGGTGCTATTGTGGCTATCTATTGGCTCTTGATGCTTGTAGGCCGTTTCTTCTCGGCCTTTATCAGCCGCGCTGTATCCACTCGTAATCAGCTCATCACAGTATCTGTCGTGGCTATTGTACTCGTCATCACAGCTATCTGTATGTCAAAAGATGTTACAATCCCCGTTCCCGAATTTCTCTATGAGGATGGCGCCACCGTTCCTGTCCAGGCACTCCTGCTTGTACTCTGCGGCCTTTGCACCTCGGTAATGTGGGGCGGTATCTTCAACCTTGCCGTAGAGGGGCTCGGCAAATACACTGCTCAGGCATCAGGTATTTTCATGATGATGGTAGTAGGTGGTGGTGTGATGCCGTTGATTCAGAACTGGCTTGCTGACAAGTGTGGCTATATGGTCTCATACTGGCTCATCGTGGCAATGCTCGGCTACCTGCTGTATTACGCCCTCATCGGCAGCAAGAATGTCAACACTGATATCCCCGTTGACGAGGAGCCTCTCGACCTCTCTGATATGTAATCATCTCCATAATCCATTGCCCGGCGGGGCTGCTCCATCTGAGCAGTCCCGCCGGTTGCGTTATAATCATTAAAAATTGTAATTTTGTTTTAGTAGTGGCGGAATTTTGCTATTTTTGCGAAAAATTTATACCAATTATTATCATTTATGAAGAAAATTTACATTTTATCCATCCTTTTTGCTATGGTGGCGCTTGGACCGAAGGTGTCGGCTGCGGGCTTTCATACGCTGAAAGTGATGTTGACTGACGATACTCAGTCAGAATTTGTGCTGAGTGACGAATTCAAAGCTTCATTTACAGCTGATGCACTGCATATCTTTACATCCTCAAAGGAAATTGATATACCCAAGGATCAGGTCAAGTCGTTCGTTTTCAGCGAAGATGGCGGTGCAGGCATCTCCGATGTAGAAGTCGCCGGTCAGCAGGCTCAGTTTGATGGTGAGACGCTGACTGTTACCGGACTGAAAGCCGGGTCAGTGGTTGCTGTTTATGGAGTTGATGGCCGTTGCCTTTCTAAAGCTGAGGCTACGGGAGAATATGTCATCAACCTCGGTGAGCTGACCAAGGGCGTCGTAATTGTGAATGTTAACGGAGTGTCTTACAAAATAAATGTGAAGTGATTATGAAAAAGTCAATTATAGCATTGGCTGCAGGCGCTGTTCTGCTCCCTATGACACTTCTTGCCGGCTCTGACCATATAGATGTTACTCGTCTGATGAACCATGTCACTACGCTGTGGGTTGACGATGTGAAGGAAATCACAGTAGCCAAGAGTGATGCCTCAGCTGATGGATATGACACTATGAAGGTGGAATATCTTGACGGCACATCTGAGGCTATCCCCATGGCAGAGATTCAGGGCATGAACTACTGGCGCGGACTCAAGGAATCGTCTCTTCAGGTGAATCTCGAACCTCATCACCGCTGCGTCACTATCAATGTGACTTCTCCCGAGCCGGATGTTTACTGGTCATTTGGCGCTCTCCCTCTTGAATATTTCGAAGGATTAAGCGAGCATGAGTATAGCGGCTTTATTCAGGAATATGAGCTCAGCCTTATTGAAAGCTACATCGATTATTATGAGCGCCCCGCTACATCTTACAAGACTGAAGATTTCTTCTCATATACCGGCGATGGCAGCATCACATGGTTTCCCGCTACTACTGATGAGTGGCTCAAGATGCCCGGTAAGGATTACATAGGCTACGCTTTTCAGGCAAAGTTTGAAAATGGAGAAGCAGTGTTTGAGCATGATGTCGTATGGCATCCTTTCACTGCCAAGAAGATTAATGTAGTCGATGTGCCTTACGAAATAGAGGTGTCATTGACCGCCAACTCATTGACCGCTAATGTGAAGAGCCCTGACGATGAGCCTTTCTGTGTGTTTATACACGAAGCTGCCGATATCGATCCTGAGTCGATTGACGCTCGCGCTGCCGCTGATATCTCAGCTCTTGAGCAGATGGTATATAACTATGGTGGAGGTGACTGGGATGCAGTGACTCACCGCGGCGAATGTACCGAGCTCTCAGGCCGACTTTGCTCGGGCGATACTTACTACGTTATCGCTGCCGGATGCGAATATGGCGAACTGACCTCTCATGCTGTGCTTGCCGGTCCGTTTACCATCCCTTATCCCGAGGTTACTGACGATTGTACTTTTGACGTTGAGGTTGTGAGCAAAAATCCCTCGGAAGTAGATCTCAAAGTCACTCCCTCGAATCCTGATACTCACTACATAGCTTATCTCACCTCCGAAGGATATGTCAAGGGTGATCCCCGCGAATTCTTCACCCGCATCATGTATATGAAGAAGAGTTATGGCACTGACATCAATATCGATCCTGCCGGCAACACGCGCTATGTGTACTCAGGCGAAGCTACTCTCAATGGCGTGGATAATGTGTTTGAAGGCGAACTTCTGCAAAGCGGTCAGGGTTACACATATTATATAATGGGTATCGATGAGGAGGGTCTTCCCCGCACTGAGATCAAGGAGGTGCATCATACACCTGCCGCTTCGGAAAACCGTATGTCGCTTAAGCTTGATTTCGATCTTGAAAACTTCGACCTGTCGCCAAATGCTTACTACCGATATCTGTGGTGTGACGTGACTCCATCTGATGATAATTCGCCATATGTGTTTGATTATCTGGAATATGATGAGTCAGTATTATCAATGACTGACGAGCAGATCGTTAACAAGTACATCGCTGACCAGTACGGCTATGTTAAGACTCACACCGGTAAGCAGAAACTCTATGTATCATTCTCTAACCTTTTAGGTTGGGAGCCTCGATTTGTAATCGCATTTGGTTATGAAGGCTCCGCTACTTCGGAGCTCCACCTATACAAATTTGATCCCGAAACGGCAGAACTTACTCCCATTCGAGTCCCCGAGCAATAATCGATAATCAACGATAAACTTAGTGACGATTAAAAAATTAACAGAATAGATTTTTTAATCGTCACTAAATTTTTGTGTCTTTGCGAAAAGGCCTGATAAATATGGAAGATATGGATTATATGGCATTTACAAATGAGGATGAGATATTCAAGGTGCTTGAATCAGAAGCAGCGTATGCAAGCCTCAGCAAAGAGAATGAAAGAGAGTGGTATGGATGCTGCGACGAGTTCGATGTGTGTCGGCATGAGTATCGCGGATATCGAAAAACTGTAAAAGCTGATGCGTGATTTTTGACGCTGAACTGTCCTAAGTAATCATTAAAAAATAAATAGGGACACCTGCTTGGTCTATTCGGAATCTTTGACGAATGCCCGGCAGTCATGTAGCTCGCTACACTCCCTTATTGGCATTGTCAAATATTCTCGAATATACCGGCGCATTTGTCCCAAGTTATTTTTTAATGCTTACTAAATTAACATTTGACCCGGTGTATCTGACATTCAGATACATCGGGTCAAATTTTTGAAACAAATTGACACGGCTCTTTCATTTAAAATAAGAATAGCGACATAATTCCCTTACCCATCTCAG
>JAMPAP010000043.1 GCA_023667185.1 Lachnoclostridium sp.
GACGGCGACGTATACGCCGGCTGAAAGCGAGGTGACGTCGATTGAGTCACGACCTGCGGCTACGCTCATGCCGCTAATGTTGTAGATAGTCATGGCTGAGCCGGGGGCATTTACGCTGTATCCGTCAAATGTGATGGCTGAGGCGGTGGGCGCTATTACCTGCTCGATGCCTGAGAGGCCGGTCACGGTGAGGGTCGCTGAGAGGCGGCCGTTAGTGGCAGTGATGGTGTAAGAGCCTTCGCGGAGGCAAACCACTTCACATACCACGCCGTCCTCGTCGAGCTCAACGGGGTTGAGGTAGCATCCGTTCTCGTCAGAAGATTCGATGATGAGGGAGTCAAATTCGATGCCTTCGAGCACGAGAAGCACGTTGGTGGTCTCTCCTTCCTTGAGTGAAATTACGGCGGGGTCAAAGTACATGTCGGCTCCGATGTAGCTCTCGAAGTAGAGGGCGGGGAGCACTGTGTAAGTGAAGATCCATGGCTGGGCTGCCGAGTAGCCGTTGAACTGGAAGCCGAGACCGGTCCAGAATTCATCATCAGCGTTGGCGGCGTCGAGGTTTTGACCTTCAACCGAGTCAGTGCCGGCAGCTACTGCTGCATCGAGGGGTGTGAGGTCAGAGAATGCGTAGTTGTTTACGATACCGGTCTCAACGAAGGGATCACCCCAGGTGATCTCCCACTCGTAGGTCGAGGGGTTGTAAGTCTCGCCCAGGATCTGGGGATCGTTGTTGGCTACTGTAAAGCCTACGATACGGTGAGCAGTGGCGATGGCTTTTTCGTCAGCATCGGCCGGGATAGTGATTTCGCTGAGAGCCACCACGTTGTTCTCGACTGCGGTGTTGAACACATAGTTCATGTTGTCGTCGGGCGTGGGGATAGAGAGCGAACCGAGGATACCACCTACTGATACCATCTTGACGAAGCCTTCAGCTACGTCTGACCAGTTTTGACCAAGTCGTGTAGCCTTGATAGAACCTTCGACCACGCAACGGCTTACAAGACCGCGGGCTGAAGTGCCGGCGATACCGCCGATACGGTAGCCTCCTTCGATGGTGGCGTTGACGTGGCAGTCAGAGATCGAGGCTGTGGCATTGTCGATCGAGGCTGCGATACCGCCAATGGTGGTAGAGCCTGTGATGGCGCCATTGAAAGAGGATGCTTCTACTGACGAGCCGCTGAGCGAGCATACGATACCGCCTACGCCCATGGCTTCGGGGGCATTGATGGTACCGGTCACGCCGCAGGCGATAAACTTGGAGCCGAGTCGGGCGTCGTTGACGATTGTACCGAAGTCAGTATCAGTGTTGTTGACTTCGAGGTTGCCTACGAAGACGTTCTCGAATACGGAATTATAAGCGTTTGAAGCGACTACGGCGTTGGCTTCCGTCACTTTGACGTGATTGAATGTGATGTTCTTGATAGTGGTGACATCGCTGCCGGCGCTGCCTACATATTTGAAGATGGCGTTGCCGTTGAGGGCGATATTCTTGATCTGGTGTCCGTTGCCATCGAGAGAGCCGGTGAATGTGTCGCCGAAGCCCTCAAACTGTGTGCCTTCGAAGTCAATGTCAGCGCCAAGGATATAGTTGGCCTTGAGGTTGTTTTTGATCAGAGCGAAGTCGCCTACGGTAGAAAGAATATATGGATTGTCTACTGAGCCGTCACCCTCGAGAGAGTTGAGGGGCAGGTTGATAAACTCGCTATGGTAGGTCTGGGCGGTTGCATCGTAATACGAGATCCAGATGGCGGGGTTGGTCGAACCGTTGACCAGGGCAGCGTTTTGCGACGAAGAGGTTAGCGGGAAAGCGTAGTCAAAGTGCTCCTGACCTTCGCTGTTGACCACGATGAGGTGGGTCTGCGAGCGGGTTGAGCCATGCTCAGCGTTGCGGAGCACGAATGCGAGATATTCGTTGAGGTTGTCAGTGTTGAATGTGAAGGGGTTGAGACCGTCAGTGCCCATATATAGGTTCATGTACACGGCTTCGGTGCCACCGATCACACGCTCCATCTTCTCGAAGATACCATTGTTGTCAAACCATGCAACGGGGTGGAACACTACGCCGGTCTCCGGGTCGTTGTCGCCGTTAAGGCCGGCCACGGCGTAGCGGTAGCAGTTGCCGCCGGCTACACGTCCGAGGTTCATGCCCAGAGAGAAGGGCTCGCCATTGATAGTGACGGTAGAGGGGATAGAGGTGCGCACTTCGCATGAAGGGAAGTCCATGAAGTTGAGCACGGTAAGACCGTTGGCGTCGGGCTGGGCGAAGCAGTACTGCTCGGGTTGGCCCTTGATGGCTCCGAGAAGGATAAATGCCTCAGAGTTCTGGCCGAACGACTTTATCATCTCGCCGGCGGTGTTGTAGACGGCAAAGTAAGTCTCGGTCTGTTCAAGGATATTGGAGTCAGTGACAGTAAGGATGAAGTCAGGCGTATCGTTGTCGCTGAAGTCAAAAGTGACATCGTCCTGCAGGCTGAAGCGTCCCAGGCAGTAAGAGCGCATGGTGAAATCACCCTCGGGCGATTCGCAAGGGATCGAGGTCTGTGACACGAGGCCCACGGTCTTAGTTGAGTATCCTTCAATCTTGTAAAGGTCGATCAGGTAATGGTTGTCAGCCGAGAGTTTGTCGTTAGTATAGTCGAAGGGATTCTCGAAGAAAGTCTTCTCAAACCTCGATACGGCGATGTACACACCACCTTTTCCGGCGTTGAGCACAACGGGGAAGCCTTCGTTTTCACCGTCGCTCATAACGTAGACCATATCCTGGGTGAACGATTTGATAACCGAAGCTTCGGGGTTGGCATACGTTGCCTTTGAATAGATATCAAAGGAGTAGAGTATCTGAGTTTCGGTGTATTCCTCGCCGGAGAAGAAAGTGATGTAGAAATCCTCGCTCCAGGCATCAGTGGCAGCGTTGACGGCCGAGATGTAGTAGCCGGGGAGGGTCTTGATCTTCTCTGCGGGAGTGGTGGCTCCGCGGAGTGAGAATACCTCGGTGAAGGGGATTGCGCCATATTCGCCTACGGGCTTGTAGTTGAGCATCACCATCAGCTCGTAATTGTTGTCGAAGTTGAAGAACTTCTGGGTCACAGCAGGGCCAACTGAGATGTTGGAGCAATATTCCATGCCTTCGGGGAGCTCAACATCAGTCTTGATATAGCCTACCTGATTGTAAAATTCGTCGAAGATTTTTACTTCATATCCGGTGTAAGCGGTGGCATAGCCGAAGGGTTCAGAGTCAATGGTTACCATAACAAACCATGTACGTCCGTCGGGCATATCGATATAGTCATAGGCATCTGCCAGCTCCATCTTGAAGTCGGAGTCAGTCTTGACATTGGCCTTAAGCATTTTGGCGCCTTTTGACGACAGAGGCGTCCATGCCTTGTCGGCAGCTGCTGATTTGGGCGCCCACTTGAAAGCCTCATTGTCAGCTTGCAGTGAAGCGCGCATGTCGGCAATAGAGCGCGGAGCTGCGGCTGAGAGTGTCAGACCCGCTGCGAGCACCGTTGCCAGCGCGGTAAAGATTTTTTTCATGTGTGAATTTTTGGAGATAATAGTTACTATGAATTTTGGGCGCAAAGGTACGATAATTTTCGCTATTTGAGGATATAACATAACTATTTGTAATAGAATTGATGCCGGATTTACATATTTTTATAGAAAACACTGAAGAAATGTTAAGTAAATCCTTGCATTTTGAACCTGGCCGGATAGCAATTTGTTGTATCATATATATTTACCCCTAAATTTTTTGAGATATGGATCTACAGAACATTCTTTCGCAATTGACATCAAAATTTGGTAATAATTTTGACATCACAGCCGTAACCGAGCACCTCAAAGGTATGAACACCGGCAATATGTCGATTACCGAGATCATCGAAAAAGTAAAAGGAGCCGGCCTCATCGGCGACCTTGACGGCGATGGTGTGCAGGAGAGTGCCTTCGAAGAAATCAAAGGCAAGATCGGCTCCCTCTTCGGAAAGTAATCCACCAATATCAGGAGGCATCGTGATGCATCATGAAAAACCATAATGCATCACGATGCCTCGTGTCTAACGAGTAACTACTCAGCTATCGGCAAAGTAGACTTATGGGCATGACGTTGCTATTGG
>JAMPAP010000004.1 GCA_023667185.1 Lachnoclostridium sp.
ATTGCGGATTTAATGGTCGAAGGCGGAGGGGACTCCGCCTTCTTTTTCAGTCAGACACCTTTATTTATATAGGATTCTCTTGGAATACGTTAAAATAGCAAAGGATACACTTGATGCGATGTTTGAGATGATGGAATATCAATCCCTGGTTATCGCGGCAATGTATGAGAAATTCAAACCAATAAAGGCCGGCGAGTGGATTACCACCGAAAAGGCCGCTGAATTACTCAATGTATCGACAAGAAAAATCAGGATGATGAAAAGTCTTGGACATCTCGGATTCATAAAGCATGGTCGCAAATGCTTTTATAAATCAGACGATGTTAATTCACATATCAAGAAAGATAACAGTGAAAGAGATTTATGATGGAGAACATGAATTGATTCGGAAATTCCTCTCAATGGGCAGACGCAACATTGAACTATTGGAGGAAATGTCAATGGATTACAAGCCGTTCTTAATGGGCAAACGCTTCATCTGCGATGCCCAATTATCAGAAAAACTTGGGATATCGAGACGTACATTGCAAGATTTCAGAGACAGAGGAATTTTACCATTCTACCGTCTTGACGGTAAGGTGCTCTACGAAGAAGATGACATCGAAAAATATCTACAGTCAATTTATATCCCCAAATACTGAAATGCAGAGAGGGCGACCGATACAAACCGGCCGCCCTCTCGGTTGTTTTGCTTTTCTTGCCATATCAGATGTTCTCAAACTCGTTAACGTATGGCACAGCATCAAAACGTCCCTGAAGGTAGGCTTTCTCCAAATCCATCTTCTCTCGGAAGTCCTTGTAATCGTATAGCGAGTAGAGGTCGGATGAGCCGTCTTCGCGTTTATTGACAAAGAATATCTGATCCTTGCGGAAACGAGTCATATCAAGCAGATGGGTGTTGTGGGTTGTGAATATCAACTGCGCTGACTTACTCGCATGAAACAGATTTATGATATATTCCACCAAGCGGGTATGCAGGCTCGTTTCAACCTCATCAAGAAACATCACCTTATTATTACGCACAACATCCATTACAGTCAGCATTATTTTAAATAATATCTTTGTTCCTTCCGATTCCTCCGTGTTGAAATCAAATGGAAGTGACGGATTGCGACGGTGGAAAGTTGTCAGTTCGCCTTCCTTGAAACTAAATTCGACGATGTCGCTGTCGGCTGCTTTTAATACCCGAAGCACGGCATCCTTATTATCGCCAAGAAAACGGTCGATGGCGACAGAGGTCTTGCCACGGTAACTGAACACTAACTGTTCGTTAAACCAGCGGTAAACCTCTTTTGCTTTCTCACGATCCATCTGGCTTGCCCGGGATATAAACAAGGTCTTTCGGGATGTGTTTGAAGCAACATCAAGCGGACGGCGAATAACAGTGGTAAATTCATATTTCTCCTTCTTGTCACCATCTTTACGCTCATCGCGGGAGAATATCAACGCTTTTCGCCCTTTCGGATAATAATACAGTCTTTCCGTGATTATTTCCTCACGGGTGCAGGTGAATGAGTATTCATGTTCTATGCCGTCAAGTAAAAAACGTATATAAAATTCACTCGGAGTCTCTACCGAACCAAACTTAAATGGCTTGAATCCGAAATTGTCACCCTCATTATAATTATGTGACTGAAGAATCATATCAACCGCTGCCTTTATCGCTTTGATGATATTGCTTTTGCCCGAAGCATTGGCACCATAAATGGCTACTGTTTTCAACAATCGCTCATTGCCGACAGCAAAAGTATTGTCGGCAAGCGCACGAGCCTCCTTGGTTTGGATATTTGCGGCCTGCAAATCAAGAGTCACCTTCTCGTTTATTGAGAAGAAGTTGGTTAGAGTGATTTCTAATACCATTTTCAGTGTTGCATTTGTAATTATTTTGCAAATATAACACTTTATTTCAAATTACACCTCATTCAAACTGTAATATTTTGATTTTAACGCAGAGAAGGGCGACCGGTTTGTGACCTTCCCTGAAAAGTGTTGACAGATTTGAGGACGATTAACTAATGTGGTTTACACGCCCGGCGGCGTTCAACCGATTTACTTTACACCCTCTCTGCATTTTTAGTTGTAAGTTTTTGGGGTGAGTAATAACATACATATGTTGGACAGGCATTTTAGAAATGTCGAATATCCTTAATGTGAATATTGTATTCTTTCCATTCGATTTGTTCCGATTTGCTGTTGGTGATGACTAGGAGGTTGTCGCAGTGGAGTTCTTTAGCAGCTTCTACAAGTGCATCGAGTTCTCGTTTTCTGGTTCTCTCAGAAGACATATCATAACAGACTTGAATTAGTTGCTCAACCTTTGCACCTTTTCGAGTAACGAAGTCAATTTCTTTGTCGTTGCGTGTGCGATAGTAGAACAGAGTTTTTCCGGGAGAGTATCCGCGACGTAGCAGTTCCACAAACACTTGGTTCTCCAACAGTCGCCCTAGGTTCTCGCTAAGGTTGAATGCCGTGCTTTGTACAAAGCCGTTATCTACTACATATACTTTGCTTGGAGCTTTCTTCATCAGCTTCATCTTGTTATTGAAACGTGGAAGATAAAAGAAGAGATAGGGCTCCGCCAGATATTCACAGAATTTTTTTGTCGTGGTTACGCTTGAGAGTCCTAATTCAGTCGCAAGATCATTCGCTGAAATGGGATTGCAGAAGTTGGATAGAAGATACGTAGCAAGATTATACAAATCAACTGTATTCCTAACCTTATGACGTTTAGCTACATCTTTCAATAATATGGAGTCAAACAATGTCGAAAGGTAAGATTTTGTGATGCCGCGTGATTGTATGGTTTCAGGGTAGCCACCGTTACGAATGTAGTCATCTGCAACAAGGACAACCTGTGCAGATTGTTCTTCAAGTTCCGGATTGACATTTTTCCAACGCATTGTCTCTTCAAGGCTGAACGGGAGCATATCAATCTGAAGATAGCGCCCAGTCAATACGGTTGCCATCTCACTGCTCAACATCTTGGCATTGCTGCCGGTGATAACAAGATTCTTGCCCCGGCGGTAGAGTTTGTTAACCCACAAATCCCAATCAGGTAAATTCTGGATTTCATCAAGCAAAAGGTACTCATATTCAGGATACACATCATCAAGCATTTGCATTACCAAATCCTCATTCCAATTTTCAAGCAGAAGATTGTCATCAAAATTGAGATATGCAAAGTTCTTTCCTTGTAACATTAACAATGAAAAAACGGATTTACCGACACGACGAGGACCGGTAATCAGTTTAATTAATGGATTGGTAAGTAGCTCATCAAAATCGTATTTGGTATTGCGTTGTTGATATGGACGAGCCATTAGCTCATCCCTTTCAGCTCTTTGATTGAGGATTATATTCTTCATGTCGTTTCGTATTAGACCGCAAAGATAACTAATTTTATCCAATAAATCCACCGTACTGGATAAAAAACATATTATTTTATCCAATACAGAATCAATAATGGATAAAAAATGAAGATTTGACCAAGATGAGATGTAATCTCTTTTGGAGTGGATTCTATATGAAGACCTGTAAATTTAATGCAAAGAGATGGGCGACCGATATAATCCGGCCGCCCTCTCTCTGCATTTTGTCTGTCAACGTATTACTTGTTTATTTTCAGTCTGTTGAACTTGTTGCGCATTGCCTCCATATTCTCATAGATGGTCTTGTCCTGTATCTTGGCGTAGATCTGGGTGGTCTTGATGTCGGTATGACCGAGCATCTTCTGGATGGATTCGATGGGGACATGGTTGCTCAGCGAGAGTGAGGCGAAGGTGTGTCGGGCGATGTGCGTGGTCAGAGGCTTCGTGATTTTGGCAAGGTCGGCGATTTCCTTGAGATAAGCGTTCATGCGCTGGTTGCTGCATACAGGCAACACCACGCCATCGGCTATGACAACGGGATGACCTTCATACTTGACGGCAATCTGATGCGGCACCTCAAGGAGAGGGATGATGCTCAGTTCGCCTGTCTTGTTGCGCGACTTGCGTATCCACATATTGCCGTCAGCATCCCTTTCTATGTCGGAGCGACGCAGCGTCTTAATGTCGCAGAATGCCAGTCCGGTGAAGCAACAGAACACGAATGTGTCGCGCACAATGTCCAGACGCGGTGTCGCCGACAGGTTCAGGCTCATTATCGTGACAAGCTCTTCCTCGGTAAGGAACTGGCGTTTCGCCTGTGTGCGGCGGAACTTTTTGCCCATGAACGGATCCTCGGCAATCCACTTGTGGGCTATGGCATACTGCATTGTGTTCTTCAGATAGCGCATATACTTCACTGCCGTGTTGTTGGCGCAATTCTTGCTGATGCGCAGAAAATGCTCGAAATCATCGAGCATACCGGCATTGACATCCCTCACGGGAATGTCGTCCACATTCATGGTGAGCTTGAAAAACTCTCCCAGATACTTCACGCAGCGTTCCCAGCGCAGATAGGTGGCGGCGACAATGTCGCCGCGCTCCATCTCCTCCTTGCGCTTGATGTTCGCCTCAGTGAAGATTTCACGGAGCATCTTCGGCTTCTCCGACTTGCCAAGGAACATATCGCGCATGGTGATAGGGTTGATGAGCTTCTGCTCGCGGAGCATGAAGGTGTAGATCTCGTTGAATCTGGCACGCACTTCATCAAGGTAACGGTTCAGTTCCTGGTCGCGGCGGGAACGGCCTTTAGATATCTTGCGCATCTGGTCCCAGTTCTCAGGGTTGATGGCACGGCCAATGGCGAAGTCAACATATTGACCTGCCACCGTAATCCGGGCATACACCTTATGCTCGGTGTAGCCTGCGGTTCTTGGCTTTCTTGTGAAGAAAGTCAGAGTGTAATAAGGGTTGTTGTTCATGTTTCTTTAAGCGTTTAATGGTTACTTAAATTTAATCATAATTTGCCGGATTTCCAAACGCGTTTAAGAACATTGAATAATGACAGTGTTAAAAATATGTACACAGAGGGTCAAATTGCGCGATTTTCGCCGATGTACATAGAAATCACATAGAACGTACACGGAAAAAAGCGGAAATATGCGGAAGTGGACACGGCGGAATTTATGCGGTGGTTCAAATGTTAAACATTCTTAAATATTCAACAAGAATCGTCAATTTCGCTTCCCGGTGTTCCGTTCCCACACAAGCGAGCCCCACCAATTTTTAGGCTTTGAATCGCAACTACGCTATTGTCAGAAAATTGCGAGTCGGCCTGTGTGAATATGTACACGAGTGTACATAAAACGGTGTGTACATAGGATGTACATATCCGGGGGGTAATATTCCGCGTAATTCTGCAATTTGGGCAAAAAGAAAAAGCACTGAATATCAACTGATTTCAGTGCTTTGCGGTGGTTTTCGGTTCCCACTAGTGATCCGCGTGGGGCTCGAACCCACGACCCCAACATTAAAAGTGTTGTGCTCTACCAGCTGAGCTAGCGAATCATCATCTTTTTATTAATCGCTCTTCCTTCGAAAAGCAGTGCAAAGGTAAGGGCTTTTTCTTTATCGTGCAAATATTTCTTAACACTTTAACACTTATTAATAATCCCGCCTTTCGCTTTGCCGCTTATTTTTGATTTCTAATAGAAGTAGTCGTGGTAGTGTTTTTATGATATTGAGGCATCTCGGAATCTGCTTCTTGGGTTCTTTGAAGATGCGGTGGAGGAATTCAAGGTGATTTCTGATCATCCATTCGGGTGCTCTTGAGGTTTCGGTGCCACTAAAGAATTTAAATGCTGCTCCGACGGCTATCATAACACCATGGTTAAGATGTGGTCGCAACCTGCTCATAAATATTTCCTGCTTTGGAGCTCCGAGTGACACCCAGATTATGTCTGCTCCGTCATCACAAACCATTTTGGCGATTGCCGGATAATCGAATTGTTCAATAGAGCAGAAGGGTAGCTCGCTGAATGTCATATTTGTGACTTCAGGGTTTAATTCGATAAGTTTGTTTCGGAGAGCATCAAGAAGTTCTTTATTAGCTCCAAGGAATAGCATTCGATATTTGCGGCTACGGATTATATCTTCAAATATCTGGGATCCGCAGTATTGTGTGTATCGTTTTCCATAGATCCATTTTATATATAGTGGAACGAAGTTGCTGTCGCAAATAGAAAACATTCCTCCATTCACTATTTTCAGATATTCAGGATCATCGAGAGTTATACTCGCTATGACGCCATCGGCGACACAGATATAATCGGATCCGTCTTCGGTCAGCCGTTGCTGAATAGCCTGATGAACCTTATGTCGGTCAAATTCGTAGTTTATATTAAAATATTTCTCCATCTTCGATTTATTCATTAAAGCGACATTTAATTTTAGATCTAAATAGTCGAAATATCAAGTTATATTAATATTATAATTTTTAATTATTGTTGTCAATAGTATATTCCATTTTTGTGTAATCACATCAGTGGAATATTGAGACTTTAGTTTCTCATAAGCAGCTTTTCCAAGCTTATTACTTTCTGCAGGTGAATCCCAAAGCTTTTTGATTGCTTTGTCAAGACTATCAATGTCTGATGGAGTGGTGAGTATCCCAATTGAATCATCATCACTCCCTATAATTTCTGTAAAACCACCATGATTTGGTGCGATCATAGGTTTACCATACGATGCAGCTTCTAAAATAGCCATTGGAAACCCCTCATACCAGCGCGAAGCCATTACAAAAAAACGTGCTTTGCTATAAAATTCTTTAAGCTGATCTCCTTTTAGATACCCCAGGAGTTCAATATTTGATGGAAGATTTCTAACAATATTTCTATCTCTGACTGCGCCTGCAAATTTGAATTGTATTTCAGGATGATTACGAGCTACGTCTATTATCATGTCAACGCCCTTTTCCTGACTTATGCGACCACTATATGCGACATATTCTCCAATGGGATAACTTGGCTTGTCGGTGATGTCTACAGAATTGGGAATTACTAAAATTTTTTCTTTAGGGAAACCTGATTGAATTAGTTTTTGTCGTTGAAAATCAGTAATGCAAGCGAATACGTCTACGCAGTCCATATAATGACGTTTTATTCGCGCAACGGCATTACGGGCAGCATATCCGATTGATTTAAAAATAGAATGTTCGCAGTTATATTTAATGCAGCCCCATTCATTTCCCTTCTCGAGACATACTTCACAAGGCTTATTGTCACGCATAAATAATCCGGTAGGGCATATCAGTCTGTAATTATGAATGGTCATAACTACCGGCACTCCAACTCTTTTACATTCCCTTAATGCGGCAGGTGAAATAAATGGATATAGATTATGAACATTAACAACATCAGGTTTTTCTCGTTTTAGGGCATTTCGCATCGCTCTTACTCCCGATGGAGAATATATCCCACTGATAAAACCACGAATTTTACCTTTCAATGAGTCATTTAATCCTGATGTTGACATTCTTAATTGAGCTACTTCCCAACCTGAATGCCTTAGTGTTTCAGCCATCTTATCTACTACAGCTTCTTCCCCGGAATATTTCCCATATTCGTTATGAACCAAAAGTATTTTCATAATCAATGTAGAATGGTATTGTTGAATCTTATACGATG
The DNA here is from genome assembly GCA_023667185.1 of Lachnoclostridium sp. Classification (GTDB taxonomy): domain Bacteria; phylum Bacteroidota; class Bacteroidia; order Bacteroidales; family Muribaculaceae; genus Duncaniella. The sequence goes on from JAMPAP010000004.1 coordinate 7,553, forward strand.
GTTTACTTATATATTAGGTACATTAATCGACTATATAATCTACGTAATATGCTATGATATGATAAACTTTGCTCTAAAATATATTTATCTATTATTATATCGGAAGGAAAATCAAATTCTGAATTATTTTGATCCATCATTTCGTATTTAAATCTGCTCCATTTTTTACAGTTTGTGCCAGTACCATCAAATCCCGTATTGGCTACCAAACTTTTAATTGGAAAAAGCGAGACCTTATCTTGTAAGAATTGATTGAAACAGAATCTAATAGCCCAAGAATGATTGTGCCCATATTTCCATCCGTTCAACATTTTAAAACAGTCGGATCCACCCCATCGGTTAAACTTAGATTTATATTTTATATATTTATCCCAATCTGTTAGCTTCCAATCTACTGAATTCCACCTGTTTTTCCATGTTCCCCACCCCCATGAACTACTTCGAGTACAGAAGTATGTATTGTAATTGTAATCTCTTGGAATTATAATTTTATTGGTGTATCCGCATATCGAAAAAACTTCATTATTATTCTCATAATAAGAAAGCCCATCATTCATATATTTCAAAAACATAGGATGTAACACCAAGTCATCTTCCAACACAATAACTTGATTATATTTATTTATTATTTTGGATACACCTCTTATTATTGACGCTCCCAACCCCCTGTTAATCGATGATAATTCTACATATAATGACTCAAAACCCTCGATTGACTCTGCATATTCTCTTATCTGACTAATTACCAGCCTATCTGAATTGTTTTTTGGGCCATCAATAAAAATAAACAATTTGGAAGCAGAATGTTCAGGACAATTTTTTAATGATTGAATAAGTCGCTGAAATGGAGCTAAGCGATTATACGCGAATATAACTATAGGAGCGTTCATAATTAATGTGGTTATCCCAATTAAATTAGTTGAAAAGTGGGTTTTGATATTTCAGCCTTGTGCGATATATAATCTTTCGGGCTGATATTTCTTTATTGATTGAAAGGCTTCTACCGACAATTCCGGCCGATTGAATATGAGGAACAATACAGGTACTTTCATGTTATTATATTTTACTAATGGCTTCGGACATTCGTTTTATGCCGGACTGGAATGAGAATATCTTGCGATATTCTTCTTGGATTGAGGCTTTTGAGGAATGGCCGTGTTTCAGTGATTCACAGCAGTTAATGAATGACTTGGGGTCAGAATATTTAAACATGATTTTTCGGTCGATAAATTCTCCATATCCACGGGCTGAAACGGCGTGGGTTATTACCGGGAGTCCATTGCGGAGTCCGTCCATTATTCTTAATTTTATTCCACCACCGAGTGAAGTAGGACAAATATAGCAGTCAGCCTGACTGAGGATTATGTCCATATTCTCGGGGTTGGGAATTAATTTTATTCCTAATGATCTACAGGCATTTATAATCTCCTGAGAAGGATTTTTACCGGCTATAGTAAGGGTGGATTCAGGAAAGTTTTTAAGCAGAATAGGGTAATATTCTTTGAGCCATGGTAGAAGAGAATCAATGGATTGTTTGTTGGAAAGATTGCCTGTTATAACGAAGTCTTTGATTTGATTATCTGTTTTTTGTTCGGTGATGTTATGACTATCGTTACTTGTTGACTCGAAAGAGCCTAATACGTTGAATTTTGATTCTTTACCATCGACAAGGTAGTGATACTTGAGAAGATCGACATCTTCAGGCGTTAGGGCAAGATTTAAATCGCTTAGCCTTACGGCATCACCTTCACCTTTACGGGTTATTCTCATTGAGGGGTAATATAGTAGGCGAGATGAATTGTCGCGTACATATTCGAGTTCGCAGTTATGGTGAATTGTGATCACTTTTGCGCCTGTCTTATGAGCTATATCGATCAGGCCTAACGAACAGTGGGAATTGTCAAAGATAACGAGCTCAAATTTATCTTCTTCAATAAGTTTTTTAAATGTTTTGTTGAAACGGAGATATTTACCGCGAAGGAGATTGTATAGTTTTCGAATTTTGGAAACGTTGTAGTATACTGGAATTACCTTAACTCGAGGGTCTATTCCCTGAAGGGGATGAATGTCAGATGCCGGATATAATAACGTAACTTGGCCTTTTTCCGGATATATATTAGCAAGAGCATTTATATAGGCTCTTGAAGCATACACTCCGCCTCCTACGCTATCGAGATAGTGGTAGGTTACAATCAGGATTTTCTTAATATCTTTCATTGACGGATTTTCTAAAGGATAAATTCAGATAGCGGGATTTAAGGTGTAATGGTAAACGGCTTAGGGTAAAAAGATAGTAGAATACCATGAAGCAGCTGATTTTTCCCATATTCCCAAAATACATTATGGTCATTGAGCAGAGAAGTATTTCGAAGGCGAGAAATCTTTCGTATAGGAGATATGATTTATTCTTGAGCGAAATTATAATCATATAAAAGAATACGATTATTGGGAAAATACCGAATTGGTTCCAATATCCTATAAATCCCATATCCGAATTGTATACTCCTTTATCCATCATAATGGCCATCAGTTTCGAAGTATGATTACTCAGGAATCCATTGCCGAATATGTCGCATATTATATTTGGAGAGGCTTTGTGGAAGAAGTATTCTAATGCTAGGTTTCGATTGTATTTCGGGTCGCCAAGTTCGTCGATGGTTTGTTCATAGAGCTCAATCCATGTCTCAATTGTCGAGACAAATACTAATCCGGCCATTACAGCAAATAGCATTACAATTAATCCTGCATATCGTGATTTCATTGACCATACTACATACAGGCTTATCAGTAGTGTAGGCAGCATTATAGATCGGTTTTGCTGAAGAACGATAATTACCAATAGCCATAGAAACATCAGACAGTTTTTAAGGTTATTCTTTTGCCTGTAGCATACTGCTGCGTAGCAGAAATAGATGCTCAGCAGTTCATATCCACCCAGAGCTACATCATTTTCTCCTGTGTATTGTACTGATTTTGTGAATAGTGAAGGTACGACCAGACGAAGTATATAAAACACAGTATAAAGTATGGCGTATAATTTCAGAGATTTTATGAGTTCGCTTTCGGTTGGGCGCATTATAAGCAGCATAATTACGCCAAACATCAGGTATTGTGTCTTATACGTCAATAACGATGTTACAAATGATTGGCCGTAATATAGATTCACTGTAATCATCGAAATCGCGATTGAAGCGTATATGATAGTAATTAGCCATGAGTTGTGCCATGTAAGTAGCTTGGGTCGATGTGATACTGTCATATAATACAATGAGACAATGACCATAAGTCCAAGCGTAAACCCTAACCAAATATCTTCCGATAAGGCTTTATAAAAAGATAAGCCCCAGAATTTATTCATTAGGATAAATATAAATGTGAGATAAAATTCTCTCGCTTTTAGCATATATAGTTAATTTCTGAATACCATTAATGCGACTTTAATAAAAACTAAAACCCTGATAATTTATTGGTAATCGACTTTGCAATAGCGTGAGCTATGTCATTGCAAAATCTTAACCGTTCACGCATCGAAGGAGTGTGATCCTGATGTGATACCCGATAATTAAGGATAACGTTTTTAATCTTATGATTAGAAGTGCCTTCCATCAGGTAGGTTACTACGGTTATATCAGTATGTCGGATTTTAGCTCCTGAACCCCACATCCTGTAGATCACATCGTAATCAAGTGCGTAGCCGAAGTCTTTTTTACGATCGACGGCAAATTTAAATTTCCGATGGAGAGCTGTTCTTATAAACGAGGCATTGTGGCGGTAAATAGGCCGCTTGGCAAGTAAGCTTAAATCAGTTTCGCCGGCAATAAATTTCTCAGATTTATCGGGCTTTATGACTATTGCATCCCCATAAATTATATCGTCATCAGGTAGGAGTGCATTCACTATTTTCTCAATTGCATCATCAGATGAAAAATAGTCACCTGCGTTCATGAAGTTGATATATTCACCGGTAGCATGAGCTAATCCCTTATTCATAGCATCATAGATGCCTTGATCAGGCTCAGAGCACCAGTAAGCAAAGCGTGATGAGTATTTTTCAATAATCTCGCGTGTGCCGTCAGTTGATCCTCCGTCAATGACGATATACTCAACATTGGGATATGTTTGATTTAGGACTGACAGCATGGTCTGCTCGATATCTTTAACCGCGTTATAGCATACGGTAACTACTGTTATTTTCATCAAGCTAATTTTTAGAAATTATTTCTTCATAAAATGAATTAATGCTGCTTCCATAGCTTTCATATGTATAATATTGGTTAACTGTTTCCGAAGCACGACTGATAAGATCATAATAATCTTTAATATCCGAGATTATAACTTTTTCAAGTAGTTTACAGAGTTCACTGTTATTTGAAAATCGTAAACCTATTTCTTTTCCCGTGAAGTGAACACCATTATCAAATTGTTCTTTTACTCCTGCCGTGTCTCTACCAATGACTAAGCAACCATTATTCATTCCTTCAACTACAATTCTTCCAAAAGCCTCATTATAACTTGGTACTACCAGAGCCTTGGCATTGTACATCAAATCCGGAATGTCTTTTCTTTCACCAAGTAATCTAACATATTCGGAAATACCATTTTTTTTAATTAGTTTCTTTACATAACTTAGATAATCAGTCTTTACTGCTGAACCTGCTATCCATAATTCACACGCTTGTCTTTTGTCTGTATCGAGATTAGAATATGCTGTTATTAAGTCTTCTATACCTTTCTCCTTATAAAGAGCTCCAACATATAAAATATAATTACTCCTTTTGTAATTAAAACGAGTATATCCTGACGGAATTATTCCATTATATATAATTCTATTATTATGATGATCTAATTTATGAAAATCGGAAACTTCATTACCTATTGCTATACCATATTGTTTCTTATATTTTTTCATAATATTTTCATGTAGCATAATTGCTCCACAGTCTCGATATCCAAATTCACGATAATGTGTGATATGAGGTATATTCATTTTTTTTGCAAGTCTGAAGCCTACATTAATTACACTTGTATTAGAGTGAATTATGTCGATTTGTTTATTCTTAACAAATTCATATGCCTTGACCAAGGCTCGATTGTTTATTCTCTGATTATGGATAAGTAATGGGATATATCGGATGTAATCAGATGCCTTCAAGCATTTTGGAGGGAAAGCCCAAACAAATCTTATACATTCAGTTTCAACCCCAATATCTTGCAAAGCCCTGGATAATTCTCCTTCAGAAGGTATAATGGCATATATTTCATGCCCATATTTAATTAATTCTTTAACAAGTGTAAATCCGGATTTGCTTGCGCCACCCCTAAAAGAGGGTACATGAAAAAAGAACAATATTCTCATACAGAATAATCGTGCCTAATTTAAATAATAGATAATATACTCTAATCAAAAATTCGATTGTCTTCAGATATCAAATGCTTCGGATAAATTTCAATTCTTAATACGTAAATTAACATCCAGAAAGACTATAAAAGATTTACTCTTAATTAATTATATATCATCCCTTACGTAATTTTGCTAAAATAACATCTTTAATATAGCTCCTTTCATTTTGATTTGCCCCAATAAACAAAATCACTGTCATCGTTATTGCTAATGATATTAATAACTTAGCTATAAGTTGTATGAATTTGTCATCAGGTATATTATTTAAAAGGAAATATATCGGAATTAAAGATACGGTCACGTATATTAAAGGTATTATAGTATTTCCTATATAATATCGATAAGATAAATCAACTCGACGATGTGCAATTACTACTCTAATAATTTGAGCCAATGCAACTATTATGATAAGAACAATCATTGTAGAGTATGCAGGAGCACCGCATTTTAGTAATATCGCAGATATTGGAATGAAGGATAGTGTTATTATTCCAACAAATATCTGATAATTCTTTATTTTTCCTGTAGCTCGAATTAATTGAGTTATAGGAAGCTCTAAACAATGAATAAGACAATAAACAAGAGCAAGCTTTGAGAAAATTATCATATCTGGTGATATAGAATCTTCACCCAACCAAATTGTTAATAAAGACTTTATACATAATATTAAAGGAAAAGAAAATATTAACAAAAGATAAAATGAAAATTTACTACTCATAACTACGAGTGAGAATAATCTATCCATCTCCTTACTTGCATAGCTTTTTATAATTTGTGGTGTTACAGCAAGATAGAAATTTGTAGAGAAAGATTCTACCATGCTTGATACCTTATCCGCAATACTTTTAGCTGTGTTAATCAATGGCCCAAAGAATATATTTAACAATAAATTTTGTCCCGCTGTAGATAGCATACCGGATATTGAACCGAATAGATTCCAACCGGTATAACTAAATAGTTCATAAAACGCGAGCTTATTCCAAAATCGTCTTATATTACATCCTGATAACTTAGAATGACAAAATAAAATATATAATGCCGCATTTAGAGCAGATTCGATAAGTATTAGAAACCCGTAAAATTCAAGTTTATTTTCTTCAGTTAAGTAAAGTAAATAAACCAGACCAAGTTTCGCAATTCCATCAATGATACTGATATATGCGAATACTGACATCCTTTCATATGCTATAATGGAGGATGTATATGGAACAACGAATAAATTTATAACAAATGTAAATAGTGCTGTTTGATATACAAATTTTGCACTTTGCATTGAGCCGTGGGGAATATTGAGTAGCGATATGCAATTTAATCCAACTGTCTCTCCCAAAAATATAACACCCAGACATAAGACAGCGAAACAATATATAAACATACTAAATGTGTTCCGGTATCCTTCGATATCTTTCTTTCCAAGATGGAAAGCAAAATATCTTTGGGTCGCAGAAGTTAATGTCCCCATTAAAAATGATAATGTTATAACTGCACTCCCAACAACATTATATATACCATAATTAAGTTCACCTAATGCTTGGAGTGTCACCCTTACGGTAATCAGCCCGATAAACATTAAGAATAACATTCTAAAATAAAGCAGGATCGTGTTTTTTGCTATATTTTTATTATTACTCGAATTACCTTGATTGCCCATTTGTATAACTTGTTCAATATCAGGAATGGTAGTGGGTGAGGAGGAGGCGGGTGAGGCGGGAGTTGGGGGTGGGAAGGGAGAGGGAGGCGATTGGGGGGAGAGTGGGTTGGGTGGGGTCGGTGAGGGTGAGGATGAGGGTGATGAGGAGGGTGGTCCAGGGGTTGGTGATTGCGGTGGCGTGGCGGAGGTAGAGGGTATGGTGGCGGGCTGCGAGGGTGTGGTGGCCGAGGAGGCGGTAGATGGCGGTGAGGATGGCCTGGAGCTTGGCGTCGAGCTTGGGGTTGGAGAGGGTGACGGCGTTCATGCGTGAGGCGAAGATGGTGAGTTTGGCGGCGAGATGGGTGGGGAGTGGTTGGTCAAGGGTGTGGTGAATGGCTTCAAGGAGGGGCGGGGTGACGGCGTCAATGAGGTCGTAGGCTCGGGTGGTGCCGGGGGCAAAGGAGAGGATGCGGATGTCGGTAGCGCGGATGTCGGTCAGCTTTACGCCGAAGTTGCCGTAGATGGCTAAGTGGATCGAGCCGGTTTTGCTTTTGGGGCGTGGTATGTAGTGGCCGGTAATGCCGGGGAAGCTGCCGTTGACTATCTGCACGATGTCGCCTTCGAGGAGGTCAACGTTGTCTAAGTTGTAGAACGGGAGGGAGTTGGAATACGCAAGGGCGATAGCTCGGAAGGCTTGCATACGCTGGTCGGTGACTGTAGCGTAGCGATGAGTGGATGAGCTGCGGTCGATCAGGAGCGAGAACCCGTTTTCGAGTGCGCAGAGCGCTTTAATATGGTCGATTGTTCCGCGGAGAAATAGGTAATGGAATGCCAGACGAGCCTGACGCATAATGGTTTTGCCATTCACCTCTACCGGCATTACGTATGTGGGCGCAAATAATTGTAATCCGGCCGACGTTGCTACGTTGTAGCTGTCAACAATCGTTTGAGCCTGCTGACTGCCTGAGTTGCCGGGATTCACAAAGTTGAGCACATACCATGCTTCGTTTGTATCCTCGATCATAAAATCAGTGATTCATCCTCGAAAAAGATGTTCTTTACTTGGCCTGATGTAGTCAAAGCGTTATTTTACAACGAATTAACTATTTCAGTTCTTAATTCTGGTTGTCAGTTTTATAGAAGACTAATTAATTTAGAAGTGACAAACGAATCAGATTTACGTATATAATGAATATTGTCCTTATGCCAATATTTAGATTTAAGCATTATATCGTCTATATCGTAAAAAGTAAGGTTATATTCGTTAGCTACTTGCTCGATAATTTTATTTTTTGCCTCAACTACAGCGTTTTCTGCATCATCAAATTTCTCTTTTGGCTTAATATTTAATATTTCGCGAATATATTCAATGTATCGATTTGCCTTTCGAGGTATGAACATGTGAAGTGTTGATAATATAATCACTTTCGGGAAAGAAGCCCGACAAATATCTACGAGTTTTGAAAAGTCATTGTGGAATCTTTGATAATCATATTGTGTAAAGAAATCAGTACCATCTTCCTTACGTCTAGAGTGATTTCCTATCCATATAAATACTGCGTCATAATGATATAGCCCATTTTTGAAAAAACATTTGAATTGTTCCCAAAACATTATGTCGCGAAGAGCTGCTGAAGTGGCAAAAAGATCCACAGGGCAATTCAATTTTCTTGCCATGGTACCTCTTATTTGACGAGATACACTATCGCCTATCAACAATATTCGATGTTCTGATTCTGTGTTAGCCTGATCATACCAAAAATTAGACCATTCAGTACTTTCTTTCCCATTGTAAGAATTGAGATATTCATTTTTACATATTATTTCATCAATTTTGTCCAATATCATATACTTATTTTAAAAATGAAAATATTTTAAACAGTGTCTGTAAAGAAAGACTGATTTTGAATACAAAATTAATTAATTATAGGAAGAGAGCAAAATTTATTTTAGGGATAGTTATAGTTTTCTAACATTCACCACCAATAGACAATCTGTGTTCCTGATTTGCCGTCCTCAGTGTATCGAGAGAGGTGCTCGTCTGCAGGACAATAATGCCGGGGAAGCTGCCGTTGACTATCTGCACGATGTCGCCTTCGAGGAGGTCAACGTTGTCTAAGTTGTAGAACGGGAGGGAGTTGGAATACGCAAGGGCGATAGCTCGGAAGGCTTGCATACGCTGGTCGGTGACTGTAGCGTAGCGATGAGTGGATGAGCTGCGGTCGATCAGGAGCGAGAACCCGTTTTCGAGTGCGCAGAGCGCTTTAATATGGTCGATTGTTCCGCGGAGAAATAGGTAATGGAATGCCAGACGAGCCTGACGCATAATGGTTTTGCCATTCACCTCTACCGGCATTACGTATGTGGGCGCAAATAATTGTAATCCGGCCGACGTTGCTACGTTGTAGCTGTCAACAATCGTTTGAGCCTGCTGACTGCCTGAGTTGCCGGGATTCACAAAGTTGAGCACATACCATGTTTCCGTTGTATCCTCGCTCATAAAATCAGTGATTCGTCCTCGAAAAAGATGTTTTTTACTTGGCTTGGAATAGCCAAGGCGCTATATTATAACGTATTAACGCTCTTGCGATACCAAACTTCCGAAAACTCTGCCGACAACTTCTGTCGGCATGTTTATGAACATCCATCGGAAGCGACTCCGATCGATTGCGCAAAATTACAAAAAAAATATTAAAATTATTACAAATTTTCGGAAGTTTTTTCTCCAAGTAAGTGACAATTAAAAATCAGCCACATTCTTGCTTCGCTCGAAATTCCGAAGGCGTCAGCCCGGAAATCCGTTTGAACAGGCGCGAGAAGTGAGCCGGGTACTCAAACCCCAGTGAATATGCTATTTGAGCCACATCATCCGAATTTTTCACCAGTAACTGCTTGGCATGGGCTATGATATGACGCGATATCATCTCCTTAGGTGTCAGTCCGGTCTCTTTTCTAACTAAGTCGCTGAAATAGTTGGGCGTAAGGCAAGCCTTCTCGGCAAAATAAGCTACCGAGGGGATCGTTTTCGACGTATCGCCATCCTTATAATACATCTTCAGCTCGCGATGAAACTGCGCCACAACGTCAGAGTTCACCTTATGGCGGGTGATAAATTGACGGTCATAGAAGCGGTGCATATATTCGAGAAGCAGCTGGATATTAGCCGAGATTACCGCCGCAGAGTGATTGTCGACTGAATGTTCAAGCTCCCTGCGTATCATATCCAGGCAAAAGACAAACTGCCGCCGCTCATCCTCCGACAGATGTAACGCCTCCATCTCGGAATAATCAAAGAAACTGAACTCTCCAATCTTCTCAGCAAGCGGAGTGCCGTAGATCAGATCCGGATGAAACATCAGCCCTATCACATCAGGTGCTATCTCATCCACCTCCATATCCACATCTATCAGCTGCCCGGGAGAGAAACTCACCACTGTACCCTCCTGATAATCATACTGCCTGCGCCCATATTTTATAGAACATTTTGCCCCGTTTTTCAGAAAAAGCGCATACACTCCATAGTTCATCCTGACGTGATTCACCGGGAGTGTGGCCGTCTTGAGATCTATCACCGATACAAGCGGGTGAAGCGTCTTCATGCCATACAACTTATTGTAGGCATCAATCGAATCGAGATTTACTATCGGATTATCCATGCTGCGAAAGTAACGAAATTTTATCACATAACGAATGATTCAGTGATTTTGTTAAGGATATCTTGAAAATGTATAAAACACTCATTCGACTTTCTTCGTTATTTTGCAGTATGAAACATATTATATCAACCGCCGTGCTGATGCTGATCTCACTGGCTTCTAATTCACAAATCATGAATAATCCGAATACTGACACATCGTTGGCTCCCGCTCAGAAACTCGAGCTAACTCAGGAATGGGACAAAGTCTTCCCTAAAAGTGACAAAGTTGACCATAAGAAAGTGACATTTATCAACCGATATGGCATAACCCTTGCTGCCGATATGTACACCCCCAAGGACGCCAAAGGCAAACTCCCGGCTATCGCCGTCAGCGGCCCTTTCGGAGCAGTCAAGGAGCAGTCAAGCGGCCTATACGCCCAGCAACTCGCCGAGCGCGGATTCCTTACTATAGCCTTTGACCCGTCATTCACCGGCGAAAGCGGAGGCATGCCCCGGCGCGTGGCATCTCCTGATATTAATGTGGAAGATTTCTCTGCCGCCGTTGACTTCCTTTTGGTGCAAGATAATGTCGACACAGCCCGCGTAGGCATACTCGGCGTCTGCGGTTGGGGCGGAATAGCTATACAAGCCGCCATAAACGACCCTCGTATCAAAGCCACCGTAGCTTCAACCATGTACGACATGACCCGTGTCAATGCCAATGGATACTTCGACAGCGAAGACTCGGCTGCCCAACGCAACGCCAAGCGCGCCTCAATGGCTGCCCAACGGACCGAGGATTACCGCAACGGCTATTATAAGCGCGCCGGCGGAGTGATTGACCCTTTACCCGATGACGCACCACAGTTTGTCAAAGACTATCATGCATATTACAAGACCTCGCGCGGCTATCACCCCCGCAGCGGCAACTCTACTGATGGATGGAACGTAACATCCAACCTCCCATTCCTTAACTTCAAATTCTTCGAATATGCCTCCGAACTTGAAAACGCAGTGCTCATAGTCCACGGCGACGCTGCACACTCCTACTACTTCGGAAAAGACACATTCGCTCTCCTAAAAGGCGACAATAAGCAGATGCTCACCATCAAAGGAGCCTCCCACTGCGACCTCTACGACCAGCTTGACATCATCCCCTTTGACGAAATTGCCGCATTCTATAACGAATACCTCAAATGACTCTTGAATATTTCCGGCAAATGATTGCCGAAGGTAAGCCGCTTCAAGGTGACGACATGATTCAATTCATGCGTCACCAGAGCGACATCTCACGAAAATTACAGTTTGAACTCAACTGCCGGTATCACACCCCCGAAGAAATACGCCATCTCTTCGGCCAAATCATCGAGCAGAAAGTCGACGACGAGTTCCGACTCTTTCCCCCATTTTACACTGACTTTGGTCGTAACATCCACATAGGCAAAAAAGTATTTATCAACTCCTGTTGTCACTTTCAAGACCAGGGAGGCATCTACATCGGCGACGGGTCTCTGATAGGCCATTGTGTAGTCCTCGCTACACTCAATCACAACCACGACCCTGCCCTACGCCAAAACCTTAGCCATGCACCCATCCGCATAGGCCGCGGAGTATGGATCGGAGCCAACGTAACAATAACCGCCGGAGTGACCATTGGCGACAACGCCATCATCGCCGCCGGAGCCGTCGTCACCCGTGACGTCCCGCCCGACATGATAGTCGGCGGCGTACCCGCCCACATCATCAAATCCATCTACGACTAACTCTCCCCCACCCCCGCTTGACTTAATAGTTTGGCAAATTGATAATTCTGCCTATTTGATATATACGATAATCGGTTTTCATGAAAACCAATACGGCAACTTCCCTAATTGAATAAAATTAGAGTAAAGCTTGAAAATAGGTATGATACACTTGTGTTTATCAGTTTATTAGCTTTAAAGTCTAAAGCGGCGGTTTAAGCTTGGATTTGCTTGATGACGCGGGCGGGGTTGCCTGCAGCAAGGGTGCGGGCAGGGATGTCTTTTGTGACGACGCTGCCGGCGCCGATTACACAGCAGTCACCGATGGTGACGCCCGGCAGAATGGTAACGCCACCGCCTATCCAGACGTTGTCTCCTATAGTTACGGAACGCGCCCATTGCACTCCCGTATTCCGGGGCTCAGGTTCCAGCGGATGACAAGCAGTATAGATGCTGACGTTTGGCCCGATAAAAGCGTTGTCGCCAATGGTCACCTGCCCTTCATCGAGAATAGTGAGATTGAAGTTGGCAAAGAAATTTTCGCCAACTGAAATGTTGCAGCCATAGTCGCAACGGAATGGCGGATTGACGTGGAATTTCCGGCCACATTTGCCTACGACATCACGGAAAATGGTATACAACTTTTCAGTATCGGCGGGATTCATTGAGTTAAACTCCCAGAGTTTCTGCCTGGTCACGTCCAGCCGACGTAGGAACTCAGGGTGCAGGGCATTATAAATCTCACCATTGAGCATCTTTGCCCATTCTTCATAAAAATATTTGTCTTCCATAACGGCAAAGATACAAAAAAATACTTGACAATCCTGCCGCAGGTCGCTTCAGCGCATTGCGTGAAACCATAAGAAATGAAGCGACACTACGGAGGTTCCTTAGTCAAGTGTCTGGTCACCGCCACCATTCACAAACAGAGTCTGGCCGCTGATCCACGCTGATGCCTCGGATGCGAAAAATAGCACAGCGCGAGCGATGTCCGACACCTCGCCGAGGCGCTTTATGGGAGTGTGACGAAGCATCTTCTCCTCGAGCTCCGGAGTCAGAATCTTCTGCAGAGCGGCAGTGCGGGTTGCTCCCGGCCCTACGTTGTTTATCCTTACGCCCAATGGCCCGAAATCGTGGGCGAGATTTGCTGCGAGGTGATTCAGCGCGGCCTTTGACGAGGCATAAATGCTCATGTTGGCCTCTTTGTCGATGGAGCTCATGGAGGTGATATTGACTATGCTTCCGTAGCCTGATTTGCTCATCAGGGGCACGGCCAACTGGCTAAGGCGGAAGGGTGCAAACAGATTTATGTTATAGATCCTCTCCACATAAGCAAGATCAATCTTAAACGGATTTTCGCGACCGCCACCGCCGAGGCCGGCGTTATTGACAAGGATATTCACCGTACCAAATCCGTTTACAGCTGCATCAATGAGACTCACCCGGTCAGCATCCTCGAGCACATTGCACGCTACGGCTATGGCCTTACCGCCTGAAGCCGTTATCTCATCGGCTACACTGTGAGCCTTAGCCAATTCAAGATCACTGACCACCACGGCCGCTCCGGAAGCAGCCAAAATCTGTGCCGAACCCCGGCCGATGCCATCGCCACCACCGGTGACGATGGCAACTTTACCCTGAAGGTTGAATAGATTTGTTATTTCCATATTGGCATAACAATCATGTGGTGGTAATAGTTTTAAAATCCGACGCGGCTGTGAGAAGAGCGTGACTTGAGCTTTTCCTCCGAGCAGAGCGTTTCGATCTCTCCGAACGAGGGTTGCTCACCGTGAAGCACCTCAGCCATAAGGGCCTTTCTGACGATATTGTCGATCTCGCCGCCGCTGAAGTCGAAGCGCGTGGACAAGGTCATGGCATCGCCGGCGCTAAGCGACGGGAGCTTGCTGAGCCATATCTTTTGCTTGGCCTCAACTGAGGGTTTGTCAAACTGTATCTTGAAAAGGAAACGGCGCTCGAATGCTTTGTCGAGATTCTCGGCAAGGTTAGTGGTAGCGATAAGGATACCTTCCAGATTCTCCATCTCCTCGAGGATGATATTCTGGATAGCGTTCTCGGTCTGGTCGATGCTGCTGTTGTTGCCGGTCTTGCGGGATGAGAAGATAGCATCGGCCTCGTTGAAGAGAAGGATAGGTTTCAGCGTCGAGCGCTTGCAGAGGCGTTTGTAGCGGGCGAATATCTCCTTGATGATTTTCTCGCTTTCGCCATACCACAGACTCTTTGAGGCCGAGATGTCGACATGGATGATGTCGCGGCCGGTGGCGCGCGCCCATTGCATCACTGACTCCGTTTTGCCCGTTCCGGGTGCACCATAGAGCAGCACGGCAATACCTTTAGACAGGCCTTTTTCCTCGAGGCGTGAGACGAGTGCCGAGTAATTATCTTCCCTCAGCGAATCGCCCACCATGTTAAGGCGCTCAGTCTCAGCCGGAGAGAAAAAGAGGCTCTTCTCTTTTATCTCCGATGCACGGATCACTGACTTTGAGTCAGGCTTTTCGATATAAAGCGATGCATCTTCGCCGAAATACAGCTCCTTACCTTTATCCGTAAGGCGCAGCGAGGTATACTCGCCGAACAGGGATGAATGGGTGACCATCTCCATCAGGTCAAGACGCTGCAGTTTGTGGGTCTCTTCGCGAAACTCCTTCAGAGCCTTATTGCGCTCCTTGACGGGATAGAGCGAGCCCAGCTCGCGGGTTATGCTCAGCTCGTCACCGTTGGCGCAGGCGTCACACCCTATATAGAATAGTGCGCGCATATCGTCGTCAGCAATCACATCGCGTATATGCGAGAGCACCGCGATGCTCCCTTTATTGGAATCCTCCAGAAGGTTCAAGCGCTCTGACAGGCGCTCCATGGCCTGATCGTTTTCCACATCGTGGTCACGGCTGTGGACATACTCCTGCACCGTCCGGACGAAAGAGTAGATGTTCAGGCCGAAGCTTTTGGGGTCAAACGCACCGAAGTCTTCGCCGAGAAACAGCTTTTTACCGCGGGTAGTAAGAGTCATATCCTCCTTATTGCCCGAGAGCTCGATAAGATTTTCACGGACAAGGGAGTTAGATCCGTCAAGGAGCGAGCGCTTCACCTTGAATCTCACACCATAAGCCTCATACATATCCCTCAGTGTGCGGTTAACGTCTGACCGTCCGCTACCGTCATATTCCACGAAATCCTTGCATATCTCGTAGAAGAGCACGCGGTCAGGAAGGTCGCTGATTATCTTGCGTAGATCCTTCACCAAGGGCATGGTGGAGTTTTCATCCTCGATATTTTCTACAAAGTGGAGCATAGCCTCGGCCGTCACATCGTCATCTTGGATCTGGGAATCAACCAGTTTACAGAAATCGTAACGGTCAAACTCCTTCTCGAGGATACGGCTGTCACGAAACTCCGGCTTCTGATTGTCAAGCACACACCCGATCACATAGTTAGTGACCATAAAATTTTGCCTTACGAGACGACACTCGCTAAGGTCAGTCTGAGCGATAAAGCCTTTCTTCAGCAGGCTCTTCACCGCCGGCACATATTCCATCACGTCGAGCTGGGATACGCCGAAATAAGTAGCGACATCGTCAAGGTCAGAGCAACGGCCGGCGCAGCTCCTGTCAAAAAGTGCGGCAAAGATTATAGCCTCCTCCTTGGTGTCAAGGCCAAGAGTTGACATCATACCATCGAGTGCATCGGTTAATTCTTTTGCACCTAATCTTTTGAGTTTGCCATCGCGCAATTTTCCTGCGGCTTGTTTCAGATACTGGATGGATTTCTTATTCATAACAGTTATTACTTATGGTTTCGACGACAAAATTAGGAGCCACATGTCTCAATCTTCGATACGAGTTCAAAAAAAAATAGAAAAAATTTTATTCACTCATATAGGAGGCGAGGAATAATTCGTCATGTTACTTATCGTCATCACCCCTTACTTATACGCGATCGCTCGATATGCTCGAGGTCGCGCTCAGCTTGACGTCGCTGCTGCCGCGTCAGCCCGGCGTTATGATTTATCGTAAACTTACATCCGTTTTTCACAAAATCCTTACCCTCGACGAGAGTTATACCGAGATTGGCTACAAAGATCTTCTTCGGACGATATTCCTCTGATACTCCGTCAGCCTTCTGCTGCTTACGCTCAGCCGCACGCTGACGCGCCTTACGGGACCGTTCAATGGCTGTCATGATATCCGACGATATGTATCGGAATATCGATTGTACCATCTGCTCCTCGCTTGAGATGTCAGGCATAATGCCATCAGTCATAAGCTTGTCGGCCAAAGCAATGAGACGCTCTGCCACGTCACCTTGAAATGATGAATTGATTTTCTCGATAATACCTTTGCGGAACTTTCGCGATACTGCTAACTGTTTCATAATGCAATCTGTTTTTTCAGCAAAAATACACAGTCGCATTACGCAAAAGTGACCATAATGGCAGGATTTATGCGTTTCCATGACAATGGTATGCGAAATGTTGCTAACTTTGCTTAAGACCTCAGCAAACAAACAGCAATGATAACCGGACAGATAAAGAATCAGATATGGAGAACCTTTTGGAAGCCTTCAGGAATCACCACGGTATTGCAGATGACGTCAGACTTGTCAGACAAGTCTGACGGGTCGGACGAATCATAGCTTTTTGCGGAGGCGGGCGGCGGGGAAGCCGAGGCGCTCGCGGTATTTGGCGACGGTGCGACGGGCTATTTTGAAGCCGCGGCTTTCAAGCTGCGAGGTAATTGTGTCGTCGCTCAGGGGGGAGGCGGGGTCTTCGCCTTCGATAATTTCACGAATGGCCGACATACAGGCGTGGGTGGAGGTGTCGTCGTCACTTCCGGCTACACCTTCGTTGAAGAAGTATTTCAGCGGGTAGATGCTCGTGGCGGTGGCTACATATTTGCCGGAGGTAGCTCGCGAGATCACCGAGAGGTCATAGCCGGTGATAGCGCCTATATCTTTCAGCACCATAGGGCGAAGTGTGGTTTCATCCTCGGTGAGGAAAAATTCGTGCTGTATCTTGACGATGGCGCTCATAATGTTAAATAATGTGGTGCGCCGCATACGGAGCATATCGATAAACTCCAGCGCATCGTTTCGGCGACGGGATATGAAGGCATCGGCTTTATCATCAGCGGTCTCTACCTTAAACGATTCCTCGATGCGGAGGTCAGGCACTCCGGAGGGCATGATGACCGTCACGGTTGTCAGGGCTTCGTCAGTCTCGATATAGAAGTCGGGGACTACATGGCCGGTTCGCTCATCTGAGGGACTCCCCCCTATCTCGGCTCCGGGCTTGGGGTTGAGTGAACGGATTACGTGGATAGCCTTACGCAACTGCTCCATGGTTATACTGAGCATCGAGGCGAGGCGGTCGTAATGCTTGAGGGAGAATAGATCAAAGTAATGGTTTACTATCTCGATAGCGCGGTTCACATCCTCGTCAGGGCTCAAGCGGCGGAGCTGCAGCAGCAGACATTCGCGCAGGTCTACGGCACCCACTCCGGCCGGGTCGAGGGTCTTGACAAGGTCGAGCCCGCGGCGATAGGTGTCCATGGGGATATCCATGCCGGTGGTAATGAACACGTCGTCGGCTATCGACTGCAGGGTGCGGGTCAGATACCCGTTATCGTCAATATTTCCTATAATATAATCAGCCACAGCAGCCACATCCTCGGGGACGTTCATCTCGTTGACTTGCGACGAGAGATATTCCAGCAGCGACATCGGCGCAGCCACAGCTACAGGCTCATAGATAGCATCATCGGCACTTCGATTATTGACATTCAGGCGATATGATGGCAGGTCGTCATACTCCGCCTTGCCGTCAGCAGGCTCACTGTCGGCGGGCAGTTCATCCACAACTTCGAGAGCGGGATTTTCCTCGACTTGATTTTTCACTTCCTCCTCAAGCTCGGTCTCACCCATCTCAAGCAGACGGACAAACCGGATCTGCGCCGGTGACATTCGTTGCTGGAGTTTCTGGTCAAGCGACAGGCGAAGTGATTCTTTCATAATCGTCAGATTTCTATCAGGGTATCGTAAGCGAAATCATGAATGGCACGAGTGCCGATTACATTGTCCCACTGCATAGGCGAGATGCCGTTGCCGGGGCGCTTGACGGTGATATTTTCTTCAGTAAGGAGCTCTCCTTCAGCTATATCACGGGCGGCCACTATGCTCTTTCGCGCTACCTCGATATTAGCGGCCTCACCCGGAGCCACGCGCTTGATGCCGTCGCCAAGGGCAAGTTCTACGTTTCTGATAGCATTCACCATGGCGGCAAGCTCGTCAGGTTCGAGCGACGCGCGATGATCAGGGCCGGGAAGATTTTTGTCGAGCGTGAAGTGCTTCTCTATTACATCAGCGCCTAATGCTGCCGCGGCCACGGGTATCTCTATGCCAAGGGTATGGTCGCTATAGCCTATGCCTCCGCAACCTATTGATTTCAAGGTAAGCATGGCTCGGAGGTTCACATCACGCATTGCCGTAGGATACTGCGTGGTGCAATGCAGCAGCGTGATGTCATCTTTGTCGATACCTCCGTCAACGAGGATGTCCACAGCTGCCTCCACCTCGTTGAGGGTCGACATTCCGGTAGACATAATCACACGTCCACCTTTCGAAGCTATCTTTCTCAGATAAGGGAGGTTAGTAATCTCTCCCGATGGTATTTTCCAGTAGTCCTGCCCTATCTCGGCAAGAGTGTCGATGGATACTAGGTCAAATGGAGTGCTCATGAATCCTATTCCCTCACGGCGACAGATGGCGGCCAGACGCTCGTAAGCATCCAATGGCAGGTGTATGGCACGGCACATATCGAGCTGACTCTCAACCTCTCCGGTGGTCTCTTTCTGGTATTCAGCCTTGGGGGCGATTGACGAGATGACGAGTTCAGGCACGGCGGTCTGAAACTTCACATAGTCAGCACCCGCTCTCTTGACGGACTTTATCATTTCCACAGCCCGGTCAAACGATGCATTATGGTTCACACCGGCCTCAGCTATAATCAATATCTTATTATTTTTCTTCATGTACTATAAAACTTACTTCGTCAAGATAACGCGTGGTAAGCACAAATGGTTTTGCTTTTATGGGAGTAAGCACATTTTCATTATATTCGTCGATAATCATGCCGGCGATATCCGCTCCGGCATTGATCGTGGCTACGACTCCACCGCCGAGACGAGGATTAACCTCCATCAGATACAACTCATTGTAACCTACGCCGCTGATCAGCTGCACTGTCACTGCGCCGCGAAGCTCAAGGCGTGTCAATACATCATGAGCTATAGACATATAGCGAGGTTCGGTAGTAGTGATCGTCTCTGTGACCTCTCCTCCGGCCACTTGAAGGCGCAAGCGCGGGGAGATAGTGATGATGCGGCCTTGCTGATCCACGTAGCAGTCGCAAGTAATTTCCTCAGCATCAGGAATATATTGCTGAATAAGATAATCCTTCTGGCTGATACGGTTAAGGAGATAGTCATCATAGTTGCGCAGGATGACGATGCCTTTTGAAGCTGAGCCGTTGCGGGGCTTGGCTATTACCGGATATTTGGCAGGGACGTCTCTTACCGTCCTGGGAACCGGTAGATTAGCTTTCTCAAACATATCGGCTGAAATCTTCTTGTCAAACATTGCCTTTGACAGTTCGGGCGACGATACCGGAGCGAAAACTTCGGGATGGGTCTCAGTAAATCTTGCCACGGGTTCCACAGCGCCATCTACAAACGGTATCATGATATTTATATCATATTTCTTGCATACCTCCTCAAGGTCTTTTTGCAGACCGGGATCATTCCATCTCAGGCCGGTGATTACATCTCCTATACCCGAAAGGGGCACATACGGGTTAAGCTCATATCCGTAGATATTTACATTTATACCACGCTCGTGGCCGGCTTGGATAAACTTCTGCGCCATTGAGACGCGTTTGGCGCCGCCAAGAAATAGGATATTAAGTTCGGTGGTTGTCATTTGTTGTAGATGTCAGTTTTATATCTTGCAAGATTTTCCGGTCGGGTGAACCATTCAGCAGTAATCCTTAAGCCCTCCTCGAGAGAGTAGCGGGGTCGCCAGTCAGTGAGAGTGGTTATCAGGGTATTATCACCGCAAAGACGGAACACTTCACTGCCCGATGGGCGCAGTCGGTCAGGGTCGGTCACAAATTCCACCTCTTTACCCATCACGCGGGCTATAGTCTCGAGGGTGTCGCGCATGGAGATCTCGGTGCCGGTAGCTATATTGATCTCACGGCCTTCGATATCAGGGGCTTGTGCGAGGGCAAGGAATCCGGCTGCCGTATCGGCCACGAAGTTGAAGTCACGCGTTGGTGTAAGGTCACCTACCTTAATCACCTCCTTGCCTGAGGCTATCTGGCTGATAATGGATGGGATAATCGCACGTGCACTCTGGCGGGGTCCGTAGGTGTTAAACGGGCGGGCTATCACCACGGGTAGCTCAAAAGCGTTATGGAAGCTCAATGCTATGGCATCGGCGCCGATTTTTGTTGCAGAGTAAGGCGACTGCGGCTGGCGCGGATGTTTCTCATCGATAGGCACATACCGGGCTGTGCCGTAAACCTCGCTTGTAGAGGTGACTATCAGGCGATTGACGCCCATGTCGCGGCAAGCCTGACATATATTCAGTGTTCCTTTGATATTTGTATCCACATAGCTGTCAGGGGCTACATAGCTATAGGGAATAGCTATCAGAGCTGCAAGATGAAACACAGTGTCACAGCCTTTTACTATATCGCGGCAAAGATTGGGATCGCGCACGTCGCCGGTCACAACCTCGAGGCCCGGCGAATTGTTGCCATCAAGCCAGCCCCATGAGTTGAACGAATTGTACTGGCACAAAGCCCTGACCTGAAGCCCTTTGGAGAGCAGTAGTTCCACCAAGTGCGAGCCAATAAAGCCGTCAGCTCCGGTCACGAGCACCCGGCCTGAAATATTTCTTGTAGATTTCATCTTGTTTTGCTTAGGTAATATACGCGTTTCACTCCGCTGTCGTCAGTATAGCTCATCACCAGCGACGATGATGTCAGCGTTGCGACATTCATCACCGTAATGCCTGAAGGATCAAAGCCTAAGGCTGAGGGAGGGGTATACTGGTCGTTATTGGCGGAGTCATGGTTGTCGAAATCAAAAGTTATGGTGTCGCCCGTGCGCACCCATGAGCTGTAGCAACGATGGGAGTCGTTATGAGGATACAGTGTCTGAATATACATCACATTGCTCTGAAATGCAAACGTATAGCGGAGCACTGAGGTATCATAGAGTGTCACCTCGCGATCATTTTCAGTCATTGAGTCGAGGCGCCAGAATCCGAAGAGCGGGCCTATGTCACCATCGTTGTGGGTGCAGCTGCCGAGCATGATAGGCAGCATTATCATCAGCAGATATCGTATCAGGCTTTTCATTTTTTGAAATTTAGAAGTCCTTCATATTTAAGCGTAACCATCACTCCGGCACTGTTACACGGGAGGTTACCGCGGTCAATTTCGGCCTGAGCGAGGAGCGAGAGCCCCTTTATCCGGCGGATTTTCCAGTCAGCCTCGAGCATTACTGAGGTCAGATGCCGAGTATGCTGGAGCGTCAGTTTGCCGTTACCCCATGCTTTGCGGTAACCGGCTTTCATCCTGTAGCTCAGGCAAGGGAGTATATCGCCTTCGAGGCCGAGATGGATGCCACGGACGCGGTTGCAGAGGAAGTCAGGGAAACCATCGGTATTGTAGAGCGGCGACATCACAGCGGGCGAACCGATTGCGAAGCCATAGTTGGCCCACGGGCCGAATGAAGTATTATTATAATAATCGTCAGCTCCGGTCGACTCAGCTTTGAGGGTAGTGCCCTCATAATCGGCTGAGGCATAGTGGATAGGGCCGCTCTGGTTGGTCAGGTCAAGGTATTCCACAACCACGCCTCTTACCACGCCATGACGGCATGCATCATATTCCACACCCCAGAGGCCATCCCAGCCATTGAGCTTACCGATACCTGATCCGTCCTCCCAAGGCCATGAAAAGTAAGCCTTTATCTCTCCGGCTGATTTCAGGCGGTAGCGAGCTTGCAGATCCCACGACCCGAGGTGATTACCGGTATAATATCCGTCAGAACCATCCTCGGTAGGGAGAAACATTTTGAAGAATGTATTGAGCTTGACATCACGGTGTTGCGACCGGAAAAGGCGTCCTCGCTCATACCAGTCGACATTGCCGCCAAATTCGCCTGCAGCCTGCATACCCAGAGTCACCGAGAATCTCTCGCGTGGAGCCACACGGAAGTAGCAGCGCTTGTAGTTATACCACTCGCCGGTAGAGAGATGCGACAGGTAGTAGTTATACTGATCGCGAGTCCAGCCGTTGTCAGTAAACTTACCATACCCTATCTCGCCTTGTATCTGAAGCCATCCCTGAGTGAATGGTACATCTTGAAAATCAATGAATCCCACTCTCACCTGTGGTATAGGCCGGGCGTTACCGCTTTCGATAAGGTCGCCCGAGGTTAGCCGCTGGTTGAGCAGGGCACTCCCCCGCTCCTTCATGCCGGCACTTAGAAACACACCGCGGTATTTCACCTCTCCATACAGCTGCTGGATGAAAAAGCGCGAAGGCTTGACGGCGTGGGTGTGCCACGTCGCGCTAACGGCATCATATCGCTCATAGTCAATCGACGAGCCGTAGCCTGCGGCAAGCTCAAGGCCGAAACCGTAAGAAAATCGCTGTGATTTGTCGATTTCACGGCTCAACATTCCGGTCACCTGTGCGTTGTATTGTCCGGAAAACCGTCCGCCCCGCAACGAGGATATATAATAAGGTGCAAAACTCCCCTGACCACCACCGGCAGTCAGCGAAGCGGAAAAATCCACGGGATAATCAGCCCTGACCTCTGCGGCACTCATCAGCATCGCCAATGCCAAAGCGGTGATTGATAATCTCATATTAATAGTCGAATAGTTATTACACCCCAAAATTACAAAATTCTACCCATTCATTAAACTAATCATTTAAAAAATGATTATATTTGCAAAAATTATCACTAAAATTATCATACAATGAAAAAGCATAATTTTTATGCCGGTCCATCGATTCTAAGTCAGTACACCATCAAAAACACTGCCGATGCAATAATCGACTTCGCCGGTACAGGGTTGTCAATCCTCGAGATTTCTCACCGCAGCAAGGAGTTTCAAGCTGTCATGGATGAAGCTCAGGCGCTTGTAAAGGAGCTGCTTAACGTACCCGAAGGCTACCACGTATTGTTCCTCGGCGGCGGTGCAAGCCTCCAATTTGCCATGGTGCCTTACAACCTCCTCAAGAAGAAAGCCGCTTATCTCGACACCGGCACATGGGCATCTAACGCCATCAAGGAAGCCCGCCTCTTCGGCGAAGTGGAAGTGCTCGCCTCCTCAAAGGACGCTAACTATACTTACTATCCTACGGACTACACCGTTCCTGACGATGTAGACTATTTCCATATCACCACCAACAATACCATCTACGGAACAGAGCTCCGCGAGGATCCTGACGTTAACGTTCCTTTGGTAGCCGATATGTCAAGCGATATCTTCTCCCGCAAGATCGACATCAGCAAGTATGATGTAATCTACGCCGGTGCACAGAAGAATCTCGCTCCTGCCGGTGTGACCCTCGTTATCGTCAAAGAGAGCGCCCTCGGCCACGTAGAGCGTGCCATTCCTACAATGCTCGACTACCGCACCCATATCAAGAAGGGCTCAATGTTCAACACACCTCCCGTGCTCCCCATCTACTCCGCACTGATGACTCTGCGTTACTACAAAGAGCTCGGTGGAGTGGAAGCTCTCGAAAAGCTCGACCTCGAGAAAGCACAGCTTCTCTACTCGGCCATCGACTCCAGCAAGATGTTTGAAGGCACGGTGACTGACAAGGCTCACCGCTCAATCATGAATGTAACTTTCGTGATGACAGAGGGTTACCGCGAGCTCGAAAAAGATTTCGTAGACTTCTGCACTGCCCGCGGCATCGTAGGTATCAAGGGACACCGCTCAGTGGGAGGCTTCCGCGCTTCGCTCTACAACGCGCTGCCTATCGAAAGCGTTCAAGTGCTCATAGAGGCTATGAATGAGTTTGAAAAACTTCACGTAAAATAATCATGAAAATACTGATTGCTACTGAAAAACCTTTTGCTGCTGTCGCCATCGACGGTATGCGTAAGGTGATCGAAGAGGCAGGAGCCGAGCTGGTACTTCTTGAGAAATACACCTCGAAGACTGAACTGCTCGCCGCCGTAGCTGATGCTGACGCTCTTATCATACGCAGCGACAAGGTTGACGCCGAAGTCATGGACGCAGGCAAGAAGCTAAAAGTAGTAGTGCGCGCCGGAGCAGGCTATGACAATGTTGACCTCAAGGAAGCTACCCTCCGTAATATCTGTGTAGAGAACACCCCCGGCCAGAACTCTAACGCTGTAGCCGAACTCGTATTCGGCCTCGCCGTGATGATGGCCCGCAATATGTATGCCGGGACTTCGGGCTCAGAGCTCCGCGGCAAAGGCCTCGGCATCCATGCCTTCGGTCAGGTGGGTCGCAACGTAGCCCGCATAGCTCGTGGCTTTGAGATGAATATCTCAGCTCTCGACCCCTATTGCCCCGAAGATGTGATGCTCGAAGCCGGTGTGACTCCCGTCCACTCGGTAGAGGAGCTTTACAAGCTCAACCGCTACGTGTCGCTCCATATCCCCGCTACCGAGGAGACCCGCAAGTCAGTGGGCTACGATCTGGTAATGCTCATGCCCAAGGGTGGCGTGCTTATCAACACCGCCCGTAAGGAGGTGATCGACGAAGAGGGCCTCATCAAGGCACTTAAGGAGCGTGATGACCTCAAGTATGTGGCCGATGTAGCTCCCGAGCGCGCCATGGAGATGAAAGAGCTTTTCGGCGACCGAGTGTTCTTCACCCCCAAGAAGATGGGCGCGCAGACGGCCGAAGCCAACATCAACGCCGGTATCGCTGCAGCCCGTCAGGCCATCGCATTTCTCACCGAGGGTATCGACAAATTCCGCGTCAACAAATAATCTGATTACTACTTTACGAGGCTGCGTCTACTTTACGATGCAGCCTCGATATTATAGGTCACGCACAAAGTAAATGTGCATTTTGATGGACATCTTTTGTGCGCATGACCACTCGCTCATCAATCATGTGGGATTCACCACACTCATTCTTCACGAGTGTCCATACCCACCAAAATATTATCCCTAAAAATGCACATTTACTTTGTGCGTGACCTATATAGTCATGAATTATCTTGCAATATTCATAGGTGGTGGATTAGGCAGCGTAATGCGCTATGGCATACAGATGCTTATGCATGAGCGCATTGTCATCTACAATTTCCCGTGGGCTACATTCACCGTCAACATTGTGGGCAGTTTCCTGATCGGACTCTTCTACGCACTGTCGGCCAAGCTGAACCTACATGACGAGGTGCGACTGTTTCTTACAGCCGGGCTCTGTGGCGGTTTCACCACATTTTCCACCTTCAGCAACGACAACCTTGAGCTCCTACGCAGCGGCCAGTGGACAATGTGTATCATCTACACACTTCTGAGCGTGATATTAGGTCTTTTAGCTTGTGTTGCCGGTGCAAAATCAGCTTAAAGTTGAAAATATTTTGGTAACTTTGCAGCCAAATTCAAAATCTGAATATAATAGAAATGTCAACTTACAATGAATCAGCGAAGCCCAAGGTTACTACAGCCTCACTCCGCAAGATGAAACTCAATGGCGAGAAAATCGCCTGTCTTACCTCATACGACTTCACTTTGGCCTCACTCGTAGATGCCGCAGGAATGGATCTTATCCTTGTAGGTGACTCAGCCGCCAACGTCATGATGGGCTATGAAACCACCGTGCCCATCACACTCGATGAGATGATTACGTTTGCCAAAGGTGTGGTACGCGGCGTAAAGCGCGCGCTTGTAATCGTGGATCTGCCTTTCGGTTATTATCAAGGCAATCCTGATATGGCTCTCGCCTCAGCAGTGCGCATCATGAAAGAGACCGGAGCGGGAGGTGTAAAAATCGAAGGCGGTGCTGAAATTAAAGAGTCGATAGAGCGCATCCTTACTGCCGGCATCCCCGTATTCGGCCATCTCGGGCTTACACCCCAGTCAATCAACAAATTCGGCACTTATGCCGTGCGCGCCAAGGAGGAAGCCGAAGCAGCCAAACTGCTATCTGATGCCCGTATGCTTGACGAGCTCGGCTGCTTCGCCATCACCCTCGAAAAAATCCCTGCCTCGCTTGCCGCTCAGGTAGCTAAAGAGGTCAGCTGCCCCGTGATAGGTATCGGTGCCGGAGGAGAAGTTGACGGCCAGATACTCGTAGTTCAGGATATGCTCGGCATGAACAAGGGATTCGCCCCCAAATTCCTCCGCCGCTATGGCGAGTTTGGTGACTCCATCGTCAATGCCGTAAGCTCTTACGTAGCCGACGTCAAGAGCTCCGACTTCCCCAACGCCAACGAACAATACTAAGTATTTATCCATAGCATTCCGATGCCCGGATCCTATGACCCGGGCATCAGATTTTGTAAAAACACACATTACCGATGCAAGAGAACAACAGAGCGGTATTCGCTACTAAATTCGGTGCTATCGCGGCCACTGTAGGCTCAGCGGTTGGCCTCGGCAATATATGGCGCTTCCCTTACGAAGCCGGTGAGCACGGCGGCGGCGCCTTCCTTATATGCTACATAGCATTTGTATTCCTGCTCGGTGTGCCGGTATTGTGTGCTGAGTTTTGCATGGGGCGAGCCTCACGCAGCAATATCTTCGGCGCTTACCGCAAGCTCTCCAATAGCAAAGGATGGAAATTTGCCGGATTTATAGGCATATTAGCTTCGCTGTTGATTCTCAGTTTTTACTCAGTAGTGGCCGGATGGACCGTAGAATATTGTCTGTCATCACTAACCGGCCAGCTCGACTTCAGTGACTCGGCGGCTGTCCACCGCCAATTTGAGGCGATGACCACCGGCTGGCGTCCTGTAATATGGACAGTTATATTCCTGATATGCAATTTCTTAATATTGTTCGGAGGTGTAACAAAAGGAATAGAGCGCGCATCAAACATCCTCATGCCACTGCTTTTTCTGCTCCTTGTAGCCTTCTGTATCAACTCGTTAACGATGCCCGCCTTTAAGGAGGGCATGGCATTTCTTTTCAAGCCTGATTTCAGCAAGATAGATGCCTCGGTGATGTTAGGCGCTATGGGTCAAGCATTTTTCTCACTGAGCCTCGGACTTGGAGGCATGATGACTTACGCATCATATTTCAGCAACGAGACCCGACTGGTGCGCTCGGCCGTGACCACGGCATCGCTCGATTTCCTTGTAGCAGTCATAGCCGGAATTATCATTTTCCCGGCTGTATTTTCATTTGATATCTCGCCTCAGGCCGGACCTACGTTAGTATTTGAAGTATTGCCATTCATTTTCAGCCACCTCCCACTTGGCATCGTATGGTCCACACTGTTTTTCCTGCTGCTCTTCGTGGCCTCCATCACTTCTACCGTCTCCATGAGTGAAATTTCCATCACTTACTTCTGCGAAGAAAAGAAAATGTCACGCCCCCGGGCCACGATTATCTCCTCAGCCATTGCTTTGGTCGGTGGACTGATATGCGCTCTGAGCTTCGGTCCGCTCAGCGACTTCTACATCTTCGGCATGACCGTCTTTGACCTATTTGACTACGCATCGTCAAACATCCTGCTTCCGATTGGCGGCATGATCTGCTCATGGTTTGTAGGATGGAAAATGGACCGCCGCCTGCTCAAGATGGAGCTCACCAACAATGGCACATTCAAAACCCACATAATCAAGCCTCTACGATTCTTCCTCCGCTACATCTGCCCCACCGCCATCTTCCTCATCCTCCTCAGCATCAATTAGCGGCGTCACTCTGTGGGATTAGGGAGGAAGCGGTGGAGGGCTGTGTAGAGGCGGTGGATGGGGAGGCCCATGACGTTGTAGAAGGAGCCGTCGATGCCTTCGATGGCTGCGGCGCCTATCCATTCCTGAATGCCGTAGGCTCCGGCTTTGTCAAGGGGATGATATTTGCTGACGTAGTAGTCGATCTCCTCCGTGGTCAGGGTGGCGAATTTCACTTTGGTTTTTTCGGAAAATGTGTATCGGTCAGAAGCTGTCTTGATGGTCACACCGGTGACTACGGTCTGCTCCCGTCCTGACATCTCGGCAAGCATGGATCGAGCCTCGGCATCGTCCTTCGGTTTTCCGAGGATTTTTCCATCAAGGACTACGATGGTATCGGCCGTAACGAGCAAGCGAGGATCGTCGGCTTCAAGGGTAACGGCTGAGGCTTTGAGCCGGGAAAGATACACGGGAACCTCTTCGGCGGGCAGATCATCCGGGCATGTCTCGTCGACATTGTGGCTCGTATCCACCACAAAAGGGAGGTCGAGCATCGCAATCAATTCGCGACGGCGGGGCGAGCCGCTCATAAGTATCAGCTGGTATCGCCGTGCAAGTGCGCCTAACGGGTTATGCTTTTCTATCATGGAATTCCTTTATAATCGATTCAGACAAAAGGATATATATCTCGCGAAGATTGTCAGGGAGCATCTCGGCATGAGCCTCGATAAGAACGGTGTCGCCACGGCGAGCCGGGCCGGTCTGGCCATCGCGCGGGTTCATCTGCAGAGCTTTGTCGAGGGTCTCCCGCAGTAGAGGCGCGAGCACGTCAAAGGGTATGTGGTGTTTCTGGAGCAGGTCGTGAGCTATCATCCACATATAGTTGGAGAAGTTACAAGCGAAAACGGCGGCTATATGCATTCTCCTGCGGGTCAGGCTGTCAGCATGATATACGTTCTTAAACACCTTCACGGCCATTTCCCTGATACGGTCTTCCACTTCAAGGGTGGAGCCTTCAGTGAAAAGCGAGACGGTGTCGAGGTTGACGCGGCGCGACTTTGAGAAGGTCTGCAGCGGATAAAATACGCCATAGCTGTCAGAGAGGCGGCTGAGAATCTCCATTCCGGTTGAGCCGGAGGTGTGAAGCCAAAGCGCATTGTTAGGTTTAAGCGCCGCCACGGTATCTTTCAGTGCATCATCGCTTAAGCTCAGCAGATACACGTCAGCGTCAGGAAGTATTTCATCGAGGTCAGCCGTGGCTGCAGCTCCGGGAATAGCATCAGCAAGAGCCTGAGCATTAGCAAGGTTACGGCTATAGACTTGCACCACGTCAGCAGCATCAGCCTGATGGATAGCCGGGGCAAGCGACGAGGCTACATTCCCCGCGCCTATCATCACGAGGCGCGGCTTAGAATTTTTCGACATGTACCTGATCCCAGTTTAGCTTTTCAAGATTTTGGGGTTTGCGCTCCTCATCAGCATAACCTATGGCTATTACGCACACCGGGGTGCAAGTTTCGGGAATGCCAAGTGCATCCTGAATATACTCTTCTGATGAGCGGCCATCAGCAGCATAGCGGCCTCTTACCTGAATCCAGCAAGATGTAAGTCCAAGATCCTGAGCCTGCAGCTGGATAAATGTAGCAGCCACCGAGGCATCTTCGATCCAGGCATCTGACTTCGTAGAGTCAGCTGTGACCACAATAGCGAGCGGGCAGCGGGCTATTGCCGTGGCATACGCCGGCTTACATTCTGACAACCGGGTCAACATATCCTTATCTTCGACGGCAATAAACTGCCACGAGCGCGAACTCTTGGATGTAGGAGCCAGCAATCCTGCCTGTAAAATCATTGTAACATCATCAGAGGGTATTTCCTGCTCTTTGAACCGCCTGATCGAACGGCGATTCACTATCAATTCATGAAAACTGTTCATAATCGTAAGTGATTGTGATTTACTTGCCAAACACCCAAGCCTGACTGAAACGGGATGTCACCTGGGGCGACGAGGCGGCTGACATGGCAGCTCCGAGAGTCTTTGCCGATGCTGCGATAACTCTGTAATTTTCACCGCTGAATGATATTCCGAGCTTTGCAGGCTTGTGCTGGGAAATGAATTTCTCCGATTGCTCCACGGTGGCAAACGAAGCCACGACCACTAAATAGGGATCTTTGAGATCAAGGTGAAGTTCTTCAGTGGCAGCAGGCGTAGCAACCGTAGTCGCAGCCACTACTGGCAGTGTCTCTACCGGCTTGGCTATCAGGAGCTCGCCCCGATTGTCATGGCGGTCAGCAAACAGCACATCAGCGAGGTTATAGCTGCTGAATCCGGAGTCAATCGAGGCGTAACAAGTATCTTCGCGAGGTTCGGTCATGGTGGTACGCATCAGCACAGCTGCCACAACCAATATTCCGGCCAGACATGCTGCAGCACGCATCACATTATATAATATACCGTGACGTCCGGCAGCCTCTTCGTCAGAGGAATCATCAGCGATATCCGGGGCAACATCCGTATCGTAATCCGAAAGCTGAAGCTGAGGAAGTGACGCGAGAGCCGATAGGCGAGATGCCGCGGTGGACGAAGGAACGAATAGTGGCGAATCCCCTGCCGACATTTCAAACATACCGATACTGCCTAAGGCGAACTCGCCATCGTGTCGCAACTGGCACAACATCGAGCGTACCTCAACATT
Organism: Lachnoclostridium sp.; assembly: GCA_023667185.1. Lineage (GTDB taxonomy): Bacteria > Bacteroidota > Bacteroidia > Bacteroidales > Muribaculaceae > Duncaniella. Next base: position 38,584 of record JAMPAP010000004.1, read on the forward strand.
GATTTCTTTCATGGCAGCCTCACGGCTAACTCCTTCACGACGGCTGATACTGTCAGCCAGCATCCAGTCGTTATGATTAAGGTCAGGGTTAAAGCCGGTAGTCATCGAAGGAGCATGAAACACTCCTGTTGCTTCATCGTACCACGCACTGTCATAATGATTTATAAACGCGCCAAGGCCGGGCACAACTACACAGTCGTGTCGCGTCAGCAGGTATTCAATATGCAGTATTACGGTATTCACACCGCAAAGGTAGCCAAAAATTTTAACATTGCGACACATTCTACCGGATTTTTCGCACAACTTTTCAGCTGCGCTTTCCGTTATAGATATATGACACGTGATTTACAAATAGGAGATCTGAAATGCCTCTGCGCTACCACCGGCCGCACTGACCGCGTAGCCTACATCCTCTACCCTATGGATATGCTTGAGGGGTGGATTGAATCTGCCACCGCCCATTTCGGGGTAACCATCGTAGCAATCACGGGGATGGATTGGCAAAACGTCTTCAGTCCCTGGCCTGCCAAAGGTGTTCCTAAAGGTACGCCTGATTTCGAAGGTCGTTCACCCGAGTTTCTTGCATTGCTTCGGGATGATGTCATACCAAAGGTTGAGAGTGAGTTAGGGCTTGACAAGGAGGTTGAGCGTACGCTCGTAGGTGTATCCATGTCAGGGCTTTTCACGCTGTGGCAGTGGGCGTTATGTGATACCTTTACCAACATTGCATCGCTGTCAGGCTCGTTCTGGTATGAGGGGTTTATTGACTGGTTTGATCATCAACGATTTGACTCAAAGACCGGTCGTGCTTACTTTCTTCTGGGCAATCTCGAATCGAGAGCCCGCGCATTTCACGCAGTAGGAGAGAATACACATATCATAGTCGAATCACTTGAGCATCAAGGAGTAGACGTGATGTTTCAGAGCGTCCCCGGCGATCATTATGCTGATCCCATTCCGCGCTTAAACGCCTCATTTACGGCTCTTTTCAAGAAATGACCTTATCTCGTCAAGGCGTGAAAGACATACCTCTCGCCCAATGTTATAAACTCTATTCATCTTCTCGGGATCGGTATCGATGCGTCCGATAGGGAGCGGCTCGTCGGGGGCTATAACTAATGTGTCGCCCGCTCGCTCCTGAGCGTCGAGATATTCAAGCTGGGCATTATACATCTCATGCCGACGAGCCATGGCCACGGCAATGGCCGGGGCGTAAGGCATCAACAGCTTGAAAAGCCATCCTTTCGCAGGCTTTTTGCGGTAGTCGCGCGGCTGGGTGAGTACCACTACATTTCTCTCAAAACCACATTCCCGGAAATACTCCAGCGGTATAGAGTCGCTTATGCCGCCATCAAGCATACGACGGCCATCGTCGACTTTTACCGGGCGCGTTACCACCGGCATCGACGCTGAGGCGCGCAGCCATTCCAGCGACTGATAGTCGACCTTATCCATCTTGTAATAAACCGGTTGACCCGTAGCTACATCAGTGCACACCAGATGAAACTCCATAGGATTTTGCTCAAACGCTTCGGCATCAAACACGTCAAGCTCGGCCGGCAAGATATGGTAAGCAAACTCTGCTCCGACGAGGTCGCCCGTACGCAATAGTGTGCGCAGTCCCATATATCGCGGATCTTTACCATATTTAAGGTTATAGCGAAGCACTCGCCCCGGCTGGCGCGACTTATAGTTACAACCGAAGCTTGAGCCTGCCGACACCCCCACCAGTCCGTCAAACTCGATACCATTTTCCATCATGACATCGATGACGCCGGCCGTGAAGAGCCCGCGCATGGCACCACCTTCCAGCACCAGTCCGGTTCTCATACCGTCTCTTTCAAAGCATGTGCCAGCTGGTCAGGGCAAGATGTCAGTTTGACTCCACATTTTATTCCTTCAAGCCGACTGATGACATCCTCCACCTTCATGCCCTTCACTAACAAGCTGATCCCCTGGAGATTGCCATGGCAGCCGCCGATAAATGAGACATCAGTAATCAAGCCGTTTTCGATTTCAAAGTCGATTTGGCGGGAGCAAGTCCCGCTTGTTTTATATGTATATTTCATTTTCCATTGATTTTTGATACAAAGATACCAAAAGTTTTGTAATTTTGCATCTGAAATGCTAAACGTATTCAATTTCAGCAGCAAGCCTTACAAGATCGGTCTGGCTTTAAGTGGCGGCGGGGCACGCGGATTCGCTCATGCCGGCGCTCTACAAGCGTTTGAAGAGATGGGAATAAGGCCCGACATCATCGCCGGCGTCAGTGCCGGTTCGGTGGTGACTGCGCTCTATGCCTCAGGCTTGAAGCCACGCGAGATATTGCAGAGTTTTGCCAATGCCAAGTTCACTGACTTTGCCGAGTTTAACGTACCCACGAGCGGCTTCCTGTCAATGGACGGTTTCAAAAAATTTCTCCGTGACAACCTCCGCAAGCAGAAAATAGAGCAGCTGCTGATACCTTCGCTCATCTGCGCCACTGACCTTGACAACGGTGTGCCGGTGGCTTTTGACAGCGGCGATATCGTGGATTGCGTGGCCGCCTCCTGTTCGATACCTATAGTGTTCAAGCCCCAGCGCATCGACGGGATCACCTATGTAGATGGAGGCGTGCTTCACAACCTCCCGGCCTGGGCACTGCGCGACAAATGCAAATATGTAATAGGTGTCAACTGCAGCCCCGTGCCGTTCAGAGAGCATGCAGGCTCGCTACTGAATATCGCCCAACGCACTTACGACCTTATGGTCAAAGCCAACGCTTACACGGACATGGCTCTCTGCGATCTCACAATCTCCATCGACGAGATAGCCACATATAAAGTATTTAACCTCGATCAGATAAATCGCATCTTCAATATAGGTTACGAAACCACGATGCGCGAGCTCCTTAACGTCGGATTCAAGTTACCAGATAACAAATAAACCATGGACACAAAACCGGTCATTTACCAAGTTTTCACCCGTCTGTTCACAAACGACAATCCCACATGTATCCCCTCCGGCACCCTCGCCCAGAACGGCTCCGGAAAATTTAATAAAATCACCACTGAAGTTCTCGAGTCAATCAAGCAGCTCGGTATCACCCATATATGGTACACCGGTATCATCGAGCACGCCACCCGCACTGACTATTCGGCCTGCGGCATATCACCTGACAATCCTTACGTCGTAAAAGGTCAGGCCGGATCACCTTACGCCATCAAGGACTATTATGATGTAGACCCTGACCTGGCTGAGGATGTAGACAACCGCATGGCTGAATTTGAGGCTCTCGTGGAGCGCACCCATGAGGCCGGTATGAAAGTAATCATCGACTTCGTGCCTAACCATACGGCCCGCCGGTATCACTCTGACGCCGCCCCATCGGGCATCAGAGACCTCGGCCAGGATGACGACACCAATCTCTTCTTCGGCCATGACAACAATTATTATTATATCACCCGCCAGCTCTTCGCACCCCATGTCAACCTCGGACAAGGACGCGACGCTTATGTGGAATTTCCAGCCAAAGCTTCGGGCGACGACTGCTTTACGGCATTCCCGGGCGTGAATAACTGGTATGACACCGTAAAGCTCAACTATGGAGTGGATTACGGTGACGGATCACGCCATTTCCAGCCCATCCCCTCCACCTGGTTCAAGATGCTCAACATCCTTCGCTTCTGGGCATCGAAAGGTGTCGACGGCTTCCGCTGCGATATGGCTCACATGGTGCCGGTAGAGTTCTGGGAGTGGGCAATTCCCAATGTCAAGGACCGCTACCCCGAGGTGAAATTCATAGCAGAGATATATGATACCAACCTCTACAACACATTCATCCATCACGCCGGATTTGATTACCTTTACGATAAGGTGAATCTCTACGATACACTGCGCGGCATCCAGTGTAACAACTATTCTGCCGCCACCATCACCAGCTGCTGGCAGCGCACTGACGGCCTCGGCTCTCATCTGCTCAACTTCCTTGAAAATCACGACGAGCAGCGCTTTGCATCACGCTTCTACGCAGGCGATGCCAAGCTCGTTTTTCCTTCGCTCGTGGTCAGCTCGATGCTCTCCACCGGCCCGATGATGATCTACGCCGGCCAGGAGCTCGGCGAAAAAGCCTCGGATGCCGAGGGCTTCAGCGGTGACGACGGCCGCACCACGATATTTGACTACTGGAGCGTGCCTACCCTGCGCCGCTGGTACAACTCAGGGAATCCTGACGGCTCATTGCTGACCCCTGCCGAGCGCAAGCTGCGCAACCGCTACGCCACCATCTTGCGTATGCTTAACTCGGAGAAAGCTATTGCCGCGGGCCGGATGTTTGACCTGATGTATGTCAACTATCAGAATCCCACGCTCAATCCGCATCGCCACTACGTGTTTATGCGCTCTTACAACGGCGAGACCTTGATCATCGCTGCCAACTTCGCCAACGAGCCAGCCGAGCTGAAAGTCAATATCCCGCTCCATGCCTTCGAATACCTCAACATCCCCCAAGGCGAGGTTATCGGCAACGAGCTGCTCACAGGCGACTCAGCCCGCAAGCTCCTTGTGGCTGACGAGACATTTGACATTTCAATCCCCGCCAACGATGCCGCCGTATGGAAAATCGACCACGACAAGGTGACCCCTTACCGTAGGCTCGTCCCGTCGCCATCTGCTCCTCATACCAAATAATTAGGCTGACTATTTTTGAATCATTCAAGATAAATGATTAACTTTGTCCCCACGAAACTTATATTCTTCATAACCATATCATGAGTGAAAATCTTGCACCTATCAAGGTGTTTTCAGGTACAAAATCGCGTTACATGGCCGAAGAAATCTGCAAGGATCTCGGCTGTGAGTTGGGTAAAATGAACATTCAATACTTTGCCGATGGCGAGTTTGAAGTGTCGTTTGAGGAATCTATCCGTGGCTGCGAGGTTTACCTCGTCCAGTCAACGTTTCCTAACACCGACAATCTAATGGAGCTACTCTTGATGATCGATGCCGCAAAGCGTGCTTCGGCAAAATCCATCATCGCCGTGATGCCCTACTTCGGATGGGCACGTCAGGATCGCAAGGACAAGCCGAGGGTATCAATCGCCGCCAAGCTCGTGGCTGACCTACTCTCGACAGCCGGTGTAGACCGCGTCATCACAATGGATCTCCACGCTGACCAGATTCAGGGCTTCTTCAATGTCCCCGTTGACCACCTCTACGGATCGTCAGTGTTCATCCCTTATATTCAGAGCCTTAACCTTGAGGATCTCGTGATTGCGACCCCCGACGTAGGTGGCGCGAAGCGTGCCAACAGCTACGCCAAATACCTCAACGTACCCCTGGTGCTCTGCCATAAGCAGCGCGCCAAAGCCAATGTCGTAGCCAACATGACCGTTATCGGTGATGTCAAGGATAAGAATGTGATCCTTATTGACGATATGGTGGACACCGCCGGCACCATCACCAAGGCAGCCAACCTCATGATGGAAAACGGTGCAAAATCAGTGCGCGCGCTCTGCTCTCATGCTATCCTGAGCGATCCCGCATCCGAGCGTATCGACAACTGCGCTCTGACCGAGATGATATTCACTAACTCGATTCCGTTTAACAAGACTTGCCATAAGGCCACAATCCTCTCAGTAGCAAGACTTTTCGCCGACACCATCCGCCGTGTCCACAGCAACGAATCCATCTCTTCACAATACCTTATTAAATAACGTATGAAATTATCACATATCATGGCAGCTTCTATCGCCGTATCTGCAGTGGCTACTTCCTGCAGCTCAGCCTCACAGGAGGATGCCAATATCATTGACCGACCTGACTACAAGGCCGTTGAGGGAGAAGCTTTCTCTATCGACGCTCTGGAGGCACTCGGCCGTGTTAGCGGGCTCGATGTCGCTCCCGACGGCAAGACCGTGCTCTTCGGCATCTCTTACGAGAGCGTGGAGCAGAATAAGTCAAACAATGATCTCTATACCGTTAAGACTGACGGCAGCGAATTTACCCGCCTTACCCGCACCGGCTCATCGGAGGGTAATGCCGTATTCATCGACGGCGGCAATAAGATCGCTTTCACCTTCCCGGTGGATGGCGTTTCGCAGCTTTGGGTGATGAATGCCGATGGCTCTGACCGCCATGCAGTAAGTTCCGAAGAGAAGGGTGTCGAAGGCTTCAAGTTCTCGCCCGACGGCACTAAAGTGGTAATCATCAGCAATGTGAAATACACCCGTCAGGCATCGGAAGTATATCCTGACCTGCCCCTTGCTACCGGCCGCATCATTGATGACCTCATGTACAAGCACTGGGACGAGTGGGTAACTGAAATCCCCCACCCTTTCATCGCTGACTTTGACGGCAAGTCGCTTTCCAACGTTGTCGATATCATGGAAGGGGAGGAATATGAGTCGCCCATGAAGCCCTTCGGAGGTATCGAATCTTTCGCCTGGAGTCCTGACAGCAAGCAGCTTGTCTACGTCTCACGCAAAAAGAAGGGTCTCGAATATGCCATCTCCACCAACTCTGACCTCTATCTTTATGACCTCGCATCAGGTGAAACCCGCAATCTCACTGAAGGGATGATGGGTTACGATACTTGTCCCGCTTTCTCACCCGATGGCAATTATCTGGCATGGCTTTCAATGGAGCATGACGGCTATGAAAGCGACAAAAACCGTATCTTCATCCTTGACATGAAGTCGGGCGAAAAGACAGATCTTACCTCTGACTGGGACTACACTGCCGATGCTATAGCATGGAATCCTGACGGCAAGTCGATCTACTTCATCGCTCCTAAGGACGGCGTAACTCCGGTCTTCGCTATCTCACTTGCTGACAAGGCTGTGACAGTGGTAGCCGATGGCGAATGTGACTATGCCGCTATCGCACCGGCTGCTGACGGAGCTCTCGTAGCTCTTCGTCACTCGATGCTCTATCCCAATGAAGTTTACTGCATCTCCGCCGGTGAGGTTAAGCAGATCTCCAATGTAAACACCGAGCTGTTAGCTTCAGTGAAGATGCCTACGGTAAAAAAAGTAATGGTGCCCACTACCGATGGCAAGCAGATGACCACATGGGTGGTCTATCCTGCTGACTTCGACTCTACAAAGGTGGCTGAATATCCCGCTATCCTCTACTGCCAGGGTGGTCCTCAGCAGGCTGTAAGCCAGTTCTGGAGCTACCGCTGGAACCTCGCCCTGATGGGTGCCAACGGATATGTGGTGATAGCGCCCAATCGCCGCGGCCTCCCCGGATTCGGTACTGAGTGGAATGCCCAAATCTCAGGCGATTACGGCGGCCAGAATATGAAGGATTATCTCAGCGCTGTAGATTATCTCAAGGCGACAACCCCGGCAATTGACCCTGCCCGCATAGGTGCTACCGGTGCAAGCTACGGCGGATTCTCAGTCTACTGGCTTGCCGGCAACCATGACAAGCGCTTCGCAGCCCTACTCGCCCATGCCGGTATCTTCAACACTGAAGCTCAATATCTTGAGACAGAAGAGATGTGGTTTGCCAACTGGGATCTCGGTGGTCCGTTCTGGGATAAATCCAATGCAGTGGCTCAGCGCACATTCGCCTCGTCGCCTCACCGCTTCGTCGACAAATGGGATACCCCCATCATGATAAGCCATGGCGAGTTCGACTACCGCATTCTGTCATCGCAAGGCGAGATGGCCTTCAATGCTGCCAAGCTTCGCGGCATTCCTGCCGAAATGCTCATCTTCCCTGACGAAAACCACTGGATACTCAAGCCTCAGAACGCTATACTGTGGCAGCGCGAATTTTTCCGCTGGTTTGACAAGTGGCTTAAGCCTGCTCCTAACACGGAAAACTAATCAATATGTCAAAAGCAGCAGTCAAAAAAGCTATATCAGAATTTACCCCCGAGCAACTCCGGGGGTTAATTCTTGATATATACTCCAAGTATAAGGATGCAAAGGAATTTCTTGACTTCTTTGCTGATCCTGATATAGAGAAAGTATCGGAAAACTACGCCTCGCAGATCGACAAGGAGGTCTATCGCGTGTACCACCATTTTCATGCCCCGCGTATCACCCGCATAAAATCCATCATCAAGAAATACTCCAATCTTGAGCCGGGATATGAAGCGATGTCTGACATGCTGCTGATGACGGTGATAAAACTGATCCGCGTGGGCAAAGGCGACAAGTTCACCGAATCAGTCAGCAATCAGGTAGCCAAGTTGCTTGACACCACCTGCGAGCATCTCCACCGCAACGGCCAGCTCAAAGAATACCTGCCACTGCTTGATCGCGAAGTCGAGGCAGTGAAATCCAAAATATGGTATAATCATTTCTATCACGAACTAAGCTATACGCTTCAAACCTGGATTGAACGTTCGAACGATGACTCAGAGTAATAATTGTCAGGAGATCCATGACGCATTTGACCGCGCTCATCTCTGGCATCCCTACACCTCAACAATCAATCCTCTCCCCACATATAAAGTAGATTCAGCATCAGGCGTCAGAATACGCCTATGCGACGGTCGCGAACTTATCGACGGTATGTCGTCATGGTGGTGTGTGATTCACGGATACAACAATCCTGACATCAACCGCGCTATCGATCAGCAGCTCAGCCGCATGAGCCATGTGATGTTCGGCGGACTGACCCACGAGCCCGCTATCACCCTGGGCAAACTGCTGCTTGAGATGACGCCACCATCGATGAACAATATCTTTTATGCCGACTCAGGCTCTGTGGCCGTAGAAGTGGCTATGAAGATGGCTGTTCAGGCCGCAGTGGCCATGTCAGGCAACAGCAGCAAGACTAATTTTGTCACCATCCGCTCCGGATATCATGGCGACACATGGAATGCCATGAGCGTCTGCGATCCCGTCACCGGTATGCACTCTATATTCGGTTCGGCACTCCCGGTAAGATACTTCGTGCCGCAACCCCGCTCTCGCTTTGACGGAGAGTGGAACGAAGCAGACATCGCCCCGCTTAGTGATCTTCTCGAAAAGAAATCTGACGAAATAGCTGCTCTGATTCTCGAGCCTGTGGTGCAGGGTGCCGGCGGTATGTGGTTTTATCATCCACAGTATCTTGTAGAGGCAGTAAGGCTCTGCCGGGAGCATAACGTTCTGGTAATCTTCGATGAAATAGCCACCGGGTTCTGGCGCACAGGTAGAACTTTTGCCTGGGAACACGCCGGAGTGGAGCCTGATATCATGTGTATCGGCAAAGGACTTACGGCCGGCTATATGACCATGAGCGCCGTGCTGACTACCAAGGCTGTGGCTGATGCTATCTCGCGCTCCGAGGCAGGGGTCATGATGCACGGGCCTACATTTATGGCAAACCCTCTGGCATGCGCTGTAGCTATCGAGTCGATCAAGCTGCTGAAGCAGAAGGACATGAAAGCTGTCATCTCTCACATTGAGACTGAGCTGAAGCGACTTCTTGCTCCGGCTCGCGAGCTTGACAACGTGGCAGACGTCAGGGTGCTTGGTACCATCGGTGTTATCGAGATGAAAGAGTCCGTGGACGTAGGAGAGTTTCAGAAACGCTGCACCGACCGCGGAATATGGGTTCGTCCCTTCGGTAAGAACGTGTATGTGATGCCTCCTTATATCATTTCAGATGAGGATCTTGAAACGCTTGTTACCCGGATGATTGAATGTGTGAAATGACCGGATACTTTGAATCGCAGCTCGGCAATCTACGTAAGTCAGGCAATTTCCGCACCATTCCCTCTGACACCTCCGCGAGCCTGATGCTGACTGACCTGTCGTCAAACGACTATCTCGGTCTGGCACTCCGTGAGGATCTACGGGATGAGTTTTACGATACCCGCGAGTTTCGATCGATACCGATGAGCTCGTCGGCTTCAAGGCTATTGGCCGCGTCACAAGACCACTACGCTTCGCTTGAGAACCACCTTAAAGAGCTTTACGACAGGGATATACTCCTGTTCAATTCAGGATATCACGCCAACACCGGTCTTATCTCCTCACTCGCTGCAGGCAGCAAAACCATGGTGGTAGCTGACCGCCTTGTGCATGCAAGTATCATCGATGGTACCACTCTTTCAAGAAGCCGGTTTACACGGTTTCCTCATAATGATTTCAATAAGTTAGAGCAGATCATCAGCCGCTATGAGGCTGAGGTGGATCGCATACTTGTAGCCGTAGAGAGCATCTACAGTATGGATGGTGACCGTGCTGACATTGAAGCACTTATCGCTATCAAGCGCCGTCATCCCAAGGTTATGCTTTACGTTGATGAGGCACATGCTTTCGGCGTGGAAGGCAAGAATGGACTCGGCGTGGTCAACAATGTCGATATACTTCATGAGGTCGACGTCATAGTAGGCACATTTGGCAAGGCAGCCGCTTCGATGGGAGCATTTTGCGCCACGACGGCTTCTCTTCGCGATTATGCCGTCAATAAAGCCCGCAGCTTCATTTTTTCTACGGCGCTTCCTCCCGTCACCGTGGCCTGGACTGAGTTTATCGTAAGACATATCGTGGCAATGGATGCCGAGCGTAAGAAGCTGCATCGCTTATCGTTACAGTTAGCCGAAGGGCTAAAATCCATCTGCGGCGTTGACACCATGGCAAGTCACATTCAACCATTCATTACGGGTGACCCTGTAGAGGCAATAAGGCTCTCGCAACGACTCGCTGCTTGTGGTTTCAAGGTTCTCCCCATCAGAGTTCCAACAGTTCCCGCAGGCACTGACCGGCTACGTATCAGCTTGTCGGCCCATCTCTCCGCCGACGATATTTCAAAATTCTTATCGGCATTGGAGCATGAAATATAGATATATAGTAAAGGAAGATAATCCGGGAATCATCCTGCTCTTTGCGGGATGGTCAATGGATGATAATCCCTTCAGAGAGCTGAAAATCAATGGCTATGACCTGATGGTGATATGGGACTACCGTGACATTGAATTTCCTAAGGCTGATATGTCTGATTATGGCGAAGTCATCGTGGCGGCATGGTCATTCGGAGTACCGGCCGCTGCTTTACTTATCGCTTCCGGACGGCTACCCATCTCAGCTACAATCGCCATCAATGGCACGCAACACCCTGTGGATGACACTCTCGGCATACCCAAGGACATCTTCAATGCCACTCTCAACAATCTCTCGGAAGAGAATCTCACAAAGTTTTACCGCCGCATGACCGGCTCTCGCGACCGCTTCAGCCACTTTATGCTACACCATCCGGAGCGCGACATCGACGAGCTCCGCGACGAGCTCCGAGCCATCGCCAGCCGTAAAAACAGGGTCGTGAAATGGGATATAGCCATAATCTCCGAGGGTGACCGCATAATACCTCCGATCAACCAGCATAATACTTGGGCATCGGAAGCGATAGAGATCATCTCAATTGACGATGCACATATACCAGACCTTCAAAGTATCCTTTCATCCATTCTTACTGACAAATCGCTCGTGGCCTCACGTTTCGCCAAGGTCATGGACAGCTACGATACTAATGCATCGGTGCAACTTCATGCCGCCGAGAGGCTTATCAATCTCTGGAATCCTTCAGCTGACAGCTCATTTGACATCATCGAAATAGGGTGTGGAACAGGATATGCTACCCGGCAATATCTCAGCATGATTACACCACGATCGCTTCAGCTTTGGGACTTAACCATCGCCCCCGGGCTGCCTGAAGCCGCCAAGCTGCAATGTGACGCCGAAGCCCAGATTGCCAAGACTCCGCATGAATCGGCCGACATAATATTCTCTACATCAACTATTCAATGGTTCAACTCCCTGCCGTCGTTCTTCAAAAACGCAGCCTGCGCGTTGCGTCCCGGAGGAAAACTCATCATATCCACCTACGGAAACTTAAATTTTCATCAGCTGAACTGTGGAGCAGAGGTAACTCATTGCTACCCGGGCAAGGATGCATTGCTTACGATGCTCCCTGAATCACTTAAAGCCGAGACAGTTGAGGATGAGCAAATCGACATGGTATTTGACACTCCGGCCGATGCTCTTCGCCACATCCGGCTAACCGGAGTCAACGCCCTGTCGCGCTCTACATCTCCCTCCATAACACGCTCCATATTAAGCAACTATCCCCGGCATGAAGATGGGAAATACCATCTCACATATCACCCCATTTATCTGATAATCCGTAAATTATGAACAATATATATTTCATCTCAGGTATCGACACCGATGCCGGCAAAAGTTTCGTCACCGGCTATATCGCCCGCAAGCTTATGGAAAATGGCAAAACTGTTGTCACTCAGAAGTTTATTCAGACCGGAAACGAAGATTTCTCCGAAGACATCACCCGCCATCGTGCCATAATGGGTATCGAACTACTGCCCGAAGACCTTGACCATACCACCGCACCCATCATTTTCAGCTATCCTGCATCAGCACAGCTCGCGGCACATATCGACGGCAAAACCATCGACACCGCCATCATCGACGCAGCATCGCACAAACTATCAGAGCGTTACGACATCGTACTTCTCGAAGGCGCAGGTGGACTGATGGTACCGATGACCGACGACTTCCTCACAATCGATTACATCACATCCCGCCATCTCCCGCTGATACTCGTCACCAACGGTATCCTCGGATCAATCAACCACACCATCCTCTCGCTCGAAGCCATAGCAGCTCGCGGCATTGACCTTGCCGCCGTAGCCTACAACACATATTACGATACTGACAAAATCATCGCTGAAGACACCCTCGGATTCATCCGCCGTTATCTGAGCAAGCACTTCCCTTCCACTACGCTCTTCACCGTCCCCACCCTCTGACCATCGGTAACTAAGAAAGTTATAAATAGGGACACCTTCCTGAGTATAGTTTCTCAAGATTTCCGCATGACGGCTTTGCCGGCTTGCGGACAATGATGACAACATTGTCTTCGCACCCGGTCAGGGTGCATGGCTATAGGTATTCTCTGTCCGCAGGCTGGCAGAACTTACTTAATGGTCACTTAAACAGAAAGTCACCGTTTCATTATATGGGGTGAAACGGTGACTTTTCTTAATCAAGTGACGATTAGAAAGTGAATTCCTCGAGGGTCATGGTAGACAGTTCCTGAAGCTGTGGCACAATCCGCTTGAAATGGTCAGATTTCATGTGAGCATCCAGGGATTTTTTGTTATCCCAGGTCTCTACTATCATGAGATGATCATCATTGGTCAATGAGCCATATAGATCATAGGTTATACAACCTTTGTCATGGAGAGAAAGTTCCACAAGTTCAGTTGCGAGATCTATAAGCGGCTGACGGTTTTTGCTTTCTTCGATAAGAAGCGTACAGTTTAATCGTATCATATACTTTATAGAATTAAAAGGACGCACGGCGATAAGTGTCGGAGTGCGTCCTTATAGTTAATTTAGAGTGCGGGGGATTTCACTCCTTTTGTTATTTCACATCATTTATTTTACTTCCTCAAATTCTACGTCGTCGACATGAGTGTCACCGCCGTTAAAGGGGCCTGCTGAAGGACCCTGCTGGCCTGCTGCACCCTGTGCCTGCTGGGCGTTGAGGATGTCCTGCTGGGCAGCCGAGAAGGTCGACTGGATTTCGTTGATAGCGGCGTCGATGCCTGCGAGATCCTGAGCCTTGTGGGCTTCTTTGAGTCGGTTGAGAGCGTTTTCGATAGCTGCTTTTTTGTCGGCCGGGATCTTGTCGCCGAGTTCCTGAAGTTGTTTCTCGGTCTGGAAGATTATAGTGTCGGCCTGATTGAGCTTGTCGATACGTTCTTTTTCTTTAGCGTCGGCTGAAGCGTTGGCAGCGGCTTCGTCTTTCATACGCTGGATTTCGGCGTCAGTAAGGCCGCTTGAAGCTTCGATACGGATGCTCTGCTCTTTACCGGTGGCTTTATCCTTGGCTGATACGTTGAGGATACCGTTGGCATCAACGTCAAAAGTAACTTCGATCTGAGGTATGCCACGTGGAGCGGGGGCGATGCCATCGAGGTGGAATTTACCGAGTGTCTTGTCATCTTTAGCCATAGGACGTTCACCCTGGAGGACGTGGATTTCAACTGAGGGCTGATTGTCAGCTGCAGTTGAGAATACTTCGCTCTTCTTAACAGGGATAGTGGTGTTGGCTTCGATGAGCTTGGTCATCACTCCGCCGAGGGTTTCGATACCTATTGACAGAGGCACGACATCAAGAAGAAGTACATCTTTGACATCACCTGAGAGGACGCCACCCTGAATGGCTGCACCTACGGCTACCACTTCGTCGGGGTTAACACCCTTTGAAGGAGTTTTGCCGAAGAATTTCTCTACGATCTGCTGTACGGCGGGGATACGGGTCGAACCACCTACGAGGATCACTTCGTCGATATCCGAAGCGGTCATGCCGGCATCCTTAAGAGCCTGCTCGCAAGGCTTGATGGTAGCCTGAATGAGCTTGTCGGCGAGCTGCTCAAACTGTGCACGCGTGAGGGTGCGAACCAGGTGTTTCGGGCCGGTAGCAGTAGCTGTGATATAGGGGAGGTTAATCTCAGTAGAAGTAGTGGAAGAAAGTTCGATCTTAGCTTTCTCGGCAGCCTCTTTAAGGCGTTGGAGTGCCATAGGATCCTGACGGAGGTCAATGCCTTCCTCTTTCTTGAATTCATCAGCGAGCCAGTCGATGATAACGTGGTCGAAGTCGTCACCGCCGAGGTGAGTATCACCATTGGTAGATTTTACTTCAAATACGCCATTACCGAGCTCAAGGATAGAGATATCGAATGTACCGCCACCGAGGTCGAATACAGCGATCTTCTGATCTTTGTCAGATTTATCAAGGCCGTAGGCGAGGGCGGCAGCAGTAGGCTCGTTGACGATACGGCGTACGTTGAGGCCGGCGATTTCGCCTGCTTCCTTTGTAGCCTGACGCTGCGAGTCGTTGAAGTAAGCGGGGACGGTGATCACGGCGTCGGTGACGCTCTGTCCGAGGTAGTCTTCAGCTGTTTTCTTCATTTTCTGAAGGATCATGGCTGAGATTTCCTGCGGAGTGTATTCACGGCCGTCGATGTCGACGCGGGGAGTATTGTTATCGGAGCGTACTACCTTGTAAGGCACACGTTCGATTTCCTTCTCCACCTGATCATAAGTCTCGCCCATGAAACGTTTGATAGAATATATTGTACGTTTAGGGTTGGTGATAGCCTGACGTTTTGCGGGCTCGCCCACTTTACGTTCACCACCATCAACGAATGCCACAATTGAAGGAGTGGTGTTACGGCCTTCCTGATTAGGTATTACTTTCGGCTCGTTACCTTCGAGCACAGCGACACATGAATTAGTAGTTCCAAGGTCTATACCAATTATTTTTCCCATAGTAGTAAGTATTTATGTTTTTAATTTTAATAATCAACAGTTATGTCAGCGTGGTCTCACGCTTACATTCACAATTTAAACAAATTTTATGCCAAAAATGTTGACCCTAATTTTGATAATGGTTAAAATAATTGGTAAAATATTGTAAATAAAGAGTCTACATATTCACATTAAACAAGTCATATGTTAAAATACACTGACAAAATGGCCGACTTTCATCTGACAAACTGCCAAATCCGCCGACAACTCTTAGTGACGACTGGACTAATTCGAGACTGCGTGACTTTTCTAAACGCCATTTTTAATCGGTAATTATGAGGAATTTAATAACTTTGTGGTCATGGAAGAGAGAATTATAGAAATACACTCGCTTGAGGATGAACGTGTGGCGGTATTTGCCGGGATGACCGACAGGCAGTTGCGCTGCGGTGACTCGGGCAAGGGTGTGCTTATCGCTGAAAGTCCGAAGGTTATAAATGTGGCTCTTGATGCCGGATATGAGCCATTGAGTCTGCTTGCCGAGCGCAAGCATCTCGAGGGTGATGCCCGTGAGATCGTGGAGTGTATAGGCGACGTGCCGGTTTACACCGGAAGCCGCGAGCTGTTGACAGAGCTGACCGGCTATAAGCTTACACGCGGAGTGCTGTGCGCGATGAGGCGCAAGGCAAGGCCGCAGCTGACAGAACTGCTTAAGGATGCACGGCGGGTGGCAGTGATCGACGGTGTGAGCGATACAACGAATATCGGTGCGATATTCCGGTCGGCGGCAGCACTTGGGGTGGACGGCGTGTTGCTGACGCGGGAGGCTTGTGATCCGTTCAATCGCCGGTCGATACGAGTGTCAATGGGGAGCGTTTTTCTTGTGCCATGGACATGGCTTGACGGAGGGTTTGACGCGCTACGTCATGCCGGATTCAAGACCGTGGCGATGGCTCTGAGAAATGACTCGATACCGCTTGATTCGCCTCAGCTACTGGATGAAGAGCGCCTCGCTATAGTGCTGGGCACCGAGGGCGACGGATTAAGCAGTGCAGTAATCACCGGAGCTGATTATGTGGTAAAGATACCGATGTTTCATAACGTTGATTCACTGAATGTTGCGGCTGCATCGGCTGTAGCTTTTTGGGAACTTTGTGCCAAAAAACGCTAAATATTTTACCATACAAAGCAAATTCACTAAATTTGCATGATTTAATCGACACTATAAAACATCAAGATGATGAAAAATATTATACTCTTTGATCCGGTCAAAGCTCGCGAGGGCTTGCTGCCGCTGACTTTTACACGCCCGGTTGCGCTGATTCGCCATGGCATTTTAACCATCTCGGAGAAATGGCAGCGCGCAATTCCCGGTGCATATTCTTATCAGACAGAAGATTACCTGTCGATGAAATTCCCGATGATACAGTCAGAAGACGGTGATGATCTCTTCATTGCCGGCAATATGGAGCCTGACCCTCAGATCACTGCTGCCATTCTGGCTCTTCAGCATGGCGAGGCTCTTGCTGATAATGACGGGAACATTCTTGCTCGCCGCTGCACGGGTGAACCATCGCACATCATCACATATGAAGGAGAAAATCTGCTGACCATCAACCGCCCATACGATATCTTCATGAAAAATGCCGAGGCCATGATGCGTGACTATATGCTCATCACTGAAGGCCGAAAGAGCGAACCGCTGAGCGACAGCTGCCGCTTGATAGGCGATCCGGTGCTTGCTGACGGCACTCCGGCTCTTTTCATCGAAAAGGGTGCTACGGTGGAAGGCGCGATTATAAATGTAAAGAATGGCCCGGTGTACGTAGGACGTGATGCCGAGATTATGGAGGGCTCGTGCCTGCGCGGCCCGATAGCTATGTGTGAACACTCGGTGATCAATATGGGCTCGAAGATTTACGGCGGCACCACGCTCGGCCCTTACTGCAAGGTAGGCGGTGAGATCAATAATGCCGTATTGATAGGTTATTCCAACAAGGCACATGACGGCTTCCTCGGAAATGCCGTGATAGGCGAATGGTGCAACCTCGGGGCCGGATGCACTATGTCAAATCTCAAGAATACTTACGCTCCTATACGCCTGTGGGATTACACGACCTCTACGTTTGAAAAAACGAAGCTTCAATTCTGCGGCCTGATCATGGGCGACCATTGCAAGGCCGGTATCAATACGATGTTTAACACCGCTACAATGCTTGGCGTAGGAGTCAATTTCTATAGTGCGGGCTTCCCGAGAACGTTTATTCCATCCTTCAGCGAGGGTACAGTCCAGGGAATGAAGCCGGTGGATCTCGATCGATTCTATCAGACGGCCGAGCGCATGATGAGCCGCCGCCATGTGGAGCTTACTCCTATCGATAAAGAAATTTTACTGAACATCTACCAACAGACCATCCAATGAGTAACCACGAGCAGCGCGATATGAGCAGCAACGTTTCTGACAACCTCGTAATCATCCCTACATATAATGAGCGGGAGAATATTCAGGCCATTATAGACGCCGTGATAAATCTCCAGGGTGATTTCAGTGTGCTTGTAATTGACGATAATTCGCCTGATGGGACTGCCGGTTTTGTGAAATCAAAGATCGAGCAATATCCCGGCAGAGTGTTTCTTCTTGAGCGCACCGGTAAGCTCGGACTTGGCACAGCTTATATCGAAGGGTTTAAATGGGCTCTTGCCAGGCCGCAGTATCAGTATATCTTCGAGATGGATGCCGATTTCTCACATAATCCGGAGGATCTCATAAATCTGCGCAACGAGTGTGTGCTCAGGGGCGCGGATATGGCGATTGGCTCCCGCTACGTGACGGGGGTCAATGTGGTCAACTGGCCGATGGGACGAGTGCTGATGTCATATTACGCCTCTAAGTATGTAAGACTTGTGACCGGGATGCCGGTGAACGACTCCACGGCGGGGTTTGTATGCTATACCCGCCGGGTGCTTGAGGCGCTTCCGCTTGATAAGATCCGGTTCAAAGGATATGCTTTCCAGATAGAGATGAAATTTCTCGCTTACAAGTATGGCTTCAAGGTGGCTGAAGTGCCTATCATCTTTGTCAACCGTGTGCTTGGCACCTCGAAGATGAGCTCGGGTATTTTTTCCGAGGGTCTTTTCGGCGTGATGCGTTTGAAATGGTCGAGCCTGTTTACGAAATATCCTGATTACTCCAAGAAATGATACTTCTTTATAACGCGACTATCGTCAACGAATCGCAGCGGTATGTAGGATATGTAGCCGTTGAATCGCAATATATCAAGCAGGTAGGCCACGGCGAGGCTCCGCAGGTGCTGATCGATGCGGCTGATGAGGCAGTAGATCTCGGCGGCAATCTCCTGATGCCCGGCGTGATAGATACCCACGTCCATTTCCGCGACCCGGGGCTGACGGCCAAGGGCGATATGGCCACCGAGACGGTGGCAGCCGTGATGGGAGGCGTGACCTCATTCCTTGATATGCCCAACACCATTCCGCCCACTGTATCCCGCAAAGCTATTGATGACAAGAAGCTTCGCGCGGCCGAGGTGTCGCTGGCCAATTACGGCTTTTTCATCGGCGCTACAAATGACAACGAGGAGGAAATCCTTCAGGCCGATTTTACCGGGATAGCCGGCGTAAAAGTGTTCATGGGCTCGTCGACAGGCAATATGCTTGTAGATGATGAGTCGACACTTGACCGTGTTTTCCGCGAGGTGAAAGTGCCCGTGGCAGTTCATGCCGAGGATAATGCAATTATCAAGGCTAATATTGAAGCGATTGCTGCAGAATACCCTGACGGCGATATTCCCGTGGATCGACATCCTGACATCCGCTCATCAAAAGCCTGCGTTTCGGCCACGGCAAAAGCTGTGGAAATAGCCCGGAAATATGGTACACACCTTCACGTATGCCACATTTCCACCGCCGACGAACTTCAATTTTTCACCCGAGGCGACCTGTCAGCCAAGAAAATTACGGCTGAGACATGCCCTCATTACCTCTTTTTTGACCGCAACGATTACGACCGCCTCAGATCGAGGATTAAGTGCAATCCAGCCATCAAGGAGTGCAGCGACCGCCTGGCGCTGCTTAAAGCGGTGATCGAAGGAAGGATAGATACCATCGCCACTGATCATGCCCCGCATCTGCTTGAGTCAAAGGCCGGAAATGCTTTGACGGCGGCCTCAGGAATGCCCGGGATTGAGTTTTCACTCGCGTTGATGCTTGAACTTGCTGATGAAAACCCGTCGCTGACTGAAGAGCGCATCGTAGAGCTGATGTGTCACAATCCTGCCCGGATATTCAATATTGACCGCCGCGGTTTCATCCGTGAAGGATATTTTGCTGACCTTGTGGTCGTAGGTCAGTGCTCCCTGAAAATCAAGGATGAGGACGTACATTCCCGCTGCGGATGGACACCTCTCGCCGGGACGATGCTCAGGCGACGCCCCGTGATGACGATGGTCAACGGCCGTGTAGTGATGAGCGGCGGACGTCTCACGGGCGATCGCCCGGCTCTTCCCCTTAAATTTAATAACCAATAATACACATTATATATATTATATAGTTAACCAACCATGTTAAATGAAACAAATGTCAAGACTCTTGACAAGGTAGTTGTAAGATTTTCCGGCGACTCCGGAGATGGAATGCAGCTTGCCGGAAACATATTCACCAATGTATCGGCAGGCCTTGGCAACAAGGTTTCCACCTTCCCCGATTATCCCGCCGAGGTGCGCGCTCCGCAGGGCTCGCTCAGCGGTGTCAGCGGCTTTCAGGTCAGTGTAGGTGTGGATGTTCACACTCCCGGCGACGAATGTGATGTGCTGATAGCCATGAACCCCGCGGCACTGAAGCAGAATGTAAAGTTTCTCAAACCGGGTGGCGTGGCTATCGTCGATATTGATTCGTTCAAAAAAGCTGATCTCGACAAGGCTATGTTTGCCACCGACAAGCCCTTCAAAGAGCTTAATATAAATGCCCAGATCGTAGAAGTGCCCGTCACTTCGATGACAAAGGCTACCTTGGCCGACTCGGGCCTCGACAACAAGTCGATGCTCAAGTGCCGCAATATCTTCGCATTAGGCCTTGTATGCTGGCTCTTTGATCGTCCGTTGGAGGCTGCCCGCCATATATTGAGGGGCAAATTCGGCAAAAAGCCGGCTGTGCTCGAGGCTAACCTTAAGGTGCTCGACGCCGGATATGATTACGGTCATAATATCCACGCTTCTGTCACCACTTACCGCATTGAGACTGAAGATGCACGCCCCGGAGTGTATACTGACATAAATGGCAATACTGCTACCGCATGGGGTCTTATCGCCGCCTCAGAGAAGTCAGGTCGTCCGCTCTTCCTCGGCAGCTACCCCATTACCCCAGCCACTGATATTCTTCACGAACTGGCCAAGCGCCGCGACCTCGGCGTAAAGGCTGTGCAGATGGAGGATGAGATTGCCGGTGTGTGCTCGGCTATTGGCGCATCATTTGCCGGTGATCTCGCGGTGACTTCGACCTCCGGTCCGGGTCTGGCTCTGAAGAGCGAAGGTATCGGTCTGGCCGTGATGGCTGAGTTGCCCTTGGTGGTGATTGATGTGCAGCGTGGCGGTCCATCGACCGGTCTGCCTACAAAGACCGAGCAGACTGACCTTATGCAGGCACTCTACGGTCGTAACGGCGAGTCGCCGGTGGCTGTTGTTGCTGCATCATCTCCCGTCGACTGCTTCAATATGGCTTATCAGGCCGCCAAGATAGCTATGGAGCACATGACTCCCGTTATCCTCCTTACTGATGCCTTCATCGGTAACGGCGCAAGTGCATGGCGCGTACCTGAGGATGATGAGCTGCCCGAAATCAAGGCTCCAGTGCTTACGCCTGATATGATAGGTGATGACTGGCATGCCTATCTGCGTAATCCTGAGACACTTGCCCGCCTTTGGGCTATTCCCGGCACACCCGGCGCGGCACACCGCATAGGTGGCCTGGAGAAGGATTTCGTCACCGGTGTCATCTCAATTGATCCCGTCAATCACGAGAAGATGGTACAGACCCGCCGCGAGAAGGTGGCCCGTATAGTGCGTGATATCCCTGATCTTGAGGTAATTGATTGCGCTGGCGCTGATACTCTCCTGCTCGGCTGGGGTGGCACTTACGGCCATCTCCGCACAGCTGCTGCCGAGCTCAACAAGGAGGGTGTGCCCGTAGCCTTCACTCACTTCAATTATATCAACCCGCTCCCCGGCAATACCGCTGAGGTGCTCGGAAAATACAAACGCGTGATCGTGGCTGAGCTTAACACCGGCCAATTTGCTGACTATCTGCAGGCTAAGTTCCCTGAAGTAAGAATCGAGCGCATCAACAAGATTCAGGGTCAGCCGTTCCTCGTAAGCGAAGTCGTAGAGCGCGTCAAGGAGATTATCAACCGTCATTAAATCGTCACTACCAATGGAAGAAACTACATATAAAGCATCAGATTTCAAAAACGGACTCAACGTTAGATGGTGTCCCGGATGTGGCGACCATGCCATCCTCAACACTCTCCACAAGGCTATGGCCACCCTCGGAGTCGCTCCGGAGATGACAGCTGTAATCTCGGGTATCGGTTGCTCGTCACGACTGCCGTATTACATGAATACTTACGGATTTCACACCATCCACGGTCGTGCCGCAGCTATCGCCACCGGTTTCAAGGTGGCACGTCCTGATATGACTGTATGGCAGATCTCGGGCGACGGCGATGGTCTCGCTATCGGCGGTAATCACTTCATCCACGCTGTGCGCCGCAATATCGACATAAATATCATCCTGTTTAACAACAAGATATATGGCTTGACCAAGGGACAGTATTCACCTACGTCTGACCGCGGATTCGTCTCCAAGTCGTCACCTTACGGCACCACTGAAGATCCCTTTATCCCGGCCGAACTCGTATTCGGTGCCCGCGGCAATTTCTTCGCCCGCAGCATTGACGTGGAGCTTAAGATATCGGAGGAGGCTCTCGTAGCCGCTGCCCGTCACAAGGGAACATCCGTCGTTGAGATTCTGCAAAACTGCGTCATCTTCAACAATGGCATCCACAACTTCATCACTGACAAGGAATTCCGAGCCGACCGCACTATCCACCTCGTGCATGGCCAAAAAATGATTTTCGGCAAAAACAATGAGTACGGTCTGGTGCAGGATGGATTCCTGCTCAAAGCTGTCAAGATAGGTGAAGATGGCTATACCATGGATGATGTCCTCGTTCATGACGCCCATACCCGCAGCAACTTCCTCCACCAGCAGCTTGCCATGATGGACGGACATGAACTACCGCTCGCCATAGGTGTGATCCGCGATGTAGAATCACCCGTCTACAACGAAGAAGTCGAAGCCCAGATTCAGAATGTACGCTCCCACAAAAGCTACGACACTCTCCGCGGCATGATCCTCTCCGGCGAAACATGGACCGTAAAATAACACAGTAAAAACTCGGTAATGAAAAGTCACCGTTTCACCTAATGGAGTGGAACGGTGACCTATGTTTTAGAGTAACTACTCAGCTATCGGCAAAGTAGACTTATGGGCATGACGTTGCTATTGGT
>JAMPAP010000005.1 GCA_023667185.1 Lachnoclostridium sp.
TTCATCTTACTTAATTATTATGACTCTAAGAAATCATCCGTAGCTGAGTAGTTACAACTGCAAGCTCCAGCTCCGCATCCATGGTGATACTTTAGTGCTTATATACACTAATTAAAACTAACAACTAACAACTAACGACTAACAACTAAACAACTAATTTTATCCGCCAAATTATTAACATAAATTTTAGATAAATATGATAGCGATTACAGTGAAGTTTGCCGCGGAGCGAGGTGCTGACAGCGGCAGGATATTTTACCGGCTGACATCCGGCACCAGGATGGCCACCGTGGCGTCAAATCTCTGTCTGAGGAGTGAGGACTGGGATTCGAAAAGTTCGACTGTGGCGATCGGAAACAGTGACGTCCGACTGATGATAGCGCGGGATATAATACATCGTGATGTCACTAATCTGCGGCAGATCATCGGGCGGCTGGGCATCGATCGGCCGTCGTTTACGCTCGGTGATGTCAAAAGTGAGTTTCGCGGTTTTGTGGATCGATATTCCCTCGTCAGCTACATGACCGATGTTATCGCCAACCTCCGTCAAACCGGCCACCGACGCACGGCGGAAACATATCTGACAGCTTTGAACCGCTTCCAGTCATTTTTAGACAGCTGCTCCATGCAGGAGATCTTGATTACGACGGAGAATTTCACCATCGACTGCCTGACTCAGCGCATCATGCAGGAATTTCAGTCGTGGCTGATAACTCAGGGTTTGATACCCAACACAATATCCTTTTATAATCGCATACTCCGAGCCACTTACAATCGTGCCGTAGATGAGGGTGCAATACTGAATACCAATCCGTTTCGCCACGTCTATACGGGGGTGTATGCCACAATGAAACGAGCTTTATCGATAGATGATATCCGTGCCATCCGCGGGCTTGACTTGGCGAACTATCCTCAGCTTGACTTGGCGCGGGATATGTTTCTGATGAGCTTTTACTTGCGGGGAATGAGCCTGATTGATATGTCGTTTCTCCGGAAATCAGATCTTGTTGACGGCTACATCATCTACCATCGCCGCAAGACGGGGCAGATGCTGATTATCAAATGGACTGACGATATGCAGGATATCGTTGACAAATATCCCCGGGGCGACTCCCAATACTTGCTGCCTATATTGAAAGAGGGTGCGCCCGATAGCTATATAGCTTATCTTCAGGCTGGAAGACGTATCAACGAACGGCTCAAAGAGATAGCAACGTTAGCCGGAATAAAGTCGCGGCTGACGCTTTATGTGGCGCGCCATTCGTGGGCGTCAGCGGCACGGACGCGGGGTGTGCCCATAAGCATAATCAGCGAGGGTATGGGACACCGGTCAGAGACGACTACCCGCATCTATCTTGCATCGCTTGACAACTCGCGTATTGATGCTGCCAACGATTTGATATTAAATATGTTATAAATAGTCGCGGTAAATGTCAAGGGCGATTTTCAGGGTGGAAGGATCTACGAGGCAGTCCACTGCCGGATGGCCTGGCGCATTGAGCAGCGTGAAGGAGATCAGGCCGTTAGCGCTATTTTTCTTGTCGTGCATCATCAATCGGATTAAATCATCGTAGTCGTCACACGTTATGGCGGGCACGCTGTAGCCGCCGTTGCGGAGAAAGGAGGCATAGATGGAAATAAGCCCTGATTCAAAGCTCCGTAGCTGATGAGATAGGATCATGGCGACGAGCAATCCGTGAGCCACGGCCACACCATGAGGTATCGCCTCCCCACGACTGAGCATAAATTCCTCAAGTGCATGGCCGAATGTATGCCCGAGGTTGAGGGCTTTGCGTATCCCTTTCTCGAAGGGGTCGCTGCTGACTATCTCCATTTTCAGCTCCACATCAGCCTTCACCATAGTCAAGAGGGTAGGGTGATCTACCTGCGCAACGTCAATTTCCAGAGCGTCAAGAAACGAGCTTCGGCTTCGCAGCAGCGAGTGCTTGATCATCTCGCCGTAGCCGGAGAGTTTTTCAGATAACGGCAGCGAGTCAAATAGTTGGGTGTCAAACACTACCGCAGTAGGCATGGCAAAAGCACCTATCTCGTTTTTCAGCCCGAGAAAGTCGATGCCGGTTTTGCCCCCTACGGCAGCATCCACGGCGCCGAGTAGCGTAGTGGGCACATTAATATATTGGATGCCGCGCTTGAAAGTGGCCGCGGCAAATCCTCCGAGATCCGTGGTGACGCCACCACCTATATTAATAATAAGCGAATGGCGGGTCAATCCATTACTTACCGCAGCGTGCCACACCATCAAGAGTGAGTCGAGATTCTTATTGGCTTCACCGGCCGGAAAAACCGCTTTCGGGAAACGGTCGCCGATCAAGGGGGTAGCCACGAGTGTATTCACCGTGGAGTCGCACACCACCATTACCTTATCGTGCACAATCCCGCTCACCACATCCTGAAGGGCTAAGGCGGCATCGTCAGTGAATATCAGGCGCGGATAAGAGGTCACAGGCTCACCTTTTTTAGAGAATCCAACAGCACAGGCATACTCTCGGCCAATTCCCTCATCGAGTCAAACACGATATCCGCTCCGACTTCTTCAAGCACTTGGCGGGGGATAGGCCCGGTGTTGACGCCGATGGTGAAAGCATCAGCCCTTACTCCGGCCTCCACGCCGATGGGGGCATTCTCAATCACGATCGACTGCCATGGCTGTGCTCCGGCCCTCTTCATGGCCATAAGATATGGCTCGGGATCCGGTTTCCCTTTGGTGACGTCGCGCGAGGTAATCATCTTATCCTCAGCGAATGCGCCCGGGAAATCGTTGTTAAGGCGGTCAATTAGCGTGCGCTGGCCGGAGCCGGTCACAAGCACGCGGGTGATATTGTAATCCTCAAGCACGCCGAGCATCTCGGCAGCCCCATCCATCGGCTTTACGGCAGGCAATTCGGTGAAGTACACCGTCTTGCGATGATAAAGCTCCTCTATCTCCTGCGACGTGGCATCACGTCCGTAGGTGCGGTTGAATATCAGGTTGATAGTCGACGCTCCGGTGCGCCCCTCGTAGAGGTAAAACTCATCCTGCGTGGCCTCGATGCCGAGCTCGGTCACGAGGCGATACCAGGCGGCCGAGTGGTTGCGCATCGAATCGTAAAGCGTGCCGTCCATATCTATCAGTGCGGCTTTAGGGTCAAAATGCTGATGGCCGGTGCGGCGTAAGTAGTTGATTATCTGATGTGAGTAAGGTGCTATAATATTCATTTTTTCTTTTTTTTCTTTTTATCAGCTGCCGCGGCAGGCTCAGGTGCGGGTGCGGGAGCTTCAATCAGGCCTTCGCGGATAAATGTCAGGGAATCAGTAGCGGAGATCGTATCCGAGGCTGAGGCGTTGAGCGCATTTTTGTCAGGACGGCGGTTGAACCGCAGCGATGATACTCCGGAATTTTTCACGCCACGGCGGAAGGCACTTTCGATTTGACGGACAAGGTTGATGCGGGTAGTATCGGCGATCTGTACGCTCTGTACGGCGGTCTTTTCGTTGAGCTTGGCACCGCCGAGGCGGATCTTCATTTTGTCAGGATTGCCTGAGAGATTTATGCCAAACTTGAAAGGGAGGGGCGACTTAATGACGGCTACATGGTAATTGAAATTCATAGCAAGGTCATTGTTGCCCATCACTCCGAGGCGATATCGATCCATATCGAATACAAACGGAAACAGCTCCATCCGCGAGTTTTCGACGATCATTTCGACGCTCATCTTATCGATCATGTTGCGCTGCTTGTTCTTGAACATCAGCCACTTCGACACTGTGCGAAACGTCTCGTTGTCCAGCAGTACGAGGCTGTCGCCCGAGATCTTTATTGCTGCCGTGAGCGATGGAATGTCGATATCCATCTGCGGCGTAAGCTGCGAGGTGGCAGCGATCTCGGCGTTGATGATGCCGCTGATGTCGTTGAGCAGCGGCATCAGGGTGTCGATTGCCGGAATCATTTTCATGAAGCGGGCGATGCGGAAATCCTTCAGCTGCATACCGAAAGCAAACCTCATATCAGACTCATCAGGAGCCGAATAGAGGGCGTTGAACCCAACCGAACCGATATCCGTCCTTGCCGACAGGTTATGGAAATTAATTGCTCCGCCGCTCACCATTACTGAGCCACGGAGATCTTTCATCACCAGATCAGAATAGAGCACGTCGTTGAATCTCAGCTTCAACTCGGCCTCTACGTTCATAGGCAATATCAGCGGCGACATTGTGTCGACCTGAGCCACCGAGTCGATCATACTCTGCATCTCAGTCTCCGAATCGCTTGCACTCAGGAGGGTTGAGCCTCCGGTGGCACTCTTCCCGTCAGCGTAAGATGCACCGGCAAACACGGCCTCGGCGATGCGGTTGACATCAATGGTGTCGCCGGTCAGGGCGAAGTCAATCATTATCGGGGAGCCGCTGCGCGAGGTCAGGGAGCGTGAGATATTAGTGACCTTACCGTTGAGCGAAAATTCGCTATGTCCCATTCTGTAGCGCATATCCTTGACAATCAGTGAATCAGTGGAAAATTCCATGTCAAGATTGCGGATCGAGTTACGGATGGGGAAGTAGGGAGTAAACATGGCCGCACGCGCCACTTTGAGATGACCCGAGGCCTTCCATTGCTTGAGTATCTGCGCTGTGGAGTCGTCAAGAATCGCCTCTCCGCCGTATTCATAGTCCCTTGAGCGGCGGCGGGTAGTGTCGCGCATACTCAGTGCTTTGGCATACACCTGCTCGGGCTTCAGCGAGGGGTCGGCAGTGTGGATCGAATCCATGCGCGCCTTCATGCGGCGGCCTATGCGCGGAGGGGCGGGGTAGACGGTGACATCCATCGAAGCATCCGTCAGGAATGCTTTCACATAATTATTAATATATAACCCGCCATCGGTGGCTATCTTCATGGCCAGACGGGGCTTGCGTGTGCTTCCGCGGAAACGGGTCAGCGAGCCGCGGATGGTGGATTTCCTGAGCCTTACTGACATGGAGTCGATGGTATTCACCATGCGGATCATGTCAGCAGAAATCGTTCCTCCGATAGGGTTAATCATCGAAGTATCAGCCGTTGAGGCACGGTTCATCATGCCTACGCCCATGTGCCATTTTCGGCCGTTTACCGTAAGTCCGGGGATGAAGAAGTTGACCGAGTCAATGTTAATTGAAGCTGTCAGCAGCGAGTCGGCGCGGAAGTCACCAACTTTTATCGTGGAATTAGTGCCTAATTTCAGCTGCGCCTCAGTGACATCCACCGCCATTGAGCCGTCGTGCATATTTATCGAGAAATCGCTAAGGTCAGCCTCGCCGTCAAACTTCATATAGTGGAAATTAGCCGGAGTGAGGTAGCTCTGGCGGACGTCAAAGGTGCAGTCAGCTTTCAGTCGGCCCGTTATATCGAATGGCAGGCGGGTGAGCAGACGTTTCGGCAGCCAGTCGGAATATATGCCCCCCTTGAAAGTGCCCTTGGCATGAGGGTCGGAGAGCGGATCGGTCACCTTTGCGGTCACCTTGAAGCCCGTGCCCTGGCCGATGACGGTAAGGTCAGAAACCGTGAGCACTGATTTATTTAGGTTCTTGCCATCCACCGTAGCCTCAGCGTTGAGAGCTACTTTTCTGAGGTTTAATCTGTCGTAACGCAGCGAACCCTCCTTCAGCTTAAGACCTACTTTGGCCGAGGGTATGGAATCAACAGCCGGAGCAAACGGCGCAGTTAGTTGTATATCAGCGGATAAGGCTACGTCAGTAGTCACTTTATCGAGCTCGCCGCGCATATCGGCGGGAATCATTGCTATAATCTCATCAAGACGTACCTCTTTCAGGCGCATATTCAGAGAGTTAACTGTAAGATCTCCGGCGAAATCGATATTTGCCGAAGTGGTTAGCTCAATCGGACCAAGTGATGTTAAGAAATCCTCAAGTCCCAATGTCTCAGGACTTTTTAAGTTCCATACAATATCGCCGCCTAATCCTAATCCGAGATTATCAATGACGATGTCGCCGGCTGAGAGCCCGGTGTTACCCTTCACGTCGAGGCGGTAGCGTGGAGAATGTTCTCCGGCGAGTCGGGCCATCGAAAGAGTGAGAGTGACATCCAGAGAATCAGGGATTGATGTATATCTAATCGGCATATCGCCGAGGATCTCGAATTTGCCCATTGAGATATCCGGCAGTATCAACGGCGTATTTTCATCGGAAGCCTCCTCTGACGGCGGAACAATATCGTAATTAGCGTATTCATCAGTGACTTGTACGATATTAAACGCCGGATTCACCACCGAGATGTCATAAAGCTCTATGCGGCCGCGGAAAAGTTCAAGCAGATTTATACCACCTGAAAGCTTGCTGACCGAGGCCAGCGAGTCGGCCCACAGCGGCACTGCCGGCATTATTGAGTCAGGCAACGCATCCAGTGAGTGAGATTTCACCCTAAGCCCATTGACATCCACCTGAAAGCGCGGGAATGTATGCCAGAATGTCAGCTCAACCTTGTCAATGCTCACCTCGGCATTAAGATTCTCGTTAGCGATATTCTCGATTATGGGTGTCAGTCGCGGAGGCGTCAATATCCACACTGTCAATGAAATGACGGCGATAATGATGACCACTATCGTCACCACTGCTATCAGCAGCCATTTGACTAATTTCCGCAGGATGCCGGGCTTCTTTTTCGCCTCCTTGACAGGAGCCTCTACGTTATTTTTTTCTTCTTCGCTCATGAATTACGGCGGCGTGCCGTGATGTGGAAACACGGCTGTTTACGTTCATACTTAACCCATATCTTACCCTCCTCGCGCATAGCCTTCAGCACCTCGGAAAGCACCCCCTTGAGGTCGTCGATGCTACGGGGAAGTGTATCAGAATCAGCGATAAAAGCAGCGTAAGATATATCAAATGTGGTGGCATACTGATGCACTGACGAGTCGACGGCATTACTGTTGTGGCGGCGCAACTTCTTTACCGTAGCCGGAGTGCGCAGCAGACTTGTCACCTTGATGCGGTAGTCGCCCCCCCCTCTTGCTGCTATAGTGTCGCGGAAGCGATGCCCTATCTCACGTAGCGAGAGCTCGGCCTCGGGAATAAGATAAGGCCGCGAGTAAGTGAGTTTATCGATGAAGTAATCCTCGCAGGAGGTGACCTTCACCAGCGGCTTGCGTACTTGCCAGTGGGAGCGAACGTCAGAGAGCGGCTCGATACCTATCTGCATGGCCTCGGCCAGGTGGACATAATTACTGTCGTTAAACACCTGCCGTGGATTGCCGAAATAGTTGACCTTCATCTTTACGGTAGGCTCGGGCATCTTCTCGAGGCATTTTGTATAGTCAATATCGTCATCGGCCGAGGGGATGTCGTAGCGCGGACCGTTGTCTTCCACGAGCTCCTCCTCTTCATCGATAGCCTCGGCGTGAGTCTTGTCACCACCAGAGAATATTGAGATGAGGATTACGATAAGTACAGCAGGCAGAAAGAGTCGTGCAGCTTTGCGGGGACTGAAGCGGCGGCCGCGTTTCTTTTTCTTCTTTTTCTTAGGTATAGATGGAGTCTCCATAATTAATCGTCAATGAGAGTAATCCCTGCATATTCAAGGGCTTCGCGCCGCTCCACACAAGTGCCGCACTTGCCGCAATGCTTCTCTCCACCGCGATAGCAGGAATAAGTGGTGGAGTAATCGATGCCGAGGTCACGGCCGTGGCAGGCGATCTCGCCTTTGGTCAGGCCGGTGTAGGGGGCGAATAGTCTTATGTTTACATAAGTACCTTCAGCTATAGCCTTTCCCATGGCGTCAATGAACCCCCGACGGCAGTCAGGATAGA
Source organism: Lachnoclostridium sp. (assembly GCA_023667185.1). GTDB lineage: Bacteria > Bacteroidota > Bacteroidia > Bacteroidales > Muribaculaceae > Duncaniella. The sequence continues at coordinate 7,794 of JAMPAP010000005.1, forward strand.
TGGCATGGTCGCCACCGTGGTTGGCTATCATCACGGTGTCAAGGTCGCGGCTCTCGGCCAATCCGGCAGCTATGGAGAGCATGATGCCGTTGCGAAACGGCACCACGGTAGATTTCATGTTCTTATCCTCATAATGGCCTTCAGGGATAGCCTCAGCTCCTTGTAGGAGGGAGCTTTCAAAATATTTCCCCATGAATCCGAGATCAATTTCTATCAGCTCAATACCAAGTAGTGAGCAGTGATAGCGGGCACATTGCCGCTCACGCTCGTTATGATTGGCGCCGTAGCTGAAGTTGACAGCGACGGCGATTATGTCTTTGTATTCGTGGAGCATCGTGACGGAGTCCATTCCGCCCGAGAGCACAAGCATGGCATTTTTCATCGCTTCGACATTACATTTTGCAGCTGCTCACGCCGGCGCTCCCGTGCGAGGGCGGAATGCTCGGCATCGCCATAATTAGCAAACGGATAGATAGATATTCCTCCGCGAGGAGTGAAAAAGCCGGTCACCTCGATGTAGCGGGGATCCATCAGCTTGATCAGATCTTTCATGATGATGTTGACGCAGTCCTCATGAAAATCGCCATGGTTACGGAAGCTGAAAAGGTATAGTTTCAGGCTTTTGCTCTCCACCATAAGCTCGCGTGGGATATATGATATTATTATTTCAGCAAAGTCAGGCTGCCCGGTCTTGGGGCAAAGCGAGGTAAACTCCGGGCAGTTGAATGTGACAACGTATTCATTGTCTGGATGCTTGTTGACAAACGCCTCAAGCACCTCGGGCGAATATTGGTCAGGGTATTTCACGCCGGTGTTGCCTAAAAGGCTTACGCCGGTAAGTTCTTCTTCAGTACGCATATTTCTTACTGTGGTTTCAGATATACACTGCAAATTTACAAAATTTCGCCGTAATTAATATATGTCATAGTGTCAGATTACCCTAAAATGTCGAATTTTTTACAATTTTTTCTTCAAATTGCTTGATTTTATGAAATATTATTTAACTTTGCGACAATTACTAATTAACAATCACTTTATTAATCTTATTTCCTGATGAAAACTTTAGTTGAAAAGATTGCCACTCTGTGCGAGTCATTTGCAAAAGATGCAGCCGCTCAGGTAGAAAATGGTAACAAAGCCGCCGGTGCTCGTGCACGTAAAGCTTCTCTCGAACTTGAAAAAGCTCTGAAAGAATTCCGCAAACTCTCTATCGAGGAATCAAAAAAATAATTCCCTCTGAAGAATCTTAAACGAAGGGATAGATGTCGCTCTTTTATAGCGGATCTATCCCTTCTTAATATGCTTTTCAATGAAAGAAATAAGAGATTTTATCGTAACAGAGCGCCTGAATCCGGGCGACAACTATGCATGCCTGCGGCTGACCGCAGCTGATGGAAAGAGGCTACCGGAAATCCTTCCGGGACAGTTTGTGCAGGTGGCTGTAGATACTAAGGGTGTGTTTCTGCGCCGTCCTATTTCAATATGTGATGTCGACTATGAGACCTCAAGCATCACGCTGCTTGTGCGCAATGCCGGCAAGGCAACCAAAGTGCTGACTGAAATTGCTGAAGGTGCGACGCTTAATCTTATTCTGCCGCTCGGTAATGGGTTTGACACCGAGCTCCCCGCAGGCAGCCGTGTGCTCCTCGTCGGTGGCGGCGTGGGTGTGGCACCACTTCTTTACCTTGGGCGTGTGCTCAGCGGCAAGGGTTTCGATGTAGAATATCTGTCAGGAGCTCGCTCCACGGGCGATCTGCTTCTTACAGAGCGGTTTGAGGAATTTGGCAAACTTCATCTCTGCACAGAAGACGGCTCGGCTGGCACACGCGGTTTTGTAACTGCTCATGAAGTGCTTTCGCGACAGTTTGACCGTGTCTACTGCTGCGGCCCGGCTCCGATGATGAAGGCAGTTGCAGCCAAAGCTAAGGCTACGGGGTGTGACTGCGAGGTGTCGCTCGAAAATATGATGGCCTGCGGACTTGGCGCCTGCCTCTGTTGCGTGGAGAAGACCGTCAAGGGTAATGTATGTGTCTGTACCGAAGGTCCGGTGTTTAATATCAATCAATTAACCTGGTAATATGGCAAATCTTGAAGTAAACATAGGGCGCCTTGGCCTGAAAAATCCGGTGATGACGGCGTCAGGTACTTTCGGCTATGGTGAGGAATTTGCGCCTTTCATTGACCTCGGCCGTCTGGGAGGATATATCGTAAAGGGCACTACGCTCAATCCCCGCCAGGGTAACGATTACCCGCGTATGGTGGAGACTCCCTCGGGTATGCTTAATGCCGTGGGGCTTCAGAATAAGGGTGTCGACTATTTCATCTCGGAAATATATCCCCGTATCAAGGATATTGATTCGCGAATGATAGTTAATGTGTCAGGCGCAAGCGTTGACGACTATGCTGCTGTAGCTGAGAGACTTGCTCCGCTTGATAAGGTGGCCGGTATCGAGGTTAACATCTCGTGCCCCAACGTCAAGCAAGGGGGTATGGCTTTCGGTACCACTGCTTCCGGCGCCGCCTCAGTGACTCGCGCCGTAAGAAAAGTTTATCCGGGGCAGATGATAGTTAAGTTGTCGCCTAACGTCACTGATATCACTGAGATAGCTCGTGCAGCCGAGGGCGAAGGCGCTGATGCTGTTTCGCTTATCAACACGCTGATGGGTATGGCTATCGACACTGAGCGCCGCCGTCCGTACCTCTCTACCGTGACAGGTGGCCTCTCGGGTGCAGCCGTGCGCCCGGTGGCCGTGAGGATGGTATGGCAAGTGAAAAAGGCGGTCAATATACCTATCGTGGGGCTCGGCGGCATAATGAATGGCCGCGATGCCATCGAGTTTATGCTCGCAGGCGCCACGGCCATCGAAGTGGGTACTGCCAATTTTATTGATCCGGCTGTGACGGTGAAAATCATCGACTATATGGCCGATTGGTGCACGCGCCACGGCGTCGCTGACATTAACGAGATTATTGGCGAAATCTAAGCTATAAGTTATAAGCAGAGATTATATATAAGGTGTGTCTCCACGGAGGTTAACGGATAATATCCTCCGATGGTGGCACCCTTGTTTGCGTGCAGGCGGCTTACCAGAAGATCGATGTCGGGGTTCTCGATGCCAAGCTCCGCGAAGGTGATGGGAAGTCCGAGCCCGGCAAAAAATTTGCGCAGAGCTGCTATGCCTTCGAGTGCGGCTTTCTTATCGTCGGCCTCGGTGATGCCAAACACGCGGCGCGCCATCTGGGCGCCCTTCTCGGGGTGAACCCCGGCAAGGAAGGTCATCCACGCAGGCATTACTACGGCGAGGCCGGCGCCATGTGCCACATCATAAATCGCGCTGATCTCATGCTCCATGGCGTGAGATGCCCAGTCTTCCTTTCGGCCGGTGCCGCAGATGCCATTATGAGCGAGCGTGCCGCTCCACATTATATTAGCGCGCGAGTCGTAATCAGTAGGATCGGCCATCACCTTGGGCGCTTCCTCGATGATAGCCTTGAGCACGCCTTCACATAGGCGGTCAGTCACCTCTACGGCGGGAGTGTCAGTAAAGTAACGTTCGAAGATGTGAGCCATCATGTCAGCCACGCCGCAGGCAGTCTGGTAGGGTGGGAGAGTGAATGTCAGTTCGGGGTTCATCAGAGCAAACTTCGGACGCAGAGCCACCTCCGTGCGGATGCTGATCTTCACCTTGCCGTCAATGCGGGTGATCACTGAGTTGCCTGAGCCTTCGCTTCCGGCTGCCGGGATGGTGAGCACCACGCCGAGGGGCAGAGCCTTGGTTATCTGAGCTTTCCCTTCGTAGAAGTCCCAGAAGTCGCCATCGTAAGGCACTCCGGCTGCGATAGCCTTGGCGGTGTCGATCACGCTGCCGCCACCTACGGCAAGCAGGCCGTCAAGGTTGCCATCGCGCATCATGGCGATACCCTCGCGCACCTTGTCGTCAGTGGGGTTGGGGCGGATTCCTCCGAGCTCCATCCATTTCACGCCACTTGCCTCAAGCGACTGTCGTATGCGCCCGAGAAGACCCGAAGCCTCGGCCGACCGTCCGCCATACACCATCAATACGCGGCAACCTACCATCTGAGCCGTGAGGTCGCCGGCCTGCATCTCTACTCCACGACCGAATACATACTTCGTCGGAGTCCAGAATGTGAAATTTTCCATAAGCTTTATTCCAATTATTTTTACAAAGGTAATACAAATCTTTTATATCTTTTATAAAAAATATTTGGAGCGAAGATGAAAAATCATTACCTTTGCAGTCGCAATTCAAAAACACCAATTAAATCATTATCAAATGAACAATTACGAAACCGTTTTCATTTTAACTCCCGTTTTGTCTGATGTTCAGATGAAGGAAGCGGTAGAAAAGTTTGAGAAGGTGGTTACCGACAACGGTGCTACCATCGCAAATGTTGAGATGTGGGGCCTGCGCAAGCTCGCTTATCCCATCCAGAAGAAGTCCACAGGATTCTATACACTCGTGGAATTTGACGCAACCCCTGACACAGTCAAGAAGCTCGAAACTGCTTTTCGTCGTGACGAGCGTGTGCTTCGCTTCCTCGTGTTCCGCAAGGACAAATACGCTGAGGAGTATGCTCAGAAGCGTCGTCAGAACAGCGCCAAGGCAGCTGTAGAAACCACCACAACTGAAACCGTAGAAACCAAGGAGGACTAAACAATGGCACAGCAAGCATCAGAAATCCGCTACTTGACTCCCATGTCGGTTGATGTCAAGAAAAAGAAATATTGCCGTTTCAAAAGAAGCGGTATCAAGTATATCGACTACAAGAATCCCGAATTCCTTAAGAAATTCCTCAACGAGCAAGGTAAAATCTTACCCCGCCGCATCACCGGAACTTCTCTCAAGTTCCAGCGCCGCGTGGCTCAGGCAGTGAAACGTGCACGTCATCTCGCACTCCTGCCCTATGTAACCGACTTGATGAAATAAATTTTAAAGATTACAGGAATTATGAAGATCATTCTTAAAGAAGATATCAACAACCTCGGATATAAGGACGACGTTGTCGAAGTTAAGAACGGCTATGGCCGCAACTACCTCATCCCCCAGGGTAAAGCTGTAATCGCTACTGAGGCTGCTCTCAAAATGCTCGCCGAAAACCAGCGTCAGCGCGCCCACAAGCTCGCCAAGATCAAAGCCGACGCTGAAGCTGCAGCCGCTGCTCTCGAAGGTGTTAAGCTCACCATCGGCGCCAAGACAAGCTCTACCGGCACTATCTTCGGCTCTGTCAACAGCATCCAGATCGCTGAAGCTCTCGAGAAGCTCGGCCACAACGTGGATCGCAAGCTCATCTCTATCAAGCAGCCTGTAAAGGAAGTTGGCAACTATGTAGCTACCATCAAATTCCACCGCGACGTTACCGCCGAGGTGCCTTTTGAAGTCGTAGCTGAATAAGCACTCTGAAACTTGTAAATTGTTTCCATAACTATCGGGTCGTGTCGTGATTGGTTCATGGCACGATCTTTTTAGTTTCCACTTTTTTTCGTACCTTTGCACCCGAAAAATCTTTATATTCATGAGTCTGAACGAAGAAATTAGCCGTCGACGCACGTTTGCCATCATATCTCACCCTGATGCCGGTAAAACCACCCTTACCGAGAAACTCCTCCTTTTCGGTGGCGCTATACATATCGCAGGCGCTGTCAAGTCCAACAAGATCAAGAAAACCGCTACCTCTGACTGGATGGAGATTGAGAAGCAGCGCGGTATCTCGGTAGCTACATCGGTGATGGGCTTCAATTACGGTGATTACAAAATCAATATCCTCGATACTCCAGGTCACCAGGATTTTGCCGAGGATACTTACCGAACGCTGACGGCCGTGGATAGCGTTATCATCGTGGTCGACGTGGCTAAGGGCGTGGAGCAGCAGACTCGTAAGCTGATGGAAGTGTGCCGTATGCGCCGCACTCCGGTGATTATCTTTGTCAACAAGCTTGACCGTGAGGGTCGTGATCCATTTGAGATTCTCGATGAGCTGGAGCAGGAGCTGAAAATCAAGGTGCGTCCGCTGTCATGGCCTATTAATATAGGTGCCAAGTTTAAGGGCGTATATAATATTTATGAGCAGACTCTTGATCTATTTACCCCCAACAAGCAGCGTGTGTCAGAGCGCGTGGAGATCGATAATGTCAACGATCCGCGCATCGACGAAAGTGTTGGCGAGGCTGATGCCACCAAGCTTCGCGAGGATCTGGAATTGATCGAGGGTGTGTATCCTGAGTTTTCAGTTGATGAGTATCTTGAAGGTGAGGTGGCTCCGGTGTTCTTCGGCTCGGCACTCAATACGTTTGGTGTCAAGGAGCTGCTTGACTGCTTCGTGAAGATAGCCCCTGCGCCGCGTCCCGTGACGGCTGAGGAGCGTGTGATACGTCCCGAGGAGGAGGGCTTCTCAGGATTTGTATTCAAGATTCATGCCAACATGGATCCCAACCACCGCAGCTGTATCGCTTTCGTGAAAATCTGCTCCGGTAAGTTTGAACGTAATGCTCCTTACAAGCACATTCGCAGCGGCAAGGTGATGAAATTTGCCGCCCCTACAGCTTTCATGGCTCAGAAGAAAAATATTGTCGATGAGGCTTGGCCGGGCGACATCGTAGGTATTCCCGATAATGGTAACTTCAAGATCGGCGACACGCTGACCTCCGGCGAGACGCTCCACTTCAAGGGCTTGCCGAGCTTCTCTCCCGAGATGTTCAAATATATTGAAAACACTGACCCCATGAAGTCAAAGCAGCTCGAGAAGGGAATTCAGCAGCTTATGGACGAAGGTGTGGCACAGCTGTTTACCAATCAGTTTAACGGTCGCAAGCTGATAGGCACCGTAGGCCAGCTGCAATTTGAGGTGATACAGTACCGCCTGCTTCATGAGTATGGTGCACAGTGCCGATGGGAGCCGATATCGCTCTACAAGGCTTGCTGGATCGAGAGCGACGATGAGGAGGCCCTCGCTGCGTTCAAGCGCCGCAAACATCAGTTTATGGCTACTGACAAGGAGGGACGTGATGTGTTCCTGGCCGACTCAGGATACGTACTGCAGATGGCTCAGACTGATTTCCCGAAAATAAAGTTCCACTTCACCAGCGAGTTTTAAGTAAGTGAGCAAAATTATTCATAGTTATAATGTGAGCAGGACGATGAATGATTTTGCTTTTATGGCGATGCAGCATAGCTGTAGCTCTGTAACTGAGGAATAAGAGCAAAAGCGACATTCGTAATGCTTACAGGATAACTATGAATAATTCTGCTCACTTACTTAATATGATTATAGCTTCACAAAAACGTAAGGAAAACGTTGCCGAATATCTGCTCTATATGTGGCAGATAGAGGATATAATCCGAGCCAACGACCTTGATATAGAGAAGATTGAACGCAACGTCATCGACCGCTTCAATCTCTCCGAGGCTCAGCGCAAGGAGATGGTGCAGTGGTACGAGTCACTTATCGATATGATGCGCCGCGAGGGTGTGGAAAAATCAGGTCACCTGCAGCTAAACAAAAATGTCATAATCCAGCTCACTGACCTGCATCTCGCACTGCTCAAAGATCCACGCTTTGCAAAATATACGGCTGAATTTTACAAGACCTTGCCGTTTATCGTGGAACTGCGGGCCAAAGCGGGTGAAAATCCTGCTAACGAAATCGAGACCTGCTTCAACGCCCTTTACGGTATGCTGATGCTCCGACTCAAAAGCAAGGAGATTACACCTGACACCCAGAATGCCATAACCCAAATCTCGAAATTCATAGCCATGCTCTCAGGATACTTCCACCTCGACGAGCAAAACAAGCTCTTCAACGATGACGATAATCAAGAATTATCATGATTTGGAATTTTAATCAAAAATTCCTAAATTTGCAGCTGTGAATTTTACAACCTCTTGAAATCAAGATTAAACAATACCCTTTTCAATGGCAACAACTGCTGATTTTAAAAACGGAATGTGCCTCGATATCGACGGCAACTACTTCTTTATCGTTGAATTCCTTCACGTTAAGCCCGGTAAAGGCCCGGCTTTCGTCAGAACCAAACTTAAAAATGTAAAGACCGGCCGCATCCTCGACAAGACCTGGAACTCAGGCGTGAAAGTCAACGAGGTGCGTATCGAGCGTCGTCCCTACCAGTATTCCTATAAGGATGATATGGGCTACCATTTCCTCCACACTGAGACATGGGAAGAGATCATCCTCCCCGGCGAAAGCATCGAAGGTGTTCAGTTCCTCAAAGATGGCGATATCTGCGAAGCCATGGTTCATGCCGCTTCTGACACTGTCCTCACCTGCGAGATGCCCACAAGCGTTATACTCGAAGTTACCTATACCGAGCCCGGTATCAAGGGTGATACTGCTACCAACACTCTCAAGCCTGCCACTGTTGAGACTGGCGCTGAGGTGCGTGTGCCCCTCTTCGTCAACATCGGCGACAAGATCAAAGTCGATACTCGTGACGGCAGCTACGTAGAGCGTATCAAGGAATAATTTGTTCGTTCCATAAAATTCAACGGTCGTGAGTTGCAACAAAACGCGGCTCCCGGCCGTTGATAATATATGAACGCTTTACCACTTGAACGACATCCTTTTCCGCCTTTCCTTCCCCCGAATGCCAAGGCGTTGATAATGGGCACATTTCCACCCAAGCCGATGAGATGGTCTATGGAGTTTTATTACCCTAACCGTATCAATGACTTCTGGAGAATAATGGGCATCATTTTCTATAACGACCGTAACCGCTTCATCAGTCCTGACGATGGCAGCTTCATGCTCCCTGACATCAAGCGGTTTCTGACCGAGAAGGGGATAGCTCTGAGCGATACCGGGCGAGCCGTACGCCGTCTGCGCGACAATGCCTCTGACAAGTATCTCGATATCGTGGAGACTTGCCCCCTTGAGCAGATGCTTGAGCAGGTGCCTTCCTGCCGCTATGTAGCTACAACAGGCGAAAAGGCCGCTTCAGTGATTGCCGAGATTACGTCAACACCTCTTCCTGCCATGGGACAGCTCGTGACTACTGAGTTTGCCGGTCGTCAGCTCGTCATCTCGCGGTTGCCATCCACTTCGAGAGCCTATCCGCTGGCTATCGACAAGAAAGCCGGATATTACAAACAATTTCTTATCGAAGCATCATGCTTGACTTTATAAATCTTCTGATATTCGACCCTGCAGGTATTATGGCGCGCTTCCTTACAGCTGACGCCACGACGGTATATCTGCTCGTGCTCGGATTTATGATTATCGAAAGTTCGTTTATCCCGTTCCCGTCGGAGGTGATCATTCCGCCGGCCGCTTATCTGGCTTGCACAAGCCATGAGGTCAACATTGTAGCCGTGGTGGTTATCGCTACAGTAGGCGCCATTATTGGAGCTCTTATAAATTATGGTTTGTCGCTATGGATAGGGCGTCCTATTGTCTACTCGTTTGCCAACAGTCGCTTCGGCCATGCGTGTCTCATTGACGAGGCCAAGGTGCGACGGGCTGAAGAGTATTTTGACAAGCATGGCGCCATCTCTACATTTATCGGCCGTCTTATCCCGGCCGTACGTCAGCTGATCTCTATCCCGGCCGGCCTGGCGCGGATGAATGTAGGGAAGTTTATCCTTTACACCGGCCTCGGCGCTATGGTGTGGAACATTGTCCTTGCCGCCCTCGGCTACTGGCTTGGCACCATTGTTCCCCGCGAGCAGCTCTATGCCAAGGTGGAGGAATATAACGACTATCTTACTTATATAGGTATAGCTATTGGCGTGGCTTGTGTGGCCATCATATTGTGGAACGCTTTTAAACCTCGGAAAAATGATTGAAATTTCCCCCTCACTGCTGGCTGCTGACTTTGCGCATCTGGCTGAAGCTGTCGAAACCGTTAACCGCAGCGAGGCTTCGATGATTCATATTGATGTGATGGATGGTATGTTTGTACCTAACATTTCCATCGGTTTTCCTATCATCAAGTCAATCAATACGATAGCTGAGAAGCCACTTGATGTCCACATGATGGTGATGGATCCCATACGGTTTATATCGCTGGTGCGTGACACCGGAGCATCGCTGATGAATGTCCATCAGGAGGCCTGCATCCATCTTGACCGAGTGATTAACCGCATCAAGGATGCCGGCATGAAAGCTGCCGTGACGCTCAATCCCGCTACACCTTTGATAATGCTCGAGGAAATAATTTCGGAGGTGGATATGGTGCTCCTCATGGGTGTAAATCCGGGTTTCGGTGGCCAAAAGTTTATTCAAGGGACTGTTGATAAGGTGCGCCGCCTCAAAGAGCTTATCTCGCTCAAGGGTTCGTCGGCCAAAATCGAAGTGGATGGTGGCGTAAATCTCACCACCGCTGCCGAGCTGAAGGATGCCGGTGCTGATATTCTTGTAGCAGGCAGCTACGTCTTCAATTCTGATGACCCTGTAGCGGCTATTTCAAGACTAAGAAACGTATGAATCCGTCCGAAATACGAATAGAAGATTATAACTACCCTCTCCCTGACCACCGTATCGCTCTTCATCCGCTCCAGCAGCGCGACGAGTGCAAGCTCCTTGTGCTTGACGGCGACGGCTCGATAACTACTCATCGGTTTGATGAGGTGGATCGTCTGCTTCCTGGCGATGCATTGCTCGTCTACAATAATACTCGTGTCATCAACGCGCGTCTCCGTTTCCGCAAAGGGGAGAATCATGATGGTGCTCTGGTGGAAATCTTCTGCCTCGAGCCCGTAGCGCCTGTTGACTATGCGCTGAATTTCGCCTCCACCGAGCCTGTGGAATGGAAATGTATGATCGGAAACTCCAAGCGCTGGAAAGACGGCGTGCTCACCATGCCGCTTGATGTCGACGGCGCTAAGGTGACATTGACGGCCTTCCGCGTAGAGAAAAATGATGATACCTCCGTGGTAAGATTTTCATGGGATAATAAGGATGTGACATTCTCATCCATAATCTCTGCGGCAGGTGAAATACCTATCCCGCCCTATCTCAACCGCAAGTCGGAGGCATCGGACAACGAAGACTATCAGACTGTGTTCAACCGCTTCGAGGGGTCAGTGGCTGCCCCTACCGCCGGGCTGCATTTTACCCCGCAGTTGCTCGAAAAGATTAGTTTGCGCGGCATCCCTCGCCGTGAGGTGACGCTCCACGTGGGTGCCGGCACATTCCAGCCGGTGAAGTCTGACACCATTGGTGACCACCACATGCACTCGGAGTTTATCTCCGTCGACCGTGCTATGATTCAGGAACTTATGACCACATCTCGGCACGTATTTGCCGTAGGTACCACCTCGGTGCGCACTCTTGAAAGCCTTTACCATCTCGGATGTATGGCCGCTCAGGGAATGGCTCCGGTCCAACTTGACCAGTGGTATCCCTATTCGTCCACTCACCCGCGACTTACAGTGGCTCAGTCGATGCAAGCGCTCATCGACTATCTTGACAGTCACCATCTTACCAAGCTTATCGCATCCACTCGGCTGATGATCGCTCCGGGCTACAAATATATGATAGTCAAAGGGATGATTACAAACTTCCATCAGCCGTGCTCCACTCTGCTTCTGCTTGTTTCGGCCATGATAGGGGAAAGGTGGCGCGAGGTCTACACTTACGCCCTCGACAATGATTATCGGTTCCTTAGTTACGGCGATGCTTGCCTTTTCATGAATACTAATGTTATAAATTCGTAACAAAGTGCGGTATGTGCAGGATTTTTCGTAACTTTGGCATCTGTTAGCGTTTAAAATTTTATGAAAGTGAAAAATATACTTGTGACTGGTGCCCTGATGATAACAGGTATTACCGGAATGCTCGCGGCTACTGACAATGTGGTCGAAGAGGTGGCATGGGTTGTCGGTGACCAGCCGATCTGGAAGTCAGAAATCGAAGAGGCTTACCAGAATTATCTTTACGAGAAAACTGATATTCAGGGCGACCCTTACTGCTTCATCCCCGAGCAGCTTGCCATCGAAAAGCTCTACCTCCATCAGGCCGACCTCGATACTATCGAGGTGCCTGACAATATGGTGATGTCGCAGGTGGAGGCGCAGCTTAATTTCTATATCAACAATCTCGGCTCGAAGGAGAAGGTGGAGCAGATGTTCCACAAGTCGATGCCACAGATGCGCGAGGCGCTGATGGAGATGGTGCGTAACCGCTCGCGTATCTCCCAGGTGCAACGTAATCTTACTGAGAAGATCTCGAGCACTCCGGCCGAGATTCGCAAGTATTTCGACAAGCTCCCGAAGGATAGCATCCCATACGTGCCTACTCAGGTGGAGGTGCAGCTCCTGACCATCAATCCCGTGATTCCCCGTCAGGAGATCGACGATGTCAAGGCTCGTCTTCGCGATTATGCTGATCGTGTCAACCGTGGCGAAAGCGACTTCTACACCCTCGCCGTGCTCTACTCCGAGGATCCCGGTAGCGCAGCCCGTGGCGGCGAACTCGGATTTATGTCAAAGGCGCAGCTCGTGCCTGAATATGCTGCTGTAGCGTTTAACCTTAACGACCCCAAGAAGGTGTCGAAAATCGTTGAGTCAGAGTTCGGTTACCACATCATCCAGCTTATCGAAAAGCGTGGCGACCGTATAAATACCCGTCATATCCTGCTCCGTCCCAAAGTGGCTGATGCTGACCTTATTGATGCCGTAAATCGCCTCGACTCGCTCCGCACTGATATGGTAGATAACAATAAGTTTACCTTCGAGGAAGCTGTGGCCGTAATCTCTCAGGACAAGAATACCCGTAACAACCGCGGTATTATGGTCAACGAGCAGTCAGGAAGCACCAAGTTCCAGATGAGTGAGCTCCCGCAGGAGATCGCCAAGGTGGTCAGCACCATGCAGCCTGGCGACGTGTCCAAGGCTTTCATCATGAAGGACCCCAAGACTAACCAGGATATCGTGGCCATTGCCAAACTGACAGCCCGCACCGAGTCTCACCGCGCTAACCTTGCTGACGATTTCCAGTCGATCAAGGATATGTACGAGAACGCCAAACGTAACGAAATTCTTACCAACTGGCTGAGCAAAAAGATTAAAGATACTTATATCCGCGTCGAAGAAGGATGGCGCGACTGCGATTTCATCAACAAAGGTTGGATCAAGGATTCATCGTCACTTTCAGGTAACTAAACTACTGAGATGAAGGCTCGTAAAGGTTCGTTGTTTGCCGCGATTGCCGTCGGCTTGCTCGCCCTTCCGATGATGCTTGCCCAGGCGCCAAAAAGCTCCGGCCCTCCGTCGTTGCGCCCCACTATTCCTACGGCTGACCGCAGTGACCGCTCAAAAGTGTTCCTGGAGTTTGCCGAAAAACTTAGCTACGACGAGCTCCGCGACTCTGACGTTCAGGTGCTTACAGGCAATGTACAATTCCGCCGCGGCGATATGTTCATGTACTGCGACAGTGCGCGCTTCAATGAAGTTAGCGGCTCGTTTGATGCCTTTGACAATGTCAGAATGGAGCAAGGCGACACGCTTTTTGTCTACGGCGACGCGCTCTATTATGATGGCAATGCAGAGCTTGCCGAATTGACAGCCTATCCGGGCGGCACTGTTCGGCTCATCAACCGTGATGTGGAGCTTGAGACTGAGCAGTTTTTCTATGACCTGTACGAAAATGTAGGTTACTACATGACGGGTGGTACGCTCCGCGACAGCCAAAACCGCCTGAAGTCTATTCAAGGTTACTACTATCCTGATTCTAAGGATGCTTTCTTCTATTTTGATGTCGATCTGATGGGGCCGCGCACTAACGACACACTGCGCATGTTCACTGACTCTCTGACATATAACACTGAGACCGGTGTGGCGCGCCTCATCGCCTCTACTCTCATAGTCAATAAGGATGGAGAAATTAATTCGTCGGATGGCTTCTATTACACCAAAACCGGTGAGGCTGACCTTTATCGCCGCTCAGTGGTGCATACGCGCCGCGGCAATACGTTGACAGGTGATACGCTGTTCTACGACCGCAATGCCGGCTACGGCGAGGCGTTCGGAAACATGGTGCTTACTGACTCCGTGCGACGCTCGGCTATTCGTGGTAATTACGGCTTCTACAATGAGCTGACTGATAGCTCGTTTACCACCGGCGATGCTCTCGTTATGGATTATTCGTCGGCCGACACTCTCTACCTCCATGGCGATACTATCGTGGCTTATATGCTCCCTGATTCGTCGAAGGTCACCAATATTTTCCACAAGGTAAGGTTCTTCCGCTCTGATATTCAAGGTATTTGCGACTCGCTGAGTGTAGTCGAGCGCGACTCGCTGATGTATATGTACGATATGCCCGTGATCTGGAACGTCGACAAGCAAATCGTTGGTAATGTGATATATGTGCATTTCAACGACTCTACCGTCGACTGGGCTCGTCTGCCGGAGAACGGCCTTATTTCGGAGCATATTGCTGAGGATTGCTACGACCAGCTGACCGGTTCTGATATGACGGCCTGGTTTGCCGATTCCACCCTCTCGCGAGTGTATGTCGAAGGTAACGTGCAGATTATCACGTTTCCGATGGAGAATGACTCCACTTATAATAAGTTTTCCTTTACCGAGGGCTCCACGCTCCTTGCTGACTTTGACAACGGTAAGATCACAAAGATAGTGATGTGGCCGGAGACCACGGGCAACATGACCCCTCTCTATCTGGCTAAACGGTCGAGCTATTTCCTGCCTAAGTTTCGCTGGTATGGCGTCTTGCGCCCGATGTCGCCCGATGAGGTGTTTGACTATCCTCCGGAGATGGAGCAATTACTTGCAAATCCGGTATTAGGACGCCCTCGCCCTGATTATAAAACCGTACGCGGCACGGCTCTCGGCCGACCCAAAATCACTTTGCCGCCCCGACCCGAGGAGACTGCATCACCCGCAGAATCTCCTGTTGAATCCCCGGTAGAGACCCCTGAGGATACTACCGTGGAAGAAGAAGTTGTTCAGGAAGAAATTAATCTTACAGAAGATGAGTGACGTTATCAGACTGCTGCCTGACTCGGTGGCCAACCAGATTGCAGCCGGCGAAGTGATCCAGCGACCCGCTTCGGTTATCAAAGAACTGGTCGAGAACGCTATAGATGCAGGCGCCGACAATATTACCATTGTCCTAAAGGATGCCGGACGCACTCTCATTCAGGTCATCGATAATGGCTCCGGCATGAGCGACACGGATGCCCGTCTGGCATTCGAGCGCCATGCGACCTCCAAAATCAGCAAGGCCGACGACCTGTTCTCGCTTCATACTATGGGCTTCCGTGGCGAGGCATTAGCTTCGATAGCGGCTATTTCACAGGTTGACCTGCGTACTATGTTGCATGGTGCTTCCGTAGGTACACGCCTGATTATCAATGGCTCCAAGGTGGAAAGTCAGAAGCCTGAGGCCTCGATTCCGGGCACTAACCTCATGGTGAAGAATATTTTCTTCAATGTCCCGGCACGACGGAAATTCCTCAAAAAGGATTCTGTGGAGCTGAGCAACATCATGCGTGAATTCGAGCGCCTCGCTTTGGTCAACATAAATGTAGATTTCACCCTCATTCACAACGATGTAACTCTTCATGCACTCCGTAAGGCGTCCATGAAGCAACGCATCGTGGATCTCTTCGGCAAAAACCTTGACCGCCAGCTTATTCCTGTCGAAACTGATACCTCCATCGTGCGCCTCTCAGGCTTCATTTCGCTCCCTGAAAATGCCCGCAAGCGTAACGCCCTGCAATACTTTATGGTCAATGGCCGCAATATGCGTCACCCTTATTTCCACAAGGCTCTGATGCAGTGTTACGACAAACTGATATCTCCTGACGAGCAGCCCAACTATTTCATTAACCTTCAGGTAGATCCCGAAACCATTGACGTGAACATCCACCCTACGAAAAATGAAATAAAGTTTGAAAACGAGCAGGCTATCTGGCAGATCCTTACGGCGGCTATCCGCGATTCGTTGGGTCGATTTAATGCAGCTCCGGCTCTTGACTTCGATATGGTGGATGCGCCTGACATTCCGGTGTTTGACCCTGATGCTGACCTCAAGCTCGAGGAGGAGCTCGACCCGGCTTACAACCCCTTCGCGCCCGATAAGTCATCCGATACTGTCAGGTCACAAATACCCTCGGGTGGGGGTGGCACCACATTCCGTAGCCGTGTCAACACTACATCTGTCACTGACTGGGAGAAGCTTTACGACGATTTCGAAAAGAAGAAAAACTCTGATACTGAAACAATTATTGGTAGCAGTATCAACGACGTGGATTCCGATTCCATGCCTGCTGTGCCTCAGCTTGTGCCGGAGATTACAGCTCCATCGACCATGCAGCTTAAAAATTCTTACATCCTCACCCCCTCGCGTCGAGGCCTTCTCATCATCGACCAGCATCGCGCTCACGTGCGTATCCTTTTCGAAAAATATCAGTCGATGGTCGACGAGAAGTCATTCGTGGCCCAGCAGTCAATGTTTCCCGAGGTGTTGGAGCTATCGCCTGCTGAAAGTGTTATCCTTGAGTCAATTACGTCGTATCTCGAGCAACTTGGATTTAATCTCTCACCCCTCGGCGGCAACTCATGGAGCATCCTTTCTATCCCTTCGGTAATCAATAATGTGACTCCTTCAGAACTGATTTCAGGAATAATAGCAACTGTGGAACAGACGGGAGAGGATATCTCGGCATCACTTTCACGAAAGGTTGCTCTTTCGTTTGCCCGCAGTAATGCTATCAAGCGCGGCCAGCAACTGTCATCGGCTGAAATGGAGACTCTTATCAGCGATTTGTTCAAACTTTCCACTCCGGCTCTTACGCCCGACGGCAAAACTGTCTTTTCAGTTATTACCCTTGACGATATCTCTTCAATGTTTTGAAAATCAGATTTTTGACATATATTGTTGCATTGCTGCTGACGGCCTTGAGCTGCGCAGCTGCTCCGGTGTATGAGTTTTCCTTCCTCACATGTTATCCCGGCCCGATTATCTACGAACTCGAAGGTCATTCCGGGTTGAGAGTGATCGTAACTGACCCGGAAATACCTGATTTCCAAAGCGATTTCGTCCTCGACTGGGGCAATTTCGATTTTGATACGCCTAATTTCGTCTACCGTTTCACCAAGGGGGAAACTGACTATAGTATCGGTATGCGCGACACTGATCGTTTCCTGCGCTCATTCTCCCGCGAAGGCCGCAAGGTTACTGAGCAGAAACTCTTGCTCTCGGAGCAGGAGAAGGAGGCTCTGGCTAACCTTCTCTCAGAGAATCTACAACCTGAAAATCAGGTGTATCGCTACAACTATGTAAAGGATAATTGCGCTACACGCATCGTCGATATTCTGGAGAAGTCCGTATGCGATTCGCTGAGCCTTGCTCCCTCAGGGCTCGGAGTCGACAATTTCCGTGATGCCATGAGGCTTTACCACCGTAACTACCCTTGGTATCAGTTTGGTATAGATCTTGCTCTCGGAGCTTCGCTCGACTCTCCGGTAGCTGATCGTGCCATGGCATTTTCGCCCGAGGCTCTCGAACGCATGATAGCAGGAGCCCGCCGCTCTGACGGCCGGCTTATCGCAGCACCTCCCGTGGCGCTAAATCACATTGAATCAAGCGCTATCGAGTCTCCTACCCCGTGGTATCTCACCCCGATGGCTGTGGCCATGGCTATCCTGCTGCTCTCGGCTGCTTTCACCATCCGGGATCTGTGTCGCGGAAGGGTTACAAAGTGGTGGGACGCAGTGCTTTACGGCATATTCGGCGTGATGGGATTGATATTGACTTTCCTTATATTTATATCAGTCCACGAGGCAACGTCGCCCAACTGGCTTTACCTTTGGCTCAACCCGCTTTGCTTCATCGTCACCGCTTGTATTTGGGTAAAAAAACTCGGAAAGTTGGTAATTTGCTATCAATTTATTAACTTTGTACTCCTGTTGGCTCTTCTGGTGATACTCATCACCGGAATCCAGCAACCTAATGCCGCATTCTATCCGCTGATATTAGCTGATATGATGCGCTCAGTATCATATATTTATCTTAATAAATGCAACAGCGTAACCCGTCAAATATAGCATCGCGCATCGTATCGATCCTCGTGGCTTCGATGGCAGTAATCAGCGCTTCGGCTGCATCGCCCGTGGCTGCTGTGCCCTCGCGCCCGTCGCTGGTGATCAATATCGTGGTCGAAGGGCTCGATGGCGATTATGTGGAGTTGTTGCGCAACCATTTCGGCTCCGGTGGTTTCAACCGCCTGATAGCTGATGGCGTCACTATCGATAATATCGATTATGGCCCCGGTCTTGATGCCCAGGCCGCTACGGCATTGCTCGTCTCAGGTGCTTCCCCGAGCGTCACCGGTGTGCCTTCGGCTATGGTTTATCAGGCTGATACAAAGGGTGAAAAACCTATTTTGGCCTCCTCGATGAAGCCTCTCAGCTATTCGCCTGCCGGGATGCTGGTTTCGACGCTCTCTGATGAGATCCGCATCACTGACGATGGCTTGAATCAGGTTCACTCGATTGCAGCTGATCCTCAGGTGGCTATCCTCCTTGCAGGTCACGCTGCCAACAGTGCATTCTGGATCGATGATGTCAATGGCAAATGGACATCTTCATCCTATTACAAGGAGACACCTACGGTAATTTCCCGCCGCAACTTCGCCGCACCGTTATCGCTCCGTATTGACACTATGGCGTGGACTCCGGCGATGGATCTGTCGCTTTATCCTGACCTGCCTGAGCATAAGAAGATTTATCCGTTCCGCCACTCCTTTACCAAGCGCGACCCTGACGTCTACAAGGCTTTCAAGTCATCGGCCTGTGGCAACCGTGAGGTGGCCAACGTAGCTGTAGAGTATATCGAAGAGCTTGGCCTCGGCAAGCACGGAGTGACTGATATGATTAATATCGGTTTTACTGTTGCCCCCTATATCTATGGCCGGGTGGCTGACAACCGTATCGAGACGATGGATGCATACCTGCGCCTTGACTCTGACCTGGCACGGATAATGCGTGCGGCTGACTCTACCGCCGGAGAGGGTAACTCGCTGATTTTCATCTCCGGCACCCCTGCTCCGGCTTCGCGCAAGAAGGACGATGAGAAGTGGGGCATCCCTTCGGGTAAGTTCTCGCCTACCAAGGCTGTTTCGCTGCTCAATATGTATCTCATTGCCCTTCACGGCAATGGAGAATATGTCAGCGCGTTTCATAACGGATACTTTTATCTCAATCATAATCTGCTGAAAGAGCGCGGCCTTGATGCCTCCGAGATGCGCAAAAAGGCTGCCGAGTTTCTCATGAGGATGAGCGGTGTAAGCCGCGTCTACACTATTGACGACATCATCGCCCGCGATGCCGGTGATAATCCCGTGGCTCTTCGCCGCAACACGTCACTGTCGCATGCCGGCGATCTTCTCGTGGCCGTAAATCCCGGATGGGTGATTACTGACTGCGACGACGAGGAAGTAGATGCCGCCACCGCCACGCATGATACTACTGTAAGTTTCACATCTACTCTGGCACCTGTATGGATCATCGCTCCGGGCATAGCGCCCCACACCATAGGCGAAGTGGTTGACGCCCGGGCTATAGCGCCCACCGTCAGCCGCATCCTGCGCATCAGGTCACCGAATGCTGCCTCAGTGCCCCCGCTCAATCTTAAGTAATATCATTTTATCAACTGAAAAAAAAGACTACAATATAAATATGTCATTCCTTTCATTTCTTACTAAAATATTTGGCAACAAGTCCCAGCGTGACCTCCGGGAAATTGAGCCGATAGTGAAAAAAATCGAAGAGATGGGACTGCAGCTCAAAGATTTGTCAAACGATGAGCTTCGTGCCCGCATCACCGCCGTCCGTGAAGATATTAAGGCGGCCACCG
This sequence comes from Lachnoclostridium sp., assembly GCA_023667185.1. GTDB lineage: Bacteria > Bacteroidota > Bacteroidia > Bacteroidales > Muribaculaceae > Duncaniella. The sequence continues at coordinate 27,651 of JAMPAP010000005.1, forward strand.
AACCCTTCGAAACTGAAAATGCCAAGATCCGACTTGAGGTTGAGGAGCTCCCCTTTGACCAGCGTCAGCCTCTGTGGGATAAGATTGACCGTAACGATAAAGAGTCGCTTGACGTAATCGAGAAGAAGCTTGAGGAGCATCTTCCCGAGGTATTTGCCGTAATCCGCGAGACCGCAGCGCGTTTTGCTGCCAACGAGACTATCGAGGTCACCGCAACTCAGCTTGACCGCGACCTCGCTGCTCAGGGTAAGGATTTCGTCTCTATCGAGGGCGACAAGGCTCTATATAAAAACCACTGGATAGCAGGTGGTAACGAGATCACATGGGATATGATCCACTACCGCGTGCAGCTCATCGGTGGCGTGGTGCTCGAGCAGGGTAAGATTGCCGAGATGATGACCGGTGAAGGTAAGACCCTCGTGGCTACTTTGCCGGTGTTCCTGCGCTCCCTCTCAGGCCGCGGCGTGCATGTGGTGACGGTCAACGACTACCTCTCCAAGCGTGACTCCGAATGGATGGGCCCGCTATATATGTTCCACGGCGCTACGGTGGATTGTATCGACAAGCACCAGCCTAACACGGCCGAGCGTCGGCGCGCTTACGAGTGTGATATCACCTTCGGTACCAACAATGAGTTTGGTTTCGACTACCTCCGTGACAATATGGCCATGACTCCGGGCGAGAAGGTGCAGCGTAAGCATTACTACGCTATCGTCGATGAGGTCGACTCAGTGCTTATCGATGATGCCCGTACACCTCTTATTATATCAGGACCCGTGGCCAAGGGTGACGACCAGCTCTTTGACCAGTTTAAGTTTAATGTCGAAAAGGTTGTGGAGGCTCAGCGCCGCCTCGTGAACCGCATCCTCTCCGAGGCTCGCACCAAGCTTGCCAGCGAAGATAAGGAGGTTCAGAAGGAGGGTGCACTTCTCCTGTATCGCGCTTATAAGGCTCTCCCCAAGACAGGCGCTCTTATCAAGATGCTCTCTCAAGAGGGTATGAAGAGTGTCCTTCTTGATACTGAGGCTTACTATATGCAGGACAATAACCGTGAAATGCATATCGTGACTGATCCTCTCTATTTCATTATCGATGAGAAGAATCGCTCCGTAGAGCTTACTGACAAGGGTATCGACGAACTTACCGGAAAGAGTGATGACCCTAATTTCTTCGTCCTCCCTGATATCGCATCGCAGCTCTCGGCTACCGAGTCGATCACTGACCTTGCCGAGCGTCAGGCTGAGAAGGATCGCCTGATGCAGGAATATGCTATCAAGTCAGAGCGCGTTCACACTGTGACACAGCTTCTTAAAGCTTACACTCTCTTTGAGAAGGACGTGGAATACGTCATTGACGATGGTAAGATCAAGATCGTTGATGAGCAGACGGGCCGTATCATGGAGGGTCGTCGATACAGCGACGGTCTTCACCAGGCCATCGAGGCCAAGGAGGGTGTGAAGGTTGAGGCCGCCACCCAGACGTTTGCTACCATCACGCTCCAGAACTATTTCCGCATGTATCACAAGCTTGCCGGTATGACCGGTACTGCTGAGACTGAGGCCGGTGAGTTCTGGGATATCTACAAGCTCGATGTGGTGACCATCCCCACCAACCGTCCCATCGCCCGCAAGGACCTCGGTGACCGTGTATATAAGACCAAGAAAGAAAAATATGCTGCCGTAATCGAGGAGATCGAGGAGATGGTAAAGCAGGGACGCCCCGTCCTGGTAGGTACCACGTCGGTGGAGATCTCTCAGCTTTTAAGCCGTATGCTTGAGCTCCGCAGGATTCCTCACAATGTCCTCAACGCCAAGCTCCACCAGAAGGAGGCCGAGATCGTTGCTCAAGCCGGTAAGAAGGGCATGGTGACTATCGCCACCAACATGGCCGGTCGTGGTACTGACATCAAGCTTACTCCTGAAGTCAAGGAGGCCGGCGGTCTGGCCATCATCGGTACAGAGCGCCACGAGTCGCGCCGTGTCGACAATCAGCTCCGCGGTCGTTCCGGCCGTCAGGGTGACCCGGGTTCGTCAGTATTCTATGTGTCTTTCGAGGATCAGCTCATGCGTCTCTTCGCTGCTGACCGTATCAAGAAGATGCTTGACCGTATGGGGCTCGAAGAGGGCGAGCGTATTGACAACTCGCTGATGAACAAGGCTATCGGTAATGCTCAGGTGCGTGTCGAGGAAAACAACTTCGGTATCCGTAAGCGTTTGCTCGAGTATGACGATGTCATGAATAAGCAGCGTACCTACATCTACAACCGTCGTAACCACGCTCTCTATGGTGAGCGTATCGGTATTGACATCTCCAATATGATGTGGGATCTTATCGAAAACCTCGTAAACCTCTATGGCCCTGCCGAATACGATGACCTCGCACTTGAGATGTTCAAGACCATGACCATCGAGATGCCTTTCACCGCTGAGGAATACCGCTCGCTCGACAAGGAGACTGCTATCGAGAAGATTCACACTGCTGTGACTGAGGCGTTTGACCGCAAGTCGCAGGCGATAATTGAGGTTGCCAAGCCTGTAATCGTCGACTGCGTGGAAAATCGTGGTATGCAGGGTCGCATCGTAGTTCCCATGACTGATGGCAAGCGCTATTACAACCTGGTGGTTGACCTCAAAGAGGCCTATGATTCCGGTTGCAAGACTATCGTTAAGGAGTGGCACAAGGCTGTGCTCCTCGTTACCATCGACGAGCTCTGGAAGGAACATCTCCGCGAACTTGACCAGCTCCGCCAGAGCGTACAGAATGCTTCTTACGAGCAGAAAGATCCTCTGGTAATCTACAAGGTAGAGTCGTTCCACCTCTTCGAGCAGATGCTCAATACCCTCAACGAGAAGTCAATGGCTACACTCATGCGCGGCCACATATATATCCCGGAGCAGCGTCAGCCTTCAACTGAAGAAGCTCAGGCCCAGCGTCCGGCACCTGCCGCACCCAAGGTAGAGCGCGCCATGCCGGAGCATCGCCAGGACTACTCCAAGTATCAGACATCGCGCGAGAATCTCCCCGGCGAAGCAGCACAGCGTGCCGCTGCATCACAGCAGCAAGGCCGTCAGCCAGCCCAGCCCGTGAAGGCCGGTCCGAAGATCAACCGCAACGATCCCTGTCCCTGCGGCTCAGGCAAGAAATACAAAAACTGCCACGGCCGCGGCCTCTGATACCCCGCTAAAATAACAAATAGTCAAGGAGCCGGGTTACCATCATGGTAATCCGGCTCCTTGACTTTATGACATTTTGGTTATTTGCGGGATTGGTAGTCGTCGAGCTCCATCTCGGCGAGTTCCCATACGGAGATTGCGTTATCAAGGTCCTTATGGAGCTTGCCATGCCGCTCATACTGCTCAGCCGCGGCATTGCCCGTGGCTAACTGCTCTTCGAGCAGGGCTATTTCCTGTTCGATGGCAGCCACAGCGGCCTCCGCGTCCTGAACTTTCTTTTTCAGGCGGCGCACAGTCTTTTCAAATTCTTTTTGCTCAGCATAGGAACGGCGGCGGGGCTGCTCCTCAGCTACGGGCGCGGGTTTCTGCTCCTTGGGTTTAGCAGTTGATGTGGCCGCTGCGAGTGTTGTCGGAGTTTTCCGCTCCAGTTCGGCAAGTGACGACAGTTTTTTCTTCTCAAGAAATTCGTAAATTCCTCCGAGACATTCCTTGACCTGACCGCCTCCGAATTCGTAGACTTTCTCGACGAGACCGTCAAGAAATTCACGGTCGTGGCTGACGAGAATTACCGTGCCATTGAAGTCCTTAATGGCTTGCTTGAGGATATCCTTAGTGGACATATCGAGGTGGTTGGTGGGCTCGTCGAGTATCAGCAGGTTGACCGGTTCGAGCAGTAGCTTGATCATGGCAAGCCGGGTCTTTTCACCGCCGGAGAGCACCTTGACTTTCTTGTCGGAGGCTTCGCCGCCAAACATAAATGCGCCGAGGATATCACGAATTTTTGTGCGGATATCACCTACGGCCACGCGGTCGATGGTGTCAAATACGGTCAGTTCGCCATCAAGCAGCGATGCTTGATTCTGAGCGAAATAACCTATCTTTACGTTATGGCCTATCTTGAGCGAACCGGTGAACGGAATTTCGCCCATGATACATTTTACGAGTGTGGATTTACCTTCGCCGTTTTTGCCAACGAATGCAACTTTCTCGCCTCGCTTGATAGTGAATGTGGCTCCGTCAAACACCTGATGGTCGCCGTAAGCCTTGCCCACGTTCTCGGCTATCACCGGATAGTCGCCCGAGCGCGGGGCAGGGGGAAACCGCAAGTTAAGGTGTGAGGTGTCCACTTCATCAATCTCGATGCGTTCGATCTTCTCGAGCTGCTTGATGCGGCTCTGCACCTGTACGCTCTTGGTGGCTTTATAGCGGAACCGCTCGATAAATTCTTCGGTGTCCTGGATCTGTTTCTGCTGATTGAGGTAGGCACGGCGCTGTTGCTCAAGGCGCTCCTGGCGGAGTACCACATATTTCGAGTAGTTGACCGAATAATCGTAGATATGGCTCAGGGAGATTTCGATGGTGCGATTTGTTACATTGTCGATAAACGCGCGGTCGTGGCTCACGAGCACTACGGCGTCAGCCTTGGTACTGAGGAAATTCTCGAGCCACTGTATTGACTCTATGTCAAGATGGTTGGTGGGCTCGTCGAGAAGCAGCACGTCAGGCCGGGTCAGAAGTATCTTGGCAAGCTCGATGCGCATACGCCATCCGCCGGAAAATTCTGATGTAGGCCGGTCAAAGTCGCTACGTGCGAAACCGAGTCCGGCGAGGGTCTTCTCCATCTCAGCCTCGAAATTGTCGCTCTGCTCCATGGCAAGGCGATCGGTGAGGTTTGTGATATCCTCTATGAGTGAAGCGTAACTCTCTGATTCATAGTCAGTGCGCGATGCCAATTCCTCGTTCATCTTCTCGAGGCGGCGGTTCATATCGTCAATGTGAGAGAATGCCTTGCGTACCTCCTCGGTGACAGTTGTAGTGTCAGAGGTCACGATATGCTGGGGCAGATAGCCGATTGTAGTGCCAGAGGGCATGGCGATAGAGCCGCTTGTAGGTTTCTGCAGCCCGGCCAATATCTTGAGCATGGTAGATTTGCCGGCGCCGTTTTTGCCGACGAGAGCTATCTTGTCCTTTCGGTTGATGATGTAAGAGATATTGTCCAGCAACGTCTTGGCACTGAACTCTACCGAGATGTTATTAATCGAGATACTTGTCATTTAGTCGCGTGAGAATAGGTCGCGGGTGTAGACCTTTGACGAAACGTCAGAGAGGTCATCGCTGGTACGGTTAGCCAGGATGGCGCGAGAGCGGCGCTTGAACTCCTCAAGGTCGTTGACCACGCGTGAGCCGAAGAAAGTAGATCCGTCGGCAAGTGTCGGCTCATAGATAATCACGGTCGCACCCTTGGCTTTGATGCGCTTCATGACGCCCTGAATTGACGACTGACGGAAGTTATCGGAGTTTGACTTCATGGTAAGGCGGTAAACGCCGATGGTACATTCACCCTCATCAGTATTGCCGAATGAAGGCTGTGAATAGTAGTCATACCATCCGGCCATGCGGAGCACCTGATCAGCAATGAAATCCTTGCGGGTGCGGTTGCTCTCCACGATAGCCGTCATCATCTGCTGGGGCACGTCGGCATAGTTGGCCAGCAGCTGCTTGGTATCCTTGGGCAGGCAGTAGCCACCGTAGCCGAACGACGGATTGTTGTAATGTGTTCCGATACGGGGATCAAGCCCGATGCCTTCGATAATAGCCTTGGAATCAAGACCTTTCACCTCGGCATAAGTGTCGAGCTCATTGAAATAGCTTACGCGGAGCGCAAGGTAAGTGTTGGCAAACAGTTTGACGGCCTCGGCCTCTTTCATGCCCATGAAAAGTGTAGGAATATCCTCCTTTATAGCTCCCTGCTGAAGCAGCCCGGCAAATATGTGAGCTGCCTTTTCAAGCTTCGCTATATCAGTCACTTGAGCTATTGCTTCGTTCTCGGCAGCGTATTCCGGCCGGTCGATCAGCTTGGGAATTCCTACGATGATGCGCGAAGGGTAGAGGTTGTCATACAGCGCCTTGGATTCACGCAGAAACTCCGGCGAAAAGAGCAGATTGAACTGCTTCACGCCCTTGGCGGCATACTTCAGATAAAGTGAGCGGCAATAGCCTACGGGAATTGTTGACTTAATGACCATGACAGCCTGAGGGTTTACCTCCAGCACAAGGTCGATCACCTCCTCGACGTGAGATGTGTCAAAATAGTTTCTGACCGGATCATAGTTAGTGGGCGCGGCGATTACCACGAAGTCAGCATCGCGGTAAGCGGCTTTGCCGTCAAGAGTAGCCGTGAGGTCGAGCTCCTTCTCAGCGAGGTATTTCTCTATATATTCATCGCTGATAGGGGATCGACGGTCGTTGATCAAATCCACCTTCTCGGGGATGACATCTACAGCAGTAACATGACAATGTTGAGCCAGCAGTGTGGCGATACTAAGTCCTACGTAGCCTGTTCCGGCCACAGCAATATTATACTTCTTTTCCATATGGCGGCAAAGTTACGGAATTTTTATTGAATAGAATAATTTTACACCCCATTTGTACGTTTAATATAATTATGAGTAATTTTGCAATGATGAAACTGATCAGATCCGCTATATATTGCATCTGCTGCATGCTGATGATGTCAGCCTGCTCCACAGCAAAGATGAAGACCGCCGACGAGCAAATGGCCCGCGGCGAATACTTCGATGCGTCAAAGACCTATCGAAAGATATATAACAAGTTGAAAGCCAAAGAGCAGCGCACCGAGCGCGGCGTAGTAGCCTTCAAGATGGCCGAGTGTTACAGAGCCTTGGGTCAGGATGCGCGCGCAGCTGCGGCTTACCAGAATGCCATAAGATATGAATATCCTGATACGACCGCATATCTGCATCTTGCACAGTCGCTCCACGGCGACGGCAAGTATGACCGCGCAGTTAAGGCTTACCAGGACTATCTGGCCATGCGCCCCGGCGACAAGGTTGCCATGACGGGTCTGGCCGGCGCTCAGAAAGCATCAGAGCTCAAGAAAAACCGCACCCGTCACGTAGTGAAAAATGCCAAGCTTTTCAACTCGCGCCGCTCTGACTTCTCACCGATGTTTAACGACGAGATTCTCTACTTTACTACTACTAATGAGAAGGTTACCGGCTCTAACCGTAGCGAGATCACCGGTATGAAGCGCAGCGATATATGGATGTCACGCAAAAATGAGCGCGGCGAGTGGCAGCGTCCCGAGCCCGTAGAAGGGGAGCTCAACACCGAGATGGACGAGGGCATAATGTCGTTTTCGCCCGACGGTTCCACGATGTATCTTACCCGCGCCCGCCGCGAGCCCAACAAGAGCACCGGAGTGGAGATCGCCACCTCACAGCGCAGCGACGCCAAGTGGAGCGCCCCTGTGAAGCTCGACATCACAAATGATACCGTCACATCCTTCGGCCATCCAGCCGTAAGCCCCTCGGGAACATATCTTTACTTCACATCAGATATGCCCGGCGAAGGAGGTAAGGATCTCTGGCGCATAAACCTCAAGGAGCGCGCCGGTTCGCTCGAAAATCTCGGCCCGGCCATTAATACTCCCGGTGATGAGATGTTCCCCTATATGCTGACTGACTCGATAATGTACTTCGCCTCCGACGGTCATCCCGGACTCGGCGGTCTTGACATTTTCAAGGCTACACTTACCCCTTCCGGAGGCTGGCTTGTGGAAAACATGGGCGTGCCCATCAACTCTGAAGGCGATGACTTCGGTATCACCTTCGAGTCACCCGTCCGTGAGGCCGGATATTTCAGCTCCAACCGTGGTGACGGCCGCGGTTATGACCATCTCTACTCCTTCGAGCTCCCTGACCTGAATATACTTATCTCAGGCTGGGTGCTTGACAAGGATGAAGAGCCCGTGCCAGGTGCCGTGATTCGTATCGTCGGCGACGATGGCTCTAACCAGCGCGCAATCGCTAAAAACGATGGCTCATTCTCCTTCCCGCTCAGCCGCGGCGTAAGATATGTGATGCTTGCCGGTGCCAAAGGCTATCTCAATGCCAAGCAGCAGTTTACCTCTGATGCCGCCGAGGAAGATGCCGAGTATAACATCGACTTTATCCTTGCCTCAGTCACTAAGCCGAATATACTCGAAAATATCTTCTATGACTACGATAAGGCCACCCTTCGCCCTGAGTCGAAAACGGCTCTCGACGAGCTGGTGACCCTTCTTAACGATAACCCCAATATCACCGTCGAGATGGCCTCGCATACTGACCGTCACGGCTCCGAAGAGTATAACCTTGACCTCTCGGCACGCCGTGCCAAGTCAGTGATCGATTATCTTATCGAGGCCGGTATCGCACCTGACCGACTGCAGTTCCAGGGCTACGGCAAGTCGCGCCCCAAGGTTATTACAAAGCGCCTGGCCCGCGAATTTCCCCAGTTTAAGGAGGGCGACGTGCTTGATGTAGAGTTTGTGGAATCCCTCTCGCCTGAAGATCAGGATGCGGCTGACCAGATCAACCGCCGTACTGAATTCCAGGTATTGTCGACTGATTATATGATGTTCTAACAGGGGAACGGTCATGCGATTCAGAACTGAGATACAGGTCTCCCGGGGAGCATTTGACATCGGTGGCGATGACAAGATAGTGATGCTCGGCTCATGCTTCACTGATGAAGTGGGGGAGAGGTTGCTTCACGACGGCTTCGACGTCGTGGCTAATCCCCTCGGCCCGATTTACAATCCCATAGTCCTAGCCCGCACACTTCGGCGCGCTCTGGACGGATACAGCTTCAGTGAAGCAGACCTCATGGATGGCCCGCGCGGAAGCCATTGTCTCGAATACGCCACCCGCTACAGCGGAGCGCCTGACGATACCCTCCGTCGGCTCAACGAAGACTTCTCTGCTCTTAGCGATGCCTTAGCCAATTGCCAAACCCTTATCCTCACTCTTGGTACGGCATATGTGTTTGAGTATCAGACGACAGGCGCCGTGGTGGGTAATTGCCATAAGTTTCACGACTCCTTGTTCACCCGCCGCAGGCTTCATCCGGGTGAGGTTGTAGATGCCCTCGAACCTGTTCTCGAACGATTGTCAAAGACGTGCAATATAATCCTGACAGTTAGTCCGATACGCCATCTCGCCGATGGCCTTCACGGCAATACCCTCAGCAAATCCACCCTCCACCTTGCCGCCGACATCCTGATGCGCCGAGTAAGGGGCGTGGAATATTTCCCCGCCTTCGAGATCCTCGTTGACGACCTCCGCGACTATCGCTTCTACGCCGAAGATATGAAGCACCCCTCCCCGGTGGCCGTCGACTATATTTATGAGATATTTTCCAATACATATTTTAACGAAACTGTCAAGACGCTGGCCATCGAGCGGCGCCGTCAATACAAGCAGCAAAATCATCGCCAGATATTATGACCCTGTTTAATTTGTGGATTGAACATAATTTTATAAAGAAAGGATCTGACTTTGATCCTAATCATGTATATAAATATATCCTTACTGACAGCCGCTCGGTTTTCGACCCTAAGGAGACGATTTTCGTGGCCATCCGCACCGAAATCGGCGATGGTCACAAATACATTCCCGAACTGTTCCGGCGAGGTGTCACTACTTTCATCGTCAACGAAATACCCAAGAATTGCTATGCCATCGACGCTACTTTCATAGTGGTCTCTGACACTAAAAAAGCTTTGGCTACAATGGCCTATGCATCAATTCGCGGCAACGAAAGAGGTATTGTCATCACCGGAAGTTTAGGCAAAACCGTCACCAAGGAGCTGATCTACCGCGCCCTCAACACGCAATGCGATGTGAAGCGAAGTCCCCGCAGCTGGAACTCTGCGATAGGTATGCCACTCTCGATCTGCGATATGTGTTATGGGCATAACAATAGGTCAGTCGTGCTGACCGAGTGCGGAATAGATGGCCCCGGTCAGGCCGATGAAAGATGCGTGGCGATAAACAATTCCCATCGCATAGGTGTAATCACCCCGATTACCGACGAGCATGACGAGGCTTTCCCGTCCCACGTGGAAAAGATCCGCGAGAAGCTCAGGCTGATGGCGTGCAAAAAAGTTTTTTATGCCGATACTGACCCCGACCTTCGCGCAGTCATCAACCAGGAGCATCCTGACGCCGTAGCCGTCACCCAGGGCGACTATCCATCTATCTTTCATGCCTTGGCTGCCACGGTGATAGATTACCTTGGCTATGATAGTTCCAAAGTCAGCGAGCTCCCTCTTGTGGAGAAGCGGCGCGAAATCTACGAAGGCGGCTTCGGTAATACGATATTCCATGACCGTTTCACCCACGATCCCCGCTCCCTGCGCGAGGCACTCGACTTTTTCCGCCGCCACTCCTCGGCCGATTGTCAGCGAGTGCTTGTACTTGGCAACCTGCTGATGTCGTGCAACGAAAAGACCATCGGCCAGACTCGGGCGGTATATGAAGAAGCCTTCGCTTTAGCCCGGCAGTTTGGCGTCAATAAGATTATGGTCATAGCCGACGATATTGCCGATATTGCCGATATGTTTGAGCCCGGCGAAGATGTGGAGATACTAAGCCGTGTGGTTCCCTATATCCTTTCGAGCTACCAGAACGGCACTCTCTTAACCGATAGCCAGATACTGATATTTGGCGAAACCGCCGGATCGCTCAGCCGCTTTGCCGAAACCTGCATGACGGCAGGTCATGACACCTCACTCGAAGTGGATCTCGATGCTCTGACCCATAATTTCAACTACTATCGCAGCCTCCTGCCTCCCACCACCGGACTCGTGGCAATGGTCAAGGCCTCAGCCTACGGCCTCGGCGCGGTGGAGATAGGCAAGACCCTCCAGAGCGCCGGCGCATCTTACCTTGCCGTGGCGGTGATCGACGAGGGCGTGCAGCTCCGTCAGGCAGGAATTACCATGCCGGTGATGGTCCTTAATCCCATCACCAACCGCTATCCGGCTCTCTTTGCCCACAAGCTCGAACCGGCCGTATTTTCGCCCGACGAGCTCAGCCGCCTTATCCACGAGGCTGAGGAATATGGCACTGAGGCATACCCCGTGCATATCAAGCTCGACACCGGCATGCACCGCGTGGGGTTCATCCAATCCCAGCTCAAGCTTATAGCTGAAATGCTGAAAAACACCACCGCCATCCGCGTCAAGTCAGTATTCTCTCACCTCGCCACAGCTGACTGCCTCGACATGGATGAATATACTACAAGCCAGCTCGCACTCTTTGATGTAATGTGCGCTGAGCTGCAGCACCTTTTAGGCTACAATTTTGACCGTCATATCCTTAATACTGCCGGAATGATGCGATTTGCATCCTCAGGAAGCTACGATATGGCCCGTCTTGGAATAGGTCTTTACGGCATATCTCCCTATCCCCTGAAAGGACGCTCTCCCCTGCACACCGTAGCCACTCTTCGTACCCACATCATATCCCTGAAGCATTGGTCCGAGGGCACCCCTATCGGTTATGGTTGCCGCGGGCGTGTCACCCGTCCTTCCATCGTAGCCACCATCCCCATCGGTTATGCCGATGGTATCAACCGTCATCTCGGGCGCGGGGCTGCATCGTTTGAAGTAGGTGGCGTAATGTGTCCTACAATAGGGAATATATGTATGGATCTGTGCATGATCGATGTTACTGATGTCCCCGACGTAAAGGTTGGCGACAGCGTGGAGATCTTCGGACGGTATGCTCCGGTGGAAGCCCTTGCCGAGACGCTTGACACCATCCCTTACGAGATATTGACAAGCGTTTCGCCCCGCGTGAAGCGGATTTATTATCGTAATTGACACCATTATTAACACTGCAATTTGATAACTTCTCGATGAGAATTGCTGCGCGTATGATTATTTTTACGTACGTTTGCATATCCAAAAATTCATCCTATGCCATCAGATAATTTCCGACGTGACCGACAGTCAAACTCCCCCGCCGCTCCCATTAAAGATTACGGCGGCCGTATACCTCCACGCGATAAAGACCTCGAGGAAGCCGTGCTCGGCGCTCTCATGCTTGAGCGCGACGCTTACACCGTGGTGTGTGATATCTTGAAACCGGAGTCGTTTTACGACCCTGTAAATCAGAAGATCTATTCCGCCATTCAGGCTCTCGGCGCGTCGCAGCAGCCTATCGATATGCTTACCGTCACCGAGCAGCTCCGCCAGATGGGGGCTATCAATGAGGTGGGCGGCCCGATGTTTATCTCGGAGTTGACCTCGAGAGTGGCTTCAGGTGCTCACGTCGAATATCATGCCCGCATCGTGGCTCAGAAATACCTTGCACGCGAGCTGATACGCTTTGCCTCACAGATTGAGTCGCAGGCCTTCGACGAGAGTTACGACGTCGACGACCTTCTGCAAGAGGCCGAAGGCAAGCTCTTCGAAATCTCACAGCGCAACGTCAAAAAGGATGTCACACAGATTGACCCTGTGATTGGTCAAGCCATTGAGCAGATTCAGACGGCAGCCAACCGCGCTACCGGTCTGTCAGGCCTCGAATCAGGTTATCATGAGCTCGACAAACTCACCTCCGGATGGCAAAACTCTGACCTTATCATCATCGCTGCCCGCCCGGCAATGGGTAAGACCGCTTTCGTGCTCTCGATGGCCAAAAATATGGCCGTGTCAAGCAACATCCCGGTAGCTATCTTCTCACTTGAAATGTCTAACCTTCAGCTCGTAAACCGTCTGATACAAAACACTTGCGAGATTGAGGGTGAGAAAATCAAGTCAGGCCAGCTATCGCCTATGGAGTGGGATCAGCTTATGTCGAGGGTGAAGCATCTTTATGGCGCACCACTATTTATTGACGATACGGCATCGCTATCCATCTTCGAGCTCCGTACTAAAGCTCGCCGCCTCGTGCGCGAGCACGATGTGAAATTCATCATCATTGACTACCTACAGCTCATGAACGCATCGGGTATGAAATTCGGTTCACGCGAGCAGGAGGTCAGCATGATTTCACGTTCGCTCAAGCAGCTGGCCAAAGAGTTGAATATCCCTATCGTCGCCCTTTCGCAGCTTAACCGAAGCGTGGAATCGCGCGGCGCCGACAGCAAGGACGGCAAGCGACCTCAGCTCAGCGACCTTCGTGAATCCGGAGCCATCGAGCAGGATGCTGACATCGTATGCTTCATCCATCGTCCGGAATACTACCTCCGCTCAGGCGTCGATGCCGCCGGAAATGATATACGCGGCCTTGCCGAATTTATCGTGGCAAAACACCGTAGCGGTCGTGTTGACGATGTCAAGATGCGCTTCAAGTCAAAATATGCCCGCTTTGAAAACTGGGATGACAACACTGAGATGACCTCCGTAACCGTAGGATCACGTATTAACGCCGACGGAAACGCCCAAAGTGGAGCCTTCGCTCAGCCCAAGCCATTCCAGGGAGGTAGCGCCGACATCACAGCCACCACCACCGACGAGCTCGCCCCCTTCTAACGGCTGACTATCTCGCCGGCACTATTGACGGTATAACATTTGTTGAGCTCACGCTCGGCTTGTCGACGTCGATGCCGGGAGAAAAAAGCGCTTTGTGTGATAGAAAATCGCTTACCTTCTACGGTGAAATCCATACCTTCCCATAGTTTGAAGCCAAGACAAATTACACTTCTCCGTTTTGGCTTCTCAGCAGGCTTGGCCTCGGGTGACTTCTTGCGTGAAGCCGCGCGGACGCGGGCTTTACGCGAGCGCTCCATCGCCGCCTTGATGTCGGTGGCAATAAAACTGTAGACGGCGGCTATCATCGGATCTACGCCCGTCATATCCGGTTCACGGTCAGATACCATCAGCGAATCAACAAGTTCCAAAAGGATTTTAGCCGGCTGGGCATCAAATGAATTACAGATATTCTCAATAATTTTCTTGCGGAAATTCCGCGATACGGTCAGTTTCATAGTGTTCTTTTTTTCAGCAAAAATACACTGAAGCCCCACGCAAAAATGACCATAATGGCAGAATGTAGTTTTTAGTTGTTAGATTTTAGTTGATAGATGTAGCTCTAAGCAATAAAAAATTAAATGAATATCCCGAACTTTACCCTTCAATATAAAAACTAATCTCAGGCGCGGAGCTTTTTCAATGCCTGTTTTACTGATTGTAATGTGCTAAAAATCATCACTGTCGTAGTCATAATCGTCAAAGCGATCATCACCCAGAAGAGCGTCGTCGAGATCATCGTCAAGATCGTCATCGTAGTCGTCATAATCGTCAAGATAATCATCATCATCGATATCATCCTCACGATCATCATAATCATCCATCCGACCTTCCACACGATCAAGAGCGCGCTCGACAAGGTCAAGATCATCCTCCGAAAGCTGCTCTTTATCCAAGAGATCAGCCACTTTTCCGAGTGATTCTTCTAAATCAGCATTGTCGTAATCATCAAGGCGGCTCTCAAGATCAGCAAGCTTTTCGCGAAGCTCATCGTAACGATCGTCGTCAAAATCAATATCATATATGTAAGGGTCAGGCTCTTCACGCAACTTTCCTCCCATCCATGGCAGCCCCGTGTACTTCGACTTCTGCATAGGCTTATTTCCGAAAATCTTTCGGATCGCATCCCAGGCAAATAGCCCGTTTATAAAATCTAACAACGACATAGATGCATATTTTTTACATTTCATGCAAAGATAATAATTTCCCCAAAATACAATAGATAAAATTTCTTACTAAGCATAAAAAATTCAAGTGGGTGTTACAAAACTAATCTCTGACCCGGAGGACCGTTGTTGTCTTTAACCCCACCTGGAGCTTGCGGAGGGTGGGGTAAGTTGACGCACAGATAGTTGAGGCTCGGAGAGCCAATGTTGTTGTATTGTATATATGCCCCTTAGGAAAATAGCATAACTCTGGCAAAAATATTGCAGCGCTTTATCAATTCTTTACCATAATGGCATGAATATAAAAAATTGAGACTGTCTAACGAATTTAGACAGTCTCAATTGATAGCACTATTGACAATCAGCGGATTGCTACTTTCTTGCCGTTGCGGATATAAATGCCTGGCGTAGTGATGTTTTTGATGCGGATACCTTGGAGGTTATAGATGACATCCTCAGTCTCGTTTTCAGGACTTGCTATGACGTCAATACCCGATGATTCCATGTCGTCTTGAGATGCTACGTTGGGATTAGTGGCATATACTATGGCAGGGTCAACTGAGAGATGTGGCGGCTGGTTGTAGCAGCAGTTCTGGTTGACAACCTGCACGCGGTAGTTAAGGTCGTCCATGAGGTGCGGGATACGGTAGTCAGAAGTGTAGCTCGTTGCGTTTATCAAGAGTTCAAAGGTATTTTCGTCCCATAACACGAGCTCTTCGCGCCAGTCACCCAGCAGGTCGCCCAGCACGCAAGGATTGTACTTGCTAGAGTTGTTGAGCTTACCGATGGTATAGTTGGTATTATTTACCTTGATACGCCAGAAACTGTTTGACTCAGAGTTCCATTTGGCAAGGCAGCTCTTGTCAAAATGCTCGTCGTAAAGATCTCCGTCCCAGTAGATGCGGTTGTTCATTGAGCCACCGCCACCGGGATTCCACTCGTCGGTGTAACGCTCGCCGGTCAGACAGTCGTGCATGCCGGGGTCAGAGCTGTGTGAGAACTGCGAGTTGGGCTTTGTGGAGTCAAAATGACCTGCTACACCTCGGCCGGTGTCACCTGACGCCGTCTGATGTATAAGGAGCTCGCCTGTGGCAGCGTCGCGAAGATCACACCCGTAGGGCTTGTCCTCATGTACCATAAACACTTCGAGACCGGGACGGTCGGGCAAGAAGTCGCCGAGGTGGAGTGCATCGCCATGCTTGAGACCGGTACGATAGAGCAAGGATCCGTCATGGTCGAGAGCAGCTGAACCATAGACGATTTCCTGCTTGTTGTCCCCGTCACAGTCGCCGACGGCTATCCAGTGGGCTCCTTCGCCCCAGAGACCTTCGCCACTCTTGGTGTTGCGGCTTACCCAGCGCTCTTTGAGCGTTGTGCCGTCCCAGTCGTAAGCTCCCACGAAAGCACCGGAGTAATATCCGCGGGCAAAGATGGGACTCGGGTTAGCGTCAGGGCCGTCAAGGTATGCCAGAGCTGCGAGATAGCGCTCAGAACGATTTTGGTTGCTGTCGCCCCAGTAGCTTTCGCCTGCCTTATAGTCTGTGTGGTAGGGGATAGTGGCGAGTTCTGCGCCGGTAAGGCCATCAAATACAGTAATATATTCAGGGCCTGACACTTGCTTGCCGCGGCTGTTGAGCAGATTGGCTTCAGGATCATCGTCGCCGAGAAGCACGTAGTTACCCTCGCCGTCAATGGTGCCGGGAGCGGTCTTCATCATAAACTCACCGTAGCCGTCACCATCGAAGTCCCAGGCTATGAATTGCATCGTGTGTGCACTGGTGAAGAAGTTGGGCCCGGCGTCGATACGCCACAGCTGAGTACCGTCAAGCTTATAGCAGTCAAAGTAAACAGGAGAGGTCGTGCCCGTGCTTGCCGCATCTTTCTCGTTTGAGGGTGACCATTTGAGTATTATTTCATACTCGCCGTCGCCATCCATGTCGCAGTAGCTTGCGTCATTGGGCGTGTATGAGGCGCCGCCGCGGTCAGAAGGACGATTGGTGGGGATACGGTACACTTGGTCGTCCCATGTCTTGCCGCTAACCTCGGTCTCAAGCAAGTTGCCATACTCATCGTATGTCTCGAGGCGGTAATAGTCATCGGCAGTTCCGTCAAGGTCATTGATATTGGTACGGTCGATAATATATAGATTATCATTGAGCACAACATCCTGTATATCAGCTGATGATCCGCGGTAGAGCTTATACTTTACGCCATACCCGTCAGCTTCGCGGTGACGCCACGATACAAGATTTCCCGTGCCCATTCCTGCTCCCGAGAGGCTGAGCGACATCAGGCCGCGTTTCAGTGGCTTGGCGGCCGGTTTAGTACCACGGTTGGTTACGCTGAAGCGCACGCCGAAGCTCATCACCTCATCGTTGCCGCGAAGTATAGAAACTGTAGCCTTGCGCCCTTCGTAAGTCACGCTGCCGGTGTAGCCGCTTACGGTGCTGATGCTGAAGTCGGTAGGCTCGCCAAAGAGCTTGCTCTTGAAGGCGGCAGTCTCTCCGTTCTTGAGGTTGGAGACAAGCGGAAGAAGATCGATTGTGCTTGTCTTGCCAAGTTCGGTAGCGCCATTAACCGTGAATGATGTTACAAACTGATTCACAGCATAGATTCCCTCGTCAACAGCACCCTTGATGGTTACATTGCGGAAGCCCATTTCTTTTGGCGAACTATTGTCCACACCGTTGAGGTTCATTATGTAAAGGGTGATGGTGAAAGACTTATCCTCAGCAATCACATCAGCAAACGAATACTCGTGGTGGCTGTAACCCGTATCGTTGCCTGACATGATCTTATTGCGGAGAGGTGAGATTCCGGTAGCTACTGCCACATCAGAGCCGGTTCCAATGGTATAATAAACGTCAAAGTTACCGGCGTCGGTGCCTATCTTAACGGCATCAAAAGCGATAGACGTTGGCTTGAAAGAGTGCCCCGAGGCAGGTGTAACGGTGAAAGTGAGGCAGTGTCCCGCGGTTTTGGAAGTTACTTTCGTAGCCGGTTTGTAGGCCGTGAAAGACGGAGTGTACGTCACAGCCTCGTAGCCGGTGTCAGCACCTGATTTAGCTAACTCACGCACTTCGCTGATTTTATCACCGAGAGTGAAACCGGTAGTGATGAGCGACGTAACGCTACCATCAGCAGTGACAGCCGAAAGATCCTCAGGATTACTCAGCTCCCATGTAGCCGAATAAGACTCGGCCATGACCCCGACCGGAGCCAAGGCGGCAATGATCAAAGCAAGAAAAGATTTATTCATTGATTGGTATTTTAGGTATAAGGTAATAATTTCTGCAAATTTAAGCCTTTCAGCTCTTATTTCCAAATCTTTAATGAATAACACCGGCGTCTAACCGCAATTTTACCCACGAAACTATAACTTTACCACATACCATAGTGAAGCCCTGATAGACGGTGATCAATACGAGATTCCATGTGATGGAGTCGTTGATTGACACTGTACCCACGAAGCAGATATTCCTTCAATACTTTATTCGCCCATGCTCTAAATTGAACACCTCGTTTCGATTTGACTCGATAACCAACTGAGGTAATAACCTCAATATTATAATATTCCACCTGATAGGTTTTTCCGTCAGTTGCAGTTGTCGCAAATTTTGCGATAACTGAAAGTCCCTCCAGTTCCTCTTTTAATGCGTTGTTTATATGTTTGCCGATTGTCTTTACATCTCGGTCAAACAATATTGCCATCTGATTGCGATTAAGCCAGACGGTTTCATTCTCACCCCTTACATCTAAGGTCAGTGTTGAGTCAGGTTGATATAGTATTATCTCGTTGTCAATGTAATTATCTCCTTTGACATTGCTGACGGGATTGTCATTAGCACTGTTATCCATACATTATTATTTTGAGACCACAAAGTTAATAAAAATATTCGGCATATCAGAGGTTTACAACGATAATCCTCCAATATGCCGTCATATTTTCATCCAATGGTAACTTCAAGCGGCTTCGTCTATATCCTCAAATTTCTTAAGCATCGCTGAAATCTTATTATCAAACTCCTCATGGAATCGTGAGGGGACGGATGATACCTTCTTATAATGCTTGTTGTAAGCACGAGGTTCTATCTTAAGATGCTCACAAATTGACGTGCGCCATATTCGCCCTTCGTTCTTTGTCATGCCCTTTTCAAGCACGTGTATGAGGTGGCATACACGTTCCAATTCACCGTCACGATATGTTAGAGTCTGACTGCAATCGTGTAAATTTATAATCGAGTACATCTCTCCTTTGGTAACCTCGTGAAACTGATTGCCATTGCAGATGTCATGTATGTGATTCACCTTTTGCCATGAAAAGTTCTTGCCAGTATCCACTTAAGGGTCAAGTACATGTAGACGAGTTCTATGTTGGAGGTGAAGAAGAGCAATAGCGTGGCCGCTCCAAAGGTAAAAAGAAGCTGGTTCAGGTAGCCCTTGAGGTGCTTTCTGGCAAAGACGTCGGAAGGGCTTATGCCCGAGTCATTGATGATGCCTCCGCGAAATCCCTGAGGCCATTGTTTGATGATCACATATCCAAAGATGCTGATGTCATAACCGATGAAT
>JAMPAP010000006.1 GCA_023667185.1 Lachnoclostridium sp.
CCTCACAGTATCCGCACACAAGCTGGTATGACATGGTGGGTGACCAGACCATGGCCGATGCCATCCTCGACCGGATCATCCACTCGGCCTACAACATCGAGCTGACGAGAGAAAGTCTCCGTAAACTAAAAGCCAGGAAAGGCTGAAATTTAAAATAAGGCAAAATAAATTTGACCCCCCCCTGTGCCAGGACTTTTACAGGGTCAAAATTATTTTGTCCTGAGGGTCAAATCCCGCGTGCCCCAAAGGGTCAAAACACCGTGCCTTTTCCGCTTAGATTGGATATGATGCGCTCTCGGCAAATCCGTAGGCTTTCGCGCATTTGCTCGGGATTCACAGCCTCCACCACGCGCCTAATCGTGTCGCCGGATGGTACACCGTTGGTGAGTTTGAGGAACCCCTTCTCTTTAAGTTCTACCTGTCGCTCCTCTATAAAATCAGATATCTCATCATAATCCTCACACGAAGTTAGCACTCCAATCAGGGCTATTCTCAATACATCTTCAAGCTCGTGCTTTACTTTGCCCAACACTCGTGGGTCTTTGACTCTTGCGAAAATTTCTATTTGCATATAGCTAAATTAATACATTTCAGCTATATATACAAGCCTTTCAACTTTTATTCACAAACTACCCCTCCGTTTTAACTAAATCTTATATAAATTTCATGCTCCTGTCTTGGGATTATTTTTGGGGGGATTGTGTTTTTTATAATAAATGGGGTGGGGGGTGCGTTATTTTATCATGCAACAGGAATTTGTATCGGAATTGCTTGAGGTGGCTGTGACGGAGTTGTCGCGGCTTCCGGGGATAGGGCGTAAGACGGCTTTGCGTCTGGCTCTTCATATCTTGCGGTGTGATGAGCAGCAGGGTGTGGCTTTGGGTGAGGCGATTATCAAGATGCGTCGTGGAATCCGGTATTGTGGTAAGTGTCATAATATTTCGGAGAATGAGTTATGTCCGATATGTAGTTCGCCTTCAAGGGATGGGTCAACGATTTGTGTCGTTGAGACGGTGAAAGATGTTATGCTTTTTGAGAATACGGGTCAGTATAACGGGCTGTATCATGTGCTCGGGGGGGTGATTTCTCCGATGGAGGGTGTCGGGCCTGAGCAGCTTGAGATCAGTTCGCTGGTGGGTAGAGTGGCTTCGGGTGAGGTGAAGGAGGTGATTCTGGCTTTGAGTGCGACGATGGAGGGTGAGACTACAAATTATTATATTTTCCGTAAGCTTGCGCCGTATGGTGATGTTAAGATTACGCAGCTTGCCCGCGGTGTGGCTGTGGGTAATGAGATTGAGTATATCGATGAGGTTACTCTTGGGCGGTCGCTTGTGAACAGGACGCTTTTTTCGGATTCAATCGTTAAGTGATACGGTGTCGGCGGCGAGGAGCCGTTGAAGGATAAATGCGTCGGTATAAGATTGGGAAGATATTCTGATCCAGGATCTCAGTCGCCCGGCTATCTTGAATGCTGCTTGCTGGAATGCTTGGTAGGATGGGTGGTTGTTGACTCCTGCGATGGCGTAGAGCTGGTGGATGCCGAGGTGGATGGCGCAGTATCGTGCGGTGATGTTTATGGCGCGGGTGGCATATCCGTTGCCGCGATGGATGGTGTCGATGAGTATTCCTATGCCGCACCGACGGTTTCGTGGGTCGAAGTCGTAGAGGTCTATTGTGCCGATTGTTAGGGCTTTGTCTTTGTCAATGAGGTCAATCATCAGTCTTAGCTGCCGTGCTTTGAAGATGTCGGGTTCATATCCCGAGATGTAGTCGGCTATAAGATTACGGGAGAACGGGGCTATGGTAGCCCCGTCGTTCCATATTGTGGTGTCGTTTTCCCAGCTGAACATCAGGTCGATGTCACCGGGTTCGAGTGCTCGGAGTGATATTTTTCCGTCGGTGAGGGTCATGAGTTTTCCATTAGGAAACGTTCGACATCAATTGCGGCTTTGCATCCCATTCCGGCGGCTGTAATAGCCTGACGGTAAGTGGGATCGGCAACATCTCCTGCAGCGAATACGCCATCGATGTTGGTGTGGGTAGAGGCGCCTTTTACTTTTATGTATCCTTGCTCGTCGAGTTCGACATATTGTTTGAAGATTTCGGTGTTGGGGGTGTGTCCGATTGCGAGGAAGAATCCGTCGATTGCGAGGTCGAAGTGTTTTTCCTCGGGTGTACCGATGTGTTGCACGAGGTGGGCTCCTTCGAGGCCGTCCTGGCCGTAGAGTCCTTCGGTGTTGGTGTGATAGAGTACGGTGATGTTTTCTTTGTCGTTAAGGCGGTTTTGCATGACTTTGGATGCGCGGAGGAATCCTTTTCTGACGATCATGAAGACTTCTTTTGCTATATTGCTGAGGTAGAGAGCTTCTTCGCAAGCTGTATCGCCACCTCCAACCACGGCTACGCGTTTGCCGCGGTAGAAGAAGCCGTCACAGGTGGCGCAGGCTGATACGCCGAGGCCGTTGTATTTTTTTTCGTCGGGTAGGCCGAGGTAACGTGCTGATGCTCCGGTGGATATGATGACGGCTTCGGCTGAGATCGACAGACCGCTATCAGTGTGTACTTTAAATGGTCGACTTGAGAAGTCGACATCGGTCACGAGGCCTGAGCGGATGTCTGCTCCGAATCGGAGGGCTTGTTTGCGGAGATCTTCCATGAGTTGTGGACCTTCGACGCCCTGATGGTATCCGGGGAAGTTTTCGACTTCGGTGGTGGTGGTGAGTTGTCCGCCGGGCTGCAGTCCTTCTATCATCAGAGGGTGCATATTGGCGCGAGAGGTATAGATAGCTGCTGTATAACCTGCGGGGCCTGAGCCTATTATGAGGCATCTGGTGGATATTACTTCGTTTTGCATTTTTGAGTTGTTTTACGAGTTTTCATTACGTTATCTGAGGTCAATCACTTCGACTCCCGGGAGAATTTTCTTGTCGTATCGGAAGTAAGAGTCGGGTAAGATCTGTCCTTCGCTGATGGATAGGATATCAATAGTCATTGTCGAACCGGTTGACGTAGTTATAACAATCCGTGACGGGAAAAATGTTCGGTCGTCGATGGAAATTATTACATTTTTTATCTCTTTGGAGGGCGATTTAGGTTCAAGTCGGATGGTGGTATTGCCGCCGGATGAGGATACGATGGATGATTTGTAGGCATTTCGGAAGCTGTTGATTATCGCAAACGGGTTGACCTGTGCTATCTCCTCGGGGGTGGGTTCGGTGACATTAACCTCGTTGACATCGGCCATATAGGTCCATTGTGTAGTGCCGTCAAACCAGGATCTGATTGAAGTAGCATCGATGGTAAACCGGTCGCGTGAGACTACGATACTTCCCTTAAGGGACTGACCATCTGTCTTGATGCGGTAAGTGGCCACGATTGACTTTGAGCGTGCGAGGCGGTCAGCCGCGGTGTTAAGTAGTGTGGCGGCGCTTGTAGCGGCGTTAAGTGAAATTGCTGTCGCAAGGATAATTATTGTAGAAATGATGAATTTTTTGATCATGACAGATATTATTTTTTTACAAATGTAATGAAAATTTTTATGATGATTCAACAATAGTGGCCATTAGAATGTTTTAAAATTATAAAATTCTAAAACTATTTAAATTATGAGCGGTAAATCTGATCTTTTCACGTCGCTGATTGTAGCAATAGTAGGCGTGGTTATGATATGCCTCTATCAGCGTATCGATATATTGGCATGGATAGTAATGTTGATAGGCGCCATGTTTCTCATTCCCGGGCTTTTCAGCCTGATATTGGGGATGCGTAGCCGTCAAAACGGTGGTAGCACCACAACACTTCTCGCAGGCATAGGAGCTGTGGCACTTGGAGTTATCATGATGGTGCTTCCCAATTCATTCACAGGGATTTTGGTATATATTTTTGCCGGATTGCTCATTATCGGAGGTATTTACCATATCGTGTTTGTTGGGTGGCTTGCGCGGCCTTTTATCCTGCCATTTTACTATTACATATTGCCGGTGCTGATGATCGTGGCGGGCATAGTGCTTATTGTGATCAATAAGCATTTGCTCAACAGTATCGTTGTGCTCGTGACAGGCATATCCTTCGTGGTGTGGTCGTTCTGCTCTCTTGTGGAGTGGATAGCCACTCATCCTACTTCAAAGAAGGATGAGGTTGAGAAGGCATAATTGGTCGTTAAGTATAACATTACAGGTCACGCGCCGGGAGTGGTGCGTGACCTGTAGTTTTTGGGGGGATGTCGAGAGACGGATTATTCTTCGGCGGCCTCTACTTCTGATTCGAGCACTTCTGACTGCGGACGGATGTTGGGGAGTTCCAGTCCGAGGTGTTGCTTTTTGTCAATAACCTTAAGGATGAGACCGAGGATGAGGGCGGCTACACCGAGTCCTGCGAGCATGACAAGTGGCCATGTATAGTTGTAGCTTACAGAGGCTTGCTCGGCTGTCATGGTGCCGTCAGCGACGGCTTTGACGATGTCAGGGTTAGTGTTGTCGAGCACTTTGCCGATGAGGAGCGGGAAGAGCCATAGACCGATGTTCTGCACCCAGAAAATCAGGGCGTATGCTGAACCGATGATTTTGGCGTCCACGAGTTTGGGTACGCTGGGCCACAATGAAGCAGGCACGAGTGAGAATGAGGCTCCAAGTACGAGGATGGTAAGATATGCCACAGTGACGCCTCCTATGGGGTTGCCCTTGAACATGGGGAGGATGAAGGCGAATGTGAGGTGACAGGCGATGAGGAGCAGTGAGCCGAGTACGAGCATAGATGCTGCTTTGCCTTTATGGTCAACATAGTTGCCGAGGATGGGTGTGATGCCCACGGCAAGGAGGGGGAATACAGCGAAAATCGTTCCGGCTGACTGGCGCATATAGCCCATGTAGCAGTAGGTCACGAGGGCTACGATGGCCACTGTGAGGAATCCGTATTTGTAGCTTTTGTCCTTTGAGAAGTTGCTTGCAAATGAGGCACCTGCAACCACTATCATTATTACATACTGGATATAGACCACCACGTCGCCGCCCCAGAATGATTCGGGGTCAACATCAGTGAACGTAAGGTTACATTGCAGCATGTTGACGGCATATTTCTGGAAGGGGAAGATGGCTGAATAGTAGAGTACGCAGAGCAGAGCCACGAGCCAGAAACCGCTGCTGGTGAGGATCTTTCCAAGGTCCGATAGGCGGAACGGCTCGTCTTTCTCCTCTTCGGCGTGTGTCTGAGAGTCAAGCTTCTTGTCCATGAAGAAGTAGACGATAAACATTATCAACGCTATCATAAGCAGAACCACGCCGAAGGCCACCGAGCGTGACACCGAGATGTCGCCGCCGAGAGTGGCAAACATGGGTGAGAAAATCATACATGTAGCCACGCCGAGACGTGCAAGCGCCATTTCCGAGCCCATTGCAAGTGCCATCTCGCGGCCTTTGAACCATTTGACGATACCGCGGCTGACGGTAATGCCGGCCATCTCTACGCCGCAACCGAAGATCATAAAGCCTACAGCTGAGAATTTGGCCGAGGCAGGCATACCCTCGTAGAAGGGTGCGATTCCGAGCGAGTCAAACACCGGAATATGGTTGAGGTGATTGGTGAACCATACATCGAGGCTGCTGCCGATGAAAGCGTCAGTCAGTGCATACCAGTTGATTACAGCGCCTACGAGCATCACTGCTCCTGACAATACGGCAGTGAATCTTACTCCCATCTTGTCAAGGATAATTCCTGCAAAAATCAGGAAGAAAATAAATACATTGAGGAATGTCTCTGATCCCTGCATTGTGCCGAAGGCTGTGGAGTCCCAGCCGCGGGTCGACTGGAGCAAGTCCTTGATAGGCGACAGGATGTCCATGAAGATGTAACTGCAAAACATGGCAAATGCCAGCAGGCCAAGGGCTGTCCAGCGTGCCCATGCTTTATCAGATAACACTTGTTTTTGAATTTCTTTTTCCATTGTGATGATTTAATTTTTTGCAAATTTAGGGATTATTTATCAAAAATTTGTAATTTCGTGGCTGCAAAAACTTCAAATCATGAATATTTTCACTGCCGAACGCTATGATCTTGACCGGACAGTGCGTCTGATAATCAATTGTGTACTCTTTTTGGGAGCTATCTGGCTTGTCAATATCCTTAAGGGAGTCTTGTTGCCATTTCTTGTAGGATGTCTCATTGCTTATCTTTTAGAGCCGTTTCTTCAATTTAACCGCTCGCTGCTGAAGATAAAGAGTCGTGTGGCTGCTACCTTTGTGACACTTTTTGAGGTGACATTTGTAGTGGCTGCGGTACTTTATCTGATAATTCCGTTAATCATCCATGAGACTGAATCAATGGCAGATATGCTACGCACTTACTCAGCTTCACAGCCGTCATCGCGACTGCTTCCGGTGTCGGTCGAAGAGTTTCTGCGGCGCAATATTGACTTCGAGCTGATAGCATCAAAACTCACCCACGAGGAATGGACACGCATGATTGAGGAGGGACTATCTGCATCATGGTCAGTGATTACCGGATCTATTTCGATCATATTTTCAATAGTATCGTGGATGGTGGTTATATTATATGTGGTATTCGTGATGATCGACTATGATAAGATTAGCCTCGGATTCAAGCGCATGATAATGCCCCGCTACCGCCGTATGGTGATGACGATAGCTCATGATGTCAAGGTGTCCATGAACCAATATTTCCGTGGACAGGCGCTGGTATCGTTTTTCGTAGGCGTACTTTTCAGCATAGGTTTTCTTATTTTGGGGCTACCGATGGCTATAGTGCTCGGAATGTTTATCGGGGTGCTGAACATGGTGCCGTATCTCCAGCTTATCTCATTCATTCCCACCACGTTACTCTGTATAGTATATAGTGTGGGGTCGCCCGTGGGATTCTGGACGATATGGTGGGAATGTTTTGCCGTTTATTGCATCGTGCAAGTGATTCAGGACTTGTATCTTACACCTAAAATCATAGGTAAAGCCATGAGTCTCAACCCGGCACTGATATTCCTGTCGCTTTCCATCTGGGGTACGCTGATGGGATTTATCGGACTGATTATTGCCATCCCGCTCACGACGCTGCTCCTGTCGTATTATGATAAATATGTCATAAAGCCACGAGAAGATAAGGGTAAATTATAATCACTGATATTCAGCAAGATATGTTTCGCAAGCGAGCACGAGCTCGTTATACCATTCCTTGCCGAATCGCTCTGTCAATGGTCCTTCAAGGAATTGGTAGAGCCTTATTCCGAGCTGACGTCCTTTGACTTCAGCAGGGCGACATATTTTCCACCGGTGATAATTTACGGCCGTAAACGTGGGATATTCAGTGAGTCTTACAGGATAAAGGGCGCATGACGATGGTTTGCGGAAACCGCCCGTCAGCCCCTTGGAGCAAGCCTTCTCGATGGCACAGAGGCATAAGCCGCCGGGAGCGTAGCAGGTGAATACACAGTTGCGCCCATTGACGATCTGCGTGACGAGATCCCCCTCCTCATCCACGTAAGATGTTCCCTCTGATTTGATAACCTCTAAGGCACCGGGTAGCAGTTCGGGCTCAACGACTGGAAGAATTTCATTTATTTTGTCGCGCTCAGCCTCTGTAATAGGAGCTCCGGCATCACCTTCGATGCAACATTCGCCGTGACACTTCTCGAGATCGCAGCAGAAGTAACGCTCGGCAAGGTCGAGCGACACGAGTGTATCCTGTATCTGAAACATAATTTGCTCTTCAGTAGATTCGTTCATAAGTTATTATTTGTCAACGTCCCGAAGTAACCGTTGTGACGGCTGCCAGGCGATCAAACCGCGCGCCCGGTTGCCGGTAATATACGCGGATTTCATATTCATTTACTGTCTCGTAATTATCACCCTCGATGGTAGCGGTGTTACCACGTGACGAGCCTACCGGGACCGTAAGATATTGATAGTTATATGCTCCCTGCTTCAGCATCATGGCGTTTTCGTAGCGTGACGTAGCGTTGTTCCACACCATCAATGACTCCGGGCCAAAACGGCGCGACACAAAATCTCCGTCAAGGAAAATCTCTGAGCCATAGAGCCTTGGAGCTTCGAGGGAGAAGCGGGTCATCACATAGTCAGCCTGCACATCCGAGTCAGTGGAATTGTATTCGCGCACGAGGAAGCGGCCATGCTGGGTGCTGTCGTAAAGATAATCCTGCCCGGCGCGTGGAGTGTCGGTATAAAGTGTCAAGTTATATACCGGGTTAATATATTCAATATCAGCTACTCCCATTCCGGGGAAAGTAGTGGACACGATCTCCATTCGGCGATATTCGTTACCCGCGTCGAAGATGAGATTTCTATCGTGCTCGAAGAAGAGTTTTGTGCCCGATTTACGCATAGGGCGGGTGACCTTAACTGCGTTGTCTATACGAGCATTTTGGCTTACTTCCACGGTGACATCGCTGTAAGGGTCGCGCACGTCAGCCGAGCGCGTATCTACAATTACTGACACCTGCTGGTGGCGCGAGTTTGTGTCAATATCAGTTCGTGATGTCACCTCCGCCCCCGCTCTCATCGAGTAATCACACACGCCGAAGCGCGCCTGAAGCAGCACGGTGTCAGGGTCTGATTCATCGTAGACCTGAAGCAGATAGTTGCCCGGCTGGGTGATTCGCATCTGGCCGTCAGGAATACGTATAGTATAGTGGACGTAGTGTACCAAAGTTGCCTCAGAGTAAGCCCACTCCGTGACTTCGGCCTCATTGAATCCATCGAGAAATTCCGAGTCAACCAATCCCTCGGGCTGCCAATTTCGGTCGCAGTGCACAAGGCGGTAACGCATATAGCGGCGTTCTTCGCTCAGCTCGTCAAACGAAATGACGATACGGTCAGACTCCTCGCCTAAGGTAATCACATCAGGAGCGTAAGGAGCGCCCTCCACCTCTATCTGAAGCGACTTGAACATTGGATCGAAAGTTCCGCTCATTGTGTCGACAGCAGCTGTCGCAGTAAGTGTCACAACAATCAGTATTGCGAATAATAATATCTTCATGTTCACCATCTTATCGGATCAATTGAATGTTGTGCAAGATACTCGTTGGCTCTCGAAAAAGGTCGGCTGCCGAAAAATCCGCGCGAGGCGCTCAGAGGTGAGGGGTGAGCCGAAGTGATCACAAGATGGCGGTTTCGGTCAATAAACTCGCCCTTACGGATGGCATACGCACCCCAGAGGATAAACACAAGATTTTCCCTCTGCCCGGCTAATGACCTGATAGCAGCATCAGTAAACTGCTCCCAGCCTCGCTGCGAATGTGATGTTGGAGTGTGCGCCCTGACAGTCAAGGTAGAATTAAGCAAAAGTACACCCTGATCAGCCCATCGGACGAGATCGCCCGAAACCGGAGGCTCTATTCCCAGATCGCTCCGCAGTTCCTTATAGATATTAATCAGCGACTTAGGTAATGGTACGCCCTGATTTACTGAAAAGCATAACCCGTTAGCCTGACCCTCGCCATGATAAGGATCCTGCCCGAGAATCACCACCTTCACCTTGTCAAACGGACAACGATCAAACGCCGCAAATATCTGTGACGCAGGAGGAAACACCTGCTGCGTGGCATATTCTCTCCTGACAAAATCAGTGAGTTGGCGGAAATAATCCTTCTCCCATTCAGCTGAGAGAGCATCCTTCCATGATTTATCTATTCTGACATTCATAAGCAAGTGACAATTAAAAAAATGAGCCAACCCTCGTAAAAAAGACTGGCTCAAAATTGTACCCCCGAAGGGAATCGAACCCTTATCAAAGGAACCGGAATCCTCCATTTTATCCATTAAACTACAGGGGCTGCTTGTTTAACGGCAACAAATTTACAACATTCTCCCCAAACAGCCAAATAAATCTTATCAGCCCATCCGGAACAGAGTGTGTTTCAAGAGTTTAGATATCATGTCATCAGACATACCGGCCTCTTTCATCTTGCGGATCATCTCCTCAACAGCCTTGCGTTTCCCTTCCTCGAAGCCCTCTTCGCGACCGAGTATCTTGCCCTTTTCAAGACCCTCTTCAAGCCCTTTTTCATGGCCAATCTCTATGCCGGCAGCAAGACCTTCAGCAACGCCTTCTTCGCGAGTATTGGAGAGTACGTCGTTCTGTATCATAATGTTATCAATATGGGCATCGTATGCACGGCGCTCTTTGACGGACATATTCAGCACCTGAAGTTTCTTGCGTGCCTCTTGAAGTCCGGGCAAAGCAAATATTTTTAGAGGGGGTCGAGGGCGCCGGTGTAGGAGTCCATGATGTAGCCGGCAGTGGTGACATCGGCAGGCATCAACGGGTGGTGGGATATGAGGTCAACTGTCTCAAGTACAGCAGCATGGGTGTCTTCGAAACCGTGAAGCCAGCTGTCGAGATCGATGCCGCAGTGACGCATCAATGAGATGTGTTCTTCGTCGATTCCGCGCTCTTTCATCAGGTGAATCATCTCGGCGGAGTCCATGCCCTGTACACCGCAGCCGGTATGGCCGATGACCATTATCTCATTGACACCCAACTCATAAACGGCTACCAGCAGCGAGCGTACTGTAGAGTCGAAAGGATTAGTGATTACACCTCCGGCATTTTTGATGATCTTGACATCGCCGTTTTTCAGCCCGAGAGCGGCGGGAAGCAGCTCTATCAGACGGGTGTCCATGCATGTGACGATGGCTATTTTCTTGTCGGGATACTTGGATGTGGCGTATTGCTCGTATTTTTTGTCCTCGACAAATTTACGGTTGTAGGCTAAAATTTCTTTAATCATAATTTATTCTATCCATTGAAATTCAACATATTGCTTAGTCCTGTCGGTCACAGGGAAAAGGGCTGACTGGCGCAGCCCGATCACCCAGATAATCTCGCCGTTGCGGGTAAGCACACGGGCATTGGTTTTATCATTTAGATTGAAATGGTGAGAGGCGAAAAGATCGCTCAATTTTTTGCTCCCTTTCATCCCGAATGGACGGAAACGGTCAGCTATTTCCCAACCTCTTATCTGAAACACTGGGTCGCCATCGAGGATACTGCTGTCAAACCACGCACGGTCGGGGCAGCGTGACGGCGAAAATTCAGCTCGGTCAAATAGCCTCATAAGCAGCGGTTTATTGCCGGGGGTAATGGTTATTACTTCAGGCGATGTTTCCTTGATGGGGTGAAGTATTCCGTGGCTTAGGGTGTAGTTGTTATAACACAATCCAGAGGATTGTGCTACATTGGATTGCGACTCAATAATATCTTCTACCTGAGAAAATGTAATTGAATGATCCTTAACGAGCTGGTATAATGCCTGAACGGGATGTGGATGTGATTTAATAATATCTCTTACTGCAATGGATCCGTCGCTGGCTACGAAACGTGACGTGAGCTCGGCTACATAGTCGGAAAGCAATAAGTAATCATCGCGCAAATTTCTCTGAGTCAAAGCTATGCGCGTTGACGCCCCGGAAAAAGACCGCTCCATCTCCGGCAGAATAAGGTTGCGTATCCTGTTGCGGGCGTAATCAGTTGAGGCATTGGTAGAATCTTCTACATGATCTAATCCCTCAACAGTAAGATAATCAATGATTTCATGGCGTGTCACCTCAAGAAAAGGGCGGATGATATATCCATTGCGCGGAAGCATACCTTTCAGTCCTTTGACCGAGGTGCCACGCATGGCATTGAAGAGGAAAGTTTCGACGTTGTCATCGGCATGATGTGCCACCGCAATTGACTTTGCGCCAATCTCCCTGCGTAGATTTTCAAACCAATCGTAGCGGAGGTTACGGCATGCTGTTTCTACCGATTCATGATATTCAAGGCATCGTGCAGTGACATCAAAATGCTTGACGTGGAGCTCGATACCATGGTCGCGGCAGAAATCTCTTACGAAAGATTCGTCGCGGTCGCTTTCATCGCCGCGCAGATGAAAGTTGCAATGAGCAGCTACGATGGTGATACCGAGTCGGGCAAGCACCCGGGCAAGAGCCACCGAGTCGGCGCCACCGCTGAGTGTCACCAATACCGTATCATCCTCTGCCACAAGATTATTATCGCAGATGAAGTCTTTTATCTTTGACTCGAAATCTTTCACACTCCAAAATTACAAAATTTCCATATCTTTTCACTACATTTGCGGATATGAAAAAAATATACGCCTCAATTTTATTACTGCTGACAGCTTGCATCGCCTTCAGCCATAACCTCGTTGACACCATCAGTATCGAAAGCCACCACATCGCATCACCGGCAAAGGCAGTAGTCGCTGTGCCCGCGGATTATTTTTCTGACAATAACACGGAGAATTATCCCGTAGTATACCTACTTCACGGCTATAGCGACGATTACGCCTACTATTCCACAAAAATGGACATAGCCAAAGCTGCTGACGATTACGGTATAATCATTGTATGCCCCGATGGCCGCGACAGCTGGTACTGGGATTCGCCCATCGACCCGACGATGCAGATGGAAGGCTTTATCACTGAAGAGCTTGTACCGGCCATCGACCGCCGGTATCGCACCATCGACTCGGCTTCGCAGCGGGCTATAGCCGGCCTCAGTATGGGTGGACAAGGGTCGCTCTGGCTTGCTATCAGGCATCCCGATATTTGGGGTAACGCCGCCTCTATGAGTGGTGGCGTGGACATAACACCTGAGAAATTCCATGCCAAGTGGAAGATGGCCCGCAGTCTCGGCTCGTATGAGTCAAATCCGCAGCGATGGCGTGAACACTCGATCACCAATCTTGTAAAAGATCTAACCCCCGAAACGATAAACATTTATATCGCCTGTGGCACAAGCGACTTCTTCTACAAAGTAAATTGTGACCTTGACCGCCGGCTCAACGAAGCCAAAATACCACACGTATATGTGACCGCTCCCGGCGGCCACTCCTGGGACTACTGGGCCAAAACCATCTATCTCATTCTCGACTTCTTCAACGCCAACTTCCGATAACCTTTATTAATTTTCTGAAATACGGCCAAAAAATCGACACCACCAAAATCATAATTCGATAACTATGGGATTCCAAGCTTAAGCGGGGTCAGAATGGGTAGCCGATGGCGAGGTGGAAGGCGAGGGAGCGGCCAAAGGAGGTCATGTTGTAGTAGCCGCGCTTGCCGGTGTCGTATGGGGCGTGGATGCCTATGCCGAGGTCGCCGCGGATCACGAGCATCTGGATGTCAAACCTGAGTCCGACGCCGGTGCCCGTGGCAAGGTCTTTGAAGAACGTTGAGCCTTTCAGAAGTCCGCCGGGACGTTGTGGGTCATTTTTCAGCAGCCATACGTTGCCTGCGTCGAAGAATACTGCACCATGAAGAGGACCCAAAATAGGGAAGCGATACTCAACGTTTGCCTCAAATTTGAATGTACCGGTCTGGTCAAAATAACCGTTGACCTGATCCTTGGGCGCGCGATAGGAGCCGGGGCCGATAGAACGTACGGTAAAGGCTCTGACAGAGTTGGCACCGCCTACGTAAAACTGTTCGCTGTAAGGCACTTGTGACGAGTTGCCGTAAGCATGAGCTGCACCTACGGCTACTCTCGATACGAGCCAGCATCCGGGGTTAGTCTGATGTCCGTAAACTATCTGAGCTTGCCCTTTGATAAACTGCGAGAATGGGGTTCCGAATAGTTTTTTCTCACCTTCACGTTTGCCGCATAGCTCGTAGATACTCCAGAAGAGATTACCGGCTTCAGTGACTGAGAACTGGACATTGATATTGTTATATCTATCCATCGCGCGATCGTAGACGAGGCTGTAGCTGAGCTGCGGTATAAACTGGCTGCGGAAGCTCAGAGCTATTGCTTTATTGGCGTTCATGATCGAGTCAAATACGGAGGTGGTGGTGATGAGCTTCGTGTAAGTGAGTTTAAGCGGCGTAAATGTGTTGGTGATATATCGTGTCGATTGCCAGTCGTAAGATATTGATGTATTAAACTGGGCCATCTTGAAGTAGTGGGGGCGATTGAGTAGGTCGGCACCAAGCTGCAGGCGGGTCCAGTTGACAGTGCGACGCCAGTGGCGGATGAATCCGGGGGCGAGAAGCCGCGGGAAGGCGAGGGTGGAGTTGATACCCACTTCGTAAGAGTTGAACACTGACGAGCGGCTGTGACCTGTCTGCCACTCGTAAGAGCCGGTAAGCGAAACGTTGAACTGCTCGCCGCCGCCAAACATATTTCTGTTGGTCAGTCCGAGCGTTATACCCGGGCCGAGGTAGCTGTTGGATTTCGATGAAACGTTGGCTTCGATGGATGCCTCGAGCGGTTTGTCGTAAGTGCACGACATTATTACGTTCAGACGGTTTTGGGTAAGGTCAGTAGTGTCAGGCACTACTACCATATCGATAGAATTGAATATACCGAGGCGCGCGATGTTTGACTGTGTATTTTCCATCTGGCTGACGCGGAATGTGTGTCCGGGGCGGAACGTGATGCACCCGGGTATCAGTCCGTCGCGAAGTCGTGACGGAGTCATGCGGATGATCGTACCCTTCTTTGTTATGGTGGTATCAGCCGTACCGCCTCCATCGTTACGATATATATATGTGGTGATGTCGCCGGTGACATATTTTTTCAGCGCGTGAGGCGGGGTATTTGTCGGGACATCAATTTTAAGAGCTATTCTGTCCTTATGGATAGTGGAGTCAGCGAGGTATTCAATATACTCAGGCTTGAAGAAGTAGTAACCGCGGTTACGCACCTCGTTGGTGATACGGATGCGGGCGGCGCTGAGCGAGTCAGTGGAATATCTGTTGCCAGTCTGAAGATACTTGTTACGCGAAGCTATGGAGTCGATCAGGTGAAACAGTTGTGTGGTGTCAGGCAGGAGGATAATCGAGTCGAGCAGGTAAGCCGGTCCCGGGTTTACATTATATATTATAGATGCTTTTTTCTTGTTTTTCTTCTGAGCGAGTTCGTAGCTGGAGTAACCCTGAAAATAACCGTTGTTGTCAAGAATCTGGTTAATCATCTCGGTTCTTACCTCCGGTCGCACGTCGCTGACGAGGATTGGCTCGGTGACCAGCTTTTCATAAATCCAGTGCTTGAAACCTTTGGGTGGATTTGACCAGTGGTTGTAGACCCAGAGGCCGAGCGGGAAGGGCACGCGGTAAGAAGCCGAGCCGAAAAGCGGATTATTCGGTTTTACAGAGACGGCACTTGTCACATCACTTTTCACTCTCGAAGGAACTTTAGAAATCGTATCGTTGAAATTCACCTTCTTCAGTCCGGTGTATAGAATTTCACCCTCAGGCAGGCGTGATGTGGTGGAGCATGACGAGACAATCAACATGGCAGCCACTGAGAGCAGTAAAAGTAATATTGTTGAATTATTTTTCATTTACAGGGTCAGTTTTAGGTTTCCTACCGAAGATGTTGCGGAGAGAATTGAGCTTCTTTTTATATACAAAGCCCACGCCCGTCTGGGTCACTTCGCCCTCGAGGATACTCTCGTAACCTGTGTGACGGAATATGCGGATATACATCGAGCCGGGCTTGTTGAGCATATATTCGATTGAGATGTCGTTGATGAGGTTTTGCGACAGGTTCTCGTCAGCATCAGCGTCAGTGGAATAGTTTCCGCCGACGATGATCTTCACGCGGTCGTTGAAGAGTGATTTTGACACGCGGTAGCTGTAACTTGTGGTAGTGGAAGTGTTACCCTCATATGTGCGGTCATACTGGTCAACGCCGAAGGAGATATCTACACCCTTGATATTATTGGCGGCCCAGGAGTTGAGCTGCGATGTGAGGAACGAGTACAGAGCGTTGCCCGACAGGTTAGCAGTAGCCTTGGTCCCGGCACCGGAGTAGACGTTGTAAAGTAGCAGGTTCATAGCCTGGTTGGCGCGTTGCTCGGGTGACATCGAGGCCAGCTCGTTTTCTACGGTTATGTCATCGTCAGTCGACAGGTCAAAGGCTACATTCATATTTTCGAGCGAACCGGTTACTGAAAGCCCAATGTCAAAGTAGACAAGGCGGGAGTTCTGACCCTCCTGTGTGACGTTGGCTCTCACCTGATCCACGGCGTGAACATTCAGCAGCGGATTCATCACATTACCATTGAAAGCCACGTATGAGCCCTCCTCGAAGTTAAACAGCTTTTCTGACAGGATAGGGGGCATGCTGTAGCGCACATAGCCTTTATTGATATTCAGTCGTCCGGTAAGACGCTGTCCGTTAAGACCTGACATCGTATAGTCGAGATCGCCCTGGGCTTCGATCTGTGCGCGGTTTTTACCATCAGTAGAGAGATCGACACCTATTACCGTGCCTTCCTGAATATGAAGTTCGGCGTCGAGATTCAGCATCATGCCGGTGTTGGCAATAGTATCAGCATCGTTAACCTGAGATGTGTCAGAGAACTGGACAAATTTCACCATGTCGCTGTTGCTGCGATTGGTTATAGCGGAGGTGGCTTCGGGGACTATGTAGGTGACATTTGTCCCTGCGAGCAGGCTGACATCAGCGTTGACCAGAAGCCGCTCCATGTCGCCTTTGACTGAGGCATCAAGGTCAAGGAATGCTTTACCGTATACGTCAGCGCCGTGAGGACGGGTAGATTTTACAACCTGGAAGTTGCGGGCATCGAGCGAGAGATCGATACCGATATCAGAAATGTGGCGGAGATCCACAATACCGTTTACCCGGAGCGGATTTTCATTGCAGCCGGTGATGGTAAAATCGCTGAACCGCACGATATTGCTGTCAACCGGTATCTTGTCCTCCGAGAAGGTGAACGTAGTCCCGAGCATATCCACTTTCACGGCCGTGGAGTCAAAGTCAAGGTAGCCGTTAAACTGAGGAGCGGCTGCATCGCCGGTAATCTTCATGTTGCCGTTAAGCATACCAGAGAGTTTTGCCATGCCGGGGGGAAGGAATGGATTTACGACCTTGAGCGGGAACTTTATCATCGAGAAGTCGAGCAGGAAAGGGCTGCTTGCCGTAGAGTCGTTGATGGCACCGCGGGCCGTAATGGTTTTCACGGAATCCACCATAAGGGCAATGTCGGCATTTACGGTACCACCGGGAGTGTTTGAAAGGTTCACGTCAAGGTCAAACGTTCCTACTCGTTCGCGACCATAGATGAAATCCTGAAGCCCTACGGTGCCTTTGCCGGTGAGGACGGATTTGTCCCAGTTGAATTTCAAGTCGGCAGAGAGGTTACCCTTCATAGGAGGAGCGAATGGTGAGATTGAGAGCCAGTCCTGAATCCTGATTTTGTCAAGTTGGAGCACGATATCTTCTGCCGCGGCAGAGTCAGCTCCCTCTACATGGTCAGTGAAAAGTTTCAGATAGCTCTTGTCATTTTCAAGTACGAGGTTAGCGTCAATATGTTGGGTAGCGAAGTTGTAGCTGAGGAAGTTGTCGCGGTTGAGTGTCCACTGCTTGTAGGCGATGGTGGGATTGTAAGGCACGAATTTCACTACAATCGAGCTATCCTGAAACTCGGCGCCGAGGCCTATAACAAAACCTTTGACATCCTTGATGTTTCGCTGGCGCAGGAATAGCGATAAGCGGTTTGAGGCTACGAAACCGTTGACGTTGACGTGGGCGAAGTCGTCCATTGTGCCGGGGCGGTTGTTGATGCTCACGGTGTAGGCAAGGAAGCGGCCATGCTGCATAGCGTCAAGGTTGATTGTGTCAATCTTGGTAGAGCCTGTCGTAAGGCGGGTCAGTTCGGCATTAAACCGCAGCAGCGAGTCGTTGTGTAATCCTGCGGTGAGGGAGTTGAATCCGATATCTGAGCTACTCTTCAGGTAGGATGCCGCGATATTATTGGTGCCCATCGTAAGGATCATGTCGATAAACGGAAGAGCCTTGGATATGGAGTCAACGTCAATGGCGCGAGCCTGTAGCTGATGATTAACAACCTCGGAAGTCGCGGTAAGTTTTTTGACGAAATCCATCAGACCTGAAGTGGAAAAAAGTTTCAGGTTAAGGTCGCCATTATTGAGCGATGCATCGAGCAGAGAATCCTCCGAAAGAAGATTCAGCTTAATCTGGGGCGTTGTCAGGTCAATGTTGTCAAGGCTCCAGGCGAGGTTGCTGATGGAGGCATCAGCATCAATAAAGCCTGACTTCACGCCATATCGGCCTGCTGATTTCAGGGTAAGAGAACCGGCATTGAGGGTGGGGGAGAGGTGAAGCTTCTGGAGATCGAGGCGGCCTACGTCACCGTCAAGATCGTAAGTAATCGTATCATTGAGGATTGACGCTGTGAAGTCAGCATCAATATCCGCATCGGGGTTGTTGCTGCGGAGATTGCCGTGAGCGCTGCCATCGGCCAGGGAGAGATTTAATGTAATGTTTGACAATATTTCGTCGTTGAATGAGAGCCGGGTCACATCAGCATCAGCAGTGATCTTTGTTTTTGCTGACAGCGGGTCATAACCCTTGCCATCTACATCAAGGGCTGCGGTGACGTCACCTATGCCCAGTGAAGGCATGAAAGCTCCTACCGGGAAATCTTCAGTCTTAAGTGATGCGCTGTATGACTCCGATCTTCCCACCCACTTTCCGGCAAGAGCCACGCGACCATTTCCTGTCGTCACGGCCATGCGCCCATCTACGCGCCCCGGATTGTAGTCCACATTACCTTTGATATTCATCGCAGGGATATGGATAGCAGAGTCAAGATTCAAAATGCTTGAAAAGCGGGGAGTCAACCGGCCGGTATGGCCATCGAGACTGAGGTTTCCGCTAATGTTGTTGAAGTCCATCACGTTGGCAATTTCGCCTGAGGTTTTCAGCGATACCACGTGAGGCATATCAAGCGAGAAATTTCGGATATCAATAAATCCTGTTGTACCGGCGATGTCTGACGATATTGTCACCGGATTAAGGCCTGCGAGCATCTTCGACATCAGCGGGAAAGCGATCACGGCATCCGCCGGGCTCAGCAGACCGTCAACTTTCAACATAAGAGGCAGATCAGGATTCCTGGCGAGATCGCCCATCCCCATCTCGGCGTTGAGCTTCAATGAGGAGCGCTGTGTATCAATATTAAAATCGCGGGCTCGCATCAAAGCCGAGTCCATCTCAAAAACACCGTTGGCAATTAGAGCCAGGCCGCATCGCTCGGTAGCTGAAAGATTCCTTAGAGGAACGGTGATAGAAGTGCCGCGGTTGTAGAATGAATCAACCTCGATTTTGACGTCATTGACCTGAAGATAGTTCATGTCAAGCCCCGGAGTCGGCATGGCACCGCGCACGGCATAAGTAGCTTCGTTAGCCATAAGTGAAAGTCGGTCGGCCGTTATGGTCCAGAAGTTGCCGGATGTTGCTGTGGAGTCAGTGACGGCAGTGGAAGTAGTTTCAGCCGTTGACGGTGGGAGCAGATAAGTAGCTGTCACGCTATCGACATCGAGCGAATGGGCGTGAATACGATAGTTGGCCATATCTACTGTACCATCCTTCAGCTCGGCCATACCTACGTAGCAACCGAGAGAATCAATCGTAGGAAGCATCTCCATACGGTAGTTCACCCGTGAAAGCGTGATATCATCGGCATGAATAAACAGTGGTGACGAAGCCGTAGTATCAGTCTTCGCAGTCGTTGTGTCAGGAAGCATGCGCAGATACACGTCAGCCCCGTCAACCGAGGCCCGAGTAATAAGTATCTTGCCCTTTGATAATTGAAGGTCGGCGCCCGAAATTATCGCCTTTTGGATCTTGGCGCGAAGCATCATCACAGAGTCGCGGTTGCCCATCCCGTAGGAAGCATCAGTGAGCTCAGCGCCGTCGACATCGATAATACCACGAAATAGCGGTTTCATCTTCACGTCAACGGCAAGAGTCCCTGCTGTAAGCATCGTGTCGCCCGAAGCTTCGAGTATCTCCACATCCTTCACCTCAAGATTGAGCGGAAATTTCAGTCGCAGATAGCCCACGGAGACCTTCATCCCGGTAGACCCCTCCACTTTGTCGACGGCGATTTTCCGTGCCATGTCCTGCACGGCCGGGATATAAAGCAGGATCGGAATGATGATCACTAATCCGACGATCACTCCTAAGACCCATGCGCTGATTTTCAGCACCTTTATGATAATATTGCGATTCACCGATCCAATAGTTTTAACGTGAGATACTATTTAAACCATAAAATTAGTGAAAATGTTGACAAAAATTAAAAAATATTTCACGAATATATTAAAATCCCTTTAATAATTGGATCGAGGTTGTCGCAGAC
Source organism: Lachnoclostridium sp. (assembly GCA_023667185.1). GTDB lineage: Bacteria > Bacteroidota > Bacteroidia > Bacteroidales > Muribaculaceae > Duncaniella. The sequence goes on from JAMPAP010000006.1 coordinate 20,162, forward strand.
CTAATTGTCAAAGCCGGGAGTTAGTTATGCGCGATCGCTCTGTCTGCTCGAGCTGGCGTTCGGCCTGTCGTCGTTGCTGCCGTGTCAACCCGACGTTGGGGTTTATCGTAAATTTACAACCGTTTTTCACAAAGTCCACACCCTCTACAAGTGTCATGCCGAGGTTGGCCACATAAATCGTCTTTGGCCGATTGGTGATCTTCTGCTGCTTGCGCTGTGCAGCGCGTTGGCGAGCCTTGCTTGAACGTTCAATGGCCGTCAAGATCTCCGATGAAATGTATCGGAAGATGGATTGCACCATCTGATCCTCCTTTGATGTGTCTGGCATAACGCCATCGGTCATTAGGCTGTCGGCCAATGAGATGAGACGTTCGGCCATCTCGGCATTGAATGATGTGTTGATTTTCTCGATAATGCTTTTGCGGAACTTCCGCGATACTGCTAACTGTTTCATAATCATAATTATTTTTCAGCAAAAATACACGAAAGCATTACGCAGTAGTGACCATAATGGCAAAAAGTAGTTTTTAGTTTTTAGTTTTTAGTTTTTAGTTTTTAGTTTTTAGTTGTTAGTTTTTAGATTTTAGATTTTAGATTTTAGTTTTTAGTTGTTAGTCGTTAGTCGAAAGAGGTCCGGAGGGCCGATGTTGTCAGTCATCGCCTTAGCGCTTTGCTTTAGCAAAGAAACCCCACGTTTACGTGGGGCCATGACTATCTCTCTGATACTGAGGCTCGGAGAGCCGATGTTGTAGTAACGGCTTTTTCGCTACCACAACATCGCCTCTCCGAGGCTCAAGTGGTTGATTATCAGCCTACCCCACATAAATGTGGGGTTTCTTTGCTAAAGCAAAGCGCTAAGGCGATGACTGACAATCTCGGCGCTCCGCGCCTCTTTCGACTAACAACTAACGACTAACAACTAACGACTAACAACTAACGACTAACAACTAAAAACTAACAACTAACAACTAAAAACTAACAACTAAAAACTAACAACTAACAACTGATATTAGTATAATTAATGTTTAATTAACGCGGGTGGTTTGGGGTTGACGCGAAAATTTCTTAACTTTGCAAGTTATGAAGAAAACAAATACTCCTATGGTCAGCGATGACCACAACATAATAGTACGGGGAGCCCGTGTCAACAATCTGAAAAACGTGGATGTTACCATTCCGCGCGGGAAGTTTGTGGTGATAACGGGTGTATCCGGCTCGGGTAAGTCGTCACTTGCCTTTGATACTCTTTATGCCGAGGGGCAGCGCCGCTATGTGGAGAGCCTCTCGAGCTATGCCCGCCAGTTTATGGGCAAGATGCAGAAGCCTGAATGTGATGCCATAATAGGTCTCCCGCCTGCTATAGCCATTGAGCAGAAGGTAAATACCCGCAATCCGCGAAGCACCGTAGGCACCTCCACCGAGATTTATGATTATCTGCGGTTACTGTTTGCGAGGGTAGGGCATACGTTTTCGCCTGTCAGCGGTGTGGAGGTGAAAAAGCATACTGTAAATGATGTTACAGATCTTGCGTCCTCGTTTCCCGAGGGCACACGCCTTGCCGTGACCGCCCCGGTGACACTCCCCGAGGGACGAAAGGTGCGCTCCCAGCTCGATGTGTATTTCAAGGCCGGATATTCCCGCCTTGTCAAGGATGGGGAATTTCTTGATATTGAGGAGATGCTTGCTGACGACAAGCTCGTCCCGCCGAGCCTTGACGGGTATCATCTGCTCATCGACCGTTTGGCCGTAAGCAGTGACCCTGATGAGGTGAGCCGTCTTGCAGACTCCGTGGAGTCAGCCTTTTTCGAAGGGAACGGCGATATGCGCCTCCTGATATATAACGATGGTGAAGCCACGTCTTATGATTTCTCCAAAAGGTTTGAAGCTGACGGCATCAAGTTTGCCGAACCGAGCGACATGATGTTTAACTTTAACAATCCTGTAGGCGCCTGCGAAGAGTGTGGCGGTTTCGGCAAAGTGCTTGGTATCGACTCGCGGCTGGTGGTTCCTAATCCCTCATTATCAGTTTATGATGATGCAGTGGCTTGCTGGAAAGGAGACAAGATGAGTGAATGGAAACGCGACTTCATATCCCGCGCTTCGAAAAATAAATTCCCGATTCACACCCCTTACGTTGACCTGACTGATCAGCAGAAAGACCTCCTCTGGCATGGCGACGGATCCCGAACATTCCCTTGTATTGACAACTTCTTCAAGATGGTGGAGGAGAACCAGTATAAGATCCAGTACCGCGTGATGTATGCCCGCTACCGCGGAAAAGCGGAGTGCCCCACCTGTCACGGCGCGCGATTGAAGAAGGCTGCCACCTATGTGAAGGTGGGCGGAAAGTCAATCGACGAGCTTGTGAAGATGCCGGTGGATTCCCTGCTCGAATTCTTTAATAACCTGGAGCTTAATCCTACGGATGCCGTCACGGCTGACCGCCTTCTCAAAGAGATCCGTAACCGCATTGGTTACCTCGTAGAGGTTGGCTTGAGCTATCTTACACTTGACCGTCTGTCGTCATCGCTTTCGGGCGGTGAAAGTCAGCGTATCAACCTTGCTACCTCGCTCGGCAGCAGCCTTGTAGGATCAATATATATCCTCGATGAACCCTCCATAGGACTTCACTCTCGTGATACCGACAAGCTGATTACCGTGCTTCGCAAGCTGCGCGACGCCGGTAATACCGTGGTTGTAGTGGAGCACGATGAGGAGATAATGCGCGCTGCTGACTATATCATCGATGTAGGGCCTGATGCGGGCCGTCATGGAGGCGAAATCGTATTTGAAGGCACTCCCGCCGAGCTTGTGAAAAGCGATGGATATACCGCTAAATATCTGACCGGTAAGCTCACCGTCCCCGTGCCCAAGATACGTCGCAAATGGCGCGACAAAATTACCATCGAAGGTGCTCGCGAGCATAACCTAAAGGGAATAGATGTCGACTTCCCGCTCGGAGTGATGACGGTGGTCAGCGGCGTCAGCGGTTCGGGTAAATCCACCCTCGTGCGCGACATCCTTTACCGCGCCCTGCTGCGTCACTTCGGCGAGGCTTCAGATGCTCCCGGCGCTTTCCGTAACCTCAGTGGCAGCCTGTCGCGGCTCTCGGCCGTGGAATTTGTGGATCAGAATCCGATAGGCAAATCCACCCGCTCAAATCCCGCCACCTACCTGAAGGCTTTCGATGAGATACGTCGCCTCTATGCTGCCCAGCAAGCCGCGGTGCAGCTCGGCTTGACGGCCTCAGATTTCTCGTTTAATGCCGAGGGCGGACGCTGCGAGGAGTGTAAAGGCGAGGGATTTATCAAGATTGAGATGCAGTTTATGGCCGATATCACCATCCCGTGCGAAAGCTGTGGTGGCAAGCGCTATACTCGTGACGTGCTTGATGTGAAATATCGAGGAAAAAATATATATGACGTCCTTGAAATGACCATAAATCAGGCTATTGAATTCTTCTCGGAGGAACAAGGCTCGATAGAAAAGAAAATCGTCAAGCGCCTCAAACCGCTCCAGGATGTTGGCCTCGGATATATAAAGGTAGGACAAAACTCTTCATCACTCTCAGGCGGTGAGAATCAGCGTGTAAAACTTGCGTCGTTTTTTGCCGACGAGAGCTCCGTGCCTACGATGTATATCTTCGACGAACCTACTACCGGATTGCATTTCAACGATATAGCACTGCTCCTGAAATCATTTGACCGCCTTGTGGAGGCTGGCCATACGGTAGTCATCATCGAGCATAACCTTGACATCATCAAGCGAGCCGACCATGTGATCGACATGGGGCCTGAAGGTGGCGAAGGTGGCGGCCGGGTAGTGTGTACGGGCGTACCCGAGAAAATTGCCGAATGCCCTGATTCTTACACCGGAAAATATCTTAAAGAAAAATTATAAATCATCATAAGTAATGGCTAAAATAGGCGATATAGTAAGATTTCTAAATTCGACGGGTGGCGGTGTTGTCACCCGAATTGAAGGTAATATAGCATACGTTGACGACGATGGCTTCGAAACGCCCGTCATGGTGCGTGAGCTCGTGGTAGTAGGTCAGGCCAAGGCGGAGAAGGAGAAGCCCAAGCGAACCGCAGAGTTCCGTGCTGCACCCCAGCCTCCCGTCCAGGAGAGCCGCCCCGCTCCAGCGCCGGCCGTCGTGGAGGAGGAGATTCCCGTTGAGGAAACCGAGGGTGGCGACAAACTCAACATTGTGCTTGCCTACGAACCCTCTGACATCAAGCAGATTTCCTCGACAACATATAACGCTTACCTGGTCAACGATTCCAACTATTTCCTCTATTTCACCTACCTTACCAAGGCTGACGGTGAAGAGGGTTGGGCGGCAAGATATTGCGGCATCGTAGAACCAAACATTCAGCTCTGGCTCGAGGAGTTTGCCGGAGCTGACCTTGCGAGAATGGATCGTGTGGCCGTGCAGCTGGTGGCGTTCAAGCAAAATAAACCTTTTGCTCTTAAACCGGCTATCACCGTGGAGCGCAAGCTCGATACAACGAAGTTTTTCCGCCTTCACTGCTTTACCCCTAATCCCTACTTCGACGAACCGGTAATCGCCCTTGATATCGTCAAGGATGATGTGGTGTCAAGCCAAAAGAAGATGGATCCCCGCACTATCGAGAAGGCTATCAAAGCCAAGAAAGCTATTGATCGCCCGCGCCGCCGTCCGGTCAAGAAGCAGAACACTACCCGTCGCAATGGTGATGTCATCGAGGTGGATCTTCATATTGACGAACTTGTGGATACTACAGCCGGACTTTCAGCTGCAGATATGCTTAATCTTCAAGTGGATGAATTCCGCCGTGTGATGGATGCCAACCTTAAAAACAAGGGACAAAAGATAGTGTTCATTCATGGCAAAGGGGAGGGTGTGCTTCGTCATGCTCTGCTTAAAGAGCTGAACCATAGGTATAAAGGACATGATGTGCAGGATGCCTCGTTTATCGAATATGGCTACGGCGCAACCTGTGTGACAATATGACCGTAGCACATGATTTACTGGTTTAGCGGTACAGGCAACTCCCGGCGTGTGGCTCAGCACCTTGCTCAGCTGCTTGGCGATGGGATGGCTTTTATGACACCGGGTCTGAAGAGTGATCACGAGCGCGTGATATGGGTTTTCCCTATATATTCATGGGGTGTACCCCCGTATGTTGCAGAGGTAATACGGACAGCTTCCCTCGCCGAGGGATCACGTCATTATATGGTGGCAACCTGTGGCGACGATGCAGGCCTTGCTCCGCAGATGTGGCGCAAGTTGCTGGAGCCACACCATGTGGTGCCGATGGCAGCTTATACTGTTATCATGCCGAATACTTACGTAGTGCTTCCGGGGTTTGATGTTGATCCTCCGGAGTTGAGAGACAGCAAGTTGGAGCAAGAACCCGAGCGTACGCGCCATATAGCCCGGTTGATCTCTGAATCGTCAACCACCGATGATTTTACCACTGGCTCGATGCCCTGGATCAAGACCCGCTTGATATATCCATGGTTTATCGCCCACATGATGTCGCCGCGCGATTTTAAGGTGAGCGATGCCTGTATTTCGTGTGGACGATGTAGCCGCGATTGCCCGGTAAGTAATATCAGCATGGATGAAAAAGGCCGTCCCGTATGGGGCGACAGATGCGCCGGATGTCTCGCCTGCTACCACGTCTGCCCTGCTCACGCCATCAGCTTCGGCCGCTTCACCGCCTCCAAGGGCCAATATTACCTCGAAAATCCTTGAGAAAATTAACAATTTGCTTTGATAAATGAAGTTGAATTATTAATTTTGTAAGCTAATCAAGAAATCAACTACAATAGAAGAAATATATGAAATTTTCCGTTCCGAGCAAAGTCCTTCACAACTACTCATCAGCAGTAAGCAAGGTTATCAATGCAAAAAATGCGCTTACCATTCTCAATAACTTTCTTCTCTCGATAAAAGAAGGAGAGCTGACTATCACGGCTTGCGATGGAGAGAATACTCTGTGTGCCCGCGTTCCTATCATGGATGTAGAGGGCGAAGGCGAGCTTTGTATCGATGCGCGCCGCCTGGTGGATCTCCTGCGCGTAATGCCTGAGCAGGTGTTGACATTCATCATTGATGATGAGACTCTTGCCGTGGAGATGACACATCCCAATGGCTCATATCACTTCGTGGGAACCCCCGGAATAGAATATCCCCGCTTCAAGCGCACCCGCACTGACGCTTCCGTGCAGTTTACTGCCCCGTCGGAGAAGCTGCTCCGCGGTCTTGACTTCACCGGATTTGCTGCCGGGACTGATACGCTGCGCCCGCAGATGATGGGTGTGTATTGGGACATTCAGCCTGACTCGCTGGTGTTTGTGGCAACTGATACGCACAAGCTTGTGAAATTCAAGGACTCGTCAGTGATTCCCGGCATCAAGGGCTCGTTTATCCTGCCTAACAAGTCGACTAACGTTTTCAAGAGCGTATTCGGAAAAGATGAGGTGGTGACCGTCACCCTCGAGCCTCAGCAGGGCGTCACATTTGAGACTGATACCTTTACATTTGAAAGCCGCATAGTGAAAGGGAATTTCCCTGATTATAACCGCGTTATCCCAACGGGCAATCCTTACGTGCTGACCGTTGACCGCCAGCTTTTCTCTATCTCGGTGAAACGTGTAAGCCTCTTCGTAGATGAGGGTCATGGTCTGCTGAAATTTAAAGTTGAGCCTGAGCGAATCGTGGTCAAAGCTTCGGATAATGAATATAATACATCGGGTGAGGAAGTGCTCCCATGTGAATTTACCGGCAATCCTATGGTTATAGGTTTCAGCTCATCGTTCCTTGGTGATTTGATGAATGTGCTCTGGACCGATGAGGTGATATTCAGGCTTGCAGATCCTTCACGTCCTGCAGTGATACTCCCCTCGGAAAACAAGCAGGATACAGAGCTTACCATGCTCCTCATGCCTATGAACGTTAAAGATTTCTGATAGCTGAAATGGAACTGAATCTTAAGAAACCGGTGATATTTTTCGATCTCGAGACCACCGGTACGAATATCACCTCTGACCGCATTGTGGAGATCTCGCTGATAAAGGTGATGCCCGGCGGCGAAGAAATCGAAAAGACACGTCGCATAAATCCCGAAATGCCTATCCCGGCTGAAGCTACTGCCGTGCATCACATCTCGGATGCCGACGTGGCTGACTGCCCTACCTTCAAGCAGGTGGCCAAGTCACTGGCTGACCTCTTTGCGGGATGTGATATCGCGGGATTTAATTCCAACAGATTTGATATTCCGCTGCTCGATGAGGAGTTTCGCCGCGCCGGAATAAAGTTTGATTTCACTAAGGCACGGTTTATCGACGTCCAGACCATTTTCCATAAGAAAGAGCAACGTACTCTCGTGGCTGCCTACCGCTTTTATTGTGACAAGGATCTCGAAGGTGCTCACTCTGCTACGGCTGATACCCGCGCTACTTACGAGGTGCTGAAAGCTCAGCTCGACAAATACTCTGATCTTCCTAACGACATTGCCGCTCTGAGCGATTATTCTACTCAGAACCATAACGTCGACCTGATGGGGCGCCTGGTCTATAACGAAAAGAAGCAGCCGGTGATCAACTTCGGAAAATATAAGGGTCGCCTTGCCGAAGAAGTGCTTCAGAAGGATCCGGGATACTATAGCTGGATACTCCAAGGAGATTTCCCGCAAAACACTAAGGACGTGTTCACGGCGATCAAACTTAATATGAAATAATATGTCACTGAGATGCTGAAAGGAAAACATATTATTCTCGGAATCACAGGAGGTATCGCGGCATATAAGTCAGTGAGCCTCCTGCGGTTGCTTGTAAAAGCGGGTGCCGAGGTTCAAGTGGTGATTACTCCGGCCGGCAAACAGTTTATCACTCCGGTCACCTTGTCGGCTCTGAGCGGTAAGCCCGTGATAAGCGAATTTTTTACCGCTAACACAGGCGAATGGCACTCCCACGTCGACTTGGGTCTCTGGGCCGATTGCATGATTATCGCGCCGGCCACTGCCTCAACTATAGGCAAGATGGCTAACGGCGTGGCTGATAATATGCTCGTGACCACCTATCTTTCGGCCAAGTCGCCCGTGTTTGTGGCTCCGGCCATGGATCTCGACATGATGGCTCACCCCTCCACCAAGCGCAATCTCGAGCTACTCTGCTCTTACGGCAACCATATCATAGAGCCCGAAAGTGGATTTCTTGCAAGTGGCCTTACCGGTAAGGGCCGGATGGAGGAACCGGAGAAAATAGTTGAGATCCTCGATGATTTCTTTGAAAAAAATGAAAAACGTGACCTTACGGGTAAAAAGGTGTTAATAACGGCCGGCCCTACATACGAAGCTATTGACCCTGTACGTTTTATAGGTAATTACTCGTCAGGGAAAATGGGCTATGCCCTGGCCGGGGAAGCATGCCGCCGTGGAGCTGAGGTGACACTCGTCAGCGGTCCCGTCGCCATCGAGAGCCCCGACAGCCGTATCAATCTCGTCAATGTCAAGTCAGCGCGACAGATGCTCGAGGCTTCACAGAGGGCTTTTTATGACGCGGATATAGCCATATTCTGCGCTGCCGTGGCTGACTATGCTCCGGCTGAGGTGGCTGACAAGAAGATAAAGCGTGAAAATCGCGACACGATGACTCTCGAGCTCGTCCGTAACCCCGATATCGCGGCTACTCTCGGCGAGAGCCGGAAAGCGGGACAGACTCTCGTGGGATTTGCACTCGAAACTGACAAGGAGCATGAAAATGCAATATCCAAGCTCCATCGCAAGCATCTCGATATGATAGTCCTTAACTCGATGCGTGACCCGGGTGCCGGTTTTGCTACTGATACCAACAAGGTTACGATAATCGACGTTAAAGGCCACGAGCAGTCGTTCGGACTTAAATCCAAGCAGCTCGTTGCCGCAGATATCATTGACAGTATCGTGGAGTACAGCTCTGAAAATTGATAGATAATAAGTTAGCCCTGAATAAGATATATGATAAAAATATACCGTATAATATTAGCAATTGCAGCTCTCGGATGCGCCGCTTTCATACAGGCTCAGGAGCTGAACTGCCGCGTTGAGATAAACTCGGATCAGATTCAGGGTACCAACAAGCAGGTGTTTGAGTCGCTTCAGAATGCGCTCAACGACTATGTGAATACTACCCGCTGGACCACGGCTCAGTTCTCGCCAAACGAGAAGATAGAGTGTACGCTATTCCTCACCGTCAAGGAGTATAACGAAGCAGAGAATATGATAAAGGGTGATCTTCAGGTGCAGTCGATACGCCCGGTCTACAATAGCTCTTACACTACCACATTGATAAATTTCAAGGATCAGCGCATAGAATTTACCTATCAGGAAAACGAGCCGCTGATATATAACGAAAACAATATGGAGAGCAATCTGACGGCGATATTCAACTATTACGTCTACCTGATACTCGCCATCGATTTCGACAGCTTCCAGCTTCATGGCGGTGACCCTTATTGGGAAAAACTCGCTACGATAGTGCAGCAGGGACAATCGTCAGGCGAAACCGGATGGAAGGCGTTTGAGGATACGAAAAACCGCGCTGCGGTGCTGGCGGCATATACTGATGCTTCTACCTCAGTGCTCCGCGATATGCTCTACGAATATCACCTCAAGGGACTGGATCAGATGGCGGTAAGTCCTGACAAAGGTCGTCAGGCTATCACTGCTACGCTTGAAAACCTTACCAAGGTGTATCAGGCTCAGCCGATGTCAGTAGGGCTTTCGATGTTTCGCGATGCCAAGCTCGACGAGCTTGTGAACATCTATTCCAAGGCTCCGTCAGATGAGCGCGAAGCCGCCTACAAGATTCTTTCACCACTATATCCTACTGATACCGAGCGCCTCGAGAAGATAAAACGAGGTGACGAAAACAACTGATAATATGCTTCGCTCGCTACATATATCCAATTATGCCCTGATTTCGGGAGTGGACATCGATTTCTATCCCGGATTCAATGTCATAACCGGCGAAACAGGTGCCGGAAAATCAATCATCCTTGGCGCATTGTCGCTGATTCTCGGTGGAAGAGCTGACACAAGAGTTGTCACTGATCCTTCGGTGAAAACGGTTATCGAAGCTCAGTTTGATGTCAAGGGTTACGATGCGCTCAAGCAATTCTGTGCCATGTCTGACATCGAATGGGATGATAATACATGTATCCTTCGCCGCGAGATAGCACCGGCCGGACGATCGCGCGCCTTTGTCAACGACTCGCCCGTGCCTGTAGCCAAGCTTCGCGAAGTGGCGATGTATCTTGTGGATATTCATTCGCAGCATCAAAACCAGCTTCTTTCCACCCCTGAGTTTCAGCTTAAAGTAATAGATACACTTGCCGGTAATGCTTCTAAACTTGCTGAATATGAGACAAGATTCAAGGCTTACCGTGATGCTGTGCGCAAGCTTAAGGCAGCCCGCTTGGAGGTGGAGCGCGAGAAGCAGGATGAGGAATACACCCGCTTCCAGCTTGAGCAGATTCAGGCTCTGGCACTACAGCCCGGTGAGCAGGAGCAGCTTGAGCATGACCGCGAGGTGATGGTGAATATGGCTAATATTTCATCAGATATAGCTGAGTCAGTGGCAGCCTTGACCGGCAGTGACACTAATGCTCTCTCGCTTATTGATGAGACTATCGAGTGTTGCGACCGCCTTTCAGCTGTGCTCGATGCCGGCGACAATATTTCATCGCGCCTTGATACTGTAAGGATAGAGATAGCGGATATATCACGTACGCTCGAGGCAATGGGTGAGCGATTGACTGCCGACGGCTCGTCGCTCGACGCCGTAGAAGAGCGGCTCAACGCTATCTATTCACTTTGTCACCGCCATCATGTAGAGTCGGCCGACGATCTGATAGAACTGCGCGAGAGCCTGATGTCGCGCCTTGAAAGCATTGACAACTCTGAGGATTATCTCAAGCAGCTCGAAGTGGAGGCTCGTCGGCAGCGTGCTCTTGCCCGCGAGACTGCCATGGAGATTTCCGAGTCAAGAAAGCGTCAGGCTGCGGAGTTTGCCCGCCGTCTTCAGGAAGTAGCCGTGCCGTTAGGCATGAAAAACCTTCAGGTGGAGATAGCAGTCCTTCCGGCTGAAATGTCGGCAACCGGTATTGACGAGGTGAAGTTTATGTTTGCCTTCAATAAAAATCAGCAGCTTATGCCGGTAGGAGCCGGAGCTTCGGGAGGTGAAATTTCACGTCTGATGCTGTCAATCAAGAGCATAATAGCATCTCAAATGCAGCTTCCGTCGATAATCTTCGACGAGATAGATACAGGAGTGTCAGGCGAAGTAGCTGACCGTATGGGTTCGATGATGAAGAAGATGTCTGACGATATTCAGGTCACCACTATAACCCATCTGCCTCAGGTGGCGGCAAAAGCTAACCATCATTACAAGGTGTTCAAGGAGGATGTCGATGACCGCACATTGACCCGCATCGCGCTGCTTTCGGAGGACGAGAGGGTGGGGGCTCTGGCTACAATGCTCTCAGGCAGCTCCGTTGACGATGCAGCTCTGATGAATGCCCGTTCTCTTCTCGGTAACGTAAAACCTAATTTGTTTAATGGAAAAGAGTGATTACATCTACGGCATCCGTGCCGTAATCGAGGCTATCGAAGCCGGTAAAGAGATTGACAAAATATTTATATCTAAGGATCTTCAGGGTCCTTTGGCTCAGGAACTTATAGAGACAGCTCGCGCTTCGAAGGTAGTGATGCAGCGAGTGCCCGTGGAGCGTATCAACCGTATTACCCGCAAGAATCACCAAGGTGTGCTTGCCATGATGTCGGCCATCACATATTATCGCCTTGACCATCTTGTCCCCGAACTTTATGAGGCCGGTTTGCTGCCGTTTATTGTGGTGCTTGATGGCATTACTGATGTGAGAAACTTTGGTGCGATAGCCCGTACAGCTGAATGTGCAGGAGTGGATGCCATCGTGATACCTCAGCATGGCAGCGTATCCGTTGGCGGTGATGCCGTGAAGACTTCGGCAGGAGCGTTGCTTCATCTGCCGGTAGCGAGAGTGCAGTCAACGGTGCAAGCCGTGCGCTTCCTTAAAGACAATGGCTATAAGGTGGTTGCCGTGACTGAGAAGGCTGACTTCAACTATACTCAGACATCTTATACTGACCCTGTGGCGCTCGTCATGGGTGCTGAGGATACCGGAATCTCCCCCGAGGTGATGAAATATTGCGATACGAGGGTAAGCATTCCGATGTTCGGCAAGATCAGTTCGTTGAACGTGTCAGTTGCGGCCGGTGTCATGATTTATGAGGTGGTACGTCAGCGCCTTGAGGCTAATGCTGAGGTGATGTGACAACAAAATTCGTCATTCCATTGTTAATACATATATATTATGGATAATGTAAAAGTTTCGATCATCAATAAGTCTACCAACGAGCTCCCGGCATATAGCACGCTGATGTCGGCCGGAATGGACGTAAGAGCGTATGTCAAAGAGCCTGTGACGATTAACCCCGGACAACGGGCACTGATTCCAACCGGACTCTATATCGCTCTGCCTGAAGGCTATGAATGTCAGCTGCGTCCCCGTAGCGGCCTCGCTCTGAAGCATGGTATCACGCTGCTCAATACTCCCGGCACGATTGATGCTGATTATCGCGGCGAAATAGGTGTGATACTCATTAATCTGTCTGACACGCCATTTGTTGTCAACGATGGCGAGCGTATTTGCCAGATGGTGGTGAAGCGGTATTCACGTGTCGAGTGGATCGAAACTGATACGCTGGATGATACTGAGCGCGGTGCAGGTGGCTTCGGCCATACCGGTCGCCACTAATTATATACTGAACTATTTATTATGAGAAGGTTACCCTACTTTATCTTTACTGCAATATTCCTCGTATTGACGCTGTTAAGCGGCTGGTCAAAGTCAATGAAGTATACAGCCGACGACGAGCGTAAAGCTGATTATATGTATCTTGAGGCTATGCGCGAGAAGGCTCTTGGCAATAATGATGCCGCATACGAGCTCCTCAATCGTGCCCGTCAGCTTAACCCCGGAGATGTGGAGATAGGGTCGGAGCTTGCCAACTTCCTGCTGGCGCTTTCAGCCGGCGACTCAGCTACGGTGATGGATGCCGTCAGCTTGATCCGCGATTACTACACGGCGCATCCCGACGATTATTACGAGGCTCTGCGTTACGGCCTTCTCAATGAGAATATCGGTCGCAAGGATGAGGCGCTCAAAGTATGGGGCGACCTTCATAGCCGTTACCCTGAAAAAGTGGAGCTGACTTATAAATATGCTGACTTCCTCAGCTCGCTTGGCGACACGCTTAACCGCCATAAGGCTATCGCAATCTACGATTCGATCGAGGTAATTGATGGGCGCAGTATTCCGATATCGTCAAAGAAGATACAGATTTATTATGCTCTCAACGACACTCAGTCAATCATCCGTGAGGCTCGAAATCTGGTGACAGCTTTCCCTCAGTCAGTGGATAACAATGTATTCCTTGCTGACATCTATCAGATGATGAACAATAACGACTCGGCTTTGGCATACTATAACCGCGCCTGCGAGATTGACCCCTCAAGCGGCGTGGCTTACTATTCACGAGCCAGTTTTTATGATGCGATAGGCGACTCGGCCGGATTTGACCGCGAGGTGTTTAACGCCCTTGTTCATGACGATCTCGAGGTCAACACCAAGCTTGCCATCATGCGCTCCTATATAGAGAAGATTTACACTGACTCAGCTGAGCAGCCGAGGATTGACAACCTCTTTGACGTGCTGATAGAGCAGCACCCGCATGAGCGTGATATTCATGACCTTTACGCAAGATATTTGATCGTAAAAAAAGATTACCCTCAGGCTGCCGAGCAGACAGAACTGACTCTTGACCTTGACCCATCCGATGAGCAGGGCTGGGAGATGCTTTCATCGCTCTATTTCCAGATTGATAATTATAAAAAAGCCGGTGAAGCTATTGATCGCTCTATCAGATATTTCCCGAAGAATCCGATGTCATACTTCCGCAAAAGTGTAGTAGATTCTCATTTCAAGAATTACAAAGAGGCTTTTGCGGATCTGAACAAAGCTCTGGAGTACACTGACTCTACTGATCTTGAGACGATGTCGCTTATCTACTCGGCTTTCGGCGATGTGTCCTACGCCTCGGATGAGAAAGATCAGGCATTTGAATATTACAATAAGGCTTTAGCTTACAATCCACTGAACTACTCGGCGATGAACAATTGCGCCTACTTCCTTGCTTGCGAAGGGCGTGATCTCGACCGTGCTCTCAAGATGATAGAGAAGTGTATCGAAGTGGAGCCTTCAAGCACTAATCTTGACACTTACGCCTGGGTGCTCTTCAAACTCAAGGACTATGATAAAGCTAAGGAGGTGATTGACAGCGCTCTGTCAACGGATGAAGAGGTTGACGAGGCTGATCCGGGCAAGGAATTGCTTGAGCATGCCGGCGATATCTATTTCATGGCCGGTTACCCTGACGAGGCCGTGGAATTCTGGCAGGAAGCTCTTGCCCAAGACGAAGACAACGAGCTGCTGCAACGTAAAGTGAAAAACAAGACATATTTCTATAAATGACCGTGCTAAAAAAATCATTCACATTACTTATTTCTCTATCTATACTTCTGCTTCTCGGCAGCTGCGGCAGTTCGCGTAAGGCCGCTGAAAGCAGTGAAGTGACTTCAGGTGATATTTCAGCAATTGTCGCTACATATACACCGTGGGAGTCGCTGAGCGTGCCGGTTTCGCTGAATCTGCGGCAGCCGGTTTCGTTGAAAGTCTCGGCTACGATGACCATGCGCCGCGACGAGTATGTCCATATTTCGGCGCGGTTTCTCGGTATGGAGGTGGGTGCGCTGATGATTACCCGTGACTCTGTATTTGCCAAGGAGAAACTTCATAAGACGTATGTTGCCGAAAGCCTTGCTGCGCTGACCGGTGACAACAAGATAACCCTCGACAATGTCCAGCAGATGATTTTCGGACACCTTTTCGTGCCGGGCGAGACGGGTTTCCCCCCGCGCATTGCTGATATTTATACAATGACTGACTACAAGGGTTTCCGCACCGTGACGCCTCGCGACATCAGCCGTTACGGAAATTTCACCTTTACATTTGACTCCTCTACTGATCACCTTACCATGCTTTCGGCCGATATCAGAAACAAATATCCTGTAGCAGCATCTTATTCCGACTATGTGAATACTGCGGCCGGCGATGTTGCAGGGCTGATAACCATCAGTGCTTCAGCCTCAAAGATGAAATTCGATGCCGGTATTGACTGTAACTATGGTAAAGCCAAGTGGAACTCCACCGGTACAAAAACCTGGGAAACTCCCCGAGGATATAGTAAAATCACTGTTGATAAGCTTCTGAAATCCCTTTCATTATAGTGACATGAAATTCCGACTTCGTAGATTCGTTGCCCTTGCATTAGCCATCATTATAGCGATAGCTTTTGCTGACCCGGCTATGGCTCAGCGCAAGCGTAAATCATCAAAATCAAAACCGAAGTCGGACATCGAATCAGTGACCTCCGAAAAACGTCGCCATGAGCAGGAGATGGCCAATACCTCACGTCGCATCGAGTCAAACAAGGCGGAAATTTCACGACAACTCGCTAATCTTAATACACTTAACGCAGAGATTGAGGAGAATACAAAATCCTTGTCGCGTCTCTCCCTGCTCAACGACTCCATTCAGCAGCTGATTGCCGTGACCGAGGATTCAGTGGAGTTGTGCAACAGTCAGCTCGCCTCTCTCAGGGAATCGTATATCAAGGCTCTTCGTCAGCTTCAGCCGTATGATAAGTCATCTTCGGCACTGGCATTCATATTTTCTGCCGACGATTTTTCATCGTTGACACAGCGCATCAGATATATACGTCACTTCTCCAAGTGGCGCAAAAAGAGATCTGAAGAAATTGAAGTGCTGACAGCACACCTCGCAGAAAAACGTAAATCGCTGAAATCACTTCAGGATAAATCATCAGCGCTGCTTGCCCGAACCAGCGACGAGCAAAACCGTCTGAACAGCAACCGCAAAAAAACTGAGAATATTGTCACTTCTCTCAAGCGCGACGAGAAGTCGCTCCGCAGTGT
The DNA here is from genome assembly GCA_023667185.1 of Lachnoclostridium sp. Classification (GTDB taxonomy): domain Bacteria; phylum Bacteroidota; class Bacteroidia; order Bacteroidales; family Muribaculaceae; genus Duncaniella. The sequence goes on from JAMPAP010000006.1 coordinate 36,287, forward strand.
CCTCGAGCAGCATCGCCGTCAAGCCAAGGCGCTTGATGCCAAGCTCGAGCGGCTGATTGCCGAGGAGCAGCAGCGCATAGCTCGCGAGGAAGCGGCACGAAAGGAAGCGGCACGAAAGGAAGCTGAGAAGAAAAAGACTGAAAAGAAACCGACCGAAACAAAATCGGAAAAATCAGCACCGGCAGCCAAGCCCTCACCGAAGTCAGAACCTCTCGTAGCTGAGGCTTCGACTTCAATCGAAAAACTAACAGGGACATTTGCCGCCAACAAAGGGAAGCTGCCTTTCCCCGTTGCCGGGAAGTATAAGATAGTGAGTCGGTTCGGGCGCCAACCTCATCCCTCATTGCCGAAGGTGGAGATTGAAAATTCAGGTATCGATATCCAGACGGACAGTGGTGCCAAAGCCCGTGCAATCTTCGACGGCAAAATTTCAGCCATTTTTAAGGAGGATGGTTATAACTCCATCGTAATGGTGCGCCACGGAAAATATATCACCATTTATGCCGGAATAGACCATCTGGCGGTGAAAACCGGCGACAATGTCAAGGCCGGCCAGACTATCGGCACGGTCAACAATGATGCCGCAAAAGGCGTGCCTATCCTTCACTTCGAAATCCGAAACGAAAAGACCAAGCTCAATCCCACCGCCTGGCTTAAGTAAAGATAAAGATGAGGATATTAATTTTTTTTAATCGCCACTAAGTAATCATTAAAAAATAAATAGGGACACCTGCTTGGTCTATTCGGAATCT
>JAMPAP010000007.1 GCA_023667185.1 Lachnoclostridium sp.
TTTAATTGTTTTACTGAATCATTAACATCTAAGAATAAGTTTAGACAACTTCATTGAGAGAGTGTATGCAAAGAGAAGCATTAATGCGGATCCATCAAAAAGAGGTGCGCTGACTGAACTGTTAATTAGAAACTATGCTGACTGTCAGAACATGAGTAATCAGTAAGAAATATTCAAGAATTTATAGCTATATAAAATGATTAGTAGTAAAGTCATCGAGGTTCTTAATCCTCTTTTTAATATAATAACCGGCGCAAAAGGTAAAACAATAGGGCAGATAAAAGATGCTCTCTTTATCGGTGACAGGTGTAGGATGAAAAAGGGTGCATCGGGCTTAATTGTCGAAAACTTACTTGGAATAGAAAACAATAATAGAGATGAAGCCGACATACCCCAGATAGGATGTGAAATTTAGATTCTGCCATTGCAAAAAAATAAAGATGGTTCCATAAAGGCAAAAGAGCCGACTGCAATACAGATGATTAATTATTGCGAAGTAGCTAAGGAGACATGGGAAACTGCTAAAATCAGGAATAAGATTAATCTAACATTTTGGGTCGTTTACCTTGCAAAGGAAAATGGTATATGTAAACAACAAGACGACTATGTAATTGTTGATTATTTTCTTGATCATCCGTCAGAATTACAAAATGGAATTTTCAGGACGGATTGGGAGGAGATTCAGGCATACATCAAGCGAGGTGATGCAGACAAACTTTCATGTAGTATGGGAACCTATCTTGAACCAAAGACTAAAGGAGCGAACAGTCAGGATAGAACTAACGCACCTGATGGAAATGGAGGTATAATGCGTGCTCGAAGAAGAGCTTTCTATTATAAGAAAAATTATACAAATACACAGATAATCCCAAACCTGGATTTATCGGCCATTAAATGATGATAAAACCATTTTATAAATCAGACGACAGGGCATTCACTATAGTAAATGGTGACTGTTTTGATGTGCTCTCACAGTTTGATTTCAAGTTTGATATGATATTCGCAGACCCACCTTACTTTCTTTCAAATGGAGGAATAAGTTGTCAGTCTGGAAAGGTTGTTTGTGTCGATAAAGGAGAGTGGGACAAAGGTGGAACGCCTGAATCTATTAAAGATTTTAACCTTAAATGGCTCTCTTTATGCAGGGATAAACTAAAAGATAACGGTACTATATGGATTTCAGGCACTCATCATAATATTTTTTCGATAGCGACGCTTCTAACAGAGCTTGAATATAAAATATTGAATGTTATTACTTGGGCAAAAACAAATCCTCCGCCAAACATTTCGTGTAGATTTTTCACTTACTCGACCGAGTTCATCGTATGGGCACGTAAATCTCCGAAAGTGCCTCATAAGTATAACTATGAGCTAATGAAGGCCATCAACAATGGCAAGCAAATGACTGATGTGTGGCGACTTCCCGCGATAGCTCGGTGGGAAAAATCGAATGGCAAACACCCTACCCAAAAGCCTTTAGCTCTCCTTGCGCGTATCATACTGGCAAGTACGGATGAGCACGATTGGATTCTTGATCCTTTTGCCGGCTCCTCCACCACAGGAATTGCCGCAAATCTGTGCAATCGTAGATATCTCGGAATCGAACAAGATGAGCAATTCGCCATATTATCACGGTCTCGTCGCATGGAAATAGATGATGCTATTGTATTTGATACCTTTCGAGGAAAAATCGCTGATTTGACTTTTGTCCATGGCATAGACACTGTGCATGATCCTGAAGGGGAATATAATCGAGATTTGCCATTCTAATCAGTTTGCGTGGGAGGCTTGGATGTAACGAGATTTTTTGTAATTTTGCAGGAGTTTTTGAGATAGCATTTATGGTAGAACACGTGCAAAATTTTGCATTTAAGGAGAACTGGAAAAGTACGGCCAGCTGCCTGAGCGGCGATCTGATTTGATATCAGGTCTTCTCCGTCATGCCCTTCTGCAGGGCTCAACTCACATTTCACTTAATCCAATAATTATTTTCTGATGAACAATCTACGATTGCTCACAGGGTTGCTGACGGCTACCCTGCTGAGCGGTGCGGTGTGTGCTGCCGATGGCGTCACACCGATGGTGGTTACGCCCGAGGAGCTGTTTGAGATAGCTGAAAGTAATAGTACGCAGCTGCGTCAGGCTTTTTCGGCTGAGGAAGTGGCGCGCAAGGCTGTCGATGTGGCGCGCGCTGACCGTCTGCCTGACATCAATGCCAACCTTTCGCTGAGCTACATAGGCGATGGCTTCACCACAAAACGCAATTTTTCTGATTATCAACGAGCTCCGATCCCTCATTTCGGTAATAACTTCGGGCTCGATGTGACGCAGCCGGTCTACACCGGTGGGGCGATTACGGCCGGAATAGAGCTGGCTGAGATGAAGCTTACGGCTTCGCGCTATGCTGCGGAGTTGCAGCGCGACAATATCCGCTTTTCGCTGACCGGTTTTTACCTGGATATCTATAAGTATTCAAATCTTAGGGCGGTGGTAGAGAGCAATATACAGTCGGCCCGGCAGGTACTCGGCGAGATGCAGGCGCGCTTCGAGCAGGGCACGGCGCTTCAGAATGACATTACCCGCTACGAATTACTAGTGTCAAATCTTGAGCTGCAGCTTATTAAAATAGATAATACTCTCAATATCCTGAATAACAACCTTATAACTATCGCCGGACTGCCTGTTGATACCAAGATTCTCCCTGACTCGACGATACTCAGCCGCTCGCTTCCGGTCAGCTCCGAGCAGGCGTGGCTCGATGAGGCTTCAAAGAACGCTCCGTCGATACGTCTGGCTCAATCCGAGCTCGACATCTCCCGCAAGGCCGAGACTCTCGTGAAAGCTGACCGCCTCCCTAAAATCGGACTCAAGGCTGCGTGGAGCACTGAAGGTCCGATACTCGTGGAGGTACCACCTATCAACCGCAACCTGAGCTACTGGTATGTTGGGGTAGGCGTATCTTATGATCTTTCGTCACTATTTAAGACAGGCAAGTCGATGGCCCGCTCTAAGGCTGCTACCGTAAATGCGGCTGATCGTCTGGCTGCCACAATGGAGAATACTGATATCGCTGTGCGCGCCGATTATGTGCGCTATCTCGAGGCTTACGAGGAGCTGAAGACTCAGCAGAAAAGCGTAGAGCTCGCCGAGCGCAACTACGCCGTGACTTCTACCCGCTACTCGGCCGACATGGCGCTGATCACTGATATGCTCGATGCGGCCAATGCTCGCCTCGATGCTGAGCAGAATCTGGTCAACGCCCGCATAAACATTATATATTATTACTATAAACTCTTATTCACTTCCGGAAAAATATGAATCACCGTAGCAAAAAAATCCTGTCATACGTCATCACATCTGTCATAGTTATCGCCGCAGCCATTTGGGTCGCGTCAAAGTTTGTTCACCTCGGCGATGTGGAGTTTACTGATAATGCCCGTATCGAGCAGCAGATCGTGCCGGTCAACAGCCGTGTGCAGGGCTTTATCAAGGAGGTACGGTTCAAGGAATTTGAGCCGGTAAAGAAGGGTGATACCCTGGTGATTATCGATGATGCTGATATGAGGCTTAACGTTGCACAGGCCCGGGCTGACTATGAGAATGCACTGGCCGGACGCCTGGTGGCTGACCGCTCGGTCAATGTAGCCGTGGCTAATTCGGCTGTCAGCGATGCCTCGATTGCCGAGGCTAAGGTGCTGATGGACAATGCCGCTACTGACTATGAGCGCTACCGCAAACTGCTGGAGAAGAATGCCGTCACCCGCCAGCAGTATGATGCCGCTCTTACTGAATATGAGGCCCGCAAGGCGCGCTACGAGATGCTAGCCCGCCAGCGCTCTGCCACGACTTCAGTGGTGTCAGAGACCCGTCAGCGCATTGCACAGAATGATGCCGGGATAGAGCTTGCCCGCACCCGTCTCGAGATAGCCGAGCTGAACCTCTCGTACACCGTTATCACAGCTCCATGTGATGGCTATGCCTCGCGTATGGAGATCCAGGTGGGTCAGCTCGTGCAGCCTGGACAGACACTTCTTGACCTCGTGGACAGCAGCGATATCCGTGTGATAGCTAATTATAAGGAGACCCAGCTCAAGCATATTCACCCGGGAAGCGAGGTGGAAATCGAGGTTGATGCTATACCTGACCATACGTTCACCGGCAAGGTAGTATCGATATCCTCGGCCACAGGAGCCGCCATCTCGGTGCTCCCGCAGGATAATTCAGCCGGAAATTTCGTTAAAGTACGCCAGCGTGTGCCGGTGAGAATCGAGTTTTCAGCCGACAATGATCCCGAGGCCATGGCGCTTCTCCGCGCCGGCCTTAATGTAGAATGTAAGGTGAAGTATTGATATGGCTGAATGGGGAGGACCTCAAGGTCCGTTTGACATACCTGATATCCCTGACTATATCCCCCGACGGTTGAAGCCGTGGCTGTTTGTATTTTTCGTACTCATCATCCAGTTTTCGGGCGGACTATACCTCGCGGCCGCCACTGACATGGTGGGCACCACGGCTCTGATGCAGGAGGATATCCTGATGGCGGGGTATGCTTCGCTGATAGGAATGTCGATCAACTTCTGCGTGATGTTCAGGCTGAAGTTCCGCTTTTCCAATCGTGTGGGGCTATTGATATGCTGCTCGGTGCTACTTGCAGCCACCCTCATCTGCGCGAGCACTGACAGCGTCCCTGTGCTTGTGGCTGCAAGTTTCGTGGCCGGATGGTTCAGAATGTGGGCCACGCTCGTGATCAACTCCACCATCCAGCTATGGATTACCCCCGAGCGTGATATGGCAGTATTTTTCTGCTATGTATATCTTATTGTCGATGGTGTGATACAGCTCAGCGGCATCGCCACCATCTATACTGCTTTTTATCTGCAGTGGGAGTATATGCATTGGATAATGGCCGGACTACTGGCGCTGATGATAGTAATGGTGCTGATACTCGTCAAGCCGGTGAAGGGGCCGATGCAGATACCCCTGCTCGGCATCGACTGGATAGGCGCCGGGTTGTGGAGCATCGTTATGCTCTGCTTCACGTTCGTATGCGTCTACGGCAACTATTTCGATTGGTGGGAGGCTCGGGAGATTGTAGCCGCTACAGTCCTTGGCATCGCTTGCCTGGGTATAAATCTGTGGCGTGCTACGTTTCTGCATCATCCTTACATCTCATTTTTAGCGCTGACCAACCGCAACGTCCGTCGTGCCACAATGGTATATCTGGTATTTTTCACCTTGATGGCTACGGAGCACGTGTTTGAGCACAGTTATGCCGCTACAATCCTTGGCTTTGACGAGACTAATCTGATTGATCTCAACTGGTATGTGCTGGCCGGTATCGTAGCCGGATGTGGATTTACCTATTTCACCTTCGCGTGCCGCCGCTGGCGCTACAAGACCATGACCTGCATAGCCTTCACTCTTGCCGCCATCTATCTGGCTAATTTCTACTTCCTGATAGACTATGGGGTGGAGAAGGAGATGCTTTTCATCCCGCTCTTTACACGCGGATTTGCCTCGGTGATCATATCGATAGTTTTCCTTACTTCGATGGTGCCCGGCAACAGTGGATTGCACTTCTTCGTATTCCCGCAAGCTCTTACCTTGAATGGCTTTACAGGTGCGGTGATGGGTGCTACGCTCGGCCCGGCTATCGTAGGGGAGCTTCTGCGACATACCATGGCGCGGAATGCCGCCAACCTCGGCTCGGTATTCTCGCCGGCCAATCCTGATACCGGAGCCATGCCCTTTGGCCAAATCTACGGCATGGTGCAGCAGCAGGCGCTTGTAGTATCAATGAAGGAGATCTACGGTTGGCTCTTGATCGTAGCGCTTGTGACGGTGCTGATAATCGCTGTAAGCTATAGCCCGATGCGCCCCTGGGCCATCTTCCCGAAGTGGAAAACCGTCCGCCGCAACCTCCGCCACCTCGTAAGGAGAGAAGCCCGTTGACCTTTTTCTGCATCTCAGTTGTTATATAGAAAAAAGTTCTATATTATGACTGAGATTGCTTTAAAAAGGGCATACGACCCTGCTGATGCTGAAGATGGGTTTCGCGTATATATTGACCGGCTGTGGCCGCGCGGATTGTCTCATGCTACCTTCCACTATGATTTGTGGGATAAGGAGATAGCACCCTCTACAGAGTTGAGGGAATGGTTTCATGCTGATCCTGACAACCGCTGGGATGAGTTTGAGAAGAAATATCTGGCCGAGCTTGCCAATAATCCTGGCGCACAGCAGCTAAAGACGACACTCAGCAGCCACACGAAAGTGACGCTACTCTACTCCTCTCACGACCACGACCATAACAATGCCGTAGTGCTGAAACAATACCTTGAATAGTTACTTGCGGCCAAAGTCGGCGGGGATTTCGCCCCAGGCTTCGGTGTTCCATGTGAGGATGGGGTTGAGGACGTCGTGGGTGTTCATCCAGTGGATAGCGCGGGCGAGAATCTCGCGGATGCGGGTGTTGGAGGGCGTAGGTTGCAGGGTGGTTTTGACTTTGCGGTTGCGAAGCCAAGAGCGGGCTGTGCGGGAGTCAGTGTAGATGGGTATATCCGGTCGGCCTTCGCGTTCAAAGAGGGCGAGGGCGTGAATCAGCGCGAGGAATTCGCCAATATTGTTGGTGCCATCCTGAAGGGGGCCTACATGAAAGGCCTGCCAGCCCGAGCCTACCCAAACGCCGCGATATTCCACCGGGCCGGGATTTTTGGAGCAGGCCGCATCTACGGCTATGGCATCAAGGCGAATTTCAGGGAAAGCGGCATAGTTGATCACAGGAGCGGAATGTGTGGCAATATTGCGGATGATGTGTATATGGTCGGCCGGGTCGCCGCGATAGGCAGCTATGGCCTCCTCCTGAGTGTCAAAACTCTTGTATTTTGCTTCGGGATATCCCTTTGTCTGTAGCTGACACTCTTCCCAGGAGTCGAAGACACCGGTGGCATAGCCATTCCATACGACGTAAAACTTTCTTTTCATGACAGGGTCAGGAATATGGATATATCTACATTTCCGAGGCCTGCGGCGCGCGCCATTACGGGGTTGACAGGCTGACCGTAGAAGGTAAGAGTGGCGCGGCTGATAGCGGGGTTATTGCGGATAAAGGCTGCCGGGGTGTCGCAAGAGCCGAGGTTGGAAAGGAGCGTAAGCAGTGAGTTTCCAAGAGCCATGGCTGCGGTGCGCGGCACGGCACTTCCGGCATTTATAAGGCAGAGGCGTCCTAACAGTGAAGCCTCGGGGTCAATGGTAGAAACAGACGCGAGGTCTACGGCGCGCATTGAGGGGAAAGAGTTGCCGGGGGATGATGACAGGTCAAACACTATCACACCCCGTTTCATTGAGGCTGTGAGAGCCTCGTCGGCCTTGAATCCGTCAGTAGCTATCACCACTACGTCGGCAGAGTGGAATGCGCCTGAGAGCACCTTGGGATGTAGCACCGATGTGATGACAGAAGGCCCGAGTTTATCAGAAGCCCGGCGCAGCGAATATACGTTATCGTCAAACATCCTCACCATCGCGCCAAGGCCCGAGGCTGAGCGAGCGGCAGCTATGCCAGCAATTCCAGAGCCGATGATTGTCACCTCACAGGGAACCACTCCGGCCACTCCTCCGAGCAGGATACCCTTGCCGCGGCTCGAATCGGCAAGCAGTGATGAAGCAAGGGCGATTGAGCCACGGCCGTCAATTTCGGCAAGGATGTCGGCAAACGGGGTATTTCCATCGCGGTCAGTGACCAGATCGAGGGCTATGGTGATTATCTTTCGTGACAGGAGTTTGGCTATGGTGTTAGGCGAACCGATAGCCCGGTTGAGCAGAGTGACGAGCATAGCACCCTGGCGCAGGCGTGACACATCGTCGGCCGTAAGGGCCGCCATGCTGATGACGATGTCAGAAGCGAGCACTTCCTGACGCGATGTGATCTCGGTGCCGGAGGCTGCATACTGCTGGTCAGTATAATTGATAGGCTTACCGGCGCCACGTTGCATCACCACGCGGTAGCCGTTTTCCACTAATCGTCCGGCCGCCTCCGGTGTCAGCGGGAAACGGCGCTCGCTACCGTCGGCTGCAGCGGGCAGACCGATTGACATACGTCGCCGGAGCGTGTCAACAAGTTGGGGTGATTCAAGAGGGGTGAGAGAGGGGTCAGATGCTGTCATCGTCGTGGAAGATTAAATGTGTTTATGAATTTGTCGACCGTCCGGGCGATCTCTGATTCGTTTTCGAGGAAGGTGCTGTCAAAAGTTTCGGCCGCCAGGGCGTAGAAATGCCGGCGCTCGGCGAGGCCTCGGAGCATACGCTCGTGTATCTGCTTGTCGTCAAGATCAGCTATGAGCGGGCGCTTGTGACGCCCTTCAAGCAATCTTGTAAGGAGGCGTTCGTTATCGGCTATGAGATGAACGGTGCGTCCGCGTCTGTTCATCAGCTCCATGTTGGAGCTCCGCAAAGGGGTGCCACCACCGCATCCTATCACCACGTTCTCAAGTCCGGCCACCTTGACAAGAGCTTCTGACTCGAGACGTCGGAAATGTTCTTCGCCGTAGGTAGCGAAGATTTCTGTCACACTCATGCCTGCTGATGACGTGACATAGTCGTCAAGATCTATGTAAGTGATATCAGCAGCCTGAGCGAGTGCGCGTCCGAGAGTGGTCTTTCCGGCGCACATATATCCGATAAGGAATATTGGTTTCACATTGCAAAGATATTAAAAATAGCGGGTCACGCAAAATAGAAATTTTTGCGTGACCCGCCGTGACTATGCAATGCTATATTTTAGAGTTTACTTAGAGCAACCATTCGATAAAGCTACGTTTCATCACATATTGTTCCAGAGGCATCGATCCTAAGATATTTATGGTATGCATATCGTCCAGACGTGAAAATATCAGGTTAGCTACCTCTTTTTCTTTTTCTACAACGTAACCGGCTGCATATTCCTGACCACAATGGCGGCACTTGAATACTATGGCACGATTGTCGAGCAAGTCGGCAAGTTGATATTCCGGATCGGGGACATGAGAGTCAGAGTGACCGCAACATTCGCAGGTGTGATTCTTGATAAACTCTTTTGCAAGATGAGCGACATGAATCATAACACGTTCATGTTGGCCGGTAATTTCTTTACCTGCGCGGTCAATCACTGAAACATTTTCTACATCATTTTCGCGAACCTCGGCTGGCTCTTTAATTTTAGGGTCAGTCATTTTTGATAAATTGTAAAATTGTAAATAAATAGTTTTTATGTTAGCACTTCAGCAAAACATATCGGGATGTAGTTTTGTTCAAAAGACAAATGTTAAAATTCGTAAAGGAATAATTTTGTTTACGAGACGCGGTAGAGTAGGGGAGGAATTTGAGCCAAAATAGCTGAAATATCCAAGCCGATGATTCAGACTTTACTTGAATATTTGATTCTCATAACCTTAAAATGAGGGTATATTATTAATAATCAGCGGTTTAATGCGATTTTATCTGTTTCTGTTTTTTGTTCAGAAAAATATCATATTTGGCAGATGAAATATTTTTAGTAATTTTGCGAGTAATACCTTAGTAAATGAGCAAAATACAATGGATGACTGCCGGCACAACCCCGATGCCGGACATTGATGTGACTGAGATGCAGGCGTGGATTGACCGCGTCATAGCTGCCCACAACCTTCTTCCCGGGAAGATCAACTATATGTTTTGCGATGACGAGAAAATTCTCGAAGTTAACCGTCAGTTTCTCGGTCATGACTATTTCACTGATATTATCACCTTCGGATATAGTCGCGGACGTATCGTTTCGGGCGACATATACATCTCACTCGACACAGTGCGCTCTAATGCCGAACTTGTTGGGCAAACTTACGATCGCGAGCTTCGCCGTGTGATTATACATGGTGTGCTTCACCTTTGCGGTATTGATGACAAAGGTCCTGGCGAGAGGGAAATTATGGAACGACATGAGGACGAAGCTCTCGAAATGCTTGAATCATCTAAGAAATGAAATTTGACTACGATATAATAGTTGTAGGAGCCGGGCACGCCGGATGTGAGGCTGCATCGGCTGCTGCCCGTATGGGTTCGTCGACTTTGCTCATCACCATTGACATGAACAAGATTGCACAGATGAGCTGCAATCCTGCTGTAGGCGGTATTGCAAAAGGGCAGATTGTGAGAGAGATTGACGCACTCGGTGGAATGATGGGCATTGTCACTGACGAAACTGCCATTCAGTTTCGGATGCTTAACCGATCCAAAGGCCCTGCTGTATGGAGTCCTCGAGCTCAGAGTGACCGCATGGCTTTTTCTCTTAAGTGGCGCTCAGTGCTTGAGCATACTTCTAATTTATGGATGTGGCAGGACTCTGTGTGCCGTCTCATTATAGAGGATGGTCAGGTGAAGGGTGTTGTTACAGCCTTAGGCGTGGAGTTTCGAGCAAAGGCCGTTGTGCTTACTACCGGAACCTTCCTCAACGGACTGATGCATATCGGGCGCGTCAAAATTACCGGAGGGCGCGTTGCAGAGCCTGCTTCGACCGGTGTCACCGAGCAGCTCGTGGAGTTAGGCTTCCGTGCAGATCGCATGAAGACCGGAACGCCGGTACGTCTCGACGGGCGGTCAGTGAAATGGGAGTTGACAAACCTACAGGAAGGAGAGGATGATTTTCACAAATTCTCTTATCTTCCTGAAGTGAAACGACGCCTCAAGCAGCGCCCGTGTCATACAGTCTACACTAATACTACGACGCATGACATACTCCGGGCTGCGCTGCCTGACTCTCCACTATATAATGGACAGATCCAGAGCATAGGCCCACGATACTGTCCGAGCATCGAAACAAAGATTGTCACCTTTGCTGACAAAGAGGAGCATCAACTTTTCCTCGAGCCCGAGGGAGAAACCACTACTGAGTATTATCTCAACGGCTTCTCATCGTCGCTTCCCATCGACATTCAATTCCGTGCATTAGCTACCATCCCGGCGCTCGCTGATGTTCACCTCTTCCGCCCGGGTTATGCCATAGAGTACGACTTCTTTGATCCAACCCAACTGCGTCATACCCTTGAAACGAAACTGATCAAAGGGCTCTTCTTTGCCGGACAGATTAACGGTACCACCGGCTACGAGGAAGCAGCCGGTCAAGGACTGGTGGCAGGTGTAAATGCTCACCTTAGCATCAACGGGAAAGAGCCGTTTGTACTCGCGCGCGATGAAGCTTACATAGGAGTACTGATTGACGACCTCGTTACAAAGGGTGTCGATGAGCCTTACCGAATGTTTACCTCCCGTGCTGAATATCGTATCCTGCTCCGCCAGGACGATGCTGATATGCGTCTTACCCCGCGAGGCTATGAGATAGGATTAGCTGACGACTATCGCTACAACGTGATGATAGAAAAGCGCCGTCTCCGCGATGCGCTTATTGACTTCTGCAATAACTACTCGGTGAAAGCTTCTGAAATTAATCCTTATCTTGAGCAATTAGGGTTGCAACCCATAAAGCAGGGCGCAAAACTTATCTCGCTTGTTCTCCAACCGGCGCTTAATATAAATCTTCTTGCTGAAGGTTTGCCCGCCTTGGCGGCGTTTATTGACGAAACCATACCTGCTGACCGCCGCGATGAAATAGTAGAGGCTGCTGAAGTGATGATGAAATATGATGGCTACATCAAGCGCGAACAGCTTACAGCCGATAAGATACGCCGCCTTGAAGGAGTGAAGATTCGAGGTAAACTTGACTATAACTCCATAACCGCACTTTCCACTGAAGCGCGCCAAAAGCTTACACGTATCGACCCCGAAACCGTCGGTCAGGCTTCACGTATCCCAGGTATCTCTCCGGCTGATGTAAATATACTTCTTCTTCTGATGGGAAGGTGAAATTATTTGTTCCACGTGGAACAATCTTTAATCATAACCTCTGAATATCAATCATTAAAACGAAATAAATAAATGGAATATCTGAAAAGTCTTATTCGCAACATCCCCGATTTCCCCAAGAAGGGAATCATGTTTTGCGACCTTACTACCGTATTTAAGGATCCGGAAGGGCTCAAGATTATAGGTCGTGATCTCGCCGAATTATATCGCGACAAGGGTGTGACTAAAGTCGTAGGCATCGAATCACGCGGCTTTATCGGGGGCAGCATCATGGCATTTGAACTCGGAGCCGGCTTCGTTCCCGTGCGCAAACCGGGAAAGCTACCTGCTGACACCATCCAGGCAACTTACGACAAAGAGTATGGCAAGGACACTATTGAGATCCACCGCGATGCAATCACGGAGGATGATATCGTGGTGCTTCATGATGATATCCTCGCTACCGGTGGCACAATGGCCGCTGCCTACAATCTGGTGAAATCCATGAATCCGAAAAAGATTTACATTAACTTCCTTGTGGAGCTCGAGACCCTCAATGGTAGAGCAGCGCTCCCCGCTGATGCCGAAGTGACGACCCTCCTGAAGCTCTAAGAGAGAATTGTAACATTACTTAACGTCCGGCAGAGAATATTTTTCGCTTGCCGGACGTTATTGTAATAAAGTAATCACGCATATTATCCATGGTCAAGAAATCAGAAGAACTCAGAGAGAAGATATCCATTCTGCCTGACACCCCGGGGGTGTATATGTACTACGACTCGGCCGGAACGGTGATATATGTCGGAAAGGCAAAGAACCTGAAGCGGCGCGTGTCGAGCTACTTCAACCGCACCCACGACCGCTTGCGCACCAATCTTCTTGTCCGCGCTATCGCCGACATGAAGTATATCGTGGTACCTACCGAGCAGGATGCCCTCAATCTCGAGGCTTCGATGATCAAGGCCTACCAGCCCCGCTACAATGTGTTGCTTAAGGACGACAAAACTTACCCATGGATCGTGGTTACCAACGAGCCGTACCCCCGAATTTTCATGACCCGTCAGCTCATAAAAGACGGCTCGAAATTCTACGGCCCGTACACCAACACCGCCGTTGCCCGCACAGTCCTTGAACTTATCCACAAGCTCTATCCACTCCGTTCCTGCCGCCATCTCATCACGCCCGAATACATAGCCCGCGGAAAGGGTCGCCTCTGCCTGGACTACCATCTGAAGAAATGTGCCGGTCCATGCACGGGATTGATTTCGCAGGAAGATTATGCCGCGTATATCGAAAAGGCCCGACTGATACTCCGCGGCGAGACCGGCGAACTTCTCCGCTATCTCCGAGAAGAGATGGACACCCTTGCGGCCGACCTACGGTTTGAGGAAGCTCAGCAAGTGAAGGAGCAATATGATCTTGTGATGCGCTATCGCTCAAAGAGTGTTATCGTAAGCCCGAGCCTGACGGATGTGGATGTTTTTGGAATTGACGAGGAGGAAGGCAGCGCCGATGTGTTTGTCAACTATATGCACGTGCGCGGCGGCGCCGTGGTGCGTAGCGTCACCCTTGAATACAAGCGCCGACTCGACGAACCGCCCGCCGAGATTCTCGCATACGCAATGAATGAGATAAAGACGTCTTTATCTGTTGAGTATGAGGAAGTTATTGTTGCGGAGAAGCCTGACGTTGACTTCGAAGGTGTAGAATTTACAGTGCCCAAGCGCGGCGACAAACTGAAGCTACTCGAGATATCAGCCCGAAATGCGCGCCAGCATCGCATAGACAAGATTAAAACAGCCGAAAAACGCGACCCATCACTCCGTACTGACCGGCTTATGGCCCGTATGCAGCAGGACTTCCACCTGGCTGAGCAACCACGACATATCGAATGTTTTGATAACTCCAACATTCAGGGCACAAATCCCGTGGCGTCATGTGTGGTATTCAAAGACGGCGTTCCATCCAAGAAAGACTATCGCCATTTCAACATCAAAACCGTGGAAGGACCTGATGACTTTGCCTCAATGAAAGAAGTGCTCACGCGCCGCTACAGCCGCCTCGTGGAGGAAGGTGAACCGTTACCGCAACTCATAGTGGTGGATGGTGGAAAAGGACAGCTTTCGGCCGCCGTAGAGGCTCTCGACGAGATGGGTCTACGCGGCAAGATAGCTGTAGTAGGTATAGCCAAGCGACTTGAAGAAATCTATTTTCCCGGCGATAGTATACCCCTCTACATCGACAAAAACAGCGAGACACTCCGCGTGGTGCAGCACCTTCGCGACGAAGCCCACCGCTTCGGTATCACCCACCACCGCAACCGGCGCAGCAAGACCCAGGCCGTGTCGGCTCTCGACTCCATCAAAGGCGTGGGCGAAAAGACTCGCACCGCCCTGCTCACCCACTTCAAGAGTCTCAAACGCCTGCGCGAAGCCCCGCTCGAGGCCATCGGTGATGTAGTAGGCCCGGCTAAAGCCTCCATCATCTTCTCGGCCCTCCATCCTGAATGAATCATAGCATGATGAATCACGTTGCATCATGATTTTTCACCCGATTGTGATATTTTTTCAAAATTTTAGGGTAAAAAATAAAAAATTATCACGAAAAGTTTGGTGTTAAAAAAATAATGTTTACTTTTGCCACTGTTGTAAGTCATAATGCAATTTGCTAAGAATTCGAAACTAACCCTAAAGCTTAACTATTACTTGACGCACAATTTTGCTATAGCACGCCGTCAGCCCGGTCAAATGCAGCTCATTCTCTTCACTCCCCATTACTCCGGGCTGCGACGCAAGCAAAATCCCGCAAAATGACTTAGTAAAAATTTTTCATAAGAATCCTATAAGGAGTGTTCACCGGCAGAGGTGTACGCTCCTTTTTTGATTATACATCAAAAATTACCAGCGCTCGGAGCCGCGGCGACGACGGCGGTTGGCTTTGATGGTGAATGTAACGACGCCCCACACGGTGAAGCTCGTGTCCTCGGTTATGACGATGGGGCGGTAGCGGCGGTTGGATGGCATCAGCAGTATGCGTCCGTCGGTCTTGATGCATAGCCGCTTGAGGGTGAATTCGCCGTCGACGCAGCACACAGTCAGGTCACCATGTTCGGGCTCTATAGACTTGTCGACTACGAGTATGTCGCCGTCAGTAATCCCCTCCTCCTCCATCGAGTCGCCCACTACACGGGCATAAAACGTGGATGCCGGGTGCTCTACGAGCTCCCGGTTGAGGTCAATACTGTCGGTCATATAGTCCTGTGCCGGGCTTGGGAAGCCGGCTCTGATACCACCGTCGGCATAAGGAATCGGCCTGACGGTGGTCAAATCCGCATCATATATTACCAGTCGCATAACATCGCAAAAGTAGTGCTGTGGCAGGAAAAACTGCCGCCCCGCAGTGCTAACAAATCTTAACAGAGCTGAAAAATACAGAATAATCGTTACTTTTGTAAGTATGACAGTATGGGATAAAATCAAGGCACGATTTTCGGGCGGAGCATACACCGGCAAAGATAACCGGCGGTATGCCTTTGTAGATACTGAGATCGGGCTGAAAGACCATAAGATCCATGATATAGGGGCACTTCGCGACGATGATGCCACATACCATGGCGTGTCGCGCCAGGAGCTTGATGCTTTTTTGGGAGATGTAAAATATCTGTGCGGTCACAATATCGTGCACCATGATGCGCGATATCTGTATGGCGAAACGGGATGCCGGTGGCGCCTTGTAGACACGCTGTATCTGTCGCCGCTGCTATACCCTGAGCATCCATATCACAAGCTCGTCAAGGATGACAAGCTCGTCACTGAACAGGTGAATAATCCTGTGAATGACTGTGAGAAAGCCCGCACACTTCTCTTTGACGAAGTGGAGCAATGGCACGCCCTTCCTGATGTGAAGCGGCGGATATTCACGCTATTGCTGAGAGGACATGAGGAGTTTGACGGGTTTCTGGAATTTACGGCTACGGCTGATGCTTCAGGGGATGCCGTAGCGCTTATCAAAGATTATTATGACGGGAAGATTTGCAGCCATGCTGATATTGCCCGGATAGCTGACGATAATCCTGTGGCGCTTGCATACGCTCTTGCTCTCATAGATACCGGCGAGCGCCGCTCGATCACGCCCGGGTGGGTGCTCCACAACTATCCGGAGGTAGAGTATATCATCAGGCAGTTGCGGTATAGGCCGTGCGAGCAAGGTTGCCGCTATTGTGCATTAAATCTCGATGTAAGAATAGGGCTGAAGCGCTATTTCGGCTACGACCGATTCCGCACTTACGATGGAGAGCCCCTTCAGGAGCTTGCAGCGACAGCGGCCGTGGGTGACAACTCGCTGCTGGCCATCTTCCCTACCGGTGGAGGAAAATCGCTCACCTTCCAGCTTCCGGCACTCATGGCCGGGAATGCGGCGCGAGGATTGACGGTGGTGATCTCGCCGCTCCAGTCGCTGATGAAAGATCAGATTGACAATCTTGCTGACCGCGGTATCACTGATGCCGTGACCATCAACGGACTTCTCGACCCTATATCGCGAGCCGCGGCCATAGAGCGTGTAAGCGAGGGTGAGGCCTCGCTGCTGTATATCTCGCCCGAAATGCTGCGATCCACCACCATCGAGCATATCTTGCTTAACCGCAATGTAGTAAGATTTGTCATCGACGAGGCACACTGCTTCTCATCGTGGGGGCAGGACTTCCGCGTAGATTATCTTTATATAGGCAAATTTATCTCGCGATATATGGAGCGTAAAAGGCTCAGCCGGCCTATATCGGTATCATGCTTCACGGCTACGGCCAAGCAGAAGGTGATCCAGGATATATGTGATTACTTCAAAAGGACGTTAGGGCTGACATTGAAACTCTTCGCCTCGTCAGCGTCGCGCACCAATCTGCAATATTCCGTAATACATGCTGATACGGAAGATGAAAAATACAATCTGCTCCGCAACCTTATAAACGAGTCGAATTGCCCGACGATAATCTATGTATCACGTACGCGGCGCACCCGCGAAATAGCCGCCCGACTGACGCGCGACGGAATTAAAGCACTTCCCTTCAACGGGCGGATGAGCCGCGAGGATAAAGTAGCCAATCAGGATGCTTTCATGACTGATAAAGTGAGGGTGATCGTAGCTACCTCGGCCTTCGGCATGGGTGTCGACAAGAGCGACGTAGGGATGGTGATTCACTACGATATCTCTGATTCGCTTGAAAATTATGTCCAGGAAGCGGGACGCGCGGGGCGCGATCCGGAGCTTAACGCAAAATGTTACGTGCTCTACAGCGACAATGATCTTGACAAGCACTTCATGCTGCTCAACCAGACCAAGCTCAGCCTCAGTGAGATACAGCAGGTGTGGAAAGCCGTTAAGGACCTTACCCGGCAGCGTGATACGGTCAACTGCTCGGCACTTGAGATAGCACGTCAGGCCGGGTGGGACGACTCCGTATCTGACATCGAGACCCGCGTACGGACAGCACTATCCGCCCTCGAGCAAAGCGGATATATAGAGCGCGGAAACAATGTGCCCCACGTCTATGCCACCGGAATCACCGTCAGGAATGTCGATGAGGCGCGCAGCCGCATATCATCGTCGACGCTCTTTGGCACAGATGAAGTCGAGAAGGCCGTAAGGGTGATAAAGTCGCTCATATCGTCACATTATACTACCAGAGGACAAGACGCTGAAGCCGAGACCCGCATCGACTATCTCGCTGATATCCTTGGACTCAGCAAGACGGAGATAATCTCGGTGGTCAACAGGATGCGGCAAGCTCAGATACTTGCTGATAGTAAAGATATATCGGCTTACCTGCTCGACCCCGGAGAGTCAGTCAGAAAGTCGCAACAGCAGCTCGACCGGTTTGCCCGTCTCGAGGACTACCTGCTCAATCGCATTTCTGACGAAACGCTCCACATCTCTTACAAGCAGCTCAACGACGACGCCGTCAACAGCGGCATCGACACGGCGCGGGAGAAAGATATCCGTACACTGCTCTATTTCCTTACCATCAAAGGCTATGCCCGCAAGCAGGAGGATGCCTCACACAACCTGGAAGTGCGCCGACAGGCTGATCTTGATACCACGATAGCCCGTTACCATCGCCGCATGGATATTAGCCGGTTTGTGCTTGACCGCCTGTATGACATGGTAAGCAGCCAGAGTGAAGAGTTCAGCCCAAACAAAGCCCTGCGGTTTTCGGTAGTACAGCTGTTGGCTGACTACCGCACGCAGTCGATCACCGGAGCTGCCGGCGACACGAAAATCGATGATATTGAAGAAGCGCTGCTCTACCTCTCCAAGATAGGAGCGCTTAAGCTCGACGGCGGATTTCTCGTCCTATACAATGCCATGAACATACACCGCCTCAAGGACTTCCGGGCACGTTACAAGCGGGATGACTACCGAATGCTCAACGAATTTTACTGTCAGAAGATACAGCAGGTGCATATCGTAGGCGAGTATGCCAACCTCATGGTGCGCGACTATAATGCTGCGCTTGAATATGTGGCTGACTATTTCGCGATGGATTATCGCAGATTCATCGCCAAGTATTTCAAGGAAGACCGTGCTGCCGAGATAGAGAGGAATCTCACTCCGGGCAAATACCGTCAACTTTTCGGCGATCTCTCGCCGCTCCAGCGTGAGATAATCTCTGACAAAGAATCGCGCTGCATAGTGGTGGCAGCGGGGCCCGGCAGCGGCAAGACGCGAGTGCTTGTGCACAAACTCGCATCGCTGCTGCTGCTCGAAGATGTGAAGCATGAGCAGCTGCTGATGCTGACCTTTTCCCGAGCCGCCGCCACGGAGTTCAAGCAGCGCCTGATGGCTCTTATAGGAAATGCAGCTCACTTCGTAGAGATCAAGACCTTCCATTCTTACAGCTTCGATCTTATGGGAAGAGTGGGTAACATCGATGAGTCGCGCGACGTGGTGGCACGTGCCGCCGCGATGATACGAGCCGGCGAGGCGGAGCCTAACCGCGTAGGCAAGACTGTGCTTGTGATTGACGAGGCGCAGGATATGGGTGCCGAAGAATTTGAACTGGTCAGTGCGCTGATGGCCAACAATGAAGAGATGCGCGTGATAGCTGTAGGCGATGATGATCAGAATATATTTGAGTTTCGAGGCTCTGACTCTTCTTATATGTACAGCCTTCTCAACAGCAGTGAGAGCCGACTTGTGGAAATGACCGAGAATTACCGCAGTACACACCATCCCGTAGCATTTGCCAACAGTTTTCTTCGAAACATCTCGCGCCGCATCAAGACCCGGCCAATCCTCTCGATGAGCAGCGACGACGGCATGGTCAGCGTCACCCGCCACAGATCTAAGATTCTATTTCAACCCATTGTCGATGAGATGTTAAGTGGCAGAAAATCAGGCACCACATGCGTACTGACCCAGACCAACGATGAGGCGGCCATAATGACCTCCCTGCTGCGCGCCAATGGGTTCAATGCCCGCCAGATTCAGTCGATGGATGGCTTGCGCTACTGGAATGTGGTCGAGCTCCGCTACTTTCTGCAATACATAGAGCGGCGCATCAATACTCCGGTTATCACTGACGAGCTCTGGCATGAGGCCTTGCAAGCTACAGCAGAACGTTACGGGACTGCTGAAAGTTTTCGCTACCTGAAGCGGTGCACCGAGCTTTTTGAAGAAACTAATAGAGGTAAATATCTATCTGATTTCAAGGAATTTGCATTTGAATCCTCCACTGAAGACTTTTGCGACACCGCAGATGCTGACGTGGTGGTCTCCACCATTCATAAGGCAAAGGGCAGGGAGTATGACAACGTATATATGCTCATCGCTGTGAATCATCAGGTGGATGATGCGCTGTTGCGCCGCTACTACGTAGGGATGACACGCGCCCGCAACCACCTCTCCATCCACACTGACAGCGACCTGTTTGGACCCGAGGCTACTGACCGCTACAAGATTGATGACCGGGACTATGGTATGCCCTCAAACGTAGTGCTCCAGCTCACTCACAAAGATGTAATCCTAAGCTTCTTTACAAATCGTAAAAGCGATATCCTTGCGCTTCGTGGAGGTGACTGGCTCAGCTATAGCAATTATATGCTCTACAATCCTTTGACTGGAAAACCCGTGGCGAGGTTGGCCGCAAGGATGCAGCCGGTGGTAGACGACTGGATAAAGCGCGGATATACAGTGGAGTCAGCTACGGTGAGGTTTGTGGTGGCGTGGCGGCCCAAGGATGCGCCCAAGAGCGAGCAGGAGACTGCCGTACTTCTTGCCGATATGCATCTTATCAGAGGCTGCCAATGACCAGACAGGCAAGGCCAATGAGGAGTATCGACAGGTCGATGAGCTTCATCCTGACGTTTTTCTCATGCAGCATCAGTACACCGTAGAAGAACGAAACTATCACGCTGCCGCGCCTGATCATCGATACGATGGCTATCATCGAACCCTCGATGGAGAGGCTGTAAAAGTAAGCAAGGTCAGCGATAGTAAGGAATACCGAGATCAGCGGTATGGTCCAGCGCCACCGCAGCGGGGTGCCGTCGCCGTGCACACGGTGGATGATCCATAGAGCCACACCCATGATTATCAGCTGGTAGAGGGAGTACCAGGCCTGCACTTCGAGCGGCTCGTAGCGGGTGAGCAGGTATTTATCGTAAAGAGCACTTACAGCCCCCATCATCGTGGAGCCGATAGCCATCCACACCCATTTGTTTCCCTTGAACGAAAGCCCCTCCTTCGAGCCCACGCGAGAGATGAAATATAGCGAGATGAAGCCTATCACCACGCCTACCCACTGCCAGGCATTGAGCCGCTCGCCGAATATGAGCAGTGCCCCGATGAGCACCATCACCGGACGCGAGGCATTGATAGGGCCGGCAATCGTAAGAGGCAGGTGCTTTATTCCGGCGTAACCGAGAAGCCAGGAGCTGAGCACGATGAGTGATTTGATGACGATAGCGCCATGTCCGGCCAGAGTGTTACCGAGGCCATAGTTGCCGTGAGCCACGCCGATGATGATCACCGGCAGCATGAGCAGCGAGCCAAAAAGCGTGTTGAGAAACAGTACGCCGATGACGTTGTTTCCGTCGACTGACAGCTTCTTCATCACGTCATAAAAGCCCAGACAAAGAGCTGATACTATAGCAAGTATTACCCACATATTTCGGTTATTAGGAATTTTTCGCCGTCGTAGGAGAAGTCGATCAGTCCGGCGCAATGGAGCTTTACCACGATATCCTCGGCGCGCTCTCGGGATAGATGGGCAGCAAGCATGAACTGCTGCAGGGTGACTCCTCCCTTGGCGGCCATGGTGAGAAGCGCTGACTCGTTGCCATCAGGGGTAATCAGCATACCACTTGACGATTCCCGAGTCTTCCAAGCGCGGAGCATCAGCTCCGGTGCGGCGATGTTCTCGTCGGCCACGCGGTAGTAAGCCTTGAGCACTCCCCCACCCTCGTCGACCATTACCGGCCGCGACGAGGCGGCATCGATCTCTACTTTCACCACCTTGGCGCCACCTTCAGCGATATAGGCGGTGATGCGGAGCGTCTGGGCCGGGACGCAGTAACGCTCTGCGGCATGCTCCACGAGGTAGATATCCTCCTCGTTGCGCACGCCGGCCACTACGCCGTTGTCCTTCACGCCTATCAGAAGACGTCCGCCTGAATGGTTGGCAAAGGCCGACAGTGAGCGCGCTATCTTGCGTGCATCGCTGATGGCGAACTTAAAATCCTGGTTTTCGTGTTCGCCCTCCTCTATCAGCCTGGCGATGTAGAACTTCCCTTTTATGCCTTTGATGTCTTTCAACGCTCAGAGTGACTTCAGGATGGTGTTGAGAATGTTGAACGTATGTCGCGGAGCGTCTTCCCAGAAGTATTCGTACTGGCTGATGTTGTCCTCGCCACCGGGGGTGTCGCTGATTACGCGCAGACACATATAGGGCACATCCTTCAGGAAGCAAACCTGAGCTATTGCCGCCGACTCCATGTCCACAGCCTGCACCTCGGGATATATCGAGCGGATATGCTCCACCTCCTCGGGCTTTGACACGAAGAGGTCGCCTGAGGCTATCAGTCCGGTCTTTACGGTAGGGTCTTTGAAGTCAATTGACAGTTGCGCCGTGCGGAACAGCTTGGGACACTCAGGCACGCGCCCCCACTCCTCGCCCAGACACCAGAAATCGTGATAGGCCACGGCGTCGGCCACCACAACGTCAAGCACCCCGGCATCAGCGCCTACGCCACCGGCCACGCCGGTGTTGATGATCAGTTCGGGTTCAAAATAGTCAATCAGAGTGACGGCGCCTACGGCGGCATTCACCTTTCCGATGCCGCATTTCAGGGCCGCTATTTCGTGTCCGGTCACGGTTCCGAAGTGAAAAGTGGCACCTTTTACATTCTTCTCAGTCTTATTTTCAAGCAGATGCAGCAGGAGATTCATCTCCTTGTCCATCGCTACGATTATACCTATCTTCATATACTTCAGATTTAGTGACGCAAAATTAGCAAAAATATTCTATTTCCGAGCGACTAAAATTTGCTTCAGGTAAGGCGTAGGGTTTATCTGATATGCTCGCTGAAGGAGAGAGTCGGCTTCAGCCTTTTGGTCGGCTGACTGCAGGTAGAATGCCAATTGCAGCATAGCCTCTGTGTCGCGTGGATCGAGGGCGATGATATGTCGAAGCGTGGCGGCCGCAGCATCGTAGTCGCCCGTAAGCATCAGTCCGTCGGCGCGGGCGCGGAGAAATCTTAGGTTGTCAGGCAGTCCGGCGATCATTTTGTCAGCATATTCCACCATGCCATTGCCGTCGCGCCGGTAGGTGTAGAAGGCGAGAAGGTAGGAGTCAATGGAGCGTGATGTCCAGGGCTCCTCGCGGGCTATCATTCGCAGGAAGTTTTCGTAGATATCCGAGCGGACGAGGCTGAAACTTGCGCGCTCCACGGCTGCGAAAACGGAGTCAAACGGCTGCCGGTGGTCCACGGCGTTGCGAAACAGCCGCAGCTGCTCGCGTGGATTATCAGTAATTCCGGCGACGGCGATGGCACGGCCGGTGACCGAGGCATTTTCGGGCTGCTGGTCGACCATAAGCTGTAGCATGGCGAGAGCTGACGGCCACTCTTTATAGGAGATAAACCGGTCAGCCTTGATGCTTAGCTCGGCAAATGAAGGCGTGGCGGCTAAGGCGGTGCAAAGTGCGGCAGCTGATATTACTATTAAAATAAGTGATTTTCTCAGCATCGGCGGTGGTAGTTCAGGATGTTTTCTACAAGATAGAGCGACTTGATGTCGCGGCGCTCCACCTCCATATCATCGTAGGCGGGGTTGGCGCTGTGGAGTATCACCATGGAGCGATCCTCATGCTTGCGCACAAACTTCACCATTCTGTATTCCTCGAGACCGACGACATAGATCTGCCCCCAGAAGATGTTGCGCATATCGTTGATGGGGCGAATGGCCACATAGCCGCCGTCGCATATCGTGGGAGCCATGGAGTCGCCGCTGACGTTGACTATTATCTGCTTGTTTTTCAGCCCGGGGAGCTGCACGGTTCCTATGGGGCGGAGTTCGGAGAACATTGATTCGAGATCGTGACATCCGGCAGTGACGTCGATGTCATAGACGGGTGTACCTGTAGGTGTCTCGGATGGTATCAGTGGGGAGTCGATGAGAATTTCTTCTGCAAGTAGTGGCTTGGAATAGGGGGTATCCTCGCCGTCGCGAAGCCATTTCTTCGACACACCGGCATCAACTACGATGCGGTTGATGAGGCTATCGGATACGGGTTGCTTTCCGGTCAGCACCTTTGAGAGATTTGACGGATCGATACCGATGTGGCGGGCAAACCGGGCTTGGGTCATGTTGTTGATGCGCATAATGTAGTGGATGCGGTCAATGATGGTGTCAGTTTTCAGCTGCATTTTTAGTTTCGAGTTTTTAGTTTCGAGTTTTTAGTTTTTAGTTTTTAGTTTTTAGTTTTTAGTTTCGAATTGAAAGAGGCGCGGAGCGCCGAGGTTGTCAGAAACCCCATATTTATGTGGGGAAAGGCTGATACTCAAATGATTGAGCCTCGGAGAGACGGTGTTGTGGTAATGAAACGACTAACAACTAAAAACTAACGACTAACAACTAAATAGTAATAATTCATGGCAAAAATACAATAATAATTTATTTATGCCAATTTTTTCGTGAATTTTAACAACTTGCCATTATGGTCATATGCGCAAGTCGGTGGGTCGTAATTTTGTCGTGCATCCCTATTCCTATTTCCATTCCTTTTCATTTACCCAAATCTTAACTTATGAAATTAAAACTAACCTATGACCAGATGAAGGATCGCTGGATGAAGGTGCGACGGCTTAACACCGCGCCTCTTTCGTCGTCAGTGACCAGAATTGATGGCGTAGCAATGGACGAAATCATTGAGCTGCAGATAGTCAGGTGGTATGACCGCCTGCTGCTTAATGCTGACTTTCATTTGCTTCAGCTATCTGACATCACCCGCCAGCTCGAACTTACTGTGCACGAGGACTTTTTTGCTACGGCTCCTATGCCTGATGGCACTTATCGCATTGCCGCTGTGAAATGTCGCGGATGGCATAGCCCGGCGCACGTGGTAATGTGGCCCAAGGCGGCTCAGCGTCGCCGCCTTGCATCGAAGTTCACTACGGCCACTCCGGCTTCACCCGTAGCAGTGGTGGAGTATAACACCTTGTATATCTATCCATTTACTCCGGGGGAGACTGTAGAATACGTAAAAGCTGTCGTAAAGCACGACGGTGTATACGAGTTTGACTCCACCGCTTTAACAACCTTATTGCCTGATGACATCGACTTCACAATTTGACCGCGCACTGAAGGCTTACAGCGCGATGGCACCCCTTCGCAAGGCGCGCCGCATGTTTAAGGATTTTACTTACGGCGACCAGTGGAGGTGGCCGGTGGTAGATCATGATGGTAAAGTGGTGACCGAGGGTGAGTCAGTGCTCTCCTTGGGCAAGACGCCCCTGACCAATAATCTGCTACGCTCGCTGGTAAAGAGCGTCGTAGGTCGATTCCGCTATATGCTCTCGCAAGCCCGTGAAAAGAGCGCCGCAGGGATCGATGCCCGCAACCAGCTCGACGAGCTCGATGCGCGCACTCTTGAGGAGTTTCTTATCTCGGGCTGCGCCATCCAGCGTGTGGTGGCCGAGAATCGGCCCGGGGGCGCAGGTCTCTGGGTCGATAAGGTCTGCCCGGCCGAGTTTTTCTGCAATCGCTTCACTGACCCTCGCGGTGGTGACATCGAGACCATAGGAATGCTTCACTCCATGGATTGCGAGCAGATGATAATGCGATTCGCTCACGGCTCAGCTCGGCGTGCACGTCAGATTAGAGAGGCTTTCGGCCGGTGTGTCACCGCTGAAACTGCTTTCAGCGATGGTAGCGGTTCCTTCTTTCATTCGGCAGCCGACGGGAAATGCCGTGTGGTGGAGGTGTGGACTCTCGACTACGTCCCGTCGCGCCGCAGCACGGCATTTTCCGTGGTATGGAACTGCCGCTACTTCACCCCTGACGGCACACTCCTTGACTCCACCCCTTCACCCTATTCTGATGGCGGTCACCCGTTTGTGGTGAAATTTTATCCGCTTACTGATGGTGAAGTACACCCCTTTATAGAGGATATCATCGAGCAGCAGCGACATATCAACCGCCTTATCACGATGATTGATCATGTTTTAGCCGTCTCGGCAAAGGGTGTGCTTCTGATTCCGGAGGGTACGCTGGGTGAAACCATGAACATTGATGAGGTGATAAAGATGTGGAACCGCCCCGGAGGTGTGATACCCGTGATGGGCGACAAGATGCCCGTGCAGCTTAACTCTGACGCATCTACTGACAGCGCCGCCCGCCTGCTCGACATCGAGATCAACATGATGAGGCAGATCTCCGGTGTCTCAGCCGCCCTGCAGGGGCAGACCTCTGACTCTTACCGCCAGTCGGCCTCAATGTTTGAAAGCCAGATCCAAAACTCGGCCATCGCACTGCTTGACGTCTTTGAGACATTCAATGCTTTCCGCGCCGCCCGCGACATCAAGCTGACGGGTGCATGATTTTTTTGATTTGTTAACAGTGGTGAGCATTGTATTTACTCACAAATCGTGGTAATTTTGCAACGAAAATAGTAAATAACCAATAAAATCATCCTTTATCATGCTAAACTATATTGAAGAACGCCGCCGCGACTTTCAGGCCTTGTGCCGCGAAATCATCGTGAAATCCACCTCGCCTCTGACCATCGAGGAGATTATAAACATCGCCATACAGTCAGCCGCCCCACGCTACTATGTAGGCCATCGTATGGCCATGCGAGTAATCCGCAAGATGCGTCATGGCCGGTTTAACGTCCTGAACCTCCAGCGCCGCCGCCAGTGGGAGGAGATCGAGCGCAAGGTAGCCTCCTGGGAGAAGCGCGGATACTCCACCGGTCAGGCCGTGTCGATGGTGCTTGCCGGAGCCGTTGCCTCGAGCTACTTTATCTCAGCCCGCACTGCTCACCGTATACTTCAACGAAATTCTACTCTATAACTATGAAATTCACACTTTCAGTGGAGAACATTCTCCATACAGCCCGCGCCCTCGCAGCGTTGCAAGTGCTCTCAGCCGGCGACGCTGCCGAGGATACGCCGGCCTCTCATCCGCTTCAGCCGCTGCTCGACAGCTATCGTGACTCTCTTCATCTGACCCTATTGGTCGATGCCGAGGTGGATATCATCACCGCCCTGCGGCCGTTTGTCACTGATGCTATTATCCCTCGCGGCTCTGACTTTGACACGGTGGAGATCACCATTGCCGTTCCGCGCAATTTCTCTTCCGGCGAAGCAGCAATATTGCTTCATACTCTCGAGCAGGCTATGGCTAATCTGATGCTGAGCCGATTCATGGCCGCTACGCCTGATTTCCCTGACCCTTTCGCGCCGCTGGCTGACCATTACATTACGTCGTGCTGTAAGATGATCAGCCCGCCGCCCCGCACTGCTTATATCGTTCCCGGAATCTATTAGAGCGTGTCCCGCAAATGGATGCAGTAGTATATAGCAGGTGTAGCAAAACTTATACCAGCCACGAAGCGCCCGGCGGGCGCGAGGTTGTCGGAAACCCCACATTTATGTGGGGTAGGCTGATAATCAATTAATTGAGCCTCGGAGAGGCGATGTTGTGGTAATGAAATAGCTTCTACCACAACATCGGCTCTCCGAGCCTCAGTATTAGAGAGATAGCCATAACCCCACATAAATGTGGGGTTTCTGACAACCTCGCGCCCGCCGGGCGCTTCGTGACTGATATTGGTTTTGCTACACTTGCTCTATCTTACCGAGAATTTTTGTTTTATTATGGATTGTGTGCTTAAAATACGCCCATGTTAATGTGTATCTTTGCGTGTTATGGTTGGACTGATTGACTGCGATAATTTTTTCTGCTCGTGCGAGAGGGTGTTTCGGCCTGACTTGCAGGGGAAACCAGTGGTGGTGCTGAGCAATAACGACGGGTGTGTGGTAGCACGCTCGCGCGAGGCCAAAGCCTTGGGCGTGAAGGAGGGTCTCCCCTATTATCAGCTTCAGGAGCAGTATCCCGCAGCCGGCATCGTGGCTTTTTCGTCAAATTATACGCTCTACGGCGATATGTCGGCACGGATAATGTCGATATTGCGGCAGGAGGCTCCGGATGTTATCCAGTATTCTATTGACGAGGCTTTCCTTGACCTGCGTGGCATGGATGAGAGCAGTCTCAAGGCGTGGGGCGAGAGATTGTGCAGCCGTGTGCTTCATGACACGGGTATGCCGGTGAGCCTCGGCATTGCGCCCTCAAAGACCCTTGCAAAGATGGCGAGCCGCTTTGCCAAGAATTATCCCGGCTATCACAAGTGCTGCATGATAGCCACAGAGGAGCAGCGGCTGAAGGCGCTGCAGCTCTTTCCGGTGGGTGATGTATGGGGCATAGGGCGGCGCATCAGCAAGGCGCTTGAATATTATGGAGTCAATACGGCCTATGATTTCGCTTGCCGGTCGCGGTCATGGGTGAGGTCGAAGTTTCATGTCACCGGCGAGCGTACGTGGGCTGAGCTTCATGGCGAGGATGTAATTGAGGTCGAGGGTCTTGATGCTGTGGCAAAGCGCACTATCGTCACAAGTCGCAGCTTCCCGGGGATGATTACCGAGCTTGATGACCTGACGCCGCACGTGGCCAACTATGCCGCGCGGTGTGCGCTCAAACTGCGGCGGCAAGGCTCGGTGTGCTCGCTGGTGACGGTGTTTGTGCAGTCTAACCATTTCCGCACTGATCTGCCGCAGTACGACAACAGCGCCATGTATTCCTTCCTTACGGCTACATCCACCACCTGCGAGCTCGTAGCCGCAGCCACGGCACTGCTTCGCGCCATCTTCCACCCGGGCATCCACTACAAGCGGGCAGGCGTGATGGTGTCAGGCATCAGCTCGGCTGACGCGGTGCAGCCTGACCTGTTCTGTTACGATCCGAAGCGGAGCCGCAAGCTGCAGGATGTATCGTCGGCTATCGACACGGTGAATCGCCGCCTCGGGGCTGATACCGTGGTGCTTGGTGCGCAGCAGTATCGCATCAAGGGTGAGGATGGCAAAAGTGTCAAGTTTGTAAACGCCATCCGCCGGGCCATGAAGTCGCCTGACTATTCTACGCGCCTGGGAGCATTCGTTGTCAGATCAACATGATGCGTCGCGATGCGACTTGCTGCAATGGTCACGCAGCTCACACCCGGTGCACCCCGTGTCTTTTCGTGAACGCCTGAAGCGCTTTACGGCATACGTGATGGCAAGTGCCACCACTACTGCAACAATAGCATATTGGATGATGTCGTTCATTTCTTCTTCGACAGGGCTTTGTTGAGCTTGCCGGGGGTGAGCTCGGCAGGATATTCCGCGAAGTCGAGGCGAAGGGTGCAACCGTTGCGGTATTCGCTGCAACCGAAGGCGGTGCGTCCTTTGAGGATATGCCCTTTGCCGCAGAGGGGGCAGGTGATCTGCTCATATTTTGTCACTCGGGGACGTGACGAAGCCTTGGGAGCTGACGGCGTCTTTTGCGATGCCGGAGCTTTGGGAGTGTCATCCACGATGGCTATGCGAGAGCCGGAGTTGTCGTTGAGCACGTTGATTACTATCTTGTCAATCATCTCCTTGAGCTCATCGATAAACTCTGAGGCGGAGTAGTCACCGCGCTCTATGCGTCGGAGCTTGTTTTCCCACATACCCGTGAGCTTGGCTGACTTTAGGAGCTCTTCAGTGATGAGCGAGATCAGCTCGATGCCGGCGGGGGTGGCATCGATCGACTTGCGGTTGCGCACTATGTAGCGGCGCTTGAAGAGGGTCTCGATAATAGCGGCACGGGTCGAGGGGCGTCCTATGCCGTTCTCTTTCATGGCTTCGCGCAGCTCTTCGTCGTCGACGGTCTTGCCGGCCGACTCCATGGCGCGCAGGAGCGTGCCCTCGGTGTAATACTTGGGTGGCTGGGTGGTCTTCTTGGCCAGACCGGGCTCGTGGGGGCCGCTTTCGCCTACGGTGAATTCGGGCAGGATCACGTCGCCGTCAGTCTTGTCTTGATCAGCGTTTTTGTCACCGTAGACCTTGCGCCAACCCTGCTCGGTGATCACCTTGCCCGAAGCGCGGAACGGCACTGTGCCAGCCTTGGCTTCTACCGTGGTGGCGAGGAAGCGGCAGTCAGGGTAAAATGCGGCTATAAACCGCAGGGCAATAAGGTGATACATCTTGCGCTCGTCGCCTACGAGCACCGTAGGCGATTGTCCTGTAGGGATGATGGCGTGGTGGTCAGTGACCTTGGAGTTGTCAAATACTTTTTTGCTTTTGGGGAGCTTTCCGGCGAGCACGGGGGCTGTCAGTGAAGCGTAGGGCGTCATGCTCGTAAGTATGCCGGGCACTTTGGGGTATATGTCGTCGCTGAGGTAGGTGGTGTCGACACGCGGATAGGTGGTGACCTTCTTTTCGTAGAGCGACTGTATAAGCCGCAGCGTTTCCTCGGCGCTCCAGCCCCACTTCTTGTTACACTCCACCTGGAGTGTCGTCAGGTCAAAGAGGCGTGGCGGAGCCTCGGTGCCCTTCTTCTCGTTGACTGCCGTGATGGTGAGTGGTAGCGGGCGTATCTCCTCAAGCACTTTCATGGCGGCCTCCTCGGTGTCAAATTTCCCGGCCGTGGCGTTGAATGTGGTGTCGCGGTATACGGTCTTCAGCTCCCAGTAATCCTCCGGCTTGAAGTTAGCTATCTCGAGATGTCGGCGCACGATAAGGGCGAGTGTAGGGGTCTGCACGCGGCCTATGGAGAGCACTGAGCCGGGGCGAGAATACTTCAGCGTGTAGAGGCGGGTGGCGTTCATGCCTAAGATCCAGTCGCCTATGGCGCGTGACAGTCCGGCATAATAGAGGTTGTTGAAGTCGGCCTCGGGGCGTAGGTGGTTGAAACCCTCGCGTATCGACTCATCAGTCAGCGAAGAAATCCAGAGTCTCTCCACAGGGCATTTTATCCCTGCCTTCTGCATCACCCATCGCTGGATAAGCTCACCCTCCTGTCCGGCGTCGCCGCAGTTGATTACCTTGTCGGCTTTGGAGATAAGTGTCTCGATTACATTGAATTGCCGCTTGATGCTCTCCTGGTCGATCAGCTTGATGCCAAACTTGTCAGGAATCATCGGCAACACGCTCAGCGCCCACCGCTTCCACAACGGTGAGTAGTCATGAGGCTCCTTCAGGCAGCAGAGGTGGCCGAATGTCCAGGTCACGCAGTAGCCGTTGCCTTCATAGTAGCCGCGGCGATCATCCTTGGCGCCAAGGATTGCGGCGATGTCGCGTGCCACTGATGGCTTTTCAGTGATGCATACTATCATTTGCGGCTGATATTGATTGTCGACTTGCCGCGTACGGTCTCAAACGTCAGAGCCGTAGGGCTTTTCAGCGGCGGGAAGTCTATCTCAAGGAGTATTACTCCATCGTCCTCCCACTGGAAATAGCGCTGGAAATCCACGCCGTCAATGTCAGTGGCTTCCATCTCGCCGGAGGCCGAGAGGATGCGGGCATCGTCGATGCGCTGCGAGGTGTGGGGGCGGCCCGTCAGGCGGCCGTAGACGCGGGTCAGATCCTTGCGGTAATCTATACTGTCAATGGTGAATGCAAGGGGCTCCGTAGTTGTGGCCGGAGTGGAGCGGTAGCCTTTCACCACGGCACTGTTGGCAGCGCAGGCCATGAGCATGGCTGTGGCGGCGATGGCTGATATCCGTTTAGGCATTCTCATTTCCGAGCGTTTTAGCTTCCTGCCATAGCGCTTCCATCTGCTCCAAAGGCATGTCGGCGAGCGATATGCCCATCTCGGCAGCGCGGCGTTCGATATGGTTGAAGCGGCTTATAAATTTCATGTTAGTCTTCTCCAGAGCATTCTCGGGATTGATTTTATAGAGCCTGGCGGCATTGATGAGGCTGAACAGCAGGTCGCCCATCTCGGCTTCCATGTCGCGCTTGTCACCTGAGCTGACAGCTTCAGCAAACTCTGTGATCTCCTCCTTCACTTTGTCCCACACCTGCTCGCGCTCGGGCCAGTCAAACCCTACGTTGGCGGCTTTCTCCTGGATGCGGTCAGCCTTGATCATGGCCGGCAAGGCGCGGGGCACTCCGGAGAGCACCGTGCGGTTGCCCCCTTTCTCCTTGAGCTTGAGCTGCTCCCAGTTCTGGAGCACCTCGTCGGTGGAGTTGACGTGCTCGGTGCCAAATACGTGAGGGTGGCGGAATATCAGTTTGTCGTTGAGCGCATCGGCCACGTCGGCGATGTCAAATTCACCTTTCTCCTCCCCTATCTTGGCATAGAAGAGCACGTGAAGCAGCACGTCGCCGAGCTCTTTGCGGATGTTGGCATTATCCTGGCGGATGAGGGCGTCGCAGAGCTCATAGACCTCTTCAATGGTATTGGGACGCAGGCTCTCGTTGGTCTGCTTGGCATCCCAGGGGCATTTCACCCTTAGGATGTCGAGCGTGTCTATCACCCGGCCGAGTGCCTCGATTTTATCTTGTCTTGACTTCATTTTACCTATCTTTGGTTCAATTTTACCGCAAATATACTAAAATTTTTTGGTACTTTTGCCACATCAACAAAACCAATCTAACCGATCCCTCCAAAACTGTGGCTGTGATTGGCCCGCTGGGTAATACTGTAATGCTCGGCGGCTATTCAGGTTCGTCTGTTGACCTGTCAACTCCCCTTGACGGTATCGCCGCCAAGCTCAATTACACAATTAATGATGGTACACTGCAGTTTGAGGATTGCGACGAGACCTACCGCACCAACGGCTCAGGCATCAGCGACATCATCGCTGACAAGCAGCTTGACAACGACAAGATTTACAACCTCAAAGGCCAGCTCATGGGCGCCACTTCTGACTTCGACAAACTCCCCTCCGGCTTCTACATCATGAAGGGCAGCGTAGTCAAGAAATAACCCCATCCCCTCCCCCACCATCGCCGGCGCAACCTCCCCCGAGGCTGCGCCGACCTTTCTATCTCATCATGGTTATAGGCGTTATAATAAGCAGCAACAGAGCGCCGTGGGTGTGACACAACTACAATGGCACTCCATGTTTCTTGATAGCTTTTTTTGATAGCTTTCTTTATGGAATTTACTTTGCTTTTTTGTTAAAATTTTGTATATTCAAAAATATCAATTAAATTTGCAAAGCACATAAACGCGGAGTCCTTTATCAAGGGAACGCGGAGGGTGCAGACATAATTATAAAGCGTTTATCAACGCTTGTTCTTGACGAATCGAAATCTGGCAGTTTCAAAATTTGGGTCAAGAATGAGTCAACGATAGGCGTCTTCGGGTATGATAATTAACGTGAATGTATAGCGATATACACTCATGTCGGTATATCATACAGCGTGAGGCTCCGCGTTGCTCGTTCCACCCAAATGGGCACATGCCAGAGCCTCGATTCGTGGGATGAGTAGCAGATACAGACTCTCACGCTTTTTTTATATTCTTAATTGAGCCTCTTGAGAGCCGGAGGTAGACATGATAATTATTATGTATGTAGGATTATCCATTAACCTTAAAGCTCTTTCGGCATTTTTATTGGCCGTATGCATCACAGGTCCCCTATGTAAAGCCCAAAGAGCATCTGAAGTTATTGAGCAAGAGGTATCAATAGTTCAGTCGGCTCCAAAAAACCTAAAACGAAAGGTGGCAATCGGTCGTTTCTCGAATGAAACGCAATATGGCAAAGGTCTTTTTTATGACAAGCAAAACGATCCGATGGGCAAGCAGGTCCTGGATGTCCTTTCTGCCAAATTAGCAGCCTCTGATAAGTTCCTTCTACTCGAAAGAGGCGATTTAGAAACTTTGTTGGCTGAATGTAAGAATAATGGCAATGATTTCACAGGAATTGGAGCAGACTATATGATTATTGGTTCAATCACAGAATATGGTAGAAAAACAGTGGGAAAATCCAATGGGTTATCTTCGCAAAAATCTCAAGTTGTCGAGGCTTCAGTGGCTATCCGGCTTGTAGACCTCTCTACCGGTCTGATAATATATTCCGACGAAGGGAAAGGAGAGGCTACGCTTACAACTAAAAGCTCACTCTTCAAAAGTCAATCAGCCGAATACGATGCAACTCTGAGCGATAAAGCCATATCTGCTGCGATTAGTCAACTTGTGGAAAATATCATCAACAAGTGTACTGATAAGCCATGGCGTACCTATTTCCTTTCGTATGATGAAAATGGTGTCTTAATCGCCGGAGGAAAGAGTCAAGGATTGAATATTGGCGACGAATTTGTGATTAAAACTAAAGGGAAAAAAGTTAGAAATCCTCAGACCGGGGTAATGATTGAATTGCCTGGCAAGGAGATAGGCAAAGTAAAAATTGATTTAACAGGAGGAGATACCCCTGAAACAGAGTATTCTTTCGTGTCTATATCGACTAATTCCGAAATTGATCCCCTGAATATTAACGAATATTATATAGAAGAAATCAAATGAGACAGAATTTAAGAATCTTCGTCCATCTTCTGCTAATGGCTTTATTTTCCATAAGTTTATGTTCTTGTAGAACTTCGATGCCTGTGGGGCAATCAGGCGGAGCAGGCGATAGAGCTTATCTTTTAATTGTTAGTTCGCACGACAATGTGGGCAAGTCTGTTGATGTTTTGGTAGATGATCAAACCACATTTGAGTCCAAAGCTGAAAAACAGAAAAACCAATATGCGAAAGGGACAACATACCAAATCACTCCTGGCAAGCACAAAATTGTGGTGTCGCGTAAAGGGAAAAAATTATACGACAAATACATTTATGTAAGCTCAAATGAAACAAAAATCTTAAATATACCCTGATCATGTTTAATTTAAAGAAAAAAGCGAAAGTCACAATTACGTCAGCTGCTGTGGTTGCTGCTTTAGGATTATCTTCTTGCAGTGAAACAAGAGAGCTTTACTCCTGGCATAAGTATGAAGATGCTTCTTATCAGTACAACAAAAAGCAAACTGAAAAAACAGAAAAAAAATTTGTAAATGAAATTACAAAAGTAATTGAGAATCAGAAAGGAGACCGTAAGAGTGTCCCACCGGGTATTTACGCCGAATATGGTTTCTATCTTTATAAAACCGGACAAAACGATGAAGCCCTGAAGATGCTTAACAAGGAAATCGAAACATATCCGGAATCGCAAATCTTTATTTCACGTATAATAAGTCAGATAAATAATGAATAAAATAATCAACCTCATATTGTTCACGACTTCCGTATTTGTTATTTCTTCGTGCAGCCCGACCGTAACACGCCAGCAACAATATGGAGCCATGTATGAATATCAACCCAAGACTATTGTGGTTATGCCACCAATTAATCAAACCAACTTTGCTGAGGCTAAGGATTATTTCTATACAACAATGGCTCTCCCACTAATAGAAAAAGGTTACTATGTTTTCTCTCCTTATCTTACTTTGGAAATGTTCCAAACAGAGGGTGCGTACGATAGTGAAATGTTTATTGAAGGATCTCTCGAGCAGTTTAAAGACGTTTTGAATTGCGATGCAGTAATGTTCACCAGAATAAACAAATGGGAGAAAAAAGCCCTTGACGGCAAAATTAAAGTTGATATCGATTATATTTTAAAATCTACATCCACCGGTGAGGTACTTTATACATCCTCTGGCGAAATTAATCTCGATAAATCTTTAAATGGAGGAGGTGGAGCTTTTGGTGCTTTGGTCAGCATAGTTGCTACGGCTCTTAACACGGCAGCAACTGAAAAAGTAATTGCTGGCCGAGCATGCAATCAATATGTTTTGCAAGACCTTCCTGAAGGGCCATATTCCCCAAACCATCTTTCTGACGGAAATCTTAAGGCCTGGGGCAAAAAAGTAAAAGCTACTCTTAAAGCAAAATAAATCATAAAACAAAAGATCAGTAAACGTGAGAATAGGAGATAAACACCTTCCAAGGGAGTTATCTCCTATTCGATTTCTGTCCTAAGCGCGGTTAGCGGTTGAGGTGCTTGCCGGAGGGGGTGATGATGAGGCCTTTGGTGGAGGGGGCTACGTGGCGGCCGAGTATGTCGTAGCATGGTTCGTCCGACATGGGCATAATCTAACGGGTGCAAGTCCCGAGCGCTCCCTGATAGTGGGAAGCGCATAGTCCCGAGCAACGGTGTCGACCGTGAGGCCAATCGGAAGGAAGCAAAGGTTCAAAAGTAAAATAGTTAATGTTTCTGTACGCTACATTTTGTAGCAGCTAACTCATTGTCTATCAAATGGTATGCCCATTAAACTGACAAAGGTATAAAGTTAAAGCTTCTGCATCGATTTGAACAGTTTCTTGCGGGTGCTACAAAACTAATTTCAGGCGCGGAGCGCCGTCGTTGTCTTTAACCCCACCCGGAGCTTGCGGAGGGTGGGATGACCTAACTCACAGATAGTTGAGGCTCGGAGAGCCGATGTTGTGGTAGTAGCAAAAATCTTCGTATTATAGTATTGCAACACCCTCAGATGAAATGCCCAAGTAACATGATGTAATAAAAAGCTCGGAGGTCACTGCCCTACACTTGCACTTTGGCTATTAAACGTTATATCACATTTAAAATAGGGATATTCAGAGATAGCAACAGTAAAGTTGTATTGACTTTCAAGCCATTTACTTATCTCACTTAGCTTGTGTCCGAGTGCAATGGCGAATTACTCAGACGTTTTATTCTTATGCAGATTGGGGTTGACGCTTTTCATGCCGTCGATATGCTCAAAGAGTTGTGGCTCAACATTGGCATGCATTGGATCAAGAACAAAATCCACACCCTCACGGCGTGCGAGTTTGGCGGCAGGAACAAAATCTGAATCGCCGGAGAACAACACAATGCAGTCAACAAATCGTTTCAATGCTAAAGATGCTATGTCTACTCCGATTTTCATGTCAATGCCTTTCTGACGAACCTCAAAGTACACATCATCTTCTTTAACATCTTCCATTCTCAATTTTCCGGATAGCAAGTCCTTAACAATATGTGGACGTAAAGCCCATGTCTTGTTGTCTTTCAACATCCCGATACGCAGTGCCACCTTGCGTTTTTTCTTCAAAGCCTCAATCAACTCCGACCGGAACTTATATTCTTCAGACTTGCTGAAGTCAACCGCTTTGCCGGATATTGGATTGTGGGCCTTCTTTGACAGAGGCTCGCAGTCATAGTAAAATATGCGATAAAGAATATTTCTATTCCCTACGTGTTTGTGAGCCATCGTATAAAGATGTTCGGCAACTTCCGTGCCAGTCATCTTTCTATCCTTGTTATACAGAGCGTTGAAACGCTTAACGAAGAAGCCGCCGTCAATAAGAACGGCAATTTTCACGGGAGGTAAACCTGATTACTTTGCCATTATATGATAAAAAAAGCTCAAGGGTAGGCGCGACCATTATCAAGTATTAGTGCTTTCGCACTATCGGCCACGCTGAGCCATGAGCGTAATCGTGTTTGCAAAGGTAATAAAAA
>JAMPAP010000008.1 GCA_023667185.1 Lachnoclostridium sp.
GAGGGAGGATATGATCTGGATTTTGCATCCACCTGCCGATAGCTGAGTAGTTACTTTTTATTTGAACTTGGAGGGGGTGGCATTGACCTCTTCGAGAAGGGCTTTGACGGCTGCGGCGAGCTGGTTATCGACACCGAGAACTGCGGTGGCAGGGTCATTGGCTACCTTAATGTCAGGCTCGAGCTGGTGGTTTTCAAGGAAGTAGCCTTCCTCGGTGCGATAGCCAACGACGGGTATGCCAAATACGAGCGACGGATCCTGAAGGTCAACCCAGTTGACTGATGTCATGGTGCCGGGCACAGGCATACCTACGAGTTTGCCGAGACCCATTTTCTTGAATACCCAGGGTGTACCGTGGGCGTTGGAGTAGTTGGCCTCGCCTTGAACTATGATCGAGGGCTTGAGCCAGCGGCGTGAGGGCATATCACCCGAGTGAACGCCCTGAATCTCCTGCTTGAGATATTGCTTTCCTGAGAAGAGCACCTCGATATCTTCGTGCAGACGACCACCGCCGTTCCAGCGGGTGTCAATCACGATACCGTCACGCTCGTTCCAGCGGCCGAGTACGTCAGCATAAATCGTGCGGAATGGGCCGTCGCCCATGGAGCGGAGGTGGACATATCCGAGGCGGCCGCCCGAGAGTGAATCCACGATATGCTCGTTACGTTTCACCCAACGGTTGTAGAGCAGGTTGTTCATGTCTCCGGAGGTGATGGGCTTGACGGTTTCTTCTACATCGTTTCCTGCGGGGGTGCGGAATGATACGAGGGTTTTCTTGCCTGAGAGTCGGCCGAAGAGTTGGGTCATGTCATCGGATGATGTGATTTTATTGCCATTTATGGCAGTGATCACGGATCCGGGTATGAGCTGGGTCTTGGCGCGGTCAAACGGACTGCCGGTGACGATTTCGGCTACGCGGAGGCCGTCGCCATCATAAGTCAGGTCATAGAGCAGGCCGAGTGTGGCGGTATTGTCCTTGGCACCTGCGCCGTAGTAAGAAGCGCCGGTGTGGGATACGTTTAGCTCGCCGAGTAGTTCGCTGAGCAGTTCGGCGAAGTCGTTATTATTATTAATGTGGGGGAGGAATTTGCGGTAGTCCTTGGCAAGGCCTTTCCAGTCAACGCCATGCATATTCTTGTCGTAGAAACGTTCCTGCTCCTCCTTGACCACGTAGTCGAACATATATTCACGCTCCTTCTCGCGGTCGAGCTTCATTTCGCCGCGGTAAGAGATGTTTGTCAGTTTGTCGTTGGAGAGGTTCATCTTCTTCATGGTGTTACTGCCGAGCAGGAAGAGATTTTTACCCTCGGAATCAGGCTGAAGAGAAAGAGATTCGGCGTCGAGACGTTTAGCCTGACTTACATCTCCGGAGCGCAGTTCTACTGTCCAGAGATCGTAGCCTTCGTCGACTGAAGCGAGAAAATAAAGTTTGTCGCCATCGTCGGTCACATAGATGTCGCCGAGGTCGGATGAGAAGGGGGTCAGGCGCACTATGCGGTCGCGTATGCCATCGAGCTCCACGTTGACTTTTGACTTCTCCGAGTCATCGATCTTAGGCTCTTTATTCTTTGATTTGTCATCATCTTTTGAGGCTTCTTTTTCCTTCTTTTTAGCTTCTTTCTCAGCTTCTTTCAGCAGCTCGTAGTCCTCTTTCGAAAGGCGGTAGCGGTCATAGGCCTCACGGTTGGTAAAGGCGATCATGACGTCGCTCATTGAGCCCCATGAAGCATGGTTACGCATACCGTATTGCTCTGAAGCATAGATTATAGCGTCGCCATTCATCACCCATCGGGGGTTTAGGCAGATATAGCCGTTGTTGGTGATATTGGTTATTTCGCCGGTTGAGGCATTGATGATAGCGATATCGTAGTATGGATCACGGCGGTGAACGTCAATGGTAGCGGCGAGCCAGCGGCTGTCAGGCGACCAGTCGAGCATTATGTCGCCATCGCGTGCGGTGTATGTTTCTCCTTTGGTAAGGAGGTTAACTTTACCTGACTTCACATCCATCACGCCTATCTTGTTGCGGTCAACGATCACGGCCAACTTTTCGCCGTCAGGAGCCATTTGCGGGTTGATGATGTCAGTCTTGTCAGATGTCAAGCGTTTCTCATTAATGAGGGTCGCGTTAGGGAAGTTGGGGTCTTCATCGCGTGCAATAGTTGCGCAGTAGATGGTGTTATATCCGTCGCGGTCAGAGGCGTAATATAGTGAGCGGTTGTCAGTGCCCCATGTTGGGCGTGATTCTGCTTGGGGAGTGGAGGTGATCTGTTTGGTGGTATTGTAGTCTACCGAGGTGACAAAGATGTCGCCGCGGTGAACGAATGCTATCTGTTTGCCGTCAGGTGAAACCACAGGAGAGCCGGCACCCGAGGAGAAGGTGAGATTGGCCGGAGATACGGGAGCTTCCACCTCGGCAATTTCCACGTTGACTTTCACAGGTTTGCTGTCAGGGCGCATTGTGTAAAGTTCGCCGTCAAATGTCATGGCAAGGGTGCCATCGCTGCCTGCAGAGAGGAAGCGTACGGGATGCTTGCTGAATAAGGTAAGAGCCTTGGGGGCTGCTGAATTGTCAAGAGGCATCGAGTAGACGTTGAACGACTTGCCATCGCGCTCGGAGAGGAAATACATGGTCTTTCCGTCGGCTGATATTACCGGGTCACGATCCTCGCCTGCATGATCAGTGATGTTAGTGTGGCGGCCGGTGGAGGCATCATATTTCCAGATGTCGCGGGTCACTGACGAGGTGTGGTGCTTGCGCCACTCATTCTCCATGCCTTTTTGATCCTGATACAGGAAG
Organism: Lachnoclostridium sp.; assembly: GCA_023667185.1. Classification (GTDB taxonomy): domain Bacteria; phylum Bacteroidota; class Bacteroidia; order Bacteroidales; family Muribaculaceae; genus Duncaniella. The sequence continues at coordinate 2,801 of JAMPAP010000008.1, forward strand.
CTCTTTCCGTCGGCAAGATAGTTGACCTTCTGGGCAGGGGAGGAGATAATCTGTGACACTTTACCGCCATTGACAGGCACTGAATATAGCTCCGTGAGTCGGGCCGACGGAAACATGATGCTTGCGGGGTTATCCTGAATGGCAGCAGAAAACACTACAGCTTTGCCGTCGGGAGTAAATGCCTCGGGGGTCTCGACTGCCGAGTTGAATGTAAGGCGAGTCATCGAGGTGCCGTCAGCGTTCATCACATATATATCCTGACCACCCTGGCGATTAGAAGCAAAAGCGATTTTCTTGGAGTCAGGTGACCATACGGGTACTGATTCATAGTCGTCAGTGGCAGTCAATCGGGTGGCTTTACCGCCTGATGTTGCTACTTTATAGATGTCGCCTTTGTAAGTGAAGGCAATTTCCTTGCCGTCGGGAGAGATTTTGGCATCGCGGAGCCACAATGGCGTTGCCGCTGATGAAGTCAATGCCGTCAATATTACGAGGCATGAGAATGCTGATTTTTTCATTTGCAGCTATTAGTTGGGTTTATTTACGAGCTAAGCTTTTGCGACGCGGTAGCCAGTCGGCCAGCCATACGCCGATAAGTATAAGGATGCAGCCGGTGATACCTACTACCGATATTCTTTCGCTGAGGATGATTGCTGAGAATATCAGCGTCACCACGGGTTGAAAGTAGATATAGTTGGAGGCCTTTACAGCTCCGAGTTTGCCCACCACCACTGTCCATAGCAGGAATGCGATGAGTGATGCAAAGAGCGCCAGAAACAGGATATTACCTATCACTGCAGGCCTTAGCAGAAGAGTCGGCGAAGAGATATTAGGCTCCACAGCTAAGAAGGGCAGAGCCGTCACCACGCCATAGAAGAAAGTCTTACGGGTGATAAAAAGAGCGTCATACTGCACATTTAACTTTCGTAATACCAGTGAGTAAATGGACCAAGTGAAGGCCGAGAGCAGCGCGAGAAGGTCGCCCATAGGCTTGATGTCGAGCATGAAACTACTATTGAAAATCACAAACCCCACGCCGATAAATGCTATTAGCGAGCCTATGTAGAGCCCGTTGCTCGGGCGCTCTGATTTATATAATGCGCCGAGAAGCATGGCCGTAATGATAGGCGAGAGTGATGTAATCAGCGATACGTTTGACACCAGAGTGTATTCAAGCGCCACATTCTCGCTTATGTAATAGAGAGAACCTCCGCACAGTCCACAAACAAGAAATAATCCCTCGTCGCGCCAGGAGTTGCTGGAAAAGCGCTTGTGAGAGATTATCAACATGAAGAGATAGGCTAAAAGAAACCTGTAGATATATATTTCAATCGGATGCAACCCGTTTTCAAGCAGCACTTTAGTGGATACAAAAGAGATACCCCAGGCAAGCACTATCAGTACGGCTCCGAGGTGATACCAGATTAATGACGTCTTCTTCCTGTCGGAATGTCTGCGACTCATGGTAAACAGCGGTTGGTGAATTTCATTGCAAAGATAATGAATGTCTACGAAAAATCCACCTGATTTTTTAAACTTTTCGCCATGGTTAAGCGTCTATATTGTATCCGGTGGATTGTATAGAATCGTCGGAATTTATATCTTTGCAGTCAAATTAACATTTTTAACTATTTAAATTAAAATTTATGAAATGTCTTAAATTCTTAGGTACATTAGGGATGGCACTCGCAGTGCTTCTTTCTACGGGATGCTCGTCAATGACCAATACAGGTAAAGGCGCCCTTATCGGCGGCGGTGGTGGTACTGCCCTCGGAGCAGGCCTCGGCGCGCTGATTGGCGGCGGCAAAGGTGCAGCCATCGGTGCAGCCATCGGCGCAGGTGTAGGTGCAGGCGCAGGTGCTCTCATCGGTAAGAAGATGGACAAGCAGCAAGCCGAGCTTAAGGCTCAGCTCGCCAAGCAGGCTGAGGTTGAGCAGGTGACAGATAAAAATGGCCTTCAGGCTATCAAGGTTACCTTCGAAGGTGGTATTCTTTTCCCTACCAACGGCACTACTCTCAGCTCTCAGGCTAAAACTGACCTCACTGCATTTGCTTCAAATCTTATCGCCAATCCCGGCACTGACGTGAAAATCATCGGTTACACTGACGATACCGGTACACTTGCCGTCAACGAGCGCGTAGCTACCGGACGTGCTGATGCCGTGCGCAACTATCTGCTCAACAGTGGCGTATCAGGCACACGCCTCTCTGCTGAAGGTCTGCCTATGCAGGACTATGTAGCCTCTAATGCTACTCCCGAAGGACGTGCTCAAAACCGCCGTGTAGAGGTTTACATCACAGCCAGCGAAGAAATGATCAACGAAGCCAACGCCGGCACTCTCAAGTAATATTTCCTGACTCATAATACATTGGAGCCGCGGCAGCAATCTGTCGCGGCTCCGTTGCTAAGTGACGATAAAAAATAACACCGTCATCGCCCGGGCGATGACGGTGTTATAAAGTTTCTCTACAAAATTGTTGTTTTCAAGCTCGATGCAGCCTCGCGGCTCGTCGGGGGAAGTGAGGGGGAGGAGTTGTCGAGATAGAATCAAACGTGTTCTTTGACTTTAGCCTCAAGGATTTCAAGCTGCTGGAGTCCGGATGCGCGCCATACTGGTTCACCTTTCTTGAAGATCACAAGTGTAGGGATGGACCGTATCTGATAGCGGGCTGATACTTCCTGATTGCGGTCAACATCAATCTTGATGATGTTGGCGATGTCGCCGATTTTAGCTTTGAGCTGTTCAAGGATCGGGGCTTGCATTTTACATGGACCGCACCATGTGGCGAAGAAGTCGACGAGGGTCGGCTTGTCACTGTTGATTATTTCATTAAAGTCGTTCATAAGTCAAAATGAATTTTAGTTCTGCAAATGAAACAATCTTACAGCCCTAAATGTTCACATATCAAAAAAAATGGTTAATTTTGCCATATTAAAAACAGATATATTTATGTCACATCATATATTCCGAGGACAAGGCATAGCGCTGGCTACACCATTTGCCGATGATGGCAGTATCGATACTGCCGTCCTTGGACGTCATGTAGATTCTCTATGCAATGCCGGGGTGGATTTCATAGTGGCTCTTGGCACTACGGCAGAGACTCCTACTCTTTCGGCCGAAGAGAAGCAGCTGGTGGTGGACACAGTGCGCGGTCATGCCGGGAGTGTTCCGGTGGTTGTAGGCATCGGCGGAAATTGCACTGCCAACGTTGTCAATGAGATCCGTCATACTGATTTCAATGGGATCAGTGCTATACTTTCAGTGGCTCCTTACTACAACAAGCCATCGCAGCGCGGGCTATACGGTCATTTTGCAGCTATAGCCGAGGCGTGCCCTGTAGATGTAATATTATATAATGTGCCTTCACGTACGGGGGTAAATGTAGAAGCTGCTACAACACTTGCTCTGGCGGAAGCTTATCCTGACAAGGTAGTAGCTATCAAGGAGGCATCAGGTCGACTGGAGCAGGCCGAGACTATCCTTAACCGTCGTCACGATGGCTTCAGTGTGCTTTCCGGCGATGATTCACTTGCCCACTCGATGATAAAGATGGGCGCTGATGGCGTAATTTCGGTGCTTGGAAATGTGTTCCCCGAGAAATTTGGTCGTATGATATATGCTACGCTCGATGGTGAAATTGAAGATGCCGCGTTGATACATCAGAGTTTCTCGGCGCTTTATTCGCTACTGTTTCGTGATGGCAATCCATCGGGCGTGAAGGCGGCACTCTCGTGCGTAATACCCGGATATAAAGAAAATCTCCGGCTGCCTCTTGTGCCCGTGTCAGATGAGACGAGGGCCGAAATTGCCGATTTCATAAAATCGTTCGAAAATGGATAAGTTTGAATCTCTCCGTAACTTGTTGATAGCAAATCGCTCAGTCAGGCGGTTTGATAATTCGCGTCGTATCTCCTGCTCCACCGTCGAAGAGCTGGTGGAGTTGACCCGCTATTGTGCTTCTGGCAGAAATCTGCAACCGCTTCGTTATAGGATAGTCACTGATTCGGCTGAATGTGAAGCTCTATTCCCTCTCCTTGCATGGGCCGGATATTATACTGACTGGGATGGGCCGGCGGAAATGGAACGCCCTGTAGCCTATCTCGTGCAGTGCCTTGATACCGAGCTGACTAAAAATTGCCTGTGTGACGATGGGCTTCAACTCGAAGCCATCACTCTCGGCGCCACGGCGCGGGGGATTGCGGGATGTATCATAAAATCGTTCAATAAAGCGGGTCTGCAATCAGCTCTTAATCTTGCCGAGCGATACGAGCCGCGATATGTACTTGCTTTAGGTTATCCGGCTGAAAAAGTTAAGATTGTAGAACTTGGCACAGATGGCGACTATAAATACTATCGCGATAAAGACTCTACGCAATGCGTCCCCAAACGACAGCTGTCCGATCTAATTATATAAATTTAATATTATGAAATACCCTATAGGAATACAGACATTTTCTCAGATTATAGAGAACGGTTATGTGTATGTCGACAAGACGGAATATATCTATAATCTTATCAATCAGGGCAAATACTACTTTCTGAGCCGTCCCCGTCGGTTTGGAAAGAGCCTGCTGCTGTCGACAATCGAGGCTGTGTTTCAGGGTAGACGCGAGCTGTTTGACGGGCTTTTCATCGCCGGGACTGACTGGAAGTGGGAGAAGCATCCGGTGTTTCACTTCATGCTCAACGGCCAGGACTATAGCTCGGTAGACAGGCTCGATGAGAAACTCGGATACTATCTCGGAAAGTGGGAGGAGGAGTATGGCATCCCTGACGGCAGTACGATGTCAGTGGCTATCCGTTTCACCAATCTGATCAGCAGCGTCAGCGAAAAGACAGGCCGAAAGGTGGTAATTCTCATCGATGAGTATGACCAGCCGCTGCTTCAGAACGTAGAGCAAGGTAAGGAGGATCTTCATCAGGCTATGCGCGAACATCTTCAGGCTTTTTACTCGGTAATGAAAGCGCAGGATGCTTATATACAGTTTGCGATCCTTACGGGTATCACCAAATTCAGCAAGGTAAGTGTGTTCAGCGGCCTCAACAATCTGAAGGACATTACTCTTGATCCCCGTGTCAATGCCATCTGCGGCATCAGCGAATCAGAGCTCACCGAGTATTTTTCCGATAGCATCTCAGATCTCGCCAAGGCAATAGGCTCAACCATCGAAGATACTAAGGAAAAGCTTAAATCAGAATACGATGGTTATCACTTTGCAGCCACAGGAGAAGGAGTATATAACCCCTTCAGCCTGCTCAATACATTCGATATGCAGCAGTTCAGCCATTACTGGTTTGAGAGCGGCACGCCATCATTCTTGATAAAGCTTTTGCGCTCAAGCGATTGGTTGCTCTCGGATATCAGCGGCTGCACTTGCAGCGAGTCAGAGCTCAAAGGCTCTGACATCTACCGCAGCAACCCTATCCCCATGCTCTTCCAAAGCGGCTACCTCACAATCAAGGGTTACGACCCCGAGTTCAAGGAATACACCCTCGATTATCCTAACGAAGAGGTTGCCGAAGGATTCTCAAGCGATTTATTAAAATCTTATTCAGGGATCAAAAATTCAGAATCTGTTATAAAACAGTTCATAAGAGCCGTAAGAAGTGGTAATGCTGACGGATTCATGGCTGCGCTTCAGTCATTACTATCGGATGTGCCTTATGACCAAATTCTTAACAAGGAGTTGCATTATGAAAACATAATGTTTCTCATCATGAAGCTGATGGGATTTTACACCCACACTGAATATAAGACATCTGATGGCCGTATCGATATGGTAATCAAGACTGACCATTATATTTACATCATGGAATTTAAGCTGAACGGCACCGCCGAGGAAGCCATGTCGCAGATTCGAGCTAAGGACTACGTCCGTCCGTTTGTCGGTGAAGGCCGAGAGATTATCCTTATCGGCGCAGCCTTCAGCCCTGACACCCGCCGCCTTGACTCCTGGCTCATAAGTAAATAATTAATAAAAACAAACGGGACGGCTCATAGAACCATCCCGTAAAATTTTGTATGTGTATGGCTTAAATGCCGAGGTCTTTCTTTACGGCCTCAACTTTAACGTCAGCTTCCTGACCGCATTTGCCATAATCCTCAACCTTGGTCATAGGTACTTTAACCTCGATATAGAATTTGATCTTGGGCTCAGTGCCTGAGGGACGGATTGAGATCTTCGAGCCATCAGCTGTGAAATACTGTAGAACGTTAGATGTAACGGGCATATCGATCTTCTCAGTAGTGCCTGTGGTGGTGTTAGTAAGTGTCAGAGAATCGTAGTCCTTGATGATTTCCACCTTGCTGCCGGCGATTTCTTTGGGCGGGTTGGCGCGGAATTCTTTCATCATGGCCTGAATTTCTTCAGCACCGCTCTTTCCGGGGCGAACTACTGACACACCAACTTCGCGGCTGAAGCCGTAGGTCAGGTAGATGTCAGCGAGCATAGCCTGAAAGTCCATACCTTTGTCGCGGGCCCAAGCGCAAGCCTCAGCCATCAGAGAGATAGCTGAAACTGAGTCTTTGTCGCGAGCGAATGTCTCAGCGAGGAAGCCGTAGCTTTCTTCGCCGCCACCGAGGTATCTCATGACGTCTTCATTGTCGCGCATAACGGCAGCGATCCATTTGAAACCGGTGTAGCAGTCGTACATCTTCACGCCCCATTTGTCGGCGATAGCTTTGATAACTTCGGTTGTCACGATGGTCTTGACGATGAATTCGTTGCCTTTAAGGCGACCGAGTTCTTTATTGCGGGTGATGATGTAGTTGAGGAGGATCATCACGATCTGGTTACCGTTAAGGAGAACGTATTCGCCCTTGTCGTCACGGATTACGCAACCTATACGGTCAGCATCGGGGTCAGAAGCCATGATGATGTCAGCGTTGACTTCTTTACCTTTAGCGATGGCCATAGCCATAGCAGAGGCATTTTCGGGGTTGGGGGAGTCAACAGTGGGGAAGTCACCTGACGGTACGTCCTGCTCGGGGACATGGATGATATTGGTGAAACCATAGTTCTTGAGCGATGCAGGTACGAGTTTCACGCCGGTACCGTGAATAGGGGTGTAGACGATCTTAAGGTCTTTATATTTTTCTATTACATCGGGGCTGAGAGAGAGGCCTTTGATGGCTTCAAGGTATTCAGCGTCGATCTTTTCTCCGATGATTTCGATAAGATCTTTGTTGCCCTGGAATTTGATTTCGCTTACACCTTTGATGCGGTTAACGTGGTCGATGATGTTTACATCATGCGGAGCGATGATCTGAGCGCCGTCTTCCCAGTAAGCTTTGTAGCCGTTGTAGATTTTGGGATTGTGAGAAGCTGTGATGTTTACACCGCTCTGGCATCCGAGGTGACGGATGGCGTAAGAGAGCTCGGGTGTGGGACGGAAGCTATCGAAGAGATATACTTTGATACCGTTGGCTGAGAAGATGTCAGCTACGATTTCGGCAAATTTACGTGAGTTGTTACGTACATCGTGGCCTACTACGACTTTTATTTGAGGCAGATCCTTGAATGCTTCTTTGAGGTAGTTGGCAAGTCCTTGAGTGGCAGCGCCTACGGTGTAAATGTTCATGCGGTTGGTACCTGCTCCCATGATTCCGCGCAGACCACCGGTGCCGAATTCGAGATCGCGATAGAATGACTCGATCAACTCGGTCTTGTCATCAGCATCAAGCATACGCTGTACTTCCTTGCGGGTTTCTTCGTCATACCCGGGGCCGAGCCATTCCTTGGCTTTGGCCGTAACTTCTTTAAGAAGGTCTTGGTTTTCCATGTCTATGTTTATTTAAAATAAGTATTCAGAATTGATGATAGGCAAATTTACCTTATTTCCACAATATAACAAAGAAAAAGGTGTAAAAAATTATTACATTCTGATAAATAGAATGAAAAAGTAATGCTTAGATGGAATCTATCAAGGAAATAAGGGCTTCGGAGGCTTTGCAGGGGGTGAATGAGCGGATGATGTCGCGGGCTTTAGCTGCGAGCTCTTCGATTTTGTGACGCGCGTATTCTATGCCGCCACATTCCTTGGCATATTTAATGAGTGTGTTGATCTCATCAGTTGACAATACTTCTTTACGTGAAAGAGCGATCATTTCGGCAGACTGAGGCTTGTCTGTTAGACTAAGGGCATAGAGTAGTGGGAGTGTGATCTTTCCTTCACGAAGGTCGTTTCCGGTAGGTTTTCCTATAGATGCATCGTCAAAGTAGTCGAGTATGTCATCGCGGATCTGGAAGCATCGGCCGAACAACTCGGCAAACTGTTCCATCTTGTGAAGCTGCTCGTCATTAGCATTCACAAGGTAGCATCCCATCCTGACGCATGATACAAATAGAGAGGCTGTCTTATGGGATATAATTTTGAAATAGCTATCCTCGTCGAGTGAATGGAAGCGGGCGTTGTATATTTGATCCATTTCGCCAACGGATAGATTTCTGCCGAGCTCACTGATGGCTTTAATTACGCGCAGGTCGCCGGTGGTGACAGCTTCTGTTAGAGATGTAGATACGAAAAAGTCGCCTACGAGTACTGCTATATGGTTGTCCCAAACGGTGTTGATAGTGGGTCGCCCATGCCGTGTGGATGAGTCATCGACAACGTCGTCATGGATTAGAGAAGCATTGTGAAGTAGCTCAACGGCGGCGGCTGCCGAGATAATTCGCTCGTCAATTTTGCCAAACAGTTCGGCTGTAAGAATCACTAGAATCGGGCGCAACTGTTTGCCTTTGACTCCGAGGTAATTAGCGATGATAGAGTTCATCATCTCATTTGACGAGTCAAGGGCATCCGCGATGCGGGTGTTCAGCATGTCGAGTTCAGATGACAGCGATTGACGTATTTGCGTTAATTTTGCCATTTCGGGTGACAAAATTAGTGAAAAGCTTGGAAAAATCAGCAAATCGTCGGATTTTTTTGCTTATATTTCTATCAGTTCATTTTCAGGGATACCGGTAATCTTCGAAATTTGGTGAGAAGTGAAGCCATCTTTTTTCATTTCAATGGCTATTTCAAGAGCTTTTTTTCGCTCGCCTTCAGCCATACCTTTAGCCATACCTTTAGCCATACCTTCAGCCATACCTTCAGCCATACCTTCGGCTCGACCTTTGAGCTCACCTTTGTATTCGGCAGATTTTACTGTGTTGTTATAATCGCGCATTATTTTCAGCGATGTCTCATAGGCTATGCGATCCTCGGGGGAGAACCGGGCAATCTCAGCTTGGTGGAAGAAACGCTCAAATATCTTGTCGCGTAACGCTGCCGGTTTTTCGTCAAGAAGTGCAAGATTTTTGATGACATATAGCCAGCAGTCAGCATATCCTTTAAGGTCATCTACCTCTTTATTAAACTTGGGCATCTCTAGGTAGATATATGTGAGTTTGTCGAAGAATACTTTGTGGGTATTCACATCAGTGAGCTGAACCACATGTTTATAATCGGGATCGCTTATATAGTCTTCCATCTTGAAGTTAAGGAAGGCAATAGTATAGATGGGTGGCAACTGATAATTCCATTCGCCTCTTTTGGCAGCGGCCTGAATGGGGAATGATGAGTAATAGATGGTACGATCCATGAAATATCGCTGATATGCATTCTGCATTTCGACGATGATATGAGAACCGTCAGAAGTCTCACAATATAAGTCATATACAGCCTTGCGATCATCCGGGGTCTTGCCGAAAACTTCAGTATTATTATACGAGATATCGACTATAGGACGCTCGCAGTCAAGTATCGAATTAAGGAATTCGATCAGAAAATCCTTGTGGGCGGGTGTTCCGAACAGAAGTTTGAAGCCGAAGTCAGTGAATGGATTTACGTATCTTTCAGTGCACATGATCGTCAGAAGTTAGTGGAGATTTTACATTACCTTTAATAAAAGAGGGAGATTGCTCGATGCGCATTTCGTCATACAATCCTTCGTTAATGAATGATTGGAGCACGTCCCTGCCACCTTCTACGAGCAGTGATGTAATACCTTTTAGATATAATTTATCCAATAGGGATTTGAGCGAATCACAGCCGGTAAGTTGAATCTTCTTTGGCAGGTCGTGGCGGATAGATGATGTAACATATATTATATTGTCATCGCGAAACACACTATTAGAAACCGGGATGCGGCCGCGGCGGTCAAGTATAACACGGAGCGGACTGCGCCCACTGATTAGCCGGGTGTCGAGTCTCGGATTATCGGCCATAGTCGTTCCGCTGCCTATGAGGATGGCGTCAATGGTGGCACGCACGTGGTGAACCATAGTTGATGTGAGCGGAGTAGATATTTTCCCATCAATATATCCATCAGCACTCTCGGCCCATTTCAGGATTATATATGGACGATGAAGGGTGTGAGCCGTCATGAAGATGTGGTTTATGGCCTTACATTGGTCTTCGAGTACTCCTGTAGTGACCTTTACACCTGCCTGCCGGAGCATATTGATACCCTGGCCGCTGACCTTCTCAAAGGGGTCAAGGCATCCAACCACTACTTCCGGAATTCCGCGGTCAATAATCAGTTTGGCGCATGGCGGCGTTTTTCCATAGTGAGAGCACGGCTCAAGAGTGACAAAAATGGTGGCAGATTTAAGCAGCTCGGGATTTTTGACCGAATTGATGGCATTGACCTCGGCATGGCCTTCGCCACACCGGCGGTGCCATCCTTCGCCGATTATATTGCCATCGGGCGAGACAATGACGGCACCCACCATCGGATTAGGATGGGCGTCGAGCCTTCCGTTACGGGCAAGCTGCAGGGCGCGTCGCATATACGTCTGGTTGTCAAGCATCTTTCCAGTCACCATTATCTTTTATCAGTTGGATAAGGCGGGGAATAGCCTCATCCGTGGGAATATTTTTTTCGATGCACACTTTCCCTTTGTAGAGATTCACTTTGCCTACGCCGCTGCCTACGTAGCCATAATCAGCATCGGCCATCTCACCCGGGCCGTTTACGATACACCCCATCACGCCTATTTTCAAACCTTTAAGATGTGATGTAGCCTCTTTGATACGCTTCAGGGTTGACTGAAGATCGTACATCGTACGTCCACATCCGGGGCAGGATATGAATTCAGTCTTTGTCATTCTCAGACGTGTGGCTTGCAAAATAGCGAATGCCAGACGGATAGCATCTTCATCTGATAGCGAGTCGGCCTTGATCATGACACCGTCAGTGTATCCGTCAAGAAGCAGTGTGCCGAGATCGATCGAAGCGGCAATTGTAGCCTCATCGGCGGTCAGACCATTATATGCGGCCTTGAGGATTACACGGTTAGACCATCCGCGAGCGCTTATCCCGTCAAGGGCGCGACGCATTGAGCCGATATAATTGGGATGAGACGAACTGAGGATTATCGTAGCTCCAGGGTTGACGGATTCAGGCAGATTATTTGCGGCATCAATTTCAACCACATCAGTCAGTTCTCCCGGCATGACGTCGACACCTATGACGATAGGTACGCGGCGGTTTTTGTGCTGCAGCTCTGTCCGTTCACCTTCGATAGCGGGTGCATCAGCCATTTTGCCAATATGGTCAAGAATCATTTTTGCTACAGGAATCTCACATTCAGGCTCTTCTGAGAGGGAGACCCTGATAGTATCGCCGATGCCATCAGCGAGGAGACGGCCAATACCTACGGCCGACTTTACACGACCATCCTCGCCGTCGCCTGCCTCAGTGACGCCGAGATGGAGTGGATAATCCATATTCTCTTTTTCAAGAGCATCGACAAGGAGCATGACGGTCTCCACCATCACGGTTACATTAGAGGCCTTGATGGAGATGACCACATCGTCAAAATCTACCTTGCGGCATACGCGCAAAAACTCCATGACGCTTTCCACCATGCCGGCCGGGGTATCGCCGTAGCGGCTCATGATGCGGTCAGACAGTGATCCGTGGTTTACGCCAAGGCGAATAGCGGTATGGTTCTCCCGACAAAGATTGAGGAAGGGCACCAGTGTGCGATCGATTTTGCTTACCTCGGTGGCATATTCCTCGTCAGTAAAGTCGATTTTTACGAACGTACGTCCCGGATCCACGAAGTTGCCTGGATTGATTCTTACCTTTTCGACGTGAAGTGCTGCTTCAAAGGCAGCTTTTGGGTTGAAATGAATATCGGCTACCAGTGGCACCATTACGCCGTCGGCTCTGAGACGTGCCGAGATTTCAGCGAGATTAGAGGCTTCGCGCACACCTTGGGCGGTAAGGCGTACGTATTCACCTCCTGCATCGACTATCCTTTTGATCTGAGCTACTGATGCTTCAGTATCCATAGTTGATGTCGATGTCATCGACTGCACTCTGACGGGGTTATCGCCCCCGAGGGGAGTGTTGCCGATAATTACGGTGTGGGTTTTACGACGGTTATAGTTATATCCTGACATTAATTTGTTTTGAAGTTGTATTTCACCTCTTTAAGCTCTTCGTTGGCCTTTACAATCTTGTCGACCAGACCGCGGCGGTATTCCGAGAAACGTTCGGCCAGCTCATGGTCGCTCAGGGCAAGAATCTGCACAGCGAGCACAGCAGCATTCATGCCGGCGTTGATGCCTACGGTAGCCACCGAGATACCCGGAGGCATCTGAACGATAGAGAGTAGCGCGTCACGCCCCTCGAGGGTAGAGTTGACCGGAATACCTATCACTGGCAGTGGAGTCATGGCAGCAATCACGCCCGGAAGAGCGGCAGCCATACCTGCTGCGGCGATAATTACTTTTAGGCCACGCTCCTGAGCTGTGCGGGCAAACTTCTCCACTTCAGCCGGTGTACGGTGAGCCGAAAGGGCATTCATCTCAAACGGCACCTCCATTTTCTCGAGAAAATCGGCGGTTTTCTTCAGGATGGGAAGGTCGCTCGTGCTTCCCATTATAATACTGACGATTGGTTTCATATCTTACAAGATTACTGTATCATTGAAAGGAAATATACACAAATGAAGCCATTGGCCGCGCCGGCTATAACCTGCCACAGGGTGTGGCGACCGAGATAGACGCGTGCTGTCATGGTAAGGCCGGTGGCGAGGATAACGCCGGTTATCCACCAGTTCATGTTGACCACGGCAAGGTCAGCCGTAGCGATACGGAAAGTCAGCGCTACGAGTCCGGCCATACCTGCGGCGTGGGCTGAAATCTTCCACCATCGGTTGACCACGATGTTGATGGCGCAGGCAGCAGCTCCGCCGAGGAAGAAGCCGCATAGCCATTCGGGGGCATTTGCTCGATGAAAAAACAGGGCGCATCCCAGATAGCAAAGCAGCGTGATGATGTAAGGATACGTGCGCTCAGTGCGGTTATTCAGCCCGGTGTCTGACACATAGCCGAGGCGATACATAGCAAAGATGGCCAGGGCGGGCAGGATACACGTGGTGACAAAGGTCATTATGACCGAATTCCAGAGCAGAACTGATGGCAACACTGACATCACCGATGCCAGCACGGCTATGATCATTCCGTAGACCGGGCTCAGCAGCGGCGAGAATATTGCCGAAATTATGCGGGCTATTGTTTTCATCATGCGCTTTTTTCTCTTACAAAGTTAATCAGATTATATATTAATGTGAAACCATTTTAAATTTTTTAACTCATATCACAAAAATCCATAATCATAATATGATTAATTTTGGCGAATGAAATGCCTTAAAGATAATACAAATATGAAACGAATTTACTTGCTGCTATGTTCGGCAGCCGTTGCCGGTGGAATGTATGGTGCTGATTTTGAGGATGCTCAGACGGCTGTTGATAATATGCGAATAGGATGGAATCTCGGGAATACGCTTGACAGCAACAGCAGTGACCCCGCAAATATGTGGATAGAGAAATATAACGACTGCACGCCGGCTGATTTTGAGACGGCATGGGGTCAGCCCGCCGCAACGCGTGAACTGATCCATATGTTTAAAGAAGCCGGATTTAATGCCATCCGTGTCCCGGTGACCTGGTATCCGCATATCGGTAACACCATCGAGCTGATCAAGAGCAACGATGGTGTATGGGACAAGTCGCAGTGGGAGGGCTATGAGGTTGATCCTGAGTGGATGGCCAGAGTTCACGAGGTAGTGGATTATGTGATCGACGAGGGAATGTACTGCCTCCTTAATGTACACCACGATACCGGAGGCGCTGATGCAGCATGGATCGTAGCCGACCCCGAGGTCTACAATCAGCAAAAAGACCGCTTCGAAAGCCTCTGGACACAAATCGCAACTGAATTTCGCGACTATGACGAACACCTCCTTTTCGAGGGCTACAACGAGATGCTCGACAAGTATAAATCCTGGTGCTTCGCCACATTCAACACCTCATCAAAATATATCAAGGCTGATGCTGAAGCCGCCTACGGAGCTGTCAACAGCTTCGCGCAAAGCTTCGTAAATGCCGTCAGAGCAACCGGAGGCAACAACGCATGCCGCAACCTCGTGATAAATTCTTACGGAGCTTGCAACGGTTCGGGAACCTGGAACAGCCATCTTGACGACCCGCTGATTAATCTCAATTTGCCCGAAGATGATGCCCGGAATCATATCATCTTTGACGTCCATTCTTACTTTGACGTCACCAGCCTCAGCAGCGCTAAAAAAGATGTCGATGCCGTGATAAGCGATGTCACCAAATATCTTAAGTCAAAAGGCGCACCCGTAATATTCAGCGAGTGGGGCACTTCCACCGGTGATATCGATAAATATCACAGCAACCTTTGCCAATATGCCCGTTACTATGTGGAGAAAGCCAAGGCCGCCGGAATGGCTACATTTTACTGGATGGTGCTTTCAGAGATGGAAGATCGTGCGGTACCCACATGGAGTGTGCCCGATCTTAAGGATGCTATCGTAAAAGGCTATTATGGAGATGAAGGTTACGGATCGCTCGACGATGTCATCATTGACGCAGAAACTCTCACCGAAGCCCCCGTCTACAACCTGCAGGGCATCCGCGTCGGCGGATCACTCACTCCCGGCATTTATCTTCAGGCAGGCAAGAAGTTCATCGTGAGATAGTTTTTAGTTTTTAGTTTTAGTTTTTAGTTTTTAGTTACGACTAATAACTAACGACTAATAACTAACGACTAATAACTAACGACTAACGACTAACAACTAAAAACCAATATGGTGATGAAATAACGTTAGATTGTTTATATTTGCAAAAACTAATTGATGAAATGAAATCTCTCCTTTCAAGAATACTGCTATTATTTTGCCTGTTTATTCCGGCACATAGCTACGCTTATCGTCATCTGTCGCCTTATTCCTATTGTGGAGGTGACCCGGTTAATTGTGTGGATCCTTCGGGGCGGGATGTCGTAGTGCTGAATTATGGTTATTTGGATGATCAGCATACAGCCATACTTATTCAAGACGAGAACGGGAAATGGCTGTATTATTCTATCAATGGCAATAATGTATATTTCTCCGGAGAACACACGGGTGGCCGGGAGTTTAACGATATGGCAGTCGGATCATGGGAATCTCCGCAGGAATTTATGAATTCCGAATATAATGTCAGGCCGGAAGACGATAAGGGAAAGGGTGATCCGTCGGTTAACAATTATGGTTTTGACGAATGTTATCTTATACCATCTACGCCGGAGCAGGATGAGATTATGCGAAACTGTTTTACTGAAGCTGCTAAAACTGAGTACAACCTGATTAATAACAACTGCACCACCATAGTTCAGGATGTATTGATTAAAGCCGGAATTCCTGTGTCAAAGCCAAGATTCGAGCCTTCATACATACCTGTTGCCACGCCTTATGGGATAGTAGATGTCTACAACGGAACTCAAATGCAATGTGATGTAATACTTTTACCAAGCGAGGCTTTTAAATCTATAAAATCTTATAATCCTAACGGTACACCTATAACAAAATAATTTTTAAAGACTATGAACAGATATTCTAAAACTTTGATAAGATATATATTCTGTCTGTTAGCTGCTTACCTATTCCTATATTTGGGATTTGCAGGTATACTTACTTTTTTCACAATATGTATATGGCTCAGTAATTGGCCTCTTGGAAAGTTAGTTGCAATAGTATCAACTTTGATGCTTTACATAATTTATATTGCTGTAAACCATGTGGAAATAGCAAAAATTACAGGACAGAAAACTGTAATATATTTTGAGACTCTTCTGTTACTATCACTTGTTCTGTTGTTTGGGTGTCATGTTTACCTGGATATTTGTAGGATTAGTTAACGTTATGGATATTATGTCAGAGAAGAAACAAAATCATTGGAAAACGTTTGCCAATATATTACTTTATGGAGCGTTTACAGGTATCTATTTGAAGTCTGCATTAGATATGTGTCAATTCGATCCTTTTATTTCATTTTTTTTTAGAACAATTCCCTATGGATTATTGTATTTTTTGATTAACCATATTTTAATAAAAAGAGTGGTGGGTTTAAAGACTGTGGTTATATTTGAAACCTTGTTGATGCTCTCTCTCTTTATTGTTTGTTGGTGCATTACTACGTTAGAATATTTCCATAAATGGGACTGATTACTTTGCGTATATGAAGAAAGCGACTCTCCTTATAATGATGATATTCCTACAGTTACCAGTTTGTGCTCAGACAAAGATCGCCGAGGATTATTATGTGTCAGCCTTTAATGAAATGTCAAATATGCTTGCAGGGCGTGATACATCATCAATAAAGAGCTGTATATCTTGCTGAATGGGCTTATCTGGAAGGAAAGCTGGACTATAAAGCTGACTTTTGTGATGAAATTGACCGGATTGAATATATTTATGTATATGCGGGCACAAGTGTTTGGGAAGATGTTGTAGAGGATCTTATTCAGTTGGGTGGAATATCACCCCAATATTCGAAGGCAATCGGTAATGCCAGAACCCTATCCGAGGAATTGGGTGATCAAGAGATTTCATTTGTAGGCCATTCAATGGGCGGCGGTCAGGCGGCGGCAGCAAGTATGGCAACCGGATATGCAGCTATAACATTCAATCCTGCGGCTCTTAGTTTAGGTACAATGATAATTAATTCATTACATGGACGAGGAGATATTACAAATTATATAAGCACTTGTCCGGGTCCGTTTGGGACAACTATCGTTTCAGATTATGTAACTATCTTGCAAAATATAAATAAGATATATGCACCGGGAACAAATATACCGGTTATGGTAAATACATTTCCCTCCCATGGAATTGATGTAATAGTTAATGCACTTAGAAAATAATTAACAGAAATGGCAGATGTAGTAAAATATGTAAATAAGATCGGCTGTTTCTTGGGCCTGATCTTTATATGCTTATGTTTGATGGATTGTCTGGGATTGTTTTATTTCGGAATGACTCATCTTACAAAAAAAGATCTTGTCTGGACAAATGGACTGAATCAATATAAAACAGCTACCTTTGTTTCCAATAAAGGAAATACATCGAAGTTAAATATTTCAGGAATTACAGTTTACAATGAAACGAATCCATTTTATATCAGTACAGCTAGTCATAGATATTATGAGGCTAACGCTTGGTGTGACATCGAGGTTGAAGACTCTACACGTATTTTGGAAGGAAGTTATTCTGTGAAGAGGAAAATTGGCAATGATTCGTTAATGATTTCGGGGCATCTCGGTGCGGCATTTTGTCTTGAATATTTTCCGATTGTACCGGTGACTTATCAGATAGGCGACAAGATAATAGATAATTGTGTAATATTTGATACGATAAATGCCCCTAACTCAAAGCATTGGAAAAACAAGCCGGAGCAGAAGATGGAAAAATTTGTAATATCCCGCGACTACGGGCTGATATATTATCGGCTTTATGATGGCGAGGAGTTCACCCGCGTCTTTTAAGTGACGATTTAATCGTTACTAAACAAATTCCGGCGGGTGGTTGTTATACGGGTATAACGTTTTCAACTATTATACTCTCATGAAATTTCTCCGTTTCTTTTTACCGGCCTTCATGCTGGCGTCAGTCGCGATGAGTGCGGCTGCTACCTCACATGTGGCTACTCAACGCGATTCGCTGATGTCTGACCATAAGTTGATATTTTTTGGCGAAGGGGCTAATCCTCATTCTGATTCGATACGTAATCTGATTGAGAATTTCTATTACGACCAGTTCCGCAATTTTCAGGATCCTGCGGCTCCGTATTTTCTGTTTATGAGCCGTGATGCCAACCTGGCGATGGGTGTGGGTGGTCTGGTGCGTATGCGAGGGTATTTTGACTGGGATGGTTCGGTCAATCAGCCGGCTTTCTCGCCGATGTTTATTCCCGTGGCAAAGGATCAGCTCCATCAGCATCTGTTGGGAACTACGCCGGCCGGTACGGCTCTCTTTTTCCGCGTGATAGGCCGAAACAAGAAGTTTGGCACCTATCAGCTCTATATCGAGGGTAACTTCAATGGCTACAATGGTGTGGGCTTCCGGTTGAAAAAATCGTATGCCATCATCAACGATTGGACCATCGGTTACGCGGCCTCTACATTCGGCGATGGCGCGGCTGTACCTCCTACGGTTGATTCCAACGGGCCGACGATGAAGATGGATGGCACCAATGTATTGGTAAGGTGGATGCATACATTTAAGTCACATTACGTAGTGGCGGCTTCGGTGGAGACGCCATCGATGAGTATTGACGAGACTGACGGCGACGTGGCCGCCCGCTCGCAGTATCTGCCCAATCTTGCTGCCATGGTGCAGTATGAGTGGGACAAAGATCAGCACGTCAGGCTGTCGGGCATCGTGAGGTTTCTCCCTTACCGTGACCTTGTCAACGGCACCAACCATCAGCTGACGGGCTGGGGATTGCAGCTGAGCACTGTATTTCATCCCATACCTCAGGTTACGGTCTATGGCACGGTGAATGGTGGATATTCCTATTCAAATTTTGGCGGCGATATGCTTCTGTCGCAATATGATCTTGTGGAGAATCCTGCGACGCCCGGACGTCTGCGCACCACTCCCGGCTTCGGCTATTTTGCCGGACTGCAATATAACTTCACGCCATCGCTATTTGTGTCCACAACATGGGGGCAAGGACGATACCTGCCATCTTACGAAGTGCTTGGAACGGCTTATAAATATGGCCTTTATAGCGCCACAAACATATTCTGGAATCCCACGCCACGCATCATGCTCGGAGCGGAGTTTAATATAGGCAAGCGCAAGGACTTTGACGGCGAGGACGGTTGGGCCCGCCGAGTGGGAGCGATGATACAGTTCTCGTTCTGATGGTTATTCAAATATCATGTCAGTCAGCCGGTTTCCTCTCAGGAAGTCGGCTGCTGCCATTCTCCGCTTTCCGGGCATCTGGAGCGACTCAATGAGATATTCTCCCTCGCCGCAGCCAACGGTGAGCCCCTCGGAGGTGACCGCTATTTCTCCCGGCTTCAACTTTCCTGCAGGGAGCACCCGTCCGGCGAAAATCTTGACATCGCCTATGGTCTTACCCTCGGCGCTCATCGCGGACCATGCGCCGGGATATGGCGACAGGCCGCGGATGAGGTTGTTGATCTCCGAAGCACTCCTGCTCCAGTTGATGCGGCAGGTGTCCTTGAAGATCTTGGGAGCGGGAGTGGGCTCTTCTCCGTTAAGGAGCTGATCCTGAGGTGTGGCGGTGAGATTGCCCTGAAGTATCCGCTCCACGGTGCCGACCGTGAGGTCAGCGCCGAGCATCATCAGGCGGTCATGCACGTCACCCACGTTCTCGTCAGGCGAGATGGTGATTTTTTTCTGAGAGATGATGTCGCCGGTGTCGATCTCGTGCTTAAGGAAGAATGTGGTTACTCCGGTCTCGGTGTCGCCGTTGATGATGGCCCAGTTGATGGGGGCTGCTCCACGGTAGCGGGGCAGGAGTGAGGCGTGGAGATTGAATGTCCCGAGTCGCGGCATTGACCATACCACCTCGGGCAACATCCTGAAAGCGATCACTATAAAGAGATCGGCATTGATCTCGCGAAGCTCGTTGACAAAATCCTCAGCCTTGAGCCGCTCAGGCTGCAAGAGCCTCAGTCCGTGAGCCAAGGCGTATTCCTTGACGGGTGACTGATACATCTTGTGGCCGCGTCCGGCGGGCTTGTCGGGCATGGTCACTACTCCGGCTATGTTGCAGCCGTATTTCACGAGGCGGTCAAGCGATTCAACAGCGAAGTCAGGTGTGCCGAAAAACACGATTTTCAATTCTTCCTTTTTCATGCTGCAAAATTACTGTTTTTTCTCTATCTTTGCAGATAGTTGAGACAAATCTTTAACCACCATGAAACACGAGTTATGTAAATTCCTGATAATTATCTTTTTATTTGCAGCAGCAGTAACGGCTCACGCTGAAAAAACGCCTATTTACGGCCGATGGGAGCATCGATATATAGGTCCGGCTGACGATAAGGCTTATTATATCACTCCTTTTACTGCTACGTTTGTTTCAGAGACGGATACCGTGGTGGTGCCCGGATTTTACGATGGTAATGGGCAGTATGTGCTACGGTTTATGCCGTTGAAACAGGGAAAATGGAGTTATCTGACTTCTTCGGATTTTGCCAAGTCGCTCGACGGCCTATCAGGAAGTATCGACGTTTCTGACAAGGCTCAGTCTCATGGCCCGGTAAGGGTGGATGGGCGCCACTCTTTCTTGTATGCTGACTCTTCCCGCTTTATGCCCTTCGGAACCACCATTTACGCATGGAATCACATGACGCCTGAACTGAAGTCTTTGACTCTTGAGTCGCTTCGTAAGGGCAGCTTTAATAAGGTGAGAATGTGTGTGATGCCTAAGTCTTACTCCCTGTGTAAGAAGCAACCGCAATATTTTCCGTTCGTAGAGGGCGAGAGCTCCGAGCGGGGTATGACCGTCACTGCCCGCGATGGCAAGAAGTATGACCTCACCCGCTTTAATCCTGAGTTTTATGCCAACTTGGAGGCTTGCGTTGACTCGCTTGCCGAGCTCGGTGTGCAGGCCGATCTTATACTTTTCCACCCCTACGACAAGGGCGAGTGGGGTTTTGATTCGATGCCAGCCGAGGTCAATCAGGCATACGCACGCTATGTGTCGAGCCGTCTGTCATCGTTTCACAACGTATGGTGGTCAATGGCCAACGAATATGATTATGTGGTGTCAAAAACCGAGGATGACTGGCTGGATCTTATTGATCAGGTAGACTCCTGCGATCCTTACCGCCACCTCCTCTCCATCCATGGATCTACGGCTACCTATTTCCCTTACGAAACTGTGGATCGCATCACCCATACGAGCATCCAGGACGAAGCTCCCGTGATGGAGCAGGGTAGGGCGGCCATTCTCCGATGCATCTACCGGAAACCGGTGGTGCTCGATGAGGTGTGTTACGAGGGTAATCTATCCAACCGCTGGGGGCGACTGAGCGGTCAAGAGATGGCTCACCGTATATGGTGTGGTGTGCTTGGCGGCACCTACGTTACCCACGGTGAATGTCTCCAGCAATATCCCTCGCCTAACGATACTATAATGTGGGCCGAGGGGGGACGGCAACGCGGCGAGTCGTGGAAGCGCATCGGCTTTATCCGCGACATTGTGGAATCGATGCCCGAACCTCTACAGCCGGCCGACATCTCGCGCGACATCATGACCTCGACCGGCGGCCCGGGGCATTACCTCGTGTATTTCGGCACGTCCACTCCCGAGAGCTGGATGTTTAACCTCCCCGCCAAATGCGCTGACTACGAAAAACTTAAGGAGGGCACTCGCTTCAAAGTAGAGATAATAGATACATGGAATATGACCATCACTCCATGGGCAGAAATCATGGAGACCGACAAAGCCAACGACTATCGCCTCTATGACAAATCCCACCGCAACATCCGCCTCCCCATGACCCCCTACATTCTCCTCCGCCTCACCGCCATCTGATTTTTATGCAAATCGGGGATTTTTTTGCGGTTTGATAGATTATTGTTACCTTTGCGTCACTATGAAGAAAGTATATGTTGCAATCATAGCAATGGTGGTTATGATGATGGCGTCACAACCGGCTTTTGCTCAGTTCCGTTGGGGCGCTACCGCCGGAGCTACACTTACTAACCTGAATTTCAAGCAGGATCTCTTTACAGTCGACAAGCTCGTGGGCGCATCGGCCGGTGTCAAGGGTGAAATGATGTTTCCCGGCATAGGTTTCGGCGTCGAGTTTGGCTTGCTCTACGAGATGCGCGGCGCGAAGCTCCACATGGGCGAACGCTTGATATGGTCGTCGCAAGGCTACGGCACCGAGACTACCCGCCTGCATTACATCGATATACCTTTCCATCTGAAATTCAAGTGGACACGTATGAACGGAATTGAGGATTATGTTGCTCCCTTCGTTCAGGGCGGTCCTACTTTCAATATTCTTGCCGGTCACAGCAAGAACGATGCCATCCAGTTTGCCAACGGTGGTCTGGGACTAACCTGCGGAGGCGGTGTCGAGCTATTTAAATGTTGGCAGGTAGGCGCTTTCTACACCTGGGGAATGACTTACGCCCTTAAGACCCGCCAGCTCACTGACTTCAGTGCCCGCAACTCCACCTGGGATTTCCGCATAACCTACTTCTTCAACCGCGACTAAGTAAGTTCATTCCACGAGGGAATGTCGGTCAGGAATCGCCACACCGAGTCCTCGCCATGGTGGCACGCGTAATGACGCAAGCCATTGCTTACCACTAAGTTGTCAACGCCGAGCACCACGTTGTAACGGCCTATCTGGTTGAACACCTCGCGGGTGATTTCTACTGATGGAGCCTTATATTCCACGATCAATACCGGATGCAGCTCCGTGTCAAACACCACAGTGTCACATCGCTTCACCGTCCCGTTGAGGTTGATGGTGTATTCATTTGCGATAAGCGATGTAGGATACCCTTTGTGATTGATAAGATAGGATACAAAATTCTGGCGAACCCATTCTTCGGGTGTCAGTACGAGCCACATTCTCCGCTGATTATCATATACTTTCACCACGCCGTCGGGGTCGCGACGCAGTCTTAGATCGGCTTCCGGTAAATTAAGGTGTTGCATTTCTTCCAAATTGTGTGTAAATTTACGAATTATTTTCTAATTCATCGTCACCTATGGCAGTAACTTCAGCAACCGATCCATTCGCAAAACTCCGGTCAGACATCGCTGCCGGAAACCTTAAGCCCGTGTATCTGCTTCACGGTGAGGAGGGTTACTATATCGACCGTCTTACCGAAGACTTCGAAAACCTCCTGCCCGAAGCTGACCGTGCTTTCAACCTATATCAGATGTATGCTCTCGAATGGACTCCTGATGCTATCATGGAGGTTTGTCATCGCTATCCTATGATGGCTGATCGCCAGATAGTTATTGTGAAAGAGGCACAAGCTATTCGAGCCGACCAGCTTAACAAACTTCACAGCTACGTCGAGCGCCCCTCTGACTCTACAGTGCTCGTCATCGTGTGCCGCGGTGCTGTCGCCAAAGGGAAGGAACTGATTGATGCTGTGAAGAAAAATGGCGTGGTCTTTGAATCAAAGAAGCTCACTGACCGAACAGTCATGCCCGTGATCAGCAGCCTGATAGAAGCTAACGGATTGAGCGTTGACAACAAGGCTCTGATGATGCTTCGCGACTATATAGGTGCCGACGTGTCGCGACTCTACAACGAGATCTCAAAACTCGTGATGATCCTCGGTAAGGGCGCTTGCATCACTCCGCAGGTGATCGAGCGAAACATAGGTATATCAAAGGATTACAATAACTTCGAGCTAACCGATGCCATTACCGTAAGGGATGCTGCAAAGGCTTTCCGAATAGCTGAATATTTTCGCTCTAATCCCAAGAATAATCCTACGGTGATGACCGTGGCTGCGCTCTTCAACCTGTTTTCTAACCTGCTGATATATCAGTATACACGTGACAAATCGCCGTCGGGCTACATGGATGCACTCGGATTTCGCAACCAGTGGCAATTGAAACCATACGAAGCTGCATCACGCAACTACTCGGTAAGGCAGACTATCGAAATTATCTCAGCCATCCGCGACTTTGACCGCAAGACCAAGGGCGTGGGTTCGCGTATGAACGAATATGATCTCTTGCGCGACCTCCTTTTTCATATCTTCACCGCCCGCGGTATCATCTGAACCATTATTCCCATAATGGTGTTATACTTAAAAATCCTCTACGTTTCATGAAATCAAAACTATTAATCGGCAATTATAATCATCTGACAGTCAATCGGCTCGTGGACTTCGGTGCATATCTTGATACGGGCGAGGGGGGCGAAGTGCTCCTCCCGGTCAAGTATATTTCCGAACCTTTACGTCCGGGTGACGAGGTGGATGTGTTTGTATATACTGACTCGGATGACCGCTTGATCGCCACGACGGAGAAACCATACGCCGTTGTCGGCGAGTTTGCCTACCTTCAGGTTAACGATGTCAACCGCTATGGTGCGTTTCTCGACTGGGGTCTGATAGCCAAGGAGTTGCTCGTGCCGTTCGGGCAGCAGCGAGCCCGCCTCGCCCGCGGTATGGTGGTTCTCGTATATGTATATCTTGACGATACTACAAAACGCGTGGTTGCCTCTTGCAAGATCGACAAGTTTCTCGGCAACACTATTCCATCATACAAACGCGGTGATAAAGTGGAAGCCCTTGTGTATGAGCGTAATGACGTGGGCTATCGAGTGATTGTAGATAATCTTCATCATGGGTTTATCTACGATAGCGATCTGTATAAACCTATGGTAATCGGCAAGAAAGTCACCGCTTACGTGAAAAACGTCCGACCTGACTCAAAAATAGATCTTCTGCTCTCAGGCGCTGATGATCATCGCATTGACGCCTTGTCAAACCGTATCATGCGGCGCTTGCAGGCTCAGCCTGACGGCTTTTTCCCGCTGACTGATTCGTCGTCGCCTGAAGCTATCCGTCACTCATTTGAGTGCTCAAAAAAGGACTTCAAGAAAGCCATAGGACATCTCTACCGGGAGCGCGTCATCACTATTGCTGATGACGGCATCCGGCTTGTCTGAAATCTAAATCTTGTGTAGCCATGATTCTGCCGGCTTTTCTTATCCTGTCAGTAAGTTCATGGCTGTGGCCTGTTGTGATAGTGGCATATATAGCTGCTATCATTGCGGTTATTTACATTATTGTAACGGATAACGGTAATCCCACCCGTTCGCTTGCGTGGGTTGCAGTAGTGGTGCTTCTGCCGGTGATAGGTATTTTGCTCTATGTTTTTCTGGGGCACGGGCTGAAAGGTATACGCACTATATCGCGCCGCGGCCGTCGCAAATTACTGAAACAAGAGGAGTTGACCCCACCGCCAAAAATCCGTGGACACCTTTCACCGCAAAGCTGCCATCTCATAAAGATAGGCCATGCTACTTCAGGCGCGCCATATTACCCTGATACAAGTGTCACGCTCTTTAATGATGGCGAAAGTTTTTTCCGCTCGCTTATCATCGACCTTGAGGCTGCAACGTCACACATCAATATGCAATATTACATCTTTGCCGACGACAATATCGGCCGCCGTATCGCTGATATTCTTATCGATAAAGCGCGCAATGGCTTGAAAGTCAGGCTGATGTATGACTATGTAGGGTGTATTGATGTTCCAAAGGATTTTTTCTCGCGCATGGCTGATGCGGGAGTGGAAGTGGAGCCGTTTTTCAAGGTAGCTTTCCCAAAATTTGCCACCACACTCAACTGGCGCAACCATCGCAAAGCCGTCATAATCGACAGCCGTATAGGATATATCGGAGGTATGAATGTCGCTGACCGTTATATCAACGGCGGTGACTCTTTCGGCCATTGGCGCGATACCTCGGTAAGATTTACCGGTCCGGCAGTTGCCGGATTGCAGTACAATTTTGCCATCGACTGGAATTTCATGGGCGGCGGCATTATCTCTGATAATGTTGTGGATGAGCCGGTGGATACGGTTGATGCTGTAAAGGATGTAGGCGTGCAGCTCGTTACCGGTGGCCCTACCAGCCGTTATTCAGGCATTGCTCTGACTTTCTTCCGCGCCATTGCCATGGCCGAGAAGCGCGTATGGATACAGACACCTTACTTCCTGCCCAACTCGCCACTGCTCGGAGTGCTTCAGTCGGCCGCCCTGTCGGGTGTCGACGTAAGGATCATGCTTCCCCGTATAAACGACTCGCGGCTACTCGCTTACGCCTCGCGGTCATATATCACCGAATGTCTCGGAGCCGGTATAAAGTTTTACTTTTACGAGCCGGGAATGCTTCATTGTAAGGTGCTTGTCATTGACCACGAATTTTCCACCATTGGTTCAGCCAACTTTGACTATCGCTCCCTTGAGCATAACTTCGAGGAAAATATCATGATGTACTCCACAGAGATGAATCGGCTTATAGCAGAAAGTTTTGAAGCAGATATGGCCCGGTGTACCAAGGTAATAGCCCGGAAATGGTATCGTCGGCCCCGTCATCTGAAGATTATCGAATCAGTCTCACGTCTGCTCAGCCCTATTCTCTGACAACCTTTTGCATGATTAAACGTTATATATTTATAACACTTAATCACGTTCAATTATGGCTGTTCATCAAGTATTTTATGCAGCTCGTCAAGCTCTATCCCGCCACGCTACCGGAGGCAACGTCCTTATATTTGCCACGGTAATAGCTCTTGTGGTTGCCAACATTCCGCCTCTCAACGTTCTCTACAACGACTTTTGGAATCAGGAGATGCGATTGCAGATAGGCTCGTTCAACCTGCTGTCACACGCCGGTCACCCAATGACAGTGATTCAGTTTATCAACGATGCTCTGATGGCGCTCTTTTTCTTCACCATCGGGCTCGAAATCAAGAGGGAAGTGCTTGTGGGTGAGCTCACGTCATTCCGCCAGGCTCTGCTTCCCATCATGGGGGCGATAGGCGGAATGGCGATCCCTGTAGCCATTTTCATGATCATGGCACGCGGCACTGACTACGCTTCGGGTGCCGCTATCCCTATGGCTACTGATATCGCCTTCTCCCTGGGAGTGTTGGCTATGCTCGGCAGCCGTGTACCGGTATCATTGAAGATATTCCTCACTACACTTGCTGTGGTCGACGACATTGGCGGCATCATCGTCATCGCTACCTGCTATTCCTCAGGCATTGAGTTAGCATACCTCGGATATGCTGCCATAGGTCTGGTGATATTATTCATAGGCGGTAAGCTGAAGATTCAGAGCAAGATGTTCTACTTCATATTAGGTGGCATCGTATGGTTTCTCTTCCTCAATTCTGGCGTGCATCCTACGATAGCCGGTGTGCTCGTAGCCTTCACCATTCCCGCCACCCCGGTATATGCACCTGAAAATTACATCAAGATTATACGCCGTAATATCCTGAGATTCAAGACCGATGAAGAGGAACGCGTGACCTCGCGCACTATTCTTGACCATGATCAGATGGACTGGCTGAAGGAGATCGAAAGCGCCTCTGACAAGGTCATTTCCCCGCTTCAGGATATGGAGGATTCACTGCATCCGGTGGTCGACTACCTGATCATACCTCTCTTTGCCTTTGCCAATGCCGGGATCTATCTTCTTGATATAGATCCGGCCAGCATAGTCCAAGGATTGAGTCTCGCAGTTATTCTCTCACTCGTTGGTGGTAAGTTGCTCGGTATCTTTACATTCTCGTGGCTAACAGTCAAGTTTGGCTGGGCGCCGATGCCGGAGAACAGTTCGTGGCCAATGATGGCCGGTATAGCGATGCTCGGAGGCATAGGTTTTACCGTATCACTCTTCATCGCCAACCTCACATTCGGCGATGCCGGAGAAATGAGCCTGCTGAATAATGCCAAGATAGGTATCGTCATAGCTTCACTTCTTGCCGGAGTGCTTGGCTACTTCATCCTGCGCAAGACTACTTCGGCTGCACAAACTCCCGTGGAACGTTGACGTTATGCTTGTCAAAAATTGCAGTGGCGTTTTTGATAAACTGATTGCGCGCAGGGTGCCACGCCGGATCAAGCTCCTCTGACTCAGCCGGGAGGAGTCGGAAATTTGCACCGGGGCGGGTGGGTGTCTCCACAAATACCAGCGAATATGCTGCATTATCCACCACGGCATTACCTGCCGAATCGCGAGCCAAAGTCACTCTGACCATGGCTCCGCCGCGGGTGTCAGGCGTGCGCATTGCCGAGATGTAATTGCCTAACGAATAAACTAATATCCCTTTGCGGCCGGTCACCTCGTTATCATACATCTCCATTGGTTGTATCACGTGGGGATGTCCTCCTATAATAAGGTCAATACCAAGGCTTTGCAGATATTTCGCAAGATCCTTCTGCCACGCATTAGGGAGTAGCTTGTATTCATCGCCCCAGTGTACGCAGGCAGTCACGATCTCAGCTCCGGCATTGCGGGCTGCCTCCACATCCTTCCTGATAAGATCACGATCGATGTAATCGAGCCCAACGTCAGTGGTGCGCGTCATGCCGTTAGTGCCGTAAGTGTAATTCAGGAAGGCCACCTTGAAACCATTAATATCCTGAATCATAGGAAGAATAGAATCGCGCGCCGCCTGATTGCGGTAAATCCCAACATAAGGAAGATGGCGCTTTTCAAATTGGTCGATCGTACGGAGTATACCCTTGTCGCGACGATCAAGGCAATGGTTGTTGGCTCCGAGTATCAGGTCAAAGCCTGCATCGGCTATAGCGTCAAGATAACTGTCAGGTGCGCAAAACATTGGATAGCCCGAGTAAGGCTTTCCCCCAAGGGGTGTCTCGAGGTTGATTACTGCAAAATCAGCGGCTGCAACGTAAGGGGTCACAGCCGGAAAATAAGATGAGTAATCGTAACTGCCGTCAGCGCGGTGGGCAGCCTCAAGTTGCTTCTGATGCTGCATGGCATCACCGGCAAATACGATGTCGGCCGTCTGATTCGAAAACAGCAATGCTGTCAGCGACAGCAGTAATACGGATATTGACATCAGTAGATCTCGTGTTTGGCTGCAAGAAGGGTATTGCGCATGAGCATACAGATGGTCATAGGCCCTACTCCGCCGGGCACCGGGGTGATAAATGAGCACCGTTCAGCCACGTTTTCGAAATCCACATCTCCGCAGAGACGGAAACCGCTCTTACGCGATGCGTCAGCCACGCGTGTTGTACCTACGTCGATCACCGTCGCACCCTCTTTCACCATATCTGCTTTTACAAAACCAGGTACTCCTATTGCCGCGATTATGATATCGGCTTCGCGGCATATCTCGGCGAGATTTTCCGATGCACTGTGAAGCACGGTGACAGTAGCGTTGCCGGGCTGGGCCTTCTGCATCATCAGAGAGGCCACAGGCTTGCCTACGATATTACTGCGACCGATCACCACGCACCGTTTGCCGCGCGTGGGGACATTGTAACGACTCAGCAGTTCGAGAATACCTGCGGGTGTAGCTGACCTGAAGCAGGGGAGACCTATCGACATACGGCCTACATTTACCGGATGGAAACCGTCTACATCCTTACGGGGATCAATGGCCTCGATTACAGCCTGCTCGTCAATATGACGGGGCAGTGGCAGCTGCACGATAAATCCGTCAACATCGTCATCACTGTTGAGACGGCTGATTTCAGCGAGTAGCTCTTCCTGTGACACTTCATCCTCAAAACGGATTAGCGTCGAGCGAAAACCACAACGTTCACAGGCTTTTACCTTGTTGGCAACGTAAGTCTCGCTACCGCCGTCGTGGCCTACGAGTATGGCCACAAGATGAGGAGCACGCTGCCCCGCGGCTACCATTTCGGCTACTTCAGCCGCGATTTCTGACTTGATATCCTCGGCAATTTTTTTTCCGTCGATGAGTGTCATATATAATATGTGTTATCGTTTCATTCCTTTCATGCCGCGCATGAGTGAGAGCGGATTCTTGATCGAAGAAACCTGCTTCATCATCTTGCGTGTCTGGTCAAACTGCTTGATGAGGCGGTTGACCTGCTGGATATCCGTTCCTGAGCCGAGGGCGATGCGGCGGCGGCGGCTACTGTTGATGATTTCCGGATTCTGGCGCTCTTTTTCAGTCATTGACTGGATGATAGCCTCGATACCTTTGAATGCATTGTCGTCAATATCGATATCCTTGATTGCCTTGCCAAGACCGGGGATCATCGAGGCAAGTTCCTTGATATTACCCATCGACTTAATCTGCTGAATCTGAGCAAGGAAGTCGTTGAAGTTAAACTGATTTTTAGCGATCTTGCGCTGAAGTTCACGAGCCTGCTTCTCGTCGTAGGCGTTCTGGGCGCGCTCTACGAGCGACACGATGTCACCCATGCCGAGGATACGGTCAGCCATACGGGCGGGGTGGAAGAGATCCACCGCATCAAGCTTCTCGCCGGTACCTACAAATTTGATAGGCTTCGTCACGACTGTACGGATCGAAAGCGCTGCACCACCACGGGTGTCACCATCGAGTTTCGTAAGTACAACGCCATCAAAATCAAGACGATCGTTAAACTCTTTGGCTGTATTAACTGCATCTTGACCAGTCATCGAGTCGACAACAAAAAGGGTCTCCTGCGGCTTGACGGCCTTCTTGATAGCCTCGATCTCCTTCATCATCTCCTCATCCACGGCCAGACGGCCGGCGGTATCGATGATGACCATATCAAGATTGTTTGTCTTGGCATAGCGGATGGCATTTTCAGCTATCTGAACCGGGTTTTTGTTGCCCTCTTCAGTGTAGACCGGTACATCAATCTGTGAAGCGAGGACCTTGAGCTGCTCGATTGCTGCCGGACGATACACGTCGCAAGCCACGAGCAACGGACGGCGATGCTGCTCGGCTTTAAACTTGCGGGCAAGCTTGCCTGAGAATGTGGTTTTACCCGAGCCCTGCAGACCTGACATCAGTATCACCGTAGGGTTTCCTGACAGGTTTACCTGTGCGGTCTCGCCACCCATTAGTCGTGCCAGCTCGTCATGGACAATCTTGACCATGAGTTCGCCCGGCTTGATGGCATTGATTACATTCTGGCCGAGAGCCTTAGCTTTCACCTCATCAGTAAACTGCTTGGCTACCTTGAAGTTGACGTCGGCTTCGAGCAGTGCGCGACGCACATCCTTAAGCGTTTCGGCAACGTTAATCTCCGTGATGCGGCCTTCGCCTTTGAGTATCTTGAAACTTCTCTCGAGTCTTTCGCTTAGATTTTCAAACATATATTATTGGTGTTATTTCAGTAGTTTGTTTGTAGATGTATCAGGGAAAATCACCTTGGGGCTGAACGTTGCAGCCTCCTCGGGAGTCATCATGGCATAAGCCATAATGATGATAATATCGCCCACCTGCACCCGGCGCGCGGCCGCGCCGTTGAGGCATACGACACCTGATCCAGGTTCGCCGGCAATGGTATAGGTATCAAACCGTTCGCCGTTATTGTTGTCAACAATAAACACCCTTTCGCCCGGGAAAATGCCTGCCTGATCAAGCAGATCCTTATCTACGGTAATGCTGCCAATATAATCGAGTCGGGCTTCCGTCACCGTCACACGATGAATCTTGCTTTTGAGTAATTGAATCATCATGATCTTACAGGATATTTAATATTATCGATGAGGCGAACCTCTCCGCAATACACTGTAACACAACCTACTGCCTGACGGCAATCGCTCCAATCGGCGATAGGCTGCATATCGTCGGCATTGACAATCTCGTAATACTCCACCTCGAGGCCGTCAAACGAGTTGAGCGTATCCACGACGTAACGCTTCGTGGAGGCTACGTCATGATCCATAGCCCACGAGAGGCTACCCTCGAGCGTGCGGTGAATCACAGGCGCGAGAGCTCGCTGCTCTGCGCTCAGACGCACATTACGGCTTGACATTGCAAGGCCATCCTCCTCTCTCTTGATGGGACAGGCTATGATATCGATATCGAAGCCCTCAAGCTGAGCCATCTTGCGTATCACGGCAATCTGCTGGAAATCCTTCTCGCCGAAGTAAGCGCGGTCAGGACGAGTCATGGCGAAAAGTTTGCTTACCACCTGAGCCACACCGTTGAAGTGACCGGGGCGCATCGCGCCTTCCATCACCTGAGCCACAGGGCCGAGGTTAAATTCACGCGTGTCAGGCTCGGGATACATCTCCTCTACCGTAGGTACAAATGCTATATCCACTCCGGCCTCCGAAAGCTTGGCAAGGTCAGCTTCCTCCGTGCGAGGATAAGTGCGTAAGTCATCAGGGTTATTAAATTGGGTAGGGTTAACAAATACACTGACCACCACAATATCATTATCGTGGCGCGCCTTCTGGATCAACGACATATGTCCGTCATGCAGCGCGCCCATTGTGGGTACAAGGCCGATAGTACGGCCGAGAGCCCGAGCTGCCGATACCTGACGACCAAGTTCGTCAACTGTTCTGATAATATTCATTTCAGTTAAAATCTTTCAGCTATTATAGCTATAAACAGAGTGCAAAAGTACACAATAATCCTTTATTGTGCAAATCTATATTTTTTAATTGTCACTAAGAGCCTGTCCCATAATAAATGTTAACGCTGAGGCCGCATATCTCGGAGGGATTTTGAAGTTGACGTGAGGGAGCAATGCGGTGGCATTGTGACCGAACGGCAGCTTCAAAAGCGCCCGAGAGATGCGAGGCGAGGGTAATTTTCTTTGCCGCAATGCGTTAACTATATATGAAATCTTATTCTTTACTTAACTCCAAACAGAAGCGTTGGCTTGAATCTTACTGCCTGAAGGCGGGTATCAAGCTGAATATAAAGAAGTTTGATGGCATAATATTTATATTGAAGAGCGGTTGTCAGTGGAGATTATTGCCTCCGTATTACGGTAAATGGAAAAGCGTTTATCACTATTTCAGAGGGATCAGTGAGTGTCAATGGTTTAACAGGATGCTCAAACAATTGCTCAACGAGCGGCGTAAACGCATTAAGGGAGATCGGGGACAAAATCCAAGCGTAGCAATCATTGACAGTCAAAGCTCAAAGAGCGGCTTGCCTCGTTCGCAGAAAGGGATTGACGGCAACAAGCGAGTGAAGGGCATTAAGCGGCATATTGCGGTAGATAGCGATGGTTTGCCGCTTGCCGTGGCGGTGACAACAGCTAATGTGCATGACTCAAAAGGTGCATATCCACTGATAGCAGACCTGTCAATTCAATATAAATCCATCAAAACGATTAAGGCCGACAATGGATACAAAGGGAAGCTGACCGAGACCGTAAAGGACGTTGTATCAATTGATATGCAATGTGTTAAATCAAACTATGGCACATCCGAGTTTATTCCGTTAGAAGGTCGGTGGGTTGTGGAGCGAACCATTGCATGGCTTGACAACTTCAGGCGTTTGTGTCGCAACTATGAACAGTTGCTTTCTACGGCAAAAGCTATGGTCAGAATGGCATTCTTAATGATATTGATTAAGCATATATAGTTTCTGCTGAGACGCGCGTTTCAACTAAATAATCACCTCAATATGTGACAGGCGGTGGAAGTTACCATCGCCTCGGCCATCCATTGGCATCTTTGTCCGCGTTCTTCGGTCGTGTACATCAAGTACACTCCCTCATCACCCGAACAAATCTGCTCAATGGCTGACCGCCTCAGCGTTAACATTTATTATGGGACAGGCTCTAAAACGTAACTACTCAGCTATCGGCAGGTGGATGCAAAATCCAGATCATATCCTCCCT
>JAMPAP010000009.1 GCA_023667185.1 Lachnoclostridium sp.
ATAACTGGCGTTTCAAGACTCGTGCGTAACATCTAAGTTTATTTAATCTCTAATATGTCATTATATAATCTCACTTACGGCTGGTCGAAACTTCCCTATCATAAGGATCTGAGGATGCAGTTCGCCCCTATGCCATGGAAGAAACGTCAGGAAAAGATTACGTATTCTGATGATGATATGCGCAAATACTGGCGACGGCTGATTCATGTAACCAAATCGCTTGGCTACAAGGCCGAATGTCGTGTCGCCATCGACCGGCTCTCAGCATTACTCGATCTCAATGACGAAAAGTCGCTTACCGAGGTTATCGTAATGCTGACGGATATCGGCGAGGTCAGCACGGCAAAGGATATGTTGGAGAATCATCAGTTTGTCGATCCGAATCTCAGGGTAAAGGCAACGATGGCTGTTGTCAAAGCCCTTTTCAATCAGATGGATATTGAAGCCTGTATGCAATTGTTGGAATCAATAGATGAGACTGCTGACGAAATAGATCCTCACTCTGATGCCTATATTGATTATCAGCTCTTCAATCGGGAGGTAGAACTTGTCCAAATCTATGCCGAACGAGATATCGAGGAAATTCGTCGCCAGCTAAAAGAATCGGAATACTTGAAACGCCTCGACGTATATCTTAAACTGCTACATCCACGCGGATGGAGCGATCCACTGCTATTCAGGCTCGTACGTCTTATCGGCTATGCCAATATGCTTGAAGGGCATTACGAGTTCGCTATAAGAAACTGGCTTGAAAGCTGTATAAGTTTTGCACAGAATATAACCAAGTCAAGAGATTCTCTGGAATTTCGCCGGTCAATGCTCGATTACGGCCTTGCATTTCTCCCGATTAACCAGATTAAACTTGCCAATGACCATATCCGCTACAGCAAAATCTTCAACGAGCCTGTAGAAAACCTCCTCAACCCTTGGATTGCCAACTCAATCGAACTTGTAACCCTTAATCCTAACGTTGCTCCGGAGCTCCGACAGAAAGCGGCTTGCAAATTAAAGGAAATCAATGACTATTTTGAAAACAATGGACTATGACCGAAAACGACTTGAAAGAACTGCTCGACAGCGAGGCAGCGAGAATTAACTCGCCGGCTTTTATCGCCGATGACCCTGTGCAGTTTCCGCACCGATTCTCTGACCTGCGCGACGTAGAAATAACATCCCTGCTCACCTCGGCAATAGCCTGGGGCAACCGCAAGATGATATGCCGCGACTGCAACAAAATGCTCGGAATGATGGACAATACCCCTTACCGGTTTGTCATCGACGGCGACTTCGAGGACCTTCCCGACGGAAACATCCACCGCACATTCTTCACCGCCAACCTTAAGCATTTTCTCCGGGGACTGCAACGCATCTACAAAGCTTATCCATCGCTCGCCGACTTCGCCCTCCACCACGGTGTAAATTCCGACGAATATCCGGCATGGAAGCTCGTAGAGCTGATCAACAACGAGTTGTGTCAGGCCAACTCCGGCGCTACTGACTCCCGCTGCCTCCCGCTAAACCTAAGCAACACGGCGCTAAAGCGCGTCAATATGGCTCTGCGATGGCTCGTCAGAGATGATGGCATCGTAGACCTCGGAGTGTGGCGCGACGTCCTCAAACCATCCCAACTATTCATACCTCTTGATGTGCACGTAGGCGACACCGCCCGCGAACTCGGCCTCCTCACCCGCAAAGCCGCTGACCGCCGCGCCGTGATGGAGATCACCTCCCATCTACGCCGCTTCCGCCCCGACGACCCGGTAATATATGACTATGCCCTCTTCGGCATCGGTATGCGCCTCTGACCTCCTTATATATAATATATGTGGTAACATCCGTCTTTTTGACCCAATATAAACATCAACAATCTGAGGGAAATTTTGTAACTTTGCGAACACTTAGAATCAGAAATTTATGTGGCTGAGCCGCTATAAGACTACTTATCTGAATATTCTGAAGCTCGGATTGCCGCTGATCGTTGGGCAGATCGGGCTGATAGTGACTGCTTTTGCCGATACGCTGATGGTGGGGCATTATTCTACGGAGGCTTTGGCTTCGGCTTCGTTTGTCAATAATCTGTTTAACACGCCAATGATGGCTATCATGGGCTTTACGTACGGCATGACGCCTCTGGTGGGTGCTCTGTTCGGACAGGGTAGGAGCAGCGACATAGGTCGTCTGGTGAAGGCGGGGCTGGTGGTCACTGGGGTGTTTGCGCTGATAGTGACGGGGCTGATGTGGTGGATTTATGACCACCTGGAGATGCTTGATCCACCTGCTGAGCTGCTTCCTACGATCCGGCCTTATTATCTGCTTTATCTGGCGGGACTTGTGCCGGTGGCTCTCTGCGGGGTGTTTCTGCAGTGGAGCTACGCAATCAGGAATACGGTATTGCCAACGGCAGTGCTTCTTGCGGCTAACGGGCTGAATATCATCGGGAATTATGTGCTGATATTCGGTCACTGGGGGTTTGACGAGATGGGACTGACCGGAGCGGGTATTTCTACGCTTGTAGTAAGATTTTTGCCGCTTGTAGCTATGGCGGGGGTATTCTTCTTCAAGCGGAGCTATACGGTTTACCGTGAAGGATTTACGACAAACCGGATGGTGAGCGCAGACGTAAGGAGAGTGACCAGGACGTCGTGGCCGGTGTCGCTGCAACTGGCGCTGGAGAGCGGATCGTTCACTCTGGCGGCAGTGATGGCCGGATGGATAGGTAAGATACCGCTGGCGTCGTTTCAGGTGATAGTGGTAGTGGGTATGCTCGGCTTCTGCATTTATTATAGTATAGGTAATGCCACATCGATACTCGTGGCCAACAATGCGGGCCTCGGCGATGTGAAAGCGATGCGTCGCGATGCGTGGGGCGGATATCATATCATGCTGGTTTTCACGGCAGCAGCTTCGCTTCTATTCTTTTTCGCAGGGAAAGAGCTTATGGGGCTGTTCACTGAAGATCCTGAAGTATTGGCAGCATCTACCGCTCTGATATTTCCGCTGATACTGTATCAGATGGGGGATGCGACTCAGATCACGTTCAGCAACGCGCTTCGCGGGACATCGCGCGTGATGCCGATGCTATGGATAGCGTTTGTGGCCTATGTGGTAATAGGCGTTCCGGCTATGTATCTGCTTGGAATCACGGCAGATATGGGCGTCTACGGTATTATTTTATCGTTCAGCGTCAGCCTGTTTACTGCCGGCGGACTTTTCTTATACTACTTTCTTGATACACTAAAACATAATAGCTGAAAAATTGTTATAAGGATATGATAAAGAATTTACTGTTTGATCTCGGCGGTGTGATAATGGATATTGACCGCATGAACTGTGTCAGGGCTTTCGAGAAGCTCGGTTTCAGCGATATAGCTGATTACCTCGGAGATTACGGGCAGAAGGAATTTTTCCTTGCGCTTGAGGCCGGGGAGCTCGGGCCTGAGGAGTTTCGAGCCAAGGTCAGGGAGCACCTGCCTGCGGGCGTGAGCGATGAGCAGATCGATCTGGCTTTCAATGCTTTTCTGACCGGTATCCCGGTGCATCGTCTTCGCCAGCTCGAAGCGCTGAGGAAGGAATATCCGGTGTATCTGCTGTCAAACACTAATCCTATCATGATGTCGCAGGATATAGCCAAAGAATTTCGCAAGGATGGACATGACATAAATCATTATTTCGATGGAATAGTCACGTCCTACGAGGCAAAGTGCTGTAAACCCGGACGTAAGATTTTTGATTACACGGCTGAGAAATTCGATATCAAGCCTGAGGAGACTCTCTTTTTCGACGACTCACAGAGCAACGTCGATGCAGCCCGAAGCTATGGCTATCAGGCTGTTAAGGTGAATCCGGGTGATGAATTTGCTGACTTATTAAATTCCATGAAATGAACCGAATAACAAGTACCGACAAGAGCCGCGAGAGGATAGCCGCTGTAGGAATGTGGGACGGCGTTCACCTTGGCCACAAGTATCTCATTGATTATCTGAGGGTTGAAGCTTCTTACAGAGGTTTGACTCCTTCAGTGATTACATTTGACCGACACCCCCTTAATGTGGTGCGTCCGCTGGAGGCACCGGGGCTAATCTCATCGCTCGAGCGGAGGCTGTCGCTACTTGAAAATGCCGGAGTAGAGGATGTCATCTTGCTGACCTTTAATGAGAAAATGCGCCGCATGAGTGCCCGCGACTTCCTGAAAAAACTCAGGAAAGAGTATGGCGTGAAGACCCTCGTGGTAGGGTTTAACAACCGGTTTGGCCATGACTGCAAGGATGGCTTGGAGCAGTATAAAGCGATGGCCAAAGAGCTTGATATGGATGTGCTTGAAGCTCCGGAATATAAGGGTAAAAACTCTCCGATCAGTTCATCAATAATCCGTAAACTGCTGGGCGAAGGTAAGATACCCGAGGCCAACGAGAAACTCGGCTATGAATTTACGATGCGCGGCGAGGTGACCGAAGGGAATCAGGTAGGACGCACCATGGGATTTCCGACGGCCAACCTGAAACTGGACGACGATGCGGCCATTCTACCGATGAACGGAGTATATGCCGTGAAGGTAAAAACGCCTGACGGTGAGACTCGTAGCGGAGTGGTCAATATAGGATTCCGCCCAACCGTGGATGAACAGGCAGGAGGAAAAGTGAGCATCGAAGTGCACATTATTGACTTCAAAGGATATCTCTACGGCGAGGAGATAGAACTGCAGTTTGTGGAATATATCCGACCGGAGAAGAAATTCAACTCCCTCGACAAACTGCGCTCACGCATAGAAAGCGATGTAAAAGCCTGCAAATCAATCCTCAGCAAGCTCTGATTCGTCAGCCGCCTCCTTTGATTCCTTAGCTTCCTTATCGGCACGCTCGTAAGCCTCCACAATGCGCTGCACGAGCGGATGCCTTACGATATCTTTCTTGCCATACTCTATGCGGCCGATGCCGGGGACATCCTTGAGAATACGCAAGGCCTGAATGAGACCCGAGGTCACGGAGCGGGGAAGGTCGATCTGGGTGGCATCGCCGGTAATAATCATCTTGGCGTTCATGCCAAGTCGGGTGAGAAACATCTTAATCTGATGAACTGTAGTGTTTTGCGCCTCGTCGAGCACGATTACAGCATCGTTGAGTGTGCGTCCGCGCATGAAAGCGAGAGGTGCAATCTGAATAACGTTACTGTCAAGATATTCTTTCAGTTTGACAGCCGGAATCATGTCCTCAAGGGCATCGTAGAGCGGCTGGAGATAGGGATCAATCTTATCCTTCATGTCGCCAGGCAGGAAACCGAGCTTCTCGCCGGCCTCCACGGCGGGACGTGAAAGGATAATCTTGCGTACCTCACGATTTTTCAGCGCTTTAACAGCAAGCGCGATAGCAATATAAGTTTTACCCGTTCCGGCCGGGCCGAGAGCGAAAGTCAAGTCATTGTCATGAAACGACTTAACCATCTTCATCTGATTGGCATTGCGGGCACTGATGGGCTTGCCGTTGATGCCATAGATGATCACATCGTCCATCTTAGGCTCCTCAGGCGTCTTCCCTTTGACAATATCGAGGATGACATCTTCAGTGAGCTTGTTGAACTTCGAGCAATACTCCTCGAGCTCCTTGATACGGCGCTCAAACTCAGCGGTCTCCTCGTCATCGCCGATAACTTTTATAACTGATCCGCGCGCCGCCACCCGGAGCTTCGGGAAGAGGTTGCGGATCAGTTGCATATTAGAGTTGTTGACCCCGTAAAAGCTGACGGGATCTACTGAATCAATGATTACAATTCTTTCTATCATAATTTAACTTCTTGTAAATCAAGAGGCTCTGCATTAGAGCTGACAGATTTACCCATGTCGACATCCATGCGAGTCCATAGGCACGAAGGTATAAGTCGCCACAATGCAGTCACGCAAGCCCAGCGCCAGTCTACGGTAGCCACTCTCTTGCGCTTGAGGATAGCCGCCTCGATGAGTTTGGCCGCATATTCCACGTCCATTTCCATCGGATAAGATTTTGACTGAGAGAGAATTGGAGTATTAACAAAACCGGGGCGGATGTCAGTGAACGCTACGTCGACTTGCTGCTTGTGGGCGAGCTGCTCGAGAGCCTCAAGATAAGTTTGCTGGAAACGCTTCGACGCGCTATAAGATGCAGCTACACCGATACCCTTAGTGCCAGCCACTGATGTGATTGCGGCAATCTGGCCGGAGCCTGCGCCCTCATAGTCGCGGAAGTAACGGTAGGCAGCACTGACCATTCGGGCAAAGCCTACAACGTTTGTTTCCAATGTATTAATTTCGTGATTAAGTTTTAGTTCAGGATTAGTGAAACCTACGCCCGATGCAACCAGGATAGTGTCGATGCCACCCATGCGGTGGATGAGCTTGAAAAGGCGGTTGACCGAGTCGCGGGCTGTGACGTCAATCACCTCATATTCAGCGGTTGCAGGGTATTTTTCTTTCAGAGCCTTGAGGGGTGCTTCGCTACGAGCGGCCAGGCCGACATTGAAACCCATTTCAAGAAAGTCTTCGGCTACGCGGTGGCCGATACCGGAGGATGCTCCAACGATGATAATTTTTTTCATTTTCAATTCGATTTGGAAAGTTCTGTATCTGAACTATCAACCACCGGAGGCGCTGAATTGTTTAACGGAATAGTGTAAATTATTGATAAACCGGCTGTCAACGTGGCCCCACGCTTGCCGTAACCGGGAATAACCATCGGTTTGCCATAAGGCGCCGCGCTCTCGTGGAGTATCTTGTGGAAGCCGACGTGCCAACCTACGGAGAACTGCTTGACTATCTTCACTTTAATACCGAGTACAAACTCTAAATATCCTGCCGTGGCCGACTGCGTAGCAATGCTGAAGTGGGATGGATCGTTCCAGTAACCTTCGTCGACGGTTACGTTGTCGATTGAATATTTGAAGGGGGTAAAGCCGTAACGCAAGCCGGCATATATCTGATAATCAGGCGTTGAGTTGTAGAGGAAGTTGTAGTTTGCTCCTATCTTGAAAAATGGGGCAAGGGGCGATTTGTAAGTAAAATTGCTGCCGTCAGGGGTATCGTCGGCCGAGCTGAGACCTACCTCAAAATAAGGCATATAGCGGTTGTGGAGCGACAGAGCTGCCCACACACTGCCGACGCCGTACTTCTGGCCGAGGAGCCGCATGGCGCCATCCCAGAGATTCACTCCGGCGATGACGGAGTGCATCAGAGGATAGATCATACGCGGCGGGGGAGGAAGAAGTGTTGAGTCGTTGTATTCCTGTCCGGTGACGGTGTCGACGAGGATGGTGTTGCCATTAAGGTCCACGCGGCTTACGACGTTGGTCATCGAGTCAGTGCGCTCGCGGCCCGAGGAGATGCCTACGGGTGTACCCACCGGGGTCACACGGCGCTGGGTAAACGCGGTCAATGAGCACGTTAGCAGCAGAATAGCAAACACAAAGTGTCTCATTCCTCACCTCCTTCCTCCTCCTCGGAGTTATCGCGGAGGTAGATGCGTATCTGCTCGCGGTCGAGGTTGGTAATCAGCGAGTCAGTGACGGCGAGGGAGTCGATGAGCACTCGGGTATAGGTGTAGGATTTGATACGGTAGCGGTACATGGCGCCACATTCCTCGGAGGCAAACCATGGCTCGGAATCGTAGTTGAAGGTAATCTCATCGTAGGCTGCCACGGGGTTCTCCTCAGTGACTGTGAAATTGTAAATCAGACGGTAAGAGGTGGTGTGAGCCGTGGAGCGGAAGGGGAGATAGATCTGCGATAGGGTCTGCGAGGGGAGATAGAGCAGAGAGTCGCCGGGTGCACCCACGCCCATGACGCCTACCTGCGAAAGCGAGATTGCCTTCTTGGTGGACATGGAGTAGTATCCGGCCAGTGGCAGTGAATTCTGATTATCGGTGCATCCTGCAGTATTACAAGATGTTACGCCGAGCATCAACACCGCCGAAGCTGCAAGCAGTGGTAGTATTTTATACATCAGAAGCCGGGGCATCAGAATTCTTCCTTAATTTCGTAGCTATTACGCCCGGGGGAGTTTCTCACCACGAGCTCACCGATAAACCCGCTGAGAAACAGCTGAGTACCGAGAATCATCATCGTCAGGGCGATGAAGAAGTAGGGGGAATCAGTGACCAGCGTGTAATGGTGGCCGGTGTGGAGATTGTAGAGTTTCATGGCTCCTACGACTACCACGGCAATAAATCCGATGATGAACATTAGTGAGCCGAGCAAGCCGAAGAAATGCATGGGCTTGGCGCCGAATTTTCCTGTAAACCAGAGCGTTGCAAGGTCAAGGTAGCCGTTCACGAAGCGGTCGAGGCCAAATTTCGTGGTGCCATACTTACGAGCCTGATGGTGAACCACTTTCTCGCCGATTTTAGTGAATCCCGCATTCTTGGCAAGGTAAGGGATATAGCGGTGCATATCGCCGTAGACTTCGATATGTTTAACCACCTCGTTACGGTAGGCTTTCAGGCCGCAGTTGAAGTCGTGAAGGTTTTTGATGCCGGATACAAGACGGGCTGTAGCGTTGAAAAGCTTTGTGGGGATGGTCTTCGAAAGTGGATCATAACGCTTTTGTTTCCAGCCTGATACAAGATCAAAGCCGTCACGCATGATCATGCGGTAAAGCTCCGGAATCTCGTCGGGGCTATCCTGGAGGTCGGCATCCATGGTGATAACCACATCGCCCTGAGCGCGGAGAAAACCGGTATTCAGAGCCGGAGATTTGCCGTAGTTGCGGCGGAAACGCACCCCCTTTATAGCTGGATTTTTCTCGGCAAGGCCCGTTATGACCTCCCAGGAGTGGTCAGAAGAGCCATCGTCGACAAAAATCACTTCATAAGTAAAGTCGTGCTCGCGCATCACGCGCTCGATCCATTCGGCGAGCTCGGGGAGCGATTCCTCCTCGTTGTATAGCGGCACTATCACTGAAATATCCATGTGGAAAATTTTTAAGTTTAATTAACGTTTGAGCAGGCGATTCTCCTTCCATTTCAGACGGGCGATAAGGATGCCGGCAAGGAGCATTGACAACAACGAGCCGGAGGTGATGCATAGCAGGATGATCTCGATGACTACGTCGATTGCACGAGGTATAAAGTTGTTAGCCAGCATGTTCTCGGCGAGCTGACGCGATGGCTCCATCCCTTCAAACGGGCCGGAGGTATCGAGCCGGGCCAGCATTTCCACCTGAGAGTGGAGGAAATCAGGGTCGATCCACTTGAGATAGATCAGCATCACGAGGCCCGAAACGATGCCGGCACATGCAAAGATCACCAGACCGTACATCCATAGCATCGAGAAGGTAATGATGCCGCCACAGCCGCGCTTGTATTTGACCATCAGCCGGTAAATCACCACCGGGACGGCTATGACCAGCACGAACGACAAGAGCCCAAGCAATGGCAAGCGGCCTGACAAAAATGAGGCCAACTGCATCACTATCAGATAGATGCCAAACAAGAAACCATCTTCAGCACCCTGTTTGTAAGGAGATATGCTCATAATAAGTGCAAAAGTAGTGATTTTTTGTGTAATTTTGCATCCGAAAAATCAGCAGAGATGAAAAAAAGTTTGTTAGCACTTGCATTAGGCACTTTTGCACTCGGCATCGCGGAATTTTCCACGATGGGACTTCTGTCTCAGATTGCAAGTGACATGAATGTCAGCATATCCAAGGCGGGCGACTTCATATCAGCTTACGCGATGGGCGTGGCTATAGGCGCCACGTCGCTTATACTTCTGCGTAAGTGGCAGATGCAGCGGACGTTACTTCTTCTTGCCGCAATAATCGCTATAGGTAATTGTGGCGTGGCCATATCGCAGAATTACTGGATGATGATGGTGACACGATTCATTGCCGGTCTACCTCACGGGGCGTTTTTCGGAGCTGGAGCTATCGTGGCTTCGCGCATCGTGCCGCCTGACCGTGGAGCCGAGGCGGTGGCGCTGATGGTGGGAGGTATGAACCTTGCCAACCTGATGGGTGTGCCGCTTATTACATGGCTTGGTGGCCTGATTTCGTGGCGTATGGCTTACGGTTTGTCTGCCATTACAGGCGCTGTGGCCGCGATAAGCATCTACCGCTGGATACCGGTGATAGAGCCTACATCGCCGGGCAGTATCAGGAGCCAGTTCGGATTTCTGCGGCGGCTTGCTCCTTGGCTCATCATTGGCGGCACATTTTTCGGTCAGGCGAGCGTCTACTGCTGGTATAGCTATATGGAACCCATTCTGACTCAGGTGACTGGCTTTGCAATGTCGTCAATGGGAGCGATCATGATCGTGGCCGGAGCCGGCATGACTATAGGTGGTCTCGCGGCAGGGCGATTGGCCGATAAATACAGCTCGGCGATGATTGCCGGAATAGCAGCAGCGACGGCGTTAGTTTGTATGCCATGCATTTATATCTTTGTGCATATCAAGTGGTTATCGCTTATTCTTGTGTTTATAGCCACAGCCGCTCTCTTCGCCATCGGAGGGCCGCTACAGTATATCATCGTGAAATTTTCAAAGGGAGGTGAGATGCTCGGCGGGGCGTGCATTCAGATTGCGTTTAACGTGTCAAATGCCGTGGCCGCAGCCATCGGTGGCTGGTTTATCCATAATAATTATGGCTTGGCGTCTCCGGCGCTTGCAGGAATACCTTTTGCGCTGATAGCGTGCATATTACTATTCACACTTTACGGCCGTTATCGAAAGGAGGGCGCATGAGTAAATTGTCACCACTGATGCTTGGCGGGACGGGGAGCGACGTCGGCAAGAGCCTTATTGCAACCGGTTTATGTCGGATTTTTAAACAAGATGGCTATAATCCGGCTCCGTTTAAGGCGCAGAATATGGCGCTGAATTCTTTCGTCACTGCTGACGGGCTCGAGATTGGTCGCGCCCAAGCCGTACAGGCCGAAGCGGCCGGGGTAGCTTGTTCTGCCGACATGAATCCACTGCTGCTCAAGCCGTTAGGTAATATGAAGTCGCAGGTTGTACTCAATGGTCGTCCCCTCGCCAACGTGAGCTCACGCGATTATTACCGG
Organism: Lachnoclostridium sp.; assembly: GCA_023667185.1. Taxonomy (GTDB): domain Bacteria; phylum Bacteroidota; class Bacteroidia; order Bacteroidales; family Muribaculaceae; genus Duncaniella. The sequence goes on from JAMPAP010000009.1 coordinate 11,022, forward strand.
GATGAGGAGAGGCGGAAGATGCTTCGCACCGAAGTAGAAAAGGCATTTGACCGATTATCAGCGAAATATAATCCCGTAGTCATGGAGGGAGCAGGCAGTATAGCTGAGCTTAATCTTCAGAAATATGATCTGGTGAATATGTCGATGGCTGAGTATGCCTATGCTAAGGTGATACTTGTGGCTGATATCGATCGCGGCGGGGTTTTTGCCTCAGTATATGGCTCGATTATGCTCCAGAATGAGAGGTATCGAGATTTAATCAAAGGAGTGATTATCAATAAGTTCAGAGGTGACATAAGTCTATTTGACGAAGGGCGTAAGATGCTGGTGGAACTATGTGGCGTGCCTGTGTTAGGAGTTGTGCCATACTCTACTGACTTTCACATCGACGAGGAGGATTCCGTGGCGCTCTCTCGTAAAATAAAAAATGAGGGGAATATGAACGGAAAAATCATAGTAAGTATAGTGTTAATCAGCCATATATCTAATTTTACTGATTTTAATTCTCTGGAACATGACAATCGTTTTTCGGTACGCTATGTTTCTGAAATTGAAGATATTAATAGCGCCGACATTATAATTATCCCGGGTTCAAAAAATACGATTGACGATCTTCAGAAGCTGCATCATACCGGGATGTCGCAGGCTATAATTAAGGCAGCTGCTGCCGGGAAAGTGGTTATCGGCGTTTGTGGCGGATACCAAATGCTTGGAGATCAGGTAAATGACCCTGACGGGGTAGAAGGTGAGATCAGTTGTATCGCAGGGCTCGGACTATTGCCGGTAGTGACTACTTTACTTCCTGAAAAACTTACTCGACAGACAAGTTTCAAATTTCTTGATTACGAGGATGAATGTTTTGGTTACGAGATACATGCAGGTATTACTCAGGTCAAGGGCAAGACCATAAATCATCTCGATGATGGCAGGGAAGACGGCTGCACCAATAATAATGTCTATGGCACTTATCTCCATGGTATTTTTGACAATAATAGCGTCCGCGATTATTTCTATAACCTTTTAAAGTCCTCTGAAAATGAGGAAGTTGAAAGATTGGACTATAAAGTCTGGAAGGAGCAGCAGTATGATCTTTTGGCCAATCATCTTCGCAAGTATATTGATATTGACAAACTTTACGATATTCTTAAGTCATGATCGAGGGACATGGTGACGACATTTATAAGTTTGACAGACGTATCAAGCTGAATTTCAGCTCAAACGTTGTCTCAACTTTTGACCACAACGGGTTGCTCCGGCATCTCGCCGGGAAGTCATGGTTGATCGGAAGCTATCCCCCACCCTCGCCTGTTAACTTAGAGGAGAAAATAGCCAATAATTATGGCATATCTTCTGAAAATGTGATGGTTACGGCAGGTGCAACTGATGCAATATACTCTATTGCATCGTTGTATCGGCAGAACACTTCGGGAATCGTGGTGCCTTCATTCAGAGAGTATGAAGACGCCTGCGTGGTTCATGACCACAAGGTAAAGTATTTATCGAGTTTCCCCAGTGATGTTCAGCCGGATATACTATGGATTTGCAGCCCTGCCAACCCTACCGGGATAGTTACTCCTAAAAATGAAATTCTCGGATATGCCCGAAGTAATCATGACACTTTGGTTATTGTCGATCAGGCTTATGCGCATTATACAGATCTTCCAATAATTACACCAACTGAGGCTGCCGGAATGAATAATTTGTTGCTCTTGGGATCGTTCACCAAGCGATTTGCCACACCGGGTCTTAGAATAGGATATATTATTGGAAATGTGGCTATTATCTCTCGTCTTAAAGAACGACGAATGCCATGGAATATCGGAGGCATATCAATGGAGGCTGCCGGTTATCTGCTTGATAATGCATCAGATTATATAATTGATTATAAGACGCTTAACCGCGAGATTGGCCGCATATCCAAGGAGTTGGAGAGGGTGGGTATAAGCGCTACAAGGTCTGACTGTAATTTCGCTCTTTTCTGTCTTCCGGAGGGGTTGAAGGCCTGCGATCTTAAGCAATGGCTTGTAGATGAAGAGGGTATACTCATCCGTGACGCTTCAAATTTTCGCGGACTTGATGAAAGACATTTTCGGGTTGCGGCTCGGATGAAAGATGATAATAACCTATTAATCAATTCCCTGCGACGATGGATCAGTTTGCAGCAGTAGCTCCGCTTTTAATTGGATGGTGTCTCGACCTGATACTTGGCGACCCGTCATGGCTCCCACATCCTATAGTAGGATACGGCAAGGCTATTGGAGCCTGCGAGCGCCGGTTCAACAACGGCAACAATCGGTTTAGCAAAGGTATGTTTACTGCTATAGGACTGATAGTCAGCACATATTTAATTACATTGCTATTGCTCGATTTCTTGTCGCCCTACCCGATAATAAGGATGATCGTGGTCACTATCGGAGTTTTCTACTGCCTGGCCGGGACTACGCTGATTCGTGAGGTAAGAGCTGTGTTTGAGGCAGTTGACCACTCATTGGAAGAGGGTCGAAAGCAGGTAGCAAGGATCGTGGGGCGCGACACGGGTCGCCTTTCAGCCCAGGAAATACGAACAGCTGCGTTGGAGACTCTGGCTGAAAATCTTTCGGATGGCGTTATAGCACCTTTGTTTTGGTTTGCACTGCTCGGCCTCCCGGGAATGATGGCTTACAAAATGGTCAACACGCTCGACTCGATGATTGGCTACCGTAACGACCGCTATAAGGATTTCGGCTGTGCGGCGGCGAGGATTGACGATGTGGCTAATTATCTTCCTGCCCGTATAACAGCACTCCTTATGGTTATTGCATCCGGTCGCATAACCCTGATTTCCAAGGTGAGAGAGAACGGACCACTTCATGCGAGCCCCAATAGCGGCTATCCTGAAGCAGCTCTTGCTGCGATTCTTGATTGTCGGTTTGGCGGGCCACATGATTATTTCGGTCAGGAAGTCTACAAGCCCTTTATCGGAGATAACCCGCGCGAAATCTCTGATCATGATCTTGCTATATCGTTGAATATCAGCAGGCGTTCAGAAGTGTTAGCAGTCATTCTGACAGCAATCTGTCGCATAATCTGACGAGGGCTTCATCGTCAGTTGGTAAGTAATCTGAGACATCGGCTAATTTACTGCATATCAGCTCGCCATACATGATTCCAATTGCTATATCAGCCTGCTCCATCGCAGCGCAGTCGTTAGCGCCATCGCCTATATATACCACCTTGTAACCCATGGCTTTAAGCTCGTTCACAACATTGACCTTGTCGATAATTCGAATCATGGGGCGTAGTGTCGAGCATATCCAGCAGCATCTTATCTTTTCCCTCACCTTATGAATCCATTCTGCCGCATTTGATGTAGCTATCAAGCAGATATATGGATGTGAATTTATCCAGTCAACAATTTCCTTCCTCAATGTTACGGTAGCAACCGCATCTGCGACAGCCGGATTAGGAAACTTACTCAATATCTCGATACGTTGCTGTAAGTTAGAGAGATAGTCATCAGATCCTGTCACTGCCTGACGAGTTGTTGCTTCAAAGCCTTTGTTTATACCAAGCATTTTCGCCGCTACCGGGAGTGACTCCTCAATAGTCAACGTGCCGTCAAAATCAAATACAAATACCGTTTTCAAAAGTTCTTAATGAGAATTATCATCTTCACGGCAAAGTCAAAATTGACGATCTTACCGTTGGCATTTCCGGCGATATCTTCCTGAGCCTTATTCATTTCCTCGATTATCTGCTCAGCATTATTCTCAGTAATAAATCGCGCAAAATTATGACTGAATTTCCCCTCTTCGCGATTTAGATAGTTGAGCGAGTCAATATGGAAATTATATATAAAGTTCTCACGGATAAGCCGTTGGGCATAATCATAAAATTTTATCTGTTGCTCTCTACCGAGGGCGGCAAGATCAGCACCCCATTTCTTAAGTTCATTAACATCACGCTGATAAGCCTTGCGCATGAGCGAAACGAAGAAGTCGAAAAACATTCTCGACATACTCGTTGCGTCGAGTGAACGTAACGCTCTAACTACATCTCCCTCAGCGATATGAGCCTCAGCCATAGCATCTTGCGGATCCATCGCAGCCTTATTTACAAGATAAGTGGCTACCTCTTCATCGCTCAACCGGGTCACCTCTATCGGGCGGCAGCGTGAATAAATGGTCGGGAGAATAGAGGCTGCATCATCCGACACGAGGATAAAAATCGTGTCCTCAAACGGCTCTTCGATGAGTTTAAGCAACTTATTTGCCGTCTGCTCATTCATTTTCTCCGGCAACCATATCAGCACCACCTTGTATTTCGACACAGCAGCCGTCACACTGAGTTTGCGCTCAAGCTGCTCACTCTCTGACACATAGATCTGAGGCTGAGCATTCTTCTTGTCGAGCATCGCAGTCCATTTCTCAAAATCCATGTAAGGGCTTACGGTAATGAATTTCCTAAAATCCTCGATGTAATCGTCTGACAATGGTGCTTTTATCTTATCCGTTTTGACAACAGGAAACACATAAAGCGTGTCGATATGATTCAACGATTGATGCTGACGGCAGGAAGCACACACGCCGCAACTCTCGCCATCCCTGCGGTTTTCGCAATGAAGATACTGAGCAAAAGCCCTTGCCATCAAAAACTTACCGCTACCCGACGGGCCATGAAGCAGTATGGCATGTGGTATACGGTCGTCAACCACCATATCGCGCAGCTGACGCTTTATATTATCGTGAGAAACAATGTCGGAAAACTTCATTCAGCAAAGTTACTCAGAAATCCTGAATCCGCCAAGCAAAAAAAATCGCAAATTTCCGTGTTAAAATTTGGAAAATCCAAATTCATATTATATTTTTGCACTACCAAGGAGAAAAGGCGCCTCCTCATGCCACTTATGCCCCGTCATGCTTCATCATGATGCCTCAGGCTTCATCATGCCTTCTCATGATGCCTCAGGCTTCATCATGATGTCTCATGCTTCATCATGATGCCTCAGCCCCCTCATGATTTCTCATAATAATTTTCATATTCTATGATCTATTCGCATTTCACTCTACTCTCATTGCAGCCATCTGCCCCACCCGGCAGAAGGAGAGTGTGGTGCGTTTAGCATTTCACCAACTGTTTTACTGACGCCACATTTGCAATCTCCAGCCACAGCTATGCCCTGACGTATAGCCCGTCGGCAGGAGGTAAGTAGCTCATTGACATGTTGGTAACGGGTTCCGGTGGTAGGCCACCGGCTAATAATTTATTAACCATTAAACTCATAGAATATGAAAGAAAAATCTTTACCCTTCTCTCTATCGCAAATTTTAATCACCCTGACTGACCATGACTTTCGGCCCACACCGAGTCAGATCAGAAAGCTCATCTTTGACGACTGTCACGACTTTAGAATCTCACAGCCAAACCATTACCTCGCTGTCCAAGCAACTTTCACCAACGAACGCCTAATCCGCAAAAACCGACACACCGGCATCCGCCGCAAGGTAACAATCTCACTCAAAGACCAATCCGGCGACGAGACATCAATATCATCGCAAGTAACAGTGAATATCAAGCATGACGACCTGACGGCCGATGTCGTGACCTCATTGCCCGTTGATGACGAAATGTTGTCGTATGACCACACCTATTCTATCGAGGTATCAGACTGCAAATCAGGCGTTATACTCGGTAAAACAGAGATCCATTTCTTTGTGGACGAAGACGATGACCTTTTCGAACGACTGCTCGATGAATTCATCAGCTCCCAGCTCGAAGAAGAAGAAGAAGAAACTACTGAACCCAAGGAAATTACATCGCAAGAAGAGCCCTACATCTCCCCGCTTAAACTCCTCGAAAATCTTACCGGCCTCGCATCTGTAAAAGAAAAAATCACGGCATACGAAAAGCTCATGATGTTCAACAAGCTCCGCAACGACCACCACCTCAACACTTCCGCCATGCCCCTCCACGCAATATTCTGCGGTTCTCCAGGTACGGGCAAAACCACTGTAGCAAAACGCATGGGGCTGATGCTCAAAAGAATAGGCATACTTAGCAAAGGCCACATCATAACCCGCGAACGCGCCACTCTCCTTGGTCCAAATTACAGCAACGAGGAAACCAACACTCTGGCTGCCATTGAGGAAGCCCAAGGTGGAATACTGTTTATCGACGAAGCTTATCAACTGTACCAACCCAACGACCCTCGAGACCCCGGAAAATTCGTAATCGAAGCCCTAATGACCGCACTGGCCGACGAATCACGCCGCGACTGGATGCTAATCCTCGCCGGTTACACTGACGAAATGATGCAAATGCTCAATATGAACCCTGGTCTAAAATCACGTATCCCGGCATCTAACATCTACACCTTTGACGATTTCACTGACATCCAACTCATGGAAATAGCCGTAAAACACCTTCATCGAAACGACTTCAACCTTACATCAGAAGCAGCCATGTCGCTCCGCCGGCGCATCCTCAACGATTACAACCATCGCGACCGAACTTTCGGCAACGCTCGACACATTATCAACCTGATACAGACCGAAATACTCCCCGCAATGGCTAACAGAGTAATCTCATCCGGCGAAATAAACACCTCTACCCTCTCCACCATACTACCCGCCGACATCCCCCAACACAAATCCACCGTAACACCAACCCGAAACCCCATCGGCTTCAGAAAATCATAACACCATGCACCATAACGACCTGATACTCTGCACCTACATTTTCAGCTCCGACGACGACGGATGCCCCGTACAAGACATCTACTCCGGATACGACGAGAAATTCAACCTTATCATCCTGCTCGAACATACCGACTACGACCTCTCCGAATACAACTGCCACACCTACGCCATCATCACCAAACACCAAGCCTACCGGCTCGCACGCCGACTCCAAGCCTCGATGATCCAGCTCCCGACCCTCGTAAGCGACTGTGTAGACGACAGTTACTACGAGATCACCAACCCCTCCATCCGCGACACCCGCGAATGTTTCACCGACATCCTCGCATCCCTTGCCGAAGAAAAATGCCCCTTCCGCATCATCCGACATCCCTCAGTAGCAGGCTACACCTGCTACTGACCCTCCCGAGAACCCTGACATATTCGATAATATTCCAAGCAGATGCCAAACAGATGCCAAACAGATACCCCTATTTATTTTTTAATGATTACTTATATTTGTTATCCTTGGAAAAGTTTCGTAATTTTGCAGTTCAATTCCACTCAATTACTTAACACATCTGATAATGGGATTTTTTGATATATTCCGTTCTAAGGAAAAAAAGAAAGAAACTCTTGATAAAGGCCTCGAAAAGACCCAGAAGGGCTTTTTCGACCGCATAGCCCATGCCGTGGCCGGCAAGTCGAAGGTCGACGACGAGGTGCTCGACAATCTCGAGGAGGTGTTCATCACCTCCGATGTCGGTGTGGACACTACCCTGAAAATCATCGACCGCCTTCAGGAGCGCGTCGCCCGCGATAAATATGTAAGTTCTTCGGAGCTTAACCAATTACTCTGCGATGAGATTGCCGATATGCTGGTGGAAAACGATCCTGAGCGCAGCTCTGACGAGGATTTCAAAGTGCCGGAAGGTCACAAGCCTCACGTAATCATGGTCGTAGGCGTCAACGGCGTAGGCAAAACCACCACCATAGGCAAACTTGCTGCGCAGTTTAAGGCTGCGGGCAACAAGGTGATGCTCGGCGCCGCCGATACGTTTCGCGCTGCTGCTGTAGAGCAGCTCGACGTATGGGGCGAGCGCGCCGGTGTTCCCGTAATCAAGCAGAAACTGGGCGCTGACCCGGCTTCCGTGGCTTACGACACTCTCCAGAGCGCCATTGCCAACGATGTCGACGTAGTGATCATCGACACTGCAGGCCGTCTCCACAACAAGAAGGGTCTCATGGACGAGCTCACCAAGATACGCAACGTCATGCAGAAGCTCGTGCCCGACGCCCCCCACGAAGTGCTCCTCGTGCTCGATGGCTCCACAGGCCAGAATGCTTTCGAGCAGGCTCGCCAGTTTGTTGCCGCCACCCAGGTCAATGAGCTGGCCATAACAAAGCTCGATGGCACCGCCAAGGGCGGCGTTGTCATTGGCATCAGCGACCAGTTCCGCATCCCGGTCAAATACATCGGATTAGGCGAAGGAATAGCTGATCTTCAGGTGTTTGACAAGCGCGAATTTGTTAAATCTCTCTTCGGTCAGCAGTGAGACGCATAGTTATCATTTCTCTCGGATGCTCCAAGAATCTTGTTGACTCCGAGCGGCTTATGCGTATGCTGGAGAACGTAGGCTTCTCAGTTGCTTTCGAGCCTGACACGTATCACCGCGGCGATATACTCGTTATCAACACCTGCGGTTTCATAGGCGATGCCAAGGAGGAGTCAATTAACGAGATACTCCGATGCTGTGAGCTTAAAGCCGCCGACGAGGTCGACAAGGTTTACGTAATGGGCTGTCTGTCCGAGCGTTACGGCGAAGAGCTCCGCAAGGAGATTCCGGAGGTCGACGGCTGGTATGGCAAACATTCTTGGCCATCGCTGGTCACTGACCTTGCACGTACGTTCCCCTCATCCGCACCTTATGATCGAATCATCACTACGCCGCGCCATCACGCTTATCTGAAAATCTCCGAAGGGTGCAACCGCTTCTGTGCCTTCTGCGCCATACCTCTCATCACCGGCCGCCACCACTCGCGCCCGATTGAGGAGATCGTCGAGGAGGTGAAGATGCTCGTCGGCCGCGGAGTAAAGGAGTTTAACGTTATAGCTCAGGAGCTTACCTCTTACGGCCTTGACCTTTACGGCCATCGCCGCATAGCAGATCTCATCGATGCCATCGCTGAAGTTGATGGCGTGGAATGGATACGCCTGCACTACGCTTATCCTGCTGATTTCCCTCTGGATATGCTCGATGCTATGGCCCGCAACCCCAAGGTGTGCCGATATCTCGACATCGCTCTGCAGCATATCTCTGACAATGTGCTCTCCAATATGCGCCGCCACATCACCTCGGCTCAGACGCGCGAACTTCTGGCAGAAATACGGCGTCGCGTCCCCGGCATCCACATCCGCACTACGCTGATGGTGGGATTCCCCGGCGAAGGTGACAAGGAGTTTGAAGAGCTACTCGATTTCGTGCGTGAGCAGCGTTTTGAGCGCATGGGGGCGTTTGCCTACTGCGAGGAGGACGACACTGCCGCCGCACGCGACTTTGCTGACGAGATCCCTGACGAGATCAAGCAACAACGCCTATCCCGGCTGATGGATATCCAGGAGGAAATTTCTCTTGAAATCCAGCAGCAAAAGGTTGGCTCCACCATGCGTGTAATCATTGACCGTGAGGAGGATGAGTTCTACGTCGGGCGCTCTCAGTGGGATTCTCCGGAGGTCGATCCTGAAGTGCTTGTGCGCAAGGATCGTAAGCTCTCACCGGGGCAGTTTGTCGACGTTACAATCACTGAGGCACTCCCCTTTGAATTAATAGCTACTGTCATCTAATGATTACTAATCAACAATATAGCACCCTCATCAGCCGTTGCATCAACTGCAACCTGCCTTTCGTGGCGTTCATGTTCAGCGACAGCAACGAGCTTAATTTCTTCGCCGATATCCCTGACGATGACGGCAACTGCATCGTGGATACCGACGATCCTAACTGGAACGGTTTTTTTATCAATTTCTTCGGCAACGATGAGCCATACCTCGCAGGTGTGAGGTTTACGCTTGACTACGAGGAGACATGTAAATACCTCAGCAGCCTTGAGACGCAAGATAGATTTTTCATCCCCGGTGATGTCTCTCCGTCGCTTCACTCTACCTCGCGGCTCGACTATATGCGGTCGTTCAAGGAGGCTCTGCAGTATGTAAAAGCGCGTGATAGTAAGATCGTTATCTCGCAGATGACGGCCACGCTCACCACCCGCGAGCCGGGCGAAGTGATGTGGGAATACTTCAATAGCTGCCCCGGCACGTTCCGCTTCCTCTGCTTCACACCGGAGACGGGACTATGGATCGGAGCCACACCGGAACTTCTGCTCAGTACTAATGTGGAGCAGAAATACCTTGCCACGATGGCTCTTGCCGGAACTCGTCCGGCCGAAGAGACCGGCCCCTGGGATGAGAAAAATGAAATGGAGCATCTTTACGTCACAAGCTACATAAAAGGCACACTGATGGCTCTTGACCTCGACGTGGAAATGGGTGAGGAGGAGGAGATTCAGTTTGGCTCCGTAAAGCACCTCTGTCACATGATCGAGGCGCGCGGCAAATTCGACCCTTTCGATGTTCTCTACGAGCTGAGCCCTACTTCAGCTATAGCAGGTTGGCCTTCGGCTGACATCGCCGTGGAGAAGATTCGCGATATCGAGGCTCACGACCGCTATTGTTACGGCGGATTCGTCGGCTTGAAGTATGGCAGTGATGTTATGGCATTCGTCAACCTCCGAAGCGCTCTGTTTGCACCCGTCAGCCTGCCTGACGACACTCGCGCCTACATATATAATATATACTCGGGCGGAGGCATCGTCTCAGGCTCAGAACCTGAAGCAGAATGGGACGAGGCTATGCGCAAATGCCGCCCGCTACTCAAGTGTGTCACCGGAGGCGACACCTCGCGCAGACCTATTGACAAATCTCAGATTAATCATTACGGCCTCCATTCGCGCCGTACCTTATTAATGGACTTCTTTAATGGAAAAGAATAATGGCGGCAAAGCCGCGCTGATAATATTTATAGCCTTCGGGCTTCTCGTCATCCTCTCTCTCATGCCATGGTCTAAGTGGACCGGTGGTAAGGTTAAGGATTTCAACCTCTTGGCAGATATTTTCCCCGCTGAGCTGGTTGAGAGCGACTCTACTACCACGGCCGCCGTTGAGGATATTGACCCGGAACTGCTTAAAGCTCAATCTGAGGCTGAAGCAGCTGCACGCCCCGTCAACCATGCTGACTCAGCTTCTCCCTCGCTTACGAAGATCATCGCCGAGAGCGATACTCTGATTCCGGAGGCTAAGCCTTCGAAAGTAGGCGAGTTGGTTATCCTTGAGGATTACACGCCTTCCGGATTGGGCCTTGCAAATCTGCGCCGTGCCATTAATTCGGGTGCTTTCGCGCGCATTGCCCTGGTGGGCGACAGCTACATTGAGGGCGACATCTTCAGTCAGGACCTGCGCGAGAAGCTACAATCTGCCTACGGTGGCGAGGGTGTAGGTTATGTCAATATGCACTCTGATTTCCCGGGTTTCCGCCGCACCGTCAAGCAAGGGGGCAGCGGATGGAAGACTTTCACCGCCCTGAAAAAAGCCGAAAACCGTTTCTTGTCGCTTTCGGAGCAGTATGCCGTGGCCTCAGGTGACGCCTCGGCAACTTACCATGGCACTAAGGCTTACCCGCAAAATGCTCAATGGAGCCGCTCGAAGTTTCTTTTCATCACGCCCGAGGCTACGAAGATTTCTTATCGCGCCGGAGGCGACTGGATCGAGACGGAAGTGGCTGCCGACTCTATGGTTCAGATGATTTCCATTGACGGCGTGACTGACGATTTTGAAGTCAAGACTCGCTCCAGCCGGCTGATAGGCCTCGGCGTATGGCTCGATGGTAACACAGGCATCGGTCTCGACTGTATGTCGTCGCGCGGCTTCTCCGGCATCACGCTTACCCGTGTCAACCCGCGTCTCTGTCTTGAAATGACACGCTGCGGCATCGACTATAACCTTATAATTCTGGAGTTTGGCATCAACGCCATGAGTTCGTCGCAGAAGAATTACAGTGTCTACTGCTCGCGAATGGTGGAGGTTATCAACCACGTCAAGCAGTGCTACCCGAGGGCTGACATCCTGCTCATGGGCGTAGGCGACCGCGGTGAGAAGCGGGGCACCGAGATTCACTCGATGGCTACGGCCGACGCTATGATCGATGCTCAGCGCGAAGCTGCCCGCAAGGCTCACTGCCTATTCTGGGATACCCGCGAGGCTATGGGCGGACGCGATGCTGTGGTCAGCTGGAGCCGCGACGGCCTTATCAACAAAGATTACATTCACCTTACTCATAAAGGAGGCGAACGCCTTGCCCAACAACTCTTTAAAGCAATACAATACAACCTGAAATGAAACACTTTCTCCACCTCATATTCCCTCAGGCTTTAGCCGCTCTTCTGATGTGTGCCCCTCCCTCAGCAGCCGCTCAGGATGTTGACCAGACTGTCATGGACGACGAGAAGGAAATTCGCGAAAATCCCGTAATCATCCCTGATAATGGCGACGATATCGACATTCCCATCCCGGCTTTTATCAATAAGTCGGCCAACAAGATAATCCTCAACGGCTCTAATCCGGCCAAGCTCCGTAAGGCCATTCAGCTATCTAACCGTCAGCCGGTGTCGATGCTCCTCATAGGCGATAGCCATGTGCAGGCGGGCATAAATGCGGGCGTGACCCGAGAGTTGCTGCAATACGATTTCGGTAACGCGGGCCGCGGACTGATAGCCCCCCTACGCCTCTCCGGTACAAACGAGCCTGCTGACTACTATTTCCAGAGTCCTAACTCCTGGAACGCAGTCAAGCTGATGAACGCTTCCTGGGAACAGTCAGTAGGTTTCACCGGCACTTCTATCCATCCGGTCAGCGACAATGGCCGTCTCACCATCGGCACCTCGGAAAAAGAGGATTACAATCCGTTCACTTCCGTGACCATATTTCACAAAGGTAAGCTGACTATCAACTCGGTGACAAATGCTGAAGGCCGCGAGGTACATTTCCGCGCTATCCCGTCGCGCGACTATACCCACATCATCATGGCTTCACCGGAGACTAAGGTGGATATCAATTTTTCTTCCGTAGGCGACCTTACTGTCTATGGAGCGTCGCTCGGCTCGGGACGACCCGGCGTCTACTTCCACTCTATAGGAAACAATGGCGCCACTTACGATACTTACAATCGTATCGGCAACGTCGGCATCGGCATAACACCACTCAAGCCGGAGCTGATAATCATAGCTTTAGGCACCAATGAGGCTTTCGGCAAATTTGAGGCATCGTCGTTCAAAGCTACCATCAGCCGCCTTGTGGCCAACATCCGCGAGGCTAACCCTGATGCCTTTATCGTATTGACAACCCCTATGGAGTGCCAGCGGAGCGTGACAACATCCAAGCGTGTCCGCGTCAAGGGTAAGAAGAAATACCGCACCGTCACCTCGAAGTCTTATCAAGTGAACAACAATATCCTTAAGGTGCGCGATGCTATCATGGAGTATGGCCGACAGAATGATATCGCGGTCTACGACTGGTACTCTGTGGCCGGTGGTGCCGGAGCAAGCTCGAAGTGGATCGCCGCCGATATGTTTGCTAAGGATCGAGTCCACCATTCCGCCTCAGGCTACCGCCTCGAAGGCCGCCTGCTTTACGACGCTATTATCAATACTTTACGTGACTCAAAATAATGCTTCAGAATATTGACATGGACCGTCTGACTTCGGTGCTTCGCTACGATGCGATGTCACCGCTGCTGTTCAATACCGGTCTGTTTCTGATTCTCTTCGTAGCTTTTATCGGTATCTACCGGTTGATGAGAAGGTTCCGGACACTGAAAATGGTGTTTGTGATTCTTTTCTCGCTCTATTTTTACTACAAATCGTCAGCCGAATACTGCTTTATACTCCTCGGTGTATGCATCAGTGACTATGTCCTGGGGATGCTCATGGAGAAGGCCTTACATTCCTGGCAACGTAAGGGCATAGTGTGGCTCAACGTGCTGCTGAATATCGGTATGCTTGCTTACTTCAAGTATTTCAACCTGTTGCTGGAGACGATCATGAGTTTCTCCTCACTCCGGTTTGACGCGCTTGACATCGTGTTACCGGCAGGTATTTCCTTCTTTACCTTCCGCTCCATCAGCTATATCGTCGATATTTACCGCGGCGAGATCAAGGCTTGCCACAACTTCCTTGACTACACGTTTTTCCTTACATTCTTCCCGCCGTTGCTGGCCGGGCCGGTGGTGCGAGCAAAAGATATGCTGCCTCAGATTAAGGAGAATCCCGTGGCTACTCACGCCATGGTGTCGGAGGGTCTTTTCCTCATCATGTGCGGTCTGATCAAGAAGGTAATTGTGGCTGATTACATCAGCGGCAACTTCGTAGACCGAGTCTTTGACAACCCAGCTCTCTACAGCGGCTTCGAAAACGTAATGGCAATTTACGGATTTGCCATTCAGCTCTACTGCGATTTCTCGGGCTATAGCGATATGGCTATCGGTATCGCCCTGCTGCTCGGCTTCCGTTTCAAGGATAATTTCAATTCTCCATTCAAGGCCCAGAGCCCAACGGAGTTCTGGCACCGTTGGCATATCTCGCTTTCCACCTGGCTGCGTGACTATGTCTACATACCACTTGGCGGAAACCGCTGCTCGCGCACCCGTCGCGATTTCAACCAGATGGCCACGATGGTCGTTGGAGGTCTATGGCACGGGGCCTCATGGATGTACGTCATCTGGGGCACGCTCCACGGTATGCTCCTGATCATTCACAAGAGTATGCGCCGCTGGTTCCCCTCTCTCCCTGACGCTGACACCCCGGCCTGGCGCAAGGCTTTAAACGTGTTTGTTACCTTTAACCTTGTGGTTATCATCTTCATGTTTTTCCGCTCACGCTCGCTGGAGCACGTGCAGCAGATGACCGGACAGATTTTCAATGATTTTCACCTCTCGGTAGCTCCGCAATTTATCAGCGGCTATCTAATGATAGTCCTGGCCATGGTGGCCGGATACGCCCTGCATTTCACCCCTTCGCGCTGGACTGCACGTCTGAAGAAGAGCTACGAGGCCACTCCCCTGATTCTCCAGGCCGTAGTGCTCGTGATTGTGCTCATGGTCATCATCCAGGTGCGCCAGAGTGATATTGTACCGTTTATTTATCTCCAATACTGATTCCATGACTCCCTTCCTCCTTCAGGTTGCCCGCAAATACGTTGAAACTGAGGCAGAAAATCTGCTCGACTATTGTTTCGTTTTTCCCAATAAGCGTAGTGCAGTATTCTTCAGCCACTATCTCGAAAGCGAGTTAGTCAGCTCGGAGAAGCAGGTTGTGATGCCTGAGATCACCACCATCGCAGCGCTTACAGCCACTTTTTCGCGACTGATTCCGGCTACCCGTTTTGAGCAACTCTTTATTCTCTATAATGAATATCGTAAACTGTCGCAGGATATCCCTGATTTCGATAAATTTCTGTTCTGGGGGGAGATGCTGGTCAGCGACTTCAACGATGTGGATCGCTACCTCGTCGACCCGGCGTCGCTTTTTACCAACGTCAAGCGCCTCAAAGAGATAAATGCCAATTATCTCACTGAGGAGCAGCTCGATATCATCCGCCGCTACTGGGGCGACGAGATGGAGATGTACGACCCGGAGCTGTTCTGGACCCACATGGACGCCAATCCTTCGAAGCTGAAAGAAAAGTTCCTGAAACTCTGGGAGATACTGCTGCCGCTTTACAATGGCTATCAGAAGGAGCTGGCCGATGCTGGTCTTGCCTCGGAGGGTATGCTACTGAAAAATATGCTGGCAAAGGTGAAGTCTACCCCGGCTGACGAGTTGCCTTTCCGCCGTTATATATTCGTGGGTTTCAACGTATTGTCGGCCGCCGAAATTCATCTGTTTGAGACCCTGAAAGCCCGCGGTATGGCTGATTTCTATTGGGATTTCAATTCCCCGGCATTCGAATTGCCGCGCAACAAGGGAGCACGCTTCATGCGCCGCAATATCGAGAATTTCCCGTCACTCTACGAGGTTGACTCGGTGAAAATCAAGTCAATGCCGCAGATCTCCATCACGCGCGTACCATCAAAGGTTGGTATGGTGAAGGAGGCTGGCGAGATTCTGGGACGATGGATCAAGGAGAAGGTTGTGAACACTTCGTTTCCACAGGCCGACACGGCCGTTGTCCTTCCGGAGGAAGATCTTTTCATACCCATGATCCACTCCGTACCGGCTGAGATTCACGACCTTAACGTCACCATGGGCTTCCCCCTACGATTCACACCCATGGCTTCGCTGCTCAACGTTGTCACCTCAATGCAGGTGCGCAGCCGCCTCGATGGTGACCGCCATCTGTTCATGCACGATGATGTGATGGATGTGCTGTCTCACCCGCTGATGCAAGCCATCTGCCACGATGCTTGCAACTCTCTGATGGTCAAGATCAAAAAAGACCGTCTTTTCCTCGTCCCGGCCGACTTGCTGCAGGCGGATATGCCTGGCTCAAGCAGCCTGATTTTCAGCACCGTGACTGATCTTAACGATCCATATCAGGTGTTCGAATACACCCGCCGGATAGTGGGCTTCCTGAAAGCTCACAGCGATAGCGCCGGGAAGGCCGGTAAAATCGAGCGCTTTTTCCTCGATGGCTTTGACGACTCGCTATCAGAGCTTTACGAGGCTATTCGCCGCTGGGGTATCACCATGCACGAGTCCACTTTCTTCCACCTGCTGCGCCGTAGCATCTCGTCATCACAGGTCAATTTCACCGGCGAGCCGCTGAAGGGCTTGCAGATGATGGGCGTACTCGAGACACGAGCCCTTGATTTTGAGAATATTATCATCACTTCGATGAACGAGCGTGTGTTTCCGCGCAAGCATTTCAGCCGTTCTTTCATCCCTGACAACCTTCGCAAGGCTTACGGTATGTCTACCGTTGAGTTCCAGGAGTCGATCTACTCTTACTACTTCTTCCGCCTCATCAGTCGCGCCAAGCGCGTGGAACTGCTATATGACGGCCGCACTGAGGGCACCAACTCGGGCGAAATGTCGCGCTACCTCTCGCAGCTGATCTATTTCTTCCCTGACGCGGAAATTTCCCATAAGAGCAAAATCTTCCCGGCTCCTACGGTGGCTGTCGATTCAATCTCCGTCACTAAAACTGATGAGATTATCGCACGCCTTAACCAATACAAGGCCACTGAAGGCGAGAAGAAACACCTTTCAGCCTCGGCAATCAACACTTACATCAACTGTCCGCTGAGCTTCTATCTGAAATACATCGAGGGACTTAACCTCGACGACGAAGTCACTGACTACATGGATTCAAGCACCTTCGGCACCATCCTCCATGAGGTCATGGAACATCTTTACATGGACCAGCGGGCCGACGATGACTCCGTAATAATCACCTCCGGCATTCTCGATAACATCATCAAAAGCCCATCACGCATTGACAGGGCCGTGACAGAGTCGATCAATTTCCACTACAATCATCGAGGCCGCGACTGCTTCGAGCCTCTAAAAGGGGAGTCACTGCTGATAGGCCGCGTAATGGTCCATTTTGTTAAGATACTTCTGGAGATGGAGAAGGAGTTTACGCCGTTTGAGTTTATCGACGCGGAGCGCGTCATCACTACCCGCTACACCACCTCCGATGGCATCGAAGTTAATATCCGTCAGGTGATTGACCGAATTGACCGTATCAATGTCGACGACCCGCTCGGCGGCCTGCTCCGTGTTGTCGACTACAAGACCGGCGAAGACAAGATTACATTCTCTAACATCTCCGAACTCTTTGATAGCGAGAATCCTAACCGCCGTAAGGCTATCCTGCAACTGATGTTCTACTGCAATGTTCTGGCGGCAGAAGAGAAATATGTCGGCCCTATTCAGCCGATGATTTACCTCTTCAAGAAGCTCTCCACCGTAGGCCTCAAGCCGATAAGCTACCAGCGCAAACCGCTGCTCGATTACCGCGACATCAACGATGAATTCCGAGCCCGCTTTGACGCCGTAATCAAGGAGATATTCGACCCTGACGTGGCTTTCTCACAGCCTAACGACGACCATGCCTGCAAGTTCTGCAACTTCCGCCCCGTCTGCGGCCGCAACCCCAAGTGATGCGCTCCACCCTCTACATCCACATCCCGTTCTGCCACTCGAAGTGCGCCTACTGCGACTTTTTCTCCGTAGGCCGCTCACGCCTGAGCGACGACTTCGTCGACGCTCTTTGCGCCGAGCTCCGCTTCCGCCGCGACCCCAGCTCACCACATACTATATATATAGGTGGTGGCACCCCCTCATCGCTCTCTGACGATCAACTCAGCCGCATCATCTCCGCCATTGGCTGCCGCGACGACGTAGCCGAATTCACTCTCGAAGTCAACCCTGAGGATGTCACCCCAGCCCGCGCCGCCCATTGGCGAGACATGGGCATTGACCGCATCAGCATGGGCTTCCAGTCGTTTGACGATGAGATGCTACACTTCCTCGGACGTCGCCACAACGCCGCTGACAGCATCGAGGCGTTCGACACTCTCCGCCGCTGCGGCTTCACCAACATCTCCTGCGACCTCATCTATGCCCTCCCCGGCCAGTCGCTCGATCAATGGCAGGAGTCACTCGACAAGCTGATAGCTCTCCGTCCGGAGCACATCTCGGCCTACGCTCTCGGCATCGAGCCGGGCACACGCCTTTACGCCATGCTACAGTCCGGAAAAATCAAGGAAACTGACCCTCTACTTGTGGAGCAAATGTACGATTACCTGACCCGCGCCACCCGCCATGCCGGATATGAACATTACGAAATCTCCAACTTCGCCCTCCCGCATCGCCGTGCCATCCACAATTCCTGCTACTGGGACATGACCCCCTACCTCGGCATCGGACCCGGCGCCAGCGGCTTCGACGGCATCACGAGATACCACAACCGTCCAGACATCAAGCAATACATCGCCGGGAGTGGCATCTCTTCACGCATCGACGAACCCGAAACCGTCGACGAACAATACAACGACATGGTTATGACTGCCTTACGAACCTCCGCTGGCCTTCCCCTCGCTGAAGTCAGCCGCCGGTTCGGCTCCGCTTACCTCGACTACCTCACAGCCGAAGCCTCTCCCCTCCTCCGCCGCGGCCTCCTCCAGCTCCACAACTCCACCCTCACCATCCCCGAAGACCGCTGGCTCGTCAGCAACGACATCATCTCCACCCTGTTAGTCGTTAGTTGTTAGTTTCGAGTTGTTAGTCGTTAGTCGTTAGTTGTTAGTTGTTAGTCGTTAGTCGTTAGTCGTTAGTCGTTAGTCGTTAGTTGTTAGTCGTTAGTTGTTAGTCGTTAGTTGTTAGTCGTTAGTTGAAGGAGGCGCGGAGCGCCGAGGTTGTCAGCAACCCCACATTTATGTGGGGGTCAGGCTATCTTACTGATACTGAGGCTCGGAGAGCCGATGTTATGGTACCGACAATTATATAACAACTAAAATCTAAAATCTATCAACTAAAATCTAAAATCTAACAACTAACAACTAAAAACTAAAAACTAACAACTAAAATCTAACAACTAAAATCTAACAACTAAAAAACTAACAACTAAAAACTTTTTCGTAACTTTGTATTCATGAATGAAGAAGTACGCCCCACAGTCCTCGAATATGACGATATAGTGAAAATGGCCCCTGCCCTCCAAGGCAAGGAGAAGCTCGTCAACACCCTTATGCGCTGGCTTTCAATCGATAAAGTCAACGCCCTCCACTCGGCTTGCTGCTCCACACCCGGCCCGCAGTTCTGCCGCTGCGCCCTTGAGTATCTCGACATAAAGCTCCGCATCGACAACGAGCAGGTGCTCGACAACCTCCCCGAAGGTGCATTCATCACCGTAAGTAACCATCCCTTCGGAGCGCTTGACGGCATATCGCTCATCGACATCATCGGCTCGCGGCGCCCTGAATTCAAGGTGATGGTCAACATGACCCTCAACCTCATCACCGCCCTGCGCCCAAGCTTCATCGCCGTGGATGCCCTCGCGAGCGACGACCCTGCAAAAAAAGCCATCTCGATGCGAGGCCTCAAAGAAGCCCTTGACCGCATCAAGTCAGGATGTCCCGTCGGATTCTTCCCCGCAGGCGCCGTCTCAAAGATCAACTCTCACCTCCGCCTCGAGGATCGCACCTGGCAGCCTACCATAATCCGCCTGATCCAAAAGATGAAAGTGCCCGTGATTCCTATCTTCTTCCATGGTAGCAACAGCGCGTGGTTCAACTTCTTAGGTATTGTCAGCTGGCAGCTCCGCACCCTCCGACTTCCCGCCGAGGTGTTCGCGCGTCACGGCAAAACTATCCACATCTCCGTGGGTGACCCTATCTCAGTAGAGGAGCAGATGGCTCACGCCGGATCTATCGAGGAGCTCGGCGACTTCCTCAAAGCTAAAACTTACGAACTCAGAGCTAACAAGTAATGAAATTCAACAACGATATTCCTGACGACGTTCTGGCTGTAAAGCAGCGTTTCGGCATCGTGGGCAACTCGCCCGCCCTGACCGCTGCCCTTCAGCGCTCTATCCGCGTCGCGCCTTTTGACCTCTCGGTGCTAATCACCGGCGAAAGCGGAACCGGAAAGGAGTTTTTCCCGAAGATTATTCATGCCGGCTCACCTCGCAAACATGGCAAATATATCGCCGTCAACTGCGGCGCTATCCCGGAGGGAACCATTGACTCTGAGCTCTTTGGACACGAGAAGGGGGCTTTCACAGGCGCTGTTTCTTCTCGCAACGGCTACTTCGAGGAGGCCGACGGTGGCACCATTTTCCTCGACGAGGTGGGTGAACTCCCGCTCCCTACTCAGGCACGACTGCTGCGCGTCCTTGAGACTGGCGAATACATCAAAGTGGGCTCTTCCACCGTTCGCAAGTGCAATGTCCGAATCGTGGCCGCTACCAACGTGGATATGAGCCGAGCCGTTGCCGAAGGACGCTTCCGCGAGGATCTCTTCTACCGCCTCTCTACAGTCGCCATCAACATCCCGCCTCTGCGCGACCGCGGAAACGATATCCTCCTCCTGAGCCGCAAATTTGTCGCCGATTTTGCCGAACAATACCACGTGCCGTCGATCTCATTTGACGACTCTGCCCGCACCCGTCTGCTCCACTATCGCTGGCCGGGAAATGTCCGACAACTCAAAAATGTCGTCGAACAACTGGCCCTCTTCGATAGCGGAAACGAAATCAATGCCGAGATGCTCGAATCATTCATCCCGGAGTCAGCCGCCACTTACACGCCCGCTCCTTTAGGCTACGGCGCAGCCTCATCCTCAGGCAAATACGACCTTGAACGCGACGCTCTTTTCAGCATGATATTCCGCATGCAGCACGAGATCGAGACCCTCAAAAGCGAGATTGCCGAACTCTCCTCTCATCAGGCTGTCGAGACTCCTCTGGTCACCGAATGTGCTCCCGAGACCCCGCATCACGACACTTCTACCCAGCTTGTAAAGTTCACCCCCTTCGTTTCGCAAGTCCTTAACACACCTGAAGATACAGCCGAGACCCTTGAGGAAACCGAGCGCGAGACCATCCGCCGCTCCCTCGAGCGCAACGGTGGCCGTCGTAAAGCCACAGCTCAGGAGCTAAACATCTCCGAGCGAACACTTTACCGCAAAATCAAAGAATACGGCATCGAATAATCAAGGATTCATCAACCTTACCACTCTTATTCCCAGGATCCCGGTGGCCTTGCGAAGATACTCGGCCAGCGGACGCTTGTCTATCTCCACCTTGCCGCTGCGTGGCGATGCGTGAAGCAGATAAGCCACCCCGTTTTCCTTCACGATAATCCCCATGTGGCTCACGTCAAGGCCCTCTTTCTTGGTCACAAACGCCACTATATCACCATCTTGAAGCGCCGCCTGGGTCACCTTATGCCCTACGGCTCCGCTCTTGATATACGGAAACCGGTGGTTACGGTAGATCGACTCATAGTCCTTGATCCGCTGAAGCTCGCCATCGTCGGCCAGTGCCGGATACTTGTCGCGATTGCGCGACATAAAGTCAAGACTCTTAACGCAATAAGTCGCCTCCGGGAAGCGGTCAGTCACATCTTTCAGGTTACCGCGATGGTCATTATCGATAATCCAACTTGAAATATAGTGCAGTCGCGAAGCATACCCGTCAAGGCTCCCGCCTCGATAGCGGATATTCTCGAGGTTATGTAAAAAATCCTGCCACGAGTTGCGCCCCTCACCTACGGTGATAGCTATCGCTGCCACATTTTCCACCAGCGTAGTGCAGTCCAGCGAGTCAAGATTCACCACAAGCATCTCAGGCTGGCCCTCAAGAGTGCCCGCCCCGTATGGAGTATCAATAAACATCCTCGCTATCTCTCCTACGCGAGCCTGCGTTGACGGCGCCTCGATCAGCATCGCCCTGCGAAGCAGCTCGTTGACACGTATCGTATCCTGCGCCTCATCATGCCACCTCACCTGAGCCAATGTCGCACCCGATGCATTCACGGCCGACATACACATTATTATATATAGTAACGTCAAAAACTTTCTCATACCGGACACGAAATTACAAACTTTTTTAGAAAAAATAACGATGTTTTTGAACAAAAAAACACCTCCCCTTGTTTATTATTCAAATTTCATCCTCAAACCCTAAAAACTAAAGTCTAAAAACTAAAGTCTAAAAACTAAAAACTAAAAACTAAAAACTAAAAACTATATAGATTGTTTCATCCTAAATTTATGAGAGAAATGAAAAAGAATTTGTTGGTGATCGCTGCCATGGGCGGAATGCTCTTTGGCGCAGAAAATGCTAAAGCTCAAGAGACGGCCGTAGTCGTCGAAGAAGACATCATAGCATTAACTAATGTAGAATGTAACGACAACTACGCTCCCCGCTCTTGGCGCGACGGATGGTACATCCAGTTAGGTGCCGGCGTGCAGAGTCCATTCGTTGAAAACGACCATTCTCTTATCGGTGATGGCGGCCGCCATATTACCGCAGTTTATAACCTTGGTGTTGGCCGCTGGTTCTCACCCTATCTCGGTTTCCGCTTCAGCGCTTACTATGGAGCTATCCACTTCAACAGCCAGCGCATGGCTTCGGCCAAGCAGGCCAACGTCAATGTTGACTTCATGTGGGATATGTTCAACTCTATCCGCGGATACAACCCTGACCGCGTATTCTCGATGATTCCTTATGTAGGTCTCGGAGGCACATTCGTTTTTGATTACTATAACAACTACCAGGCCAACGATATGCACCGCGGCCACGTGAAACGCAACCAGTGGATGCTCCCCGTTTCAGCCGGCTTGCAATTCCGCTTCCGTCTCAGCCGCTACGTCGACTTCTTCCTCGAAGGCCGCGCCACTATGTACGGTGACAACTACAACGACGTATGCCTCGGTCGCCCCATCGACTTCAACATCTCTGGTATCGGCGGTCTCGTTATCCACTTTGACGGCCAGGGCATGACCCGCTACAACCCCTGCGACTATGCCGGATACGTTTCTTCACTCAACAATCAGGTCAACGACCTACGCGCCGCTCTCGCTACATCCGAAGCTGCCCGTGCCGCTGCCGAAGCTCAGCTTCCCTGCCCCGAAGTTACCGTTGCTGAAGCCACCGTCGTTCAGGCTCCGCTGCTCTCTACCGTTCGCTTCAAGATCAACTCAGCCTACGTTTCTTCTGAAGAAATGGTCAACGTCTACAACATGGCTGAATACCTCAAAGCCAACCCCGGAACTTCTATCATCGTACGCGGTTATGCCGACGAAGACACCGGTACTGCTGACTACAACATGAAGCTCTCTCAGCGCCGTGCACAGGCTGTAGCCGACATCCTTACCTCTGACTACGGTATCGATCCCTCACGCCTCACCATCGAAGCCGCCGGTAGCGCCGTTCAGCCCTACGCCGAAAACGACTGGAACCGCATCGTAATCTTCGCACAGCCCGAATAACCCCTTCATTAATACCCCATATACCCCGGAGCCGGCCCCACAAAGGCCGGCTCCTTTATTTTTCCATCCCTCCCGTTCCTCCCATCCCCTCATGATGCGTCATGATATCTCATGA